>CAWHOW010000039.1:0-108210 GCA_963831005.1 uncultured Bacteroidota bacterium
AAACATGCAACAGGGCAGCAGGCATCATGCGGCAGCCTTTCCTAAAAAGAACGTTTGATACCTTATTATATAGTGTATAATAAAAATGGGGATATTCCCTGCCGGATGGCAAGCCGGGCAATCCGTCAAGCAACGGATTCCACTGATGATTAAGGGTTCTTCTTCCTTCTTCCTTCTTCCTTCTTCCTTCTCTATCCCGTAAACATCACATTTTATAAATGTGGTTTGGTGATTCATGCAAGTGAAATATGGTTTTGTAAAAATAGAAAGAATAACTCTAAAAAAACGAATTATTGGAAAAAAGTTATCAACATATTTTTTGTGTAGACCAATTGCTACTTTAGTTATAGGATATAAGAATGGGGTTACGCATTTAATAAAAGAAATATGGATTCAACTTATAAGTTGATATTGATTATTTTTTCAATATTAATTTATTGTTAAGCTTAAAATAGAAATGATTATCAAACCATTTGCTGAATGATAAGAATGGAATAACAGATTATAAACTGAAGACTGCCGACTGTTGACTAACTACTTCAACTTAGCCGGGTAGCTGTCGTCGAAATAAATCCAGAAAAGCGGAGAATATCCCCTGAGCTGGGCATTTTCGTCGTAATTCTCCTTCATCAGCATTATGCCTACCACCTTTTTCTCGAAGTTCATTTTCTTCTCATCCAGCGACCATTCTTCAAGGAAACGCACTTTGGTTATCTTTTGCATATCAAGGTTCGTTTTCACCACTGTATCTTTAACCTTTACAGGGTCTTTAGGGTCGGGAACGCTAACCGTATCAATACGCTTGTCAATATTCTTCACCTGCTGCGGGGTAAGCGGGTTGTTAAAGTAATCATAGGCCTTCACTTTGCCCTCGCATGCAAGGTTAATAAATGTTTTCACAAAACCTTCGCGTTTGGAGCCTTCAATATTCTGCACCCACCAGTCCATATCAGGGTCAGGGGTCTTAATCAGCACATCGTATTGGATGCGCTCGGTAAGCAGCTTATTCCCTTTGTTATCGGCTTCATCTTTTTTACCGTTGCAGGCCGAGACCAGGAAAATACATATTAAAATACCCAGCGAAAACAGGGCAGGTTTAGGATTATTTATTGCTTTCATCGTCTATTAATTGATGCTGCGAAATTACTAAGAAAAATTATCTTTTCAATATTTTGCCTGATATCAGAAACTGATCGTTTTGAATATTGACAAGATAAATACCTTCAGAAAATTCCTTTAAACCCAGAGATTCTGTATGAAGTGGTGCCAGGTTAATGCTTCTTGACATTAACGATTTCCCGGTTTCATCCAATAGTCTTACCTGTATATCAATGGATGAGGTATAAGGATTGTGAAGGTAAAGGATATCTGTATCTGGGTCATAAAAAAAAGAAATTTTATCTTTTTCAGGATAGGTAGTAACAGAGGTCGCCACATAATCATATGGCAGCGATTGTGCTGAACAACCTGCAGAATCAGTTACCACTATATAATATTCGCCATTATGCATAGGAGTTATTGACTGAAGTGTATCTCCTGCAATAGCTCCTGTGCTGTCGTACCATTGGTATGCATATGCAAAAGTTGAAATAAGATCATGTACTGACAAGATCACGACAGGTATAGCAGGAAAATCAACCGTTACTTTAATATTATCCGAAGCAGAACAATTATTTGCATCCGTTACAGTTACAGTATATGTTTGTGTTGAAACAGGCGAAAAAGAAACTCCCTGCACCACGCCGTTATTCCATGCGTAAGTTGTGCCTCCTGTCGCATGCAATGCTATCGAACTTCCCGAACAGATAGTTGTATCGTTACCTGCATAAGCAATTGGCAAAGGATTTAAAGTAATGCTTACAGGCAATGAAACTGCGCTTTGCCCGTTATGCGCAACCGAAACTGTATAATTGCCGCTTTGCTTAACATATAAAGACGACGCATTGGCCAAGCTTAAACTATTCCCGTTTTTAAACCATTGGTACGAATATCCGAAATCATTATAAGCCTGAAGCAAAACCGAATCGCCCATGCAAATAGCAGTTGGCCCTGCCACAGTTACTGCTGAATCAGGACGAGGCTCAAAATAAACCATTATCCTGCTCATTAGCTTATCGCCTGATGAATCAGGGTAAACAGTTTCAAAAGGAAATCCCATATTAACTAGCTTTCCCTGCACTGTTCCCGAAGGAAATAAACCTGCATAACAAACACCGGCATAATTAGTAGGAAGTCCTGTATAATAAAAACAATCTATCCCTCCGTTGATTCCTGTTATTGCATCAGGGTAAGCCACGTTATAAGTACCATGCGTGCCATTGTCAAAACTGAAAGCATTAAGATTACTGAAGAACTGCGAAGCTTCTGTAGTAACATTATAATAAGTTGAAGGTTGACTGTTGGGCGAATCACTCAGGTATTGCGCTTTAAGATAATTATGATAAAAGGCTTTATCAGCAGTTGAACCTTTATCATCAAGGTCCCAGGCGATCTCAGAGCCTGAAACAAATAGTTTCCCTCCGCTATTCAAGTAAGCTGAAACTAAATCCTGCTCCCTTGGACTGAATGTTGTATCAGCGGTGCTTTCTTCACCAAGAATATAATCTACAATCGGGAAGCTTGAAAGGCTTACCAAACCATTAACAATGGCTGCATTGGATGCTGATGAAAAAAGATAACCGCTTTTGTAAATGGCTTTTCCATGTTGTCGGATAAAATTATAGGTATTTCCAGTAATCACGCGGTTAAACCCGTTAACAACCAGTACCCGTTCATGGAATGATGAAGGGGTTGCACCCAGCACCTCTGACCATGCAGAAGTATCGAAAGCATTACAGCTTGCTATCCTCACGTAATAGATAGAATCTTGATGCAGGCTGGCAACTACAAAATTGGTATCGTTGAAATACAGGCTGCTGCCAAAGTTCAGTCCGTCAAGGCTAAGTTGCACAGCATAGTGGTTTGTAGTATCGCTTGAAACAATCACACGGATGCTAGTTGAATCTTCTCGTAATACACAGTAAGAAGTTGGAGTAACTGCCGGTGGAAATGCTACCGGATAACGGGGTACGGCTATAGACCCTTCATTGCTAAGTACCGAATCCAGTGTTGTTGAAGTTAGTATATTATTGACAGTTGTTGCATTTCCGTTCAAAGTGCATGCAAGCTGAACAAAGCGTATTCCATGGCTGTAATCGGCATACGTATTTTCGTGCCCCCAGTATACTTCCTGTATTGCTATACTATCCAGTTGTGTCCAGCCATAAATTACAACCCTTCCGGGCGAAGGATTGCCATAAATATGATTCGAAATGATAACATCTTTTTTATCACCTCCTACAAGGGCACCCAAGGGATGTGCTGCAAGCACAAGCTTTCTTTGGTTCCATACAGTAGTATCTTCCTGGTAAAATATCGGGACTGTAGTCATTTGCGGACTGGGTGGAATAGTGGAAGGAGCAAGCTTAACAGTGGCAGCAAGCCAGATGTCGTCCACCATTTTACTTGTCGGCAAAGTGCATCCTATCTGGTCTGCTATCCTTTGCGCAAGCAGCGGAGTCATGGGGCATAGAAAATAGTCGGTATCGCAACCGATAGCGGTATAATCGGGAAGAACATAATAGGTGGCAGTGTAAAGCGTATGGCTAATGGTGGCGGATGATGTAACAGGAACAAGGTTCCTCATGAAATCAGGAACATTGCCGTTCAACACTTCAGCATAAATAGCGTTTTCTCTATCGGTTAAGTCCATCGACCAAATATAATTAGCAAACTGACTGCCCGACATTGCAGTAATCTGACGAGAAGGGACATTAAGCGTTTGTGCATTTACAGTGCCTACCGGCAGACAGGCAAAACTTACTATGCCTGTAAGTGTAATAAACAGTAAAAGTTTTTTCATTGCTTTAATTATTGTCCTGACAAATTTACTAATTAAAGTCTATTCCTTAATGAACTTCTTAACGGTAACGATTTTATCAGTTTTCACTTCCACAATATACATTCCTGCCGGAAAAGAAGAAACATCTATTTCGTTAGTAGTTTGTGGTTTGTAGTTAGTTGTTGTGAATACTTCTTCGCCAAGTAAATTATATATTTCAATATTGCTGGCTGCCGACTGTTGACTGCTGATTTCTATTTCATCGCTTGCGGGATTAGGATAAACAATAACGTTAAAGGTATTGCGATACTCTTTAATTTTCGTATCATCTATTATAGTTACGGTTGTGTAAGCAGTATCCGTGCAACTTTGATAGTTAACTATAACGGAAACACTATATATACCTGGACTGGAATAAGTATGCACAGGCATTCTAATAGTATCTGTTGCCCCATCTCCAAAATTCCAATGCCAACTGCTAGCGTGAATAATGTTATTATAAAAATGAACAGTTGTGCTATCAGAGGTTTTTAATATAAGGTTACGAGGTTCAATAATAGCTTGTAAATAATCACAGGTAGTATCGGGCGGTTCGTAATATCTAGCTATACCAAGTATACTATCGGAATTTATCATTGTAAAACACCCACCTACATATAATTCATCATTATAAACTCCGAGTGCCTTTATAGTACAATTAGGACCATAAACAGGTATCCATTGTTTTCCATCCCATTTGACAAGGAAAAGAGGATTTATTGTTGTCCCGCCAACGTACATGCCTGCAAATAATTTTTTATGATACATTGTGAGAGCATAAATTTCTCCAAATAATAAATTGTAATGACCAAGACTATCCCAATTATATCCATCCCACCGTGCAACATAAATTGCATTCACTCCATTATAACCACCTGCTGAAGTGAAGCCTCCACTAACATATAAAAAATCATTAATTGTATCAACAGTTAAGGCGTTAACCATATAATTAACACCAGTATCCAGAGCATGCCAGTTATTACCGTTCCAAGCTGCAATTTCAAATGCATACACCCCACCTGCAGAAGCAAAATCACCCCCTGCAATTAATTCATTATTATATACCGCCAACGCATTTACTACTTCGGAATTACCGGTTACACCGCCGTTTAACCCTGAACAATTTGTATCATTCCAGCTTGCTATACTTGAAATACCATTATTGTAGTATGGAGTTGCTGATTTAAAGAACCCTCCCCCAAAATATAATTTGTTTTTGTATATTTCTAATGCTTTAACAAATGAGGTAGCATAAAATGTTATACCTGTATTTACATTAGACCATGTAGTTCCATTAAATTTTGCAAAACCATTACTACCTCCAATAAATATTTCATTATTATATTTACAAATATCATTTATGCCATTATATTCCAATACCCCGCTTCCCAATGAATCCCATTCAGCACCATCCCAAGTTGCTATATTATTAACATACATACTTCCCGCAAATGTAAACCCCCCACCTACATATAGCAAACTATCAATATTTCTAATAGCAAAAACATAGCTATTTAGCTTTTTTCCCAAAGTATTCCATGTTTGACATTGTACCGTGGAAAGTGAAAAGCTGAAAATGAAAATTGTGGAAAGAATTATGAGTTTTTTCATATGGGAATATGTAAAACAAGGGTGCAAGATATAACATATTAAGGTAAAAGTCAATAGGAAAGTGCAAAAACAATAATTTATGGCTTTTTAGAGGCTATTTCTTTGTGAAAAAGCAGTTTTTAAACTCGAGATAGTAATATCATAACACGGGATAATATTATCCCAACTTAGGATAGTGTTATCTCAGCATGAGATAGTAGTATCTCAACTCGGGATAGTGTTATCTAAACTTGGGATAGTAATATCTCAACTCGGGATAAGAGTTTACCGCTACGAAAAACTTACATTTCAGAGCGAAATTGTTCAATTTCTCTCCAATATTGAACAGTTTCAAGCTTTCGTCTTAACATATTTTAACCAAGCTTAACTTATTTTTATAGAATTGCACATAGTGGCTGTTGTAATTTTGTATCGTCAATTTAAAAAGCACAGCTATGAACAGTAAAATAATATTATCGGCAGTAGGTTTGCTGGCTATTTGGGCCATGCTCTCCTCCCCTGCTACGGCACAAAACAATATGCAGCCCCAAAGCAAATCGTATGTAAAGATAAGGACTGAGAAAATTGAGAACGGCGACACCGTTATCACCGAAAAGGAATACAACGGCACCGGCGACTTGAACATTGAAGATACCACTACGGGAAACCGCTTCGGCAATTTCCAGTTCCGTTCATTCGGAAATTCGGGCGATTCGGCTTTCTACAATAATTTCCCTCAAATGCAGGATATGTTCAAGAATTTCAATTTCGGTTCAAACAATATGTTTTTCAAGAACTTTGATTTCCCCAACTTCAATAATAATTTTGATGTGGATTCAATTATAAAGGAGTTCAATTTCAAGAATTTCGACAGCATGTTTCCCGACCTTAAGAATAACAGGATAATCATTAAGAGCTATAAAGACGGACAGGGAGGCGAAAACGACAGTTCATTCAACAATAGTCCCGGCATGGATATGCAGATATACGGCAGGAACGATAAGGGGCAGGGTGTTGTGTATAAAAAGAAGATAACAATACAGGACATGGGAGTTGCCAACAGGAACGCTGATGATAATGATATGCAGCTAGAAGTGTTCCCCAATCCTGCCGACACATATTTCAATATTTCATTTCAGCTCGACCCCAACAACGAAACCCTTATCACCATTACCGATGAAGATGGGAAAGTGCTGCTGAATGACAGCATGAACGAAGCGGGTGGACTTTACACCCGCCAGTTTGATTTGAGTTCGTATAAAAATGGCACGTATTTTGTTACTATAAAACAAGGAAAGAAAGAAATCACAAAAAGGATAATAGTGGCTTAGTTTATATTTGGTTTGTTTAGATGTAATGATTTACCTCCCTTTTATATATTCGGGAGGTTTTTTTTGTCAGCAGTTGAACAATTTACAGATAAGTTCGGAGTATTTCTTATTGATAAAGGAACGGCGGAGTTTAAGCGTGGCGGTTAGTTCGCCAGTTTGTATGGTCCATTCAGCATCCATCAGTTCAAATTTCATAACCTTTTCGGTATCGCCAAGCTCGGCATTATATTTCTTCACTTCTTTCTGAAAGCGGTAAATAATGCGCTTCATGTTTATCATTTCCCTGTCGGTAGTATAGGGAATATCCTTTCCTTCGCACCATATCCTAAGATGTGCAAAATCGGGAACTATAAGCGCAGCAGCAAACTTCTGGTTTTCGCCCACTACTATTATATTATCAATAAAAGACGATTCCTTCATTTTATTCTCTATCATCTGCGGGGCAATATACTTGCCGAATGATGTTTTGAACAATTCTTTTTTCCTTCCTGTAATCTTAAGCAGATTATCCTTGTCAATACAGCCCATATCGCCCGTGTGGAACCATCCTTCGGAATCAATAACTTCCTTGGTCAGATCGGGTTCCTTGTAATATTCTTTCATTACATTAGGTCCTTTAACCAGAATTTCTCCGTCAGTTGCAATCTTTACTTCCACACCGCGAAGCACAGGGCCAACTGTACCGAATTTAACACAACCCGGATCGAGGGTGCTGATAGCAATTACGGGTGAAGTTTCGGTAAGTCCATAACCTTCAAGAACCCTCAAGCCTACAGCCCAGAAAATTTTTGCGAGGCGAGGCTGCAAAGCAGCTCCACCCGAAGCTATCAGGTCAAGTTCTCCGCCAAGGGCCTGTTTCCACCTTGAAAACACAAGCTTTCGCGCCACTTTTAACCTTATGCCATAATACCAGCCATTTTTTCCGTTAAGCTTGTAAAGGTTTGCAATATACAAAGACCAATAGAACATTATTCGCTTTATTCCTTTCAGCTTACGCCCTGTAGCCAGTATCTTATCATATATTTTCTCCAGAAGTCTGGGAACGGTGCATATAATAACAGGTTTCACTTCCATAAGATGTTCTGCAACATTGGCAATATTGTCTGAATAATTTACTGAATAGCCTAAATAAAGGTAAAGGTAATTCAGCATGCGCTCATAGATATGACAAATAGGAAGAAAGCTCAGAGCAACCGAACCTGCTTCGTATGGCGGAATATAGGAGGTAGCAATAACATTGCTTAAAATGTTCTTATGAGTAAGCACCACGCCTTTAGGCTGCCCGGTAGTACCCGAAGTATAGATAATGGTTGGAAAATCGTCCTCGGTAATGGATTTTTTAATTGCATTCAGCTTCTCAGGATCCCTGTTCTTTGAGCCGTATTCAATAAGTTCATTCAAATGTTCAAAGCCATGAAGGTTTTTAAATGTATAAATGGCTTTCAGCGATGGGATGTCGGGAACTATATGTTTTATCCTTCTGTACATTTCTTCACCGGCAACAAAAATATACTTTACTTCGGCATGCTGAAGTATGAACTTATAATCGGAATCGCTAATGGTTGGGTAAATGGGAATGTGAACAGCGCCAATTTGCTGTATGCCCATATCAATGAAATTCCATTCGGGCCGGTTAAACGTGATAGATGCAATTTTATCCCCCTTCTGAACACCAAGCGAAAGGAATGCATAACTTATATCATTCGATTTTTCAATTAATTCATCAATGTTGTACGAAACCCATACACCGTTTTCTTTACCGGAAACCACTTTCTTGGCATCCGGCCAGTTCTCATGGTAACGTGTAAGAATATCGAATAATCTGGTTATGGGCATTTGCTTTATAATGAATTGCAAAATTAATGTTTTCCAACTTTAGATTTCTTTAATTAACAATTTAAGTAACCAATTACTTAAATTCTACTGCATATTAGCTTTGCTTTACCCAGAAGTATTTTTTTTAAGATATTTATCACGAACACAGTCTAGATAAAAGCAGAAAAGGATGCAAGCATCCTTTTCAACAATTTAAAAAATGAAAAACAGGTAATATTATTCTTTAGCGCCTTCAGTGTTTTCTTCAGCCGGTTTTTCCTGTTCTTTCCGTTCATCAACAACAGGAGTTTCATCTTTTACGGCTTTTTTCTGGGGCGCTTTTGCTTTTACTTCAGCTTTTACTTCAGTATCTACTTCAGTAGTCTCAACCTTATCAGTTGTTTTCTTGGCACCGCCACGGCTACGACGTGTAGTTGGCTTAGTTTTCTTTTCCTGTTTTTCTGAAAGAAGAGTTTCGTTATAATCAACCAGTTCAATAAAGCACATATCGGCTGCATCGCCTTTGCGGAAACCAGTCTTAAGTATGCGTGTATAACCACCCGGACGTTGTGCTATTTTTGTAGCCACTTCGCGGAAAAGTTCGGTAACAGCTTCTTTATTCTGAAGGTAGCTAAAAACCACCCTGCGGGAATGTGTAGAATCTTCCTTTGAACGTGTGATCAGTGGTTCAATATATGTCCTTAATGCCTTTGCCTTAGCCAGTGTAGTTACAATCTTTTTATTCTTGCTTAAAATCAAGGAAGATGCCATATTTGAAAGCAGCGCATGCCTGTGAGCGCTTGTTCTTCCCAAATGATTTACTTTCTTTCCGTGTCTCATTTCTTATTAATCTTTATCTAATTTATATTTTGCAAGGTTCATTCCGAAGTGCAAAGACTTGTTCTTAACTAGTTCTTCAAGCTCTGAAAGCGATTTCTTTCCAAAATTCCTGAATTTAAGCAAATCGTTTTTATTGAATTGAACAAGATCGGCCAGTGTTTCAACATCAGCAGCCTTAAGGCAATTCAAAGCTCTTACAGAAAGATCCATGTCAACCAGTTTCGTTTTCAGTAACTGGCGCATGTGCAATGAAGCTTCATCATATTCTTCGCTATTCGATTTTTCTTCAGCATCAAGAGTTATCTTCTCATCTGAGAACAGCATGAAATGATGGATTAATATTTTTGCTGCTTCTTTCAGAGCATCTTTAGGGTTTATAGAGCCGTCAGTAATAACTTCAGTAACCAGTTTTTCATAGTCAGTCTTCTGCTCTACGCGATAATCTTCAACGCTAAATTTCACATTCTTAATAGGCGTGAAAATAGAATCTATAAAGATAGTACCGGTTGGAGCATTAAGGGTTTTATTTTCTTCAGCTGGAACATAACCTCTTCCTTTATCAATACTGAATTCAACAGTCATTTTAACTGAAGGATTCATATGGCAAATTACCACTTCAGGATTCAGCACTTGGAAGCTTGACATGAATTTATTAAGGTCGCCAGCTAAAAATGTTTCCTGACCGGCAACTTTAACAGTTACTTTTTCATTTGTAACGCCTTCAATCTGGCGTTTAAAACGAATCTGTTTTATGTTTAGGATCATCTCCGTTACATCTTCGATAACGCCTTTAATTGTAGAAAACTCGTGCTCCACTCCTTCTATCTTCATAGAAGTAACTGCAAAGCCTTCAAGTGAAGACAGAAGTATTCTCCGAAGTGCATTCCCAACAGTTATACCATAACCGGGTTCTAAAGGGCGAAATTCGAATTTTGCTTTGAATCCATCGGATTCGAGCATAATAACCTTATCGGGTTTCTGAAAAGCTAAAATTGCCATTTATTATTGTTTATTATAAGTTTACAAATATACTAATCATTATTTCGAATATAATTCGACGATAAGCTGTTCCTTGATATTTTCAGGTATCTGATCCCTGAGAGGATAACTAGCAAGTTTACCTGACATAGATGAAGAATCCCATTCAAGCCAGGGATGTTGGTTCCTCCTTGTAGCAAGTGCATCAGTAATAACCTCAAGTGATTTTGATTTTTCTCTTACTCCGATAATATCACCTACTTTTAAAGTAGCCGAAGGAATATTAGAAACCTTTCCATTAACTGTTATATGTCTGTGTGATACTAACTGTCTTGCAGCATCTCTGGTTGGAGCTATTCCAAATCTATATACAACATTGTCAAGTCTTGCTTCAATTAACTGAAGAAGGTTTTCTCCGGTAACACCTTTTTTACTTGATGCCCTTTCAAAAGTCTTGGCAAATTGTCTTTCCAGAATACCATAAGTATATTTTACTTTCTGTTTTTCCATCAGCTGCACGCCGTATTCAGAAACTTTCTTTTTCCTTTTTGAAGCCCCGTGCATTCCGGGAGGATAGTTCTTTTTTTCATAATTTTTATCAGGACCGTAAATAGGTTCCCTGAATCTTCTTGCCATTCTGGTTTTTGGACCAATATATCTTGCCATTTTCTTATATATTTACTTTGTAAAATTATACTCTTCTTCTTTTAGGAGGTCTGCAACCATTGTGTGGCAATGGAGTAATATCAACTATTTCCATTACTTCAATTCCGGCTGCATTAATAGTCCTTATTGCAGATTCTCTACCTGCTCCGGGACCTTTAACAAATACCTTTACTTTCCTTAAACCAAGGTCGTATGCAACTTTAGAGCAATCCTGCGAAGCCATTTGGGCTGCATAAGGAGTATTCTTTTTAGATCCTTTAAATCCCATTTTGCCTGCAGATGACCAGGAAATAACCTGTCCGGTATTATTTGTCAATGAAATAATAAGATTATTGAAAGTAGCATTTACATGCGCCTGTCCAATAGGATCAACCTTTACAACCCTCTTTCTTGTACCTTTTGTTGTTTTTGCCATATAATATTTAATTACAATCTTGTAATGAAAAAATCAAAATTAACCTTTAGGAGCTTTCTTTTTATTAGCAACTGTTTTCTTCTTGCCTTTTCTTGTACGGGCATTATTCTTAGTACGCTGACCTCTTAAAGGTAAACCACTGCGGTGACGAATGCCACGATAGCAGCCAATGTCCATAAGGCGTTTAATATTCATTTGAACTTCTGAACGAAGAGAGCCTTCTACTTTAAATTTTTCGTTGATAACGTTACGGATCTTGGTCTGTTCATCATCGTTCCAATCCTGAACTTTTTTATCAAAATCGATACCTGCTTCGAGCAGTATTTTACGGGCGTTACTTCTTCCAATGCCGTAAATATATGTCAGGCCAATTTCTCCTCGTTTGTTTTTTGGTAAGTCGATACCTGCAATACGTGCCATGTTATATGTTGGTTATTAGTTATTAGTTATTGAGTTATTAGTAGTAAGTCGGAAGTCTCAAGTCGAAAGTTGACTGTTAACTGTTGACTGATTACTGTTGACTTTTCTTTTATCCCTGTCTTTGTTTGAACTTAGGGTTCTTTTTATTGATCACATAGACCCTTCCATTCCTGCGCACGATCTTGCACTCAGGAGTTCTTTTCTTAACGGATGCTTTTACTTTCATTATTTCAAAAATTAGCGCCTATACAAGGCTATTATTTATATCTGAATGTTATTCTTCCTTTAGTAAGGTCATAAGGCGACATTTCAATTTTCACTCTGTCGCCGGGTAAAATCTTAATATAATGCATTCTCATTTTACCCGAAATATGTGCAATTATCTGGTGGCCGTTCTCCAGTTCAACGCGAAACATTGCATTTCCCAATGATTCGACAACGGTGCCATCCTGTTCAATCGATAACTGCTTTGCCATTAATTTATTACCTTATTATTTTATTCTTTTTATTTTTAATATATATTCACTCTTTATCAACTTTCTCTAACCAGTTATCCTGTTCTACTTTCCGGTTTTCCTGCTTTACTTTCCGGTTATCTTGCGTTACTTTCCGGTTTTCCTGCTTTACTTTCCGGTTATCTTGCGTTACTTTCCGGTTTTCCTGCTTTACTTTCCGGTTATCCTGCTTTACTTTCCGGTTTTCCTGCGTTACTTACCGGTTATCTTGCGTTACTTTCCGGTTTTCGAGTTTCAAACTCCGGTTATCAAACTTCTATTCCGAATTACTTCTTCAATTTCAACGAACGATGATAATATATCTGCTTCACCCTTTCTTACTGCAATCGTATGCTCAAAATGTGCTGACGGCAACCTATCGGCTGTTCTGATAGTCCAGCCATCGGCTTCCTGAAAAACATGATATTTTCCCATGTTTATCATTGGTTCTATTGCTATCACCAGACCATCCTGTAACTTTATGCCGCTTCCCCTTCTTCCGTAATTTGGAACTTGGGGGTCTTCATGAAGATTTTTACCTACTCCATGTCCGACCAGGTCCCTTACCACCGAGAATCCGAAACTTTCAACGAAGCTCTGTATTCCGTATCCAATATCGCCTAAACGTTTACCGGCAACTGCCTGTTCTATCCCTTTATACAATGATTCTTTTGTTGTATTAAGTAAAAGAATAACTTCGGGCTTTACCTCTCCAACTGTAAAAGTATAAGCTGAATCGCCATAATAACCATTTACTATTGTTCCGCAATCAATTGAAACAATATCACCATCTTTTAATTCCCTTTTACCAGGAAACCCATGCACTACCTGTTCATTTACAGAAATACATAAAGTAAACGGAAATCCATTGTATCCTTTAAAAGCAGGGAGAGCGTGATTATCCCTGATAAATGTTTCAGCCAGTTTATCCAAATCTTCGGTTTTTACCCCGGGTTTGATATGCTTTGCTACTTCGGCTAAAGTTTTTCCAACAAGTAAAGAACTCTTTCTTAATTTTTCAATCTCTTCGTCTGTCTTATAAATGATCATCTGACAAACATTCTATAATTAACTTGCCATGCTTGTTGATGAGCGTCCTTTTATTCTTCCGGATTTCATCAATCCATCGTAATGGCGCATCAACAAATGACTTTCAATTTGCTGTAATGTATCCAATACAACACCAACAAGAATCAGCAATGAAGTTCCTCCATAGAACTGCGCAAACTGACTATTCACACCAACCAATCTTACAAATGCAGGCATAATAGCAACAAATGCAAGGAAAATTGAACCAGGCAGTGTGATTCTTGACATAATTGTATCAATAAAATCGGCAGTCCTCTTACCTGGTTTTACACCGGGAATAAAGCCGCCATTCTTCTTCATATCTTCTGCCATCTGGTTAGGATTAACAGTAATAGCAGTATAGAAATATGTAAATAAAATAATTAATATAGCAAATGTAAAATTGTACCAAAAACCATTGAAATCGGCAAATGTTCTTGCAAAACTAGTTGCCGCTTCCGAACCTGAGAAACCTGCCAATGTTAATGGAAGAAACATTATTGCCTGTGCAAAGATAATCGGCATAACACCTGCAGCATTCACCTTTAAAGGTATGTACTGGCGGACACCACCATATTGCTTGTTTCCAACTATTCTTTTAGCAAATTGCACTGGTATCTTTCGGGTACCCTGAACAAGTAAAATGCTTAACAAAATCACCAATACCAATACTACTAATTCAACCATGAAGATAACAAGACCACCACCCTGCTCTTCCATACGTGATAAAAACTCACCACCTAATGCAAAAGGTAAGCGGGCGATGATTCCAATCATAATAATAAGTGAAATACCATTTCCTATACCCTTATCAGTAATTTTTTCACCAAGCCACATGATAAACATTGTTCCCGCTGTAAGTATGACAATTGAGGATATCCAGAAAAATGTAGTTGGGCTGGTAATACCCGGGTCAAATGGAGATATTGCTTCATTTGGTAATTGCGATACAATGTTACCGATATAAGCAGGCGCCTGGGCAGCTGTAATGAATACTGTAAGATACCGTGTTATTTGATTAAGTTTTGTTCTTCCACTTTCACCTTCTTTTTGAAGTTTCTGGAAATAAGGAATAGCCATTCCCAATAATTGAACAACGATAGAAGCAGAAATATAAGGCATAATACCTAAGGCAAATATTGAAGCGCGCGAAAATGCCCCTCCGGAAAACATATTCAAAAGACTAAGCAGTCCATCTTTTGTCTGCCCCTGTAATTTTTCGAGCATAGTAGGGTCAATACCCGGAAGAACTACATAGCAACCCAATCGGTAAATAAGTATAAAACCAATTGTATTGATGATCCTTACACGCAGGTCCTCAATTTTGTATATATTCCTAATTGTCTGAATTAACCTTTTCATTAATCTTTAAATTTTAGTTGCAGTACCGCCGTTTGCTTCTATTGCCTTAATAGCACCGGCAGAGAAAGCATGAGCTTTAACATCAAGTTTAACTTTAAGTTCACCTTTTGAAAGGATTTTAACAAGGTCGTTTTTTGATGCAAGCCCGTTAGATTTATACACTTCAGGGTCAAAAGCAACAATACCCTTTGATTCTGAGAGTTTCTGAAGTATTTCAATATTAATACCTCTATATTCAACTCGATTAAAGTTTTTAAATCCAAATTTGGGAACCCTTCTTGCAATAGGCATTTGACCACCTTCAAATCCACTTTTAGAAGAATATCCGGATCTTGATTTTGCACCTTTATGACCTCTGGTTGAAGTACCTCCTCTGGTTGATCCCTGTCCTCTTCCTAATCTTTTATTATTCTTAGTTGAACCCTCTGCTGGTTTTAGATTTGATAAATCCATGATATTATTCTTATACAATTAAATAAATTATTAAACTTCTTCTACCGAAAGTAAATGTTCAATTTTTTTAATCATGCCTTCGATCTGGGGAGTAGCCTCAACTTCAATTACACGGTGCATTTTTTTGATACCAAGTGCACGCAATGTTCTTTTTTGACGCTCTGGGCGATCTATAGCACTTTTTATTTGTTTTATTTTAAGTTTTTTCATTTCCAGAAATATTGTGAATAGTTATTATCCATTAAATACTTTATCCATACTTATACCTCTCAGCTGGGCAACGGTATAAGGATCTTTCATTCTCAAAAGAGCATCTATAGTGGCTTTAACAACACTATGAGGGTTTGAAGAACCTTTTGACTTTGCTAATACATCCTTAACACCAACGCTTTCCAAAACAGCACGCATGGCACCTCCGGCAATAACTCCTGTTCCTTGGGCTGCTGGTTTTAAAAATACAAGAGCACCACTGTACTTGCCTGTTTGCTCATGAGGTACAGTTCCACTAAAAATTGGAACACGAATCAAGTTCTTTTTTGCATCATCAATACCTTTGGCAATGGCTGTAGTTACTTCTTTTGCTTTTCCAAGCCCATAACCTACCACCCCACTCTCATTACCGACAACAACAATTGCAGAAAAGCTAAAGGTCCTACCACCTTTTGTAACTTTAGTTACTCGTTGAATGCTAACCAGTTTATCTTTAAACTCGATTTCGCTAGATTTAACCCTTTTTATATTTACGTTTGACATAATTGTTAAAATTTAAGTCCTCCCTCTCTGGCAGCTTCTGCCAAAGATTTTACTCTACCGTGATACAAATATCCATTTCTGTCAAATATGACATTGTTAACTCCTGCTTCTATTGCCCGTTCGGCAATTAATTTACCAACGAGTTTAGCCTGATCTAATTTTGCAACTTTTTGACCAGCTATATCTTTTAATCTTGAAGAAGCAGAAGCTAAAGTTTTTCCACCCAGATCATCAATGATCTGAGCATAAATCTGTTTATTACTTCTGAAAACTGTCAAACGAGGCATTTCAGGTGTTCCCTTGATCACCTTACGTATTCTCATTTTGATTCTTTTCCGTCTAAAGTCTTTTGTGATAGCCATTCTACTTAATATTTATTTGTTGATTTATCATTTTGCAGCAGTAGCAGCTGTTTTACCTGCTTTTCTTCTAAGCATTTCACCTTGGAACTTAATACCTTTTCCTTTGTATGGTTCGGGTTTTCTTAAAGAACGAATTTTAGCAGCAACCTGACCAATCAACTGCTTATCAATGGATTCCAATATTATTATTGGATTCTTGCCTCTTTCAGTAAGTGTCTGAACTTTTACTTCTGCCGGTAACTGCATAATAATATTATGCGAATAACCCAGAGTAAGTTCTAAAACTTGTCCAGTATTAGTTACTTTATAACCAACTCCAACAATTTCCTGAACAACTTTGTATCCAGTTGAAACTCCTATAATCATATTATATAAAAGAGATCTATATAACCCATGAAGAGCTCTATGTCTTTGTTGTTCAGTAGCTCTTTTGACAATAAGATGATCATCCTTTACTTCTGTAGTTATCGATGTATCCATTGCCTGACGAAGTTCACCAAGCGGGCCTTTGACCGTAATGACATTTTTATCAGAAACATTGACTGAAACGCCTTTTGGCAATAATATCGGCAATTTACCTATTCTTGACATTGTTTTGTTCCTCCCTCTGATTAACTAATATAACACAAAACTTCACCGCCAACCTTTAGTTTCTTGGCTTCTTTATCTGTCATAATTCCCTGAGAAGTTGAAATAATTGCTATACCAAGTCCATTCATTACTCTGGGTAATTTTTCAGAACCGGTATATTTTCTTAAACCAGGTTTACTTATTCTATCTAAATTTGTGATAGCCGGAATTTTTGAAACAGGATGATATTTTAAAGCAATTTTTATATTGCCGGGTATCTTATCATCTTCAAATTTATAATTCAGGATATATCCCTTTTCAAATAATATTTTAGTGATTTCTCTTTTAATATTTGAAGAAGGAATCTCTACTATCCTGTGATTAGCAATCACAGCATTTCTTATTCTTGTCAAATAATCTGCAATAGGATCGGTATTCATTCTTTATCTTTTTAATATTTGATTTTTTCTTTTATTACCAACTTGCTTTTGTAACTCCTGGGATTAAGCCATTAAGAGCCATTTCCCTAAAATTAATACGGGAAACTCCAAATTGGCGCATATACCCCTTAGGCCTACCAGTTAATTTACATCTGTTGTGCAGACGAACAGGCGAAGCATTCTTCGGAAGTTTTTGAAGAGCTGCATAATCTCCGGCGGCTTTTAAGGCTGCTCTTTTTGCGGCATACTTAATAACCATTTTCTGCCTTTTTAATTCTCTAGCTTTTACTGATTCTTTTGCCATGTGTTGATTATGTAATTATTTCTGATTTTTAAATGGTAAACCGAATTCTTTCAATAATGATAATGCTTCCTTATCATTCTTAGCTGTAGTAACAAAGGTCACATCAAGTCCCATAATCTTAGTAATCTTGTCGATGTTGATCTCAGGGAAAATAATTTGTTCAGGAATACCTAAAGTGTAATTTCCTTTTCCGTCAAATCCTTTATCATTTATACCCCTGAAATCCCTTACGCGTGGCAATGCAACTGAAATTAACCTATCAAGGAATTCAAACATTTTATCACCACGTAGAGTCACACGAACACCAATGGGCATTCCTTTTCTCAATTTAAAGTTAGAAATGTCTTTCCTTGATTTAGTTGGAACAGCTTTCTGTCCGGTAATCATTGTCATTTCACTTATAGAAACATCAATCAGCTTTTTATCAGCAATGGCAGAACCCATACCCTGATTAACACAAATTTTCTTTAAAACCGGAACTTGCATCTGATTTTTAAAATTGAACTGCTTCATTAAAGCAGGAACAACTTCTTCGCTATATTTGGCTCTTAACCTAGGCTTGTAATCCATTATTTAATTACCTCCCCTGATTTTTTTGAATAACGTACTAATTTTCCTTTATTATCTTCTTTCCTTCCGATACGTGCTGGTTTGCCTAAATTGTCAATTACCATTAAATTTGAAATATGTATCGGGGCTTCCTTCTTCACAATACCGCCCTTGGTATTTTTCGCATTTGGTTTAGTGCTTTTTGAAACCAAATTAACACCTTCAATAATTGCTTTATAATCATCCACAAGGACTTTCAGGACTTTCCCCTCCTGTCCTTTTGAATCACCGGCAATTACCTTTACGATATCACCTTTTTTAATATACAATTTTGATCCCATAATTATTATATGATTATAGCACTTCAGGTGCTAATGAAACTATTTTCATGAATTGTTTTTCCCTCAACTCTCTGGCCACCGGTCCAAAGATACGGGTACCTCTTAATTCTTCAGTAGCCGTGAGTAAAACGACCGCATTGTCATCAAAACGAATATATGATCCATCGTTTCTTCTGATTTCTTTATGCGTCCTCACAACGACAGCTTTAGTAACGGTTCCTTTTTTTATGTTACCTGATGGAATTGCATCCTTTACTGTAACAATTATTTTATCACCTACCGAGGCATATCTCTTTTTAGTGCCACCAAGCACCCTGATGCAAAGAACTTCTTTTGCACCGCTGTTATCAGCAACTGTTAATCTTGATTCCTGTTGTATCATAATTATTTAGCTCTTTCGATGATTTCTACTAGTCTCCAGCATTTATTTTTGCTTAGTGGACGGCTCTCCATGATGCGAACAGTATCACCAATGTTGCAATCATTTGTTTCGTCGTGGGCCATAAATGTGGAAGTTTTCTTAACAAACTTACCATATTTTGGATGCTTGATCTTCCTTTCAACTTCAACAACTATAGATTTATTCATCTTGTTGCTAACTACCAAGCCGACTTTTTCTTTTCTTAGCTTTCTTACTTCCATTTTTTTAGAAATATTACTTTTTAGAATCTTCTTTTTCTTTTAGTATCCTGGCACGAAGTTCTGTTTCCAGTCTGGCGACAGTTTGTTTATATGCTTTTATCTTCATCGGATTTTCCAATGGAGAAACAGCATGGTTAAATTTCAGTTTTAACAATTGTTTCTTTTCTGTTTCAAGTCTTTCTTTGAGTTCACTCGTGGAAAGTTCTATGACTACTGACTGTTTCATTTTATTTAAATTATTGCTTCAGTATAATCTCTTCTAACAATAAATTTAGTTAAAATAGGAAGCTTTTGTGCTGCTAAGCGGAGAGCTTCTTTGGCTACAGCTAAAGAAACACCTTCTGCTTCAAAAAGTATTCTTCCGGGTGTAACTCTTGCAACAAAATATTCAGGAGCGCCCTTACCTTTACCCATACGAACTTCAGCAGGCTTTTTAGTAACAGGTTTATCCGGGAAAACCCTGATCCAAATCTGGCCTTCACGTTTCATATGACGTGTTACTGCCTGACGTGCAGCTTCAATTTGGCGCCCTGTAATCCAGCATTCTTCTAAAGACTTAATTCCAAATGACCCAAATGCCAACTGACTTCCTCGTTTGGCATTGCCTTTCATTTTGCCTTTTTGCTGTTTTCTGTATTTTGTTTTCTTCGGTTGTAACATTATCTTCTATTTTAATATACTATATAATCCTAAACAACTATACCTTTTTTCCTTTATTCTCTCGTACCTTTATATCCACCACCCGGGTTATTTCTTTTCTTACCTTTACCAAATTTAGGACCTGCGCTCATACCACCCCAGGTTTCATACTTGTCAGTCCAATGATAGGTGACAAATCTCTTTTGCCAAATATCTCACCTTTACAAATCCAAACCTTAATTCCTATCCTACCAAAGGTTGTATGGGCTTCAGCTGTTGCATAATCAATATCTGCACGTAATGTATGTAATGGAATTCTACCCTCCTTATACATTTCACTCCTGGCCATTTCAGCACCCGCAAGTCTGCCGGAAATTCCAATTTTTATTCCTTCAGCACCCATTCTCATAGTTGAAGCAATGGCTGTTTTTATAGCACGACGGAATGAAATTCTTCCTTCAATCTGTTTGGCAACAGTAGAAGCTACAATAACAGCATCGACTTCTGGTCTTTTTATTTCAGTTATATTAATCTGAACTTCCTTGCTGGTAACCTTTTTTAATTCTTCTTTCAGTTTATCAACTTCCTGTCCGCCTTTACCAATAATAATTCCAGGTCTGGCAGTATTGATAGTCACTGTAACAAGCTTCAATGTACGCTCAATAATGATCTTTGAGATACCGGCTTTTGCTAAACGGGCATTCAAATATTTCCTTATTTTATCATCCTCAACCAATTTGGCTTCATAATTTCTGCCGCCATACCAGTTAGAGTCCCAGCCTTTAATGATACCTAGTCTATTGCCTATTGGATTTGCTTTTTGTCCCATTATGAATAATTATATATTTTTTTTACTTCTTACTTTCTTAACTTTTGTTTCAACTACTTCAGTCTTTTCTTCAACTTGAGTTGGAGTAATTTCTTCCTCAAGAGTATTGCGACTGTCAATGAAAAGAGTTACGTGATTAGAGCGTTTTTTAACCCTGTGTGCACGCCCCTGTGGAGCGGGCTGAATTCTTTTAAGCACTCTTCCGGCATCTACAGCAATTTCTTTAACAAATAGATTGCTATCTTCTATTCTAACGCCTTCATTTTTATTTTGCCAGTTTGCAATAGCTGAAAGCAATAATTTTTCCAGTTTTCCAGAAGCATCTTTCGAACTATGTTTTAAAATATGTAAAGCACGATCAACATTAACGCCTCTTACAAGATCTGCAACCAGTCTCATTTTTCGTGGAGAAGTAGGGCAATTATTCAATTTGGCAAAATATGTTTTCTTTTTTGCCTCTTTTACTTCCTCAGCTTTATTACGTTTTCTGACACCCATTTTAAAAAATATTTAACTTTTATTTATTCTTACTTATTTCCAGCATGTCCTCTGAATATTCTTGTTGGAGCGAATTCACCCAGCTTATGTCCCACCATATTTTCGGTAACATATACAGGGATAAATTTGTTGCCATTGTGAACAGCTATTGTTAATCCAACAAAGTCTGGAGAAATCATTGAACCTCTTGACCAAGTCTTAATAACAGTTTTTTTCTTTGAATCAACACTAACTTGAACTTTCTTCTCAAGCTTATAATTGATATAAGGACCTTTTTTTAATGAACGACTCATAGCTATTTATGATTATTTCTTTCTTCTTTCAATAATATATTTACTTGACTGTTTCTTTGGTGCGCGGGTTTTATATCCTTTAGCCGGCATACCTTTCCGTGAACGTGGATGTCCACCGGAAGCTTTACCTTCGCCTCCACCCATAGGATGATCAACTGGATTCATAACAACACCTCTAACTCGTGGTCTTCTGCCAAGCCATCTTGACCTACCTGCTTTACCCGATTTTTCGAGACTGTGGTCAATATTTGAAACCATTCCGATAGTAGCCTTACATGTAATTAATACCATCCTGGATTCGCCAGAAGGCATTTTCAGGATAGCGTACTTTCCATCTCTTGATAAAAGTTGTGCATAAGAACCAGCACTTCTTGCAAAATTTGCACCCTGACCTGGTCTAAGCTCAATGTTATGAATTACTGTTCCAAGTGGAATTTCTTCAATTAACAATGTGTTTCCAATTTCAGGAGCAACTCCTTTGCCTGATAATATTGTTTGACCAACTTTTAATCCATGAGGAGCAATGATATATCTTTTCTCGCCATCAGCATAAAATACTAAAGCAATACGTGATGTTCTGTTTGGGTCATATTCTATTGTCTTTACAACTGCCGGAATTGTATCTTTATCTCTCTTGAAGTCAATAATACGATACTTTTGTTTATGACCACCACCCATATATCTCATGGTCATTTTACCTGTGTTATTTCTTCCTCCTGATTTCTTCATCGGAGCAAGCAGACTTCTTTCAGGTTCACTAGCTGTAATATCAATATTATCGCTGATAACTTTGAAACGCTGCCCTGCTGTTGTCGGTTTTAACTTTTTTAAGCCCATTTAATTAAATATTGCTGTAAAAATCTATTGTTTGTCCTTCACTTAATGTTACTATCGCTTTCTTGAACGCATCAGCTTTTCCTTCAACAAAACCTTTTTTAGTATATCTCGATTTTGATTTACCTGCATAACGTATAGTATTAACTGCTTCTACATTTACACTATACATTTCTTCAACAGCTTTCTTTATTTGCAATTTATTGGCTTTAACATTAACCATAAAACCATACTGATGCAGCTTTTCGCTGATGCCAGTCATTTTTTCTGTGATAACCGGTTTTATTAAAACGTCCATTTTTTCTTTATTTCTTATAAATAATAAATATTCTATTCTTCCTTAAATTTATTCCGCTATTGAGAATAACTTTTCAACTTCTAACAAAGAGCTCTCAACGAATAATAAATTATTGGCGTTTAAAATATCGTAAGTGCTTAGATTTGAAGTTGTGATAACTTTGGATTTCTTCAAATTTCGGGACGACAAATATACATTTTTATTTGTTTCTGAAAGAACTAATAATGTTTTTTTATCGGAAAGGTTGAAATTATTAAGCATTTCGAGATAATGTGTCGTCTTTGGATTTTCAAAATTGAAATCTTCAAGAACAAGAATACCATTATCTTTTGCTTTATAAGTAAGAGCTGATTTACGAGCAAGTCTCTTAAGTTTCTTATTCAATTTAAAATCATAATCTCTTGGTCGGGGACCAAATGCCCTGCCACCACCTTTGAATAAAGGGCTATTGATATCACCAGATCTTGCACCACCGGTACCTTTTTGCTTTTTCAGCTTCTTTGTACTGCCTGATACTTCTGATCTGTCCTTTGATTTATGAGTACCTTGTCTTTTACAAGCCATGTGCTGCTTAACATCAAGATAGATTGCGTGATTGTTTGGTTCGATTGCAAATATCGAATCATCAAGCTTTGCTTTCTTAGCTGTTTTTGCACCAGTTATGTTATAAACTTCTATTTCCATTTTTTAATGATTATATAAATCTTTCAACCAATACGTAAGAACCTTTTGGTCCTGCAACTGAACCCTTAATAATAAGAAGGTTCTTTTCTTTTAATATTTTAACAATTTGGAGGTTGACCATTTTTACCCTGTCGCCACCCATTTGACCCGCCATACGTGTTCCTGGAAATACTCTTGATGGCCATGATGAAGCGCCAACTGAACCGGGAGCCCTTAAACGATCGTGCTGACCATGTGTATTATCACCAACACCACTAAAGTTATGACGTGTTATTACTCCTTGGAAACCTTTTCCTTTTGAAGTCCCAACTACATCAACATATTCGCCTTCGACAAATATATCAGTTGTCAAAACATCACCCTGAGTTTTCTGATGTCCTTCTTCAAACCTTGTAAATTCAACAACTTTTTTCTTTGGAGTTGTATTTGCTTTAGCAAAATGACCTTTTAATGCCTTGGTTGCATGTTTCTCTTTTTGTTCGTCAAATGCCAATTGAATAGCTTCATAGCCATCTTTCTCGCGCGTTCTGACTTGAGTAACAGTACATGGACCAGCTTCAATTACAGTGCATGGTATATTTTTACCAGAGGCATCATAAATGCTAGTCATTCCAATTTTTTTACCTATTAATCCTGACATTGTTAAATGTTTTTAAATACTATATATAATATAAGGTGTTGTTCAAAATAGTTCATCAAACCTTGATCTCAACTTCAACTCCACTTGGAAGTTCGAGTTTCATAAGGGCATCTACAGTCTTTGAAGTAGTGCTGTATATGTCAAGCAAGCGCCTGTATGAACATAATTGAAACTGTTCTCTGGATTTCTTGTTCACAAATGTTGATCTCAGAACTGTGAAAATCCTTTTATTGGTAGGTAAAGGAATAGGTCCGCTAACAACAGCACCAGTCGACTTTACGGTCTTTACGATCTTCTCGGCTGATTTATCAACCAGATTATAATCGTACGATTTTAATTTAATTCTGATTTTTTGACTCACTTTGTTTTGATTTTATATTTGTTTCATTAAAAATTCATCACCATTCCCCTTAACCTGAACAAAACATCTTCCATAACATTCCTTGGCGTTTCTTCATAATGAGAAAACTCAAGTGTAGAAGTTGCCCTTCCTGACGTTACTGTACGAAGGTCTGTTACATATCCAAACATTTCAGCTAAAGGCACTTTTTCTTTAATTACGACTAACCCTGTTTTTGAAACTACATTTTCTGTATTTCCTCTTCTACGGTTAAGGTCGCCCAACACATCACCCAAATATTCCTCAGGAGTTTCAACCTCCAGTCTCATTATTGGCTCAAGCAAAATTAATTTCGACTTCCTGCAAGCTTCAAGGAATGCAAGACGTGCGGCAATTTCAAATGAAAAAGCATCTGAATCAACCGGATGATATGAACCATCAATAAGACGGATCTTTACACTATCAAGAGGGAAACCTGCAAGCGCGCCGTTTGACATAGCTGCTTTAAATCCTTTTTCAATAGCTTGTATATATTCCTTAGGAAGAGCACCACCTTTGATTTCATCAATAAACTGAAGGCCTCTGAAATCTTTATCAGCAGGAGAAATAATAAACTCAAGGTCAGCAAATTTACCTTTACCACCTGTTTGTTTCTTGTAAACTTCCCTGTGACGAACTGTGTCAGTGATCGCTTCTTTATATGATACCTGTGGCTTTCCTTCGTTACACTCAACACCAAATTCACGTTTCAGCCTATCGGTCAAAATTTCCAAATGCAATTCGCCCATGCCGCTGATAACTGTTTGTCCTGATTCCGGGTCAACCATTACTTTAAAAGTAGGATCTTCTTCAGCTAACTTATGCAACGCATTTGCAAGCTTATCAATATCAGCCTGTGTTTTAGGTTCTATTGCTAGTCCGATAACTGGTTCAGGGAAAGTCATTGATTCCAGAACAATCGGATGTTTTTCATCACAAAGTGTGTCGCCTGTACGCATTTCTTTAAATCCCAGAACTGCACCAATATCACCGGCTTCAATCTCTTCAAGCGGGATCTGCTTATTGGCATTCATCTGTACAATACGAGAAATTCTTTCTTTTTTACCGGTAGTAGAATTAAGTATCATGGTACCTGCTTTCATCTTCCCTGAATAAACACGGAAGAATGCAATACGCCCTACAAAAGGATCGGTAGCAATTTTGAATGCAAGAGCGCAGAAATGATCGTTCACATCCGGCTTTCTTAACTCGTCTTTTTCTGTTTTAGGATTAATGCCTTTTACAGCATCAATATCAAGCGGACTTGGTAAGTATGCAGTTATTGCATCAAGCAAACACTGCACAGCTTTATTTTTAAATGAAGAACCACATATAACAGGAGTAATTCTCATCTGCAATGTGGCTTTTCTGATCTCTGCAATAATTTCTTCTTCGGTGAGTGAATCGGGATTCTTCAAGAATTTCTCAAGAAGGTCATCCCTTTCTTCGGCAGCGCCTTCAATAAGTTTATATCTGTATTCTTTAACTGTTTCAATTAAATCTTCGGGAATAGGTATCTCCTGGAAGTTCATTCCCTGTGATTCCTCATCCCAAACATAAGCTTTGTTCGTAACCAGGTCAACAATGCCGCGGAAGGTATCTTCGTTGCCAATTGGTATCTGGATAGGAATAGGGTTTGCAATCAATCGTTCCCTGATCTGTTTAACCACACCAAAGAAATCTGCTCCCGGCCTGTCCATCTTATTGATGTAACTAATGCGGGGAACATTGTATTTATTCGCCTGACGCCATACTGTTTCTGACTGGGGCTGAACACCACCAACAGCACAGAAAAGTGCAACAGCACCATCGAGTACCCTGAGTGAGCGTTCTACTTCCACCGTAAAATCAACATGACCGGGAGTGTCAATAATATTAATCTTAAACTGCTCGTTCTTGTGGTCCCAAAAACAAGTTGTAGCTGCAGCGGTAATGGTTATGCCTCTTTCCTGTTCCTGTATCATCCAGTCCATTGTAGCAGCGCCATCATCCACTTCGCCTATTCTGCGGTTTACGCCGGTATAGTACAATATACGCTCGGTTGTTGTGGTTTTACCCGCATCAATGTGAGCCATAATGCCTATATTCCTTGTATTTTTCAGATCCCTTGACATCGATCTTTTGTTCCGGCTATACCTTTATATATATACTAATTAAAATCTGAAATGCGAAAATGCTTTATTTGCCTCGGCCATACGGTGAGTATCTTCTTTTTTCTTGAATGCGCCACCTTCTTCTTTAAAAGCTGACATGATCTCACCTGCAAGTTTCTGGCTCATTGATTTCTCATTGCGTTTACGTGCATAAGTAATCAACGCCTTAATGCCATAAGCAACTTTTCTTTCAGGCCTGATCTCGGAAGGAATCTGGAATGTAGCTCCACCAATTCTGCGGCTTCTAACTTCCACCTGTGGTGTAACATTCACGAGGGCTTTCTTCCATACTTCAAGTCCTGGTTCGTTCAATTTCTGCGTAACAATTTCTATTGCATCGTAGAAAATTGCATAAGATGTATTTTTCTTTCCTCTTAACATCAGGTTGTTTACAAACCTTGTTACCAGAATATCGTTAAACTTCGGGTCGGGAAGATAAATTTTCTTTTTTGGTTTGGCTTTCCTCATTTTCTATATAATGATTGTTCTAAAATACAATTTATTTCTTTGCAGCTACTTTGGGACGTTTTGTTCCGTATTTCGACCTGCGCTGGTTACGGCCTTCAACACCTGATGTATCGAGGGCACCACGGATAACGTGATAACGAACACCGGGAAGGTCCTTAACCCTGCCGCCGCGTATCATCACTATGGAGTGTTCCTGCAAATTATGACCTTCACCAGGTATGTATGCATTCACTTCCTTGCTATTTGTTAACCTAACCCTGGCAACTTTTCTCATTGCGGAGTTTGGTTTTTTAGGAGTAGTGGTATAAACTCTTACACACACACCTCGCCTTTGTGGACAGGAATCCAGCGCCGGCGATTTGCTCTTATAGGTAGTTTTTTTGCGTCCTTTACGTACTAACTGCTGTATTGTTGGCATAAATATTACTAGTTTATTAAATGTTTAATTGTAAAATACCCACTAAATTTGGGGAGTGCAAAGGTACAAGTATATTTTATAAAACCAAGCGGATGTATAAAATATTTTTCAAATTTCTTTATTTTCTTAGTCTACCAGCCTTCTGTACCTTTTATAATTTTGTTTTTCAACGGATTAAAAACACTTTTTTTTCTGAGAGGAATTGACGGCTGCAAAAATATAAACTTTATTAACATCTGCAAAGTTTTTTTAATTTTTGTTAAAAACTTTACAAATGTGATAAAATAAAAAAGGGCTTCGCTTTAACGAAACCCTTTTATGGAAAATGATGAATTGTATTTTATTCTTTAACAAACTTCTTAACCGCTTTCCCGTTTTCTGTAGTTAGAGTGATAAAATAAACACCCCTTGCAAAGCTGCTGCAATTAATAGTTTTAGACGTACTTGTATATATCACCCTTCCGGTAATATCTAAAACATCTATATACTTAATTTGTAAAGCTGTTTGTATTTGCAAATTATCTGTAACTGGATTAGGATAAACCTTGATGTCATTAACACTATTGATAGCGTAATTATTAACTCCAAGTACAATATTATTGGTTGCAATATTTGAACTTGATGAACTGTAATTTGTTGCGTACCTTACCCTTGCAGTTGGATTACATGGATTAGGATTAACCGCTTCTATCTGATAATAGACATATCCGCTCGGAGGAGTTAAATCTGTGTATGAATTAAGTGTGCTTGCAAGAGTTTTTATCAATGTCATATTAGATGGACTTGTTCCCCTGTAAATATTGTACGATGGAACGGTAAAGCCTACGTAATAATTCCATGATAAGTTATAAGTATTGCCAACACCTTGATTAATGGATAGGTGAATGGTTTCATGATATGAGCTTAATGCTGATTCTGCACCGCAGGTATCAACTGTTGAAAGTTCATACATATAAGCTTGCTGTGCCGGATAGGAAGCTGTATCAATAAATGTACTCATTGAACCGTAAGGAACAGAGCCAATAAGGTTGAAAACATTAGCCACGTTGCCCTGACTGTAAACATTATAATGATTGATGGCTGTTGTTGTTGGTTTATCCCAGATAATGATATTATGTCCTGTTGCGCTATCAACACCAACTATGCAAATATCGGGGTTGGCAAGAGGAGAAGCGCCTACAAGGTATGGCTGGGATTGAGAGGTACAACCATTGGCGTTACTAACCTGAACTGTATAATTGCCCGATGTTGTAACTACGGTACTTTGGGTTGTTGCTCCATTCGACCATAAATAAGAAGTTGCACCTGCTGTGGCAGTAAGCGTTTCACTACCACCGCCGCAATATGTTAAGCTTCCTGTTGAATTAATAACAGGAACAGCAGGAGGATTATTTAAAGTAACAGTAACAACATTTGAGGTTACAGGACAACCGCTAAGAATAATAGTTGCGCTGTAATTGCCCGAAGCAGTGGCCGTACATGTTGTTGTACTATCGCCCGAAATAATTGCACCGTTATAATTCCACTGGTAAGTACCACCGGCAACGGTATTACATGTAAATACTATTGGTGTTCCTGCACAACCTGAAACAGGTCCTGTTGGTGTAATGCTGCAAGTTTGCGTACAGCTTGTTCCTCCGGCGCAAAACAGGTAATTGCTCTCATACAATGTTTCCGTGCAGCCTGTGGCTATACTTGTTGCAACAAGAGTAATGCTGTATGTTCCATTTTGGGAATACTGATGAAATACCGTTGCATTATTTGATTGCACATAAGTTCCATCGCCGAAATACCAAGTGAAATTATAATTACTTATGTTTGGCGTAGTATTATTGTACTGGAAAGCAAATGGCGGAGCATAAAGTATTTGTGTGTTAGTAGTAAAAGCAACGCCAAAACTAGCGGGATTTACTGTAATTGTTGTATTGCCAAAAGAAGTACAAACACCATCTGTAACTTGGATGGTATATGTGGTAGTTGAGCTTGGTTTTACATATGTTGATAATGTTGTAGGAGAAGCAACATCTGTTGTAGGCGACCAGTTATAAGCAAGTGTACCAGTTCCGCTATATGTAACGCTTGGATTGAGCAAAACTGAATCTCCGCAGGAAATAGTGTGGTTAGCCCCTGCATTTACATTTATGTTATTAATGTAAGCAATAGCAGGAACCCTTACGCTTTCGCAGCTATCGAAATTTGAAACGTAATAAGTGGTGATGGCGCTTAATGAAGGTGTGTTATATGTAGCTCCTATATTAATAATGCTTCCTCCACTAGATGCATTATACCATAAGTATTGTGTACCACCCGTTGCTGTTAAAGTTACTGTTCCTGCTCCGCAACGCGAAGCATTAGTTGTTACAGGCGCTGCTGTTGGGCAGCCTGTTGGTGCTACGCCAGTATATAATGCTTGGATTTCAGCATTGTTTAAAACACGACCATATATGCTAATATCATCTAAGTCTCCATTAAGATAACAATTTGCGTTAGGAGGGTCATTAGCTCCGAAAATTAAATTTTCTGTTGTATTGGGTGCATTAGGGGTTCCTGTCCAAGAAACAGTGTCAACAAGATTACCATCTAAAAATATTTTCCCTCCTGTTGGGCCAACAACAAATGTATGCATATGCCAAACATTATCAGTAACAACATTTGAAGGCGGATTAGGTTCATCAATTACATGAATGGTAGAACTATAAAAATAACCATCATATATTGTTAAACCGCTAGCATTGATAGCCATAAAATAACCATTACCACTGTTATTTAAATATTTACCAATTATATAACATGAAGATGTTGTTTTTACCCAAGCATTCATTGTTATAGGAAACGCATTTAAGCTGGTATTATTGGGAACTGTAATTTTTGAAGAGCCATTAAAACTATATGCACTATTAGGATTGCCAAATCTATCAGTTGTAAGAGTAGCTCCTGTTACAACACCATTATTACCATTACCGCTCATATCGTTAGCATTGCCGTTAAAAGGATACATGGCAACCAAACCTGTAGTTAAATTTACTACACTTACAATGGCCGGTACACGGTTGCTTTCGCAGGTGGTGGTATTGGTTACATAAAATGTATCGCAGGTATTAACAACAGGTGTTGTAAATGTAGCCGAAGTGCCAAGCACTGTGCCGCCTGTTGCAACATTGTACCATTTATAATTTGTACCGCCTGTTGCGGTTAGAGTTGCTGTGCCGGGACTGCTAAGAGTTACGTTGTTGGTGCCTGGTGTTGGAGAGTAACAAGGAGATTCGTTATATAATGTTGTAACTTCTGATGCGGAAATTGCACGATTAAAAATATAAATATCATCAATTTGACCAACAATCCCCTGACAAGTTCCCGTAACTCCTATTAATAAATTATCAGGAACCGTTGGAGGCATGCCACCACTTAATGAATCGACAAGAGTACCGTTCAAATATAATTTCCATTCTGAATTACTATATGTACCGACAATATGATTCCAAATATTAAGTCCTATCAAAATATCTGATTGCATATAAGTATATGTCGTTCCATTATTTCCACCAAAAGCCAAACCATATGGAGAATTAGCTGAACCTATTTGATATTGCCATGCACCACATTTGCTTCGTTTACCAATTAGATTAAACACATCAGATGCTGTTGGTTTTGCCCAAATTGAAATTGAAAACGCACTACCAGTTGAATAATTAAAAGTAGATGAGTTGTTAATAACAATACTATCAGTACCATTAAAATTATATGCACTATTGGGATTTCCAAACCTGTCAGTTGTAAGTGTTGGGCCATATACAATTCCATTATTACCATTACCGCTCATATCATTCGCGTTACCGTTAAAAGGGTAATAAGCAACTAAGCCTGTAGTTATGACTTGAGCCATAGCTGTAATGCTTAGCATACAAGCTATGAAAAGAGTGAAGAGATTTTTCATAAGGTTTTATTTTAGATTAATTTATCATTGTGATAATTATATTTAAAGTATTATTTCGGGTTCTGGCTCAATATGGTCTGGACGAAATTCTTCAATCAAATCTTTTAATTCTATTATAATTTCAACAAAACCAAAAGCTAAAACTTTAAAAAGACTAATTAAGATTTTATTTGTAACTCTTAGTAAAATCATAATTCCTTTTCCCAAATCATCATATAAAGATTTTAATCTATTTTCGATTTTCGTTTTAGCAGAACCAATTGCATTATTTAGTTTTTCCTTAATTTTTCTGATGTCTTGTTTAATTTCTGCTACATTTATAAATAAGCTATACCAATAATTATATTTCGTTTCCAACTGAATACCTGTAAGTCCTGATTTATGCAGTTCTTCCCAAACATTATTCTTATATTTATTATTTATAAGCCTACTTCTTATTTCCTGAATTGAGTAATTTGAAATATTTACAACTTCTTGAAGATGTTTTTCTAAACTATTAAAAAAAACATAATTTGGTTCTATATCTTTTGCTTTATCAAAATGATCGTTTACTGCTTTTTTTATATTAAAATCTTCAGATATAATTAAATCTGTCAAAACATTAATTGTTTTTTCTACAACATCGATGCTCTTTTCAATCTCAGTTGAAACATTGTCTTTGGGATCAATGTTTTTTGCACCATAATAATAGTAACATATTAAAATGCCGACGTTGTTATTGTTTCTTTTCATATTTAATTTCTCCTTATTTAATTATAATTTATTTCGCCTACTCTATAAAAGCTTTTCGGCATCCGCTGTTTAAAGTTTATAAAATAAAAAAAGCGTGGAACCGAAACTATATTCTACTTGGAGGTACTGGTATACCCGATGTACGAATAAGTTCAGCCCACGCCTGTCGGCGCGTGCTGCTTCTTATTCCAGTACATCTAAAAATTACCAGTTTTCCAAGTAAAGAATAAAAGCTAACGCTTTATTTTATACTTCGACAAAATGAGTTTGAAAAACAAACTCATTTGTTCAGTATTTATATTTTAAAGAACGATGTATTAAAAAAACTTCACCAATAATGGTGAAGCAGTTAAAAAAAACTATTTAAAAGCATCAAGAATTAATTTATCTAACAGCTTTTCATCAATATTTTCGTATTCGCTTTTTGAATAAATATAAATCAATGTAAGTTCATTGTTTATTAATTTTAAATAAGATATAAGCCTGTAACCACCGCTTTTCCCTTTCACGTTATCAGAATTTTGTATGCGTGCTTTGTAAAGATTTTTCCCAAGCGGGGTTCCAAGTTGTTCAATTGTTTCAATGCTATCAAGAAAAAGATCAATATCTTTTTCAATAGAGCGATATTTCTTGGCAAGCTTTTTAACCAGCTTTCCAAAATATTCAGTTTTGGTTACTTCCAGCTTAAGCATGTTTCAGCGTTATCTTTTTATTATTCCATGAAGAAACTTTTCCTTTGCCAATATCAGCAATAGATTCAAGAATTTCGTGTTGAAATTTTGAAATCTTTTTTCTTTTGTTTATTTCTTCAATCTCAATAAAATCAAGTTGTCTGAGAAAGTCAATAAGCGATTTCGCTTTACTTTCATTTTTAATATTAATTACTATCTGCATATATCCGTGTTTTATATTTTCTATGTTTTCCAAGTAAAGAATAAAATCAACGCTTTATTTTAAATATGTTTAAAGAACTTTTCAGTAAATTTAATAAGACAAATATATAAATAATTCAGATATTAAAATAAATTTTGTTAACTACACAATATTTTCCATTTATTATACGTTGCTATGGAAAATGACTTAAAAAATAATCTAATGTAAGGGAACACGACATTATAATTTACTTTCATGTAGCTATGAAAAACGGAGTAAAAATAGTGGGAAACTGTATATTCATTGCATACGAGGGCAAGCTTAACATACGCTCTTTGTATGATATATTCTTTTGCGAATCCTGTTTACATTACTGCGAAATTTATTTTGACCCTGTCAAAATCCTGGTTGACCCCAATACTATAAGCAAGCCGAAATTGCCACCAACTGAAAACTTGTTATTAAATAATACAGATGCCTGCAAACCATTGGTTGCGCCTATTGGCATACATAACCTGGCATTGCTATTGCCCTGCGATTCTTTTTGCATGATCCACAGGCATTGTATCGTCTATCTGGGTATATTGAAGAAGGCTACCATTGAGGCGAATAAAATTATGTTCGATAAGTATATTTTAAACATTTCCAGATACAACATTGAAGAATTCCTGGAGAAATTAAATAAATTTCGCTTCCCCGGCATTTCAGAATAAGTCCAGAAAAATCATAGCATATTCCACCGCTTTTAATAACCGTTTAGTTTACCTGCAAAACACAAGAAAAAATGCGTTTTGTACAAATACATGACGAAAAAAGCATCTTTTGACCTAAAATCAGGCTTAAATCAAAATACCATTCGTGCAGCAGGAGCTACCATTCGTGCAGTGAGGGTTACCATTCGTGCAGCTAGAGCTACCATTGGTGGTTTGGGATTCTGGCGGTTGTAATTTTACTGTACAAATTACAACCAATAAAAACCAGCATTAAAAATAGCACTTATCAAATGAAAACAACAGTAAACATAGTACAAACTAAAACTTACAATATGGAAAAGGAACATAACGACATGATAATGTCGAATTTCGGAATGAAATTGTTGAATTTCATGTTCTGGGTCATGACCTGTAAGTTCTGGGTCAAGACCTACGGGTTGTGGGTCATGACCTGCGGGTTCTGGGTCAAGACCTGCATGTTGTGGGTCATGACCTGCGGGTTGTGGGTCATGACCTGTATGTTGTGGGTCAAGACCTGTATGTTGTGGGTCAAGACCTACAGGTTGCGGGTCAAGACCTGTCGGTCGTGGGTCAATGCTCACGTATTGCAAGTCAATCATAATCGGGCTAAGGTTATTCATTTTCCCGAAGAGGTCAATTATCTTCAAAATAAAATTAACTACTTAATAATTAAACATTTAAAATATAACAAATGGATAGATCATATATACCGCGAAGCATAAAGAAATTTGCTCTTTATCTCGCACAGACTGCTGCTTACCTAGTATTAGGTGTGCCAACAAATGCAGTCCGCTTTAACTGGACTGCTGCTAATCTTTCTCAATGGCAATTATTTCTTTCACAGTGGACACCTCTCTTTAATTTGTATTCTAATAGAAAAGGAGGCTATACCACTTCTATCAAAATCAAATTGGAAGGTATTATTGCTAATGTAATAATTTATGCTGAAGCTAATAAACTGATAGAGCTTGTAAAAGCCACTGTAAGTTTAAATTCAGATGATTGTATTACTTTTAACTTGCCCACATCATTGGTAATTCCTGCCACAGGCGTTCATCCTGTGACCAAAACCAAAGAGCTGGATAAGACTATTCTTACCCTCGAAGGGGTTTATCCTAAACTGTTACCCGAATTAAACGGTATGGTTCATATTAAGGCTTATGCAGAAAAAACGCAAAGCGGACGTCCGCATAAGCTGAAAGGTTTCGATTTGCTGGAGTATGCATTTGGAATATTTTATTCGGGTACTGCCGGCTTACCAACCCAGGCAACTGATCCAAGGCTTACGGTGGGTTATTCTTCAAAATCTAATTTTATTTTGTCCACTGTTACTACGACATTAAATTTACCTCTTCTGGCAGCAAATGCTTTAATTCCTGCTAAAATAGTGGTAATTTTTTTTCGTTGGGCAAAGAGTAAGCACCCCACCCTGGATGGCCCATGGAGCGTGGCTTTTACTACACCGATATTGTAAGCAATGGTTTCCTTTAGACTCACCCCCGACCTCCCGATAAATCGCATACGCGTAAAGCTAATAATATATATTTTGTTTGAATCGCTTTATAATTCATTGTCCTGGAGTTTTTGATTTGGACTAAAGTCCTTTAATATCAGGGTTCTTATTCCACGTCTTAAAGGACGTGGCAAATGAGCAATTATTGGTAATAAATTAATTGCCACGACCTTTAGGTCGTGGGCATGAAACACAATGCAGACAAGGGCTTCAGCCCAAATAATTAATCCTTAGCTTTACGCTCATGCGATAAATCGGGACAGGCTCTCTCTGAAAGCAAAGAGGGGTGCATAAAAATCCCTTCTCTACTTGTAGAGAAGGGATTTAGGGATGAGTATCAAAACAAAAAACTGGAAATGTTATTGGAGTAAGCCGTTTACATCGCCCCTGTTATAAAGATTAAAAGCAAACACATTCCTTACTTCCGGAACAGCCTATACTACTTTCCGAAGATGTTTAATGAATAATTAAGGATAGTTGTTGTTCATTTAGGTTCAGTAATTGTCCCGGGATTAGAATTGCATATCCGTCAAAAGAGCAGCCAAATCATTAGCAGGCAAGGTTAGTGCCATTATATAATGTCGAATATTAATGAATAATTAATTAATTTTTAATCTCATTTTAATCTGGTAGTATTCAGACTGAAATAATTTTGTCGGGCGCTGAAGTTTAAAAATTCGTCGAATTTAAAACAGTAAAAAGGGAAAGCCGAACCCCTAAAATAGTAGGCACAAACATAAAATTTAAAAAAATGAAAAAAGTATTAGTTCAATTCAATTTACAAGGATTTACAACCAAACAGTACGACCAGACCTGGGCAACCCTTCGTGAAAAAGGATATGCTGAACCTAAAGGACTTCTACATCACACAGGATGTCAGAATGGGAACACCATGATAGTTACAGATATATGGGAATCAGAAGAAGCTTTCAAAAAATTCGGAACCACATTAACCCCGATCCTGCAAAATATGGGGATCACAAATCCTACGCCTACTATTACTCCGGTACATTATGAGTACAGTAATAATTAATTGTAATTATTATGTAAGAAAATAATTTCCTTTTTAAGGATAATTAGAAAAAGGGATGAATGCCTAACAGCTTCATCCCTTCTTATTTTATAGACAATACTGCTGCTACCGTGGAACAAATGGTATTAAATCTATAGCCAATTCTTTTTATCAAATTTAATTGAACAGTCAGTTCCGATACAAATAAAATTGAAAACTTAAAGTAACTATAGTTACCGATTCAGCCACTGGGGATGGTTGCAGCACTATATATTCGTGTATAAACCCGGTATTAAATCAGCTCCACCTATATGCCTGCTTACAGTATTTAATCTTATCTTAATCCCAAATTAATTTCATCTTAATTTTATTTATTTTCCATACAAATACTTTTATAGTCCTTTATTATAAGTAGTAATTAGGAAAGAAAAAACGTAATAATTCATTTAAAGATTAATAAAAAACATTATGGGAGAAATAGAGGAAAGCAACAGCGAATCAGTTGAGCAGAGTTTACACGAACCAATATCAACAATTACATACGAAGAAACTAATCAAGGAGATATACTGATATTTGAAGAATCAAAACCATATAAATTATTTATATCTGATATTATTTATTAAACTGCCTATCTGCTTCGAACAAGTTGAAAGATTTATTATGTCAAAATTTAATATTGATTTTCTGTGTATATCTGCGCTATCTGCGGGAGTTCTTTCTGTTTCCCGCTGATTACGCTGATTTTCGCAGATTGAAAATAATTTAAAATCCATTGTTATACAAATTCGCAAAAACAAATTATAAAATTATTTGCATAACTTGATTAAAACAGATAGGCAGTTTTATTAATTGATCTTGTTTTCAGGAAAACCGGCAGTTCTGTTATTTTTTATACAATGAGTCGTCTTATATTATAAACAATGATGGTTAAGCTAAAGCAATGTGATAAAGCGCCCAATTTTTCGGGTAGCGATCAGCACGGAAATTCACTAACGCTTGAAGATTTTTCAGGAAGCGCTGTAATACTTTTCTTTTACCCCCAGGATTGTATATCCGATTGTTCAGGTGGTTGTGCCCTGCGCAATAATTTCGGCATCTGGGCTTACTATGGGTATAATGTGATCTGTGTATGTAATAATAATTTTGAAGAACACAGGAAATTCATACAGCAGCGTAACCTCCCTTTCACATTAATAGCAGATCCCTCTAAAAGAATCGCCAACAAATATGGAGTATGGGATATGGATGAACAAACCGGGAGTTTGTTACATGCCGCTTTTGTAATATCGAGGGATGGTTTTATTGAAAAGATCATTACCGATGGAAATAAAAATAAATATATCAATTAAATTAATATTTTGAAATATCATACAGCGAAGATGATTATTATAAAGCCTACTTCAATTTTGTAATTTGAATTCATTTCGTATCTTTGATTTATTAATAAGCTAAACAGTTATTTTTTTAATAACAAAAAAACATAGAAATGATTAACTCTATTAAGGTTTGGAGCAGAAATGGAGAGGAGATAGCTACTTTTCAATCCACGCACCATAACAACGATATGAATAACATTTCTTTAAATAATCTTAAATCGTTTATAGGCGATACTAATAGAAATAGTGGAAGCGCCATGCACTATGGAGAAACGTTAGTGGTATCAGTTAATGAAGCAGAGAAGATAATAGTTCTTAATAAACTAAAAGAAATATTTCGTGATTTTAGACAAACTATCTTATAGGAGTTCTACCCTAACACCGTTAATATTAAGGAAAGAGCATAAGGTGGTGCGAGGGTAAAAGGATAAAAAAATTAAAAGGAACTATTTTTTACTATGCCTCTGTTGTAATATGGCATAGTAATTAAAGAAAAAACAAAAGCCCATTCTATATTAAAGAGTGGGCTTTTTTATATCGGAATCGGAATACCTGTATGGATCACAGGATTTGATCAAACCAATAAATTGTTCACGTTATTAAGGCACAGTTGTTATCTTGCCATAATACTCATGTTTAATGCCGTTTAGGTCGGTTAACTTTATCCTGTAAACATAAACGTCCATTACCACATTGCCCCAGGAACCTGTATTGTTTAAAGTCCCTTTCCATCCCTCTGCATACCCCTCGTCATCATGCTTTATGTACCATTTATTGGTCTGGAATACTAAATTCCCCCAGCGGTCATATATTACCATGCTAAAGTTGTTCGGGTCTACATTATTTCCTGTTGGTTGGAAGTAGTCATTCAGGCCATCGCCATTAGGCGTGAATGCATTTGGTACATAGAATGTGTAATAATCTTTTACTTTTACCGTATCGTTTATCGTATCGGCGCAACCGTGATTGTCTTTTACTATCAGCGTTACTACATATGTACCTATATTTGTGTACTGATGCTGGAAGTAAGTGCCACAGCCAACGTTCCCGTCGCCAAAACACCACGACCAGCTTATTATAGTTCCTCCTGTTGAGGTTGAATTATCTGTAAATGTTACAGGGCCGTCTAACAATGTAAGTATTTTTGGCTGTTCAAAGAAGCTGGCTGTCGGGCCCGGAAGGTTGGCAACGCTGATTGTTGCTGTTATTGCACAATTGCTGTCATCTGTCACTGTTACCGTAAATATGCCCGCAGACAGGTTGGTATCGGCTGCTGCTGCTTCTCCGTTGTTCCATAAGTAGCTATATCCTCCCGATCCGCCTGTGGCTGTTACTGTAGCTCTCCCATTGCCTTCTCCGCAATATTCGTCCTTTTCTGCTATTGTATCTGATGGGGCATTTGTTGTCGGAACAACTGCTGTGGCAGTGGCATGGCACCCATTGGCATCTGTTACGGTCACATCATAGCTGCCTGCCGGAATATTCAGTGCCGTTGAATCGCTTTGTGGCGGGTGGGTATCCCACACATATAGGAATGGGCGTGTGCCTCCGTTTACCGTTACAGTAAGCGCTCCGTCTGATTTATTGCATTTTGCCCCTACTATAGTTAATATGGTATCTGTCGGGCTTGGGAATGATAAAATGGTTACTTCGTTTGTTGCTGTGCATCCATAAAAGTCTGTCACTGTTACATCATAATTGCCGGCCGGAACTCCGTGCATGATTTGTGTGGTTTGAGGAGGGGTTGAATTCCACGCAAAGGTGTAGTTGGGTGTTCCTCCCGTGGGAATTACCGTTGCGCTTCCGTTGGGCAATCCGCATAGCGAATTCAGCACATTGGCAAATGATGCCGATGGCCCGGGTGCATCTATCACTGTGGCGCTGGCTGTGGCAGTGCAACCTCCGCAGGTTACGGTTACCGTATATAGGCCTGCCGAAATATTGGTGGCTGTTTGGGTTGTCTGTGCCGGAACGGTACTCCATAGATAGCTGCTGCATGCTGAAGTATCAACCTGGGCTGTTCCATCGGAATGTCCGCAATGTTCTTCTGTTGATGTCACTGAAACTGTCAGTACGCCTACAGTTTCCACCAGTGATGCTGAACCGGAACAACCGGATGCGTTGGTTACTGTTACATTATATGTCCCCGGTGTGTTCACAGTTATTGTTTCTGTATTGGCAGCCGTACTCCACAAATACGTGGAATAACCTGCTCCCGCATCCAGTGTACCTGTTGTTCCTGTACATATACTCGTGGGGCCCGTTATTACCGGCGTTAAATTCGAATTAACCGTCACTGTTGCTGATGCTGTTCCTGAACAACTTGATGCATTAGTAACAGTGACTGTGTATGTTCCTGTGGTAGTAACTAGAATAGTTTCAGTTGTTGCAGATGTGCTCCATAAATAGGATGTATACCCTGCTCCGGCATCTAGTGTATCTGTATTTCCTACGCAAATTGCCGGGAGGCCTGTAATAGTAGGCGTTAGGTTCGCATTCACGATAACAGTAGCCGAAGCCGTTCCGGCACAGCCTGCCGCATTTGTAACAGTTACTGTATAGGTGCCTCCTGTTGTTACAGGAATGGTTTCAGTTGTTGCAGCTGTGCTCCATAAATAGGATGTATAGCCTGCACCCGCATCAAGAGTTGAAGAACCACCAGTGCAAAATGATAAGGCTCCAGTTATGGTGGGCGTTAGACCTGCACTCGGGTCTTCTTTAACAACTATTGAATAAGAAACAGGTGCAAGGCACCCGACCAAAGGACTTCCGGTAACAGTATATGTAGTGGTTCCCGTAGGTGTTGCTATCACACTATCTCCTGTTGAAGCGCTCAAACCTGCAGTCGGGCTCCATGTCCATGTATATTCATTAGCAGCTGAACCGTTAATATTAATCTGAACAGGTCCGCAAGATGTAACTGTATCAAGATAAGGTGTACAAGCAGCAGGCGGTTGACCTGATGAACCAGGGTACGTAAAATACATTAAATTATTAATTGCCCTGTTTGCAGCTGTATCGGCCAGAATAGTAACATACTTGAATGTTGTGGTAGCCCCGGCAGCTAAATTTTGAACAAGATAACTTAATTGAATAGCAATATCATTGCTATCGCTTGAACCGGCAGTTTGAGTGAAACCCGTTCCATTCCAGATAGCAGAACCATCCCTGTTTGAAAATCCGCCATAAGAAGCTCTCCAATTAGCTCCGGCAGCAGCAAAGCCCACATAGGAATCCCAGGGATTGCTTTGCGTTGCACTCACATGTGCAATATCGCAACCCCCGGTACCCGGTTGCGAAACAACTGTATTAAGCGTTGCATAATTAGAGCCGTTTATCATAATATTATTATCAGGGTCAAGGTTCCTGTAATAATACAATGTAGGAATTGTAGCGGTTGTATTATTTTTGATAGAAATAGTTGTAGTATAAAAAAGATCGGTTTGCTCCAATAAATATTCAATTTTAATATCAAGATTGGTACCTACTGCATCAGTTCCTTCCCAGTCAACAATAATACAATCAAAAACATGTTGATAACTTGTTATACTTCCTGGAATGTCAAACAGCTGCGTACAATTATTAGAAGCATCTCCGGCAGAGGTGCCTAAGGAAATCCCCCAGCCATTCTCAGGCGTTCCGGGTGAGAAGAAGTCACCATCAAAAGTGCTCCAGTTATTGTGTTGAGGGTTTGCAACGAAACCAAAATACTGGGTATTTGAACGAAAATGTGTTCCCGGGAACATAGCGCCTAATGTGGTATCGGCTCCTTCATAACCGCCTTTGCCACTAATTCCATATTGTACCCCGGTGCCTAAAACATACGCTTCAGTCCCTGATAATTGAGCTTTCAGCAGCCCGGTCTGGAATACCAGTAAGGCCACAAAAAAGACAGAAAAAATAACTTTTATGTTTTTATTCATAGGAGAATAATTTTAAGTAAACTGGTCACTAATCCTTATACTACTGGTTAAACTATCCATATGACGTATATAATGTAATATGGTTGCCTTAAATAACAAAAAAAATACTGTTAAATATATATTGACTTACGTATTCAAATTCCAGTAATTATGAAGCTGATTATTCCAAGCGGTTTTTGTGTTATTTTAATGATGTCAAAAATAATACAATTATTTAATAAAATCAAATTTAATTAAGATTTTTTAGCGAATTAACGAGGATAATAATTTACCCATAGCAACATAATGAAAAACAAAAGTAACAATATTTGATTAAATACAAGTACTTTTTTTATCACCATGTTTCACCATTTGAACTGAAGGTCAGGCCATTCCCTATCACAGCCATGCATTGTGACCATGCATTCAAACTACTAATTACTCCACTATCCTCAGCTTTGCAAACTTCAGCAGCAGTTGTTTTTGTCCGTGGCCATCAAAGAAAACAGTGGCTTTCCTGTCGGGTGATTTGCCTTCAATATTGATCACCTTGCCATTACCAAAACGTTCGTGCTCTACGTTCATGCCTACCTGCAGTTCTTCAGCAATATTCTCAGTGGCTTTAAAATCGCTGTTTACTGGCTTTTGTATGGCTTTATTAAAAGGAACAAGGTTCTTCTTAAGGTTTAAAGGGGGAGAAGAAAGTTTCTGTTTTGGTTTGAATGTCTTTGGTTCTTCATCAAAAACAAAATCGTTCTGGGGTGAGGATTTCCTTCTTGGGAAATCAATGTAAGCGGGATTTATCTCTTCCAGGAAACGGCTTGGCTCGCAGAAGTTTAGATTACCCCATTTATAACGGGTTTCGGAGTATGAAACGGTTACACGGTTCATGGCGCGGGTAAGTGCAACATAGAACAAACGCCTTTCTTCTTCAAGGTCGGAGCGTGAACCTAACGACTGCATGGATGGGAAAAGGTTCTCTTCAACACCAACAATATAAACATGCGGAAACTCAAGTCCTTTGGCTGCATGTATGGTCATCAGCGAAACATAGTCACCTTCGTTTTTATTCGGGTCTTCAGAATCAGTAAGCAAAGCAATATCCTGCATAAATACTTCGAGGGTACGGAGCTTTTCCACCTCGTCTTCTTCCTGCTGTTGTTCAGCAAATTCCTTTATACCGTTTAGCAGTTCTTCAAGGTTTTGTATCCTTGCAATGCCTTCGGGGGTTTTATCCTCATCAAGATCTTTTAATATGGTCGAAGATTTCGCAATATGTTGCGCCACCGTGTAAGCGTCTTTTGTTTTCTGCATGGCAGCGAAACTCTTTATCATGGTGGCAAATTCGTCAACCTTTTCGCCGGCTGCTCCCAGTCCGAACGACCTGATATTGCTTACCACTTCCCATGGTGACAACTTGTTCTGATCAGCAACCACCAAAATTTTTTCCTGTGTTGTTTTGCCTATCTTGCGGTTAGGGTAATTGATAATGCGCCACAATGCCTCTTCATCCTTATGATTGATGGCAAGCCTGAAATAAGCAAGCAGGTCTTTTATTTCTTTTCTTTTATAGAACGATAGTCCGCCGAATATCTTGTATGTAATATTTAGTTTGCGAAGGGCTTCTTCCATAGCACGCGATTGTGCATTTGTTCGGTAAAGCACAGCAAAACTATTATTCATCAACTGGAACTGCATCTTTTGCTCAAAGATGGAGTTAGCTACTTTCAGCCCCTCTTCATTGTCGGATGCGGCTTTCAGCAGTTGTATTTTATCACCAATGTCGTTATCAGTCCATATCTCTTTAAATATCTGGTCTTTATTATTCACTATAATGCTGTTTGCTGCATTAACGATATTTTTAGTTGAGCGATAATTTTGTTCAAGTTTAAATATTTTGATATCAGGATAATCATTCTTCAGGTTCAGTATGTTCTTGATGTTAGCGCCACGGAAAGCATATATGCTCTGTGCATCATCGCCTACCACGCAGATGTTCTCATTATTGGCAGCAAGCTTCTTTACAATAAGATACTGTGAATAGTTAGTATCCTGGTACTCATCAACAAGAATGTATTCGAATAGCTGTTGATATTTGTACAATACTTCAGGAAAATCGCGAAGAAGTATATTCATTTTAAACAGTAAATCATCGAAATCCATTGCAGATGCACGGAATAAACGCTGGTCGTAAATGGTATATATTTCACCCAGTCGTGGTTTGCCAGCCGTTTTATCATGCTGAACTATTTCAAAGTTATCAATGTATTCCCTCGAAGAAATGAGATTGGTTTTAGCACTGGAAATACGAGATAGCACATAACCTACCTGGTAAGCTTTGTCATCAAGTTCCTGTTCTTTAATAATAGACCTAATTAAGCTTTTAGAATCATCTGTATCATAAATAGTGAAATTGCCCGGATAACCCAGCCTGTGACCTTCCACCCTCAGTATTCTTGCAAAGATGGAGTGAAAAGTACCCATCCAGACATTTTTGGCATCAGCAGTACCAACGAGCTTGGTGATGCGCTCCTTCATTTCACGGGCAGCTTTATTGGTAAAGGTAAGCGCAAGTATATTGAAAGGATCCTTACCCTGGCTTAAAAGGTGTGCCACACGATAAGTTAACGCTCTTGTTTTACCAGAGCCTGCTCCGGCTATAACCATTACAGGTCCGTCGGTACAAAGTACGGCTTCTCGTTGTGCGTCATTAAGGTCGTTGAGAAAATCAGTCAATGCTTTTTACTTTGAAACTTCAAAAGTAGATGAAATTCCATGACGGAAAAAGTTTGTTGATAAATAAATGATTGTGCTGCTTATCACAAATTTAAATAGAATGAACTATTGGTTTTAAAAAAATTATGACAAAAAATATATATTTAAAGAAATAATTATACTTTTGCAAAACAATAAACCAAAGTATTAATCTAAAAACGACAAAATGAAAAAAGGACTTATTTTACTATCCGGAATAGCTTTTATTTTAGCTCTCGGATTAACATCATGTAAAAAGGATTATACTTGCACATGCACAGTTAAAGACAGCAGCGGCAATGTACTTTCTACTTCAAGTGTTACCATAAATGATACCAAGAGCAAAGCAACTACAGCTTGCAATGGCATGGTAGTTTCAACAGCAGGTGAAACTGAAACCTGTGCAATCCAATAAGGTTTACCAAATAAAAAAAGGGTGTTGATACTTTTCAACACCCTTTTTTATTTTCGTTAAATTAGAGGCCAAATATTTTTTTCTTTATTAATGACTTAACTATTGTCAAGTCTATTAATACTATTCAGCAATTAAATGAAAAGAACATTCTTTATAATTTTATCTGTCCTGCTTGGTTCAATTTTTCTTATTTCCGCATACGTAAAGTTATTTCCTGTTGAATTATTCGAATTGACATTTGTTGACTTAGGAGTTGCCAATTGGATTGTTGCACCTTTCCTTGCCAGGATAATGATAGCTGTTGAATTTTTCATTGGCTTTTTACTATTCTTTAATTTATTCAAGAACAAATTCACACTAAGGTTTACAATTTCAGTATTAATTTTCTTTACAATTTACCTGTTCTGGCAATTGTTTACTGAAGGCAATTCAGGTAATTGCAAATGTTTTGGGAGCTATATCAAAATGACTCCATTAGAGTCAATAATAAAAAACATTTTTCTCATTGCCTTATCCCTTATATTATATAAGTTTCATAAAGGCATAATATGGAAATATTCAAAGATATTGTTTTTAGTAATTATTTTATCATCAATTGCCCTTCCATTTATTATCAACCCGGTTGATCTGAATGTAACTGAACAAACCAGCGACGATACAGTAGTAAATTATAAGCTTGACCTTGATGTGCTTTATAATAATCTAAAGGTAGTCGAGCCTAAGATGGATTTGCGAAAAGGCAAATATATCATTTCATTCATGAGCCTTACATGCCCTTATTGCAGGATAGGCGCTTATAAATTACATATCATGAAAAAGCGGAACCCCGGCATTCCCATTTTCTTTATTTTGAATGGCAGTAAAGAGAATTTAAAGCCTTTCTTTGATGAAACAAAAGCTACGGATATACCTTATACTATACTTCTTGGGAAAGATTTTGTTAAAATGTCGGGGGTAAGACTACCAGCCATATATTGGGTAAAGGATGGTATTGTAATAAAGAAATCCACCTATATAGATATTGACCAGAAAGCAATTGAAGACTGGTTGATGTAAATACCGATATTAGCAACCTGCAGCCGGCAAACAACTATTGTTTCAAGCCTTGAAGACATTGTTCGAACATTTCGAGAAATTGTTCATTCGATTGGATACATTGTCTATTTGATTGGAGACATTGCTCACTCAATGGGAGACATTGTTTACTCAATGGGAGACATTGTTTACTCAATGAGAGACATTGTTTACTCAATGGGAGACATTGTTTACTCAAGGGGAGACATTGTTTACTCAAGGGGAGACATTGTTTACTCAAGGGGAGACATTGTTTATTCCGTTGGAGACATTGTCTATTCCGTTGGAGACATTGTTTATTCCGTTGGAGACATTGTTTATTCCGTTGGAGACATTGTTTACTCAATGGGAGACATTGTTTACTCAATGGGAGACATTGTTTACTCAATGGGAGACATTGTTTACTCAATGGGAGACATTGTTTACTCAATGGGAGACATTATTTACTCAATGAGAGACATTGTTTACTCAATGGGAGACATTGTTTACTCAAGGGGAGACATTGTCTATTTGATTGGAGACATTGTCTATTCGCTTGGAGACGTTGTTACACCCAAAAGGTCATTTACTTCACTGAAAGAACTTTTAGCGCCAATTTTACGCTCCTTTACTCACCCTTATTAATCAATCAACAATCTTCATCTCGTTTATCAACCGCTTTGCACCTGCATATTTATCAATAATAAATAATGCATAACGAATATCAAGAGAGATGTTACGGCAATGGTCGGGATCGAACATAATATCACTCATGGTACCTTCCCAAACACGGTCGAAATTTATACCTATAAGCTGACCTTCTCCATTTAGAACAGGGCTGCCTGAATTTCCTCCCGAAGTGTGATTGTTTGCAATAAAAGCAACATGCATAGTGCTGTCGGCATCAATATAATGCCCGAAATCCTTGTTATAATACAATTCTTTAAGCTTTCCGGGGACTTTATAATCGGCAATTGAGGTGTCTTCTTTTTGCATGATTCCTGCCATAGTAGTATAGTAATTATAATCAACGGCATCCCTTGGACTGTAACCTTCAACTTTACCATAAGCCACCCGAAGACTTAAATTAGCATCGGGATAAAATTTCTTATTGCTTTCCATTTCCCTCAAACCATTTATATAAATGCGGTACAAACTATCGAGCTGATCGTTGTAAGTGCTGTACAATGGCAAAATATTTTTGTAGAAATTTGTATAAATCGCCGATGCTACTACAAACATGGGGTCATTAATAACCTTCTTTAATTTATCGCGTCGAAAGCCACTTAATAAGGTCTGCACTTTCTCTTCAGAAACAAAAGAGGAATTTTTATAAAGGTAATCAGCATACATAGAAACATCATCATTATATTTTTCTTTGATCTCAGTTGTGAATATTTCCGGTTTAAATTTAAGGTCGGCTTTCTGGTACATTTCAAGCATAGCAATCAATATCTTTTTATCCGTTGGTTGGTCATAATTTTTAAAGAAGCCTTTCGAACCGTTCTTCATCTGATCTGCCAGTTTCATCACATCAACAGTCTTCACACTGGTATCCCTGCTTTTAGTAATAAGATTATTATAACCCCATGCATTCTTAATTATCTCAACTCCAGCGCCTGCTTCGCTGAAATAATCGTAAGCAAGAGCATAAGATGAATAAGCCGAATAAACCTTTTCAAATGCTTTAAGAAGATCTCCGTACTTTGCTTTACGCTTATCATCAGCATTGACCCAATTGGTGAAATCGGCTTCAAGTTTCTTTTTCTGTTCAACAGCATTCATTCTTTTCAGCCCGGTCATTTCTCCAGCCCATTTTTTCCAGTAATTTGCAATATTTACATATTTGGAAGCATACTGAAGTTTAATAACCGGACTTGCTTTCATGGCAGCATCCATTATTTTAAGCTTTGCATCACGTATAGCCACTCTTGCCGGGTCTTCAATATTTGCAGTAAGGTTAACAGCATAAGAAGTAAGATATTCTTCAGTGGTTCCTGGGAAGCCATACACCATAGTAAAATCGTTCTTCTTTTCGCCTTTAAGCGAAATGGTCAATGATTTCTTTGATTTATAAGGAACATTCTTCACAGAATAATCAGCCGGGTTGTTATTGGTATCTGCATAAATGCGAAACACACAGAAATCGCCTGTATGCCTTGGCCATTCCCAGTTATCGGAATCACCACCAAATCTTCCAATGGCATCTGGCGGAGCTCCGACTAGCCTAATATCAGTAAATACCTCAGTAATGAAAAGATAAAACTCGTTGCCATAATAAAAGCTTTTTACCTTGGCTTTATAATGGGTGTTTTTCACTGCTTCCTTTTCAAGCTTTTCGGAATTGTATTTAATAATATAGTCTCGTTGTTGTTCTGAAATACCATCACTAACACCATTCAACACTTTAGCAGTAACATCTTCCATACTTACAATAAAAGTAACGGATAAACCTCCATTGGATAATTCATCTTTGAAATCATTAGCCCAGAAACCATTAATAAGATAATTGTTCTGCTGACTGCTATGTGATTGAATAGTGTAGTATCCGCAATGATGATTTGTAAGTATCAGCCCTTTATCGGAAACCACTTCGGCTGTACAACCACCGCCAAACAAACAAACAGCATCTTTAAGACTACTATGGTTAATGCTGTAAATGTCGTCGGCAGTAAGTTTCAAACCCATGCTTTTCATATCCGGCTCATTAAGCTGTTCAAGAAGGATAGGAAGCCACAAACCTTCATCAGCAAGACTTACAAGTGAAAAGAAAGTTGCGACAATAAATAAAAAGAATGATCGCTTATACATAAATACTTTTAAAAAGATAAATCACTTCACAGCAATTACAGATATTTCAACATCTACTCCTTTAGGTAGTTTCGCTGCCTGTATGCATTCGCGGGCATGAAGTTCACCCAGAAAGAAAGAAGCGTAAATATCGTTTACATTATCAAAATTTTTCATATCAGAAAGGAAGATAGATGCTTTTACCACATTACTGAAATCCATACCTGCTTCTTTCAAAATAGCCTGTATGTTCAACATTACCTGATTAGTCTGGATGCGAATTCCTTCTTTTATCAACTCACCATTTTTTGGATTAACGGGTATCTGCCCTGCAACAAATAACATTCCGTTTACAAGTACTCCTTGACTATATGGACCAATAGGCTTGGGGGCATTTGGGGTATTTATTATTGTCTTCATAATTTTAATAATTAAAGGCAAAGGTATAATTATTTGATTGTTTAATATCACAAGTTCTCCTCTGTTGATTTTAGATTTAGAAATAATAATTCCGAATTTGTTTGGATGAATAAAAAATTGTTCTACCTTTGCACTCCGAATTTAATGGCCCGTTCGTCTAGCTGGCCCAGGACGCTAGGTTTTCATCCTAGAAATCAGGGGTTCGAATCCCCTACGGGCTACAAATATTAAGTAACAATTAATACTATGGCATATCACAAATCATCCAAAAAAAGGATAAGAAGCACGGAAGCAAAAAGAGTTTTGAACCGTTACCAAGCTAAAACTGCACGCAATGTTGTGAAAAAGTTAAGGAATACCAAGGATAAAGAAGAAGCTAAAAAAGATCTTCCAAAAGTTGTTTCCATGCTTGATAAGCTTGCTAAGAAAAGTATAATTCACAAGAACAAGGCTTCGAACTTGAAATCGAAACTTACCAAGACAGTAAATTCAAAATAGTTTTTTTTCATAATGTTTGGGGTTTAAGCCTTTCCCTGGCAGGAAAGGCTTTTTTATTTTTCCAGAGATATTTCTTAAAAATATTTCTTTAACATTAATTAAATTTCCACCCTTGTCAACGAAATGTTTTTCCTGACGAATTGAATAATGATAATTCAAATAACCCTGTTTACGAGGCAGGGAAGATTTTTCTTTTGTAACTATTGTTATACTTTTGCAGTAAAATGTTATAAAAATGTTTTTGTATACAATCAATATGCACTTTATTGACTGAATAATTAATATTAACAATTGGACATATCTAGAAACATGAATAAATCTTTATATTTAGTATTAAAAAATACAGCATCATTCATTCTGGCAATTTGCTTCTCTGTGCAATTATCAGCTCAAAATTCCACCACTGGTAGTTCTTCACAAAATAATAGTACCTCCAAGGTAAATACAAGCGACCTGACTAAAATTATTCAAGGAGATATTGATATTACAGTAAATTCTATCAATAAAAATATAAGTGGTTTGCAAGCTGACCTGGCAAGCGAAAAAGATAGTGTTGCTAAAATTGGTATTACTAAACAAATAACCGAACAGCAGAAAATAGTTACAAACTTAAAACAACAAACCGCCATTATTAATCAGTCAGATACTGTAACAATATCAAAAGCAAGTACAAGCAACTTAGCACTGGCTCAGAACCTGAATAACGAAGCTGACAGCATACTTGTAATAGCTTATCGCAAGCGAATGGAAGCAATCAAAGCTGCCAACACAAATAATGAAAGTAATTTGCTTTCTGACGTTGCCGATATGGAAGCTATTGCAAAATCAAAACAAGTGGAAGCTCTTAGACTGCAAGAATTATCAAATTCATTTCTTTATCTGAACAACTCAATTAAAATTGAAGGGATAAGAGTTATTGTAAGTAATAACTCCTCATCAAGTTTAGCCAATACCCTTGAAAATGAATCGGCTTACTATTTTAATAAAGCACAGGCTACTATTAAAACCATTAAAGATGACATGCCTGATGATCAGAAAAATTCGATATTGAGTGATATTACGGCTGACGAACAAACTGCTCTGCAAAAACAAGCAAATGCAATTGGATTGTATTCAAGCATCACTCCTTCGTATGCAAGCAATATTTCTAAACCCTTAACATCTACTCCCGTTACTCCAGTTTCAACAACTATTGTTGCGAATAAATCTGTGGCTGATGCCACAAAAAAGGTTACTATCATTGAAACAAAACCCGTTACAACTACTACTGTCACAACATCTACAACAACTACTGTTGCGAATAAATCTGTGGCTGATACCACAAAAAAAATTGCTATCACTGAAACAAAACCCGTTACAACTACTCCTGTTTCTCCAACATCAACAACCCCTGTTGCAAAAAAACCAATGACCGATACAACAAAAAAAGCTGCTATCACTGAAGCAAAACCTGTAACAACTACTCCTGTTGCCCCAACTTCAACCAAGCCTATGGCTGATACCACAAAGAAGGTTACTATCACCGAAACTAAACCTGTTACTGCTACTCCCGTTACTCCAACTTCAACAAACCCTGTTGCTAACAAACCTGTAACTGATACAACAAAAAAGGTTACTGCCACTGAAACAAAACCTGTAACAACTACTCCTGTTGCTCCAACTACAACAACTACTGTTGTTAACAAAGCTGTGGCTGATACTACAAAAAAGGTTATTATCACTGAATTAAAACCTGTAACAACAACTCCTTTTACACCTATATCAGTCACTACTGCCGCAAAAAAACCAGTGACCGATGCTACAAAAAAAGTTACTATCGCTGAAACAAAACCTGCTGTTACACCAGTATCAGGAAAGCTAATTGCTAATGATTTCAAAGGGGTTTATTTAACCGGAAGAGAAGATTTTAGTCCACTCAATGTGGATGATGATAACCTTATACCTTTAAATCCGTCATTGCCTTCAGGCGTTGTTTTTAAAGTGCAGATATGCGCTGTGAAAAGGCATGTTGAACCCGAAGCTTTCAGTGGGATAACACCGGTTACCGGCGAAGTTACCCCTAGTGGATTAATTTATTATGATGCCGGTCTTTTTACAACTTACGAAGATGCAGATGCTGCAAAAAATAAAATAAGGTCTATGGGCGGCTATCCTGACGATTTTGTGGTTGCATATTATAATGGCAGCCATATTCCCATATATAAGGCACTTGAATTGCTGAAAGGTGATAATTCGATGAACAGAACCTATGCTGATCTGAATAACTCCTCTTATTTCAGGTTAGGCTCATCCAATACATTTAATGCTCCTCCCAAAGATATTGAGAGTGTACCGGCTAATATTAACGGGCTAAGCAACCCAATTTCAAACATTCACGGTTTATTTTACAGCGTGCAGGTTGGCGTATATGGACATCCGGTTACCTCTGCACAGCTTTTTGATATTACCCCTTTGTACGACAGGAAACTGGCAAGCGGTAATATCTTGTATATCTCAGGTACTTTTCAATCAGTAAAAGACGCAATGGCCGCTAAGAACGAAATAGTTAACAAAGGCATAAAAGATGCATTTGTTGTAGCTTATAATGATGGCAAAGAACTTACTATTTATGAAGCCCGGAATTTAGCTACTAATAATGCTGCCCCATTAGCAAATACTACTGCTACAACTGCTAATCTAACTACAACAACATCAGCCGATAAAACAGGCATAGTATTTAAGGTTCAGCTTGGAGCATTTACCAAGGATGTTCCTGCTGAAGTAGTTAACCAGTTGCTCGACCTTGTTGCTACAAACGGACTTGAGCATGGCAAAAACGATGAAGGGCTTACCGTTTATACTACCGGTAACTTTACAGATATGAATTCGGCAAACGAACTTAAAGCTTCCCTTGTGGAAAAAGGGATCAAAGATGCCTTTGTAACAGCCTACCAACATGGAAACAGAATTTCGGTTACCAAAGCTATTGAACTTCTGAATTAAGGTAATTTACAACCCAATACGCCTTAAGCATCTCTTGCCTAATAATAAGCAACTACTGCTTTGAATCAGTTAGTTATTGTTTGATATCAGACAATGATTGCTTTAAATCAGGCAACGATTAATTTAAATCAAGCAATGACTTCTTTACATCAAGCAGCGATTGCTTTATATCATACAGCGACTTCTTTAAATTAGGCAACCAATTCTTTTACAAGGAAAGAGGTTGAAAAAGCAGTTGATTTGTTTTAATATTTGCTTTGGGATGTATTTAGTAAGGGTTAAGCATAGCAAAGCCTTTTTTTATTATTTTCGCTTCCAAACTCATTGTTATGAAGAAAAACGTAACATCCATCAAGAATTGGGCTGAAGACGACCGTCCGCGCGAAAAGATGCTGTTAAAAGGGAAAAACGCTTTAAGCGATGCCGAACTTATTGCTATACTCATTAGTTCCGGAAATCAGGAGGAAACTGCCGTTGACCTTTCGAAACGCATACTTCAGGGTTCCGATGACAGCATAGCCGCATTATCGAGGCTTACTGTTAAAGACCTGATGAAATACAAAGGCATAGGCGAAGCAAAAGCATTAAGCATTACCGCCGCTCTTGAACTTGGCAGAAGAAGGCGCGAAGAGGAAGCAATGAGTAAGCAACAGGTTACAGGAAGCAAAGATGTTTTCGATATTTTCCATCCTGTATTGTCCGACCTTACCTACGAAGAATTCTGGATACTTCTTCTAAATAAGGCGAATAAGGTAATTGGCAAATTCAGCATCAGCGAAGGCGGGCTTTCTGGCACTGTTGCAGATCCCGTCAAGATATTCAGGAAAGCCATTGAAAATAATGCTACAGGTATGATACTCTGCCATAACCATCCTTCTGGGAACCTTAAACCCAGCGATGCCGACATTAAACTGACACAGAAAATGAAAGAAGGAGGAAAATTTCTCGATATCAGCGTACTCGACCATATTATCATAGGTGAAGAAAAATATCTTAGTTTTGCAGATGAAGGCTTGATGTAGTTATGAGTTGTGAGTTTGGAGTTTTGAATCGAAAGTTAGAATTTCTCAATAACTCAATAACCTATAACTTTTAAAGAAAATCGTTTGGTGTTAAAGGCTATAAATTGAATAAGAATGATAAAAGTAGTAACCATCATAGGAGCGCGTCCTCAGATAATAAAAGCAGCAGCTATAAGTCGTTGTATCAATAATTCGTTTAAGAATAAAATCAGGGAGATAATTGTTCATACCGGTCAGCATTACGACGAGAACATGTCGGAAGTGTTTTTCAGGGAAATGGGTATTCCGAAACCCAATTACAACCTGAATGTAGGTTCTTCCACTCATGCAAAGCAGACCGCCGATATGATGCTGAAAACAGAAGATGTATTGCTTAAAGAAAGACCTGATTGCGTGATTCTTTATGGTGATACCAATTCAACACTGGCAGGTTCGGTAACAGCCGCCAAGATGCAGATACCTGTTGTGCATATTGAAGCGGGGCTTCGATCATTTAACAAGGCTATGCCCGAAGAAATAAATAGAATTGTGTGCGACCACACATCAACACTGCTCTTCTCTCCTACCCTCACAGGAATAAAGAATCTTGAAAAAGAAGGTTTTAATAATGAAGCAAAGCCACCTTATACAGCTGATAATCCTGCTATTTTTCATTGCGGCGATGTGATGTACGATAATGCTATTTATTTTGCAGAAAAGGCAGAACTGTCATCTTCAATTTTGAAAACTCTCAATCTTCAAAACAATAATTTCCTGCTTGCCACTATTCACAGGGATTATAATACAGATGACCCTGTAAGGCTAAATGGAATATTTGAAGCTATTCATACAATTTCTGAAGAAAATAAATTAAGTGTTGTAATTCCGCTTCACCCGCGGACTTCAAAGATTCTTGAAGATACACTCGAAAATAAATTAATGGACGCCATAGTTAAAAGCCCATTAATAAAGATAATTCCTCCAGTATCATTCTTTGACATGATACAGCTTGAAAAGAATTCATTGATGATTATAACTGATTCAGGCGGTGTTCAGAAAGAATCTTTCTTTTATGGGAAACCATGTATCATCATTCGCTCCGAAACCGAATGGGTAGAAATTGTTGAAGCAGGCGCTGCTATGATATGTGACGCTGATACTAAAAAGATCATTAATGCGTTTGAGTTCTTCAAGAATAAAAAAATAAATACAACGGCATCCATTTTCGGAGATGGTAAAGCATCTGAATTCATTTGTAATGAAATTTATAATAATTTCAATAAAGAATAATTGATGTTGCTGATATATACGCATAAGATCAACAACAGGGTTAAGTACATCTTTAATCTTATATTTCGCGATTTGCTGAATGTTGAGTTCAGAATAATAGACAATATTGATGAGTTCAAAGCGTATGAAGGGCCTAAAATAAATTATTCATTCCAGCCAATAAGCGATGAGATTTTCTTTTATTCATCCAATCTTCTTTTTGAAACAGGAATCAAACAGCAAAGTTCCGACTTTGTAATTTACGAAGGAATTAAATGCCCTTTTGCTGTTTTCAAAAACTCTATAATCCCTTTCGATCCCTTTGCAGCAGCATTTTATCTGACAACGAGATACGAAGAATACCTTCCATATAAAAAAGACCAGTTCGACCGTTTTGATGCTGTGGAGAGCATGGCTTTTCATCTAGGTTTCCTGAAAAAACCTGTTGTCAATATCTGGGCAAATAAAGTTTTTCAGATAATCAATTCAAAGTATCCTGCTTTTATAGCTCCACAGAAAAAGTACAAATTCATTCCCACCATTGATGTTGATAGCGCATGGGCATATAAGCAGAAAGGACCGGTTCGCACTATTGCAGGATATATGAAATCACTTTTCGAGCTCAACTTTAAAGAAATATCTGAAAGAACCAAAGTCCTGGCAAGCCTTAAAAGAGACCCTTTCGATACTTTCGGCTTTCAGTTGGAATTACTAAAAAAGTACAATTTAAGTCCCATATACTTCATACTCTTTGCTGATTATGCCCAGTATGATAAAAACATTCATATATTCAACAGGAAGTTTCATTCGCTGATAAAGTCTATTGCTGATTATGCGAATGTCGGGATTCACCCTTCGTTCGCCTCAAACAGTAATCCCGCAAAACTTTTTAAAGAAATTGAACAACTTTCTAAAGTTTTAAACAGAGAAGTGGTTTGCAGCAGGCAGCATTTCTTAAAATTATCTTTTCCTTCAACATTCAGGAATTTAATTTCTGCTGATATTAAGGAAGACTACTCGCTTGGTTATGCAGCACAAGTAGGTTTTAGGGCAAGTATTTGCGACCCGTTCTTTTTTTATGACCTGGATATGGAAACTGAAACAAAGCTGAAGTTATTTCCATTCACTTTCATGGAAGGAACTTTGCACGATTACCAGAATGTTTCTGCTTTTGATGCAATTCAACATATCAAGCCACTTATTGATGAAGTAAAAGCTGTGAATGGCACATTTATGAGCCTTTGGCATAACGAATCACTCAGCAATAAAAAAAGATGGATAGGCTGGGATAAGGTATATGAAGAAATGATACAGCTTGCTTTGCCCTGACAACAACTCATTACAAATAATTTGATTAAATATTTCACATACGAAGAAATAGATAAAAGCAAATGGGATGAATGCATTGCTAACTCCTTCAATGGGATTATATATGCTTACTCCTGGTATCTAGATGTTGTTAGTGATTCATGGGAAGCCTTAGTAGAGAATGATTACGAAAGGGTTTTTCCATTAACTTTCAGAAAGAAATCAGGAATCCATTATTTATTTCAACCCTTCTTTACTCAGCAACTTGGCGTTTTTTCAAGAAGTAAATTAAGTGAAGATGTAATTGAAGAATTTATTAGCCGTATTCCTGCCAAATATAAGTTTGTTGAAATTAACCTGAATACATTCAATAAGCTTGATGAACAAAAACATAACCTCACGTACAATATTACATATGAGTTAGATTTGATTCCTTCATATAATATTATCTGTCGAAATTATTCAGATAATACAAAAAGAAACATCAAACAGGCTGTGAATGTCGGACTCTCAATTGCAAAGAGCATTGACATTGACCAGATCATTAATATTTTCCGGCAAAATAAAGGAACAGAAATTAAAACTTTCAAAGGCAATGATTATATAACACTGAAAAAACTTGTCGATCTTTGCATATATAAAAAGACAGTGAAACTCTGGGGTGTTGAAACGAAAGAAAAAAGAATCTGTGCAGGGGCTGTATTTGTTGAAAGCAACAGTAAAGTTATTTTTCTTTTCTCTGCAACTTCAGCAGAAGCAAAATCAACAGGTGCCATGTCATTCCTGATTGACAGCTTTATTAGGGAAAACGCCCAACACAACCTCACATTAGATTTTGAAGGTTCTAATAATGCTAACCTTGCCAGGTTCTATAAGAGTTTTGGGGCGAAAAGATGCATTTATTATCAGTACAAGAAAAACGATTTGAACTGGATATTGTCAAAAAGTGTTACTTTTATCAAGTGGTTGAAAAAGAAATTCTGAATCAGAAAATTTTAAATTATGATAAATAACCTAGGCCTTCAAAACTCTATCCTCAATGAATTTATCTCGGAGATAAGGGATGCTGAAATTCAGAAAGACCCTATGCGTTTCAGAAGGAATATGGAACGAATTGGTGAAATTTTCGCTTATGAAATCAGCAAACATTTTAACTATACAACACGTGAAGTAATAACATCACTTGGGGTTTCTGAGGTAGCCGTTCTAAAAGAACAACCTGTTATAGCAACTATTCTAAGAGCAGGATTACCTCTTCATCAGGGAATACTGAATTTCTTTGACAAGGCCCAGAATGCATTTGTTTCAGCATATCGCCGTCATCATAAGAGCGGAAAATTTGATATACAAATTGAATATACATCTAGTCCCAATATTGATGATAAAATTTTGATTTTGTCCGATCCCATGCTTGCTACAGGTTCATCCATGCTTCTTACTTACAAACAACTTCTTGAGAGCGGCAAACCAAAACATACGCACATTGTTACTGTTATTGCAAGTGTACAGGGATTGGAATATTTAAACAAGCATATATCAAGCGAAGATATTACTGTATGGGTTGCCGCTGTTGATGATGAATTAACTGCCCAATCTTATATTGTTCCCGGTCTTGGAGATGCAGGCGACCTTGCTTATGGAAACAAATTGAGCAATTAACTCGCTTTGTCTATCCATTTTCTTGTCTCTACCGTATTGGATTTACCACCTGTCTAATTTATCATTTTTACATAAAAATATTGGCATTATTACTTGCTTTTTGCTCCCTTCTCTTCGTATCTTTGTACTGAGGATTTTTCAATGATACTTTTTTATTTAAAAGCGGGCAGCTTTTTCAGAATTATCGAGGTTTTAATTTTAAGCGGAGTTAAGTTTTTATTAGCTCCTCCTTTGTCATTTAAGCTCGGTTTCTCTTATCCCCAAACGATTTTGACTACTACAATCGGAGGGTTACTGGGAGTTATTTTCTTTTATTTCCTGAGTGAAATGATTATGCGGTTGTTCAGAAGACTATGGCCAAAAATAAAATTATATTTTTCAAAAAATGACTTAGAATTAAAACCTGTTGTTGTTAAAGTTCCCAAAAAGAAAAGCCATCCAAAGAAGAATTTCTCACGTAAAAATAAATTTATTGTAATGACCCGAAAGAAATATGGTTTATGGGGCATTGCCGCTCTCACTCCCATTTTACTTTCTATTCCTCTTGGCACCTTTCTTGCAATTAAATATTACAGAAATAAAAAGAATGTCTTTCTTTCACTTGTCTTATCTGTGGTTTGCTGGTCTGTAATTATGTCATCCATATATGCCATATTTAAAATGAAACCATTTTAATTATTATTTTATCCTTCCTGTTTTATCATCTCTTTTCTTTATTTTTGCTGATAATACATTTGTGGTCAAATGAAGTTATTAGTAGCAGAAAATATTAAAATATCCTTAAAATCTGTAAGAAGCCACTTACTCAGAACAGTGCTTACCATTCTGATTATTGCATTTGGCATTATGGCGCTTGTTGGCATCCTGACTGCAATTGATTCACTCAAATATTCTATCAGCAGTAATTTTACCCGAATGGGCGCTAATACTTTTACTATCCGGAATAGGGAAACAAAAATAGTTATGGGTAATGGCAGTGGACCCAAACAATATGAATCTATTACTTACAAAGAAGCTCAAAAATTCAAAGAAGATTTCGATTTTCCCGCTTATACATCTATTATAACGCTTGCAACATATACTGCCACGTTGAAATATAAATCTGAAAAAACAAATCCTAATACAGGAGTATTGGGTGTAGATGAAAATTATTTAATCACTTCGGGAAATGACCTTTTAATGGGCAGAGATTTCACATTGCAGGAAATTGAAAATGGAACTAATGTTGTGATATTAGGCAGCGACCTTGTGAAAAATCTTTTTAAGAATAAAGAAATCCCAACAGAAGAACAAATTTCAATCGGTCCTGGGAAATACAGGGTAATTGGAGTATTAAAATCAAAAGGTTCAAGCATGGGTTTTAGTGGTGATAAAAATTGCTTCATCCCATCAGTAAATGTAAGGCAATATTTCCCAAACCCAAATGCAACATTTACTATTAGTATTATGCCTAAAGATCCCAAAATGGTTGACGCAGCCGTTGATGAAGCTACCGGTTTGTTCCGTGTAATTCGCAAACTTCCAATCGGGGTTGATAACAATTTTGAAGTGGCAAAAAGCGACAGTCTTGCTCAGATGATGGTTAGTAATATTCAATATGTAACGCTTGCAGCAACTATTATCGGGTTCATTACATTACTTGGTGCTGCAATTGGTCTAATGAATATTATGCTTGTTTCAGTTACAGAGAGAACTAGGGAAATAGGCATAAGGAAGGCAATGGGTGCAACAAAAGCAGCTATAAAGAATCAGTTTCTTGTTGAAGCTATTGTAATTTGCCAACTTGGAGGTATTGTTGGAATACTGATAGGTATCCCAATCGGTAATATCATTTCGATTTTTATTGGAGGCTCTTTTATAATACCCTGGCTGTGGGTTATCAGCGGTTTAATACTTTGCTTTATGGTTGGGCTTGGTTCCGGAATATACCCTGCCATGAAAGCTGCCAATCTTGATCCTATTGAATCCTTGAGATACGAATAGCCATTTTGTCCCCTAAATTAATTCAGATATAAATTAATAACATTTTTATTCGTTTGTAATTAAAATATTTGTATTAATTTTGGATTTTATTAGAGCAATTAAAACCTTATAATGATGTCTGGTAAAATCAGGATAATTCTTGTTGACGATCACGATATAGTGATACTCGGCATTAAAGCTATGCTTGCCAGGAACAACGATGTTGAAATTGTTGCCGTTGTTACCGATGGCGAACAAACCCTTTCTAAGGTCGGAGAACTAAGGCCAGATGTGGTTGTTTTGGATATTGATCTGCCTAAGGTTTCAGGTATAGAGGTAACCGAATATATTACCAAAAATTACCCTGCTACCAAAGTGTTGATACATACTTCTTATGTTGATGAAACCAATATAGTAAAAAGTTTCGAAGCTGGCGCACTTGGTTATGTTCCAAAAACATTTAAACCTGACCAATTACTCGAAGCTATTTACACCGTTAACAAAGGCGAAAGGTACCTTAAAGGAAGTATTTCCGAAACATTCATAAACAGCTATTTTAAAGTAAAGCAAGCTGAAGCAGCCTCGGAAGTAGTAAAGAAGTCCTTAAGTAAACGTGAGATTGAAATATTGAAACATATTGCAGGCGGACTTGCCAATCAGGAAATTGCCGACCTGCTTAACATAAGCATACGCACGGTGGAAGCCCATAAGCATAATATTATGAATAAGCTTGAAATTTTCAGCACTGTGGAGCTTGCCAAATACGCCATTAAGCATCAGATCATCACGCTCTGAAGAGCATTTTCTTTCCAGGCATTACACTCTCATGTACAACACAAAAGTTGTGAGTATGATTTTCTGCAAACGTTAAAAAACTCATAATTTCCACATCTTTTTCCATTCCTATTCAAATTATATATAATTTTAAAGTCTAAATTTTAAAACTTTTATTATGGGACAGATTATTCACATACAGGCACGTCAGATCCTCGATTCAAGAGGCAACCCGACCATTGAAGTTGATGTAGTTACCGATTCAGGCGTTTTGGGCAGGGCAGCCGTTCCTTCGGGAGCATCTACCGGTATCCACGAAGCGCACGAACTAAGGGATAACGACAAAGGCATTTACGGGGGCAAAGGCGTTTTAAAAGCCGTGCAGAATGTTAACAAAACCCTGCGTGAGGAACTCAATGGTATTGATGTCGCCGAACAGGTTGGCATTGACCAATTGATGATAGAACTTGACGGAACTCCTAACAAAACGAACCTCGGCGCTAATGCTATACTGGGTGTTTCGCTTGCAGTGGCAAAAGCAGCCGCTCTCGAATCGCAGCTCCCATTGTATCGCTACCTTGGCGGCATAAATGCTAAAATTCTTCCAATCCCCATGATGAATATCCTTAATGGCGGTTCGCATGCCGATAATTGCATCGACTTTCAGGAATTTATGATCATGCCTGTTGGTGCAACAACATTTGCTGAAGCTATTCGCATGGGCGCAGAAGTGTTTCACAGCTTAAAGAATGTGCTTAAAAAGAAAAAATATTCAACCAATGTAGGCGATGAAGGCGGCTTTGCTCCTAACCTCAAGTCGAACGAAGAAGCTATAACTCTTATTTTGCAAGCTATTGAAGGGGCCAAATATAAACCCGGTAAAGATGTTTATATCGCCCTCGATCCAGCAGCTTCCGAGTTTTATATCCCCGAAGAAAAAGTATATCATTTGCATAAATCAACCGGCGATAAGCTGAAACCTGCAGAAATGGTTAACTATTGGAAGGATTGGGTTAAGAAATATCCTATCATATCCATTGAAGACGGCATGGCCGAAGACGACTGGAACGGATGGAAACTAATGACAACTGCTCTTGGCGATAAGATACAGCTTGTAGGTGATGATGTTTTTGTTACCAACGTAAAACGCTTACAGGAAGGAATCAATAAAGGCGTTGCAAATTCCATTCTTATTAAAGTAAATCAAATAGGAACACTTACCGAAACTATAAATGCAGTTGAATTGGCAAGCGCTAACGGCTATACTTCTGTTATCAGTCACCGTTCGGGCGAAACCGAAGATACTTTTATTGCCGACCTTTCAGTGGCACTACAAACAGGTATGATAAAAACAGGCTCAGCCTGTCGTTCTGAAAGAATTGCCAAGTATAACCAGCTTCTCCGCATTGAAGAAAATCTTGGAACTACCGCGCAATATCTTGGAAAAAAATTCAAGTATGCAAAATAGAAGTTTCAAACTATTGTTATTAAAGCCCCTTAAAGAATAAGGGGCTTTTTTCTTGAAAGTAATTATTAGGATATATTCGCCCTTATAAGTAATTTTGAATGCACAATTTTAATTTAACATATAATGAAACTCAAGTTCTACCAGGTTGATGCCTTTGCAGAAAAGTTATTTATGGGAAATCCTGCCGGCGAATGTCCTCTGGATAAATGGCTTCCAGACGATGTAATGCAGAAGATTGCTATGGAGAATAATCTTGCGGAAACAGGCTTCTTTGTTAAAGAAGGTGATGCATATCATATCCGGTGGTTCACTCCTGCCGTTGAGGTTGATCTTTGCGGTCATGCTACGCTTGCTGCAGCTCACGTAATATTTGAATATTTGAAGCATGATTTACCTGTAATTCTTTTCACTTCCCGCAGTGGTAATTTATATGTAAGGAAAGAGAATGAACTTCTTGTTTTGAATTTTCCTACTGATAAAATAGAACCTGTAGAAATTTCGGCTACCTTGACAAAAGCTATGGGCATTGCACCCAAAGAAGCATATAAAGGAATTTCCGATTACTTACTTGTTTACGAAACACGGGAAGAAGTGGAGAAACTTGCACCTGATTTCAAAACACTTGCTCAAACAGGCAGCCGTGGATTTATTGCTACTGCAAAAGGTAATGATTGCGATTTTGTTTCCCGCTTTTTCGCACCCGGTGTTGGCGTTGATGAAGACCCTGTGACAGGTTCTGCTCACACAACTCTAACACCTTACTGGCAAAAGATTTTAGGAAAGAATGAAATGAAAGCCATGCAGCTATCAAAAAGAAAAGGACATCTGAAATGCACCTATCTTGGCGAAAGGGTTGAAATAGCAGGCAAAGCAAAGACATATCTTATTGGTGAAATTGAAACAGAATAAATGTATAAAAACCTGAGAGAATTCATACAGGCTTTGGAGCAGGCAAATGAATTGATTCGTGTAAATGAATTTGTTTCTCCTGTTCTTGAGATCACTGAAATTACCGACCGCATCAGCAAAGCAGGAGGAAAAGCTTTATTGTTTGAGAACACAGGTACAGATTTTCCCCTGCTTATAAACTCAATGGGTTCCATGAAACGTATGTGCATGGCGCTTGGGGTAAAGGATATGGAGGATATTGGTAAAGAAATGGAAAAGCTTTTCAAACAAATTCTTTCTCCTAAGGAAGGCTTTGTCGACAAGCTAAAACTTTTGCCAACACTGAATGAAGTTGCTTCGTGGATGCCAAAGCTGATACATAAAAAAGCTCCCTGCCAGGAAATGGTAATGAGCGAAGTTGATTTGTCAAAACTACCTGTATTGCAATGCTGGCCTTATGACGGAGGAAAGTTTATTACGCTTCCTTTGGTTCATACTGTTGATCCCGAAAACGGGATACGCAATGTGGGAATGTACAGGATGCAGGTCTTTGATAAAGACATGACAGGTATGCACTGGCATATTCATAAGAACTCTGCACGTCATTACAGGGAATATAAAAAGCTTGGGAAAAGAATGCCGGTGGCTGTTGCACTTGGTGGTGACCCTGTTTATACCTATGCAGCTACAGCTCCTCTACCTGATAATATTGATGAATATTTACTTGCCGGTTTCCTGAGAAAGAAAAAAGTTGAATTAGTAAAATGTATTACTCAGGATATTGAAGTTCCTGCCGATGCTGATTTCATTATTGAAGGTTATGTTGATCCAAAAGAAGAGCTGATAGTAGAAGGCCCTTTCGGTGATCATACGGGATACTATTCATTGCAAGACTTGTATCCTAAATTCCATGTTACTTGTATCACTCACAGGAAAAATGCGGTGTATCCAGCCACAATTGTTGGTATTCCACCTCAGGAAGACGCATTCATTGGCAAAGCGACAGAGCGTATATTCCTCACTCCTATTCGCATGGCCATGCTTCCTGAGATACTTGATATGTCCATGCCACCTGAAGGAGTATTTCATAATCTGGCTATAGTTAAAATTAATAAAGAATACCCCGGTCATGCTGCAAAAGTTATGAATAGCCTGTGGGGCGCAGGACAGATGATGTTCAACAAAATGATGATAGTGGTTGATGAGGATACAGATATTCATAATCCTTCCACTTTGATAAAGAATATTTTCAAATGCATTGATATTCCCAATGACATTATTTTCAGTCGAGGGCCAATGGATGTGCTCGATCATTCAGGCAGCGAATTCGCTTATGGCGGTAAAATAGGAATTGATGCAACTTCACAAAAGAAGAACGAACCAGTTAACTTCTTACCAATTGACAGGAATATAATATTTCAGAAGTATCCAGAGATTGTTAATATAAATCAGGATTTCTTAAAGGACGAAATCCCTCTGTTAATCATTATTGCTGACAAATCAAAAAGAAAACTAAAGAATGTTGCCGAGTATTTGATGAATGAAAAGGGTTTTGAGAATATTTCAGTAATTGTTTTCTGCGAGCGTGGTCTCAATACATCCAACTATGGAGATGTGGTTTGGAGCGTACTAAATAATATTGATGCTGCAAGAGATTGTTATATCCTTTCATCATTAAACCCTTATGTGAAGCCAAAACTGGTAATTGATGGAACACGGAAGTCTGCAAGCAAAGATGACTTTAATCGCCTTTGGCCAAATGTAACTGTAATGGATTACAAGACCATTGATGCCATTGATGCAAAATGGGATAAGCTGGGACTAGGCAAATTAATACCATCGCCTTCATTAAAATATAGCAATTTGCTTCGTGGAGACGGCGCTGTGGCCGAGTGATATTATTTCTTTTCTCTGTCGAAGAATGGGTTCTTTGCCGAAGAACTTAATGGAATGCCATAAACAATCTTGACATCTTTACCCATCAAACCGAGTTCGCGAACAGCGTGTCCAACAGAATTCATCACCCTGTTATCTACACGATGGTCCATTGCAACTCCCACTGCGGAACCTATAGCTATTCCGAGATCACCAGTATTGAATGAGCAGGGAACATCAGGATGTTTTTCTTTTTCTTCGCAGTTTTTAAAACCGCAATGTCCGCACATTTTAAGTCCTATAGTGCTAATCCTGGTTCCTATAAGTATCATTACTGTTGATTGCAATATATTTTCGGCATCACGTAAAAAGCTTGGAATATCTTTCTCAGTGCCTATTTCTTTCATCTTCTGCGAAATCATTTCAATGCTCTGACTTTCTGCAAAAGCTATTTCAAGGTTATCAATCCCACGTGCCTTGGGTGCTGTTCGTGCTGCAAGCAACATCTCTTTTGCAATAGAGAGAAGCGTTTCCGTTCGAATATTTTCTTCAGTTGTAATCGACATAGTATATTATTTAAATACAAAGGTAGGCATACTTTAAATAGGAATGAATTATATTAAACCATTATCCTCATTATAAATCCTCTTGCGATTTTATGCGGTCGTTCTCAAACACAATCCTCTTGGTAATATTCCCGCTTTTATCATACCATATCTCAGGACCGTTCTTTTTGTTATTCTTATATTGAATTTCTCTGCTTATGCTCCCGTCAGGGTATAAACCTTTCTGAACGCCCTCCCCTTTTTTAAAATTACCTTCTCCTACCTTAATTCCGTTAATATCCCAGTATTCCCATTTGCCGTCATACAATCCTTTATTATACGAGCCTTGCACCTTTAACTGTCCACTCTCATGCCATTCTTTCGAAAGGCCGTCAAGTGTATCATTCACATAATTCATTTCGGCTTCCTCCTTACCTTTATTATAGTATTCCGTTGTTAAGCCGTTCCGCAGATTACTCGAATAATATTCTATTCGCTGCAGGTTTCCGCTAAAATACCAGCGTGTAGTTCTTCCATCCAGCAGGTTTTTCTTGTAATTGCTCTCCATTTGCTTGATGCCGCTCGAATACCACCAGGTGCATACGCCATCCATCTTATCATTCTTATAATTCAGTTCCGATTTCACATTGCCATTATCCCAGTACTCAACTTTTGTACTTTTCCTTGTGCAGGAAGAAATTAATATTACAAGTAATATGAAGGCTATTTCCTTTTTCATCTTTATTTTTCCCTGATGGTTTAGTTGTCTTTACAGTATGCTTTATAATCAGCAATATAGCCAAAAATAATGTTTAATGCATCCATTTTCATATCCTGTGTAAGGCTGTAATTCTTTCTGACTTCTTCACATATCTTGAACACCCTGCAGAAGTCTGTGGTCATGGCTTCCTGACCTTCAACAAGAGCAAGCATAATATTAATAGTATAACTTTTCGGCTTTTTCTTGCGGGCAAGAGCAAGTAGTTCTAAAGCCTTATCTGTTTTAAAATAATTATCCATGATGGTCAAATAGCCCAGGCAGAATAAATCATCCGCTGAGAGTTTTTTCATATCAGGGTCGCCAGTTGTCTTATATTTCTTCTGGATATAAGGCATAAACAGCAAAGCATTTTGTTTGCCATCAATACTCCACGATAGGGCATTGATTATAGCCGCTTTTACATCAATTGCAACCGTGTCGCTCAGCAGGTAATTGGCGATGCTTTCATCCATAACGCCAGATTCATGTGCTTTATTAACAATAGCGTATTCGGCATAAGCGCTGTAAAAATCTGTTGAAGTAATAGGCGAATCAGCAAAAAGCTCAGCTGCACCAAATAGAATATGAAAGAGAAATATTGAAATAATTAATGTTTTTCTCATAAGATTACCTTATTATATACCTGCAAAATTATCAATTCTCATCATAAAAAGGTCTAATTTTATTGGAAAACATCTTGGCATTTAAACGATATGCTCACATTACTTCACGAAAACGTAAGCTTTTCTTTCATAAACTTAAACTTTCAGTGCGCTATTTTCACTTTTCCAAGCAAAAGCATTAGTTTTCAATACTATATATAACTTTTACTCGGCTATAGTTTACACTTTCATGACGAGAGTGTACACTCTCAGGTTAATAGTGCACACTCTCAAAGCGATAGTTTACACTCTCAAATTAATAGTGCACACTTTCACGGCGATAGTTTACACTATCAGAACGAGAGTGAACACTTTTGCGACGATAGTGTACACTGTCATGACAATAGTGCACACTTTCATAGTGATAGTGTACACTTTCATGACGGGAGTGTGCACTCTCAAAACGATTAATTCGCTTTTAACAATATGAATTAAGCATATTGTTCAATAAGGGAAAGATAATAGGCTGATGTTTCACCCTTTTGCAGTAAATGCCTGAATTTGAGTGAGAAGACGTTTACTATTTATGCAATCCAAGCTGAATACCGGCAGTAAAACGTGGCAGTTCGGCGTAATGATAAGAGGTTTTGAAAAGATCGGATAAGCGGTAGTTTGCAAAGAACACATACCTGCCGAATCCAACTCTGGCAGTAAGTCCATAATTGGTGTTGTTGATGTATTTCAGGCGAGAAACAGTGGTCTTTACAATATTACCGTTGGGTATTTTATCCTTGGTAAAGTGAGTTGTTGAAAAACCCCAATCTCCAAAGGCGCCAATGTCAATAAAATTACCTATGCGGTTGCCACGCCTGCCATAGTTGAAACGCATATATCCGCCCAGGCCCAGATCGCTGAAATTCATTTGTTCTTTGTTATGAGCAATGGTATCGGGAAGGGTTTTCACCGCCGACTGCTTTATAGCATAAGTGTATGAATTGAAAGCAATTTCGTAGCCTATTGCAAAGAAATTGGAGATGCGGAACTTGTAGCGATAACCCAACATCCAGTCGACCGAGCGACCGTACTTAATGTCGCTACCGGCACTGTCGGGCTTGCCTGCAATAAAGCCGAAGCCCACATAGAAATGCGAATAGTTGCGAAGGTTAGGCCCGCGCTTTCCAAGAACGGTATCGTTCACATCCTGGTGCATAAGGACGGTCTGCGAATAGCCTGTTATACACAGAATTGCAAAAAGAATGGCGATTGAATATTTTTTCATGAAGGCAGGATTTATAAATTGAAACGGTTAAAATAAATTTTCACTTTGCTGCTTCTCAAAAGGGGAAGATAACAAACAAACGTCATTGCGAGGAGGAACGACGAAGCAATCAGATTGAAGAAGAGATTGCTTCGCTTCGCTCGCAATGACGGGTCTGTTATTTTTCTACTTAACATGACTTTAAGAAATTAAAACTGAAACGAACGGTTAAAGTTGCCAAGATGTACATTAAGCTTCTGCCCTTTCTTATAGTTGGCTTTAAGAAGCTTGAGCACCTGATATTCCGTTACTGAAACAACATTATATTCCGTCAGGGTTCCGTCAGGATTTTGTATGTTGTAATACAGGTACTTTACAGGCACTTTATCTTTATTTTCAAAGTAATCTTGTGTAACCACCACTTCCACATACTCAAAATCATCAATAATATCGAATGTTTTCACCGGCACTGTGAGCTTGTGCTCGGTGAAATACGATGCCTGCGGTACGCCATAGCCATGAGCATAATCGAAATATGGATACAGATCGCCTGATTCTTCAATTGAATTGAACATCTGCATATTGTTCAAGCCCCTGTTAATCTGCCATGCGCAGGCAGCAAAACCTGCCACAAGCGGACAAGCAAAAGATGTGCCTTCAACTGACTCAAGATTATCCTTACCGGCAGCAATTACATGACCATAGGCGGAAACATTTGGTTTCATTCGCTTATCCCAGGTGGGACCAAAGGAACTGAATGATATATGATACTCTGTTATCGGGTCAATGCCACCTACGGAAAGGGCACTATCGGCATCGGCAGGAGCACCTATTATTTTCCATTTGGTATCGCCATCATTACCGGCAGCATTGATAACCAATATCCCTTTTTTTGCAGCCAGGTTGGCGGCCCTTGTTACCAAAGTGGTTTTACCGTCCATCTGGCTGGGGAAATAGCGCTGATATGTATAACCAAGGGAACTGCTGATAATATCGGCACCATTTTTATCGGCCCATTCAACGGCTGCCAGCCAGTTCTCTTCTTCAAAAAAAGGCTCCCTTTTCACTTCAGTCCTCGCAAGCAAGAACTCCGCCCCTGTTGCAAGACCGATCTTATGTCCATTCACCATTCCGCAAATGCACGACATCACCATGGTACCGTGCGACATCCAGCCATAAACGAAATCTTTGTTCTTCACAAAGTCCCATGTCTTAATTATCCTGCCATCCCTGCGAACCTGCTCGAAAGCGGGGTTAGTATCCACCGTAGGGAAACCTCCGTCGAATATAGCAATGCGAATTCCTTTGCCATCAATATTCTTTTCCCTGAAAAGATCACCACCCATGCGGGCAGTTTGTTTTAGAAGGGGAATAAGCAGTGAAGAATCGGAATTATTAAAATCTGACGCATCGAATTCCGCAGGAACTGCAATAGTTTCCATCTTTTCTACTGACCTGACCTCCTGTAGCTTTTTAACTTGTTCTATTTCAGATGCACTTGCATAAACCGACATTGCATTGAACCAGCGGCTGGAATTAGAAACCGAATCAACCAGCCTTGTAACAGTATTAACGTAATCATTATTCAAAGGGAAATCGGTGGAATCGGAAAGCGGAATGCCGTATTGAAATCGTCGCTCAATGGTCTTTTTATCAAAGTAATTATAAGGGTTGAATGTTGTATTCTTCTTGTCTTTCAGGAAAACCCAATACTTTTCGTTTTGAGCAGAAACGAATATAGCTCCAATAAAAAATATTAATAAAATCAAAAAAAGCTTGCGTATCATGCCTGTCTGATAAAATCAAAATCTGTTCAAAGAAACAAAAAAATTTACAGTCCTTGATTAAAGAAAGGAATATATTTGCATTAGTATCTGACAAATTATTTATCCCATGCCAAAGAAGAAGAGAATTATTACAAAGGAAACAGAGATTGAAGAAATCATCAAAAAAAGCGTTTGCTGTTATGTTGGAATGGTGGATGAAAACAACCGTCCTTACGTTCTTCCTTTTAATTTCGGGTATAAGGATAAATGCATTTATTTACATTCAGCGCCAACGGGGAAAAAGATAGATATTCTGAAAAAGAATAACAGTGTTTGTATAGTTTTCAGTATTGATCATGATCTTTCGTGGCAGCATCCGGATGTGGCATGCAGCTACAGTATGAGTTATAAAAGCGTTATTTGCAATGGGAAAGTTGAATTTATTGAAGATTTTGAGAAGAAAGTGGAAGCGATGAACATTATCATGCAGCAATATACCGGAAGGGATTTTCAATATTCCAAACCTGCAGTGGATGGTGTTTTATTGTACAAAGTAGTTGTTGAAGAACTTACAGCTAAGGAGTTTGGAAATTTAAGTTAAGAAAAGAATATGAGCCTGAATATACCCGAATCGAATTTGCCGAGGTTAGTTATTGTAGGTGGTGGTTTTGGAGGGCTATCGCTTATCAAGCATATCAACAGGAAAGAATTCCAGGTAATACTTTTAGACAAGCATAATTATCATACATTTCAGCCGCTTCTTTACCAGGTGGCTACCGGAGGACTGGAAGTAGGTTCTATTGCATTTCCGCTTCGCAGATTTACCAAGCATTTCAGGAACGTGATCTTCAGAATGGCTAAAGTGGTAGAGATCATTTCAGAGAGAAATGAAATTCGTACCAATATTGGAATATTGAGATACGACTATTTAGTAATAGCAACCGGCAGCGAGAATAATATTTACGGCAATAAACATTTAGAAGAATATGCAGTAGGGTTAAAAACCATTCCGCAGGCACTGGATATCCGCAGCCATATATTGCAGAATTTTGAAATGGCATCTCAAACCACGGATGCATACGAAAGAGAAGCGATGATGAATATTATTGTTGCGGGTGGAGGCCCCACAGGCGTTGAAGTAGCAGGTTCACTGGCAGAACTAAAGAAACATGTGCTTTCAAAAGATTATCCCGAACTTGATTTTAGCAGTATGAAAGTAATGCTGATTGAAGGTTCCGACAGAATACTTGGGACATTGTCAAAAGAAGCTTCCTTAAAAGCGAGTCATTACCTGGAAAAAATGGGCGTTACAATTAGGCTCAATGTAAGGGTGAACGATTATAACGGAGATATTGCAAAATTGTCTGATGGTTCGACACTTCATTCGCATGCACTTATATGGGCTGCAGGTGTAATGGGGCTTATACCTGCCGGAATTGCGAATAATAATATCACGAAGGGAACAAGGATAAAAACAAACACATTCAACCAAATGTGTGATGTGAAAAATATTTTCGTGATGGGTGATGTTTCTGCCATTATTTCTGAACAATACCCTGCGGGACATCCAATGGTGGCGCCCGTTGCAATTCAACAGGGAAAGAATATTGCAAGGAATTTATTAAACATGAAGAACGGAAATGAACTGAATCCTTTTTCGTATAGCAATAGGGGAACAATGGCAACAGTAGGAAGAAACAAAGCCGTAGTAGAAATCCCTCTGCTTAATTTTCAGGGTACCTTCGCATGGTTTGTATGGTGCTTTGTCCACCTGATGTCCATTGTGGGATTTAGGAATAAGCTGGTTATATTTGTTGACTGGGCCTGGAATTATATCAGCTTCGATAAAGCATTGCGACTTATTATCAGGCCATACCGTAAATATTCAATTTCTTCCGATCAGGAGAAAGCAGAGCTTAATAAAGTTGAAGGGTAATTCTATAAAGAAACTAACCCGGCAATAATATCAATAAGCCAGCCGGGATAAATGCCCAGTATCAATATGCCTAATGTTATCAGAACAAGTACAATATTGCCGGGTATGGAAAGCCGGGGTAATTTAGTGTCGGCGGCAGTTGAAAATAACGAGGTAATAACCCTCAGGTAATAATATAAGCCAATAACGCTGTTGATTATCATTGAAAATACAAGCACCATTAGTCCTGATTTCATTCCTTCAAATATCACATAGAATTTAGCAATGAAGCCCGCAGTGATTGGTATTCCTGCCAGCGACAATAATGAAAGTGTGAACACTATGGCTATCCACGGCCTTTTCCAGAAAAGTCCTTTATAATCTTCTATCATTTCAGCTTCATGTTTGCCTGTAGAGAGCAGTGATATTACTCCAAAAGCGCCTATAGTGGTAATAAAATAGGCAATAAGATAAAATACCGAAGCCTGTATGCCATAATTACTGCCGGTGAGCAATATGATGATCAAATATCCCATATTGGCAATGGAGGAAAATGCAAGTAGCCTTTTAATATTCTTTTGTCGTATGGCAAGCAGGTTGCCTGCAAACATCGACAGTATGGCGATAGCAGATATTGCAATGAAAATATAAGTATTATCAAATCCCCTGATATTAAAAAAGAACCTGATAAAAACAGCCATTACTCCACCTTTCGATACCGTAGCTATATAGGCTGAAACAGGAGCAGGAGCGCCCTGATAGACATCAGGTGCCCACATGTGAAAAGGAACCAATGCCAGTTTAAAGCCGATACCTACCATTATCATGCCGAAGCCTGCAATAGCAAGGGGAGATAAAACAGCATTTCCGCTGAGGGCTGTCGCAATTCCTTTAAATTGCATAGTGCCGTAAGCAGTATATACCAGCGCCATGCCGAACAATAAAAATGCTGAGGAAACAGCCGCCAGTATAAGATACTTTATTCCTGCTTCTATTGAATTGTCCTTAGCCCGTTGAAAGGCTATCAGTATGTATAATGATATGCTGAGTGTTTCTATGCCAAGGAAGAACAATATGAAATGATTGGCTACAGCTAATAATAATGCTCCCAGTGTTGAAGTGAAAAGTATGATGTAATATTCCTCCCTTACACCTTCAAGTTGTTTTATATAATCATAAGAAAGTAAAGTTACCAGCAATGCCGAAATAATAATGATTCCGATAAAAAACAAACTGTAAGTGTCGATTATTAATAAGGGTTCAATTAAATGCGGAATAGCAGGAAGAATGAAGAAAATGGATGTAAAAGCAACTAAAAATGATAAAACCGAAAAACCAAATACAACTTCGTAATTCCTGATAATAGAGATAACGAGCATAAGTATAACAGGCGCTATTGCTATAATGAGGAATGGTAGTAAACACAAAAGATCTGTTTCTGTCATATGCAAAGCTTAATTCCCGATTTTAAAATCTTTTAAAAAGAAAATGCTTTTTGCATCTTCTTTGTTCTTGTAACTAATTGTGTTCATATTCGCCTTTGATTCCTGTTTTTCTAATGACTTTAAAATTGCTGGTTTCGCTGTATCGAATACAGGACGGGGATATAGACCAAGCCAAAAAATTACAATAACCAATGAAGCAGAAATTATTTTTTCACGAATAGTAAGGTCATTTATTTTCCAGTCAACATTCTTATTTCCTAAGAATACTTTTTGAACGATCCGCAGGGAATAAATTGTTGCTGCAATAAGTCCTGCACTGGCAAGGCATGACATCCATATATTCGTATTAAATGCACCGATAAGAATAAGTAACTCGGCAATAAAATTTCCTAATCCCGGCAGACCTAATGATGCCATTGAAAAGATAAGTCCTATGGCGCCCATAACAGGAGCATTTTCCCATAGTCCTCCCATTTTATTCAGATCCCTTGTATGTATGCGTTCATATAGTTGCCCGACCAGAATAAATAACGCACCTGTACTAATACCGTGAGCTATCATCTGCATTACCACGCCCTGATATGCTAATTCATTAAAAGTAAAAACCCCGAGTATCACAAAGCCCATGTGGCTTACGCTGGTGTATGCCACAAGTCGCTTTAAGTCGGTTTGTGCAAATGCAAGTTTGGCACCATAAAGAATTCCAACTACACCCAACAACATTCCGATTGGAGCAAATGTAACGGATGCCGAAGGGAATAAGGGCACAATAAACCTTAGCAAACCATAGGCTCCGGTCTTTAAAAGCAGTGCAGCAAGAATAAGACTTCCTGCAGTAGGAGCTTCTGTATGAGCATCAGGCAGCCAGTTGTGTAAAGGCACTACGGGAAGCTTTACAAGAAATGCTGCAAGAAACCCCAGCATTATGATCATTCCGGTTGACGCCGACATTTCAGTTCCGAGCAATTGTAAATAATCAAAGGTGTAAACACCTGCAGCATTTCCATGAACAAAATATAAAGCAAGTATGGCAATGAACATTAACAATCCGCTTGCCTGTGTGTATATAAAGAATTTATATGAAGCGGCTGTCCTGTTTTCGTGTCCCCAGATACCAATAAGAAAATACATTGGAACCAGCATAAGTTCCCAGAAAAAATAAAAAAGGAAAAGATCGAGTGAGAGAAATACGCCTACAATTCCGGCTAAGATCAATAGAAGATTAAAATGAAAGAATCCGACTTTTGAATTTATTTCTTTCCATGAAATGATGACTGATATGATGCCCAGAAAAAAGGTCAGCAGTAACATCAGCAAACTCAACCCGTCAAGCGCCAGATGCAAACTGATCCCGAATTGCGGTATCCAATCCCGTTTAAAATCAATAAGCCATTTATTACCTGAAGAATTTGATTGTAATAAAAATATAATCAGTAAAATGAAATCAACAGATAGTGTAGCAAGGGAAATATAACGTGGCCAAAGGTGATTTGATTTGCCCGTTATCCATGCAAGAAGTGCACCAATCAATAGAATTGCTATAAGGTCAACAAGTATCATTTATAAAGCATATAGGTTAAAATTATAGCGATGCCAATAGCAAATGACATTATATACCATCTTAATTTTCCATTTTGTGTAAAACTAAGTAAGCGGTTGAACAAAAGAACCAGCATTGATAAACCAATATTCAACCAATCAAAAAAGTCGTTCTTATCTATTTCCGATAGCCATACTATTGGTTTCACTAAAAGAAGATCATATAATTTATCAAAACCCCAACCCTGTTCAAAAAATTTACTTAGCCTGCTATGGTTGAATGATTCAGTGAATACAGGTTTCTTAAAATAAATTAAATAAGCCAGATAAATCCCTGTTAATGCTATGATCGCTGAAATTGACTGAAATAAAAACTCTATTGCACCACTATTCCTTACTATAACGGCAGGTAACGAATTCTCAATAAGTGTGGAGAAAGGATGAAATAAAGGAATTTCAACAAAGCCACCAATAAGGGATAATACAGCAAGAATTACTAAAGGAACGGTCATTAGTTTGCCTGCATTAAAACTTGGTTGAGTTTTTGTTTCACCAAAGAAAACAATAAATATCATTCTGAAAGAATAAAGCGCTGTCAGGAAAGCGCCTATGATACCTGCAAGCCATAACCATATATTTCCATTTATTGATGAAAAGGAAAACCAAAGAATTTGGTCTTTACTGTAAAACCCTGCTGTTACGAGGGGAAGTGCAGAAAGAGAAGCAGAGCCTATAAGGAATGTCCAAAAGACCAGTGACATTTTCTTTTTCAAGCCACCCATCCGGAAAATATTATGCTCTTCTTTCAAAACTAAAATAATTACACCCGCAGCAAGAAAAAGCAGCGCCTTGAAAAATGCATGTATCATGAAATGAAATATAGCTGCTGACCATGCGCCAACGCCGAGAGCAAGGAACATATAACCAATCTGGCTGATAGTGGAATAAGCAAGAATTCTTTTAAGGTCATGTTGTGTCAATGCGCTGAATCCGGCAATCAATAATGTTAAAGCCCCGATAATGGCAATAGCAGCCTGAACTACAGGAGCAAGACTGAATAAAACATGAGTGCGTGCAATTAAATAAACTCCTGCTGTTACCATTGTCGCGGCATGTATCAATGCACTGACAGGCGATGGGCCTGCCATTGCATCAGGAAGCCATGTTTGTAAAGGTAGCTGGGCAGATTTCCCCAAAGCTCCGCCAAGTAATAAAGCTGCTGTTACAACAGCTATTGATGAACCAACAATCCATTTCTCAGAAGCAAGATGCATCAATTCATTTATATTAACTGTGCCAAAGCTCAGGAATAAAATGAAGATGCCAATGATCATTGCTGTATCGCCAATGCGCGTAATGATAAATGCTTTTCTAGCAGCATAACCATTGGCAGGTTCTTTATACCAAAAACCTATGAGTAAATAACTGCAAAGGCCAACACCTTCCCAACCCAGATACATCAGCAAAAGATTGTCTGCTAACACAAGTATCAGCATGGATGCTACAAACAGATTCATATAAGCAAAGAATCTGGTGAATCCTTCATCCTTAGCCATGAATTCTATTGAGTACAGATGTATAAGGAAACCAACGAAAGTTATAACAAAGCAGAAAACCAGCGATAATGCATCAAGGCTGAATGAAATATTGGCTCTTAGATTCCCTGCATTTATCCATTCCCACAAGACCACAGAATATGACTTTAGCTGTGGCAATGAATTAAAAAACCCTATTGCAATTACAAATGTTAGAATTGCTGCAATACCAACAGAACCTGCACCAATGATACCGGCAATCTTTCGTGACATCCTCTGCCCGAACAAAGCAAGCAGCAGAAAGCTCAGTAATGGTATAGTCGGTAAAAGTGATATGTAGGTATTCATTACAAATTAATTATGATTCTTTAATTTATTGATCGCATCTGCATCAAGTGTTTTATAATGATGATAAACTTGCAGAATTAATGCTAAACCAATTGCCACTTCCACAGCCGCAACAGCAAGTATAAAAATAAACATCACCTGTCCGTCCGGTTGATTCCAGTGATTCCCTGCAATAATAAAAACTAGTCCCGCACTATTAAGCATGATCTCAATTGACATGAGCATGAATATCATATTTCTTCGAACAAGAAGTCCTATCAGCCCCAGGAAAAAAAGTATTCCTGCAAATAATATCTGGGTTTCTATAGGTATTGTAAGCATATTATTTTTTCTCCAGGAAACGATGTGTAACTTTTTTCTTCTGACTACCTAAATGGTAAGCGCCAATTACACCTGCCATTAACAAAATAGCCGCTATTTCGACAGCCAATAAATATGTTGAAAATAATGAAATCCCAACTTGTTTAGGCATTATCATAAGCTTGTCAAGCGGCGATTTATTAACAACTTTTAATGCGACAATCAAATCTCCAAGTAGAATTCCGGCCAATATCGCAGGTATTATCCACATTTTAGGATTTAGCCATTTCCTTTCCATTTTCTTTTCAAGTCCTACATTTAGCATCATAGTAACAAAAATGAATAATACCATAATGGCGCCGGCATAAATTATTACTTCAAAGGCTGCAATATAAGGCGCATTCAATAAATAAAAGACAACTGAAATAGCCAATAATGATAAGATCAGATATAGTAATGCATGAATGGCATTCCTTCTTGAAATTGCCATTACTGTTGAAAGTATGGCCACTATAGCTGCTATATAAAAGAATGTATTCATGAGTTATTGTTTATTAAAAATAACCCAATTGTACAGCAAATAGTTGATAGCAAAAAGCAAATAGAAAATATACTTTCCATTTTTATATTGGTTTATTGTCGTAATTTATAAAGCATACTCATAAAGCTCTTCAAGGATAACTAAAGTTTAATTATTTTAAACTCTTTCCTTTGAATATTTTCTTTTTACTATTTTCTATTTACTATATTCAATTTTTTGAATTAATTTACAATTTTCATGGCATAAGGTCTTTTACATCAACAGGAACTTCCTCAGTTTTACCTTCACCTTTTTCTTTTACACCCATATCAACACCGGCATTTTTATAAAAATTATAACCATGATATTTCCCTTCACCGCTTATCAGTAAATGTTCTTTTTCGTAAACCATATTTTGTCGGTCGTATTCAGCCAATTCAAAATCAGGGATAAGTTGTATGGCATAAGTCGGGCAGGCTTCTTCACAGAACCCGCAAAAGATACATCTCGAAAAATTGATCCTAAAAAACTCAGGATATCGTCTGCCTGACGCATCTTCTGTAGCCTGCAGAGCTATACAATCAACAGGACAGGCGGCAGCACAAAGATAACAGGCAACACAGCGTTCATTTTTTTCTTCATCACGTGTAAGTACAATTCGTCCTCTATATCGTGGAGGCAGATATGGCATAGTTTCCGGGTATTCCACGGTTTCCGATTTGTGGAAAATATGCAGAAATGTTAACCATATACTTCGAAGAATGCTAATCATATCAAAATTTATTTTAAGACTTACTCGAAGATTTATAATGCTGCCACAAAGTCTCGAAGGCACAAAGAAACACAAAGAAACCTTGGTGAAACTTAGTGTCTTGGTGTCTTAGTGGCATAAATTTTAGCATCTCATTATAATATATCTGTGTAACTCCTGTATTTAAAGTCATTTTAAATATAACAATATTGCTCCCGTTATAAGGAGATTTAATAATGCGATTGGTAATAAAACTTTCCATCCGAGTTTCATTAATTGATCATACCTGGGTCGTGGCAATGATGCACGAAGAAGTATGAAAACGAAAATGAAAAAGAATGTTTTTAATAAAAACCAAAACACCGGTGGAAGAAATGACGGTCCCAGCCAACCTCCAAAAAACAATGTTGCAATTATAGCTGATATCAATGTTATTCCGAGATATTCGCCTACAAAGAACATTCCGAATTTCATACCTGAATATTCGGAATGATAACCAGCTACAAGCTCTCCCTCAGCTTCAGGAATATCGAAAGGTGTTCTGTGTGTTTCTGCAATCCCTGCAATAAAAAACACTACAAAACCAAAAAATTGAGGTACAATGAACCAACACCCCCTTTGTGCTTCAACTATTGAATTGAAGCTAAAACTGTCAGCCATCATTACAACACCCATAAGTGATAGCCCCATGAATACTTCGTAAGTAAGCATTTGTGCTGAAGCCCTCATAGCGCCTATCAATGCATATTTATTATTTGAAGCCCAGCCACCCAGCACAATACTGTAAACCCCAAGTGATGAGTTACCAAGAAAGAACAAGATACCGATATTGGAATTAAAAACATTAAAATCGGGACCAAAAGGAATGACAGCAAAAGTTAGAAGTATTGTAATCATTAGTATTCCCGGAGCCATAATAAATACAGGCTTGTCGGAAAAGGGAGGAATCCAATCTTCTTTGAAGAATAATTTTATAGTATCTGCAACTACTTGTAATAGTCCAAATGGACCAACACGATTAGGACCTAACCTATCCTGCCATACCGAAAGCAGCCTGCGTTCAACCCAAATCAAACCGGCAGCTATAGTTAAAGCTATAAAAAGTACCCCGGCTATGACAAGTGCATCATGCATAAATAGAATTATATTTGACTTCTATAGAAAATCAATTCCCCGTTATTGCCTGCCAGCGAGCTAGGCTTGTAATGATATATCTGTTCACAAAAACATAATGCTTACAAAGATATATTATTATTAAAATTATTTCAAACTTTGACTATTAACAAGGCATTGATGTAACCCTGACTTAGAAGTTCGTTGTTTATTTTTCAGTCGGCTCATAGTAAAGCGTTATTGCACCAGAGTCAAATATTTTTGTTTTTAAGAGTTTAAGATTAATTCTGTCAGTTATGTTTTTAAATAATGGTAAACCGCTTCCTACTATAACCGGATGAACACAAAGTTGGTATTCATCAATTAAGTGGAGTTGTGTTAAAGCTACAATTAAACTTGGGCTGCCAACTAATATGTTTTTACCAGCCTGCTGCTTGAGTTCTAAAACTTCTTCTTTAATGAGTTCCTTTTTCAATGTTGTATTTTTCCAAGTAACATTTTTCAGCATTCGGGAAAAAACAATTTTGGGAATGTTATCTATTAAAACCGCAAATTCATCCTCTGGTTTGTTGCCGGTAGGATTTATTACTAAAGGTGGCCAATAACTTTCCATGAGCTGGTATGTTATCCTTCCGTATATAAGTGTGTCTGCATTACGTAACAGCTCATTAAAAAATTGATGTAATTCATCATCCGGAATCATTGCTGTGTGGTCGCAATAGCCATCAAGTGTCATATTGATTGCTGCAATTAGTTTTCTCATATTATTTCTCCTTAAGCCCCAACAGTACCTGTCTTGACATTTCCGGCTCGCTTGTAATTGGTAATAATAACTCCACTTGGTGTAACACTACTTTCTGTTAATGTAAATGCTGCCGGAATAGCACCACTGTCAAACAACTTCTTTCCTTTACCAAGGGTCAACGGGAAAATTTTGAGCCAGAGTTCGTCCACTAAATCATTATTAAGCAGCAGTTGAATGAGTTCACCACTGCCGTGAACCTGAATGTCGGAACCTTCTGATCTTTTTAGCTTTTCTATATCTGTCAAACTTTCGAGAAAAACTGAATTTTTCCAATCCGACTTTTTCATGGTCTTTGACAAAACGTATTTTGTGACATCATTGATGCCGGGCCAAAAGTCAGCATGTGCAGGCCAATAGGAGGCAAAAATCTCAAATGTTTTTCTCCCCAAAAGAAGGTCAGCAGGTTTCATCTGTTTTTCCATCACCTTACCGGCAGCTTCGTCAAAATAAGGCGCAACCCAACCGCCATATTTGAAACCGCCTGATGTATCTTCTTCAGGAGCGCCAGGTGCTTGCATTACTCCATCTAATGTAATAAATGATAAAACAATTATTTTTCTCGCTTTCATTTTTTTAAATTTTTCGTTGTTAAAGTCAAGAATAGTTTGTCAGTCAATAAAATTGCCTATTCGTTTTTTAAAGTGAAATTATTGATTTGCAGATATATTTACCAATATCATTATAATTTTATATTTGAATATTTAATTTTCTATTCGCAGGTCTGAAATACCATGAGAAAATTGTCAGAATTAGAAGTAGCAATGATGGAAATAACTGATTCATTGTTCCCGATGCGATATGCGAAAATGCTGCCCCCGTTACAGTAAAGAAAAATCCTGCATAAGCCCATTCCTTTAATAAAGGAAATTTAGGAATAAGCAATACTACAACACCTAAAATTTTCCAAGCACCTAGTAATTGCAGAAAATAGGCAGGATAGCCCAGATGTGCAGTAAAATCTCCTTCCATTTTCACTTGCAATATCTCTACTATTCCAATTGATACCATTCCTAATGCAAGCCAGATAGTAGAAATCCAATAGATAATTTTATCTCTCTTTTTCATAATGATTAATTATATTAATAAATAAAATACCCTTTATTACAAAGTAAAAATAGAGTGCTTTTATAAGGTGCGAATTAATAAGAAATTAATAAAGGATTAAAATAGGATTAATAACAAATATTATTCATTAAAGTTCTTCGGAAATACAAGCGTCATTGAGAACCCCGATTTTATCAGGATAAACTCCGTAAAGCAATCTCTTGTCTGAATTAAGATTGCTTCGGGAACAGAGCCCTCGCAATGACGTGAAAAATGATTTTTAGAAGAACTCTATAAAGATGTTCCTGACACAGACCACTTTTTGAGTTAAACGTATGTATGTATATGCTGCTATTGCAATCCCTAATTACTGATGCAATTCAAAGCGATCAAGATTCATTACCTTGTTCCAGGCAGCTACAAAATCCTTTACAAATTTTTCCTTAGCATCTGCACTGGCGTAAACTTCGGCAAGGGCCCTTAGTTCTGAGTTTGAACCAAAGATAAGATCAACATGGGTTCCTGTCCATTTCAGTTCACCTGTCTTACGATCGTGTCCTTCAAATGTCTCCTTGCTCTCAGATGCAGACTTCCAGTTAGTACTCATGTCAAGCAGGTTTACAAAGAAATCGTTGGTAAGAACTTCCGGTCGTTTAGTGAAAACGCCATGTTTAGAGTTGTCGAAGTTAGTATTTAATACACGCATACCTCCGATAAGAACTGTCATTTCAGGGGCAGTCAATGTGAGTAATTGGGCTTTATCAACCAATAACTCTTCTGTTGAAACAGTGTATTTAGTTTTTAAATAATTGCGGAAACCATCGGCTGCAGGCTCCAGCAGATTGAAAGAATCCACGTCAGTTTGTTCCTGCAAAGCATCCATACGACCCGGTGTGAAAGGAACACTCACATTATGACCTGCGTCTTTTGCAGCTTTTTCAACACCTGCACCTCCTGCCAATACAATAAGGTCGGCAAGAGAAATCTTTTTCCCCTTAGATTGGGAAATGTTGAATTCCTTCTGAATATTTTCCAGTGTCTTCAATACTTTAGTCAACTGTTCAGGATTGTTTACTTTCCAATCTTTTTGAGGAGCAAGTCGAATACGTGCGCCGTTAGCGCCACCACGTTTATCCGAACCACGGAAAGTAGAAGCTGAAGCCCATGCGGCTGATACTAACTGAGAAACAGACAGACCGGACTTCAATACCATAGCTTTTAACGCGGCAATATCCTTATCGTCAACCAGGGTGTGATTCACAGCAGGTATCGGATCCTGCCAAACCAGTTCTTCTTTGGGAACTTCTGTTCCTAAGTAACGAGCTCGGGGGCCCATATCACGGTGAGTAAGCTTAAACCATGCACGGGCAAAAGCGTCTGCCAATTCATCAGGATGTTCATAAAATCGTCTTGAAATCTTTTCATAAACAGGATCGAAACGCAATGAAAGATCAGTTGTAAGCATCGTAGGTAAATGCTTTTTCGACGGATTGTGGGCATCAGGAATAACAGTATCAGCATTTTTTGCAACCCACTGTTGTGCGCCTGCAGGGCTTTTGGTTAATTCCCAGTCATATTTAAAAAGATTTTCTAAGAAGTAATTATTCCACTTTGCGGGTGTTTGAGTCCATGTAACTTCCAAGCCGCTGGATATCGTATCGCCTCCTTTGCCTGAACCAAACTTGCTAATCCATCCCAGGCCTTGTGCTTCAAGTTCTGCAGCTTCAGGCACAGGTCCTACATTTGCCACATCTCCGGCTCCATGTGTTTTGCCAAAGGAATGACCGCCTGCAATAAGAGCAACAGTTTCTTCATCATTCATTGCCATGCGGGCAAAGGTTACGCGAATATCTTTAGCTGCTGATATAGGATCAGGTTTCCCGTTCGGTCCTTCCGGGTTCACATATATTAAGCCCATTTGCACGGCTGCAAGAGGGTTGTCGAGTTCGCGTTCACCTGTATAGCGAGTATTATCTTCCAGCCACTTCTTTTCGGAACCCCAGAAAACGTCTTCTTCAGGTTCCCAAACATCTTCACGACCTCCGGCAAATCCGAAGGTTTTGAATCCCATTGATTCTAAGGCTACATTACCGGCAAGTATCATAAGGTCGGCCCATGATATTTCCTTTCCATACTTCTGCTTTACAGGCCAAAGCAGCCTGCGTGCCTTATCAAGGTTAACATTATCAGGCCAACTATTTAGGGGGGCAAAGCGTTGTTGTCCGCCACCTGCACCACCACGACCGTCGCCTGTGCGGTAAGTACCGGCACTGTGCCATGCCATACGGATAAACAAGGGTCCATAATGCCCGAAATCAGCAGGCCACCAGTCCTGGCTCTCGGTCATTAGATTGTGAAGGTCCTTTTTTAGTGCAGCCATGTCAAGGCTTTTAAATTCCTCTGCATAGTTAAAATTTTTCCCCATCGGGTTAGATAAAGAAGAGTGTTGCCTGAGAACGTTCAATTTTAACTGATTTGGCCACCAGTCACGGTTTTTTGTTCCGTCAGCGCCTGCACTTTGTTTGTGCATTGCATTTGTTTCAGTGGATTTGCTCATGTTTTCCCTGTTATTTTCCATAATAGATAGTGTTTTAATTTTATGACATAGCAAACATAAAAATACAGCAATTCACTGAGATTAAAATATGATTAAGAATGCATTAAAATGGGATTAATAATTGATGTTATGAGTACATTTTTTCAAAGCTGTTTTCAATACAGGACTTACGCAAATAAATAATGAGATGCTGAAATTTATGCCACTAAGACACCAAGTTTATTCGCATATCTGTTTATTTAAATGTGCTCATGATTATAATTCACAAAAATTTCTTAGTGTTTCTTTGTGACTTCGTGACTTTGCGGCAGGATAATGAATCTCTGCATAAGTCCTACAATAAATATATTTAACAATCATTTTTAAAAAAAATATTTCACTAAAACACAATAATATTAAAAATAATTACGTTAGAATACCGAACAATCTAAATTTATATATTATGGACACCGAAGATTGCCAACGGATAATGGAAATCATTAACGAGCACATACTAAATGAGCTTTATAATGTAATGGGCGGCGAACCCTTATACATTTCAAAGCTGATGCGGTTTATCCGCGAAAAGAAACTTAAAGAAGCGCTGGAAAACGGAACACCTTTTGAAAAAATTGCACGCAGGCTTAATATTACAAAGAGAACCGTTTACCGGAAATTTACAAAATTACGAAAGAAGTTATGACATTTCTATTGGCAATGTCACAATGTTGGCGGTAACTTTGTAATGGAAATAATTCCAAAGAACTAAAAAAACTTAAAAAAATGAAAACAAAAATTGAAAAAACAGAACATTTGACATACAGTGAAAGATGTTTAGTAATGTTTTACCTGATGTCGATAATGAGGAATCCCTCAAAAATTAACCTTAAACTTCTGAAGGTGACTGATCCAACGGATTTTGTAATTAAAGAATGTTTAGGACTTAAAACTAACGGGGTGGCAGCTATGGCAGGATGCACCACTACCGATACTATGGTGCATAACGCGGCCAATTTGCTGCTCACCATGGAAAACGGAACGCTGCTTAAGCCCCAGCTTTATACCAGCAACCAGGTACTGGGGCAGAAAAAAACTACGGTTGACTTGTATAATAAGGTAATCAATTTTATGAAAGGCGCCTGCAACGATGCCTCTATAACTGCCGGCGATATTACAGCAGGTATTACGCTTGCCAATACCTGCGGAGGCAGATTGACCAAAAAAACAGGAGGCTCTCAGCCCGATTACGGCGTAACTGCTTCCGGAATAGGATGGTTGCGGATACATGCAAAGAAAGTGGTAAAAGGATTGGAAGGGCATATTTTCAAGCTGGCAGTGGTGAGCGATAAAAACGTTATCCCTGCAGATACAAACTGCATTTTTTGTTTTTCGCTTGAAGGAACTATTGAAATTATCGGGCTTACCAGCAGAACAGTATTGGCTATAAACCATTCAGCCATATTACCTGTAGGGCATGGCGGCAAAACCCCTGTAATTACACCTGCTTTACTTAAAAAGGCCACCTTAATGGCTGCAAGCAAAAAAGAAACATCCGGTATTCAATATCACTATTCCCGACCCTTATGCATGGGATGGATGGATTTATATAGTGATTCAATAAGAAGTTTGGAGTTGTGAGTTTGGAGTTTAGAGTTAAAACCTGCTGAAAGGCAGGTTTTTTTATGCCCTCTCCCGGCTTTTTACTAAAAATGCCCCAAAAACTGTAATAGTTTGTGCATGTATTTAAATAGTTTGCGCAAGTATTTAAATAGTCTCTGCAAGTATTTAAATAGTTTGTGCATGTATTTAAATAGTTTGTGCAAGTATTTAAATAGTCTCTGCATGTATTTAAATAGTTTGTGCAAGTATTTAAATAGTCTCTGCATGTATTTAAATAGTTTGTGCAAGTATTTAAATAGTTTGTGCATGTATTTAAATAGTCTCTGCAAGTATTTAAATAGTTTGTGCATGTATTTAAATAGTTACCGCAAGTATTTAAATAGTTTGTGCAAGTGTTACAAGGGTAGTGCCCTAAAAAGGGTGTAAGTTACCTTCCTTTTAAAGAAATGCGGGGGAAACGGGGTGAATGGGGAAATGACATAGATTTTTCTGAACAATTTATGCTAAACCCATTAAAAAACTAAGGATAACAAGCGCCCTTATAAAAATAACTTCGACCAATTTTATACCTATTTAAATTATATTTTATATTATTGCCCAATCTAAGCAGAAGCATGCTTGGAAGAAAGTTCGAGAACTGATATGGGAGGTGCGAGAATTTCAATTATTTTTTAACTCTGAATTTGACGAATTGCAACAAATGGAAAAATGAATATTAAAAGTTAATAGCAATAATTACAAAATTTACAAATTGTATAATTTAAATATAGCTAGTATAAACAATTTATGGAACAAAATATCGCAGTAATAAAGAATAATATTACGTTATCACCGTACAGATTCTATACTGATTTCTTAGAAGATTTAGCTGGTTATTATTCCAATGAATCTACAGAAGTAAATTTTAAACTATTTGAAAATGGTGATGAAAATATTTACAATTCAAATTACAGAATTGACCCAATTACAATTCCTCTTTTTTTAAGTTTATTAGAACAATTAAGTAAATATCATAAGAATAAAATTGAATTACTCCTATATAACAATGATGCAACTATTGAAGTGCTTGAGTTTTTATATCGCTCAGATTTTTTTTATATATGTGGAGAAAATAGAAATCCTTCATACCCAAAAGGTCGAAATATCGTTTCATATAATGAAAATTATTTGGGAGCTTTTAAAGGAAAAAACTTCAAAGAAATGATCACAAGGTTAGAGCTTATTCCTTAGATGATGATAATTTATTAATAGAATTAAAAAGGTTTGAAAATGAGGAACAACAAAGAGATTTCTTAATTTCACATTATACATATAAAGTAAGAGAGCATTTTGAAGAATTATTGTTTGATAACGAACAGACAATTTCTTTGCATAATACATATATTGACATACTATCTGAGCTCATCACAAATGGAATTTTACATTCTAAATCAAACGTATTTGCATTAATGTTTGTTGATAGATTTAAAACTAAATTCTCAATATCGGATAATGGTATTGGACTAGAAGCTTCAATTCAAACTAAAGCACCTTCGTTTTATTACAAGCCTCAATCTCTCAATGCTTCATTATCTTCTCAACAAGGATTGAAAAATATTTCAGACAAAATTTTAAATAACCTTTATGCAATTTTTGAAACTTTATATTATTCATCATTAAGAGAAAGAAAAGGATTATTTGATTTAATGATTAATGTTGTATTAAATAGTAAAGGATATTTTAGATTACATACGGAAAATTGTCAAGTGATTATCTCTAATAGAATGATGGATGAATTAATTGAATTAGGTAATTATAGAAAGGAAATTTATAAATTACATTGTGACTTTTCATTAAAATTAATTGACGAGAAAGGCTACAAAGACTCTGTTTTAAGTACATCTAAGAAAATTAGAAGTTGTTTCCTCGTTTTTTTCAAGAAAGCTGTGGAAAAATATAATAATGATATAAAATACTCTTCCTTGAGGTTTTTTAACGTAAAATTCAGAGGCGTACATATTGAAGTAGAAATTCCTAATGCTTAAAACTATGATTATATCTAAAATTATTACAGAAAATTTTATTTACTTCAATTTGCATGCAGAGGAAGTAATTACTTCAAACTTCATTGAGGATAATAACATTGGAATATTTGGCGATAGACTTCAAATATCAACAATCGACAGAATAATAGAAGCAATCAAAAAACTGTCGTTAAAAACAAAAAATGTAGTTTTTGATTTCGAGTTTATTAAAGCATGCCAACCCAATCTTAACAAAACAATAATAGAGTTAAAAAATGAGGGATATAATATTGTATTCATTAATATTCTTGAAGAATTAAACAGAAATTTAGGATTTGATTCACTTAAAAATGGAAACAATAAATTAACTAACGGCACCTTTATTAAGTTTTATTTGTTTGAAAATGCCGAAGACCCATTAACAAAAATTGATATTAATACAAATTTATTGTTTGAATCAGAGTTTAAACAGAAAATTATTAAATATTTTGAACCGCACTCAAAACCGCATACCTCATCATTTGTGTATTTAACATCATATGTTGATATTAAAAGGTTTATGAGTTATGAAAAAGAACTTCTATTATTTTCAATTTATCGACTATCCATTAAAATTAAACATAAATGGCAAAATGAATTAAATAAAGATCCTATCTTAATTTGCCAAAGTATGAACAGTGCATATATTGTTTCGATACTTTCGACATTGCTTAAATTAGATATTTTAATTTTTGATAAAATTGGACCAGTAAATAAATTGTATAATAGGTTAGATAATAATATTTCTGATAAAAGAAAATATATTATTGTCTCCGATTTGGTTTGTTTAGGTACTGAAGTTAAAATTGTTAAAAATTTAATACAATTTATTGGAGGGAAATGTTTAGGCAATGTTTCTCTTATTAAGACAGAAACATTAAGTAAATCTGACATTTCAAAAGAAGATGCAACAATTGCAGTTTTTTCAATTAATAAAAAGAATAATAAGGAATTAAATTATAATATAACCACCGATTTAGAACCATTGACAAAATGAGTAAAGTAATAATACATATCTCTGATTTACACGTTACTTTATATCAAAAAAGTAATGGAAATATAAATACTGAAATTGAATCGTATCTTAATACTAATTCAAGTGATTCCGGTTCAATTTATTTTATTAATAAGTTTATTTCTAAAATTAAAGAAGATTTTAGTAAACATGAACTAATACTCATTGTTACGGGAGATATCACAGAATACGGCGAAATAGTAGAATTTGATTTTGCATATTCATATATAAAGAAGATAATTGAGGATTTAAATATAAATGTAAATAATTGTTTGATATTACCAGGTGATCATGATGTCCATAGAAGATCTTTAGATAATGAACTTGAAAAAACACCTAATAACAACTCACATTTACTGAATGACATTAAATTTAAAAACTTTTCATCGCTGTATAAAAAGATAAAAAACATAGATTTTCCGTTTAACAAACTCATTATAGACTATATTAAAATTGAAAATAAAATTATCCTTCTTGGAGTAAATTCGAATTACAAAATAAATAATGAAGGTGGTGAGGGGTTTATCCCAATTGAAGAATTCAAGCAGGAGTTTGAGGAACTAAAAAGAGAATTGAACAATAAGGAATTGAATTATATTGCTTGCTGGCATCATAATATTAGTGCAGGCTATGAAAACACGAATAATGGTCAATGGGAATCTCAGAACAGAATACATCTAATAGCTGAATTAGAAAGGTTGAATATCAATTTTGTATTTACAGGAAATGAACATACCTCAAATTGCAAAAGTGTGCATATGGGCTCTATCTGGTCTAGTGATTGCGGAACTTTAACATCTATAAAATATGATACTACATTTAAGATATATCCTGTAGAAATTAATGAGAATATTATACTTGAGAATAAAATTTATGCCTTACAAAAAACAAGTGGAAACGATGAACCTTATTTCTGGGATTTAAGAGAGAATAAGGCGGCCAAACAACCGCCATCTTTTGATTTATATCTGAAGAATCTTCAGACAATTAATGCAGTTAATGACATTCTCCCTCATACTGAAAGTGAAAAACTGCTAAATAAAAATGAGTTTACAAAAGTTGAATGTTATGCGAAAATCTTTTATGACAATCATGAAATAGCAGATAGACTTTATAGTATAATAAAAAACAAAAGGCTATATCATTCAGGTCATTTTCATTGGAGTGATTCATCTAGGGCACATAACTGGATTGATGTTTCGAAATTATTAGAGAATAAAGAAGATTTATATTTTGTAAAGAATGCGATAATTAATGTTATTGAAACTTTCAATTTAGTAGATAATTGTAATTTGATTATTGGACTTGGATATGAAGGTAATATAATCTCAAGTAAAGCATCAATCAAATTTAATATTCCATATACTTCACTTCCATATTCATATAGATACAAGGACCATCATGAATATGAAAAAAGACTTAATTACAAAAATGAAGATGGAAGATATAAGACGGTAATGATTATCTCAGATGTTGTAAACGATGGTAGAACAATTCGAAAATTAATACTTAAACGGGAAAAAAATTTCTTTGAAAAAGTTGAAAAAATAATTGTCGTATCATTATTCTATTCGGGTCTTCAAGAAATAAATACAGACATTCTTAATTACAATAAATTACCATCGGATTATGACTTTGAAAATGACCATGAGGTTAATAATATTGAATTTTATACTGTTAAATCTTTGAGAGTTGAAAAATGTCCATATGGTAAAAATTATAAAGATTCATGTTTTATTTATAAGGATGAACTAAGTTCTGTTCATTATTTTTACGATAAAAAAGAGAATTGAAGAATATATAAAGTGTGATAAGAATTAGCTATTATGCAGTAGGAATCACATTATTATCTTTATTCCAAAAACTTCGATATCGCTCGTAAAGTTTCGCGCTCGGCTGGCTGTGGGAGGAAGGTATGGTAATAGCGGCAAAAATGAAGGTGAAGAAAACGCAATAAAAATAATAAAGACTCCGTAGGAGTCGGATATTGGTAAAAAGCAATATATAAATGAAACATCCCGCTCCGTAGGAGCGGAACATTTATATAAAGCAGGAACTTTACCAACATCATGTCCCTATGGGACAAATAAAAAATATGGCAAACACCCTTAATGGTGCTCGTTAAGTTTCGCGCACGACTGGCTGTGGGAAAAAGGTATGGTAATAACGGCAATAAATGATGGTGAAGAAAAGGCAATAAAAATAATAAAGACTCCGTAGGAGTCGGATATTGGTAAAAAGCAATTCATAATGAAACATCCCGCTCCGTAGGAGCGGAACATTTATATAAAGCAGGAACTTTACCAACATCATGTCCCTATGGGACAAATAACAAAACTATGGCAAATACTTATTCACAAATTACCATTCAGTTAATTTTCGCCGTAAGAAATAGAGAAGCTATGATCGCTTCCTCTTTTCGGGAAACTTTACATAAATATATAACAGGTATTATCAAAAATCAGAAACAAAAACTTTTGGCCATTAATTCCGTTTCCGACCATATTCATATTCTTATAGGACAGTCGCCTTCATGCTGTTTATCAGATTTAGTGCGGGAAATTAAATCAGAATCATCACGATTTATCAATGAAAATAAATATTCAAAATTCAAATTTTACTGGCAGGAAGGTTTTGGCTCATTCTCATATAGTCGATCTCAACGCGACAATGTGATAAAATATATAATGAATCAGGAAATTCATCATCAAAAGAAAACGTTTAAAGAAGAATATCTGGAATTTTTAAAGGAGTTTGAAATTGATTTTGACAGCGCTTATCTCTTCGATTTTTTTGAATGAATGTCATGATTAGCGCACGCCTGGCTGTCTTTTTTAGTAATGAGTTATGAGTAATGAGTAGTGAGTAATGAGTAAGGAGTAGAGAGTAATATCCCCAACACGTTTGTCACATTGAGGAGGAGCAGCGCGACGTCTCGAAATGGGACTAAGGGAATAAGTATTTCCTGTAATTTATACCGATGCGGTATCTGTAATAGTCCAATGAATTGTATTATAACAGCTACTCTATCGGCATAATACCAAGTTCAATTATGGACTAATTTGTACTGTGTAATGGTATTACACCATAATATATGGTCTCAAAGAAATATCAAAAGCCGATATATCACCAATAATTTCAGTAGTTTTAAAATCATCAGATATTCTTATCCAGCAACAACTTCTTTTATCTTTTTTGACATTTTTAATAATGAATTTCTTTATTTTAAGCATACCTGTTACTGCAAACTCATCATCAGTATCAAAACTAATTAATAGTATGCCATTACTATCACTATTTGGAACAAGTTTTTTGCCGTCAATAATTCCGGTTAATACGGTATCACAATATAACGCTACTTCAAATGCAATTTCTGAACAATCACAAATCTTAGTGTCAATTGCAATGATATTATTTTTATTTATTCTTCTCAGTCCCATAATGAATAATTTTGATTAACAAATGTAAAGAAAATTATAAAATAAGAGTGTAGAAAGAGTCCCGATTTATTATTGCCTGCATGTGGGAAAATATGAATTGAGCAAATAAAAAGTAAATAGATAATAGAAAACAGCAAATAGAAAATTGAATGGGTGAATGGGGAAAGCGGGGAATGGGAGAAGTTAGCAGTTACTTTGTGAACCTTTGCGCCTTAGTGCCTTTGTGGCAAAATTGAAATCCGCAAGTGAAGAACAAGTGAAAAATAGAACAAGCGAACATTTGAACAATCGAATGAAGAAGAAGTAAGCAATTGGCAGTATGCAGTCAGCAGAGAAGAATTAATTGGAGACTGAGAATTGAAAACTGGAGACTGGAAAAAGAAGGCAGTGGCAGGAGGCAGTTAATAAGTAATCGGTGAACGGTAACAAAATCAGTGGGGATCAGTATTTTCAGTATCATCAGTGTTCTATTTAAAGAACAATTTGTATAGAATAATTTATTAATTTTACAGTATCGAAAAATAAATAACATGAACCTTATAAAAGAAAAACTGAAACTGAAAAATCAGATTGATCAGATACAGGATGAAGAATTTCTGATGTTATTGAAAAACCTGTTATCCTATTCGGAACATAAGAAATTTTCCACACCTCTTTCGCTGGAAGAATATAATCAAAAGCTGGAAGAATCGGAGGTTGCGTATTCGCAGGGGAAAGTTAAAAAACATAAAGATTTGCTGAAAGAAGTTGAAAATTGGAAACAAAAAGCAAAGAAATAATCTGGACAGAACCTGCTGTACAAGATTTGCAGGGAATTTACAATTATCTTGCCGAACGTTCAGTATTAGCAGCTAACAGAATAATCAGTTTATTAACCGCAGCGCCTGAATCCATTGCACGGAGTGGTTTTACAAAATCTATAGCCATAGATGAGTATAATCCAAAATACAGAAGAATTATTGCGGGAAATTATAAGCTCCTTTTCACGGTTAGAAAAAATATCATCGTTATTCACAGGATCTTTGACACACGACAAAATCCTGAAAAATTGAAAAAATTATAACATGGATGTATCTTCAACCAGTAAACAGTAATACCGATAACTGATAACCTCCTATATACGAACAGTTGAACTTCATACGGAAAAAATTAGTAATTTTGAAAATCAATTTAAATACGCTATTATGAAGACAGTTATTGTAAATATTCCTGAAAAGAAAGAAGATTTCTTTTTGTCGTTATTCAAAAAAAACAAATTGAAAACGCGTGTTTTAACAGAAGAAGAAAAAGAGGACATGGCAATTGCAAAATGGATTAACGAAGGTATGCAAAGCGAAGATGTACCCGCAGAAAAAGTTTACGAACACTTGCGAAAACATGGAGTTGATTGTTAAAGGAACATTTTACCGTGATGTTGCCACACACACCAATCGCTATCTTTTACAGGCAGTGTTTGATGCTATGCGCAATGTTGAAAGTGCCAAATCTATTTCAGTAATCCTTAACATAAAGAAATTAAGGAAATATAAAAACTTATATCGAATAAAGGTTTCTGACGATTATAGGATAGGTTTAATAATCCGAAAGAATACCGTATGGTTTGTAAGGTTCGGACACAGAAGCGCCTTCTATAAATATTTTCCGTAAAAATACAGCAAACAGAAGATAGCAAATGGAAAACAGGAGGCAGCGGCAGTAAGGAGTTAATCAGAAACGGTAATTCCGAAAACTGATAACCGTTTACCGATAATACTTTCTCTGTGAACCTCTGTGCTTCGCCTCGGCGAACTCTGTGCCCTCTGTGGTTAGCTTATTACGGGAAAAATTAACAATGTTTGACAAATGCCGAATCTAAAATCCGTAGGTCTCTATTTTATTAAATTTACCATAAGCAGGCAGTTCAACATAATTCATTCCGGGTAAATTTATAGGTAAGCCTGCTACTCCTTGCTGCAAGCTTTCTTCTATTTTTATATTCATTACTAATTTAATGTTTGCTATTTCCAGACCAATTGACTCTCCTTCATTAACGCCAATTATTTCAGCATCTTTCCGGTTTACATATATCCATGGTTCAATAATTCTTTGAGCTATGGCTGGTCCTAACGAACTTAATTCTTCACTTCCGAAAATATGATAAACAGGAACAATGAGCCACTGATCCTTTTGTTGCTCAACACTTGTTGGACTCATGTTGAAATACGAATAACTGTTTTCCTGTTTTGGCTCAATAAGCCTGATACCGGGATCGCCGCCTTTTAAGGAACCATTAGGTTCATCCAGATACCCATACATTGCCTGAACTGAATTCCATCCGGGAGTCCAGTAAAACGGCACAAGAGATGATGGTGGTTGTTCCTGCCGGCCTTCCATGCTAAAAGTCAATGGAGAATCATCGTCCTCTGAAATCTTTGTTTCACTAACCGCTACCTTAGCATTCATCGCAGTCCTGGCACTGTAACGTAAACTTTGCCTTGGTATCTTTGCATTGAACATTCTGAAGTCAGCATCAGGCATATATTCTCTTAACTTTGAAAACACCTGCAATTCATTGACCATAGCTGTAACTACTTCATCAAAACATTTCCAGGGTTCTTCCTGTTTATTATCTTTTATCTTTTTAATGTCTGCTATCCATCGCCAGCTTTCCTTTACCTGGTCTTTATTTACAAGAGCCTTATAATAGCGTTGTGCACGGCTTTCATTATTAACTATCGTTCCTTCTGATTCGGCAAATGTGGAGACAGGAACTAATATAGTTGCCCGCCCTGCCGTTCTATTCATTGTGTGGTCAAGCACAATTATTTGTTTGCTCCTGTCAAAAAGATGATTGATTGAATCCTCAGTTGCTCTTCTATACAAGTCATTTTCCAATATCACTAATGTATCTATTTCTTCATTAGTCGCCATTGAGATAGCATCATTAAGTGATCTGCCCGGAATTAATGCCATTCCCATGCTGTTGCATTCAGGTAATACAACGCTAAGCATCACATCAGGATTAGATGACAGCAGTGAGATAGAGATATTTAATGCTGCGTGCAGTATATCTTCATCACCCTGGTTAATACCAGTAATGATCAAAGGGTGTTTAGCATTTTTTAACGAGAGAGCTATTTTTTCAGCAAGCTCCTGTTGATCTGTTGAAATTAAATTTACGCTAGGTGCATCAGCATTTAATATAGCTGCAATAGCAAATCCCAGGTCTGCTATATCTGTAGTTGAAGCTCTGTAAATTGTTTCTGCAATATCGTCAAGTTTATCTTTAATTGGTGTGGCAATATATACAGGGCTTTTTGTATCCTGTGCCAGTTCCCTTACCGGTGCATCGTTCCATAATGGAATACCTGTTGTTTTTGCAGCTTCGTTTGGCACATTTCGAATTGCCTGACGTAAAGCAAGCGCAATCATAGGCGCCGTGTTTGTCATGTCTTCACCAAGAATTAGGATAGCATCAGCTTTCTCAATTTGTTTCAATGATGGTGTCTTAACACCACTGTTTTGAAAAAAGTCAATTGCGCTTTTGGTCATATCCTGCTCTCTTTTGGATATGCCATGATAGAAATTCTCTTTCCCTACAAGTGCTGATAATGCAAAGTTAGATTCAAGGGACGCTTTGGGAGACCCTATTCCAATGACCTTTTTGTTCTTTGTAAAAGCTTCATTAAATATTGAATTTAATTTTTCATTTTCAACTTCCTGCAAATCTTCATTTTTTGTTAAATGAATTTTCGTTCTTCTGATCCTTTTTTCATCATTAACAAATTCATAACCGAACCTTCCGCGGTCGCAAATAAAATAACCATTCACAGCCCCATTATACCTGCTCATTACTCGTCTGATTGATCCGTAACGCTCACTGACAATGGTATTGCATCCAACACTACAATGCACACAAATTGAAGGAGCGTTTGAAAGATCCCATTTACGGGTGAAATGTTTTTTCAACGTCTTATCCGTAAAAACACCCGTAGGACAAACCTCCACCAGGTTTCCACTGAATTCATTTTCCAGCGTTCCATCTTCGTGGCGTCCGAAATAAACATGATTATGCGAACCAAAAACATTCAGGTCTTTACCCCCTGCATAATCCCTGTAAAACCTCACACAACGGTAACATTGAATACAGCGGTTCATTTCATGATTAATGAATGGACCGAGATCCTGATCAGAATACGTTCTCTTTTTAAAATCATATCGCCTGTAGTTATGACCGGTCATTACAGTCATATCCTGCAAAAAGCATTCACCGCCTTCATCACAAACAGGACAATCATGAGGATGATTTGTCATCAGGCTTTCAATAACAGCAGCACGGAAAGCTTTAGCTTCATCGTCCTCAATGGAAATGATCATTCCATCTGTCACAGCTTCCATGCACGACATTATTATTTTGCCTTGCTTATCGTTATTATCTTTAAATTTCTTTACGGCACAGAGCCTGCATGCACCCACAGAGCCTAGTGCAGGATGAAAACAGAAATGAGGAATATCCAAACCCAATGCCAGGCAAGTTTCAAGAAGATTCTTGCCGGGTTTTACTTCATAATGTTTTCCATCTATCCTGATATTGATCATGCTTACCTCCAGGGACATTTTTTTTCATTTATATGCTTTACAAAATCATCATAAAAATACTTAAGCCCGCTTTGTAAAGGTTCTGTAGCTCCGGGTGCATGAGCACAAAACGTATTACCGGGACCCATATATTTTGTGTGAAACTTTAATGTATCAAGGTATTCCATTTTACCGCTTCCATTCTCAATTGATGCAAGCATTTTTTCAACCCAGGGAAGTCCTTCCCTGCATGGGGTACACCATCCACAACTTTCAAGTGCAAAGAATTTTTCAATATTATGTATGAATGCAACCGGGCATGTCCTGTCGTCAAGGATGATCATGGTTCCTGTTCCCAGCCTGCTTCCTACAGCAGCCACATTTGAGAAATCCATTTTAACATCAAGATGTTCTTCAACTAGGAAATCTGTTGAAGCTCCACCGGGTATCACACCTCTGAATTTATATCCATCCAACATTCCACCGGCATGTTCTTCGAGTAATTCACGCATAGTTATTCCCAATGGTAATTCCCATAGACCGGGCTTTTTCACTCTTCCGCTTACTCCATAAAGTTTTGTTCCACCGGTTCCGGTCAGGCTTAGATCCTTAAACCACTTTGCCCCATGTTCCAATATATGCGAAACATAAGATAGCGTCTCAACATTATTCATGATCGTAGGCTTTCCAAACAGACCACTGATTGCAGCAAATGGTGGTTTGGTGCGTGGTATGGCTCTTTTCCCTTCCAATGAATTAAACAGGGCTGTTTCTTCACCACAGATATACCTGCCAGCACTTGAATGAAAAATAATATCAAGGCTGAAGCCAGTGCCTAATATATTCTCGCCAAGATATCCTACTTCATAAGCTTCTGCAATTGCTTTGCGAATTTCAACCTCAGCTTTTTTATATGCCCAACGTGTAAAAATAAATGCTTTATCAGCTTGCAAAGCATAAGCTGAAATAATCATTCCGGCAATCAACTGATGCGGGTTTCCTTCGAGCAGATATCGATCCTTAAATGTTCCGGGTTCCATTTCATCAGCATTACAAACAAGGTATTTCTGTTGGACCTTATCAGCTGTTGGTACAAAGCTCCATTTAACTCCTGAAGGAAATCCTGCACCACCTCTGCCTAAAAGATTAGAATCTAAAACAACCTTCTTTACTTCATCGGGAGTCATTTCAGTAAGAGCCTTATACAGACTTGAATAACCGCCTACTTTCTTGTAATCATTCAGATTAAGAGGAGGAGAACCGGGTGTGATATGTTTGGTCAAAGGTCTTTCCATGTCAGGCTAATTGTATTGGTCAAGCAACTTATCAATCATTTCAACAGTCAATTTATTATAATGATCATTGTTTATCATCATTGCAGGTGCATGATCGCAATCACCAAGACAAGAATTAGGCAGAAGGGTGAAACGTCCGTCAGATGTGGTTTCACCAAAGGAGATACCAAGTCTTTTTGATATAAAATTATAAATTGACTCATATCCCATTATCATACAGCTTACGCTGTCACAAATCAGGATTACATTTCTGCCGACAGGCTTCCTGTAAATACGGGTATAAAATGTGGCAACACTATCAACCTCTTCATTGGACATCTCCAGGAATTTTGCAATATCCTTAACCGATTCATCAGATATCCAACCGCGATAATGCTGAACAATCTTTAATGCATCAATACATGCAACTGACGGATATGGATATTGTTTGATCTCCGCCTGTATTTCTTTTATCTCTTCTTCTGTCAACATTGCTGTACTACAATTTATTCTTATTTTATTATCTGTCAAGGTCAGCTAACACAAAATCAGTAGCGCCAAGTATAGCCAATAAATCGGGTATAGTATATCCTTTGCTTATAAACGGTATCATCTGTAAATGCGGAAATGAAGGAGTCCGTATCCGTGAACGATAAGACGAAGTACTACCGTCGCTCACCAGGTAATATGCATTGCTGCCTTTAGCTGCTTCAACAGGTACCATTGCTTCACCTGCAGGAATTACAGGTCCCCATGATACATTAACAAAATGATTGATGAGTGTTTCTATATCAACCATAGTTTTATCTTTTCTAGGAGGCACAGCAAGAGGGTTATCCGATTTGTATTGCCCTACAGGCATATTATTTATACACTGCTGTATAATTCTCAGGCTCTGGCGCATCTCTTCCATGCGAACTTTTGCCCTGTCGTAGCAATCACCATTTTTGCCCAGTGGTATATCAAATTCAAAGTTTTCAATACCCGAATATGGTCGTTTCTTACGATAATCCCAATCATAACCTGTAGCCCTGAGACCAGCACCTGTAATGCCCCATTCAATAGCTTCCTGTGTTGTATATACTCCTATTCCAACAGTTCTGCCTTTAAATATTCCGTTTTTAATTACTATGTTTTCAAATTCTTTAAGACGTTTTGGAAAGTAATTAACAAAATCTTGTACCATTTTAGCCCAACCATCCGGCAGGTCGTGAGCTACGCCGCCTATCCTGAACCATGATGGATGCATACGTCCACCGGTAATGGCAGATACTATATCAAATATCCTTTCTCTGTCATTAAACGAATAAAAGACAGGTGACATCTGTCCCATATCCTGTGCAAATGTTCCAAACCACACCAAATGACTGGCTATACGGAATAGCTCACTCATCATTACACGTATCACATTCGCCCTGTCAGGGACTTCAATATCAGCCAGTTTTTCGACAGAGAGCAGGTAAGCAAGATTGTTCATCACCCCGCCGAGATAGTCAATACGGTCAGTATATGGTATGAATGTATGCCACGATTGTCTTTCTCCCATTTTCTCAGCACCGCGATGATGAAATCCAATATCAGGCACAATGTTTACTATATCTTCGCCATGCAATTGAACTATGAGACGTAAAAGACCATGTGTACCGGGATGTTGGGGTCCTATGTTCAGAAACATGAAATCGCTGTCTTCGCTTTTTCTTTTCAATCCGTATTCTTCAGGATTGAATTTAAGATCGGCATCTTCTTCATCCCTCATTATTTCAGTAAGTACAAAAGGATCGAGTTCTGTTGCTCTTGCATGATGCTCCTTTCTTAAAGGATGTCCCTGCCATGTCTTTGGCATTAGTATCCTTGTAAGTTTAGGATGACCACTAAAGTTGATACCGAACATATCATACACTTCACGCTCATACCAATTGGCCGATTCCCATATAGTCGTTATGCTGGAAACGTTTAAATCAATACTTTTTAATGGAACTTTAATGCGAATATCTTCGTTCCTTTCGAATGATGTGAGGTGGTAAACAACTGTAAAATCGCTTTCGGGTTGACCTTCACGCTTGGTTCTCGTTCGTTCGTCAATAGCTGTCAGGTCGTATAGCATTTTATAAGGTAGCCGGATTTTGTTTTTAAGGAATTTCAATATTGGAAGCAAGTCGTTTTTGTCTATCCATATAGTAGGCGTTCCATCTTTGGTTGACTGTTCATACAATATAGCCTGGTTACCAAATTCGGAAACCAGTTCAAATGCTACATTATGTTTGTCTATACTCACGAAATATTATTATTCAAAATTTATACAAAAATATTATCATTATTATTGGGGCTAAAGCCCTTTATTATTATTTTATTACACCCACGACCTAAAGGTCGTGGCAATTTATTCTTTATAAATTTATTCTCGTTTCAATTCAAAATTAAACTTCATTCATTGGTCGGATATTCCCCATTTTACTTCTTTCTTCGTGCTTTTTATCCCTCATGCTTATTTTCTCAATTTTGTTAACGCCCTGCGGGCCGATTACCCAACTGAAAGGTCTTTCTTCTTTCCCAATAGTTTCACGCAATAAAAGTAAGCCTTCAAGAAAAGCATCTGGTCGCGGAGGACAACCAGAAACGTAGACATCAACGGGCAATATCTTGTCAACGCCTTGCACCACGCTATATATATCATACATTCCGCCTGAGTTAGCACACGAGCCCATTGAGATGACCCATTTAGGCGCCATCATCTGTTCATATAATCTTTTGATAATTGGCGCCATCTTGACGAACACTGTGCCTGCTATCACCATCATATCGGCTTCCCTGGGGGTTCCCCGTATAACTTCTCCTCCAAAACGTGCAATATCATATCGGCTTGTAAGCGAAGTGGCCATCTCGACAAAGCAGCATGACAAGCCGAAACCAAAGGGCCAGATGGAATTCTTTCTTCCCCACGATACCATTTCATCAAGCTTGCCAAACAAAACAGATCTGTGAATGAATTCATCATTCAGGTCCTTTTCAAAACTGTTGTTTTTACTACTGCTTATTATCATGTATGGGTTGATTTGATCTTTGATTTATATTTAAGTATCTTCTTCCCGTCAGGGCCGAAATCAAGTGCGCCTATGCTCAGCTCATAAATTAAAAGTATCACTAAAACGACAATAAAGATTAGTATTCCAATATAACCGGGCAATCCCAATTCGCGGAATGATACAGCCCACAACATAATAAATGCAGCATCCAGGTCGAAAATAACGAAGAACATGGCTATAATATAGAAGTTTGAAGAGAATCGTAGTCTTGCATCACCTGTTGGAGGAATACCCGATTCATAAGGTTCATCGGTGGTCCTTTCTTTGTGCCTCTCTCCAAGAAAGTAAGAAAGGACAATCATTAAACCAACCAGGGAAATTGCAATAGCTGCAAAGAAGATAAAAGGTATAAGAGTAATATTCTGCTCCAAGAGTATGATTTATGTTATATTGGATTTAAAATATTTTTTTAATGATTCCATTCTTGAAATTAGTTCTTTTATACTAAATGGTTTAATCAAATAATCATCGGCACCACAATTAAACCCAGTTACTCTGTCTTCAATCATATTTAACGATGAAATCATTAAGACTGGCACTTTTACATCATTCCTAATCTTTTTACATAATTCAAACCCATCAATTCCGGGCATCATAACATCCATAATTATCAGATCATATTTATTTTCCAGGGCAAGCCTCTTCCCTGTGTAACCATCATCGGCCACCTCGACCGAATAATTTTTTTCTTCTAATCCAACCTTAATGATCGTGGTCAGTTTTACATCATCGTCAATTAATAAAATTTTCATACATCTTCTTTATTTTGGTTAGTAAATCAATTATTCTATTTTCCATCCTGAGATTTGATATTATATTTTATAATCTACCAATAGAAGATTTACAAAAATAATATTTTTAAAGACCATTTTATATAGTATAAATTTTACTTTCAAAAATAGATCTTTGAAAAACACCTGGGATTAAAATAAGATTAATAATGAATTAAAAATAGATAAATAAGATGTTTAATTTAGTCATTTCATAATATGTCCGTATTTCGTAAATTAGAAATATAAATATTGCTACCTGAGGTTTCTAACTGGAAATATTAAAAAATTTGGCATGATTAATGTATAGTAAATTAGTTTAAAAAGTGATATCATAATGAAAAATCTTTTGATTCTTTTGGGCATTACACTGCTTGCTTCATGCTCAGTTATGGAAAAAGCAGGAATAGAGAAACGAAGGTACAGTGCAGGGTATTATATTCCGCCGCTTTTTGCGAAAAACAAACCCGTTCGGAAGAATTCAGAAATTGGTGAACATGCTAAATCTGCCTGTGATGGCAAAATGGAAACTATCACACCTCTTCTCAGTCAGTCAAGTGTAAGTAATGATCTGGCTTCGCTGGATAAACCTGAGCAGCAAGCTTCTTTTACTGCAGTTTCAACTTCTTCAATGAGTACATCAAAAGAAAATTTCAAAGTTGCTTCTTTTTTAAATAACTTCTCGCCCAAAGTACTCCAAGATTATGCAGCAAAAAGATCGACCCTTGCGTTTACAGACAGGAAAAGTTTGCTTTACAGGGGCTGCGGACACGGATGCGGCGCTTTGCTTGCAGCATCTCTATTAATTCTTTTAATTCTTTTCTTACTGGCAATCTCACCCTATTCAATTACCCCAGGCATTATTTTCATAGCCTGCGGAGTTATTTTACTCTTTATGCTGATAGCTTTTTTGGTAAGAGAAAGTGTAAGGGCTGCACACAGGGAAGAACGACATAACCATTGGCATTGAGGCTTGAATTAAAGTGTAGCTTTTAAAACACATTTCTGAAAGTACCAATTAAATGCTTTTCCAACGGAATAGCCTACAAGGATTCCAAGCAACGCTCCGCAGAAAACATCAAAGGGATAATGAACACCCAGATAAATGCGTGAGTAAGAAATAACAGCCGCCCAGATGATCATTCCGCGAGTCAGGTATTTTATTTTCTTTCCCAATATTTGTATAACGAAAAAACAAATTGCAAATGAATTCGCTGCATGCGAAGAAACAAAACCGAACGAACCACCACATTCGCCATTTACCAAGTGAACAAGATCTTTTATAACGGGATCATGGCAGGGACGCAGTCGATGAAAAACGTCTTTAAAGCAATGCACTGTTAGCTGGTCGCTCAAGGTAATAAGCAATGCAACAAATACAAGTATATCTAATGTGCGAAGCTTATAATGTTTGATAACAAGTGCAAGCAGGAACAGATAGAATGGTATCCAGGTGAGCTTATAGCTTATCCAGTACATCAGGAAATCAAAGAAAGAGTTGTGCATCCCATTAAGGAACAGTAGCAATGATTTATCCCAGCTAATAAGTTGTTCTATCAAAATGAAATGAATTTGAGCGTAAAATTAATAAATTAAACTCAGTCCTTACAAACATCTCTCCGCATCATGAAATGTAAAAAGATCGAATTACATTGATTTATTTTACAAAAAGACTATGTATATTTGTTCAGGTTTACTAAATCTGTTATCAGAGATGAAAGAACTTTTGGATATGCCTAATATTGGGAAAGTATTAGCAAAGAAATTAAAACAATGCGGTATTTCCAATGCTTCTGAACTTATCAATGCAGGAAGCAAGAATGCTTTTCTTAGGTTAAAAGCAATAGATGATTCAGCCTGTTTAAGCATGCTGCAAGCGCTGGAAGGTGCAGTACAGAACATCCGCTGGCACGATCTGCCTGAAAAAAGCAAGAATGAATTGAAAGAGTTTTTTGAGTTATCAAAGAAGAATACACTATAAAAAAAAGAGCCGGATATACTCCAGCTCTTTCATATATTTCAGTCTGTTATTCTTTTACAAACTTCTTAAAGGCAGTTACACCATCATCCGTTTTCACTTTTATTACATACAATCCGCCTGAAAAAGCAGAAACATCTATAATTGTTTTTTCTTCATTTATCATAATGTTTTTTACCAGTTGCCCCTGTGTATTAAATATTTCTGCTATTCCCTGCTGAGGAATTTCTACAGTTAAAACATCAGAAACTGGGTTTGGATATACTTCAAGGCTAAGGATCTGATCGGAAGAAGGATTATCATTTTCTGTGCTTGATTCTGTGCTGGACTTCTTAATACTTACTGTTATAGAATTGGATGTTGCAGGTGATCCTGTTACACATGCGGCATCAGATGTCATCACACAGGAAATGATATTTCCATTTGCAAGAGTATTTGATTTATAAGTAGAACTTGTTGCTCCTGAAATAGTTGTTCCGTTCTTTAACCATTTGTAAGTTGGTGAACTTCCTCCATTTGTGGGCGTAGCAGTAAATGTAATGGTTGTGCCTGACTTAACCGACCCAGAGGGACTGGCAGCAATTTTCACACTTGCTGTTACCTCAGAATTTACAGTAACAGCAGTAGATGCTGAACCTGTACATCCATTAGTGGCTGTAACTGTAAGAGTATATGTACCAGACATAGCCGTTGTAGAGCTTGCTGAAACAGCAGGACTTTGCGTACCACTTGAATATGAACTGGGGCCACTCCAGACATACGAAGTCATACTTGCAGGTCCACCAGTAAGCGAAAGAGAGGAACCCGCACAAACAGGGCCATTATTACTAGCAGTAGCGACTGGAGCAGTCCCCGTATTTATCACTGCCTCACATGCTGTAAGAGGGCTGGCACAGCATATGGTTTTATAATATACTGAACCAAACATCGAATAACCTGCAGTCAAAGTACCTCCGGTAAATGCAGCTGTTGGAGAACAAACTCTGGACCCTGTTGTAATGGTCATATCCGTATTAGGATATGTATTTGCCCCGCTTGAAAAAAGACCACCGTCAGAAGCAATATACAAATAAACTCCGTAAACTCCTCCAGGAGGAATAGTGAAGCTGGTAACTGGGATCACCTGTGCGGAAATTGTATTGCCTGAATATACTTGTGTCCATCCGGTAGAAGATGATTCATGTCCAACATAAGTAGAAGGTCTGTAATAAACCTGAGTGGCATAACTTTTGGTTTCAGCATTATAATGATTGGATGAAATACCGGTTACAATGATAGAATTAACAGAACTGTTATTTGTTATGTTAAATAGTAAGGCATAATTACATCCGCTGGCTGAACAAGTTGCATTTGGAGTTGCAGTTGAAGCATTCAGACTTGTTTGGCTTCCTATATTCACGTCTTCCACATAATATGTGGTAGTGGCTGTTAAACTAGGAGTAGTATATGATGGTGAAGATCCTAAGAAATTACTATTAGCATCATACCAATAATAGGTAGAATTTGTTCCACCGCTTGCAACAAGTGTAACTGCACCAGTACCGCATCTGGAAACATTGGGAGCAGTTGGCGGCGCTGGTGAAAGATCAACGGTAACATAATTTGTAGTTGTTGAAGTATTACTTCCAAAGCTGTTAGTAGCTGTAAGAGAAACGGTGTATGTTCCGCTGGCAGTATATGTATAGGTTGGATTTTGCAGTGTGCTGGTTCCTCCGTCGCCAAATGTCCACGACCATGCTGTAGGAACATTGGTTGACAGATCAGAAAATTGTACTACACCGGTGCAGCTCGTAGTTGTATTTGCTGCAAAGTGAGCTACAGGTGCAACCGATTGAGGTATGGTAGTTCCCTTATAATTTATATATTCCGCACCCGTTCCAACAGCGCTGATACCATATTCAATCCTCATATAACCGGATTCGCCCCAGTCAGTATTCCATGAATTTCTTAATATCCAATATCCGCCATTGGCAAGGGCAGCGTCAGTAACCCATCCAACAAGCACAACGGCATGATCAGTGGTGGTTCCATCAGTTGTAGTAAAAATGCCTCCGGTATAATTCTGAAAATTAGTTCCTGCATCTATAGTAACCCATACAGGACCATAATTATAAATTGCACTTTGAAGACTGGCAACAGAAGGTATGCCTGTAGAACCGGCAACAAGAGCGCAACTGGTTGGCTTTTCATGGTAAGGGTAAGTAGCACATGAACCCACACATGTAGCAGAAGAAGTTGAAGTAGCATATTGACAGGAATAATCTATATAAGGGCAATCACTTTCGTAAACAGCTCCTTTAGATGTCCAATAACTTCCCGGGAAATAACCACCTTCACATCCATCATCACCTGAAGTAGGTGCGCAATTTATAAGGCATTGTTCCGAAAGATTCCTTGTATTTCCATCAACAATTTTAATAACAGCTTCAAATGTTCCGGTTCCTGCAAATGACCAGCAGCTTCCACACTGACCCTGATCTTTTATAGGTGTACATTGCGACTGCCAACTAAAGGATGAAGGTAATGTAGTAGTTAATAAAGGTGTATTTGTATTATTATTATGTGTGGCTTCTGGTTTGGCAGGAGGAGCATAACTACCTGTATATTTCCCTGCTGACTGGATAGTAACAGTGTACTCATCGGCGGCTGGTTTGTTTTTTTCAAACGGGCGCCTGTATTCCAGTTTAAGATTGGTGGTTCCCTGCTTAACGCCAACATACCTTATTATTTGTTCGCCGGGTTCTCCGACCTTTCCTTCATTATAAGTATAAGGAACAAATTCCCAATCACCGGATTGTTCAATGGTTTTAATGTTTTTGTTGATACCAGATGCGGGTTCGTACCATCCGTAACCGGAAGAAGGGTTACAGGGCAAACTGATCTCAAGTACCTGGTCGGTGGTGAGGGTTACTGTCTGGCCTGCGTTACTTTTTGTAGCTTTAATGAAATTCTGACCATTTATTGCGCTATTGGCGAATAACATGGCCACTGTTGCTGTTAATAATAATAGTCTGTTTTTCATAACTCGGGTTTTTAGGTTAGCTGTGATAAATTTACGTAGTTAATTATATAATGTCAAGTTAATTTTATATTAATAAATCATTTCAAAACTACAAGCATTTGTTTCTGTACATTAAATGAAAAAAGCTATAAGCGAAAACTTATAATCCTTACACTAAAAATAAGCCAAAAAAGTATTAAATCATCAGAATTGCCACCTAAACTATTTAGTAATATCACTTATTTCCCAAAGATACATTTAGTAATTATACTTATCCCGTCCTAAGGAAAATGCAATGAATTATTCCTTTGAATAGAAAGTAAAATAGCTATTAAATTACCTGCACAGCGGACTGCAAATCCTACGGGGGTGACTGTAATCTAAGGGGAGGATTGTAATTTCTACAGGAGTACCGTAAACTCTAAGGGGCTACCAGTGAACCCTATGGGGCAGACTACAGTTTTGCTTCTCAGCAAACACCACTGCTTACTGTTCCTGCCTCTGCCAACTGCCCACTCCTTTCACCGATCACCAACAACATTGTACCATTTCCCACGGTAAGAGTGACAATGACCGTGGGAAATGTGACAATGACCATGGTAAAAATGACAATAACAATGGATAAAATGTTTTTCCCGTGGAGAAAATGACAATAACAATGGAGAAAATATTTTTCCCGTGGTAAAAGTGACAATTATCGTGGATAAAATGTTTTTCCCGTGGTAAAAATGACAATAACAATGGAGAAAATGTTTTTCCCGTGGAGAAAATGACAATAACAATGGAGAAAATATTTTTCCCGTGGTAAAAGTGACAATTATCGTGGATAAAATGTTTTTCCCGTGGAGAAAATGACAATAACAATGGAGAAAATGTTTTTCCCGTGGTAAAAGTGATAATGACCGTGGAGAAAAATATTTTTCCGTGGTAAAAGTGACAATTACCGTGGAGAAAATGTTTTTCCCAAGAGGAAAGGATCGATCCCCTTGAAGCAAGCAAAAAACTTTACAGGGAAATAATCAATTAATTTAAAGCTAAGCGCTTTCGCATTAAAAACATTGTTGTATAAAGAGTTATTATGTGTGCTTACAGCCACGACCCTGCCTGCCAGCGAAGTAGGCAAGCCATAAAGATATTTTCTTTGAATTTGGAACTTGGATATTGAACCTTTGAACTTACTTCTTCTTCGGCGCGTTGTAGCCTCTTTGCTTAGCCATATCTTCCAGCCTTTTTTGGAATCCCGATTTCTTCTTTTCAGGTTTCTTTTTGTTTTCCTGTATCTTCAGGTGGATGGCTTCTTCGTTCACATTACGGCGAATAACCCACATCTGCAGGAAAGTAAGCATATTGGCAAGGAAATAATAATAGCTTAAACCTGCAGCAAAATTGTTAAAGAATCCAAGGAACATTATAGGCATAGCATATGTCATGAACTTCATGCCGGGCATCTGCGCCTGCGAACCCATTAACTGGTTATTGAGCTTGGTATAAAAGATTGTTGAAACTGTCATCAGCAAAGTGAATAAGCTCACATGGTCACCGTAAAATGGGATATTAAATCCCAGGTTTAGTATGGAATCATAAGCTGAAAGGTCGGTTGCCCAAAGGAAGCTTTGCTGCCTTAATTCGATGGATGCCGGAAAGAACCTGTAAAATGCAATAAGAATAGGCATCTGCAAAAGCATAGGGATACAACCGGCTAGCGGGTTTACCCCTGCTTTCTTATATAAAGCCATAGTAGCCTGCTGGCGTTCCATGGTTTTTTCCTTAGGTATCTTTTTATTTATTTCATCAATCTCAGGCTTCAGTACGCGCATCTTTGCCGAAGAAAGGTATGTTTTATAAGCAATGGGAAAAAGAACTATTTTAAGAAGAATAGTAAGAATTAAAATAATGATGCCATAGTTCATCCCGAAGCTGCTAAGCCAGTTGAACACCGGGATAACAGCTATCCTGTTTATCCAGCCGAGTATGTAAGGAGAACTCCAGCCCAATGGAATCTGATGTTCC
>CAWHOW010000040.1:0-22592 GCA_963831005.1 uncultured Bacteroidota bacterium
TATACTGCAAACGGGATAAATTTCCGCAAAAATTAACAGAACAAAGTTAATAATTTAGAGAGAACGAATGTAAAATAAAAGAAGAAGCATATCAAATTAGATTGTACCAACAAACTAATGATATGCTTCAAATAAATCTCAGTGAAACTGAAATTCAAAAGCTAAAATATGAAAGATATTATTATCCATGTCCAATTATTCAGAAAAGAATACATGCGGTATACCTCAAGGCAACAACTAATATGTCAAATGAAATGATAGGAACTTTGGTTGGATTAAATCGGGATTCTGTAGGCGATTGGGTTCATCGCTATCAGGAAGGCGGCTTTGATGTTCTTTGCGGGATCAACTATGGCACAAATAAAAGCAGATTGGAAAACCATGCAGAAAGTATATTGAAATCTTTTATAGAACAGCCACCGATGAGTGTTAACGAAGCAAAATCGCGTATTGAGGCTATGACAGGTATCAGCCGGAGTCCTTCACAGGTACGTTCTTTTATGAAACGGCACGGTTTGCATTACATCAAAGCAGGACATATTCCCGCAAAAGCAGATGTTGAAAAACAACGGCAATGGATGAAAACAACATTAGAACCAGCGATTAAAGAAGCACAAAACGGAGAATGCCATTTATTTTTTGTGGATGCAGCACATTTTATATTACAACCTTTTATTTGTGCCTTGTGGTGCATGACGCGCTTGTTTATAAAAGCATCTTCGGGACGCAATAGAATCAATGTATTGGGTGCTGTAAATTCTATCACGAAAGAAGTTATTACATTGAGCAATACTTCTTTTATAAGTGCCGAAACTATTGTTGCATTTTTAAAGCAACTTCGAGAACTTTATGTGGATTTGCCCCTGAAAATTGTTTTGGATAATGCGCGTTATCAGCATTGCAAATTGGTTGAAAACACAGCTAAAGAATTAGGAATAACACTCTTGTTTTTACCTTCATATTCTCCCAATTTGAATATTATTGAACGATTATGGAAGTTCACAAAGAAAAAAATGTTATACGCAAAATATTATGAAACACCTTCTAAGTTTCATGATGCCATTAATGGATTTTTTCAAACTGTTAATCATAGATACAACTCTGATTTAAAAAATTTATTGACACTCAAGTTCCAATTTTTTCAAAATCAAACTGCGGAAATTTATCCCGTGTAAAGTATAACTTAAATTTTATTTATATATTGAATTTCAATTCATCAAAAATATATAGACTCTCTATTTCCTTCCAATCTTTATTTTGTTATTGCATTTGATAATGAAGTTGTTCAAAGTTGACGTAATAAAATAACACAAAATGCCAATAAGTGCAATGCTTTCCAATGATATTTATTTGTTTCAAAACGAACCAATAGTGCTTTAAAAGCATCCAACCAGGCATTGGTTCGCTCTATTACAAACCTACATTTATAAAGTATTTCATCAAATATATTTTCCGACACACATCCATTTCTTTTATTCATATCAATATTGTCAAAAATTTCATTTTGCATACAATATTGCCGAAACTCTGATACATCAAAACCTGCATCTGCATTAAGAAATAATCCGTCAGTTCGGATACCGGATGCTCTGATATTAGAAAACATTTTATCGGTTGTGTCTACCAAATTATACGCATCATTTATGATTACCTGAAACAGGTTCACTACAAGCTAATGGAATACCTTGGACCTCTGCAATTATTAATAAATTACTTGTTGAACATTTTTTCCTACCCTGATAACCAACTGCTTCTCCGCCTCATTTTTGGCTGGTGTATGTGTAGTTTTTAATTGAATACTTGATAAAATCTAGAATGTGCTTGTGTGCTTCTAATACAGATTGCCATACTTTGTTCCGAGCTTAGTATCTTTACTCCATTTTTGGAAATGATAATATACGCTATTCCATTTGTATGCCGTCCTAAAGAATTGTTTCATTGGTAACTCTCGCCATTGACAACCCTCTTAACCGATACAGTATTGCCGCTACTACTTGATATTTTTTGACTTTTGTGTTACCCATCAAATTTCCAAATTGTAAATGCGGACAAATTTCTTTTTTATTATACTTTTGTTTATCATTATTTTTTTTTCACCAACGGTACTTATTTATTGATTCTGAATATTTATGTGCCATTGGTGTTTTGTCAACAACCGACTTTGAACAACTTCAATGAATAATTTTCAATTTTAATATATTAATATAAAAGTTAAGAAAAAAAACATAATTTCGTTTTCATAAGTAAGAATAATTGAAAGTTTCTTATAAACCCAATAACAAATATAAACGATACACAATGAGTAACCTAAAACCAATTGTATTTACACTATTTATTCTTTCATTATTAATTTCAAAAACTTACGCGCAAAATAAAGATGAAAAGAAAGCGGATGAAATATTTCATAGTTGCCATTATTATGATGCCATTGATTTTTATAAAAATGCCATTTTGAAAGAAACCGATAAAAAAGAAAAAGCAAAAATAACTTTTAAAGTGGCTCAATGTTACAGATTATGTAAAGACAGTAAAAATGCGGAGATTTGGTATAAGAAAGCATTAACGGCCAATTGTACTGATCATCTGGCTACGTTATATTATGCAGACATGCTTTTGGCAAACGGGAAAGTTGATGAGGCAACTGCGCAGTATAATGCCTATCTGGCACTTGAACCTTCTGATATGCCAGGTTTAAAGGGAGTCGAATCCTGCAAACTTGCTGTACAATGGAAAACTACACCTTCTGGTTTTGATGTTGTAAACTGCAACTCTTTAAACTCCAAAGATGATGATTACGCCCCGTCTTATTATAATTTTAAATACAATACACTTGCTTTTACATCATCACGTGAGGGCTCCATTGGGGAATATTACAGTGTTGTAAACGGACAATGCGCCCCTGACATTTATTTGTCAAGCGCAGATAAAACGGGAAAGTGGAGTATTCCTGCTTCTATTGGAAAGAACATTAACACAAAAAATGGAGAGTCGGATGCAAATGTATTTTTCAATGAAAGATATGCAACTGCAACGCCAAGTGAGTTATATTTTACCCGCAGCGTGATTGAAAAAGACAAAAAACAGATCAGTCATATTTATGTTTCAAAATTGAAAAGTGGATCAACAACAGATTGGGATTCTCCAATACTTATTCCAATTTCTGATGATACTGTTAACAGTTGTAGCCCCTGTATCAGCGCTGATGGACTTTCCCTATATTTTTCTTCAGATATGCCGGGCGGACATGGCGGAATGGATTTATGGATGATAAAACGAAGCGATAAAAATGCAACATGGGGAGAGCCCATCAATCTCGGCCCGAATATCAATACTGCCGGAGACGAAGTATACCCTTTCCTGAGTGTAAGCAAGGATACTTTATATTTTTCTTCCAACGGCTTGCAGGGAATGGGCGGTTTGGATATTTTTGTGGCAGTAAAAAATGGAAGTTCATGGTGTACACCTGTCAACCTGCAGTACCCTATCAATTCCTCCAGTGATGACTTCGGAATAATTTTTCAGAATAATAATAAAGGTTATTTCTCCTCAAACAGACTGGGTGGAAAGGGTGGTTAGATATTTACACTTTCTCTAAGTCACAACATTAAATATCTTTTCTAAGTTTCATTTTTAATTGAAAAATAAAAACTCAGCACATAAATTAATATGCTGAGTTTTCTTTTTGTTAGTTTTCAAAATTTAAGTTTAGGATAGGTTCTCTTTTACTATGAGAATTTTATCAACACGATTGGCATCCATGTCAATCACTTCGAAGCGATAATTCTCAAAAAGAATATGGTCGCCTTTGGCCGGGACCTTATCAAGCATGTACATGATGAAACCACCTACGGTGGAAATATTTTGTTTTATTTCTTTGAACTCGTCTGAAACCTTAATTTCAAGATATTCCATTACTTCGTCAAACTGAAAATCGCCATCAACCAGAATAGAACCGTCGTCGCGCTTTGCTATCTGTGGCTGGTGATCCTGCAAAATATCAGGAATATCACCAAGCACATTATCTGATATATCTTGTATGGTCACAATACCATGCGTTTCTCCGTATTCATTCACTACTATCCCCATTTTTATCTTCCTTTTCTTAAAATCTTCAAGGAGTTTAATGGCTTTCATTGTTTCAGGGATAAAGAATGGGGGTGTCATTATATCCTCCAGATTCATCTTACCCTGCTTCTGGATTTGTTTCAGCATATCCTTGACATAAACAATGCCTTTTACCTCGTCAATAGTACCGTCGCAAACAGGGAAGCGAGAAAAAGGCGAATTGATAACTTCCTGCAAGAGTTCTTCTACAGGGAGTTCAAGGTCGAGCCAAACCACATCTTTATTGGGTGTCATTAGCGAATATGCTGTTTATCGGAAAATGTCATAACGTCCTGAATAATCTCCGATTCCTGTTTTTCAAGCACACCATGTTCTGATCCCTGCTTGATTATTATCCTGAGTTCCTCCTCTGAAACTGGTGGATCAAGATTCTTCTTTATCTGGAAGAATTTAATAATAAATTTAGTTGAAAGGCTAAGGAACCATGCCAATGGTGCAACCACTGCCGAAACAATCTGCATAAACGGTATAAGTGCAATAGCCATTTTCTCGGGATTATTAAGGGCAATAGTTTTGGGAACTATTTCGCCTGCCACTAGCGAAAAATAAGCAAGTACGGCAATAACAATAATCATAGAAACTGGAGCAAGAAATTCACCTGAAAAACCTATACTGAATAGAAAATCAGTGAAATGTCTTGCAAGAGCCACTCCTCCAATAGCACCGGAAATAAGGCTGATACCTGTAATAACAATCTGTATCTCGGATATAAATCTTTCAGGCTTTTGCAATTTATTTAATATGATGCGTGCCGAAACATTTCCTTTTTGTGCTAATTCTTCCAGTTTAGAATTCCTGCAAGAAACAAAAGCTATTTCAAACAAGTTGCACAAACCGGTAAGAAAAATAAGGAAAATGATAATAAGAATTACATTCATCAGAAGTTAAGCTTTTTATTCAGAAAAGTGACAGACTGAATTATGGAACGGCAAATGTACAAAATAAATTTATTTAAGTATTTTGAACACTTATTCGAATCGTAACTAATAAGAATCAAGAATATAACCTTTTATTCCCGGATTACACCTGGTTCATTAATCTTTCGAGAACAAAAGCATATTTGCAACCTCATCAAACTTATACCGAAAGCCTAATTTCGCTTTTATATCTTCTGCCGAAATCATATCAGCATCTTTGCTTTGTGGAAAATGCTTAATAGTAAATTCGCCTGCGCTTTTCCTGATTTTAATTTGTAAGTTGTTCTCTTTCTTATCGCTCCTTCCATGTAAATAATCAACAAAAGCTTTTGCGGGAACATACCATACATTATTACTATTAACCGGCTTAATACTGTCTGCTAATGCCTTGCCATATATAACCAGCCTTGTTTCCTTATATTTTACAGGAACTTTTAACGGATATATTTCATCTTTAGCTTTATCAATAATAAAGGTATCAATAGGAGTCATGTCCTGCTTGTAAGCAAGCAGTTTAAACTGCGAAGCGTTTACATCAGCAACCACGTAGTTAGGCTCGTCGAGTGGATCGAAGAAACCGGCATCCCAAACTTTCCATACAAGGTCTTCGTAGCTTTTGTTACCGCTTCTTCCTGTGATATAATAAACCGTACCCTGCGATGGTTTTGATTTAAATTCATCATTTTTTATCGGATATGTCCACGAAATACCATGATCATGACCATTAAGCACAATATCAACATGGTTCGAATCAATAATCGGTTGCAGCAGGTATCTCAGGGTATCATTCGACCTTCTGACTTTATTATAATAAGGTGTTTTATGGAACAATACTATCTTCCACTTCCTGTCAGTATACTGCAAATCCTTGCGAAGCCAGTCGAGTTCTTTGCTTAACATCTCTTTGCCAGGTTTTTCTTCTTCTATCTGGCTATCCCACACTGCAAAATGAACATCGCCATAATCATACGAATATAGCTGTCCTTTAACTCCATCGGGGCCATTTTGCGGCACCATGAACTGCCTGATGAAATTAACCGGTTTCCCTGCTCCCTCGAAGGCATTATTATAAGTATCGTGATTCCCTACTACCGGCATGAATGATATTTTATCTATCACATCCCGGGTAGCCTTATACCAGTTGGTCCAATGATTATAATCGCCACCAACCTCAACCAGGTCGCCCATATTGATAAAAAATTTGGCAGTGGGATTTGTTTTATAAGCATTATGAATGGTTGTTTCGAATACTTTATAATTTGGATCAACAGGATTGCCGCTCTGGCTGTCGCCGAAGATTAAAAATCTGAAACTTTTTGTTTCGGCCGATTCAGTGGTGAATACATTCAAAGAACTCCAGTTATTGCCATGACCTACCCTATAGCAATATGTTTTACCGGGATCAAGCCCCTCAATGGTCAATGTATGTATATTCCATATTCCAATATCGGTTTTGAATTTAACTGAACTGTCTTCCTTCACATCCTTTGCTTTAAAGGAAAAACTTACCGAATCTTCAATTCGCGCATATTGAACATCGCCGTCTGTTTCTGCAACTTCTGTTCTCCATGTAATGGTTTGTGTAGTATGCGGATCGCCTGACCATGTGAGCGTTACATGGTCGGGTACTGAAGATTTGGCAACCTGGTAACAGAAAAGAGTATTACCGGCAAGTAGTAAAACAAAGAATATTTTTTTCATTTTTATATACATTTTAAAATATTAATGTGGCAAATATACTTACTATGGATTAACTCAATATTAAATTTATATCAATCCTTAATGAACCGGAATTTATACTTAAAGAATTAATCATCATTAAACGAGTTAAACCTGAAATAATTTGTAAGATTTTCAAAATACTATTTTTAACAAATTTTTGCTTTTGTGCATTCAGGTATATAAAGAAGAATTATTTAGGTTTTAATTGCAACAGTAAAAATTTAAACAATTAGTATAAAACGAATTATAAAAACTTAAATATTTTGAATGCAACCTTTTAATACTATTGCGTCTTATAATTGGGTTCGGGAATTATAATTGTTTACACCCAGATTGAACTAAAAAATTAATTGACCATAAAAACTGAAATCATGAAAAAGCTATTTACATCCGTAATTTTGCAAGCCATTTTTGGCTTGAGCAGCGCTTTAGCGCAATGGAGTTCTCCTATCAACATTTCGCCCAATGCAACTAATGCATCCATGAATGAGAATATGGGACCATGCATGGTTGCCAGTAATGACACCCTCCATGTAATTTGGTCGGATAAACGTACAAATGGAACCGCTATCTATTATACACGTTCGATTGACACCGGACATACATGGAGCACACCGGTTGCTATAACGGATACTAATGGCAAAGCCAGTATGCCTTCCTTAGCTGTAAATGGCAGAAATATTCATGTAGTATGGTGGGACAGTTTAAATGAATCTACCTCGTTTGAATCTTCCGGACTTTCAGGTAACAGCTCTTTCTATATTCATTCTACTGATGGAGGAAATACATGGGCGTCAAAAGTTTGTATAGACAGCAGTACTTTATTCTGGCCGGGTGTTGCCGTTTCAGGCACTACTGTACTTGTTGCATTACATAAAGGGGTTATGGACAGTACAATGATTTGGCTAGTGAAATCTACAAATAATGGCAATTCATTTGGAACAGCCCAGCGAGTTTCAACACGCACAGGATATGGCCGTTCAGAAGACATGAGCACAGCTACCGATGGCAAATACATCCATATGACATGGAATGATAACAGGAGTGGAACTATGGAGATATATTACCGCCGTTCAAGGGATATGGGAGCAACATGGGATCCCGAGGTTGCAATTACTTCAATGAATTCTTATACTACTATGGTTTCTCTTGATAGCGGGCACACAGATTTAGCTTATGGGCTGGATAGTACGAATTGGAATTCATGGATACGGCAATCTTCCGATTCTGGAACAACATGGAATGCTTGCGAACAGGTTACTACAAATACCACGTCAGGCAGGAATGAAGAATATCCATTTTTGGTCAGAGAAGGTTCTAACCTTCACATAACTTCCATCTATATGGGCAGCGGTTATGATGGAATTTATTATTCTTATTCCGGGGATGGTGGTGCAACCTGGGGTCCGCAGGTTTTATTGCAAACACTTAATAATGGAGGATGGTTGGTGCCTTTTATTGCACTTACCTGCCCTGCGTTGCATGTTGTTTATCCTTATGACGGGGCAATATATTACATGCGTAATCCAACAGGAAACCCTTCCTGTCCCTCTGTTACAAACTGCATTGATAATATAAGCGCTTCGAACGACAATATATTATTATATCCAAATCCTGTTATAAGCCAGTTGCACGTTCAATCAGCATTACCTTTAAAGAAAGTGGAATTAACTGATATTACAGGAAGAATTATTTATTCCGGCAACTCCGGAAATATTGATTGTGCTACCTTTGCAAAAGGAGTGTACTTTGCAAGAACCTTGACTGAAAAAGGCGTTATTGTGTTGAAGTTTGTAAAAGAATAAATGACAAATAATCAATTTAATCCTTAAATAATTTATATTATGAAAACATCGCTACTATTTACAATTATACTATTAATTGCAGGCTCGAACAATTTTGCACAAGTTTCTACCTTCCAAAAAGTATATGGAGGCACAGGCTTAAAACAAGATTATACCTATGATATGCACAAAACATCGGATGGCGGATATGTTTTGGGTGGAGTGACTGAAAATTATCCTACCGGTGTCCGCAGATCTTATGTGATAAAAACAGATGCTGATGGAGATACTTTATGGACAAGCATATATGGTGATACTTGTAAGAGTGGTAATGCTCAACAATATATAAATGATATATGCCAGTCAGGCGATGGAGGATATATTGGCACAGGCGGCATGATCCCATGTGGCGGTTCTTCTACCTCAGGTGGAGAAACAACCCGGTTAGATGCCAACGGAAATGTATTATGGTCAAAAACATGGACACATGGTGTTCCGGACCCTTATCCTGTGATACAATGCAGAGATGGGAATTTTATTGTTGGCGGAATGGTAACCGGCGTTGGCGCAGGGTTAATAGATGGATTTCTGGCTAAAATTGATGCAAACGGTGACACTTTATGGTCGAGAACTTATGGCGGTCCCGGAAATGAATGGTTTTACCACATACTGCAAACACCCGATGGCGGATATTTGGCAGCAGGTTACTCAGATGGTTTCGGCTTGGGTGTAATAGATACAATTAGGAATATTTACCTGGTTAAAACTGATTCAAGTGGTAATTTACAATGGTCGAAAACTTATGGCACATCAACCGGTAATCAAGAGGCTTTTGGGCATTGCCTGCAACCCACTGCCGATGGAGGATATATAGTAGCAGGTCAGGCTGGGGGTTACTTTCCCTGTTGTGGTAATGTTCAAAGCGATAGCGGTATTGTTTTAATGAAAATTGATGCTTCAGGTAATATGAAATGGGCGAAATATTTTTCAGGAGAATTTGGACATGCGGTAAAACAAACTGCAGATAAAGGCTATTTAATTGCCGGAACAGGTAATTATGGAGGTGGAACAGGAGATGATCCCGTACTTATAAAAACAGATTCAATGGGAATTTTACAATGGAGTAGAACTTTCGGTGGCAGTGGGGATGAAGATGGCTGGCTTTTAGATATAGCCAATGATGGCGGGTATGTAACAGGTGGCTGGACAAAGAGTTTTGGCAACCTTGCAGAACATATCTACTTTGTTAAAACCGATGCAAATGGCAATTCAGCTTGCAATGAAAATGCATCTCCGGGGGTGATTGAAAGTGTGGCTACTCTTGTTACCATCAATCCGGCTACACAGGTTGGGATAGGACCCAATACCACAACATTTACTCCATTATTTGAAAGAGGATCAACAATTATTGATTTATGCTCAACAGTTGGAATTAACGAAGGAGTTAATACAAACCCGTTTATAGTTTATCCAAATCCTGTTTCAAATAATTTACAAATACAAACTTCCTTACCGGTACTGAATATTAAAATAACTGATATTGCAGGAAGGCTTATTTATACAACAACTTCCAAAAATATTGATTGCAGCAATTTTGCAAGTAGCATTTACCTTATAAGAGCAACAACTTCAAAAGGAATTATGATTAGTAAATTTATAAAAGAATAATATAAATCAAACCACAATATGATGAAAACACTACTATTAATTGCATTTATAATTGTTCTGACAATAAAAGTAAATGCGCAGCAATCCACCTTTCAGAAATCAGTCGGCGGCTCACAGTTTGAATATGGTTATGCCATGCAAAAAACTTCGGATGGCGGTTATGTGGTTGGCGCATCAACAGGCAGTTTTGGTGCCAGTGGCATAGATTTCTATGTAATAAAATATGATGCAAATGGTAATGCTTTGTGGAATAAAATTTATGATAATACTAGCGCCGGTAATGAGCCGCTTAATGACATATTCCAAACAACCGATGGAGGATATGTTTTTGGTGGATTTTCCCAACAATCTCCCAACGTTTATGCCTATATGGTTAAAACCAATTCAACAGGAGATACTTTATGGACAAGAAACTGGGGAGGAGCCGGATTGTCTGATTGCTATCTTGTTACTCAGACCAGTGATGGAAATGTTTTAATAGGTGGTTACACCACTTCATACGGTGCGGGCATGGAAGATGCTTTTTTAATAAAGTTGAATGTTAATACAGGCGATACTTTATGGACAAGGGTGTGGGGCGGGGCTCAAAATGAGTGGCTCTATAACATGCAGGAAACAAAAGATGGAGGAATTATTCTCTCCGGTTTGACAAATAGTTTTGGCGCAGGAAATAATGATATTCTTCTGATTAAAACAGACGCTAATGGCATTATTCAATGGGCTAAAGCATACGGAGACACAGCAAATCAATTCGGTTACGGACATTGCTTGCAGCAAACTTCAGATGGAGGATATATTGTTACAGGTGCTGGAGGATTTTTATTAAAAACAGATTCTATTGGCACTATACTATGGCAGAAAACATACAACAGTTCATTTACCAACGGTTTCATCGGGCATGCTGTAGAACAAACAACTGATGGGGGATATATTGTAGGGGGCTTCACAGGAGCCGCTACTTCACAGTCATGCCTGATTAAAACAGATAGCGCCGGAAATGTAACATGGTCTATGTTTTACGGCGGAACTAATGGAGAGAAATGCTATGCAGTAAAGCAATCTGATGATGGAGGGTATTTTATGTCGGGACAAACTAGTTCTTTCGGAACAGGATCGGATATATATCTTGTAAAAACGGATGTTAACGGAATCAGCGGCTGTAATGAAACACCCGCAAATGCAATAGCTTCGGTTGGTGATTTTACCAGTGCAAATGCACCACTTGTAGTGAATCATGGCCCACAAACGCAGCACCCGCAAGTATCTGTTTCAACAGGATACCAGGAAATATCTCTTTGCACAACAGTAGGTTTGAAAAATTCGGATGATTCAAAGGCATTGGTTTCCATTTATCCCAACCCGGCCGGCGATAATTTAATAATAGAGGTCCCACAACAGGAAGTAATAAATATTCAGACTATACAGGGTCAATTAATAAAAAGCCTTGTTACATCAGGTAATAAAACCAATATAGATATTTCGGAATTTCCAGACGGGATGTATATTCTGGAACTGAAAACTGAAAGGGGATTTACGGTAAAGAAGTTTGTGAAAGAATAACAAATAATAAATATGGTCTGCAGCGCAGGCAAATTAACTATCAAATTTAAAAACATGAAAACACTGTTACTATTTGTATTTGCAATTGTTCTGACAATAAAAGTAAATGCGCAGCAATCCACCTTTCAGAAATCAGTCGGCGGCTCACAGTTTGAATATGGTTATGCCATGCAAAAAACTTCGGATGGCGGTTATGTGGTTGGCGCAACAACCGGCAGTTTTGGTGTCAGCAATTACGCTTTTTATGTAATTAAATATGATGCAAACGGAAATGCTTTATGGAACAAGATCTATTTTGATAATTCAGGCACAGGCAATGACCCTATTAATGACATCTTCCAAACATCTGACGGGGGATATATTGCAGGCGGTTTCAAAAACACCAAGGCCCATCCTCCTACATCCGTTGCCTATATTGTTAAAACAAATTCCGCAGGTGATACCTTATGGACAAGGTACTGGGGCGGACAGGACTCAACGTTTACGGATTTCTATTTGGTTACACAGACCAGCGATGGAAATATTTTAGCAGGTGGTTATACAACTGCATTTGGTGTTGCAGGGCAAAATGCTTTTGTAATAAAATTGAATGTAAGTACCGGTGATACTTTGTGGACAAGAGTGTGGGGCGGATCACAACATGAGTGGCTCTATAGTATGCAGGAAACGAAAGACAAGGGAATAATACTTACCGGTGTAACAGGTTTTGGAGCAGGGAGCGAGGATATTCTTCTGATAAAAACCGATGCAAACGGAAATATAAAATGGGCTAAGACATACGGTGATTCAGCAAATCAATTTGGCTTCGGACATTGTTTGCAACAAACAACGGATGGTGGATTCATCATTACCGGTAGTGGAGGATTTCTCATGAAAACAGATTCAGTCGGGGCTATTAAATGGCAAAAAACCTTCAACTTTTCGCCCCCTTTCAATGGGCATGCATTGGAACAAACAGCCGATGGAGGTTATATAGTCGGCGGGTGGACAGGAACTACTATTCCGCAAGCTTGTATGATAAAAACAGACAGCATGGGAAATATAAAATGGTCAAGGTTTTATGGCGGGACTTTGGGAGAGAAATGTTTTGCCGTTAAACAAGCCGATGATGGGGGATATTTCATGTCGGGACAAACAAGTTCATTCGGAACAGGAACGGATATATATCTTGTGAAAACAGATTCTAACGGAATAAGCGGTTGTAATGAAACTCTCGCTAATGCAATAGCTTCGGTTGGTGATTTTACCAGTGCAAATGCACCACTTATAATGAATCATGGTCCGCAAACGCAGCACCCGCAAGTATCTATTTCAACAGGATACCAGGAAATATCTCTTTGCACAACAGTAGGTTTGAAAAATTCGGATGATTCAAAAACAGAGATTTCCGTTTACCCCAACCCTTCAAGCGAGGTAATTCAGGTAATCGGTAATCAGTGTTCGGTAAACAGTGTAGATATATACAACTTGCTTGGTGAAAAGATTTACACCTCACTGATAACTAGTAACCGTTCACCTATAACCATTAACATTTCTAATATACCAAGCGGTGTATATTTTGTGGAAGTGCAAACTGAAAAAGGTAAAGAAGCCCGAAAGTTTGTGAAAGAATAACTAACTATAAAATAGGACTGTTGGTGAGGGAATTAATTTAACTGTAAAAAGATGAAAAAATCGTTTACAACTTTTGCTATGCTTGCCATTATTGGCATGAATGTTTTTCTGACTTCGTCCGCAGTAACTGCACAAACTGCATACATTACGAATGAAGGTAGCGCCAATGTGTATGTTATTGATGTGGCTACCGGTATTACTACGGATATAATTTCAACGGGTACTGGTACTAATCCTTATGGTGTAACGGTGAGTTAAGATGGATCGAAGGTATATGTTACTACTCAGGCGCACAATTCAGTAACTGTTATTAGCACCGCTACTAATACTATTTTAGATACCATTGTTGTTGGTCATTTTCCCGGTGGGATATCGGTGAGTTCCGATGGAACGAAGTTATACGTAGCAAGTCAGCAGGATAATACCGTATGCCACGTAAACACCGCTACCAATACTGTTTCGGCTACCATTCCTGTTGGTTCTTTTCCTCTGGGTGTAGCTGTCCTCCCCAATGGAACAAAGGTATATGTTGCCAATAGAAATAGTAATACCATAAGTGTAATAAATACGACTGCTGATACTGTTTCTGCTACCATTGCAGTAGGCAAAAGTCCTAACGGTATATCAGTTAGCACCGATGGCGCACTGGTATATGTTGCAAATGGTGGTGATAGTACAGTAAGTGTAATAAATACTGCTACCGATAATGTTTCTGCTACCATTGCATTGGGTTGTAATCCCCATTGTATTTCAGTTAACCCCGATGGGAGTAAAGTATATTGTTCGACTCCATTCACAAATACGGTAACTGTAATAAACACCGCTACCAATACTGTTTCTGATACAATTGGAGTTGGTCAGGGACCTAATGGTGTATCAGTAAGTCCGGATGGTAGCAAGGTATATGTTGTGAATACCGGTAGTGCAACAGTAAATGTAATAGACGCCCTTACTAATACTGTTTTGGATACAATTCCAATGGGTTTCCTTGCCGAGGGATTCGGGAATTTTATTTCCACTTATCCCGTCGTTACTACAGGTCTTGCTTCACTAAGTAATATTTCTGCAATGATTACTGTTTACCCAAATCCGGTTACTGATAAATTGAAGATACTAACATCATTACAAATTAAAGATATTGAAGTTACTGATATTACAGGAAGACAGGTTTATACGGCTGCTTCCAAAACCTTAGATTGTAAAAGTATTGCGAACGGCATATATTTTATCAAAGCAACAACAGAAAAAGGTATTGAAATCAGAAAGTTTGTAAAAGAATAGTTGAATTCTATTTTTCACCGGAAATGCAGCTTACATTAACAAAAGCTGCATTTTTTGTTATCATTATATCTTTCGTTCCAATACTTTAAACCGTACTGCTGAAAGTTAAGCTAATGATTATAAGGAATAGCTTAATCTAATGTTGGAATAGCATAATCCAGTGTTAGATTAGCTTAATCAAACATTAGAATAGCATGATCCAGTGTTAGAATAGCATAATCAAACATTAGAATAGCATAATCCAGTGTTAGATTAGCTTAATCTAACATTAGAATAGCTTATACCTTTGTTGCATTAGCTTAATTAAACGTTGCAATATCTTAGAAATAACAATTAGATCCCAAGGAAACAGGGTGAATGGGGAAATGAGGGAAAGTTACTTGTTCTATTTGTTAATTTTATAAATTTGTTGATAATAAAACCCAAGCAATGCAAACAATTTTGAGTGTTTATATAAGGTTTTACCCAAGCCATAAACAAGTTAGTGTTCATGCAAAAAAAGAAAAATATGAAAACAAAAATTATCAAATTATCTTTATCTGTAATCCTTCTTTGTTTATGGATGACTTCTTGTAAAAAGAAAGTTGACGAAAATTACAGACCTGAATTCATTGGTAGCTGGTATTGTGATTGGAAACCTGGTGGTAGTGATTACCCTATGTTTACTATTATTGTTGATAGCAACAGTCAGGCTGTTTATCAAGAATATAGTGACGGAAAGGGTGCATCAATATCAGGAATTGCCAGAGCCAATGATAGGCATTTTAAAATTGGAAGGATACATCATTTTGGGATAAAAGATTATCCTCATAAAATAGATACAGCAGAAAATACTGCCCCTTGGGTACCTGATACGCATACCGGACAAATGGAAAAACCTAATTGGGTTATGACTTTAACGGCTCCAAATTTTTATATGGGAAGCGGTACATATTATAAAGCAGAATATTAAACGAAGACAAGATTAAAATTGCACGAAACACTAACTTAGCATTGCTTCAATGAAAAAGAAAAAGTCTTCGCATTTTGTGAAGCCTTTTTGTTATATCACCGAGTTGAATTGCTTCAGGAAACGCACATCGTTTTCGGAGAACATACGTATATCTTTAACGCAGTATTTAAGGTTGGTGATGCGCTCGATACCCATGCCGAATGCATAACCGGAATACACCTTGCTATCGATATGGCAATTTTCGAGAACAGAAGGATCGACCATGCCGCAACCAAGAATCTCCACCCAGCCTGTGTATTTACAGAAGGGGCAACCCTTGCCACCACAAAGAAAACAGGAGATATCCATTTCAGCAGAAGGTTCGGTAAAGGGGAAATAAGAGGGACGAAGCCTTATCTTTGTGTCTTCGCCATACATTTCTTTTGCAAAATATAGAAGCACCTGACGCAGATCGGCAAAGGAAACATCCTTGTCGACATACAAGCCTTCCACCTGGTGAAAGAAACAATGCGCACGCGCAGAAATGGCTTCGTTGCGGTAAACCCTGCCGGGAAATAACTTTCTGATAGGGGGCTTTTCGGTTTCCATTGTCCTTACCTGCACAGAAGAAGTGTGTGTACGTAAAGCTACATCGGGATTTTTCTTAATGAAGAAAGTGTCCTGCATATCGCGGGCAGGATGTTCTTCGGGGAAATTAAGAGCAGTGAAAATATGCCAGTCGTCTTCTATTTCGGGCCCCTCGGAAACAGTGAAACCTATGCGCGAAAATATTTCAACGATCTTAGCCCTTGTAATAGAAAGCGGATGACGCGAACCTATTTCAGCGGCATCGGCAGGAAGTGTAAGGTCGGTATCATTATCAACAGTACTTTGTGAGGCTTCGAATTTCTGTTTTAAATTATTTATCTTTTCCTGTGCAGCATTTTTCAGATCATTAAGAAGGCTTCCTACCTCTTTTCTTTCCTCGTTTGCTATCTGCTTAAAATCGTCGAACAGTGAGGAAAGTTTGCCTTTCTTGGAAAGATATTTAATACGAAACTGTTCTAATTCCTCGGCACTTTTGGCTGAAAAAGCTTCAATTTCGGTTTTTATTTCTTTTATTTTTTCGCGCATTGCAATATCTTATTCTATCACTTTAACCGAAATCATTTTAACATCTTTCTTCGGACGGTCGTTAGCGCCGGTTTTAACATCAGCTATTTTGTCAACAATATCCAGACCTTCGTACACTTCTCCAAATACTGTATAATTGCCATCAAGAAATGGAGTACCGCCAATTGTTTCGTAAGCTTTACGTTGTTCTTGAGTATATTCAAATTTAGGCTCATTGCCGAATTGTTTGTCAATAATAACAGAAACAGTTTTAATAATCGAATCTAATTTATGTGTATTTTTTTTTGATTGACAATTTACAACTTCATTTTTTAAATTAACATTCTCCGTTTTTAAAAGATAATCAGTGATATGCTGGTTGTACTTTGTGGCATTATAATTTGTTTCTAATTTAGTAAGAACCGAATCGGGATAAGTTTTTCCCTGCACGATATAATATTGTGAACCTGAAGATGCCTTGGCGGGATTATTATCCCTTGCAGCTGCTAATGCACCTTTTTTGTGAAAATGTTTTAAATTAATTTCTTTTTTTACACTGCCTGCAGGTGTTTTACTTGTAACTGTATCGAAAAATATTTCAGCTGGAATGGTATATTTTGGTCCGCCATTGCCTAAAATAGCAGTAGAATCGGCATTCTTTGAATCAGGGTCGCCGCCCTGTATCATAAAATTTTTAATTACACGGTGAAAAAGCAAACCATCAAAATAAGCAGCTTGCGCCAGTTTAATAAAATTGTCCCTATGCAAGGGGGTTTCATTATAAAGTTTAATCTTAATATCTCCGTAGTTTGTTGATATGCAAACTTTTTTATCAGTATCTATTCTTGGTACGTTTAAAAATGAAATTCCCGAAAAAGAGTATAATCCGAAAGCAATGATGATAAGTACTATTGACGACATCCAAAATTTTTTCATGTTCAATTTTTTTTATTTAATTAATTTATATATATTTGCCTGTTCAACGGACAAAATTATTAAATAATCGGGAACTATGAAAACAATAATTAAACCAATTATCTTCTCAATAGTAATTGTTGGTTTTATTTCTCTTTTTATAAACTGGAGCAAGGATACTGACTGCGTAGCAGTAATAACCGTGAGAAAGCTAAGTGATACAGGCATTGTTGTGCCAAATGCAAAAATTTTAATATGGGCTACCGATAAAAAATACGTTAATGTTCCGGGAGTTACTGATATTTATGGTCAGTTTAGGTATACCTTTAAACTCCCTGCAATTCTTAACGTTAATGCTACATACTATGGCACTCCAGATACGCTTAAGGGATCAGCTGTTATTCAGTTAATAGTGGGGGGTACCGCTAATAAAACAGTCTTTATCCAGTAAAATTATTTCAGAACGTTTTCATTTTTTCATTAAAGCAGTACCTGCACAACGGTTCATAAGAATCTTTTTCACCTAATACTACAAGTTTGTTACTGGCAATTGTCCTGTGTGAAACATGGGCAAGATCACCGCAATTCATGCAAATAGCATGAACCTTAGTAACGTATTCGGCAGTTGCGAGTAAGGCTGGCATGGGGCCAAAAGGTTTTCCAAGATAATCCATATCAAGGCCGGCTATGATAACGCGAATACCGCTTTGGGCTAATTGATTACAAACATTAACAAGTTCTGAGTCGAAAAATTGAGCTTCATCAATGCCAACAACATCTATATCGTTAGCAAGCAAAAGAATATTGGAAGAAGAAGGAACCGGTGTTGACATGATGTAATTCTGGTCGTGGGAAACAACTTTCTCTTCATCGTAGCGTACATCGATTGCAGGTTTGAATATCTCCACTTTCTGTTTTGCAATCTTTGCCCGTTTAAGCCTGCGGATGAGTTCTTCAGTCTTGCCTGAAAACATGGAACCGCAGATAACTTCAATCCATCCTTTCTTTTTTGCTTGGTTGATAGAATTTTCTAAAAACATTATGTCGTTTGTTAATAATCTTTTTTTACCTTTATTCGCTTTTTCAAAAATACAAAATTAAAAGAATTATCAGGTTAAACTAAAGAACTACAAAACATGGAAAAAAATATAGTGAAAGAAGAAATTATTGAACTGTTGGAAGTGATACTCGAGCAATCGGAAATAATCAGCAATTATAAAAAACAGGTTCCGCAAATAGAAATTGATATAGTGCTCTCAAACATTCGGGAACTATATGATAAATATAAAGCACTTGAAAAATTAAATAATGCCGAGAATATTTTGCCTGCACCTATTGTTGAAAGTGTAAAGCCGGATATTGTGATGAAGCCGGAAGTTGTGATGAAGGAGATAGAAGAAAAAATAGTTATCAAAGAAGTTTCTAAACCAGAACCGGAAATTAGTAAGCCTGTAATCATACCAGAAGTAAGCCCGCAAATAGTTATTCCAATTAAGGAAGAAGCTGCCGAAGTGAACAAAACTTTATTTGAAGAAAAAGTCGAAATTGAAGCTGAGCAACCTCAAAAGAAAACAAAAGCAAAAAAGTCATCTGTTGATCTGTTTTCAGCACATTCAACCATTGCAGATAAATTTAAAGATGATAAGCAATCTCTGAATGAAAAGCTTTCGGGGGTTCAGAATGATAAAAGTATTGCCGCAAAATTGCAGAAGAACCCTATAGCTGATTTGAAAGCTGCAATAGGTATAAATGAAAAATTCAAATTTATAAATGAGCTATTTGAAGGAAACCTGCAAAAATACAATGATGAAATTGCTAAGCTAAATACCTTCGGAAGCATTAGTGACGCCGAAAAGCATATATCATTATTAAAGTCTGAGTTTTCATGGAAAGAGGGAAGTGAAGCCTTTCATGAGTTATCAGAACTTATTTCCCGCCGATACATATAATCTAGCCCGCAAGAACAAATTATGTTAAAACGATTGGTTATCCTGTGGCTGGCAGTATTATTCTGTTTGCCGATTTACTCACAGGATAAGACTTACGCAAGGAGCATCATTGATACGCTTGCTTCTCCTTCCATGCATGGTAGGGGATATGTAAACAATGGTGATAAAATAGCTTCAACATTTATTAATGGGGAATTTAAGAAGGATGCACTAAAACCCTTTGGCAATAATTATTTTCAAACATTTCACCTTCCGGTCTATACTTTACCCGGTAAAGTTGATGTAAGCATTCATGAGAAAAAGCTTACTCCCGGAGTTGATTACCTGGTCTCTCCATCAAGCCCTACTACAAATGGAACCTTCCGGATAGTAAGAATTGACAGTCATTTTGTAAAGAGTAAAAGATGGATAAGCAGAATTTTAAGAGTTGATCTCTCAAAGAAGTTTGTTTTTCTGGATCGGAAAGGGATAAGAGATAAGAGTATACTTGCTCAACTGGATAGCATTGAATATAAAAATTCCTTAAATGCTCTGGGCATCATTACGGTTTCCGAAAAACTTATCTGGGGGGCTGACGATGCGCTGTCCCCATCAAATACGGTGAATATTACCATTAAAAGAAGCAACCTTCCTTCTTCAATGAAGAAAATTACTGTTGATGTTTTCCGGGAATTACAGCCATATCACGAATTCAATAATCTCATTGGATATGTTGAGGGAAAGACCAAGCCTGATTCTTTTATAGTGTTCACTGCTCATTATGACCATCTGGGACAAATGGGTTCTTCTATTTATTTTCCGGGAGCAAACGACAACGCCAGCGGTACTGCCATGGTACTTGATCTTGCAAAATATTATTCAAAGAACCAGCCCGACTATTCCGTTGCTTTTATTTCGATGTGCGGGGAAGAGTTGGGATTAATAGGTTCTTCATATTATGTGTCACACCCTTTGTTTCCACTTTCCAGGATTCGTTTTCTTATAAACCTTGATATGGAAGGCACGGGGGATGATGGCATCAAGGTGGTTAACGGAACGATAATGAGAAAAGAGTTTGATCTTTTATCAAAAATAAATGAAGAAAAAAAATACCTGCCTGCGGTAAATATACGTGGTGAGGCTGCTAACAGTGACCATTATCCGTTCTATAAAAAGGGAGTACGCGATATTTTTATATACACACTTGGTGGAATAGATGCTTACCATAATATCTACGACAGGGCCGCAACCCTTCCTCTTACCAAATACAACGAGCTTTTCGAATTACTTACCGATTTTGTGAAAGCATTAAATAACTAAGGCTGATTGTTAATAACGCATTTGATAATTTATATTTAGGAATAGTGTAAATTATCAAACATTATTATACTTTTGAATTCTAAATAAAAAGATACTATTATGGCTACAACTAAAGCAGCTCCTGCAAAGAAAGCAGTAGCAAAAAAGACCGTTGAAAAGAAAGAAGTAAAAAAATCTTGCGGATGTGGATGCGGTTCAAAGAAAAAATAGTTAAAGAGTGACCCGGGAAACCGGGGTTTTTTTATTGTTTCTACATTTCCATTTTAAAAAATATTTACTTTTACACATATTATGTCAAAGCTGTATCTTGTTCCCACACCTATCGGAAACCTTGAAGATATTACATTCAGGGCGGTGCGTGTATTAAAGGAAGTGGATATGATACTGGCTGAGGATACCCGCACTTCAAGCAGACTGCTAAGTCATTATGAGATCGGGACAAGGATGATTTCGCATCACCTGTTCAATGAACACCAGGAAGTACCGCAGATCATTGAAAAGATAATGAGTGGTATGAATATAGCGCTTGTAAGTGATGCCGGCACACCGGGTATTTCCGACCCCGGTTTTCTTCTGGTGCGCGAATGCCTGAAAGCAGGAATAGAAGTTGAATGTTTACCCGGTCCCACGGCCTTTGTTCCTGCGCTTGTTGCCAGTGGTATTCCCTGCGATTGTTTTCATTTCGAAGGTTTTCTTCCACAAAAAAAAGGAAGACAAACAAGATTGAAATTCCTTGCGGAACTGCCCAATACTATTGTTTTATATGAATCGCCGCATCGTTTAATAAAAGCGCTGGAAGAATTCGCCCTGTATTTTGGCGCAGAACGTAAAGCTTCCGTATCGCGCGAACTCACCAAGATGTTTGAAGAAACGCAAAGAGGAACCGTACAATCGGTGCTGGAGTATTTTAAGAACAAAACAATAAAAGGTGAGATTGTAATAGTAATTGAAGGTAAAAAGGATTAATCCTTTTCTTTTCTTCTTGCTTTTCCCTGTTTGTTTATATTTTCTTTTCCCCCGTAACCTTCTCCATTATTAGCCTTTCCTGGCTAATGGTTTTTTATTTCAATATTGCTGTAACTTTTAATTTTTCCACGGCGTCTTATGATTGAAAGTAACAAATAAGTATTCACCTTAAAACTTAAAAAAATGAAAACAACTATAATAGCAATAATAAGCATAGTACTGCTTTCGGTAGCAGTAGGTGGGAAAGCAAATGCAAACAGCATTACACCCGGAAACATTGAAAAAATGATAGGAAAACAAATCTCTTATCCTGATTTTGCAAAACAACAAAAACTTGAAGGCGTGGTACTGGTTGACTTTTCGGTTAATCCCGATGGCACAATTTCTGTGAACGAAGCCAATGCAAGCAATACAAGTCTGCTTGATTATGTGGTGGCAAAACTAAAACAACTAAATATTATTCCATCGAAGGATATTGTTAACAAAAGTTATGATGTAAAGTTTGATTTTAAATCAGATAAATGAGTTTCTTCATTTACAAATACTAAATAGCAGCGGTCAAACAGTTCGCTGCTATTATTATTTTATGAATGATTTAACGAATAACAATTGAACGAATTAATGATACTAGTATGGGACTGAAAAGGGGAAATTGGTGAAATTTTATTAAATTCTGCTGCTTATCAGGCCCCGTAGTTCAGCTGAATAGAACGTCAGATTCCGGTTCTGAAAGTCGGGGGTTTGAATC
>CAWHOW010000041.1:0-11530 GCA_963831005.1 uncultured Bacteroidota bacterium
GAAGTTTGTTTTTCTGGATCGGAAAGGGATAAGGGATAAGAGTATACTTGCTCAACTGGATCACATTGAATATAAAAATTCCTTAAATGCTCTGGGCATCATTACGGTTTCCGAAAAACTTATCTGGGGGGCTGACGATGCGCTGTCCCCATCAAATACGGTGAATATTACCATTAAAAGAAGCAACCTTCCTTCTTCAATGAAGAAATTGCTGTTGATGTTTTCCGGGAATTACAGCCATATCACGAATTCAATAATCTCATTGGATATGTTGAGGGAAAGACCAAGCCTGATTCTTTTATAGTGTTCACTGCTCATTATGACCATCTGGGACAAATGGGTTCTTCTATTTATTTTCCGGGAGCAAACGACAACGCCAGCGGTAGTCCCATGGTACTTGATCTTGCAAAATATTATTCAAAGAACCAGCCCGACTATTCCTTTGCCTTTATTTCGATGTCCGGGGAAAAGTTGGGATTAATAGGTTCTTCATATTATGTGTCACACCCTTTGTTTCCACTTTCCAGGATTCGTTTTCTTATAAACCTTGATATGGAAGGCACGGGGGATGATGGCATAAAGGTGGTTAACGGAACGATAATGAGAAAAGAGTTTGATCTTTTATCAAAAATAAATGAAGAAAAAAAATACCTGCCTGCGGTAAATATACGTGGTGAGGCTGCTAACAGTGACCATTATCCGTTCTATAAAAAGGGAGTACGCGATATTTTTATATACACACTGGTGAAATAGTGCTTACCATAATATCTACAACAGGGCCCAACCCTTCCTCTTACCAAATACAACGAGCTTTTCGAATTACTTACCGATTTTGTGAAAGCATTAAATAACTAAGGCTGATTGTTAATAACGCATTTGATAATTTATATTTAGGAATAGTGTAAATTATCAAACATTATTATACTTTTGAATTCTAAATAAAAAGATACTATTATGGCTACAACTAAAGCAGCTCCTGCAAAGAAAGCAGTAGCAAAAAAGACCGTTGAAAAGAAAGATAAAAAAATCTTGCGGATGTGGATGCGGTTCAAGAAAAAATAGTTAAAAGTCACCCGGGAAACCGGGGTTTTTTATTGTTTCTACATTTCCATTTTAAAAAATATTTACTTTTACACATATTATGTCAAAGCTGTATATTGTTCCCACACCTATCGGAAACCTTGAAGATATTACATTCAGGGCGGTGCGTGTATTAAAGGAAGTGGATATGATACTGGCTGAGGATAGCCGCACTTCAAGCAGACTGCTAAGTCATTATGAGATCGGGACAAGGATGATTTCGCATCACCTGTTCAATGAACACCAGGAAGTACCGCAGATCATTGAAAAGATAATGAGTGGTATGAATATAGCGCTTGTAAGTGATGCCGGCACACCGGGTATTTCCGACCCCGGCTTTCTTCTGGTGCGCGAATGCCTGAAAGCAGGAATAGAAGTTGAATGTTTACCCGGTCCCACGGCCTTTGTTCCTGCGCTTGTTGCCAGTGGTATTCCCTGCGATTGTTTTCATTTCGAAGGTTTTCTTCCACAAAAAAAAGGAAGACAAACAAGATTGAAATTCCTTGCGGAACTGCCCAATACTATTGTTTTATATGAATCGCCGCATCGTTTAATAAAAGCGCTGGAAGAATTCGCCCTGTATTTTGGCGCAGAACGTAAAGCTTCCGTATCGCGCGAACTCACCAAGATGTTTGAAGAAACGCAAAGAGGAACCGTACAATCGGTGCTGGAGTATTTTAAGAACAAAACAATAAAAGGTGAGATTGTAATAGTAATTGAAGGTAAAAAGGATTAATCCTTTTCTTTTCTTCTTGCTTTTCCCTGTTTGTTTATATTTTCTTTTCCCCCGTAACCTTCTCCATTATTAGCCTTTCCTGGCTAATGGTTTTTTATTTCAATATTGCTGTAACTTTTAATTTTTCCACGGCGTCTTATGATTGAAAGTAACAAATAAGTATTCACCTTAAAACTTAAAAAAATGAAAACAACTATAATAGCAATAATAAGCATAGTACTGCTTTCGGTAGCAGTAGGTGGGAAAGCAAATGCAAACAGCATTACACCCGGAAACCTTGAAAAAATGATAGGAAAACAAATCTCTTATCCTGATTTTGCAAAACAACAAAAACTTGAAGGCGTGGTACTGGTTGACTTTTCGGTTAATCCCGATGGCACAATTTCTGTGAACGAAGCCAATGCAAGCAATACAAGTCTGCTTGATTATGTGGTGGCAAAACTAAAACAACTAAATATTATTCCATCGAAGGATATTGTTAACAAAAGTTATGATGTAAAGTTTGATTTTAAATCAGATAAATGAGTTTCTTCATTTACAAATACTAAATAGCAGCGGTCAAACAGTTCGCTGCTATTATTATTTTATGAATCATTTAACGAATAACAATTGAACGAATTAATGATACTAGTATGGGACTGAAAAGGGGAAATTGGTGAAATTTTATTAAATTTGCTGCTTATCAGGCCCCGTAGTTCAGCTGAATAGAACGTCAGATTCCGGTTCTGAAAGTCGGGGGTTTGAATCCCGCCCGGGGTCACTAGCTTCTGAAGCCTTTGTTAACATTGCAGTTACAAGGTTTTTTTATTATGTATTAACCCGGAAAATTAAACTTTATCCCTAAGCGCACACCATAATACAATTTTTCTTTTTTGTAGATGACCTGACGTACCTGATAGCTGGCATAAGGACACAACTGAAATAAAAATAATCCACATCTTTTTTGTACTCCAGCTGTAAATTCTAAATCATTAAAAAGGGTTGGAGAAAATTGATGACCTAACTTATCGTTATTGCTTACAGAATCTATCTTTTGTAAATAACCGACACGCTGTTTCACATGAACATCGAGGTTGGTACCTGCTCCAACTATTAGAGAGAATTTACGCCTTAATTCCAGATGATAATTTATTGCTACAGGTACCTGGAATAGAATATCGTCGATTTTGATATGAAAATAGCTATTGGCAGTATCATTATTATGAAGGTTATAAGTTGATGTAAACGGAGTATGTTTACAATTGCTAAAATCTTCGTCATTATTGTATTGTTCGTTATTAATGCCTAATACATTCAGGCCTACACTCAACCCCCACCGTTCTTTTAAGAGTGCTTCACCCGATATTGCGCCACCAACCTGATTTCTTCCAGCCGAAAAGTTCACTCCCGCATTATAATGAATATTTTTAAAAATAGATAATGATCGCTTGACTTTATCTGTCGCTTTATCATTATTTACTGCCACGTCCTGGACAGGTTGGTTTACCTCCACTACTACCTTCTTCTCAGGAATAACTGTATCTTTCTTTATATTTTCAGGAATACCTTTATTATTTGTTTCCCCGTCAGTTTTAACAACTTGTACTTCCTGAGCTGTTTTTCCCTGGCTAGTTCGGACTTCGACCTGAGTATTATTATCAGTATGAAGTGCATCATTTTCTCCTTTATTATTCGCCGGAATATTCTTTATATTTTCATTTTTCACAGGAACCATGCTGCTAACATTATTTCCCGAAGATATAGGAGCATTATGTTCATCAACAACTGCTTGTGGTATGGGGTTGTTCAAAGCTGTCACGCTTTCTTTTGGAGTTATGTTGTTTGGACTTTTAACGGTTTGCTTTTCATTTATAACTGAAAGTTCTGCATGAAGTCCGTTAACGGTTTGATTTAGCTCTCTGTTCTGATTTACCAATATAATATTCAACGTTATCAGTCCTGCAATGATCACACTGCTTCCAGCAAGAACCCAGTTGCGTCTTGAATTCCAGCTACGCACCGAAGCACGGTTACGGTTCACATAATCATGTACCATTTGAATATCACCTTCATCATTTGAAGTGTTGATATGCTCAAGTTTCCTTTTTAATATATCATCAAAATTCTCAATTTTCATGGACTTTCGAGAGTTTAAATTGATAAGTATTATAATGATATGGGTATGCACTGTTGATCATACCCTGTAACTTCCTCCTAGCATCCATTAGGTTTGATTTTGATGTCCCCTCCGATATACCCAACATGTCAGCAATCTCATGATGTGTGTATCCTTCTATCACGAACAGGTTAAAAACTATCCTGTATGCAGGCGAAAGTTTATTGATCAATGATAAGATCTCATCCGAAGATATTTTACTGATAATATTTTCATCCACCTCTACATCGCCTATATCTTCAATATCTGACTGCATATTATAATTAAATTGACGGTTCTTCCTGAAATGATCGATAGCCGTATTTACAATGATCTTTCGTGTCCAGGCTTTGAAAGGCTGCGAATGATCATACTTAGGCAGATTATTTAATATCTTTAAAAACGAGTCATTGATGATCTCATCCACTTCCTGTTTATTTTCAACATAACGCATACTGATAGTCTTTGCAAATGAATAATATAATCCAATCAAAGCTTTTTGCGCCAATTGATCTCCTTTCAGGCAAGCATTTATAATACTTTCCTGATCATCGCTCCCGAAATGTGACTTTTTATTAAAAAACAATTACGGTAGTTTTTAATAACACTATTAATTATCAGGCTATAAAGATACAAATGATTGGCTTTACAAAAATAATTAACAAATTAATTATCTCATTATAGTGCGATATACATTATCAGTAATATCCTTGAAGGTCTTAACCCGCATTAAGTCGTTCTCTTCATAAAAATACACCTTGAATTCTTTTTCAATTTCCAGTAATGTGTCTGTCATTTCATAAGTACCTACATTATAATCATTAAAATGTGCTACCATCTTCAAGTCCTCTTTAGGTACATTCAGATTAAGGCTTATAATAGAGATGATCCTTGATGCAATTTCCTGCTTTGTTAATTTCATCCGTGCCATATGCATAAATTTAGTTATTGACTATTGTTTATTTTTTCACAGATTCTCCTGGAACTTCTGCTCTATATCATATATTACGTACTTATTTTGGAAAAGGTGGGGTGGAAGGAAAAATATTTTTTGATCCCATATTGTGCATCAGAAAAGATACTATTGCGTAATATGGGATTATTGGTTTGATGCTAAAAGGAGGGGAGTATAAAGGCAATAAAACTGCCACTTTCTTTAATATTGAATCGTTTTCTGACTGCAATAACTTAACACCAACAATATCATTTAATTCAAATATTAGCTTAAAAATTGCAGTAATTGGTTTGGAAACGGTATTCCAGGTGTCACCAATATTAAATAAATGGATTGCAATTTTCGTGTAACCCATTTTTCTTGATTCTATTAATCAATAAATTAAATTGCCTATCTGCTTCGGTCAAGTTAAGAGTTTTGTATAAATTTGCACATGGCTAAAAAAGAACATTATCCAAAGGATTTTCAAGAGTTCCTTTCTCAATTCAAAACGGAGGAAGATTGTTGGCGTTATCTCTTTGAAATGCGTTGGACAAATGGTTTTATATGTTCGAAATGCAATAGCAGTAGGTATTGGCTAACTGAAACGGGATTGATTCATTGTGCTACATGCCAACACCAAACATCCTTACTGGAGGTACAATATTTCATGGAACAAGAAAACCATTGTTACTTTGGTTTCATATAATATGGTGGGTTGTAGCACAAAAAACTGGTGCAAGTGCTAATAACCTTAAAGATTTTATGGGTTTTGGCTCATATGAAACCGCTTGGGCATGGTTGCATAAGCTTCGCGAGCAATGATTCGTCCTGAGAGAGATAAACTGAAAGGAGAGGTGGAAGTTGACGAAACCTTTATTGGCGGAAAGGAAATTGGCAAAGGGAAACAAGGCAGAGGTGCAGAGACGAAAACATTAGTTGTTGTAGCTACAGAATGTATGGGGAAGCAAATAGGACGAGTTCGTTTTTGTTGTATATCCGAAGCTTCAGGGGAATGTCTTTTACCTTTTATTGAGAATAATATAGAACACGGAAGTACTGTTATTACAGATGGTTGGCGAGGTTATAATCTTTTATCATTATCAAAGGATTATAGTCATAAACAAAAAAATATTTCAGAAAGCGGAAAAGAAGCTCATGAATTATTACCTCATGTGCACATGGTTGATTCTCTTGTAAAACGATGGTTAAATGGAACTCATCAGGGAAATGTTTCTCCTAAGCATTTGCCTTATTATTTGGATGAATTTGCATTTCGTTTTAATAGGAAACTATCAACCTTTAGAGGCAAACTGTTTTATCGTCTAATACAGCAGGCTGTGACAACCTCACCAGTTCCATTAAATGAAATATATAAATAATTCAAGGCAACTTGTTTAAAGCAGATAGGCAATTAAATTTATTTGTATTATAACAAAAAAAAGACCATTCGTAAGAATGGTCTTTTTTTAAACATATAAAATAATCTTACTTAACGGTTTTTGCTAAAGCAGCACCGGCTTTGAATTTTGCAACTTTCTTAGCAGCAATTTTAATTGGCTTTCCTGTTTGAGGATTGCGACCTGTTCTTGCAGCTCTTTTAGCTATTGAAAATGAGCCGAAACCAACAAGGATAACGCCTTCACCCTTTTTTAGAGATTTGCTGATTGCACTAATAGTAGCGTCAAGAGCTTTACCTGAATCTACTTTGCTTAATTTTGCTTCTTTAGCAATTGCATCAATTAATTGTGCTTTGTTCATGATTTTTTGAATTTAGGTTAGAATTAATTTTATTAATTATCGACAAAAATACATAAAATGAAATGCAAAATGCACGTTCGGTTTACATAGTTATCAGCAATTTCGGGAAAGATATTAACAATTTGGGCTGTTTGACATTGAAATCCCCCCCCAAACCCTGAATATTTGATATGTGATTCTTTGAAACGGCTAATGTTTATGCCTGTCTGCTAAAAGCAAGATTAAATGGGTGGTGTCTACGAATTGGGTTTATTAATCATTTGCATAAAAATGATATTTATACACGCACTTAATTGGAAATGCAATAAAAATGCAGCGATTGTTGCATAAGCATGAAGAAATAAATTATTTAATTTACCTTTCTCCTTGCTGAAAGCTAAAAGCGTTTATTAATGTTTGATATAGGTAGTATACTCCTATATGAACATTAATAAACGCTTTTAGCTTTCAGCAAGGAGAAAGGTAAATTAAATAATTTATTTCTTCATGCTTATGCAACAATCGCTGCATTTTTATTGCATTTCCAATTAAGTGCGTGTATAAATATCATTTTTATGCAAATGATTAATAAACCCAATTCGTAGACACCACCCATTTAATCTTGCTTTTAGAACACAGGAATGACTACCCGTTTCAAAGAATCACATATCAAATATTCAGGGTTTGGGGGGGGATTTCAATGTCAAACAGCCCAAATTGTTAATATCTTTCCCGAAATTGCTGATAACTATGTAAACCGAACGTGCATTTTGCATTTCATTTTATGTATTTTTGTCGATAATTAATAAAATTAATTCTAACCTAAATTCAAAAAATCATGAACAAAGCACAATTAATTGATGCAATTGCTAAAGAAGCAAAATTAAGCAAAGTAGATTCAGGTAAAGCTCTTGACGCTACTATTAGTGCAATCAGCAAATCTCTAAAAAAGGGTGAAGGCGTTATCCTTGTTGGTTTTGGCTCATTTTCAATAGCTAAAAGAGCTGCAAGAACAGGTCGCAATCCTCAAACAGGAAAGCCAATTAAAATTGCTGCTAAGAAAGTTGCAAAATTCAAAGCCGGTGCTGCTTTAGCAAAAACCGTTAAGTAAGATTATTTTATATGTTTAAAAAAAGAACGTTCTTACGAATGGTCTTTTTTTTGTTATAATACAAATAAATTTAATTGCCTATCTGCTTTAAACAAGTTGCCTTGAATTATTTATATATTTCATTTAAAGGAACTGGAGGGGTTGTTACAGCCTGTTGTATCAAACGATAAAAAAGTTTACCTCTATAAGTAGATAACTTTCTATTAAAGCGAAAAGCAAATTCATCTATAATATATAAGATGTTTTGGTGAAACATTTCCCTGATGAGTTCCATTTATCCATCGTTTTACAAGTGAATTAACCATATGTACATGTGGTAATAATTCATGAGCTTCTGATTCGCTACTTGAAATATTTTAGTTTTATGTTGATATTTTTTCGATTCAGACAACGAACTATAACCTTTCCAACCATCAGTTATAACTATACTTCCTTGTTCTATATTAGTTTCAATAAAAGATATAAGATTTTCCCCAGAAGCTTCGGATATACAACTAAAACGAACTCTACCTATTTGTTTTCCTATACATTCTACAGCTACAACAACTAATGTCTTCGTCTCTGCACCTCTGCCTTGTTTCCCTTTGCCAATTTCCTTTCCTCCAATATACGTTTCGTCAACTTCTACTTCTCCTTTAAGTTTATCTCTCCCATCACGAACCATTGCTCTTCGAAGTTTATGTAACCAAACCCAAGCAGTTTCATACGAACCAAAACCCATAAAATCTTTAAGGTTATTAGCACTTGCTCCAGTTTTTTGAGCTACAACCCACCATATAATATGAAACCAAAGTAATAAAGGTTTTCTTGTTCCATGGAAAATTGTACCTCCAGTAATGGATGTTTGGTGTTGGCATGTAGCACAATGAATCAATCCCGTTTCAGTTAGCCAATACCTACTGCTATTGCATTCCGAACATATAAAACCATTTGTCCAACGCATTTCAAAGAGATAACGCCAACAATCTTCCTCCGTTTTGAATTGAGAAAGGAACTCTTGAAAATCCTTTGGATAATGTTCTTTTTTAGCCATGTGCAAATTTATACAAAACTCTTAACTTGACCGAAGCAGATAGGCAATTTAATTTATTGATTAATAGAATCAAGAAAAATGGGTTACACGAAAATTGCAATCCATTTATTTAATATTGGTGACCCCTGGGATACCGTTTCCAAACCAATTACTGCAATTTTTAAGCTAATATTTGAATTAAATGATATTGTTGGTGTTAAGTTATTGCAGTCAGAAAACGATTCAATATTAAAGAAAGTGGCAGTTTTATTGCCTTTATACTCCCCTCCTTTTAGCATCAAACCAATAATCCCATATTACGCAATAGTATCTTTTCTGATGCACAATATGGGATCAAAAAATATTTTTCCTTCCACCCCACCTTTTCCAAAATAAGTACGTAATATATGATATAGAGCAGAAGTTCCAGGAGAATCTGTGAAAAAATAAACAATAGTCAATAACTAAATTTATGCATATGGCACGGATGAAATTAACAAAGCAGGAAATTGCATCAAGGATCATCTCTATTATAAGCCTTAATCTGAATGTACCTAAAGAGGACTTGAAGATGGTAGCACATTTTAATGATTATAATGTAGGTACTTATGAAATGACAGACACATTACTGGAAATTGAAAAAGAATTCAAGGTGTATTTTTATGAAGAGAACGACTTAATGCGGGTTAAGACCTTCAAGGATATTACTGATAATGTATATCGCACTATAATGAGATAATTAATTTGTTAATTATTTTTGTAAAGCCAATCATTTGTATCTTTATAGCCTGATAATTAATAGTGTTATTAAAAACTACCGTAATTGTTTTTTAATAAAAAGTCACATTTCGGGAGCGATGATCAGGAAAGTATTATAAATGCTTGCCTGAAAGGAGATCAATTGGCGCAAAAAGCTTTGATTGGATTATATTATTCATTTGCAAAGACTATCAGTATGCGTTATGTTGAAAATAAACAGGAAGTGGATGAGATCATCAATGACTCGTTTTTAAAGATATTAAATAATCTGCCTAAGTATGATCATTCGCAGCCTTTCAAAGCCTGGACACGAAAGATCATTGTAAATACGGCTATCGATCATTTCAGGAAGAACCGTCAATTTAATTATAATATGCAGTCAGATATTGAAGATATAGGCGATGTAGAGGTGGATGAAAATATTATCAGTAAAATATCTTCGGATGAGATCTTATCATTATCAATAAACTTTCGCCTGCATACAGGATAGTTTTTAACCTGTTCGTGATAGAAGGATACACACATCATGAGATTGCTGACATGTTGGGTATATCGGAGGGGACATCAAAATCAAACCTAATGGATGCTAGGAGGAAGTTACAGGGTATGATCAACAGTGCATACCCATATCATTATAATACTTATCAATTTAAACTCTCGAAAGTCCATGAAAATTGAGAATTTTGATGATATATTAAAAAGGAAACTTGAGCATATCAACACTTCAAATGATGAAGGTGATATTCAAATGGTACATGATTATGTGAACCGTAACCGTGCTTCGGTGCGTAGCTGGAATTCAAGACGCAACTGGGTTCTTGCTGGAAGCAGTGTGATCATTGCAGGACTGATAACGTTGAATATTATATTGGTAAATCAGAACAGAGAGCTAAATCAAACCGTTAACGGACTTCATGCAGAACTTTCAGTTATAAATGAAAAGCAAACCGTTAAAAGTCCAAACAACATAACTCCAAAAGAAAGCGTGACAGCTTTGAACAACCCCATACCACAAGCAGTTGTTGATGAACATAATGCTCCTATATCTTCGGGAAATAATGTTAGCAGCATGGTTCCTGTGAAAAATGAAAATATAAAGAATATTCCGGCGAATAATAAAGGAGAAAATGATGCACTTCATACTGATAATAATACTCAGGTCGAAGTCCGAACGAGCCGGGAAAAACAGCTCAGGAAGTACAAGTTGTTAAAACTGACGGGGAAACAAATAATAAAGGTATTCCTGAAAATATAAAGAAAGATACAGTTATTCCTGAGAAGAAGGTAGTAGTGAAGGTAAACCAACCTGTCCAGGACGTGGCAGTAAATAATGATAAAGCGACAGATAAAGTCAAGCGATCATTATCTATTTTTAAAAATATTCATTATAATGCGGGAGTGAACTTTTCGGCTGGAAGAAATCAGGTTGGTGGCGCAATATCGGGTGAAGCACTCTTAAAAGAACGGTGGGGGTTGAGTGTAGGCCTGAATGTATTAGGCATTAATAACGAACAATACAATAATGACGAAGATTTTAGCAATTGTAAACATACTCCGTTTACATCAACTTATAACCTTCATAATAATGATACTGCCAATAGCTATTTTCATATCAAAATCGACGATATTCTATTCCAGGTACCTGTAGCAATAAATTATCATCTGGAATTAAGGCGTAAATTCTCTCTAATAGTTGGAGCAGGTACCAACCTCGATGTTCATGTGAAACAGCGTGTCGGTTATTTACAAAAGATAGATTCTGTAAGCAATAACGATAAGTTAGGTCATCAATTTTACTCCAACCTTTAATGATTTAGAATTTACAGCTGGAGTACAAAAAAGATGTGGATTATTTTTATTTCAGTTGTGTCCTTATGCCAGCTATCAGGTACGTCAGGTCATCTACAAAAAAGAAAAATTGTATTATGGTGTGCGCTTAGGGATAAAGTTTAATTTCCGGGTTAATACATAATAAAAAAACCTTGTAACTGCAATGTTAACAAAGGCTTCAGAAGCTAGTGACC
>CAWHOW010000042.1:0-239126 GCA_963831005.1 uncultured Bacteroidota bacterium
GATTGCTCAATATTTTTTCTTAGTTCAGCAAGATCAGCGCCAAGATAAGTTAATATTTTTATTCCCAGTCCTTCACCTTCACGGAGAATTCCCAGCAGCAGATGTTCCACACCAATATAATCATTTTGTAACCTTAAGGCTTCTTCACGGCTATATGATATAACATCTTTAACACGTTGCGAAAATTTAGCTTCCATAATTTCAAACTCCTATATAATTCAACAAAATTAGCTATAATATTTATCTTTTCAAATTTACTTACAATATAGTGTTAACGTATATTTCATGATTTTATTTTTCAACACATTTTTGTTAGTAATAAAAAACACAAATAAAGTGTAATTATTTTACAAAAAACATTACTTTCGTGAAATATTTCAGCACACATCAAAAATCGTGCTCAGATTGATTTAACAGTAAAAAGAGATAAAATGTCAGAAAGCGAAAAAATAGTCAGTTAACATTGAAAATCAGATGAAATCGGCCTACATTGACTACTCAATGTCGGTCATTGTGTCACGAGCATTACCGGATGTCCGAGACGGGTTGAAGCCTGTTCACCGCAGGGTATTATATGGTATGCTTGATTTGGGACTACTATCAAACAGACCGTATAAAAAGTCGGCCAGAATCGTGGGGAAGTACTTGGAAAGTACCATCCTCATGGTGATACATCAGTATATGATCCCATGGTAAGGATGGCACAGGAATGGTCGTTACGTTATCCTCTGGTTGACGGACAGGGTAATTTTGGTCTATGGATGGTGACAGTCCTGCTGCTATGCGTTACACAGAAGCGAGATTAAAGAAGATAGCCGAAGAAATAGTTGCTGATATTGATAAAGACACTGTTGATTTCCAGTTGAATTTTGATGATTCATTACAGGAGCCGGTTGTTATGCCTGCAAGAATCCCAAACCTTTTAATAAACGGGGCATCAGGTATTGCAGTTGGTATGGCTACCAATATGCCACCTCATAATTTAGGTGAAGTCATTGATGGTACTATTGCTTATATCGACAACAGGGATATTACAATTGGTGAACTTTCAAAACTTATAAAAGGACCTGATTTTCCTACAGGCGGAACTATATATGGGTATGATGGCGTTCTTGAAGCATTTGAGTCTGGCAGGGGAAGAATTGTAGTTCGTGGTGAAGCAACTGTTGAACCAACAGAACATGGAAGAGAAAGGATAATTATTACTTCGATTCCTTACCAGGTCAATAAGTCGGAAATGATCAAGAAAACTGCCGACCTGATAAATGATAAGAAAATTGAAGGTATATCAGATATTCGTGATGAATCTGACAGGACTGGTATGCGCATTGTTTATGAATTAAAGAAAGATGCTGTTACCAATGTGGTTTTAAACAACCTTTACCAAAATACTGCTCTTCAAACAGCCTTCAGTGTTAACAATGTTGCACTTGTTAAAGGAAGGCCAATGACGCTGAACCTGAAACAAATGATTGTTTATTTTGTTGAACACAGGCATGACGTAGTAATTCGCCGTACTAAATTCGAACTTGCTGAAGCCGAAAAGAGAGCGCATATACTTGAAGGTTTATTAATAGCGCTTGATCATCTGGATGAAGTTATTGCCTTAATCCGTGCTTCTAAAACTCCCGATGAAGCCAAGGCAGGACTTATAGAAAAATTCAACCTGAGCGAGCCACAGGCTAAAGCAATTCTTGCAATGCGCCTGCAACAGCTTACCGGACTTGAAAGAGACAAACTGAAACAGGAATATGATGAATTGATGACGCTGATAGCACATTTAAAGGATATTCTATCGGATGAGAATCTTTGCATGCAGATCATCAAGGACGAATTATTGGAAATCAAAACAAATTATAATGATGAGCGTCGGACAAAGATAGAATATACAGCTTCCGATTTCAGAATTGAAGATACCATAGCTGACGAAAGTGTTGTGATCACTATTTCGCACATGGGTTATATTAAAAGGACCTTATTGAACGAATATCGCGTACAGAGCAGGGGAGGACGAGGCTCCAAAGGTACAGAGATTAGGGATGAAGACTATATTGAACATTTATATATAGCTACCATGCATGAATATATGCTTTTCTTTACAGAAAAAGGAAAGTGTTTCTGGTTAAGGGTATTTGAAGTACCTGAAGGCACAAAGACCTCTAAAGGACGTGCCATACAGAATATGGTAAATATTACACCTGATGATAAGGTAAAAGCATTCATCAATGTCAAGAGCCTGGATAAGGAGGAATATATCAATAACAATTTCATTATTCTTTGCACAAAAAGAGGAACAATCAAGAAAACGTCACTTGAAGCATATTCAAGGCCAAGAGCGAATGGGATAAATGCAATTAAAATTAAGGAAGATGATCAATTGCTCGAAGCAAAAATGACCAACGGGGAGAATGAAGTTCTTTTGGCTAACCGTTTTGGCAGAGCCATCCGCTTCAACGAAACGAAAGTTCGCCCAATGGGAAGAAATGCTACCGGTGTAAGGGGTATGAGACTTGATGGAGCTGATGACGAAGTAATTGGTATGGTTTGTTTAGAGAAAAACATTTATGATATTTTGGTTGTGTCTGAAAATGGTTATGGCAAACGTTCCAGCCTTGAAGATTACCGCGTAACAAACAGGGGTGGAAAAGGAGTAAAGACACTAAATATCACCGAAAAAACGGGCAAACTGGTTGCTATGAAAGAAGTTCTTGATACCGACGACCTGATGATCATCAATAAATCTGGTATCATTATCCGTATGGAAGTAAAACAACTGCGCGTTATGGGAAGAGCGACACAAGGAGTCCGCCTTATTAAAACGAAAGAGGATGATTCAATTGCAGCAGTGACACCAGTAGAAGAAGACAAAATAAATAATACTGGTAACGGTTGTTTTTCCAATGAAAATGGGGATGAAGTAACTGACATTAACCCGGAAAATCCTCCTGAATTTGACGAAACTCCCGGTGATAATGGTGGTGACAAAGAAGAATAAGCATTAACTGTCATTTTTTAATATTTTAAATAATTTGGCAATAAAATTGATAATATTAGAACAGAAAAATTAATTTTGCCGCATTACAATAACATTAATCCTATAAAAAAATGAAGAAAACAACAATTCTAGTGGCAATAATAATGTTTGCAGTAACATTTGCACATGCCCAGAAATCAAATTTTACAAGTGCCTGGTCCAATCTGAACAGGGGATATTTAGATAAGGCAAAGAGTTTCATTGAACTTGCCATTCAGGATCCTGACACTAAAACATGGGCGAAAACATGGAAAATCAGGGGAGATATTTATCTTAATATTCAGTTTTCAAAGGATGTGAATTATAAAAAACTTGATTCAAATGCTGTAATGGTTGCTTATGATTCATACCAGAAAGCTATCGAACTTGATACAAAAAAGGAATTCTATGATGATATTCTTGCATCATTGGTTAGATGCGGTGATGCATTTTATAATAAAGGTGCCGGATATTTCGGCGCATCAAAATATGTAGATGCTATGAATTGTTTTGCTAAAACTGTTGAAATTAATACTTTGGTTGGCAATCCTGATTCTATTGCAACTTTTAATGCCGGTGTTAGCGCTATGAATGCAAAATTGGATGATAAAGCTAAGGAATATTTCTTAAAAGACATGAAGATCAACTATAAGAATCCTGCTTTATATTATGACTTAGCTAATATCTATAAAGAAGAAAAGAATGTTCCTAAAGCATTGGAAATTGTTAAGAAAGGGAGAAAAATATTTAATGATAATACTTCCCTAATGGTTGAAGAAGTAAATTTATACTTAGCCGGCGGAAAGATGCAAGAAACAAAAGGGCTTTTGGATACTTTGATTAAAATAAATCCGAACGATCCTAAGCTTTATTTTGCATTTGGCGGCGCATATGAGGCTTATGCAAACGATACTTCAAAATCGCAGGCAGAACGTGATGCAGCTTTCGATAATGCTGCTAATTCATATAAAAAATCAATTGAATTGAAACCTGATTATTTTGATGCTATTTATGAAATAGGGGCACTGTATTTTAATGATGGTATAAGGCTTTACCAGGAAGCTGATAAAATGGTGAATGATATGGATAAGTATAATGTTATGAAAACAAAGTTTGAACAAAGATGGAAAGATGCTTTACCTTATCTTGAAAAAGCACAACAGTTAATGCCAAATGATAAACAAACTTTGATATCACTGAAGCAATTATATGCCAGAACCAGCCAGATGGATAAGCTGAAAGCGGTTAACGATAAGCTCAAGTCGCTTAACTAAAAAATTAAAAAAGGGAGATTAAAATTAATCTCCTTTTTTTTTACAATTTGCTAAATAAAGATTAAGGTAATATAGAAGCACATAAAACAAATATCATTATACGGCAATGCTAAGTTATAGCCATGTGCTTTTTTGTCTTTCGTTTCAAGGTGCAGGTCAAATTTATTTATCATAATCAAGTGTATCAAATGGAAGCGGAAATCCATTAAAATATTTTCCGTTATTGAAATAATTTATAATAATTTTTATAACAACCGATACGCTTATATAACCACGGGATTCATTTCCGTTACTATCAAGCAAGGGGATAACATAACCAACTCCATTTGAGGGAATACTTTTGATTGGGCCCCATGCCGGTATAACACTACCTGATTTAATCTTTCCAAGTATATTGGAAGGTTCTTCGGCATACCATTTCGGGGAAGATCTTACTCGAACAGAATCTGCTCCTTTTTGTCCTATCAATATTAAATTATTATAAACGCGAATATCTCCAAGTGGTCTGCCTTTTGAGCAATCACAATAAATTTTTATTGGTTTCTGAACTATTCTAGTTATCACAAAAGAAGAATTTGATTCATGATTCTGACAACTATAAAGAATAAACAATATAAATACGGGAAAAAACGTTTTGAAATTTATTAAAAATGCGAAGCGTGGGCAAATCTTATTTTCTTTCTTGACTGTATGAGTAAAGCTATCGTGTCTATGAAATGCAATCAAGTCAACTGTCGGCACTATTATGTCAAGTTGCAAATCAGTGTCATGTTTAATTGAAATAACTGTCATTAATATATTTTTAAGCATTGTATATAACGATTAAGCATTGCTTGCAGTGGCGGACTGGTATTAAATAACAGAAAACAGTTAACAGCTAACAGTAAATAGCAAATTGAAAAACTAAATATAAATAAATATTTTCTCTTTTCTGTCATCTGTTTGCTGTTTGTTGTTTGTTGACGTGTCCGCCTTGCTATTCCCTGATAGCTATCAGGGTACACTGCGCTGCAACGTCTGTCACGCTGAGGAGTCCCGCTTTCCTTCGAGACGAGACTTTGTCTAACCTCAGGATGACGCGGGACGTCTCGAAGCGCACCCGCCATTGAAGCAATGCTAAGTTAGTGGCTGGCATTATTAAAATATTTGATAATTCATTCCTAATTCCAATGTTTGAATGCACACTGTCTCATAATAAGGTGCTCCACTTGCAAATGGCATATTTACCTGAGTCACTCCGAAACCAGTACTTGCCCTTAACCATAATTCAACTTTTCGATTGTTTTTAAGATTAAGTCTTAATCCTATACCATAATTAATTCCAAAATCATATCTACTGATATCCCCATCAATGGTCTTACCAAATTTGTCTGGTGATTCAGCATATATTCCTAAGTCATTATTGATTCCGAATTGTAAATATAGATTTACTTTATGTTGTTCAAATATATTGAATTTAATATTTAATGGCAAAACTAAATAAGTAATATCAATCTTTTTTTGCAGAAGTATTCCTGTCTCCAAATAAATAATTGGGTCAGCGGGTTTATAATCAAATATACCACCTAAAACAAATTCATGATTTGGATACCGTAACTTTCTATGCAAAAAGTCAGAAATGGATTCGTTCATATAAGTCGTATTTTCTTCAGTATACCATCTACTTCCAGAATACCCTAATTCAAATCCATAAGAAAAATGTTCTTTATGTTTTATTGTATCAATTTGTCCAAGAATAATCTGACAAAAAGAGAGATTAAAAAATAATATGATAAAAATTCTTCTCATTTTATTTATGCTTGCCACTAACTTGTGCATTGCTCTTACTATATTTAATATCCGCTTACAAATAATTATAAACGCTTATTCCCGAATATATTTCCTTACAAATTTATCAATTATTTTCACTTTGTTAATAACTATTGTATTTTTTTATTTCTTTATGGATAATATCACCTATATTTGTCGTGTTCTTTTAATTATTACCGCAGGATCAATTCCGCTTTTCCCGAATCCTTAGGGAAGAAACTGGTTAAATTTCTACACGCAGGCATGCGGAATAGGGCAATGTTGAAATACAATATCCCAGGGTAAACCAATCCGTTTTAAATACATTTTAAGTATGAAGAAACCGCAACACACAAGCGCTTCTTTCATTTTTGACCCTAATGTGTCGAAGATGCTTAAAGATGCTTTAGCATTTTACATAGCCATTAGTACCGCGCCCGGCAACACGCATGTAACTATTGCCGCTGCCCTTATTGCAGCAGCGCAGGGTAGGGTAGCCACTGCACAGAATGCCGAAATTGCTGCTGCAACAAAGGCTGTGGGAACTGCCGGCGTTAGGGATTCAGCCGTGGAAGCTGTAATGGTTGATGTGAGGAATTTTGAAGCCGTTGTTCAAACAGCCATTAACAATGCAGCTGACAAAACAACAGCAAAAACTATTGCACAGGAATGCTTACTGCATACCAAGGAACCGGTTATTATAAATAAAAATGATTTTAAAGCTGCAAATGATACCAATACCACCGGCGTGGTTGATATTATATTTAAAGCTGCCACCAGGGGTTTACACGTCTGTTACGAACTGCAGGAAAGCACCGATGGTATTAACTTTGTAACGGTTAAAGTTTCGCCCGACAGTCGTTACAAATTTACTCATGGCAAAGCTATAGGAACTAAGCTGTGGTTACGTGGCAGGATTTCACTCAGCGAGAAAAGGGGAGGAGCTCAAACCTGGCTATATCCGGTTGATATGTATTTTTTCACAAAATAATCAGCTTAAAATACTTAATTTAATACAGTAAAGGCAGTCCTCAAAGTTTTGGGGACTGTTTTTATTTTTATGTGGGTTCTAAAAATTTGTTTTTTTTAAATCCTAAGCACTAAACCCTAAATCCTAAATAATTTCAAAATTCAAATGAGAAAAGCACCAAACATTGAATTAGCTGTAGTTTTGAACATTAATATTTGAGTATTTGATATTATTTAGAGTTTAGAAATTAGTATTTAGAATTTGTTTTTAAGAATTATTAGAAGTCCCCTTTAGTAAGTATGTTTCCTTACCGGAAAATAAGTTTTCTGTTTAGAGCCTGTCGTTAGTCTGTTGAAAGGGTTGGGGATTGACTGGTTTTCATTAGAGTTCTTCGGAAAATAGATACGTCATTGCGAACCCTTCGTGCCGTCATTGCGACACAGAGCGAAGCGAAGGGGAAGCAATCTTAAATGGAAAAGCACTCAGGATAAACTCCATGAAGCAATCTCTTACCTGAATTAAGATTGCTTCGGGAAAAGAGCCCTCGCAATGACGAGATAAATGATTTTCCGAAGAAGTCTATTGAACTGCCTTTTTGAACAGCCTCATAACTTCTTTCCGTAATGATTATCATTTTATAGGAATGTATCGCATACTACTTAGAATGATTATCATTTTATAGGAATGTATCACATACTTCTTAGAATGTATCGCATACTACTTAGAATGATTATCATTTTATAGGAATGTATCACATACTTCTTAGAATGTATCGCATACTACTTAGAATGATTATCATTTTATAGGAATGTATCGCATACTTCTTAGAATGTATCGCATACTTCTTAGAATGTATCACATACTTCTTAGAATGATTATCATTTTATAGGAATGATTATCATTATAGTTAGAATGATTACCATACTACTTATAATGATCATCATTCTTCTTATTATGATTACCATTTTATTTCAGAAGACAATCATTCTACATGGTGAGATAAGCTTTCTGTTCGGAATTGCAGCCTTTCCAGTTTTAATTACTTTTTATTATGCAAAAAATAATAGGGGGCTGGCACAATAAAATCTCTTTATTATGAGTTATGCTATTTAACATAATTACAATTATAAGACAATAGTATATGTGATAATTATCTGATTTTAAGCTTGCATTAAATTGATTCTGATTTGTACCATATATGTTTCTATGTTAAATCAATAGTTCGGTAATTTTTTTAATAAGATGATACTTTTCAGGGCTAAAGCCCCATATTTGAAGGCCGTTTGCATAACCACAGACTTAAGTCTGGGGTTACTGATAAATCCCGCTAATATTGGGGACTTTAGTCCCATACTTTAAAAATTTACCGAAGTATTGTTAAACAGAAACATCAAAATTATACTCCTGCCCCGGGATTATTTTCAATTTAAAACTGAAATAACTATTCCCAAAATAATTATCAGAATTGCATATAATGATCCTTTACACGGAGTTTTCACTTTTGTTCTCCTGTACAGCGTATAATTAATAAAAAACAGTCCGCTGCAAAATATTAAAGCCATTACAGGAATTGAATATTTAAGGAACTCATCCGGGTGAAAATAATTTACCAAAGGAAATATCAGCATTAAAACAGCTACAATTAAAAATCCAAGGCCTGCAAGCCGCAATAATGATATTATAACAGGTTTAAGCAACTCATCAATATCATTCCATTGTTTGCCTGAAGCTTTTTCATGAAAAGGTAAAAATTTGTGAGCAAACAAATTCTTAAAAGCCATAACCAGGCTAATAATTCCAATAATCACATAAAGTAATACCGGCAAAAGCTGTATAATCACCTTCATTGAGTATAGGTGGGTTCTAAAAATTTTGTTTTTTAAAATCCTAAGCACTAAACCCTAAATTCTAAATAATTTCAAAATTCAAATGAGAAAAGCACCAAACATTGAATTAGCAAAGGTTTTGAACATTAAAATTTGTTTATTTGATATTATTTAGAGTTTAGAAATTAGAAATTAGAATTTGTTTTTAAGAATTATTAGAAGTCCCCTATATATATTATTAGTTGCCGGGTTTAATTGGCAAAATTACAAATTGCTTAATTAAAAAGGATCAGGAAATTAATTAATGAGAAGTAACAAAATTACCAAATGAATTAGGGCTGTTACCAACGTCGATTGTAGAATTAACATGGTTTGTAAGGCCGCTTATAACACTAACCGAGTTGGTTTCGGAGTTTGTTACAAATACCTTGCTCCCATCCGAATTTACAGATATTCCAACCGGATAAGTGCCTACATCAACATTTACTAAAAGAGTATTTGTTTTGGCATTAATAACACTTACGGTATTTGCCAGTTCGTTTGCAACATATATCTTGTTACCGTCGGGACTCACTGATAATCCAACCGGGTCATCGCCAACAGTTATAGTAGCTATAATTGCATTTGTGGCGCTGTTAATAACAGTAACAACCCCATTCAATTCGCTGGTAACATACACCTTGCTGCCATCGTGGCTTACCGATACGCCAACAGGATAAGAACTTATTGTTATAGTTGCAGTAATACTATTTGTGGCGCTGCTTATAACACTTATGGTATTTGCTTCCCAGTTTGCAACATATATCTTGCTTCCATCAGGACTAACCGCCAGTCCTTTTGGATTAGCGCCAACTGTAATTGTATTTGCAACTATATTAGTGATACTGTTTATAATACTTATTGTATTATCATACGAATTGGCAACATACACTTTTTTCCCGTCGGGGCTAACAGCAATTCCATAAGGGTGGCTGCCAACTTTAATGGTCGAAACAACAGTATTTGTTGCTGTATTAATAACACTAATGGAATTCGAACTGCTGTTGGCAACATAAGCCTTGCTTCCGTCGGAGCTAACAGAAATACTTTTGGGATTCAGTCCCACCGGAATGGTAGCCGAAATATTGTTGGTTTCAATATTAATTACAGATACAGTGCCATCAGCTCTGTTCGTAATATAGGCCGACTGTGCCTTTACGCTAAAGCCAATAAATGCGAGTATTGAAATAATATATATCTTTTTCATTTTCACCTTTAATAAGGAGTACAAATATACTATAAATTTATTTTCTAACAAATAATCTTTTCATTTCTTCCAGTTGACATAAGTTACTGACTAAATATTTTAATCATTTAGGTTCTATTTTATAGCAGTTAATTATAAGTCATCAGAAATAATAGTCCCCAAATGCTACAAGCGGCTCCCCAGCTAACCCATATTCTTGTTATTTTTATTTTTCTTGCCTTTAATGTGTAGCCTGCATAATATTCATTGTTATGTAAAAGTTCCTTGTCAGGACAAATTAAAGACTTTCCATGAGGTGTTGTAAGTGAGCATGCAAAAGCAGGAATTAATCCTCCAATCGGTGAAGCTACCATGCTTACCAAAAATGTTGAAGATGCTGCATTCAAATACCCCTTATAATAAATAGATGCATCCTTTTGTCCCTGGCGGAATAAATCCTCATCGTTAAGAGTGGAAAGTTTAGCAGTATTCTCATTATTTATTGGAGTTGAAGCTTTAGCTTTATTTTCATCAGCATTGTTTATAGTCGCTGTAGAATCAGTTTTATCAGGTTCTTCAATAAACACATCTTTCGAGCCGTTTACATAAAGTATCATGTCTATTTCCGCTTTGGATATAGTATATATAGGGCCATCCGGGTTCTCAAATTTCTTGTATTTTACATCATTCCCGCTAACATCAATAACTTTTGCCTGTATCCTTTCGCCACTGTCTTTTAAAATAATCACATCCTGGCTAAACACACGCAAAGCAGCAATTAGCAATATAACAAAAACAGCAATTATTTTCCTCATAAATATCTTAAATGCGGTTAATTGACTTCTTCGGAAAATCATTTTTATCGTCATTGCGAGAAGTCCGCCACTGCGGACTACGAGGCAATCTTATTCATATAGTTAGATTGCTTCTCCGCCAGCCGGCGGAGAAGCAATGACGCATCTATTTTTCCGAAGAACTCTAATAAAAAACCTTTATTCAACAAAAATACAATAATCCAACCCTTGTTTGTATCCCCAAAATTATTTATTATTCCAATATCTTTTGAAGATAAATCAAAAAAGATATCAGCTTTCTGACGATAATATTATTTAAGTATCTTTGCTACAAAATTAGTAGGATAATGATGAAAGACTCCAATCTTCGAAGTCTTGTTAAAGGTGTTAGCTGGCGCGTTGTTGGCACTATTGATACGTTTGTTTTAGCTTATATTTATTTTGGTGATATTAAAATTGCAGCTCCTATTGCTGCTACCGAAGTATTAACAAAAATTTTCCTTTATTATCTTCACGAACGTATCTGGAACATCATTCCCTGGGGCCGTAGTTCAAGGAGGCCTGCACATTTAAGAAGTTTATTAAAAGGGATTAGCTGGCGCTTTTTTGGTTCAATTGACACCACTCTGATCAGTTATCTCTATTCCGGTAATCCATGGAATTCATTAAAAGTAGGAGGATCAGAAGTGCTTACCAAAATAGGCTTGTTCTATCTTCATGAAAGATTGTGGGCACAAATAAAGTGGGGACGGATATTTACTGTTGTGCAGAAAGAAATAGCAAACTAATAATTGCTTTTATCAATAAACTCCAGAGTTTTCAGAATATTATCATAATGCAGTGAATAGAATATCTGCTTGCCGTCCTTAGTAGAAATCAATATATCCTTGCTCTTCAAAATAGCTAAATGATGAGATGCCGTTGGCTGTTCAATTTTAAGAGTTGTACTGATATCAGTAACATTCATTGAAACATTGTCTTCTAATAACGAGATGATAGCAATCCTTAATGGATGAGCAATAGCTCTTAGCCTGTCGGCTGCTTTCATTAGTTTTTTAGCATCAATTTCCATGGTGACCATAAATAAAGTTTTACAAACTGAACGGCTAAGATATACAAATTTTAATATATGAATACAAATATATCAGATATATTTTATTTTTTTTGAATTTTCTCTGCTTTTAACTTGTCTTCATAATCAAAAAACACCTTCATTCTGTTGTAGAACTTCAGTTTCAGGTAATCGAACATGGAATTAATAGTGTTATGACGGGGAATAATATTTTGGGAGATTTCTTTATCTAAATTAAATTCTATAGTTTTTCCTGTTAAAGTTGCTTTACTGTTTATTTTCAAAACTTCCTTGTTGCGTAATGTGTTTTTCTTAAAATTATCAGGAGTTTGTGCTTTGGGACTGTATATTTCCATCAAAAGTATTTATTAAGCAAGCTTAATTAATTATTTATATCTAATGCTAAGCAAAAGTTATTAACAGGGCAAAAATATAGTAATATTATATTGTAATCAAGCTATTTAAGTGAAATATTATTGTTTAATTTCCTGCTTAAACGACTTAATTAGTAAAACAAAACTTACTTAATTATCATAAATTTTCACTTAATTATTTGCTTAATTAATTATCATCATTTACCTTTACGGCTTAATTTTAAAAATGAGTACTTTTTCATTTATAGATAACCCTGTATTGTATGTATTGAATAATGTGCATACAATTTTGCCCGGAATTGAGAAAGTAATAGCAGTTTATTATTGTAATGACGATTCGCTGGTTAAGGCGAAATGCGCTGTGAATATTTCGCAGGAAAGCAAAATAGAGGAATTGCTTATTGAGGATAATCTGGGAGCTATTGAAAAGATCAGGAAGACCAATTCGTTTTTCAGTTGGGGTAAGAAAGAAGACACACCATTCGAAATACGCACCAGGAAGAAACATGTACAAATGGATGTGTTCCACGAACTGGAGAACATTGTTCTTACCATTGGCTATTTGAACGAGAATGACAAGAAGCATGACCTGTTCTTTATCTACTTTAACCAGGACATGAGCAACTTTGGCTTGTCGGGAAACAATAATCTCCTTACAACTGAGAACAAACAAATTGTGGGCTTTGTGCTGTATAACAGCATTAAAACGATAATAGCGAAAGCCAAAAAGGATATTTCGGTGCTTTCAGCATTCAACGATAATACCAAATCGCTGGTTAAACGCTATGCACAGGTAAAGGAAGAACTTGCCAAATCAAAGAACAATTATGGCCTTAGCATTGCCGATCTTTGTAAGACTTATGTAAAAGAGTTCAGCGAAAGCAACAAACGTTTTAATTACATTCTTTCGGATGATGCGCTTGATAAGATTAAAGCTTACCAGGGCGATATTACCGAACTGAAACATATTATTCATAAAGCGCTGGCTTTTGTGAATAATTTATATTTCGACAGCAAAGAAACCGACATTTATATAACCGAAGAGTATATAAACTTTGAAGATATTGGAGCAGGAACAGCCATCAGAAAGCACGAAGTGCAGCTTTACAACAGGTACTCAAAAACAATAATGCTTCTGGATAAACTGGAAGCTGCTGCCAGGGATGTTGTAGCCAAAAACATGGACCTGACAGGCGCTAATGTTGGTAATGCCTGCTCCACCCCTATTTCGGCGCCCGCTATTTCGGATGCCATTAAAAAGCACAGGAATAAAATTATAAGTCTGCTGAACAAATATCCCGACCGCTGGAAACTTATCCGCAACGATTTCAGGCCTGTAAAGAATGTGCTTTTTTTAAAGAATGACCTGATTGAGAAATCGGCATAACTTAAAATACTATTGATGCTCAAATAAAGTTCTATTTGAAATTTTCTTTGTGAAACTTAGAGTTTCTTGGTGAACCTTTGTGTATAGCTATTCCACAAAGCTACTCAAAGGTGCCACAAAGTCGCACTAAGATTTATTGCCTATTTCTCATCTACCTTGTCGTTATCCCACCAAAGATCCATGTTATCCATATCAACTCCTGAATCTTCCATGTATTCGCGCTCGTCGTCAATTACCGACATGCGGCTTGGGTAATAGGCCAGTTCGTTCATACCGCCTTTGTTAAAGAGCACCGCGAAGGAGTTCTTGCTTATTCGGAAACATCGCTGGTACTTAATTTCGGGATATTTAAAGCTAAATACCATATACGCACCATAAGGAATAGTATCAATTTTAACCTTTGGCATAGCTTTGCCATTACTTTTAAATAGTTGCATTTGCCTGGACTGTAAAGCAGCATACGTATGTTTGCTAAGCTGGAACCACTGCTCACCGGCATTAGCTGAACTGATTTTCTTGTACGACTGCACTACAGCATCGGGAACTGCTGAAGTATTGACAACTGTACATTCCTTCGATTGTTTATTGGCCGATTTAGGTATTCCAAGAATGCTACAGGATGCAAACAGAACTGCTATTAAGGAAACTAGAATAAGGTTTTTCATGCTTGGGTTTTGTATATGAAATAATTTCTGAATGAAAAACATCAAAATTAATGGAATTTATAATATACAAATGCTAAATGTTGATAATGGCTAAGAAAGTTGGGAGTTGAGAGTTTGGAGTGGGGAGTTTAATTAGTTATTTCAAGAAAAGGAAAGTGTTATTGTTATTGAATGCTTTTTCTATTTACTAACATAAACTTTCCATCCGTTATCCATCCTATAATGTTTCGTGGTAGCCGCTTCAATTATTCCGGCAGGTACAGTAATTGCAAAATCAATAACCATTGCTACTGCTATTCCTAGCACATAACCTGTATCATCATTTATAATATCACCCTGTCTATCATATTTCGGTTGCCATGTTGCACTCCAGATATAACATACACCACCTAAAAAAGCAACAGAAGAAAGACCTGCTACTAATATTGTACCACCCCTGTGCCTGCTTAAGCTTTCAATTTTATTAATATTGATAATATACCCTTTTACGAATATTGATGAATCTTTTATGCAATCAATTTTTCCTTTAATTTTTTTCTCATTATTATATAATTTTATTATAATTCTTTTACCTTCAATGAAAGTAATACTATTAGGCTTATCCTGGTTCTTTCTCAATTTTGTTTGCTCAACAACTAATTTATTCCCTGTAGGTAAAACAATTTCTGCACCACTAATAATAGTATCACTTTTCCCAGATAACAATAATTGTGGATAATTGTTTTTGTCAATTATGATATGCTTAACATAGGAAAGTAAAAGTGATTTATGCTCTAAGTTATCTTTTATTTTTCTATCAAATAATATATTACCATTATTCACCAAAGTAACTTTGCATCTTATAGTGTCGCCTTTAACAGTGATTATTTTGTCATTGAAATTCTGTGAAAATATCAATGATGTTTTTAAAATAAAAAAGATAATAAAGAGTTTTTTCATACGAACAAATATACTCATTCCACAATTTCCTTAAATTTATAATTTTGGGAATGGAGGAAAGATAAAAGTTTGTAAAGTAAATAACTTCTAAAGCTTAAAGTAATTAATAATGGAATCTGTGATGAATATTCAATGAGGCTTTACTCATATCGAACTTGTTCAAAGTTGAATTGAAAAAATCGCCTTAGATATTTGAATTTAGTGACGTTAATAAGATTTTTACTTTGATACATTTTATTAATCTAATTTATGAACTTAATTACATGATTTCCAGGAATAAGAATTACAATAAACAAGTTTAACTTTGAACAACTTCATCTTAAAAAAGCTTTTCGGTATAAAAATTAGTTTTATATATTTTTATAAAATCTGATAGATCAGTATAACTTCCTTTTAATGAATTTTTATCGTAATCAAGAAACATAAAATATTTTCTATAGGTACCATCTCTATTGCTTAAACAAGTAAAACGCATAATCTTTGCTTTTAAACAATAGGAATTAATGTATAAAAAATCACCAGTGTTGTCTGTTTTGAAAACTATTCTTGCAGAATGAATAAACCCGTATCTCTTATTTATCCTCCTTTCAAGAATGTTTCTTTTATGTTCAGCATAAGGAGCGAAAACTTCCTTTATAGTATTAACATCCCAGCATGTCATCGGCATATCATTAATTCCATCACCAAAATAAAGAGAATCATTAATAAAGGCATACCAATTTCTGTTAAAATGCTTACATCCTTCTGATAACATATCTATTCTATACAGATGTAAAGAACAGGTAGTAGTATCCTGAGCATAAATAGTTCCATAGTATATAAAGAGAATTATTATTAATATTCTTTTCATATTTTTTATGTTATTACATTACAACTATTGAGTGAAATAATACAATTCTTTTCACCAACAAATATACTCATTTCCCAATTTCCACATCCTTCAAGTTCCAAGTCTCAATTTCCAAGCCCCAAGTCCCAAATTGTAAATCTAAAATCGTAAATCTGAAATCCCACTTCTTAAATCTCACTTCTTAATTCTGAATTTACTTCCCTGCCTCCTGCTGCTGCCTACTGCTTACTTCTTTTAATTTAATAATTCCCCCAAATTTCAACTTCTAAAAAAAATGTCCAACTTATTGTTAGTGTAGTTAAAATATTTATATTTACATCATCAAAATTATACTGAAGGAAAACGAAAATGCAAAAATAAAACGACAAAAAAGTGATAGGGAGAATGGGTGAAACGGGGAATTATCGCCCATTCGCCGATTTCCCGGCTCCCCAATTCGTTTGAACATTCTTTGCTAACCTTATTTCTTTCAATAAATAATAAACATAATTAACACTGAACCTTAAACATTATAAACCTTAAACTCTTTTAGTCATGGCCCTTAAAAACATGCAATCCATCGGGATAAAAGAATTATCAGTTAAAGATAAAGTCAGCAAAGTTATTAAAGACTCTCTGGGGCTTTCAACTTCTGGTGTTACCGAAATGAGCGACTGCACCACCACGGATACTATGGTTCATAACGAAGCAAATTTACTGCTAACCATGTCGGCAGGCTCAGAGCGTAAACCTCAATTCTATACAAACGCCGAGGTAACCGGCCAGAAGAACATTACGGTGAAGCTATATAACAAGGTAATCCGCTTCATGAAAGGCGCTGCCAACGATAAGGCTACCCAAACAGGCGACATTAATGATGGAATTGCGCTGGTTTTGAGTTGCGGCGCTCATTTATCAAAGAAAGTTACCAGTGAACAGCCCGATTTCGGGGTAACAGGCTCAGGAGAAAACTGGGTTAAGATTCATGTCCGCAAGATTGTTGAAGGAGCCGAAGGACATATTTTCAAATGCGCCATTGTTTCTGAAAAAGGTGACGTACCTGCTGATACAGACTGTAAATATTTATTCTCTTTGGAAGGAACTATTGAAATTCACAACATGCCTAGCGGGAAAATACTGGCTATTAATCATGCAAGCATACTGCCTGTTAGCCATACCAAGCCTAAATCGGAGGATGACGCAGCAAAAATGAAAAAAGCCACTGTATTACCTTTGAGCGATGCAAAGCATCCGGTGTTTTACTTCAATTCTCCCGATCCTTATAACTGGAATGGCTGGATTTATGTGGTTATTCAGTAGGGAGTTATGAGTAATGAGTTGGGAGAAGTGAGTACTCGGTAGCGAGAAGTGAGTACTCGGATGCGAGAAGTGAGTAGTCGGGTGCGAGAAGTGAGTAGTCGGACGCGAGAAGTGAGTAGTCGGTACCGAGAAGTGAGTAGTCGGTAGCGAGAAGTGAGTACTCGGCAGCGAGAAGTGAATACTCGGAAGCGAGAAGTGAATACTCGGGCACGAGAAGTGAGTAGTCGGGCGCGAGAAGTGAATACTCGGAAGCGAGAAGTGAGTACTCGGGCACGAGAAGTGAGTAGTCGGGCACGAGAAGTGAATACTCGGAAGCGAGAAGTGAGTAGTCGATAGCGAGAAGTGAGTACTCGGCAGCGAGAAGTGAGTAGTCGGATGCGAGAAGTGAGTAGTCGGGTGCGAGAAGTGAGTTCTCGGGTGCGAGAAGTGAGTAGTCGGACGCGAGAAGTGAGTTCTCGGAAGCGAGAAGTGAATTCTCGGAAGCGAGAAGTGAATACTCGGGCACGAGAAGTGAGTAGTCGGTACCGAGAAGTGAGTAGTCGGTAGCGAGAAGTGAGTACTCGGCAGCGAGAAGTGAATACTCGGAAGCGAGAAGTGAATACTCGGGCACGAGAAGTGAGTAGTCGGGCACGAGAAGTGAATACTCGGAAGCGAGAAGTGAGTAGTCGATAGCGAGAAGTGAGTACTCGGCAGCGAGAAGTGAGTACTCGGTAGCGAGAAGTGAGTACTCGGCAGCGAGAAGTGAGTTCTCGAGAGCGAGAAGTGAGTAGTCGGTGGTGAATTGGTGCAAGTGTTAGGAAAAGCAAGGGAAAAGCTTAAAGGAAAGCCCCAAGTACCAAGATTCAAGTCCCAAATTCCAAGTTAAATGAGTGTATTCTTATAACTTTACAATTGAGTACCTTAATGACAGGCAGGATTCTTGGGATTTTGAATTTGGTTCTTGTGTCTTGAGACTTATTAATGATGAAAGATGGAGGAAATGTTAAAAGAAACGGGGATATTGTTTGGAAGGATGAAGGAGAAAGCGGTAGATTTGTGGCATTATTGTTTAGAATTAACTCAAACGGGTTAATACAAAGGTTGTGAAGTATCATAGTTCATATTAATATGATTATAAAACTGACGTCGAATAATATATAAAATGAAGAAAGAATATATTTGTTTTAGGCTTAATAATATTAATGTCATTTAATGCCTTTTCACAAGATATGCAATTGTAGCCAATCGTTCAATTGGATGGTAAACACATTTGAAAAGAACAATGCAGGCTTTCAATATGCCAATTGACAAAAAGGGACAGGAAGATTATAATAAGTATACAGCATCATTTAAAGAAAAAGTCTTAAATGCATCATCAGTTAATGATTGTCAGAAAATAATGCTTGATTGGTTACATTATTTCAGAAAAGGACATATAGGGGTTGGAATTAAAGGAACAGTAGCAAATGTTAATAAGCCAACAGATGATAAAACCAGCCAAAGATATAAAAACGAAAAAACAATTAATCTTACTGATAAACAACTGATAGATATATTAAACAAGAAACAGAATAAAAATCCCATTGAAGGCATATGGAGCGATGATAAATATACTATTGGAATTATTAAAGATAAGGATTTCAAATAATAAATACTGCTTATCCACTTCGGTCAAGTAAAATGAAATATAAATAGACTTACTATATAAAAAGATTAAAAACGTGAAATTAAGTTTACCACATAGTATCTAGGAACAGTAGGCTTCACATAGATTCAATAAGGACAATGAAGCAATTGGTATTATCGGGCTATGTGTTTTACTATGTTTCTACTGTGCCTATGTGGTAAAGTAAACTTGTTTAAAGGAGATAAGCAAGTTAATAAATATAATGCATTCATTATTAAAGCTGATAGTGCATATTGGTTGCCAAAACAAGTGAAAGCAGAACTTATGGTTAACAATGATAATAGAACTTTTTCTGTTAATTATTATACACAAGATCATTCTAAGCAAAATTGCCTGGCAAAATTCCTGACGGAATCAAATAATTTACTGTTGTTATATAATGATTATTGGATACGGCAATTTCCTGATACTAACTTAACAAAAAAAGAAAGATTATTTCTTTCATTTATAAAAGAAAAGCATCCATTTGTTGAAAAACTAAGTGATAAAACTATTTATTTACGTATTCCTTCTTTTGAATATAATCAAAAAAAATATATTGATAGTGTTTTGTCAAAAAATGATAAACTAATTACATCTACACCAAATTTAATTATTGATATTCGCAACGGTACAGGAGGTAGTAGTCATTCCTGGGAAAATATAATTCCTTATTTATATACTAATATCGTTAGGGATATGGATAATCAGTATTTGGCAACCGATTTGAATGCCAAAGAATACGAAAGTTATGCAAAGAATTTTAAAGATACCAGTATAAGTAAACGTTGTAGCAACACGGCTAAAAAGATGAGGGAACATTTAGGTGAATTCATAACTCTATCCGATCAAAAAGTCTCAACTTATACCTTGGCTAGAATCTTCCCATATCCAATAAAAGTTGCTATTATTTGTAATAAATATAATTCAGCGCTGATGAAGGATTTTTATATGATGCCAAGCAGAGCACTAAAGTGAAAGTATTTGGTGTACCCACAATGGGTTGCTTTGATATTTCAAATGTGAATAATGTTGATTCTCCCGACGGTAAATTTATCTTACATTATTGTATGACCAAAAGCCTTAGTATCCCTGATTATTGTATCGATGGGGTTGGTATTCAACCCGATTATTATATTGATGATTCTATTAAAGAAGAAAACTGGATTGAGTATACCAAAACCATATTAGAAGAGTAGGTTGCAAATAATAGATAAGTATGCCTGAGCACAGAAATAACATAGCTTTAACCATTAACTATAAATATCATGCATCGGACTGCCTGCTACTGCCTCATGCCTACTTTTCGCTCTAAACTTTAAGCAAGCTAAAGAGCAGGCAAATGTACCAGGGAAATTGATGTTATGATGAAAGAGAAAATGGTAAATTTGTAACAGAAAAATAATAGAAAGTAGGCAGTGGCAGTGATTAGAAGATAGTAGGCTTTGTTTTACTTACAAATGAAAAGAAGAAAAAGTAAACATAACGTATAATTTATGAAAATACATAAAAATATACTTCTTTTATATACATGTCTTTTAACATTTGGCTTTTCATATGGACAGTTGATTCTGACTAACGGGATAAGAAATAAAACAATTAACTATAAGCGCCAAATAACTTTTACCGGAAAAAAAATCACAATTACAAGTGATACTATTTACTATAAATACAGTGGCCATTTTATTACCATGTCAAATGATTCTGTATTATTACGACCAACTCAATCAAGTCTTGTTATAAACTATTTGGATAATAGAAGCAGAACTATTTCGACTGAATATATTAATGATTCATTAACTACGGCTCAAATATCGATTTATTCAATAAGAAATGTTAAGACCAGTAATAAAACGATAGATGGTATTTGCTCAGTAGTTGGAGCTTTAGGATTTTTAACTGCCACAATTATTTCCCCAATAATATCAGTAAATTACAATAATGGAATGTCATATAGACCCAGATATGCCGTGATGACTGGACTTTCAATTGCTACAATCGCAGCTTCAATTACTTTTGATTTATCTTGTAGTAAAAGGAAATATAAATTTAATAAGATAAATAATCCATGGAAAATCAAAGCATAAACTACTTCTGACTTATTTTTGCTTCAATAAAAAATTGAATAGATATACAATTGAACAATTAATCCAGCAACCCAATAACCATTAACTTTAGGCACTCCAAACTCAAGGCACTCTAGTCACTATTCCTGGTTTCCTTCAATTATCTTCACCAGTTCCGAAATTTTCGGGGCAAGAATAATATCGGTGCGGCGGTTCTTGGCGCGGCCTTCGGCAGTGGTGTTGTCGGCAATAGGGAAATTATCGGCCCTGCCCGAGGGTATAACCTGTTTAGGACTTACTTTGTAATCCTGTGTAAGTATGCGTGTAATGGATGTGGCGCGCAGTACGCTAAGGTCCCAGTTATCTTTAATTACCTGCCCTTTAAGCGGAACATTGTCGGTATGGCCTTCCACCATAATATCAATTTCGGGCTGTTTTGCCAGCACTTCGCCAACCATGGCAAGAGCTTCTTTCCCTTTCTTATCAACCACTGCACTTCCCGATTTGAATAAAAGCTTTTCCGATAGAGATACATACACTTTGCCATCTTTCATCTCTACAGTAAGTTCATCGCTGGTAAAGCCTGTCAAGGCTTTCTTTATCTTCGCCATCAGATCCTCGCTAGCCTCCTTTTGCTTATCAATAAGCGCCTGCATATCGCCTATCTTTTTATTGCTTTCTATCAGTGCATTTGTTTTTCGGCGCAGTTCCGTATCAAGCTTGGTTTGTTCGTCAATGCAAATTTCGAGCTGTTCTTTATTCTTCTTTTCAAGGTCACGGTAGCGTTTAATCAGGCTGTCGAATTTGTTGGTAAGGTCGGTATATTTCGCAGTAAGTGCAGCAAGGCTGTCGCCGGTATTCTTCTTCGCTGTTTGAAGCTGCTGATATTTTTTCTTCGAAACTATGCAGGACGAAAGAACCACCGCCAATGTTATTCCGATAATAAGAACTTGTTTTTGCATAATTTACTGCTTTTCGTAATTCTTGGGGTCAATAGCTTTAGGTGTCCAGTTGCTGAGGAATTCAATTATTTTTTCAGCACTGTAGCCATCGTTAAATTCAAGCAGGCCGCTGTCCTGCGTATGTATCCTCACCCCTTTCCTGTTTAAGACCACAAGCACGGGGAAACCAAAACGCTGAGGGAAATCAAGCGTTTTAAGTATATCGAGGTTCTTATTCTCTTTGCTGTAATTCAGATGATACAGTACAAAGTTGTTGGTGATCATAGTGTCGATTTCGTGAGTCTCAGCACAAAACTTAGTAAACCGCAAGCACCATTTACACCAGTTTCCGCCAATCTGAAGCAATACATTTTTTCCTGCCGAATCGGCTTTGGCTATTGCTTTAGCCATATCGTCTTTCGCGTTTGCCTGCGGGTTGTAAGGCTTAAGTTGTGTATCTTGAGCATAACTAGCAATAGTTCCAAACAGCATAAAGCCGGCAATAATCGTTATCAGGTTTTTTTTCATAAGAATTTTTAACATTTAGGAAATCAAAATTATTAAATCCCGATTAATAAAAATTCATACTTTTACAAAACAAATCAACAGCTTATTCACTTATTTCATAAGGATGAAAATAATGAACAAACTAAAAATTATTTCGTTTTGCCTAATAACATCAACCTTGGCAGTTATACTTTTTTCCTGCAAAGGTCACGGGAAAAAAGATACTACTGGAGCTGATTCAACTAAAACTGCTGCAAAAGATACAACAGTTAAAGCAGCTACTCCGGGCACCTTGGATGATGCAAAACAATTGGTTGCAAAATTCATGGCAAAAGGTGCCGATTATACTGCACTTACTGAAAACCTGAAACCCACACTAGAAGATGCCAAAGCCATATTCAAAAAAGATGCTGATGCCCAAAAAGCTTTCACATATATTTCTAAAGCTTATGCCTCAATTGAGAAATCGAAAGATTATATCCGCCCTACGGTAATACAAACCGATTATATTGTTATTGGAGCCACACAGGCTGACCTGAAAAGCGGGAAAGTTAATGCAAAAGATTTTGGTGGATTAAAACTTATAGCTTCACGTTTAAATGATAATGTTACTTTCTATATATTCAAGTTTGTTAAGAAAGGCGCTAAAGAAGGACTTAACCACTATGGATTAATTTACGTTAATAATCATTGGGTGATATTCCTTAAAGTTTGGAAAGCATTTAAGTAATTTAATTGCTTATTATCTCCTTTAATAACGTTTACTTTACCACATAGGCACATTAGAAACATAGTAAAACACATAGGTGGATATTTTCAATTACTTCATAAAGTACATCGAATCTATGTGAGACCTATGTTCCTATGATACTATGTGGTAAATTTAATTCAAGGCCTTAAATTTAATAACTTGATAAGACATAAAAAAAAGCCGACTTTCGTCGGCTCTTTTTTTCAGGGATCAAGGGCCCCTTCAAAAACATCTATATTCTCGAGGTATTTTACTGACCTCTTTATGTATTCATGTGCAGGTTCCGGAAGCCCCATTTTTGTATCTTCAAGGAATCTTGTATTGTCAAATATCTGCCCTAACTGAATGAATTTAAGATAAGGCTCAAGTCCGGCAAATAATATTCTCAGGGAACCTTTATCCTCAAATATTCTATCCCAGTACTCAAGATATTCCTTATACTGGTACAAAGAACAATCAGGTTGCAAACGACCTTTAGCCCAGTTCTTCATTTGCTGTATCATTTCGATATCAACAAACTTAAAAGGCGGCCTGTCTGAGAAATTACTTTCAAAAGCTTTAGTAAGTTTTAAAGGATTGGTCATGCGATCAGTTCCCGATGAAATATGATAAATGGAATGATTTCTCTTAACAAAGAGAAGTTCAACAATTGCTTTTGCTGTGTAATCAACAGGAACAATATCCAGATTAGAATTAGGATTAACCGGAACAAGGCGCATAAGGTTTCCTGTAGCTAATGCCCATAAGATAACATACGAACGAGGAACCCAGGTACGTGTATCGCCCATAATAATGGAAGGGCGTGCAATCAAAATTTTATCTTCGGGAAGATTGTTATGAATTGAAATTTCGCCTAGCATCTTTGTATAAGTATATTTTACAAAATGCTTTGAGTTAAGATTTGGCGACTCATCTTCATAAACTATCCTGTTACTAACACCTTCGCCGCAAATAGTAGCTGTACCAATATATTCGAATGTTTTAAGATTCTTCAGGTTTTTTGCCCATTGCAACACTTTTTCAAGACCGATAACATTAACCTTTTCAACCATTTCATTATAAATAGGAGAAAAAGAAGTGTTAGCAGCCGAATGTATCACAACATTAATATCGCGGAGATGTTTATTCTGAGTTAAAACTGTTGTTAATTCAGGGTCAATAAGGTCTGCAATAATGGGTATTATCTTCTTGTCATCGAATTTATCCTGATGAAGTGCAAAGATCTTTTTCAAACGAAATAACGATTCATCTTCCGATTTGGCCCTAATAAGACAGTATACTTTCTTTACTTCCTTTCTTTTAGAAAGGTTAACAAGTATCTCCCCCCCTAAGAAACCTGTAGATCCTGTTAGAAATATATTCATTATATAGAAAGTTTTATGAAAATTTAATTTGCAAAGGAAACAAAAATCTTGCCAAAAAGAAACAATTAAATGAATTTAACAATGAAAATAAATCAATCGAACATCTCCAATCCAATAATACCAACTATTATGAGAGCTATTGAAACTATCTTAATAACGGAAACAGGTTCCTTGAACCATACTATCCCGATAACTGCAATTAAAGCAGTGCCGCAACTGGCCCAAATTGCATAAGCAACGCTAACTTCAAGTTTCTTCAAAACAAAAACAAGTGAAATCAAACTTAGTCCATAAAATAAGAACACCAGCACCGATGGCCATAGTTTAGTGAAACCATCAGCATATTTCATCATAACAGTTCCCATTACTTCAAAAACTATCCCTATTGCCAGAAATAACCACGCCATAAATATTCTGAATTGTTTTGCAAAAGTAACATTAAATACCAATAAATCAGAAATTGTTTATTCAGAAATATCCTCATTCCACAATTCGGAATTTTCGGATATGAACTTCTTCATCATCAATATTGTGGGTTCATCATTAAGAAGTATTACTTCAACACCATGGCTTTGGAGGAAGTCAATATTACCCTCAAAATTAAGGTTCTCCCCTATCACCACTCTTTCAATCTTAAACTGTACAATAGTTCCAGAACACATCATGCAGGGACTTAAAGTTGTGTATAATGTCATTCCTTTATAACTTTTTTGCCTTCCTGCATTCTGCAAACCATCCATTTCACCGTGAAGGATTGGATTGTCTTTCTGCACTCTCTGGTTATGCCCCACTCCTATTATCTTATTTCCTTTTACCAGTGCTGCTCCGATAGGTATACCGCCTTCTGCAAGCCCTTTGCGTGCTTCTTCAAAAGCAGCTTTATACATTTCGTAATATTGTTCTTCCATATAATGCTCTATAATAAATAAATCTTGTTCAGGACTAAAGTCCAAATTAGTAGCTTTTATCAATAACCCCAGACTTAAGTCTGGGGTTATTAAATGCCTCTATTAACTAGGGCTTTAGCCTTGAAATAAAAACTTTTACCTGATTACGATGATATTACTATTTGTCCTTAATAAAAGTGCCTCGCTCATATTCCTCGAAAGCTATCTTTATTTCTTCATCAGTGTTCATTACTATAGGGCCGTACCATGCAACAGGTTCTCCGATAGGCTTTCCTGATATTAACAGGAAACGGGCAGCTTCATTTTTAGTTGTCACTTCAATAAAATCACCGTCTTCAAAAAGCACAACGTTTCCAATGATAACAATCTTTTCTTTATCTTCCGTGAAAGCAGCAGCGCCTTCAAACACATAAGCAAAGTAAGTATGCCCGATAATAGTTTTATGCTTATAAGAAGTATTTGCAGGAACACTAATATCAAGGTATTCAGGATTTGTTGCAATATCAGTTACAGGTCCTGTTGTACCATTTAGGCTGCCACTGATTATTTTAATCCTTACTCCATTTTCCAGTTTAATTTCAGGAATATCAATGCTTTTAACATCCCTGTATTTAGGTGGAATCATCTTTTGTTTAGCCGGAAGGTTTGCCCATAGCTGGAACCCATACATCCTGTCTTTTTCATCGCCTTTAGGCATTTCCTGGTGAATGATGCCGCTTCCTGCCGTCATCCATTGTACATCGCCGGAATAAATAATTCCTTCATTACCCATGCTGTCGCCATGTTCAACCCGACCTTGTAATATATAAGTAATAGTTTCAATGCCGCGATGCGGATGCCATGGGAAGCCTCTAATGTATTTTGATTTATCATCGGAACCGAAAGCATCCAGAAGTAGAAAAGGGTCAAATTCAGGAACCTGTGCATTGCTGAAAACCCTGTTAAGTGAAACCCCTGCCCCATCTATTGTGGGACGGCTGTGATATATTTTCTTTATTTTGCGCTGCATAAAGGAATTGTTTTATATTAGAACCACGTATTCTTTTTATACTGCCTGTATTCATCTCCAAATTTCTCTTCAAGCACTTTATCCTCTTTAATGCTTCTAATTTTTTGCATGAATATAATTAAAACCCAAGGAATAAGCAAATAGAAATTCTGTAAAAAGATAAAAAATCCAAGCAGAAATATTTGTGCGAATAAATATATCGGATGCCTTATCTTCTTATAGAGGCCTTCTGTTACAAGTTTTGTTGCCACGGCTTTTACATTGAACGAGTTTCCCAACTGAATACGTGCTAAGGAAAACAATACCAGCGAAGGCACCATTAATAGCAAGCCAGTTAAAGTAAAAACATTCAACTGAAGACCTGAATAAAAATAAGTAGTTGTTACTAATGCAAAGGAAGCAATAACAAAAATCAATGTCAGATAATTGAAAACCTTGTTCTTCATAGTATTTTATTTGTTGCTAAAGTAGGATATTATATTCAAAAAATAACTGATGAGGTACTTTTATTTTAAGCTATTAATGTAGCATTATTGGATTCTGATTTATTTATTTGGTGACAGACAACGATTGGATTAAAGTAATACCCTTTCATTTGCAGTTATTTATTTTAATTAATAGCATAAAATATTTGATTATAGTCATTTATTTACGTATATTTGAAACTTTATTACACAAACCTCAATAAAATAATTAAAATTTAAGCCCTAAACCTTATGAAAAATCACTTACAACTTTTTATGAAAAGCTTTGCCGTGCTGTTTACCTGCAGTATTTACGGGCAAAATTTTGTTGATGTTACAAGGATCAACGACGGGCAAACTATCAATCTTTCCAGCGACCAGGTATTAGAAGTAAAACTGCCCAGAACGCCATCAAATGGATATACATGGTGTGAACAAAAAATAAATGCAGACCAAGCTGTAAAGAAATCTGTTTCTCAAATTGGCGAAGGTATTTTTGTTCCTGATGCTTTGCTCGGAACAACAAATGGAAGAGTGATGCCAGGGCGTCAGGGCACACAAGTTATTAGATATGTTGGCGCTTCTTCGGGAACAACTCTGCTTACACTTGAGTTAAGGCGTCCATGGCTAAAGAATGGTGAGATTATTGACAGTTATACCATCACTGTTGTTTCTGCAGGTAAATACACAGGAACCTATACTCCTCCTTTGAAAAAGACACCTACCGATCATTTAACATCCACACCTGTCGGGCTTCCTACAAGCTGGGACTGGCGCACACAATGCACACCAATCGCAAATCAAATGCAGTGCGGCGACTGCTGGGCTTTTGCTTCCTGCGGTTCATTCGAATGCAATATTAGTATTATAGATGGCAATACCAGGGATATTGCTGAGGAATTTGTTACTGATTGTTTTACAGATAATAGCTGTAGCGGATGCGGAGGAGGATATTGTGCACACCAGGCATGGATGTCAACCTATACCGGCGCTAATTCTTCCGGCGGTGGAGCTGTTTATGAAACTGACGATCCATGGACAACCGGCGAAGGCAATGGAACCACAGGAACTTGCGCTTCTCCTTACCCTCACCATGAAACTATTGATAGTTATGCAGATATTGCTAATGAAGATGTAAACGGTATACCTCCTGATTCACTCATTAAATCTGCAATTTTTTATTACGGTCCGGTATGGATATGCGCCGATGCTTCCAATTTCAGCAGCTATTCCGGCGGAATTTGGACTGAAACTTCACCTTCCGGTTATATTGACCATGCTATTGATCTGGTTGGCTGGTGCGACAGCGCTTCTGTTCCCGGCGGCGGATACTGGATATTACGAAATTCGTGGGATGTTACATGGGGCATGAACGGATACATGTATATATCATACGGCAGCGACCTTGTTGGCACTTATGCCGATTACATGGTTTATAAAGGCGGTACACCGCATAACATACCTCCTATTACCAATTTTGGTGCTGCGGTAACCAATAGCTGTACAGGTGTGATACAATTTTATGATTCTTCAGCCAATATTCCCACTGCATGGCATTGGGATTTTGGAGACGGTGATACGTCAAACGTAAAGAATCCCCTGCATACTTATGCTTCCAACGGAAATTATACTGTAACTCTTAAAACATCTAACAGTTTTGGAAACAATAGTAAAACAAGAACCAGCTATATTTCTATAAGCCTTCTTACTGCTCCAACCGGAACAGGCGCCTCATGCACAGGCCCATGCAGCGATGCATTAAGCGCATCGGGCAGCGGCAGCCTTGTATGGTACGATGCTGCTACAGGCGGAAGTCAGGTTGGCACAGGTGCTACTTTCAACACACCGATCCTGACAACCACCACAACGTATTACGTACAAGACAGTGTTCCCGGTTCATTTTTGAATTGCGCAAAGCCTGCTATGGGAAGCGGTGGAAGCAGCGGTGGCTATGCATCGGCCGGGCAGCACTACCTGACATTTGATTGTTCATCAGCAGTTAAACTTATTTCTGTAGTGATGTATGGCAATGCCTCTGTTTCTGGCAGCCGGACCATTTCGCTGGAAACAGGTACCGGCAGTACTTTACAGAGCACATCCATTAATATACTTCCGGGGCAAAACACCTATAATCTTAACTTCAATGTACCTGTTGGCACAGGCCTGTTACTTGTTTGCAGCGACGGAACAGATATATACAGGGACAGTGTAGGCACTTCGTTTCCATACACAACCCCCGGATATATCTCGGTTACCGGAAGTGATGTTGCCGATCATTACTATTATTTCTATAACTGGCAGATCGAAGTATCAACTCCTTGCCTCAGTCCGAGGGTACCTGTAACAGCAACAATTTTACCTACCGGCATTAAAGAAAATACCATAACAGCTTTTGGCATTTTCCCCAATCCGAATACAGGCAGGTTTGAAATTACCTTTAGCAACCAGAATAATAAGGAAGCTACAGTAACTATGATGAACCTGCTTGGAGAAACGGTGATGCAGGAAAGAGTTACTTTGACAAGCGCTCCTTTGCAGATCGATGCTTCTGCCTTTGAAGAAGGCTTATATTATATTAAGGTGCAAACCGATAAAGCAACTTACGCCAGAAAGCTTATCATCAGTAAGAAATAATATCATCTTATCATTTATGGTGAAGTAGTTCACCTGAACAAAGAAATCCCCGGTGCTAATAAGCCGGGGATTTTTATTTGCAAAAGGTTTTTTAAAAGAAATTTGCACTCCTACCTTGCAGCAGGCAGGTTCAACTGTTGGAATGTTTGGTAATTTTTAATTTACTGATAAAAGTTTAACCACAAAGGGCACAAAGGAGGCGCAAAGGCTCGCAAAGAAATAGGATACTGCCTTCTGCCTCCCGCTTGCTTTTGACTATTTTCTTTAATTACAATTTTACTTTCCTCGCTATACCATAAATAATACAATACCCATCCCCAACTGCTGAATCGGAATTGGCAACAATGGTTACTTTTTTGTTTTCAACTATAGCTGTATCAGAACTGCCTGTTGAAAGAAACTTGCTGAACGAATCAGCATACGAGTTAAGTATTACGCCCGATACCATTTGTTCTATTGCAGCAGTGTCAGTTATAAGGAAAAGATTGGTACTTGTAAATGGTGTACTTCCTGCAAAATACCTTAGTTCAGCCATTGCTATACTCCATGCATAACCTTTACCGGGGGCAGGGAGTTGGGGAATGTCCACCGAAATGCAGTTGGCGGTTTTTAGCTGTGCTGTAGTAAGCGTTAGTTTAAATATGGTGAAGGAGGTTGTTGACATAGTTGTAGATTTATGATTTTTAATAATAGTTATAATTCTTCTGACTCACCCCCAACCTCCCGATTAATAGCATGAGCGTCAAGCTAAGGATTAATTATTTGGGCTGAAGCCCTTGTCTGCATTGTGTTTCATGCCCACAACCTAAAGGTCGTGGCAATTAATTTATTACCAATAATTGCTCATTTGCCACGTCCTTTAGGACGTGGAATAAGAACCCTGATATTAAAGGACTTTAGTCCAAATCAAAAACTCCAGGACAATGAATTATAAAGCGATTCAAACAAAATATATATTATTAGCTTTACGCGTATGCGATTTATCGGGACAGGCTCTCTCTGCAAGCAAAGAGGGGAGCCAATAAGTCCCTTCTCTATTTATAGAGAAGGGACTTAGGGATGAGTCAAAAAAACAAAATTCATTTTACAGAGTAAATTTTTTCTTGAATAAGAGTTTTTACAACAACGGCGTTGTAAACGGGCCGCTCCAGGGACCATCTAAGGTTGGGTGCTTACTTTTTGCCCAACGGAAAAAAATCACTATTATTTTAGCAGGAATTAATGCGCCTGCTCCAGGGCAGTTAAATTAGTTGTTGAAGTAACTGTAGCCAAAATAAAGTTCGACTTTGAAGAATATCCTAATGTCAACCTTGTATCTGTAGCAAGGGCAGGCAAATTTGCCGAACCCAGGTAAAATACGCCAAATGAATACTCCAATAAATCGAAACCTTTAAGCTTGTGCGGACGTCCGCTTTGTGCTTTTTCTGCATAAGCTTTAATATGAACCATACCGTTCAATTCAGGTAACAGTTTAGGATAAACACCTTCAAGGGTGATTATGGTTTTATCAAATTCTTTAGTTTTGGCTGTTGGATGCGGACCTGTTGGCGTTATTACAAGCTTTTCAGGTAAGCCAAATGCAACACAGTCGTCGGCATTAAGGCTTACTGTGGCTATTACAAGCTCTATCAGCTTATTTGCTTGCGCGTAAGCCACAGTATTTGAAATTATAGCCAGCAATTTTGTCCTTACCACCGGCATATATCCGCCTTTTTTATTAGTGTACTGCGTATGTAGCGGTGTCCAGAGTGACAAAAAATTTTTGCCAGGCAGATAAATTTGCAGCAGTCCAGTTGAAACGAACAGCGTTTGTAGGCACACCAAGAATAAGGTAGGCACAAGTCCTTGCCAGGTACAAATCGAACAATTTAATGCTACGGGGGATGTAGTTTTTTCCGTTTGACATAATCGTATTTTTTTTAAAGGTTAATAATAATGTATGTTTTAAATTTTGAAATTTTTGCTTTTCGAGCCGAAATTTTTACATTCTGAGTCGAAACTTTTACATTTCGAGCCGGAATTTTTGCTTTTCGAGTTGAAACTTATACTTTTCGTTCCGAAATATTCACATTATAATGCTGAATTTATGCTTTACATACCGAAACTTATGTTTTTTGCCCGAATACACTTACTTTACATACCGAAATTTTTGCTTTTTACACTATTACCGTAATATTCTAATTTGGAATTTTTGCTTTTCCTTTTGAAAGTTTTACTTTACCTGCTGAAACTTTTACTTTACCACTCGTAATCTATATCTTTCGCTTTGGAATTTAAAAATTCCGCTTTGTTAGCTGTTGGTTCCGTTTCATTACCTTTTCCTTTTCTTCTGAAACTTTTGCTTTTCGCCCTGTAACATATAAATTCCGTTCCGAAAACGATACAAAGGTAAATGAAGTATACTCCTTTAGTTTGCTTTTTTCGAGGTCGGGACATGGCTGCCCTCAAACCAGCGTTATTAAAGGAAAGTGCAAAATCAGTTTTAAAAAATCATTTCTAAGCCGTTTTGAAACGGGAATTTTAATATTATTTTCAAGTGTGGCAAGCAATCCCCTGTTGGCTTTTTTGTAACTTACCACATACTGCATGTTGATGATAAACGAGTAGTGCGGACTGAAAAATATATCCATATCGAGCATGCTTTTAAGTTTCTTAAGGCTTATCACTATAGTATATTTTGTCCCGTCTTTTAGGAAAATATCCACTTCCTTATCGTCCGATTCGCAAAACAATATGTTGTCGGAAGGGTTTTCAATAACTATTTTTTCCAGCCCTGGCAATTCAAGTACTAAGTAACTTTTCTTTTTCATGCTTCATAATTTTATTTAACCTGAATTGGTTAATTATTTATGAAAGACTGCATTAAAAATTAACAAAACGTGTATTTAAAAATAATATCCCTGTTATCCATCTGCTTAGACTAATTAAAAAAAAAAACGATTAAATTAAGTGTGATTACTAATTGACACCCGATTATTTAAGCAGTAAATTAGCATCCTGGCTTTTTAAATTATCTGTTAATAATAATATAACCATTGAATAACTGAATGCAGAATTAAGATTTATGATTTTAGATTTAAGAATTACGATTTGAAAGAATGCATTGTTAAATTTCTTTGTGAACCTTGCGCAACCTTTGCGGACTTTGCGGTTAAACTTTATTCGGGAATTAATAACAAATAACTTAATCACTCAATAACAAATAAACCATTAAACTATCAACTATGAAAAACTCTTTACTTCTTTATCTAAAAAGTATTATCTTAGCTTTTGCTATGATAATATTGGCAAATGTGGCAGTAGCGCAAACAACATTGTATAGCACAGATTTCGGAACAAGCAATGCTTTCCCCACCGGATGGACGGCTTCGGGAAGCACTACCTTATGGACTGATAATTCTACCAGCGCTTCATCGGGCTATACAGGCGCATCGGGCGGCGATAATGCCGATAACGGCACAAGCGGAACGGCGATACTGATATTTAATAACGGCTTATCAACAGCCGTTTATAGTGGTATTGTTGTTACCTGGGGAGGCAGGATGACCTCAACAGGGGCATCGCCCACCTTCCAGTGGAGTCTCGACGGCACGTACATGGAACACAGTTTCTTTTACTGATGTAACCAACAACTCCACATGGGGCCTGGTTACTGCTTATTTGCCTTCAGGCGCATCGGGAGTAAGCAACCTTGAATTCCGGTGGACTTCCAATTCGGGCGCGGGTACATACCGCATGGACGACTTTACCGTAAAAGGAACATCAACCACTGGCGCACAGGGACCAACAGGCCCTACGGGGTCAACAGGCTCAACAGGGGCAACCGGACCTACCGGAACAGCAGGCAGCAATGGTATTAATGGAGTAACAGGACCTACCGGGTTGACGGGGGCGAATGGGGGAACGGGCGCAACAGGGGCACAAGGAATTCAGGGTGTAACAGGCCCAACAGGGCATACCGGAGCTACCGGTGCAACAGGAAATGACGGTACTAATGGAACAACAGGCGTTCAGGGAATTCAGGGAGTGACTGGCCCAACAGGTGTTGCAGGAGCTACAGGTATTGCGGCAACTATTAGTGTTGGAAATACAACAACAGGGGCTGCCGGTACTAATGCTTCCGTTTCAAACGGGGGAACATCGTCTGCGGCCATTTTTAATTTTACTATTCCACAGGGAGCAACAAGGAATTCAAGGAGTAACAGGACGTACAGGATTGACGGGGGCGAATGGGGGAACCTGTGTACAAGGAATAACTGGACCTACCGGATTGACAGGGGGAACGGGAGAAACGGGGATGCAGGGAGTACAGGGAGTAACAGTACGACAGGATTGACCGGGGCGAATGGGGGAACCGGTGTACAAGGAATAACTGGACCTACCGGATTGACAGGGGGAACGGGAGAAACGGGGACGCAGGGAATACAGGGAGGTAACCGGACCGACAGGATTGACGGGTGCAACAGGTTTAGATGGTTCAATGCAGGGAAGTAATTTCGTTAAGGCATTTACAAATGCTAATCTGGTTTATGAAAAAGAACTTATACTTCCCACTCATAATTATTACTATTCTTTATTGGTACATCATAACCTGAATAGCAATTTTGTATTTATGCAGGTTTACGACAGCACAAATACAGATGTAACTATTGTAAATAATTTACAGGACTCTATTATTGATGCAAATAATATAAAGATAATAAACTTTGTAACAAATGATAGCGGTAATGTAATACAAGGCACATGGCATTGTATTTTAGGAATAAATGGAGTGCAGGGACCAACAGGACCAATGCTGGTTCATTTAATGGTACTTCTGTGGATTCGTTACATGTAACAAGTAAATTAGAAATAGGAAATTCCATACATATCATTAAGGAACCGACCCTCAAGGTAATGGTAATAGTATATGGACAGATGATGGTAATTTATTAATACAAAGTAATAATGTGTGCAGTAACTATAACACCATTTTAAATGCCAATATGAACAATGAAAGTCCCGGCTTTGTTGGCATTGGCACTTATGCGCCTCGGAAGACAATTACATCTACAGAATGCATAACGGATAATCAGCCAATAATAATTGTCAAATTACTCCTCCGCCTCCATATACTTTGGCAGGAATAAAGAGTAGAGAATGACCAATACAATACAAATGTTAATTCAATATGGGATATTATACCTGTTTCAATCAACGCACTAACACAAGTTTAAGCATTATAGGCACCACTACTACTAACATGAGTAATACGGTAATGACACTTCTTGATAATGGTAATGTTGGAATTGGAACAACAACCCCCTTGACACCATTGCATGTTAATGGGGCAATATTAATGAATGGTACAAATGCAAACTTAGATTCCGAGGGGTACGCTTATGGCGCGTCTGATAATATGACTGCTATGCTTGAAGGAACAGCCAATGGACTAATAGGTTGGAATCGTTCTGGTGGTGGTGGAGAAATGGACTTTATTACAAATAGAGATGATGGAAGCATATGGTGGATTTCAATTTTATGATTATAATAACAGATACAGCAAATGCTTTAGTAACTATTACCGGAAGACGGTAATGTTGGTATTGGAATACCAAACCCGGCTTATGCGCTTGACGTTAATGGTGATATTAATATTAGCGCAAACAAACAATTTCTAATAGATGGAGTGCCGCTTGCTTCATCGCAGTGGCTAAATTCAACTACCCCAACTAATGCGGTATCCATTATAACCAGGGGTAATGTTGGCATTGGAACTGCGCAAATCCTGGTATGTGTTAGATGTTACCGGAACAATTAGAGCGTATGATGTAAAAGTATGTTTAAATCAAACTTGCGATTTTGTATTTGATAAAAATTACAACCTAATACCTATTGATTCGCTTAATGATTTTATAAAGCAAAATAACCATTTGCCGGGAATTGCATCTGCAAAGCAAATGGAAGCTGAAGGCGATATTTCATTGAGTAAAATGGATAGTCAATTCCTGCAAAAAATAGAAGAACTCAAAATCTTTATATAATTGATTTAAAAAAGGAAAATGAACAGTTAAAAAATCGTATGAATACAATAGAAAATAAATAATTCCGTTAATAAAGGAAAATTTATTTTATTGACAAAAAAGCTATTAATATCGACGGTATTATTTGCCTTATTATTCGTTAAGCCTTGTTTTTCGCAACAGCAGGCAAAAGACAGTATTGTCCGAACTAAAAAAATTCAATACGGTTTGTTTTTTTCATCAGAATTATTACCAAGGTTAAAAAGACTAGGTATGTTAGTTATCAGAAAAGTTCTGTAGGATATGGACCAGGCATAAGTTTAACGTATAATATTAGTAAAAATTGCGCTATTAATTTTTATAATGAAATTTTAAATAGTCATCTTTATTTTGAAACAAAATTTACAGATACTCTTAACCAATATATTATTGAGAAGAATAGTGATGATTTGCTAATGTTGAGAAGCAACTTGAGCTTTAAATATAGTTTGCTTTCGAAAAATATTATATACTATCTGAAGTTTGGATTAGAAAATGTTTCAGTATCTCCCGTTAGAGATTCTTATAAGTATGTAAATATGAAAGATAGTGTTTTATATTCTAATGATTATGTATACCATTCGGCATTAAAATGTTTATTCCCAATTATTAATGATGGTCATTATATTAATTTTATAGGAATAGCATTATATTTCCGGTGTTACTATTTTATCATTCAAAAAATTTCAATTATATTAGGAATTAGATATGCGGTATAATAATAAAATATTGATGTTTGGAGAATGGAATAAAAGGATTTCTTTCGGAATAAAAATAGGTATAGATTTTTAAAAAAATTAAGATATGAGAAAATATATTAATCTTTCAATAATAATTGTAATTACATTATTATTGCATAGTCAAAATTCATTTTGCCAGAACAACCTTATTTATAATTATTCATTCGAATTGGGGCAAGGGAGTAGAGTACCCGAGTGTAATTATAGCAATAATAATTTTGATATCTATATTCATTCTTGGCGTACAGCTTACGGTACAATAAATACCACCGATGCCAACAATACACCTGATTGGTTTGGTTCTAATTGCGGATTAATGTCGCTAAATGATGGAGATGGTAATGAAGAATTTCCTGCCACAACAAATAATTCTTTTGATCAGGGATTAGTAGGTAGATTTATTTTTATTTGGGCACCATTTAAGAGTAGAAATTTTTTTACTCACACACTTCATTATCGCCATCAGGCTGTGCGTTGTGGGTTAAGAGAAAATTTAGTTCCTGGCCAAACGTATATTCTAATGATGAGATGTAAACCAGTTATTGAAGGACAAAATTCACCTACCACATATACTGTATATGATGGGACTAATAGCATGTTAATTGATTTTTCAAAATGGGGATATAATTGGAATTCCGGTAGTAAAAGCAATCAGTTTTGGAATGGTGCGGCTTGTGCTTATTATAAATATCCATATGAAATTGCTACTTACAAATGGCTTCAATTAAAATGGGAAATAACAATTCCCAGTAGTGGTTTTGACCAATTAGCAAATATAGAATTTGAGGAAGAATGGGGAGGTTTTGCTATAGATAATGTGGAGCTATATGCTAAATGTCCTACAGAAATGGATATTGAAAATAGAATTTTCACTCAAGTATTTTTATTGATCCTACTTATCAGGGCCAGTCTTTTTGATACTCAGGCTCAAAATATTCTTAAAGCGGGTTATAATGTAGGGAATACCCCTTATGGAGTTGGTGATGTCACTGTAGAAAGTGGTGCGACAATGACATTTACTGCAGGTCAGGAAGTTGAATTACTTCCCAGAGGTTTTGAAGCACAGGCAGGCAGCAAATTTGAGGCTAAAATTACCTCTTGTGGTTCTAGGAAAACAAAATTTCAAGATACTATTACAGCAGATTTTACTAATACTAATAACTTATTTGTAGGTGACACCATATCTTTTTTTAATGCTTCTAAAAATTTTAATTATCCTTTAGAAACATATTGGGATTTTGGTAATGGAACAACCAGTACTACACAAAATCCAACACTAGTTTATAATGATACGGGTACATATAATGTTAGTTTAAGAATTATGGATGCCGATGACAAAACAGATAATATTACCAAACAAATTATTATATCTAAAATGCCTGATATAGGGGGGTGTTAACTACAAGCACATCATGCGGCGGAGCTGCAATTCCAAGCGATACATTAATATTTATATCGGGCAATTCATTTGTGCCTGATAGTATTTGTACACCAGCAATAACAGATGCAAATGGTAATTTCTCTTTTAATCTAGAATATACGGATAACCTTAGCGATTCTATATTATATAGTATCATATCAAAAAATGGGATGTTGCTTCAGGATACCTCACATAAAACTATACAAGAATGGCTAAACGAAAGTCCTATCAGTCTCTACTCCACAACACAGTGTAATTCAAAAACAACTAATTCCAATATTTCCACAAGTATTGTAAATACTGTAATGGAAAATTCTTTTGTAAAAATAATACCGAATCCTAATAATGGATATATGAGAGTTGCATACTCATTTCGTTAACGAAAGCGGTATTTTTGGTTTATACGATGTACTTGGCAACCTCCTGCTAAAGCTATCCAATAAGTGGGGAACTAAAACCTTTACGGTGGATGGCTCTGCCCTTGCTAAAGGCGTTTACTTCTTTCAAATATATTCAAATAATAAATTGGTAGCAAAGGATAAGATAGTAGTGATAAAGTAATTCAGTAGGCACTAGGCAGCGGTAGTATGCAGTCAATTTCAGAATGCAGAGATAAGAATTAAAATAGAAATTGGTAGAAACTGGAAATTTGTAGAAATTAAAAAGCTTTGCGGCGGAGTTTATCCCGATGAAATCGCATGAGCGTAAAGCTAAGGATTAATTATTTGGGCTGAAGCCCTTGTCTGCATTGTGTTTCATGCCCACAACCTAAAGGTCGTGGCAATTAATTTATTACCAATAATTGCTCATTTGCCACGTCCTTTAGGACGTGGAATAAGAACCCTGATATTAAAGGACTTTAGTCCAAATCAAAAACTCCAGGACAATGAATTATAAAGCGATTCAAACAAAATATATATTATTAGCTTTACGCGTATGCGATTAATCGGGACGTGAAACTTTAAAGAAGTAGGCAGGATGCGGGTCTATATAGGTAAACGCTAATCAGTGAACAGTAATACCGATAACTGATAACCGTTTACCGATAACCATTTCTCAGTGAGTCTCTGTGCCTACTCTGTGCACTCTGTGGTTATCTTATATATGGAATTTCAAGCTGTTTTTTTATCTTTACTGCCGTAACTGAAAAACATGAACATTGCTTTTAATTTAAGCCTTCCTGAAAAATAAACCTCTATATTAGCTGCATTTATAATATATGCAATACAAACAACTGGACGGGCTTAGGTTTATTGCTGTTTTGTCGGTGATACTTCATCACATCTGTCCCCTCCCCTCTTTCATAGCTTTTAACTTAGGCGCTTTTGGCGTTGATCTGTTCTTTGTAATCAGCGGATTCCTGATAACAGAAATCTTACTAAGGGAAAAAATTAAAGGAACATCTGTTTTGCTGACATTGAAAATATTCTTTAGCAGAAGAGTATTGCGAATATTTCCACTGTTCTATTTATACATTCTGATTTGTTTGGTGATAGTCCCGCAGCAGACAAAGGAACATATCAGTTGGCTGCTTACTTACACCATAAATATCTGGGTGGTATTAAAAGATCAACAGCCTTTTTGGTATTTTAATCATTTATGGTCGTTGTGTGTTGAAGAGCAGTTTTATATTTTCTGGCCGTTTTTAATAATGATAACACCTATAAAGAGATTAAGGCTGTTGTTCATTTTAATGATATTCATAGCAATTGCAATCAGGCTAATGGTTACAATTTATTTTAATGGTTACGCCTTATTTAACTATACCATGCTGCCCACTACCTTCGACTGCTTTGGCTTTGGTGCGTTACTAGCCTTATTAAAAGAGTTCAAGCCAATCCTTCTGAATAAAATATTCAGGCATAAATATTTCATTATACTTGGAATCTTGCTTGTAATACTGAATAATAAATTTGGCACAGTACTAACACAACAAACTTTCGGGAAAACATTGATTGCATTCGTTTCGTTTTACCTTGTCGGAATTGCTGCAACTATAAAGTATAAAAACATCTCCAGAATAATACTGGAGAACAAGGCGGTCATGTATTTCGGAAGAATATCATACGGCATGTATGTTTATCATCTTCTTATCTGGGGCTCATTCGGCAAATATTTCACCGATTGCTGGCATAATCTTCATTTAACAGATTCCATTTACAAATCCTTCTTTGAATTTGTTTTTATCTTGATCTGTACTATCCTTGTTTCGATTATATCCTATGAACTATTTGAGAAAAGATTTTTACAACTGAAGAAATACATTTCATTCTCTAAATAATCCGGAAGGAATAAAGTAAAGAGGTTAGTCGTTATAAGACTATTTAAACAATATATACTAAGCTGATCTTAAAAGGCAATGTAAGAAAAGACCATGAATAGAGAACTGATGATTTATGGATTAATTTTCGACCTTCTTCTGTAGACGTTTTCTGACAAGTTCATCAAGTATGATCTTTCTCATACGAATTGACTTGGGAGTAACTTCCACGTACTCGTCCACTTTAATATATTCCATTGCTTCTTCAAGAGAGAACTTTACAGCAGGAATTATGAATGTCTTTTCATCGGAACCAGAAGCACGCATATTGGAAAGCTTCTTTGTTTTAATAAGGTTTATCACTATATCGTCGCCACGGGTACTTTCTCCTAATATCTGTCCTTCATAAATTTCATCATTAGGCTCAATAAAGAACTTGCCCCTGTCTTGTAGTTTATTTATGGAATATGCAATAGCAGTTCCTGTTTCCATTGCAAGCAATGAGCCGTTGATACGGGAAGGAATTTCTCCTTTCCATGGCTCATAATCTTTAAAACGATGAGCAATTACTGCTTCTCCTTCAGTGGCAGTAAGCACATGGTTGGTAAGTCCGATAAGACCACGGGCAGGAATCGTAAATTTAAGAACTATCCTATCGTTGCGTGTTTCTATGCTTAAAATCTCGCCCTTTCTTTTAGATACAATTTCTATAACCTTTCCTGAAAATGCTTCAGGAACGTGTATGGTAAGAGATTCTATAGGTTCATGCTTAACACCATCGATCATCTTTTCGATCACTTGCGGCTGCCCTAACTGAAACTCATATCCTTCACGGCGCATGGTTTCGACAAGAATGGAGAGATGTAAAATACCACGTCCATAAACTAAAAGCTTCTCAGGAGATTCGGTATCGACAACTCTTAAAGCAAGGTTTCTTTCAGTTTCTCTGTAAAGCCTGTCGCGCAAATGCCTTGAAGTAACATAGGTTCCCTCTTTTCCGGCAAAAGGTGAATTGTTGATAGTGAAAACCATGCTCATGGTTGGTTCATCAACATGGATAGGAATGAGACCTTCAGGGTTTTCCAAATCGGCTATGGTATCACCAATATCAAAGTTCTCACTGCAAAGAACAGCACAAATTTCGCCTGCTTCCACTTCGTATTTGACTTTTTCTTTACCAAGACCTTCGAAAAGGTATAATTCCTTCACAAGAGATTTTACTATACGTCCGTCATTCTTCACTATAGAAACCTGCTGCCCCATTTTAATAGAACCCCTTGATATACGGCCAACAGCAATACGCCCTACATATGACGAATAATCGAGTGAAGTGATCTGAAGCTGTAAAGTGCCCGGAATTTTCACAGGAGGTTTGAAGTATTCAACAATGGTGTCAAGAAGATAACTGATATCTTTAGTAGGGTTCCGCCAGTCGTCCGACATCCATCCCTGTTTGGATGAACCATATACAGTAGGGAAATTAAGTTGATCATCAGTAGCATCAAGGCTTACCATCAGGTCGAACACAGCTTCCTGCACTTCATCCGGAGAACAATTGGGCTTATCCACTTTATTGATAACCACAATTGGCTTTAAGCCTAACTCCATAGCTTTCTCAATGACAAAGCGGGTTTGCGGCATAGGCCCTTCAAACGCATCAACAAGCAGCAAAACTCCGTCGGCCATATTGATAACTCTCTCAACTTCACCACCAAAATCCGAGTGGCCGGGAGTGTCAATGATATTTATTTTAACACCTTTATATCTTACGGACACATTCTTTGCAAGTATCGTAATGCCTCGTTCCCTTTCCAGGTCATTGGAATCAAGGATAAGGTCGCGCACTTCCTGGTTATCCCTGAAAAGCTTAACCTGATGAAGCATCCTGTCAACTAATGTAGTTTTGCCATGATCAACATGGGCAATAATGGCAATATTTCTAATCTCCTTCATTTCACTCATTCATTTCCCTTCTTAAAAGAATTTGCAAAAGTAGCATAAAATCAACAGATTTAGACTATTTCTTTCACAATTCGATTCAGGTGGTTATAAAAGACTTTTTTTAATTGATCAAAACAAGAATATATTATTATTTGCGTGAATATATTTTTGTTAGATTTGTCAAGCAGAAAATACATTCTCATTTTATATATAATAAAAGATATACTGAATATGCAAAAGCTATTATTAATGGGCGATGAAGCTATAGCACAGGGAGCAATAGATGCAGGATTGTCGGGGATATACGCCTATCCGGGAACACCTTCAACTGAAATTACGGAATACGTTCATGCATCAAGGGAAGCGAAGGAAAAAGGCATCAAAGCCTGCTGGGGAGCCAACGAGAAGACTGCTGTAGAAACTGCCCTGGGAATGTCGTATGCAGGCAAACGTACAATGGCCTGCATGAAGCATGTGGGACTGAATGTCGCCGCAGACCCATTTATCAATTCTGCTATTACAGGGGCTAATGGCGGATTTATTGTTGTTTCGGCCGACGACCCTTCCATGCACTCATCGCAGAACGAACAGGATTCGCGTGTTTATGGTAAATTTGCCATGATACCTATACTTGAACCTGCCAACCAGCAGGAAGCCTACGACATGGCACATTATGGTTTTGATATTTCGGAAAAATACGGGATACCGGTGATGATCAGGATAACCACACGTCTGGCACACTCAAGAGCTGGCGTGGAACCTAAAGCAAAACGCGAACAGAACAAGGGAGGTCTTCCGAAAAATTTAAGACAATTTGTGTTGCTTCCTGCTATTGCCCGCAAACAGTATAAAGACCTATTAAATAAGCAGGCCAGTTTTGAAAAAGAATCGGAAGAAGCTGGATTCAATAAATATATGGATGCCTCTGATAAGAATCTTGGCATTATTGCCTGTGGCATAGGCTACAATTATCTTATGGAGAATTTTCCTGACAGAATAATTCCGCATCCGGTGTTGAAACTCGCACAGTATCCACTGCCTAAAAAGCTTATAGAGAAAATAACTTCAGAGTGTAAGGAAATACTGGTACTGGAAGACGGCTACCCTGTGGTGGAAGAAATGCTGAAAGGTTATCTTGGCAAAGGCATCAAGGTAAAGGGCAAACTTGACGGAACACTGCCAAGGGACGGCGAACTAAACCCGAATATTGTTGCTGTTTCTTTAGGCAAGGAAGATTCTAAAGGTTCTGATATCCCTTCTATTGTTGTAGGGCGCCCTCCTTCATTATGTGCCGGATGTTCGCATATTGATTCTTTCTTAGCACTTAACAGTGCCTTGGAAGCACTTTCAAAAGGAAGGGTTTTCGCAGATATTGGCTGTTATACATTAAGCGCATTACCCCCTTACGAGTCTATCAATTCTTGTGTAGATATGGGCGCTTCCATCACCATGGCTAAAGGCGCTGCCGATGCAGGAATAGTGCCGGCCGTTGGTGTTATCGGCGACTCAACTTTCACTCATTCCGGTATGACTGGTTTACTCGATTGTGTGATAGCGAATTCTCCTGTAACTATTTTCATTCTTGATAATTCAACCACAGCTATGACAGGCGGGCAACCATCTGCAGCCTTTGGCAGGCTTGAAGACATATGCAAAGGACTGGGAGTGGAAGAAAGCCATATCCGTATTTTAAAGCCAATGAGGAAAAACCATGATGAAAATGTTAAAATAATAAAAGAAGAACTTGAATATAAAGGTGTCTCAGTTATCATTCCTAAGCGCGAATGCATACAAACACTGAATAAACGCATGAGAGAAAAATTTAAAAACAAATAACCAATGAAGATAGATATAGTTATAGCCGGTGTTGGCGGACAGGGTATAGTTTCCATTGCAACAACCATTGGTTTTGCTGCAGTTGATTCAGGTTTATTTTTAAAACAATCGGAAGTACATGGCATGAGCCAGAGAGGCGGAGATGTTTCTTCGAACCTGAGGCTTTCAGACAAGGAAATTTATTCCGACCTGATACCTAATGGTACAGCCGATATGATCATCTCAGTGGAGCCTATGGAATCGCTGAGGTATTTGCCAATGCTTTCACCCAAGGGATGGCTGATAACAAATACAAAACCTTTTGTCAATATTCCAAATTACCCCGCTATAGAGGACTTAATGAAGGAAGTGAACAAATTTCCACGCCATATTGCAATAGATGCTGAGAAGATTGCAGAGGATTTGGGCTCCGTCAAATCAGCAAACATGGTAATACTTGGTGCTGCTTCACCCTTTATAAATATGCCTTTCGAAAAACTAGAGAAAGCAGTAAAAGCTATATTCGGACGTAAAGGCGATGATGTTGTGGAAGTTAACCTGAAATGTTTAAAGGCAGGAAGGGATTTTGCACAGAAGAATATGTAATCATTGCGAATTACGCTATTTGTGCAAAGTGTGATTTTAATATTCCGTTTTATTTTTGTTCTCTGAATATTTTCATATTTTTGCAGCCCAAATAAAATGGCGGGGTAGCTCAGATGGTTAGAGCGTCGGATTCATAACCCGGAGGTCACGAGTTCAATTCTCGTTCCCGCTACCAATTAATGACGAAGCGCCCTGTATTTACGGGGCTTTTGTTTTTTCAGGGGGGACTCTTGGAGGACAAAATGGGCATAGCGTTCTTGATACGCCTTAATATAAAGAGTTGTGAAATATAATGTAACAGTTACTTATCGAACCTGATACATTAAGAAGGATCAGAAATAAAACAAAAAGCGATGAATATACAAGTAACTTTTTCATAACGATTCGTTTTGTAATATTTCTAATAATTCTTCAATTTTTTTATTCCTGATTTCGGAATATTCTTTCAACCCAACACAGGCTTATTTAAAACTCAGAATAAAATCTCCATACTCTTCTTTATCAAGATTCTCAACATTCAGTATTTCCCGCATTTTACTGTCAAGCATTTTGAAATCGTCCTGAATTTTATGTAAAAGAATAATTATTTCATTTCTGTTATGGTCTGGCAGAACTACTTTCTGCTCATACTGCCTGTTCCGTTTTTTTATCACTAGTGTTGTTTTCATTTTTCAAATAATTTACTGTTGTGAAACTAATTTGCCTAAACGAATTACTTTACCATTTTGAACCAATTTGTAGAAATATACTCCAGTAGGAAGAACTGTAGCATCAAGAGTATAAGATGTATTAGTTATAATTATATTCATTACCTCTGTTCCCAAAATATTATATATCCATAATTTATAATTATCAACTAGTGTAGCATCATTTATTTCAATATTTGTGTATTTACTGAACGGGTTTGGACCAATTGTGACAATTGGATCAACAGATGGAGCGCAATCTACTAATGCTATATTAAACAAAGTCGAATTGCCATTATAATCTGTTTGCATAAGCTGGTAAAAAGCGCTATTACCAATATAATCATCATCTGAAACGGAATAATCTAATACCTTATTGCTATTTCCCGCACCTGGGATTCTAATTAATTCAGACCATTTTTTGCCATCGCCACTTTTGAGTACCGTAAAATAATCATTATTGGCTTCTGAAGCTGTAGCCCAGTTTATTTTGACATTATTTCCGTTGCATATTGCCTTAAAACTTATCAATTCAATGGGAAGTGGGTTTGACACTTGCAAGATAACCTGTTCACTTATTATACTGCTTTCCCCCCATGATACTTCACAGTCATAAGTACCTGCGTATGCATCTGAAATATTGCTTAAAGTTAAAGTTTCAGTATTTATGCCGCTTATATTATCATTGTCACTGAGTGGCGCTCCATCTTTTCGCCATTTATAAGAATGAGGAAAATGAACTATTAGGGACATGGTTACGGTCTCTCCATCTTCAATTATTATCACACCACCTTCTGCCGCAGGGTCTGTAACTACTTCCGGGAGCCACTTTTGACTTAATATAGTTCCGCAATTTTCTACATCATATACATTATTTGTTCTTTCTTGGTAATAGTATGCTTTTTCTATTATAAAGCTTGAATTTACACGATTCAGGTAAATCGGGTCATCCACTATAACCTTGTGATAAGACTGAGTTGAAGCAACTGAAGGCAATTGTGCATTTGTATTGTACAAGGCTGCAATTGCAATGATGAGAGTGAGAATCTTTGTTTTCATAACTTTTAGTATAAATGGTTTACTAAATTTATTTCATATCATTATCTAAAAAGACTCACAGTAAGGTGCGATTTGGTTCTACATTCTTTGCGGGTGCTGTAATTTTATGTACCCGTGAAAACTTAAATATAATGCCAACCCTTAAAGTAGTAATATTCCATTGTTCAACTGAACGTGGTGACTGACCAAAATAAGGCTGAAAAGAAACAAAAGGAGCCAGTAAATATTGTGCATGATTTTTTAATGAGGAAACTGGAATATCATATCCTGCTCCAACCTGCATGGAAATTATTGTTTTATTTATATTGCTAAAACCTTCCATAATGCTAAGATGCGCCTCCTGATCAAGGAATGCATTATGAATATCCCGGCTGTAAATGAATGATTTACTTAAATTGAAAGCCAGGCGCGGGCCTGCATATAAATAAAAACCAGACTTAAATGGAACGAATCGCAAACTCGGTTCTATATCAATATAACTAAGGTTTGTTGACAGATCTTCAGGGCAACCACAAGGGGCAATTTTTTCATTGAATTTTCCTCTGCGACTATCATATCCTGCCTGCATTATTATACCCCAGATACCTGAAAGATGGTACTCAACAAGTGGTGCAAAATAAAGTCCAATTCCGCTACCTTTTGTGAAAATTACAGGAGAGATAAAATCAGGGTTCAACTCCTGAAGTGAACTCTTATAAAAATTGATATTTGCTCCAGCGGCAACACCAAACCACCATGATGGCTTCGCATCGGATGCAAGCTGTGCCTTAAGGGCTGACGAAATATTCAATATAACCATTGCAATTAAAATAACAGTCTTAATTACATGCTTTAAACATAACCCTGTTATAATCGATGCCTTTTTAGAAATAGCTTTCATCTGTTTATGATTTTTTTCAATACAGTCGTTTATTTCTTTTTCTATGATTAGACCTAAATTTACGTTGTGAAAATTTAAATACTACACCTACCCTAATAGTGGTTATATTCCATGTTTCTATTGAACGTGGTAATTGCCCGAAGTAGGGTTGAAAAGAAATAAAAGGTGAGAATATATATTGAGTTGGATTATGCAGTGATGAAAAAGGAATTTCATATCCTGCGCCTATTTGCATAGAGTATACAGTTTTGTTCATCTTGCTGAAGTTTCCATTAAGGCTTAATGGAACATTTTGGTTATAAAGGTCGGAACGGGTCGTTATAGTATATACAAAAGAATTGCTCAGATTGTATGCCAGACGCGGACCGGCAAATAAATAAAAATTAGATTTGTGGGGAGCAAATAACAAACTTGGCTCTAAAGAGATATAGCTAAGATTTGCGGACAAGTCCAAATCACAACCACAGGGGGCAACTTTCTCATCAAATTTACCGCTGCGGTTATCATATCCTGCCTGCAGCATTATTCCCCAGCTTGAAAACGGAATATGATATTCAGCAATGGGAGCAATATTAAGCCCAACGCCAATACCATTATGAAAAGCAGCAGGAGCAATTATTGCAGAATTCAGTTCCTGAGTAGATCCGCGATAGAAATTAATATTTGAGGCAGCCGCCATGCCAAACCACCATGAGTGTCTCGACTCATGGGACCGCTGTGCATAAACGGGGAATTGAATTTTTAATATAATAAATGAAATTAATATGACACTAATAATATAATGTCTATGATATGTGTGTGTAATTAGCAATATATTCTTTAGGTTAGTTTTCATATTTATAGCTATACCATTTTAATATTTTTATTATCTAATCGTTTATTTAGGTTGAACCTCTTTATCTCGGATATTAGAAATTTTATGCCTGCTAATAGTTGTGAAACTCCAAACATAATTATTCTTTAGAGAAAGTCCTTCAACATTGGTAGCCCTGGTTGTAATAGTTGCAGTGTAAGTTGTTCCGGGCAAAAGGCTGTCAAAAGGGGTAAATGTTGCGGTCTTTCCGTTGCAAGAGATGGTTCCTGCAACAGAGGTTTTTCCCAATAATGTAATTGAAGCTTCTTGATCGCAGGATGACTGAATAAATGATGCAGGGTTCATATTTTCATTAAAGCTTACTGAAATCCCTTGGCCAATTGGAACACCTGCAGCGCCATTTGAAGGATATGTTGATTCAACTGCAGGGCATAATCCGGTGATTTCCTTGAAATCATTTTTTTTGCACCCTGCAATTAAAACAACCGCTACTGCTGAAAGTATTATTAAATGGTATTTTGTTTTCATAACCCTGCCTTTTGTTGAAATAAAATTAGTTTATAATAAGCCTTGAAACATCAGCAATAATGCCGAAATTTATTTTAATTAAGAATTGAAATAACGGCACTTATGCCTACTATAGAAAGATATTGACAGGAAACAAAAAAACAAGTAAGTAAATTTATGATTGCAGTTATTTTTCTAATGTAAATAAAGGATATATGAAAAATTGAGAAAGCAATTTGTAAACGAATCTAATTAGTATGTTTAAAATATTATATTCTGCTTTGGATTGTTTATTGTGGAAATTTTAATATTTGAATTTTTAACAGTTCTTTTTTACATTTTGGCATAAAATTTGCATCGACTTGATCAACAAAATAAAGTAGAATTTAACCCCAATTTATGTAAGCATCTTTACTTTTTTAGCACAAGGCGGAAAACAACCAACCTACTTGAAACAGCTAAAGCAAGTGTAAGATGTATATTTATTCAGATCATAAAGCAAACACTTCAGAAAGCAAAGAAAACTGCTTCTGCCCTACACTTTCAAAATACTATTTATTCATTTTTTTCTCATTCTTTACTGAAAGGATATGGAATTGTATCGAAATCATATTGAATTGTTATAAATCAACATTACATTATATCAAATCAACATTGAATTGTTCTGAATCACCATTGAATTGTACTGAATCAATATTACATTGTATCAAAACAACATTGAAATGTACTGAATCAACATTGCATTGTATCAAATCAACATTGAAATGCACTAAATCAATGTTACATTGTATCAAATCAAGATTGAAATGTACTGAAACAATATTACATTGTATCGAAACAATATTGAATTGTATCGAAACAACATTGAATTGTACAAAAAAATATATTTCAATTAAAATACTGAATAGTATGCATTTGCAAATAAATGCAAACAAAGAGCTTCCGGGTATGCACCGAATTATTTATACAATCGGTGGCCTGGCTGAATATAATTATTAACTTAAATTTTAAATTTATGAAAGCTTCAAAAGTTTTAATGGATTTCGCAAGATTTGCGATTGCGTTTCTCATAGAGTTCGCACGCAACATTGTTGTGATGATGACAGGTAACCCTTTATTCCCTTCGCCTTTTGTGGCGTTATCGCAGTTAACTACTGCAATTAACGACCTGGAGGCAAAGTTTAACCTTGCCCTTGGTGGCGGAAAAGAGCAAAAAGCAAATATGCGGATTGCAGCTAAAACACTAATTGCGCTATTGCGTAAACAGGCTGCTTATGTGAACAGTGTTGCGGGTGGTGTTGATGCATCAATTTTAAGTTCCGGATTTCATTCCTCAAGTCAGCCTGTGTCGGCGCTGCGTAAGGAAATTAGTGCCGACCATGGGAAAAACACAGGTGAAGTTATTGTGAAACATAAATCGGTAAAAGGCGCAAAGGCTTATGTATATCAGCGCGCCAATGATCCTTTGCCTGCCAGCGACAGCGGATGGGCTTATGTTGGTTTTTCAACCCGTTGTAAATTTACGGATACTGGCCTTGTTACCGGAAGCAAGCACTGGTACAGGATAGCATGGATAACCAAAGATGGTTTAAGTGCATTTAGTAACCCTGTAATGATTATGGTTTTATAGGTTGGGGGTGTTTGGTTAGTAAAGCGGGGCGCAATTTATTGCGCCCCGCTTATTTATTTACTATATTTTTATATGTTAAATAACCACAATCTTTTGTTCATATTGTTTGCCATTTATCTCATCTGTTATAATAACATAATATAATGCAGGTCTAAGTCCACTTAAATCAAGGCTTGCGCTTCCCGAGAAAGAATTATTGTAGCAGACCTTCCCTACCTCATTAATTATTTTTATTTCATATGTACAATTTCCCGTACTGGTTTTAACATTTAGTTGGCCTTTAACAGGGTTAGGGTAAACCGAAAATGTTGGAATGTCATCATTATTGCAACCTGCTGATATAACATTAAACAATTTATAGTTTCCATTGAAATCAGTTTGTTTTAATCGGTAATAATTAGTCCCGCTGTATGGCTTGTTATCAGTTATACTGTAATTAAGAGTAGTATTGCTGTTTCCAGCGCCAGGAATGGTTGAAATAATTTCCCATGATTGCAAATCTTTACTATGTTCTATGGTAAAGTAATCGTTATTTGTTTCGCTTACGGTTGACCAATTAAGATTGACTTTATCACCATTACATACAGCGTTAAATGAACGCAGTTCGATAGGAAGAAGTGTGGGGCTATTAACAAGTACCCATGTCCTGAAAAAATTAGCGGCACTAATACTGGGGCTTATGACTTGATTGGGTGTCCCTGCTGAAGATGAAGATTGGGTAAATGCAATTGCAGGATCCCATTTTGTTTCGGAACCATTCTCTACAAAAGGTTGAATACTGAGACTACCTAGTGATTGAGAGTGTATTTCAGCATTATTAAACTTAAAATTAAAGCTAATATTTGAAGGCCGGTTTGCGAAGCTTGAATAGCTGCCATCATAGCTTGCGGCATCAACAATCCACCAGCGTTGAACCATGTTTGCCGCATCATTGCCTCCTATTGGATATTCCGTTTCTAAATTGGGTATAACATCTGCTCCATCATATGTTGCATAAGGTGTAAGAGTCCCGGGTGCTGTGTACGTAGAAAATAGCAGAAAGGCTGCATAAAGCGCATACATTTGTTTACGTGTATTAAACAAGCGTTCTTTTAAATGTTGCTGTTTACAGTCCCTGATATGTTGTGTTCCTTTTCTTAATATGTAAATATTGTCACATCTGCCATAGCTTAAGTTATTGAAAACATGTCATTTGTTACTGATGCTACATCATGCGTTACTGAAGACATAGCTTGCGTCACTGAAGACACGTCTTGCGTTACTGAAGACATAGCTTGCGTTACTGAAGTCACTGCTTGCGTTACTGAAGTCACTGCTTGCATAGTTAAACACACTGTATGAGGCGTTTAAACCATAGCAACTGCTAAATTTAATGAAGCACTAAACTGAAAAACTTAAACAATAGCACTTGAGTAAGTGATGAGGAACCGTGTTTTTTACCCTAGCCCTATCCTCCTTCCCCCACTGGTAGCTTGTCTATGCACACAAAAGGAGGAAAGGGAAATTGACAAGAGGAAGTTAATAAAATGCTTGGGCTGTGAAGAAGCAAAGGAGATAAAAGAGTAAACTTTGTACCAACTAAACTCACAAAACCAATGATACAAAAGACATATATTGAAAAAAATAAAGTGACAAGAACGAGCCAGAAACATGATAAACGGCTCGAAAAAAGGGGCAATATTTAGTAGGAAGAATGTATAGTAAAAATACAGTAATAATAAATCAATTATCTGAAAACAGGGCAGACACAGTTGGATTTTGCCGGTATTTAAATAATGATAGAGTGAACATAAGGAATTTAATAACGGAACAAACAGAAAAAGTCAAAAGCCTATCAAAAGATAAACATGTCTTAGTAATTAATGACACAACAGAATTTAACTATGCATCGCATGAGAAATTTTTAAAAAAATCCGATCCTGATTTGGGTACAACCACCCATAATGATGATATTGGTTTTTTCTTACATCCGGGTTTAGTAGTAGATGCCGAAAATGGGATATCGCTGGGATTTAGTTATATGAAAATGTGGAATCGGAGTTGGGATAAAAAAGACAAACATGAACGAAATTATCAAGAACAGTCCATAGAAGAAAAAGAATCATATCGTTGGATTGAGTGTGCACAACGCAGTAAAGAGACCCTGCCTCTAGCAAAGATGATAACAATAGTAGCCGACAGAGAAAGTGATATTTACGAAGAGTTTGCAATAGTTCCAGATGAAAGGACAAATCTTTTGATACGATCAAGATGTAATAGATTGTTAGAAGAAGGAGATACTTTATATGACAGAATAAATAACACAGCAACTATTGGATCATATAAATTGAAAGTAAGAACGACAAAGAATCGAACAGGAAGAAATACGGAAATAGCAGTAAAATATACAAAGGTAAAAATCCGTAAACCAAATAAAATAAGAAAAAGCGATGGGATACAAGAGTATGTTGAAATATATGTCGTAGAAGCAAAAGAAATAAAGGAAAATATTCCTAAAGGTGAAAAACAAATACATTGGATAATATTAACAACCCTGCTCGTGAGCAGTTTTGAAGATGCTTTTCAAATAATTCAATGGTATGCTATGCGTTGGCAAATAGAGTTGTTATTTAACACAATGAAAAGTGGTGGTATGAACATGGAGTCAAGCGAATTGGAAAAAGGTAAAGCATTAAAGAAATTATGTTTAATAGCAATGTGTGTTGCACTACAAATTAATCAGCTACGCCAACTAAGACATGATCAAACAGATATGCCGGCAAAGATTACCTTCTCTGACCAACAAATAAAATTTGTAAAAATATTAATCCCGCAATACGAAGGAAAAACGGATAAGCAAAGAAATCACTATCGGGAGTATACGTTAGCATGGGCAGCATGGGTTATTGCAAGATTAGGCGGATGGAAGGGATACCCCTGTGAAAGTCTTCCAGGTAATAAGACTTTTAAATGGGGGCTTGATAGATTTAATGCAATGTTTACGGGTTATAAAATAGCTCAAAAGATATGTGCATAGATAAGCCACTGGTAGTGGAAGGGCGTAAGGTGGTGCGTTGGAGAAGGGTTAAAGAAAGTAAACCAGTCAGCACATTCACTGACGTATCGAGAAAAGATAAATCAGTTATTTGATTCAGGTGGAAATTTTATTATCCTGGTATTATCGGGCATAATATCCAATGTTTCCCGTATCCTTTTCACCCTGAAACCCATATACAGGTATAAGGCAATTAATAATATTATGATAATAATTATGGTCATTGGCGTAGGTTTTAAAAATATAAGAATACTTCATTGTTTCATTACGCCACAAAATTATGCTGTGCAAAAACAATTTAAATCAGTATAAATACCGTTTTTTTAAAAAATAATGAGTCAGAAAGCAAGGAGAAAAGATTAATGAGATTCGAAAAGAAATTAAATTTTTCATAAACAAACTCAAAACAGGCTTATAAAATTTTGAACAAAAGTTTATTTTTTCAACAAACCATTGCATATTTCATTTATATATTATTTTTGCAGTATTGTCGTAAACAGATAGTATAGTAATAAGCAATAAAAGAGCTTTAATTAATTAACTAAAACAATAAAACTATGAAAAAATTAACTTTAATGCTGGTCGCAATTGTAACATTTGCATCTATTCAAGTGAAAGCTGATGATCCGCCCCCTAAAAAAGGAAGTGATGATGGTATTTTACAAAAAGGGAATATTATTATTACTGCCTATTATGGATTTCCAAATTTATGGACTACCATATTAAAATCTGGTTATCTTGATGGCAATCAAACCACTTCCTCGTCAGGAAGTTTTGGCCCTTGTGGTGCTAATGTTGAATATATGCTTGGTAAAAAAATTGGAGTTGGTTTGGAAGTAAATTACTCGACATCGTGGGTGCAATGGACAGAAACCGGCAGTGTTTATGACCCTATTACAGGTGCCTATGATATTGACGGAAATTATAAGGTTCAGATACCCAGAATAGGTATTGAGCCAAGATTTTACTATCATTTCGTGAATCATAAGCATTATGAAATGTATTGCTCAGCTGCACTAGGATACAGGAGTACTTCATTCAATTTCACTTCAAATGACCCGAACTAGGATGAATCCAAAATAACTATACTTCCAATTGGTTACAGAATAGCAATAGGTGGAAGATACTTTTTTATGAACAACCTTGGGCTGAACTGGGAATTTGGTATTGGCGGCGCTCTTATATTAGCAGGACTTTCAGGCAGATTTTAATTCTGAGAAATATATTATATATTATACATTTATTATTAATTAAAGAAACTAAAAAAACAGGAGGTTTTATTATGAAAAAAATGATGATGATTCTTTTAGCAGTAATTGCAGTAAGCGGATATTCATTTGCACAGAAACCATGTGATGCTTTTACTACTAATGATATTACATGGTATGGATTGGATTTCTCGTTTGCAAAAATGATTGGGTCAGGCTTTGAAAGCCCTTCAAGTGTTAAGAATAATTTATTTAACTCGTGGAATATGTTATTCATTAACGAAGCTAAAAAATATGACCTCGCAAAATTCTTCAGTAAATCAAATGTTACAAATAATCTTGATATAGTAAGCGACAGAAACAGCAAAGTTGACGAAACCAAATTGGTTACTTTTAATTCAACCGATACTGCTAATGTAAATCAGGATATGATTAAGGATGCCGTAAAGAAGTATTCAACAAAGGATGATAAAGGGTTGGGGCTGGTATTTTTTGTTGAGTCGTTTAATAAATTTAAAGAAACCGCCACAATTTCAGTTGTATTTTTTGATATAGCAACTAAAAATGTCCTTGTAATTAAAAAGATGAAAGGAATCTCCCCAGCAGGAATTGGAGTAAGAAATTATTGGGCAAGTGGTATATTTAAGGTTTTACAGCAATGCCAAAGCAGTTATTCCGGTTGGAAGAAAGAATTTTGTAATTAATTCTCATTTTATTTTATAAAACCCTAATCCAACCCTGCGTTAATAAAACAACGCAGGGTTTTTTAAGTTTTGGGATTGACAGTATAATATTTCATTACCAAAGCCCCTGATGTTTTTCGTTCGTTTTCTAACATACGCTGGAAACAGATATGAAAATATCCTTTTATAATTAGTTACCCGAGAATATTTGCAAAAATAAACAATTCTAATTGTGATAAGTCAGAGGCAACATAACAAGTACTTGGTAAATATATTTAAAAGCGAAACAGGCGGATTAGCTAAAATGTATATAATATTGTATCTTCGCAACTATTAATGAAATTGATTTTAAAATAAAATGAGCAAAGTTGAGCTGATTGATATAACAGAAGTAAAAGTGAGGTTTAGTGAAGTGGATTCCATGCATGTTGTATGGCATGGAAACTATGTAAAATACCTTGAAGACGGACGTGAAGCTTTTGGTGAAAAATATGGTATTCATTACCTCGATTTTATTAAAGCAGATATTATAGTCCCTTTGGTCAATATTGAACTTGATTTCAAGTACCCACTGAAGTATGGGGAAAAGGCTATTGTTCAGACAAAATATGTTGATAGTGAAGCTGCAAAATTGATATTTGAATATATTATTTCAAGGAGTTCAAATAACGAAGTTGTAGCTATGGCAAGGAGCACTCAAGTATTCCTTAACCGAAACATGGAGCTATTATTGACCTTCCCTGATTTTTTTCTCAATTGGAAACAAAAGATGTTACTTCTTTAAAAAGGCGCTATCGATAATTCCTTTGAAAAATGAGTGAAGTTTATATTGCCGCCGAAAATATTATAACATCTTTGGGTTTTACCACCGAAGATAATTGCAATGAAATAAAGAAAGGTTCATCAGGAATTTCTTTGATTGACGATCCGAAACTTTCTCCGAATAAATTTTATGCCTCATTAGTTGATTCAGATGATATTTCATCCAGATTCAGGAATTTTGATGATCCTAATAAATACACACGGTTTGAAAAGATAGCTATTCTTTCCATAAAAGATGCTATAAGCAAAACTAGCATTGATGTCACTAATCCTAAAACTCTATTTATTCTTTCCACAACGAAAGGAAACATTGATGTTTTGGAAAAGGAGAAGTATTTGCAGTTTGGAGAGAAGCGACTTTTCCTGCATGAAACGGCAAAGCTTATTCAAAAATATTTTGGAAATCCGAACACACCAATGGTAATTTCAAATGCCTGTGTTTCAGGAGTGATTGCTATCATTGCAGGAAGTATGATGATACGTTCGGGGAGATACGATAATGTTGTAATAACCGGAGCCGATATACTATCCAAATTTGTTATCTCGGGATTTCAGTCATTCCAATCATTAAGCAACGGTCAGTGTAGACCATTTGATAAAACAAGAGATGGTTTGAGCTTGGGAGACGGCTGTGCTACTATTATTTTAACATCAAATAAAAACATTGCAAAATATCCACACATAGTTGTTGGGAATGGGTCTTCAAGCAACGATGCTAATCATATCTCAGGACCTTCCAGAACAGGTGATGGACTTTATCTTTCAATTAAAAAAACTATAGGTGATTTTCCAGTAGATAGAATATGTTTTATTTCTGCTCATGGTACTGCAACTCCCTACAATGACGAGATGGAAGCGATTGCCATTACCCGTACAGGATTGGAGAATGTTCCCGTAAATAGTTTTAAAGGTTACTTCGGACATACGCTTGGCGCTGCCGGAATCATTGAATCAATATTAAGTATTTATTCGCTTAAGAATAATATTTTATTCGGAACAGCTGGGTTTATTGAACTTGGAGTTTCCAATAAAATAAATGTTATTGATAAAACCACCCCAAAAGAATTATCCGGTTGCCTGAAAATAGCTTCAGGTTTTAGCGGTTGTAACGCAAGTGTAATTTTTCATAAAATATGAAAGAACATCATATTATAAAAAGTGTTTGCAAGATAAGGAACAATAAAATTTTTCTGAATGATGATTTGTTATTCAGTAATGAGGATAGTGTTGCTCCATCTGATTTTATGAAAAACACATATAAGAATTTTCAGGTAAATTATCCTAAATTTTTCAAAATGGATAATTTAAGCAAACTTGGGTTTCTTACTGCTGAGATTCTTATTAGCAAAAATAAATTATCCTCTTGGAATTCAGAAGAAACAGGTGTTGTAATTGCAAATTCATCCTCCTCGCTTGATACGGATAAATTATATAATGAAACTATTAAAGACGATGAAAATTATTTCCCAAGTCCTGCCGTTTTTGTTTATACACTTCCCAATATTGTTATCGGAGAAATTTGTATCAGGCATAAAATTACGGGAGAAGGTACTTTTTTTATAAGCGAGAAATTTGATCCAGATCTTATTTGCAATTATGTCTCTGATCTATTTGCATTCGGCAAAGTGAAACAATGCATAACAGGATGGGTTGATTTTCTGGCTGATAAATACGATGCTGTACTTTATTTAATTAAAGAGGATCAGGGTGATAGAATCAGTAGGAATATATTTAATCCAGAAAATATCTTACAATTATAATCATGATTATAACATTAAAACCCAATTATATGGAAGAATTAATAGAAAAGTTAAAGAAAGAAATTATTGAAGCGCTAAACCTTGAAGAGATCAATGTTGAAGATATAAAAGCTGATGCTCCTCTCTTTATGGAAGGTTTGGGCCTTGATTCGATAGATGCTCTTGAACTCACCGTATTGCTTGAAAAGAAATACGGACTGAAAATTAAGACCGCTGAAGAAGGAAAGAAAATATTATTCTCCGTAAAATCTATGGCAGAATATATTCAACAAAATCAAAAGAAATAGTAGTGAGCCAAAAGGTATTTGTTACTGGTATCGGGATAATTTCAGCTATTGGCAATAATGTCGATGAGACGCTTGAGTCCGTTTATCTAGGAAGATCAGGACTAGGATTTTCTGAATTCTTATCTACCAGATTTACAAACGAAATACCTGTTGCCGAAGTGAAGCTTTCAAATGAAAAACTTAGAGAAAATTTGGGCTTACATTCTTCACAATCCTACACCCGCACGGCATTGTTGGGTTTACACGCGGCAAAAGAAGCTATGGTCGATGCAAGGATTGAAAATATTACTGATGCAAAGACTGGACTTATTTCTGCTACATCAGTTGGCGGAATGGATAGAAGCGAGATATTTTTTAAGGAATTTTTACGCGATAACAAAAAAGGCAGGTTACGAAATATAATTGGTCATGATTGTGGTGAAAGCACAGAAAAGATTGCAGATTACTTCAATATTAAGGACTTTGTAACTACTATTAGTACGGCTTGTTCCTCATCAGCAAACTCTATTATGTTGGGTGCAAGACTGATTAAAAATAATATTCTTGACAGAGTAATTGTTGGCGGAGTTGATGCTTTAACAAGCTTTACTTTAAATGGTTTTAATTCATTAATGATACTTGACCGTCAGCCCTGTCGACCATTTGATGAAACACGTAGCGGATTAAATTTAGGTGAAGGTGCAGGATTTCTTGTGTTGGAATCCGAGCGTTTACATGAAAAAAAGAATAAACCAGTTTATTGTGAAGTTAAAGGTTATGGAAATGCCTGTGATGCGTACCATCAAACAGCTTCTTCACCCGATGGGGATGGTGCAAAACTTGCTATATTGAAAGCTCTAAAAACTGCTGGTATAGCGTCTGGTGAAATAAGTTATATAAATGTACATGGAACGGGAACTCCAAACAATGATCTATCAGAAGGGATAGCAATTGAAAATATTTTTGGATCCTCTGTTCCTTATTTTAGTTCTACCAAATCATTAACAGGTCATACTTTGGGTGCTTCCGGTGCAATCGAAGCAGTGCTTAGCATCTTGTCTATCAAGCATAATTTGATCTTTCCGAATCTGAATTTCTCCAAGCCAATGAGCGAATTAAAAATTGCTCCTGTTACCCATTTAATTAAGAATTCAGAAGTTGAAAATGTTCTCTCGAATTCATTCGGTTTCGGGGGAAATAATACTTCACTTATATTTTCGAGATGCTAAAGACAGAAGCATTTATAAACGGCATGTCATGCATATCTCCGCAGCAAACTATCAATAGCAGTGGTATTCCAGATGATATAACGGGGTTAGGAGATGCACCGTATTTAAAATGTATTGAACCTATATATAAAAAATACATCGATCCGATGGCCGCCCGTAGAATGAGCCGCCTGGTAAAAATGGGGATATATACTGCAAAATCATGTTTGGAAAATGCCCTAATTGAGAATCCGGATGCAATAATAACTGGAACAGGCTTGGGATGTGTAGAGGATACTGAGAAATTTCTTTCTTCAATAATTCTGAATGAAGAAAATCTTTTAAACCCTACGCCATTTATTCAATCAACACACAATACTATCAGCTCGCAGATTTCATTGAATTTGAAATGCCATTCATATAATATTACATATGCGCACAGGGGACTTTCTTTTGAGAGTGCTTTGTTAGATAGTATTTTAATGTTGAGAGAGGAAACAGCTGAAAAAGTTTTAATTGGAAGTGCTGATGAAATTACACCTAAAGCTTTTACAATTACAAACCGGATGGGCTATTGGAAAACAGGTAACCTCAACAATCTTAATCTACTTAGCAGTACTACAAAGGGAACTATTGCTGGCGAAGGTTCCGCTTTTTTCCTTTTATCAAATAATCCTATACAAACATCTTTTGCAAAGATCTGCTCAGTTGAAACATTTTCATATTTAATGGATACTGAGTCTATAAAAGAAAGTGTTGAATCATTTTTACAAAATAATAATATTGAAATAAATGATATTGATTTAGTTTTGTTGGGAATTAACGGGGACAACAGGTTCGACCATCTTTATTATGAGCTTACAAAAACAATTTTCGAAAATAATGCATGTGCTTATTTCAAACATCTTTGCGGAGAATATCATACAGCTTTATCCTTTGCTTTATGGATGGCTGCCTCTATTTTGAAAGAACAAAGTATTCCTGATTTTATCAGAATAAATAATGTACAAGAGAGCAAATTGAAAAATATTTTAATTTACAACAATTACAGGAATCTAAGTCATTCGTTCATCTTATTAAAATATGTCAAATTATAAAATTGCAAATATTATTTTCATTTTGGCTATTGTATTATCTATTACCATATATGCATTCATTTCATTTTATGCCATTTACTTTATAGTTGCTTTTATTTGTTTCTACATCTTTTTTCTTATATATGGCTCTATTGATTTTCGTCTTATGTTTTATATTAAAACGGTTTATCACTTAAAAACAAATGAAAGAGTTATTGCCATTTCATTTGACGATGGTCCAGCCGTTAGAACAGAGCAGATTTTAGACTTATTAAATAAATATGATATAAAAGCTTCGTTTTTTTTAGTGGGTAAACAAATAGAAAAATATGTAAACACATTAAAAAGAATTGATAAAGAAGGGCACCTTATTGGAAATCACAGCTACACACATCATTTCTGGTTTGATATGTATTCAGCAAAGCGAATGACAGAAGAATTGAAAAGAACAGAAGAGATTATAGAAAATAATATTTTTAAGAAAGTAAAATTATTCAGGCCTCCCTATGGTGTAACAAATCCTGCTTTAAGAAAAGCAGTATCCAAAATGAATTATACTTCTGTTGGCTGGTCGTTGAAATCAAGAGATACTGTTATCAAAAACAGACAAAAAATGGAGAAAAGACTTCGACATAAGATAAGACCTGGTTCTGTTGTATTGTTTCATGATACTAGTCCGGAAATTGTTGAGGTTCTTAAATTTTTTATTGATTATGTGCGCCAGTGCAATTATAAAATTATAAGACTTGATGAGCTACTTAATATTCATGCATATGAACAGGCAGATAATTAATAGAACTTTTTACTTATTTATTTTAATTTTTTATACTGCATTTATTAATGCACAGGAAACTTTTACTGCAATTTCTAATACAGATAAATTCAAAAGCAGTTTACTAAATGCTTCAAAAAACACAAAGACTATTGAAAGTGAATTTATTCAGGTAAGAAGCATGAGCATGCTTACTGATAAAGTCACTTCGAAAGGGCGTTTTTGGTTCAAAAAACCAAACTGCATTAGATGGGAATATACTAGTCCTTATTCCTATCTTATTATTATGTCCCGAAAAAAGGTATTTATTAAAGACGATAGTTCAAAAAAGCAATTCGATACCCAATCAAATAAGATGTTCAAAGAACTGGGTGTCCTTATGCTTAGCTTTATTCAGGGAAATATTTCGGCTACTGAATATGATTATACTACAACTTATTCAGAAAGCAACCTGCATTATTATTTGAAAATGATTCCGTTAATTGCAAAACAAAAGGAAACTCTTTCGCAAATAGATCTATATTTTGATAAAACAAATTATTCTGTTTCCAATATCAAATTGACCGAACCAGACGGCGATTATATCAGTATTGATTTTGTCAATAAAACATTGAATAAAGATATTTCGGATGATGTATTTGATTTTAAATAATTCTAATTCCAAAATGATTATTCGTATTATTGTCAAACAGATTTATTAAGAAAATGCTACTAAATATTTTTTTTGAAATAGATAATTTGTTTGTGTCGGATGACAGGGCGCATGCAACTGCACAGGCAACTCTTAATCCGAAACATCCCATATTTGAAGGTCATTTCCCTGAAAGTCCAGTTGTTCCGGGTGTATGTATGATTCAAATGATAAAAGAAATCTTATCAGATATTTTGCATGCAGAAATTATGCTTACGAAAAGCTCCGCTATCAAACTTAATAACTTGTTAACACCACTTCAGAATTTAATCATAAATTTTGATTTAAAGATCAATAATATTGACAACAATAATATTCACATAAACTGTAAAATATTCTTCGAGGATACTAATTTCTGTAATTTTATCGGAGACTTCAGAATATAGAAAAGCTTTTTCCTTAACAATTACCTTGCATTTACAAATTGAACCGAGAATACAATAAAATTAACTGCTTATCTCCTTTAAACAAGTTTACTTTACCACATAGGCACAGTAGAAACATAGTAAAACACATAGCCCGATAATACCAATTGCTTCATCGTCCTTATTGAATCTATGTGAAGCCTATGTACCTATGATACTATGTGGTAAACTTAATTTCACGTTTTTAATCTTTTTATATAGTAATCTATTTATAGGTGGGTTCTAAAAATTTTGTTTTTTAAAATCCTAAGCACTAAACCCTAAATTCTAAATAATTTCAAAATTCAAATGAGAAAAGCACCAAACATTGAATTAGCAAAGGTTTTGAACATTAAAATTTGTTTATTTGATATTATTTAGAGTTTAGAAATTAGAAATTAGAATTTGTTTTTAAGAATTATTAGAAGTCCCCTATATTTCATTTTACTTGACCGAAGTGGATAAGCAGTTAAAATTATTGTTTGATGAATATCGTCATGTTGCATTCTGCGGCAACACTGTTATTTGATACTACCTTACCATGAATAATGCTAAAGCCCATTATCTCATTTTCAATTGTGACTTCTGTCAAAATCTCCGTTAATAAATTTGGGAGAAAATATATTTTCAAATCTTTTATAGCCCCGATATACCCGATAAGTACTTTTTGTTCGCTATTCTTACTTAGATACCCTATTCTGGCGGCAGCAGTCTGTGCAATATTTTCTATTAACCCAGGTTCGGTAAAATAACCCTTATCGCAAAATATATTTTCTTCTTTGATGAAGAATCTTGATTTGGTTATCGTTTCATTGCATTCGATCAAACGGTCAACCATCATCATAGGCGGCCTTTGCGGTATCAGTTCTTCCGGTTCGAATTGTTCTGGTTTCATCGGATTAAATATTCCCAAAGTGGTCCTTTTTTATTTTTATCTCTCATTTTGATCATAATATCGGAAAGCTCATCATCTGGGAATATCCATCGTTTCTTTGTTTTGACAGCATCCTCTTTTAACTTATCAATATCTATTTTATCTGAAATGTAATATACCGGAGCCAGCAGATCATTTGATGGTTCTATCTTGTTTTCTTCTAATGCAATTTTATATAAGCGTGTGTTCGGATAAATACGCATCCCGATAAATGGAAAGTAAACAGTATTTTCCATTTTTTTCGAATTCTCAAACGTTTCGTTCAGTGTTTCCATGCTCTCACCATAACCGCCTAATATTAAAAAATGCGCATAATCTATTCCCAGTTTATTGCAAATTTTTGAAGCATCAAAGATATCAGCCACACTAAAAGGTTTATTGTAATTTTTCAGCATGGTATCACTAAGCGATTCAGTGCCAAACTCAATATGCTTAAGACCCGCACGCTGAAACAGACTAATAGTTTTCTCATCAAAATTACAAAAATTAAAATAAGCTCCCCAATGGATGTTGATTTTCTTCCTTATTATTTCTTCTGCAAGTTCAATGTTGTAATTATTACTAATATTGAAGATGGAATCAGTAAAAAAAACATAATCAATCTTTTTGTTTTCCGAAAGATCGTAAAGCGTTTCTGTAATACTGTCAATACTTAGTGTTCTAACATTATGTCCTTCAATAAGCGGATAGGTGCAATAAATGCAATGGTAAGGACAGCCACGCTTGGTCTGTATATTTAGCATACCACTGTGATGCCAGTAATAATCAAGAAGAGGAGCCTCAAACTGTAATTCTATTTTTTTTATTGATTGATTTTTCTTGTTGAAAATAATTGAACCATTCCTTTTGTACAAAATATTTTCTATGATTGTATAATCAGTCTTATTTTCTAAAGCTGAAATTAGTTTATATAACTGTTCTTCTCCTTCCCCATAGATTCCAAAATCGGCATCCAGTTTGTTAAACAATAATTCAGGGAAAATTGAAAATCCAGCGCCTCCAATAATTATTTTACCAGCATTGCATTTACGTATGATTTCAACAATTGATTTGTAATGATGGATATAACTCTCTTTTTTATAAATATTGACATCGTCAATGTTTCTCAGGGAAATGCCAATATAATCGGGCTGAAATTTATTAATAAATGAGGTGAACTCAGTATAATCTTTATTAATAAAATCGAATACGGTAATTTCCAGTTCAGGCAGTTTGTTTTGCAGGTAGGTTTTCAAATAAGATATACCCAATGGATATACAGGGTAAGGAATACTTAACTGGTTAGCGGAAACGAGAAGTAACTTTTTTGTCATTGTTTCTCCTTTCCCCAAAATTCGTAATAATTAAACCATTGTTCGGGATATTTATGGATGATTCTTTCAAATTCATAAATATAATCCTTAATAATGGCAAGTACCGTCTGATTACGTTTTTGTAAATTCAGATGCTGCTGATAGTATGATTTTAGTGGCGATGCATAAAAGTGATAATGATATCTATTATCTTTCATTGCAAAGACATAGGATACGGGAATATTATATTTTTGAGCAAGATAAAACGGTCCGCAGGGAAATATACTTTCTTGCCCCAGAAATGTAGTAGTCACCGTTTTTGAACCTTCAACAAAGCGGTCTCCATGCATACATACAATTTCTTTGTTTTCGAAGGCATTGTTTATTTCGTATATGTGGGAAAAATCATTTCTGATGGAAATAATATGAACATTATTTTCCTGAAATATATTGGATAAATATTCTTTTATTTGTTCATGTTCGGCTTCAAACATAACAATATTTATCCTTGAATTCAATCTTTTCAATAAATGTCCTGCTATCTCAAAATTCCCTATATGTGCGCTGATGAGAAGACCTCCGGTATTATTATCAGCCATTGCCCGCAGGTATTCTTCTCCCTCGAATTCAAAGGTAAGTTTTGTTTTACATCCCGAAAGCATGGTTAATTTATCTATTAAAACCTGCCCGAAAAGGAAATAGTTTTTATAAACATTTATACACGATTTAATAAAACCAAATTTCAAAGTACCATGAAAATAATGAAAGATAATACGGACTGATTTAGGCGAGAATAGCAGGAAATAAATAACAACTAAGCGTAAAATAAAATATGCAAAAGATAATCTGAAATGTTTTATAAAAAAAACAAAAATCTTGTAACCTGTTATTCCACCTTTGGTTTTACCGCTCCATGAAGGCACCAGATTGGTTATTTGTTATTGTTGAGATAATTGAAAATATAATCGTATAGATCATTAAGATTTCTGACATTAACCATGTCTTCTCCTTTGACTTTAAAGCCAAATTCTTTCTCAATGATAACAGCTACATCAACAAAATCAAGACTTTCAAGACCAAGATCATCTTTCAAAGAAGCTTCAGGTTTTATTTTTGATTCGTTAATCTCGAATTCTTCAACTAAAAAGTTGTTGATAATTTTAATTATTTCTTCCTTTTGCATTAAGTGATTTATTTTAAAGCCGCGAAAGTACAAAAAATTATTTAAATTTTCCGATTATAAGTGAAGAATTTGTTCCGCCAAAACCAAATGAATTTGAAAGGAATAAATTCACTTCTTTATCTATTGTCCGGTTGGTAATATTCAGCTTTGCCGTGTTTTCATCTGGTTCTTCGAAATTAATATTTGGTGCAATAAAAGAATGTTGCATCATTAAAATCGAATACACAACCTCGCTCGACCCCGCCATCCACATTTCATGACCAGTCATCGATTTTGTAGAACTGACAATGGGCTTTGTGTTTCCGAAAACAGCATCAATTGCTTTCGCTTCGTTGGTATCGCCCAAAGGAGTAGATGTTGCATGTGCATTGATGTAGTCTATCCTTTCAGGTTTGATATCTGCAAGTTTAAGCGCCATTTCTATAGCGCGTTTAGGGCCGTCAACATCAGGCACTGAAATATGTACACCATCTGAAGAAAATCCATATCCGAATACTTCGGCTAAAATAGGAGCGCCCCTTTTAACAGCCGATTCATAACTTTCCAAAATAACAGTAGCGGCTCCTCCGCTTGGAACAAGGCCATCCCTGCTCTTATCAAACGGGCGCGAAGCTTTTGTCGGTTCTGATTCCCTTTTGGAAAAAGCGCCAAGTGTGTCAAAACTGCCCACACAGAACAGATTTATTTCCTGTGCTCCGCCACAAATAATACAGTCCTGGTAACCGTGTCTGATTAGCAAAGAACCCATTCCAATAGAATGAGACCCGCTGGCGCAAGCACCGCTCAGGGTAAAATTAACTCCTTTTAACCTGAATATTACTGACAAATTCATTGTTACCGTTGAATTCATTGACTGGAAAACAGAGCCTGAACCTATCATCGCAGTGTCTCTTTTCTCCCTGATAATATCAACAGCCCTGATAACAGCAGGAGTGGAGCTGTCGTTACCGAAAATGATTCCTACAGTATTTTGGTCAATATACTCCTGACTTATATTTGCAACACTCAGGGCTTCCCTGGTTGACATATAAGCATATTCAGCCTGCTCGGGCATGCTAACCCTGCAACGCCTGTCCAATAAGCATTTTAATTGAGGCTGCTCAATTTTACCTGTTAATCCTGATTGATATCCATAAAATTTTCTTTCCTGGTTCAATTCTATTCCCGACCTGCCATTATATAAAGAATCTTTTACTTCTTCAAGATTTTTTCCTATTGTTGAATAAATTCCAATTCCGGTTATTACTACTCTTCTGTTCATTTGCTTAAAATAATGTTAAGAATAAATGCCCCCGTTAACAGAAATTACCTGTCCCGTAATATAGGAAGCTTTTTCAGAAGCGAGGAAGCAAACGGCATCGGCAACTTCTTCGGGCAAGCCAAACCTGTTTAACGGTATCATTTTTTTTAATTCATCTTCATTCAGATCACTTGTCATATCAGTTCTAATGAAACCCGGTGCAACGGCATTCACTGTAACTTTTTTCTTGCCTACTTCCTGCGCCAGCGCTTTTGTTGCTGCAATAACGCCTCCTTTTGCCGCTGAATAATTTACCTGTCCGGGCAATCCTTTTATTCCTGATAAAGATACGATATTAATAATTCTCCCATGCTTATTTACAATCATATCTTTCAATAATAATTTTGTTACATATAGAAAACTATTAAGATTTGTATTCATAACATCAAACCAATGTTCGTTTTCCATCCACATCAGCAGGGTATCTTTGCGGATACCTGCATTATTCACCAATACTTCTATATAACTTTCTTTATGGCTTTCCTGCCATGCAGTTAAGGCTTTTTCAACATCTGCCTGAACGGAAACATCGAATTGAAGCAGTTCGCTCTGACATCCTTTTTCCTTAATAATTTCCAGTGTGTTCTTTGCCTGCTCAATATTTGATCTGTAATTGATCAGCACATAGTAGCCCATTTCAGCCAATTTGATACAGACAGCTTTTCCTATACCCCTGGATCCACCAGTTACTAATGCGTATTTCATATTTTACTTTTATTAAACAGTTTTCAGATTTAAAGGATGCGCCTGCATGTAATCCCTGATATTGCTAACCTCTTTATATTTTGTAGTGTCTTCTTCAAAGCGGGGAACAATTTTTCTTAACTTAGCATAAATGTTTTTAGTGAAGGAAGATAACGAGGCTGAACATTCAAGGTAATCAACAGCTTGTAGCAATGACAGCATTTCAATAGCCAGAACCTGGTATGAGTTTTCAATTACTTTTTTTGCAAACAATGCCGAATTTGTTCCCATGCTCACTATGTCCTGGTTATCGTTGTTATTCGGGATGCTGTGAATATACATAGGGAACGACAATGTCTGGTTCTCGGCAGTGGTTGAAGTAGCCGTGAACTGAACGCCCTGCATGCCAAAATTAACGCCAAGCTTACCAAGGTTCATGAAAGGTGGAAATTTTTCATTAAGCTTACTGTTCATTAAATAATTGATATGCCTTTCAACAAGCATGGATAGTTTAGCAGAGGCTATCTTAATTTTATCCATTTCAAAGGAAACGTAGTCGCCGTGGAAATTACCTCCGTGAAAAATATTCTTAGAGTTAATATCAATTACAGGATTGTCGCTTGATGAGTTGGCTTCATCTAAAATAACTTTTTCAGCGTTTTCTAATGTTTCGTAAACAGGACCCAGTATTTGCGGCACACAGCGTATGGAATAATATTCCTGCACCTTGTCCTTGAACTTACTTTCTTCGGTCTTCTTATTGAAGAAATGATCTTCTCTTTTCCTTATAAGCTGGCTGTCGTTAAGCAACATGCGGATATTTCCTGCAATCCGTTGCTGACCTATATGATGTTTGATATTATTTAATTCTTCCGAAAAATAATCATCAAAGGATTCGATGAGTTCATTTATCAGGGATGAGGCAACCACTGTCCAGTCGAGAAGGTTCCTGGCATGTATAAGGTTTATCATGCCAATGCCGGTCATCACATACGTGCCGTTAATTAACGAAAGCCCTTCCCTTAAATGAATGCTGATAGGTTTTAAATTATTTTCATCAAGTACCTTTTTCGTGGAAGCAATATTCCCCTTATATGAAACCTCGCCTTCGCCAATGAGCGTAAGTGCAATATGCGCTAACTGAACAAGGTCGCCACTGGCGCCCACGCCCCCGTGTTCGGGAACAACAGGTATGATATCCCTGTTAATGAACTCCATTAATAATTTAACTACTTCAACATGTATGCCGGAATGTCCTTTCAGGTAGCCGTTAAGCCCTGTGATCATTGCCGATTTTACATAAATATCGGGTATCCTTTCGCCCTGTCCTGAGCAATGACTTCTTATGGCATTATATTGGAATCGGGTACGGTCTTCTTCCGAGATAGTGAATTGGGCCATTGGGCCAAGACCGGTATTGATGCCATAAATAACCTTATCATTACAATATTCGCAAAGAAAATTATAACTGCTTTCCACTCTTTTAAGGGCATCTACAGGTATATCAATTTGTTCTTTATTAAAAAGAATATTATAGTAATCGTTTGTTGTAAGTTCCTTATTCCCTATATTTAGCATGAATTAATAAATTAAGCAAAATTAAGTTAATTTATTGTTAATTTTTTTTGCAATATTATGAAAATTCCTGGTATCTCTCCCAAATAAAAAATAGATATTCTAAATCATTTTGCTTAGAATTGAATAGATAACTGTTTTTATCTTTTTTTGCAAATAAGATTTTGCTAGAATTCAGAAGAAACCTGCTTTTTTATCTTTTAGATGTGATTTTTCTGCGGTACGTTGTTATTTTGTATCACTCAATAGAATTAATGAGTGTTGCATACCTTTGTAATGATTATAAATTAATATTTTTTTTATTTCCTTCGATGGTGCTTTAAGAATCACTTTATCAGGCTGGGAATAACCCCGAATAATATAAGTGGACAAATATAATGCAAATGCAGAGGCTGTAGGATATTCTCCGATTAAATTTTTAAAAGTAAATATTCCCTGATCTTTAAATAATTCATTATAAACATTTTTATACCAATAATCGGTTCTTATATCACCATTCATTCCCAATACCAGCGCCTGGATATCGGATTGTTTTAGGTTATTTTTATTAAGAAATGTCTTGATATTATTAATAATTTCCGATTCCGTAGGGTAAGAAAATTGAGCCAGATCTTCAATTTGACATATAGCATTAACGGGAGATGATTCTATAATAAACATTGAAGAACCTTCACCACATACAGTTCCTTTTGTATTTAAACTTAAAAGAGATTCAGTATTAACGGCATCATCTTTAAAACACCCGGCTAAGTATTCAATATTAAAATTCCAATCAGAGATTTCATCAACAGTCCCTATTAATATAGAAGAAATGTCATTTTCTGAGAGATGAAGTTTGGTGTCAAGTATAGCATTTTCGAAAGCAAGTCCGTTGTGAACATGAGTGGCATTATATCCAGAGTTAGCACTCATAATTGAAAGAAGTCCGGCAACAGAATTAGGTGTGCTTTGAACAAAATTGGTGGGAGTAAGAGAGCCTTCCTGAAATAATTCTATTTGATTAATAAATTTCATGCTATCTTCCAATCCACCAGTTGCTGTTCCTATAATAATGCCTTCGACCTTTGTTGCTTTTTTCAATAACTGTAGTCCGGTGCCAATACCCATTCTGGTAGCCTTTCCCATTCGCCTTAGAAGATTTGAAGGAATTAAATTAGAGTAATCAGGCTCTATTGCATTGAATTTATTACCTGCAATATTTCTAATTTTATTTTCAAAAACACCTAAATCATAAGAATATTGAGGGGAAATGCAAGACAGATCTTTGATAAACATGATGTTATATTTTTGAAAAAACTAAAGAGGTACAATTTCCTCCAAAACCAAAGGAATTTGATAATACATGATTAATAGGAATATTCTTTTGGCGATTTTTAATAGGTGGATTATTAAAGGTTGTAATAGGTGTATTCCAGTTTAAGCTTGGATATAACTCCTTGTTGCATAAACTTAAAATACTAAAAACAGCTTCTATTGCACCAGCAGCACCAAGAGTGTGCCCAGTATAAGATTTCGTAGAATTGTAAGGTGGTATAATTCTAAATATCTTTGATAATCCCACTAATTCTACAAGATCATTATTTTCAGTACCTGTGCCATGAGCATTTATATAGCCGATGTTACTTGAATCGAGTTTTGCTGATAGAAGAGCTTTATTAATTGCATTTGTAATACCGACAGCATCATTTGATAACGTTGATGGATGGAATGCATCGTTCGAATTGCCATATCCCGAAACTATAGCATATTTATTTTTTCTTGAACATATTTCTTCAGATTCCAATACTAAATATGCTGCTCCTTCTCCAAGAGTAAGTCCTTTGCGATATTCATCGAAAGGCTGGCAAGGCAAATCTGATAATATTTTTAATGCGTTGAATCCGTTAACAGTATATTTCGAAAGACTGTCTGCCCCTCCTACTATTGCCCTTTTAACAATTCCCGATTTAATAAGCCTTGCCCCATACATAATTGCATTTGCCGATGAAGAGCATGCGGTATTGAAAGTATCTGTAATTCCTTTAATATTATATTTTTCTATCAATTGCAATGTGTGTGCACAGAAATGATAATAAGGCAAAAAATCGGAAGATTCGGATTTCAAATTAGCATCTTTGTACAACTGATCATGAGCGCTCATTCCTCCAACCGTACTTGCTGAGATTAAAGCAGTATCGAAAGAAGATATTTCATCTTCAGATAAATTAGCATCTTTTACCGCTTCATCAAAAGCTTTAAAAGCAAATAAAGTTGTGCGGGTTAACCCTTTTTTATTTGATAATCCTAATTGATTCTGAAGGCTTTCTTTGGAGTAATTTACTTCACCGAAGGGAAAAACTGAAGCATATTTTGATTGAAAAAATAATGATTTTCTAATACCTGAATTACCGTGCTGCAGATTGGTCAAATTCTCATTTACATTTTTACCTAAAGATGAAATTATTCCCATTCCGGTAATAAAAATATTCCTCATTAAGCTTGTTCTTTAGTGTTCTCAATAATATAATCAGCCATAGTGTTAACATCAATTAATGCTTTCCGTCCTTCTGCCGTGCTATTAATTTTTATACCATATTCCCTTTCAAGTAAAATAATCAGTTCTAACGAGTCTATCGAATCAAGACCCAGACTGCCTCCGAAAAAAGGTTCATCATCTTTAATATCTTCCGGTGAAATTTCAAGCAGGTTAAGATATTTAATAATTTGTTCTTTTAATCTGCTTTTCAATAGTTCTCTATCCATTTCTATTCCGTTATATTATTCTTTCTGTTTTTAGTTTTATATATGTTGTAACTTGACAAAGTATTATGAAGAATAGTAAAGGAATCATAATCTTTATTAGCTGAAACCAGTCACCACTTTTTAGGAACAACATATAAAATCCTTCCAAACACCAGTGCATGGGCGAAAAATCACTTATTATTTTTAAATAATGTGGCATTACAAAAGTAGGAACTAAAATGCCACCAAGCGCTGCAAATATAATAATAGAAATTGCACCAATACCATTTGATTGTTCTTGCGTTTTTGATAACGATCCTATCATAAGAGCATAGCTAACGGCTGCTATAGCGCTAATAAATACTACTACGCAAAAAGCAATAATATTCAAAGGAAGAACAAGTTGTGGCAGATTAATATATGGGAAAAGATAAATTCCTACTGAAAAAATAATAATTACCTGTATAAATGCAGCAATTAAATATATAAGCATTTTACTTATCAGAATCATTGAAAAATTAACGGGCATAGTTTTCAATCTTATAAAACTACCATTTATCCTCTCTTTTACAATATTATTACCAAGAGAGACTACCATAAAAAACATGGCAAAGATAGTCCATGCCGGGACATTATGTTGTGTGGAATTTGGCAAAATACTGTTATTTGCTGTTGCAGGGAAACTATTGATTTTTGATTTATTTGAAATTATCGCTTCTTTCAATTTTAAAGGGCTTTTATTAATTCCCATTTCTTTAAAAAAGCTCTCAATCATCAAGGAATTTTCAATAACATTTAAAAACGAATAAATGATATTTGTTATTGAATAGCTATAGGCTTCCTGCAAAACGGGGTCATAGCAGAATGCAATAGTAGGCGATTGATAGTTATGGCTATTATTTGAATCCTTTGCCATACTTAATTCTTCCATCATTATATTGCATATTTGATGTGCTTTATTGTCTAGTTTTGAGGAGAAATCGCAGGGGACGTAAACTGCAACAAGTTTGTTTTTATTTAATAATTCAGCTTTAACATTATCTGAATGGATAGTATTATCTTCCGTTATTTCAAATAATCCCGATTTTTTCATTAATGAAAGTAATTCTTTTCCTTGTCCTCCCCTATCCTGATTTACATAGAGCATGGATATTTTATTTTCATTCACTTTCTTAAAAGCACTATCCTGAATTAACGAGATAATAAACACCAGAATAAGAGGCATAACAAACATAAACAGAAAGCCTGTTTTGTCGCTTAATAATAATAAAAGCTCTTTCTTAACCGATGACCAGAATCTAAACATAATTATCCCGATAGCCCTCACCCGTTAAATTAATAAATAAAGATTTTAGATTTGATGCTTCGTGCTTATCAAATAAACCAGCCAGATTATCACATGCAATTAATTTACCGTTATCAATTAAAGCAATGCGGTCACAAAAATTTTCAGCTTCCGACAAGTAATGAGAAGTATATATAATTGTAGTCCCTTCAGAGTTCAATTTGTTCAGGTATTGAATTATTGAATGCTTGCTCTGAACGTCGGCGCTTACGGTTGGTTCATCTAAAAAAAGAATTTTGGGGTAACTAATTATTCCGAGAGCCAGATTCATCCTTCTTTTCATACCACCGGAAAATGTTTTTATTTTCTTATCAGAGATTTTTGAAAGCCCGAGAACGGACAGTATACCATCTGAACGCTTTAGGATTTCATATTTGGAAAGTTTGTAAAAAGCCCCAAAATACATCATGTTTTGAGAGGGTGTCAATTCTTCATAAAAGGCATAGTCCTGGGGAACATATCCAATAATCTCTTTTATTTCATAGGAATTTAAAGTTCTGCCATTTTCAAAATACTGATAGTTGCCGCCGGTAGAAGAAATGATTCCACAAAGTATCGAAATAAGTGTAGTTTTCCCTGCGCCATTTGGACCAAGTATGCCAAACTTTTCGCCCTGGTAAATTGTCAGGTTAATTTGCGACAAACAATCGACATAAGATTTTCTATATCTTTTGGTAAGATTATTAATGCTGATGGAGGGTATTTGTTCCATCTGCTTAAATTATTTTTGAGAGTTTTTTAAAAGCATTCTTTTCAGTTTCATAAATCTCCAGCAGAATATCAGCGGTTTCATCGAAATCTTTTTGCTGAGAGAGGCGCCCTTTGAAAATACCGGCCATCTGCATTGCACTTGAACGCCAAAGATCGCCGGATTTAGTAAAGTCTTCGGAAATGGCAATTAATTTATCTTCCTTCAAATAATCGGCAGCTTTTTCAAGAAAAGCAGCATAAATATACCTAAAGCCTCCACCACCGGTTCCAATTTCTTCCTGCATCCTGATAATCTGAGCCAGGTAAAAACCAGCTTTACGTAACCCCATTTTTTGATTCAGTTTCCTTATTTTATTTGATGTATATTTTATTCCGCTAACACCGGCAATATTTCCGGGAATATGTATCATGCTGCGGATATTCATTTTAATCCCTTTAACGATCCCCTTTTTAATAGTTTCCAAATCAATATTTCCAACTTTTTCAGGGTAATACAAATGGCCTTTTGGTGCAAATATTCCTTTAGCAAACCTTGCTTTCTCAAGTTCCTTCGAAGAAAGTGTAGTTGTGGTTTCCATAACGGGATCACTAATCAGGTATTGATCATTCTCTTTTCCAAATACAATAATATTATGGGCATTGAAATGAAAACGATATTCAACCGGGAAATAGGTTAAATGAAAAACACCTACCTGGCAACCAACGGGAATTCCTTCAGATATTTTCTTGTCAAGAAAGTCCCTGGCTTCATCAGCATTGCTGAATTTTTTCCTGTTGATAGCTATTCCTAAAGATTTACAGGTTTTATTAAAAATACTTCCGGGCATATTGCGGAAAGATATAGCAGGACCATTATTTACTTTCATAAACGGAATGTGAATGTAAAAAAGACCTGCCCCCATGCCGAAAACAAGAGGTTCATCCATAAAATCCAGTCCATTATATCGTAACAATCCTGTAGTTACGCCATTTTCGCAATGAGCCGATTGAATATGATTAAACTTTTGTTGCATTATCCTTTGAAATATTTCAACTCATCAACCGTAACATCTAAGGCATTTGCATAATTGCTTAATTTTTTTTGACTTATTCTGCTAAAGACATTTGGTTTTAAATGCCGCCTGATGGTATATTTCCAGAAACCTGTATAATCTGACAAAATAGAAACATTCATTAATCGCAGTTCCATAAAATAAAAAAGAGGGCTTTTTTTATTCAGCCTTACTTCTTTTCTGGCTGTTTCTATTGCATTATTTATTTCCTCCCAGGTATTATCCAGCGCACTTGTTTTAATGTCCCAGCCGGTGCTAAGCTCAGTTTTATATTTCCCTTCATTGTCTTTTGCGTAGCATAATTCGCGGGTAAGATTTTCTAATGCACATTTATCCTGCGGAATATCTTTTATTTGCATTTAGCACACTGTTAACAGACTGAACACATATGAAAATCTTGAACTTTCGGGAACAACAATTAATATTTTATGACCTTTTTTTAATGTGCCCTTATTAAATAATTCTTCAAGCATAAGGTAAATGGATCCTGCTCCCACATTACCTTTGGTTCGGAGGTTTGTAAACCATTTCTCTTTAGGGATACCTATTCCATTTTCTTCTAAAATATCTGCTATCTTGCTTTCAAAAAAATAACTCGAAAGATGAGGCAGGAAATAATCAATTTCACGAATGTCCTGTTTTTTATCTTTAAGAATAGATGTCAGTTTATCGAATCCGAGTTTGATAATATTTTCACTTAATAATTTAATATCCTGTTTGATGCTTAATACTGAATTCGAAATAATTTCAGCAGGAGCATAATCCATAAAACTTTTCAAACTTCCGTCGGGCAATTTGTCCGCTCCCATGTACATAGCATGTTTCTTTGGAATTAGCATAAGAACAAGCTTCAATCCATTCGATCTTAAGCGAAATGTTATCGGGTTTTTTTTGCTTTCCAGAAGAAAAGCTCCGGCCCCATCGGAAAGCATCCAGCGAAGGAAATCTTTTGTAAAAGAAATATAAGGATTTTTTTTAAGTAGGGTTAAGTGTTTAATTTCTTCTTCAAAAACATCCGACCTTAAAATTCGTGATGAACGTTCCGATCCGCTGCTGATTGCTTTTGATTTCTCTCCTGTCTTTATAGACAAATACGCATATTTAAGAGCATGCATACCCGAACAACAAACACCTGCATTTGAAACAACTTCAATATTCCCGGATTCAGGCAACCAGCCATGAACCATAACGGCATGAGATGGCATTAACTGGTCGGGAGAAGATGTTCCGCAGCATAACAGATCAACTTCTTTAATTTCGGCGGGACTTGTTTTAAACAAATCATTAATTGCCAATGCAGCCATCTGGGCATTGGTGTGGGTTGCATTTCCTTTTTTATCCATGGCATAATAGCGATTTTCTATGCCATTGTTCCTAAGAACTATTTCTTTGGATTTAGAACGCTTCCCATTGATCAGCCCTATGTAATCTTCCATTTCCGAATTGGAAATAGCCTTATTGGGTAAAAATTTTGATATTCTGTTTATATAGACATCTTGCATGCGAATATTATCAATCAAGTTAAAGTAAATATTATATTATTTTGTTGGCAAAGATAAATCAAAATTTATTTCTATTTTCTAAACATCCTTATATTATCCCTTACCAATATATTTAGCTTTTTTAAAGTTTGGAAACCATCGAGGCGTATTTTTACAATATTCAATGTATATTTTACCATATCTCCGTTCCAGTTGTGGCTCTTCATAATTTACTACAATTAAATGGCCTATTCTAAGCCATGCTAAAAGCCAAATGATTAAAATGCATGAACCAAATAAGAGTATTTCACCAAAAAGAACAATTATCAATGCCCACATCATTGGATGCCTCACAAATTTATATATTCCTTTATACAATAATTTATCAGGCGGAGAAGTTACAAACGGTGATCCTTTTCCTGTAAATAACATTTGCACTGAGCAATAAATTGCTAACCCGGCACCAAACCATGTCAGATATTTACCTGTTTGTTCTAACCAATTTATATTGAACTTTGGAAGCAATAAAGAGTTAAAGATATTCATTAAAAATTGTGGAATAATATATAATACTGAAAATGGACCTATAAATCCGTACAATATTCCATCTATTGCTTTGATTATTAATTTGAATATTTTTTTCAAGTATTCTGCAATTTGTTAATGGTTAATAAGTTTTGTTTTCAATTAGTTTTTAATCATTTTTTACAGGATTCATCTTCCCAAGCAGAATAATAAGTTTTACATTTTTTTAATGCATTATAAATAGCTCCCGCCCAATAATTCCTTAAACCAATTCCCCCCGCTTTACCGGATATTTTTTTTGATAACAATATTGATTTGGTTTTCAAGTCAATAAAAACAATGTAAAAGTTCCCGGTTTCTTCAATTTTGTTAAAGTTTTCAACTATTAATAATACCCCATAACCTTCATTTTTATCAAAATTGTATTCTTTAACGATATCATTAACGTCAGTGTCTTTTAAAGTGGCATCTGTTGAATTAAATGTAATTAATTTGTTTTCATCAACTGAAAGATTACGTTTAGATACAAGTTCAACATTATAAAAAATAGAAGATTTTTTAAGAAATTTCTTTAAATTATATTTGTCAGACTCCTTTAATATTAAAGTATTCCATGATTGAAAAAAAGTCTCTTTAATTGAAGTTGGATTATTAAAATCGGGACCAACCAATTTGGCTTTTGAAAAATCTATTCCATACCAGGTAATATCCTTCGTTTTAAAGAAGTCGCAAGGATTTTGAGATATACCATGCAAATTGATTAAAAGAACTATTGCCAAAAAAAATAATTCTTTTTTCATTAACCTGAATAATTCTTTTTTTTTCATATTTATATGTTTTTTGTTTTTCACACTAGTTTCAAATGCAGAGTTTATAAAATTGAAAATGGTACTATAAACCCATACAATATTCCATCTATTGCTTTGATTAATTTGAATATTTTTTTCAAGTGTTTACGCATTATTAACCTTATTAAATAAGTAAGGTAAGCCGACAAAATTTGAACATGTCAGTAATGCGCCTATTGATACACCCAAAACCCCATGCAGGGTGGTGTTCTGACCAGTTAAAAATAAATTTCGAATCTTTGTCTTTGAAATAATAAACGATTTCAGAGGGTTGTTGCTATCTTTCATTAGTCCATACATTGAACCGTTTACTGTGGCTGTATAATCCTTATAAGTTAAAGGAGTAGAAGTATAATATGTTTTGATACAATTACGGATACCTGGATATTTTTTTTCAACCAAGTTCAATAATTGCTCTGCTTTTTCCTTTTTAAAATCAAGATATTCTTCACCTCTATTTTCAATGCTTGTATTTTCCCATTGCTTCAGTTCATCATATTTCATATAGGTAATAACAGATAAACTATCTGCATAAACTTCAGATTTTGAAGTGGCAGGACAGTATAACATATATCCCGAAGGCCATTTCACCGAATCATATATATCGTGTCCCCATGTGCTAACTCCGTATTTGTAATAGTAATAATTATAGTTCAGATATTTAAAGGTGTTTTCTTTTAAAACAATATATAATGAAAATACGGAAATTGAATTTTCAATTGAATGTAAGCGTTGCAGAAACGCCTTTTTTATACGCTTTGATTCTATTTTATTAAAAGTTTCAACCGGGTGAACATCTGAAATAAAATGTTTCCCATGAATGTGTTCTCCGCTGTTGAGTTCAATGCTTTCCATAAATTCATCGGAATAATTCATCACAAACTTTTTCACTTCAGCATTTTTCCTTATTACCCCGCCATTTGCAATGATAGAATTGGCAAGGGAATCCATCATCTGTCCTCCTCCATCAACAAAACGCCAGGCGCTTTCTAAAAAAGAATTATTGATAATGGCATGAACGTATAACGGGGAACTTTCAGTTTTACCGGAATAAAATGAGTTTGATGCTCCTAGTACATTTTGCAATTTCGTATCGGTTGTAATTGATTTTATAAAATCAAAAGTGTTTATTGAGTAATATTTCATTGTATGCATGTTTGATTCGTTATAATCATCCGAAGCAAAATTACCCAACGACTGGCGTATCTCTTTAAATTTATTTATATAGGTGACGAGTGCCGTTCTTTCATTCGGAAAATTATGTAATAAAGTATCTATGAAATTATCATATCCTTGTGCATACTTGTATTCTTCTCCGGCTATACTGAACTGATCAAAAGCATCTTCATCAAGTTTTCTCATTTTAACATTGCCAAGCAGTCCAAAATATTTAAAGAAATGCCACAGCAATTGCCCTTCATTCATAGAACCCACGTAGTGCATACCTGTATCAAAAATGCAATTGTCCCTTTGAAAAGTTTGAAGACATCCGCCCAACTGCTTATCCTTTTCAACAATGCATACACGATAACCTTCCTTGCTTAGAATATAACCACAAAGCAATCCTCCAAGCCCGCCACCAACTATTACAATATCGTTCATCTAATTCTATGGCATCTCTAAAAGCTCCATTAACACGTCATTGCGCTCGCAATGACGTGTTCCGTAGTTTTTAGAATATCTATTTAATTAATAATACCGCTTGCTACGGGGCTTTGTGATGCAGGCTTTTTAGTTTTCTTGTCAACATACACTGCCACATAATATTCGGTTTTACCCGTATTAGTAGTAAATACATTTGTAAATTTTCCCCTGCTTGCTTCGCCCAAATATCCGCCGCCTAAAGCAATCAATGCCGCAAGGTCGGCTATTACCAAACCTGCTGCGCCAGTGTATCCGTAAATATCAATACGCAACATGCCAGCCGGCAGTTTACGTTTGCCTGTAAGATTATTATGTATGTGTACGTAATGCACATCATGTGTATTTACATCTATCTTCACTATAACAGGGTGGCTCGATAACATTATTGATTTATCAAGCGCAGCTACTGTTGATGTATGTCCGTCGTCAATCCCTTTAATTCCATAACCCAGTGCTTTTGCCGATGCAGTATTAGTGCCGATAGCTGCCTGTGTCTGGGGACGCCATTGGTCAACAAAAATATTATTAAGCGCTATGCCGTTGTTGTGTATGTTTTCGGTAACCTGTTTCATTTGTTCAATAAGGTTATCCCTTGTTGCGTAATAGCCTGTCTGTGTATTAATCATTGTAATCACCGATGCAGGAGTAGGATTCAACCCTGCAACCAATGCAGGGTTGTTCTGATGCGCAGTTGCAATATCCATTTGCTTTTTCAGCGTTTTCGCTTCGCCTAAGCCATGAAAATTCAACGCAAGAATTAATTTTTTAAGCAATTTTCCCATAATTATTTTGTTTTAAGTTATTAATAAATGATAGTGAGTTATTTTGGTTTACATAAGTGATAGTGGAGTGTGCAGAGATAATAAATGCATCAGCAGGCGCAATGTTTGCATGTACATTTATGACCTTTGCATGTGCAAGTGCGACTTCTGCATCTGCATGTGCAATCTTTGCACGTGCATTTATGACTTCTGCATGTGCATAAACGACTTTGGCACGTGCATAAATGATTTCTGCACGTGCATTTGTGACAAATGCAGATGCTTTTATCATCTCTGCAAGCGACATTATTACATTATAACAACATGAAATTGAACTATTTAGTTCAGTGGCGGTAAATCTTTCAGTAAAAGAGTAAAGGTTTTTTAATGAATTATTACAGGTGGTCTTCTGCGTCCTTAGAGTATCAATGGTTACAGGGGGGGGGGGGGGGGCTGAAACGCCATATTGGCGTGGCTTTCAGAGGATGGGTGGTAATATGTAGCGGGAACTGTTGACATCAATTTGATTTATTTCGCTGTAAAATTACACATAAAGATTCATTTGTCAGCATTGGTTTGTTGTAACTTTTTATATATCCGTTTACCGAAACTGCAACAAAAGTATTACTTATTTTGTAAAAAAAAAGATATTTTTACAAATTGCCAACAAATATTCTTAAACAATAATGCTATCAAGGATGGGAAGGTTTATTGTTTATAGCAGTTGGTTTGGTTATTGGTAAAATCCTAAGCACAAAACTCTAAATCCTAAACTTTTCTTTTGACGTTGCAAAAATATAGTTTCTTTCTTTGAATACTATGTTTTTGAAAAGGAAATACAAATAAATAAAAAAATACAAGAACTAAAGGCGCTACTATGAACAATGCAATAATCAAATAATATTTGAATAAATTTATTAGAAAAGCCCTTCTTCTTACTGATGTTCCTTTCTTTTTAATTAAGCCTGCAAAGACTTTAAATATTTTTTTAGCCCTGAGTTCAATGAACAAGATATCAGTTCCTAAATGTATTATATTCAAATCTAACATCTTCTTTTGAAGGTCGGAATACAACTTTTCCTGCCATGCTTTAAACACTATATCCCCGAAAAGAGCTGCTCCTTTAATATCTTCATCACTTACTCCGGACACAGGGAACAAATTGAGGTATCGTTTCTTTTTCCCGCTAAGCATCCAGTGAAGCATTGATAATGCGCTTATATAGTTATTGTGCCGGTCAATAAGGGGAATGTTGCCAACCAGTAACCCGCCTGCTTTAAAAATATGTTCCTTAATGGTTTCCTGCGAATTAAGCCACATATTCCTTGCTCCTATTATGGTAACAACAGGCTTTCCTTTGAGCAATGATGTGAATTGCTGGTTATTGAACAATGCTGTGGTAGGAATGGAAGGCGAAAGATACCATGGCTGATATCCGATAATTATGAGTTCGTAATTATCGGACTGGAAGCTGATAGGTTGTAATGGTATGCTTTCTTCTAAAACGGTTTCGGGCATTAAATCAAAGAATTCCTTGCTTTTAAAAGGGAAAGGAAAAGGCGTTTCAGGAAGCACTTTTATCCTGTCGATAGCCTCTTTATCAAAAGGGATAAGGAAATTATCAATTATTTCGTCTAACTGACCGGATTGGGAATAATTAATTACCAGTATACTTTTCATTTTTGAATTCACAGAATAAATTGTTTCTCTTGTTTTGATGATACTTCAAAAAAAGTCATACTATGTTCCCGCAAAGCATGCTTTAGCTCAATTCAGATCAGAAGGGGTTAATACTTTTGATGAACTGGCGTAGTTTTTAATGATCTTCTTTAATCCTTCGTTTAAGGTATTATAGTTAATCATAATGATCTTTTTGTCGGGCTGAATGTCATTATTATACTTTAAAAAAGCCGGTGCATTTTCCTGGATCATCAGTCGCAGAAAGTGCAATTCGGCATTTGCATTCTGCCTGCTTATTTCAGCTTCAAGAAGGTCTTTGCCCTGATTGAATGTAGCTAATTTCTGGCTGGGAATACTTAGCAGGGAAGCTTTTTTCATATAAAGTGCGCCCTTATAGGCATTTGCCGGAAGCAAAGAGACTCCTTTATCCAATGCCGATATAATATTATCCATTTGCGCTACCGAATTTCCCTGCAGGGCATTGTACACATCACTTCTTGAAAGCGTGTTTACTGTTACATAACCATTTTCAATAACATGAAACATTTGTTTAGCATGACTCATATCCATTGCCGCAAAGCAGTTAAGCCATATTGCTGTTAAAATGATATTTATTGCCGGAACCATAATTTGATGAACAAATTAGTAAACTAATTGATTAAGTAATAATGCTAAGGTAAATGTTTACAGAGATTTCACTGAAATGAAATGTTCCAGTAATCCTGTACATTTGAATTTTTGCAATATTATAAAAATTCCCTGTATTTATGGAATAAAATAGATGTTTGGGGATAGTAAATGTTAGTAGTTTGTAGTTAGTGGTTAGTAGTTCGGTATTTATTTCATTGAAACTTTAACCGCAAAGAGCACAAAGGCGGCGTCCCTCATTCTTCGGGATAAACTCCAGTTCGCAAAGAAAAAATAATTGGTTAGTAGTTATTAAGTTATTGGTTATTGAGTTAATAGGTTAATAAGATAATTAGATAATGGGATATTAAGTGCTTCATTCGTTTGTTCAATTGTTCGGTCGTTCGAATCTTTAATTGGTCTTTAACAGGAACACTAATAACTGTTGTCATCCTGAGGGATAATTTTTTACAAAAAAAGCAATATAAAATGACGTTAACTTTGGTCCCTAAACCAGTAACTGATCAAGCAGCATAACAGACACTTCACTAGTGTTCCAACCTGCGACTGAGTTTTGTTTTAGGGTATAATAGTAAACAATATTGGTGAATCATATGATATCCCGCATGGTAGTAATATCAAAAATAAAAATACCCTAAGCTTGATGAGTTGCTATAATAAAAAAGATATGGGTAATTTAAGTAAAATTTTTCCAAACAGTGCTGGCATAGATATAGGCAGCGAGAAGGTTTACGTATCGTTAGAAGATCAACCCGTAAAGAATTACAGGACATTTACGGCGTGTTATCGGAAGTTAGGCAACTATCTCAAGGAAAATCATATTACTTATGTTGCAATGGAAGCAACGGGTATATATTGGATAACGCTGTATGATGTTTTAGAAGCAATGGGGTTTGATGTAACATTAGTCAATCCGGCAGATAGTAAAAATTTACCGGGCAGAAAAACAGATGTTCAGGACTGTCAGTGGATACAGCAGTTATTCAGTTATGGATTACTGCGAAAGAGTTTTGTTCCTGAGGACATAGTAAGGAAATTGCGGGTGTATGTTCGCATGCGAGAAGATAAATTACAAATGGCTGCCTCGCATATCCAGCATATGCAAAAAGCGCTTATACAAATGAATATTCGTTTACCAGAAGTTCTTTCTCAAATCCATGGGGCAAGTGGTATAGCCATGATAAGGGCAATACTGTTGGGAGAGAAAGATGCAAACGTTTTATTAAGCTATTGTACGTCTGATTTAAGAAAGAGAAAAGGATCTGATATTTTACTGGCGTTGGAAGGAAATTATAAAGAGGAGTATCTTTTCGAACTTCAACAAGCCTATGATGGATATATGTTTTACTTGGAGCAGGTAAGAAAATGTGATGCGGAATCTGAAAAAATATTACAGGAGTACAATAAAAAAACAGGGAAAGATTATAAAGATGAAAATCCGATAAAGCCTATACGTCATAACAAACCAGACATAAAACAATTATATGAATTACTTTTGGGCATACATGGTGTCAATCCAACCATATTGCCAGGATTAACAGATTACAGTTTTATGCGATTAACTGCAGAACTCGGTAATGATATAAAACAGTGGCCAAATATAAAGGCGTTTGTATCATGGTTAGGTTTAGCCCCCGGTAAAAATCAATCAGGCAAAATGAATAAACGCAGTAAAAAAAGAGCGATGACTAGGGCTGGACTTATTTTTAAACAGGCAGCACAAACTATTTTAATTAGCAAACAGCCAGGATTGGGAGCTTTTGCAAGAAGAATAAAAGCAAGAAGAGGTCCTGCTATTGCAATTAAAGCAACAGCAAGAAAATTAGCAGAACTTTATGACTTTGTTGCATGGATATAAACAAAAGAATGTTGAAAAAAAGAGTGTTAACCCAAATAAGCTAACACTCTAAATTAAGAAGTTTGCGCAAAACTTCGACATTATGAGCAAACTAACAGAATTCAAGGCCAAAGATAAATATAAAAATTGCCTATCTGCTTCGGTCAAGTTAAGAGTTTTGTATAAATTTGCACATGGCTAAAAAAGAACATTATCCAAAGGATTTTCAAGAGTTCCTTTCTCAATTCAAAACGGAGGAAGATTGTTGGCGTTATCTCTTTGAAATGCGTTGGACAAATGGTTTTATATGTTCGAAATGCAATAGCAGTAGGTATTGGCTAACTGAAACGGGATTGATTCATTGTGCTACATGCCAACACCAAACATCCATTACTGGAGGTACAATATTTCATGGAACAAGAAAACCATTGTTACTTTGGTTTCATATAATATGGTGGGTTGTAGCACAAAAAACTGGTGCAAGTGCTAATAACCTTAAAGATTTTATGGGTTTTGGCTCATATGAAACCGCTTGGGCATGGTTGCATAAGCTTCGCAGAGCAATGATTCGTCCTGAGAGAGATAAACTGAAAGGAGAGGTGGAAGTTGACGAAACCTTTATTGGCGGAAAGGAAATTGGCAAAGGGAAACAAGGCAGAGGTGCAGAGACGAAAACATTAGTTGTTGTAGCTACAGAATGTAAGGGGAAGCAAATAGGACGAGTTCGTTTTTGTTGTATATCCGAAGCTTCAGGGGAATGTCTTTTACCTTTTATTGAGAACAATATAGAACACGGAAGTACTGTTATTACAGATGGTTGGCGAGGTTATAATCTTTTATCATTATCAAAGGATTATAGTCATAAACAAAAAAATATTTCAGAAAGCGGAAAAGAAGCTCATGAATTATTACCTCATGTGCACATGGTTGATTCTCTTGTAAAACGATGGTTAAATGGAACTCATCAGGGAAATGTTTCTCCTAAGCATTTGCCTTATTATTTGGATGAATTTGCATTTCGTTTTAATAGGAAACTATCAACCTTTAGAGGCAAACTGTTTTATCGTCTAATACAGCAGGCTGTGACAACCTCACCAGTTCCATTAAATGAAATATATAAATAATTCAAGGCAACTTGTTTAAAGCAGATAGGCAATTATATAAAATTTTAAATTGGAAAGAATATAATGAGAGTTTAAAAAATCGAGGAAAGATAACCCTTTGGATAAGTAAAGAAGCAATAAATTCATGGGCATATACAGGCACAAGAGAACGAGGGGGTAAAATAGGATATAGTGATTTAGCCATAAAAACCTGCTTGACTATAAAGCAAGTAATACATTTAAAATTAAGGCAAACAGAAGGGTTTGTAAATAGTTTGTTTGAAATAATGAGTTTAGAAATAAATGCTCCGGATTATAGTACATTGAGTAGGCGGGCGGGAAAACTTCAAATAGAATTGAAAGCAATAAAACAAAAAGGGAACATAGATATAATAGTTGACAGCACTGGATTAAAAGTATATGGTGAAGGTGAATGGAAAGTGCGTAGGTATGGATGGAGTAAGCACAGAACATGGAGGAAATTACATATAGGAATAAATGCAGAGACACAGGAAATCATAGCAGAAGAATTAACAGAAAACAGCATATCTGATGCGGAAGTGACAGAAGATTTATTAAATGAAGTAGCTGGGCAAATCAATAGCTTTAGAGGAGATGGAGGGTATGATAAAAAGAATGTTCGTAAAGAATTATGTAAAAGAAAAATCAAAGAAATAATACCACCGCAAGAGAATGCAGTTGAGAGTAAAGATACGGCATTAAAAGAAAGGAATAAAGTCATAAAATGCATAAACAAAATAGGACGAAAAGAATGGAAGAAACAAATTAAATATCACAAACGAAGTTTAGTGGAAGTAGCAATGTTTCGGTATAAAACAATAATTGGAGATAAAATTAATGCGAGAAAATTTGAAAATGAAAAAACAGAAGTACGGATTAATTGCTCAATATTAAATGTTATGACAAATTTAGGAATGCCGATAAGTACAAAAGTAGCTTAAGAATTTTTAAACAAAGAAATTATTTTTTTTCCAAATTATCCATGCAACAAAGTCGAACTTTATTATAAAATGTTTTCAGAAGGAATGCAATATGTTGAGCAAGGAGTTAAGATATATGAAGAAAATATAAAACAACAACAGATTAAATTCCTTACTAGAAAAGCTAATGAGCTTAATTTGCAATTAATTCAAAATTAAAAGTATAATGAAATACGTCAATGGTAGTAGCGACGCGTATCGAAAGAAAGAGGGACTATTCGACATGACAGACGGTGAACAAATACCAAGTTAACCCTTTCTTAACGTTCTATTAATGTAATTTTAATTACTTTTTCCCATTAATTTACCAAATTTGCAACGGAAATTCAGGAGAAATTACAATAAATAATTTATGCATTTGAACACTTAAAAAATCCTTAAAATGAAAAAGACCTATTTATTTATTAGTGCAATCTGCCTTTTATCAGTAGTGGCAGTTTTGGCTTTCAGTCCAATTAAAGCCGCAAGTCATAAAACATTTTCGCAAACAGGCTCCATGCCCGACAGCGTAGCCAAAGTGTTGCAAAATTCATGTTCCAAATGCCACAACGATGGTGGCAATGTAATGGCCGAATCAAAGTGGAGCTTTTCCAAGTGGGACACCTACCCTGCCGATAAACAGGCAAAGAAAGCCGCTTCCATTTGCGAAGCTATTACTAAAGAAAAAATGCCGCCTAAATCAGTAAGGAAATCAAATCCCGAAAAGATACCTACTGCAACCCAGGTACAAATGATTTGCAAATGGGCAAATTCACTCGAAGTGAAAAAATAAGAAATACAATTCTAATGAATTGAAGTAAAGGCTTTGCTTAAGCGAAGCCTTTTTTTATGCAATCCTGTTAGCCGGAAGCACAGTTTGAGATAATTGTTTATTTTTGCCATACTTGTCGGGCAACATATTGGACAGTAGTCGCCTGCATAATTATTATTTAACAACTCATGCCCTACACGGGAAAAATGAAGGTAAACATTATCGGAGGCGGAATTTCGGGCCTTCCCTTGGGTTGTTACCTGCAAATGAATGGATTCGAAACCTCAATTTACGAGAAACACTCTGTGCCTGGCGGATTATGTGCAAGCTGGAAAAGAGGCGAATATACTTTCGATGGATGCCTTCACTGGATACTTGGAACTGACAAGGAAAGTTCCTTCTTTAAGCTTTGGTCTGAATTGCTCGATATGAGGTCTATTGAGTTTATCAGTCACGATGTAAGTGTGGAGATTGAATTAAATAATAACTGCAATAAATACGGCGACAAGATATTTCGCTTATATACAAACATCAACAGGCTTGAAGCTTACCTGCTCGACCTTGCTCCCGAAGATAAAAGAATGATAAAGAGTATGGTCAGGTTAATGCGGGTGATGCAGAAATACGAGTTGCCCCCGATGATAGATAATATCCCTCAATTGCAGACTTTACGGCAGAAAATGGGAATGATCACTTACCTGCCCTTTCTTTTTCAGTATTTTAAATGGAGAAAAGTAACTAATTACTCCTTTGCCCGCAAGCTGCAAAACCCTTTCCTGAAAGAAGCATTTGAATTACTTTATGATGGCGATGACATAAACCTTTTAGTGATGACCATGCCCCTTGCCTTTTACGACAAAAAGAGCGCAGGATATCCTATAGGAGGCTCGGCTAAGTTTGCCGCTAGAATTGCCGAAAGATTTGTTTCGCTGGGTGGCAAAATTCATTGCAATAAGGGAATTAAAAAAATAATTGTCGAAGACAGTATTGCCAAAGGGGTATTGCTGAATGATGGCATTACTGCTTATTCGGATATTACTATCTCAACAGCCGACTGGAATTTTACTGTTTTCAACGCCCTTGACGGAAAATATGTCAACAACAAAATATTGGAGTTGGTTGCATTAAAGAAACTCAAGGTATACCCTTCTGTTATGCTCGTTTCATTAGGTGTTGCTCGCAACTTTAAAGAACATCCGCATTTTTTCAGGTTCCCCATGAAAGAAGAATACTTATCGCCCGATGGAACAGTTTACAAGCGGATAGAAGCGCACTTATATCACTACGACCATACTCTTGCACCCGAAGGGAAAACAATAATAGTTATGAGTTTTTATAGCCGCAATGGAGAATTCTGGATTAACCTCCGGAATACTGACAGGGCAGCATATAATCGTTTCAAAAATGATTTTGCAGCAAGTATGATAAATATCCTTGATGAAAAGATGGGGGGTATTAAAGAGTCACTAGAAGAAACCGATATTGCCACACCTGCGACTTACCAGAGATATACCGGCAACTGGAAAGGAAGCGCACAGGGATGGTTCCCTGCGAAAAACCCGGTTGCTAATTCCCCTATTGCTATCGACCTTCCGGGCTTAAAAAATTTCTATTATACCAGTCACTGGTCAACTCCCGGCGGAGGCCTGCCATCAGTGTTGAAATCATCGCACGATCTGGCTCAGGAATTATGTGTGAAACATAAAAAGAAATTTGTAACAAGGGCATTTTAAGTATTTCCTGCAATTAAGACAATTCAATTTTATTTTTGCTATTAACCCAGCTGTTTTCTATGAGGGAAATGCCATTATTTATCATACACTTTTCCTGTTTTCAGCGTTGGGACACCCTAAAAATTTTTATTAATAATTTGGAATAGCTCTTTTTGTTCATCATCCATCTTCAAAAGCCTATTTTTAGTGACTTTCGAGTCAGGAAGAGTATATGTAATCTGATACATATTATGCGTAACTTCAGCAGCCTTTTTCAATGACAGGCTGGATTTTTCTGCATATAACACCCGTTCTAATTCTTTGTAAATACAGTAAGCTGTAAAAGAAATACAGATATGAGCTTCTATTCGATTTCTTAGCCTATGATATATTGGTCGTATTCGTAAATCTGTTTTTGACATTCTAAATGCTTTTTCAATATGCCAAAGATTTTTATAGTTTTCTAACACTTCGTTGTCGGTAAGCTTGGTATTTGTAATGTATCCCTTTAATCCGTCCCATTGATTATCATTTGAATATTTTTCATAATCAATCTCAATCTTCACCTCACCAATCATCTTAAGATATTTGTTGTATCCTTTATTGTTAATGTTTGACTTGGTTAGCCTGCCCGCATTTATTAGCTTCTCTAACCGATGTAATCCGCGTTGTCGATTATATGCGTCCTTTGAAGCTCGTACGTTAGAGTAATTAACTACAAGTCTTGTTGTGATAGATTTTTTTATACTGAGTATAGAGCCATCAATATATTTATTTCTCAGGATTTGATCCTTGATTTTGTCTGGCTCATTTTTTAATCGCGCTCCAATTATATACTCATATTGCTTTTCTTCTAATGCTTTTATATTATCGTTTGAAAGAAGTCCTGCATCAGCTACAACTACTGGCTTATCCAAGTTAAACTTCTTGCTTATCTTCTCAAGAAAAGGAATGAGTGTATGTCCTTCGTATGTGTTGCCTTCATAAATATCATAACCTATGGCATAACCACCCAATCCAACTAGTAATCCAATAAAGATTTGTGGATTCCGGTGTTTTCCGTCTTTGCTAAATCCTGTTTTCCGTAAATCATCTTCGTCACTGGCTTCAAAATATAGAGTAGTCATATCATAAAACACAACACTAATATTCCCTTGCAAAACTCTTAATGTATGCGCAAATGCAATTTGTTCAACTTGTGCTTTTAGCTTGTCGTTGAGCTTATCCAGAAATCTATAGATTGAATCAATATCAAGCATTACACCTTGATAACGATATAAATAATCTATGGTTTTTAATTTGCTTAATGGAAATGCCATTCGTGATATGACCAAATGACGAAACATATCTTCGTTAATTTGATTAAATCCTATAAAATCATAGATTTTACCAAAAATAATTTCCGGCCCCAAGGTTCTTATATTTGAATTTGACAGTGTTTCAACCAAGGAATCTGCCATATAATCTTCCTTGGAAATAAACAGTTCCTGCTGCTTCTTAATATTTTTTATCTCTTGTTTTGCTAGTAGAACAAGTTCTTCAATTTTCTGCTGCGTGGTGGCAGAACCTATCGTTTTATGTACTTTATATTTGCCATAATTCTTGCTGATTACTTCTACTGACGTGCTTCCTGAACGATTTCTATTTTCTCTTACAAACATGTTTCTCAAATTTCGGGACACCCAAAATTACAAAACATATCAATAATAGCAAGGGTTATAGCGGGTGTCTCGAACATGTGCGGAAAACAGGAGAAATTTGTAACAAGGGCATTTTAAGTATTTCCTGCAATTAAGACAATTCAATTTTATTTTTGCTATTAACCCAGCTGTTTTCTATGAGGGAAATGCCATTATTTATCATACACTTTTCTTCATTTATTTTATGATTATTGACTATTTTTGCCATCTTTGTCAGAAAACAAACAAAACACCAGATTTGATACTTGTTAAAAATAGAATTACTGATGAGTGAAGATTATGATACTCGGTTTAATAGTTTGAAATGCTGTGTAATTATTCCAACCTATAATAATTGTACAACGCTAGGAAATATTATTGACGGGGTATTGCAGTATACAAATAACATAATAGTAGTAAATGATGGTTCAACCGACGAAACCTTGTCCATATTGAATAAATATGATAATGTTGAAGTTATTACTTACGAGAATAATAAGGGAAAAGGCTATGCTCTGAAAAGAGCTTTTGAAAAAGCTGTTGCCAAAGGTTTCCGTTACGCTATCACTATTGATTCCGACGGTCAGCATAAGCCTGAAGAAATGATGGTATTATTGAATGAAATTGAAAAAGAACCGGATACTTTAATTATCGGTTCGCGCAATTTTACAAAAGAAAACCCTTTATTAAAAAATAATTTCGCCAATAAGTTCTCCAATTTTTGGTTCCGCTTTTTTACCAATTGCAACCTGCCCGATACTCAGTCTGGTTATCGGCTTTATCCACTTGATCTTATTAAGCAAATAAAGCTGCGTTCTGGCAAATATGAATTTGAATTTGAAATACTGGTAAGGTCAGCATGGAGAGGCATTAAAATAATCCCTATCCCCGTATGTATATATTACCCTCCCCGCGAAAAACGCATATCTCATTTTCGTCCTTTCTCCGATTTTGCACGCATAAGCCTGTTAAATACTGTCTTTGCTTTTATTACAATTTTATATATTAAGCCTTATAATTTCATTAAAAACTTTAACAGGAAAACTATTAAAGAATTTTATAAGAACAATGTTCTTGCTTCTGATGATTCGAACTCCAAGATCATCGCATCAGTCATGTTTGGCGTTTTTATGGGCATTATACCAATTTGGGGCTACCAGTTGATAACAGCAATTGCATTGGCGTATGTTTTTAAATTAAATAAGCTGATAGTTATAGTTGCAGCCAATATCAGCATTGTTCCCTTACTCCCATTCATACTATATTTCAGTTATGTTACCGGCGGTTTTTTCATGGGTACACATTCTTACGGCATAGCCAGTATATCTGATTTTTCTTTTGCAATGATCAGGGAAAATATTATCCAGTACATCGTAGGCAGTTTTATTTTCGCTATATTGTTGTCGTTATTATTTGGAATGGTAATGTTTGTTATTCTTAAATTTTTCCGGAAGCCCAATACTCATTAAATAGGGATGGCTACTTTATTTATTAATATATACAGATTCTTTCAGAAAAACAGATTGCTGCTTCTATTATTTTTCGTAGCAATAATGTTGGTGGCTTTGTATTTTGCCTCAAAGATTTCCATTGAGGAAGATATATCAAAAGCCACTCCCGGTGAGGATGCAAAATTAAACCTAGTTTTAAAGAATCTAAAAACCACAGATAAGCTAATAATTAATATCAGCCTTGCAGATACCACTGCCGTGAACGATCCTGAAAGATTAGTTGCGTTTTCGGATGAATTAGTTGATTCCTTGGAATTCCAAATCGTTCAAACCTTTCATAAAGGACATCACCGGTAAAATGAACGACAGTTTAATGTCTGAGGTGATAGAAATTTTTTATGACCATTTGCCTGTTTTCCTTTCCAGTTCAAATTATTCAGAAATTGACAGTTTGATTTCTGAAAGGAATGTTGAAAAATCATTGAATAACGATTATAAAACACTTTTATCGCCTACAAGTTTTATTGTAAAGAAATTTATCAGGCGTGATCCTATTGGCATCAGTTCGCTTGCTTATAACAAATTAAAGAAACTGCAATTTGATGAAAGCTACGACATGCAGGATGGGTATGTTTTTACTAAAGACAGAAAACATTTACTGCTTTTCATAGACCCTGTATTTCCTGCAAATAAAACATCTGAGAACAATGTATTTATTGAAAAGTTTGATAAATTGCTTTCTTCACTTCAAGAAAAGAATAGCAATGTAAAGGCAGAATATTTTGGCGCTATTGATGTTGCAGTTGGAAATGCAAACCAGATAAAAAAAGATGTACTGCTCAGCGTGATAATTTCATTACTGATCATTATGCTTTTTGTAGCGTGGTATTTCAAAAAGATAAGCATTCCATTTATCAGTTTTTTACCTGCTGTTTTCGGAAGCGCTATTGCATTGACAATCGTATTTCTGTTTAAAACAAATATCTCAATAATCGCATTGGCTATAGGTTCAGTTCTGCTAGGCATCATTGTCGATTATGCATTGTATATTTTCAGTCTGAGAAAAATAAAGGATTCCGTGGAAGAAGTGCTAAGAGATATGAGTCTGACTATTTTCCTTTGTGCGCTGACAACTGCTGTAGCATTCTTCAGCTTGTTGTTTGTGAAATCGTCAGTTTTGCGTGACCTTGGACTGTTTGCAGGAATAAGCGTGCTGGGCGCTGCCCTTTTCTCATTGGTCTTTTTGCCGCATCTGATGAAACCTAAAAAGGAATTATCCAATAACAAAAAGAGAATAACATTTATTGATAAAATAGCCGGATACTCTTTTGAGTCAAATAAAGTTCTGGTCCTTATAATAGTTATAATTTCTGCATGGTTCCTTTATACATCAAACAATGCCTCGTTTGAAAAAGACATGTATAAAATGAGCTATCTGTCGGATAAACTATCTTCTGCTGAGAAGAACCTGAACAAGACAAATGATATTTCATTACGTTCGGTTTACCTTGTTTCTTTAGGTAGAAATCTGGATGAAGCATTAACTAATAACGAGAAAAATTCAGTGAAGCTGGACGAATTTCAGAAGCATAATATCATTAAAAAGTATTCAACCGTTAGCTCTGTTCTTATTGATGATTCCATGCAGAAAGGAAGGTTAGCGAAATGGAACTCTTACTGGAATGCAAATAAGAAAAGTAAGTTAAAAGAAATTATTATTGAGAAAAGTGAAAAGCTTGGTTTTACCAAAGATGCCTTTACTGAATTTTATTGTTTGCTTGACAAGGATTTCAGGGCAACTTCAGGAAAGAATCTGGATAAGCTCATACACATTTTCTTCAATGACAGGATAACGAATAACGCTGATGTGTCAATGGTAGTATCATTAGTTAAGGTTGATGGAGCGAATCGGGAGAAAGTATTTTCGGCTTTTTCGGAAGATAAAAACGTGGTGATTTTTGACAAGCAAAAGATAACATCAAATTTTGTAAATGATATTAAAACAGATTTCAACATGCTTGTAAATCTGTGTTTGATATTTGTAACAATTGTACTTATAATTGCATTTGGCAGGATAGAAATAGGGCTCATTGCTTCAATGCCCATGTTTGTAAGCTGGCTGTGGACATTAGGAATAATGGGCGCTTTCGGATTATCGTTCAATATCTTCAATATTCTTATTTCAACTTTTATTTTTGGATTAGGCGTTGATTACAGCATCCTTATGATTCGCGGATTATTAATGGATTATAAATATGGAAGCAATCAGCTCCCATCATATAAAACCTCGGTTCTGCTTTCATCAATTACAACTATTGTTGGTGTTGGTGTTCTGATTTTAGCTAAACATCCTGCTTTGCATTCTATCGCCTTCATTTCTGTATTTGGTTTATTGTCTGTAGTATTGATTTCCTATACAATTGAACCAATTTTGTTCAGGTATCTGACATACAAAAAATTGAAGAAACGAATTGTCCCGATGACATTTTCAGATTTAATCTTCACTGTGATTGCTTTTTCCATTTTTATTTTTGGTTGCCTGTCAATGAATGTCTTTTTGCCGTTTATATTGATTTTGCCTATAAGCAGAAAAGCAAAGAAACTAATTATGCACTACTTTATGATGGGGTTTTGCCGTCTTGAAGTGTATGCCATGTTCAATATTAAAAAACGTATTGTAAATATTGATCATGAAAATTTCAAGAAACCTTCGCTGATAATTGCAAATCATCAGTCGCACATCGACCTGTTACTCTTACTTATGTTGCACACTAAAATAATAGTTGTAACGAACAATTGGGTTTGGAATAACCCTATATATAGTTTGGTAATACGATATCTTGATTTCTATCCCGCAAACGATGGATATGAAAATTTAATAGAACGTTTAAGGAGCAAGATAGAAGAAGGATATTCTGTTTTGGTCTTTCCCGAAGGAAGCCGTTCCGATGACATGAAAATAAAACGGTTCCACAAAGGAGCTTTCTTAATTGCTGAGCAGTTGAAACTGGATGTATTGCCTATTATCATACATGGAGTAGGTGATTGCATGACAAAAGGAGAAAATTTCCTAAAGAATGGTACTATAACAATTAAGGTATTCCCGCGAATAAATAATAGGGATAGAAGCTATGGCAATGATTATTCTGAACTTACAAAATCAGTATTAAAATATGCAAGATGCGAATATGACAAAATGATTGAGGAATACAATACTCCTAAATATTGCAGAAAAAAACTCATTAAAAATTATCTGTACAAAGGGCCTATATTAGAATGGTATGCAAGAATAAAAATTAGACTTGATGGGAATTATGAATTATTCAACTCATATATACCCAAAGAGGCTGAAGTTATTGACATTGGTTGCGGATATGGATTTCTGGCATATATGCTTAACTTTGTCTCTGAAAAAAGAAAAATTATTGGAATTGATTATGATTTGAATAAAATTGAAGTGGCTAGGAATTGTAATGCGAAAAACAATAATGTAAATTTTATTTGTTCAGATGCATTAACGTATGAATATAAAAATTGTGATGTGATTATTTTAAGTGATATTCTTCATTACTTGACAGACGAGAAACAGGAACAGCTTATTAAATCATGCGTGTGGCATTTAAATCCGGGTGGTTTAATGATTATACGTGATGCTGATAGTGACTTAAAGAATAGACATAAGGGAACTAAATATACTGAGTTCATTTCTACACGAAGTGGTTTTAATAAAATGGGAGAAAAGAGACTGACTTTTATGTCAGGAAAAAAGATAAAAGAAATAATATCAGGGTTTGGATTAGAAATGGAAATTATTGATAAGACTAGATTCACTTCGAATATAGTTTACATCATTAGAAATAGCAAGTAATGGCAAAATACGATGTGTTGATAATCGGAAGCGGATTGGGCGGATTGCTTTGTGGAAATATTCTTAGCAGAGAAGGATATAATGTTTGTGTTGTTGAGAAGAATCAACAAATAGGTGGATGCCTGCAAACATTTACTCGAGACAGATGCATTTTCAGTACCGGATTGAATTATACTGAAGGCCTTGCAGAAGGACAGATATTAAACAGGTATTTCAAATACTTTGGTTTGATGGATCAGCTCAAACTGAGAAGAATGGACGAGAATGGGTTTGAAGTTATTACCTTTCATGGGAAGGAATACAAACATGCACAGGGTAACGAGAACTTTATTGAAACATTGGTAAAAGATTTTCCAAGCGAAAGGACTTCTATTACTGCTTATATAAATAAATTAAAAAATATCTGCCAGCAATTTCCTTTGTATAATCTGGATACAAATTTTGCGAATGTCAATTATAATGATTTATTCAGCGAAAGTGCTTTTAATTACATTCAATCCATTACACCTAATAAAACATTGCAAAATGTACTTGCCGGAAATAATTTATTATATGCCGGTGTTCCCGATAAAACCCCGCTCTATCTTCATTCACTTATCACCTATTCATTTATAAGCAGTGCCTGGCGTCTCGTTGACGGAAGTCATCAGCTTGCAAAAATTCTAGAGAGATCAATAAAAAATAATGGAGGAACAGTATTACGAAGGAGTGAAGTAAAGAAGATTGTTTTCGAAAATGAAGTATTGAAATATGCAGAACTTGCAAATAACGAAAGAATAGAAGCAACAAATTTCATTTCGAATATTCATCCGATTAACACATTAAACATGATTGAGGGAAAGTCTTTAAGTAAAGCTTTCCGAAAGAGGGTAAGTTCACTGGAAAATACTATGCCTGTTTTCTCTTTATATATTGTTTTCAAGGAGAATTCATTCGAATATCAAAATTATAATCACTATTATTTCAATGATGATACCGTTTGGACTACTGCTTCGTATTCAGAGAAAACCTGGCCTGAAAGTTATTTGTTATACACTCCGGCTACTTCAAAATCAGAAAAGTATGCTGATTGCCTGATAGCAATGACATATATGAAATATGATGAGTTGAAAAAGTGGGAAAATACAAGTGTTGAAAACAGGGGAGAAGAATATGTTGAAATGAAAGAACGTAAAGCGGAAATTTTCCTGAACATGATAGAAAAGAAGTTTCCCGATATTAGGTCGAAAATAAAAAAATACTATACTTCAACACCTTTGACATACCGTGATTATACCGGGACATTCGAAGGTTCATCGTACGGAATACTTAAAGATTTTAACGATCCATATAAAACACTGATAACACCAAAAACTAAAATATCTAACTTATTTTTTACGGGACAAAACCTGAATATTCATGGAATATTAGGTGTGACCATAGGGGCTGTTATGACATGTGGAGAGTTGGTTGGCTTAGAAAACCTGATTCGGAAAATAAAGAACAATTAAAATTAATGTACGATATTGTAATAGTTGGTAGCGGGCTTGGTGGATTGCTTTGCGGTTATATTTTGAGCAAGGAAGGTTATCGTGTATGTATTGTTGAAAAAAATAAGCAACTGGGTGGATGTCTTCAGACTTTTAAAAGGGATAATTGCATTTTTGATACGGGTATGCATTATGTGGGTTCAATGGATGAGGGACAAATGCTGTGGCGATTCTTCAAATATTTTGATCTTTTAGGAAAGGTGAAAATGAAAAGATTGGACGATGATGTTTTTGACCTGATACATATTGAAGGAGAAGAATATAAATATGCGCAAGGATATGATAATTTTATTGAAACCCTTTTGCATTATTTCCCAAAAGAAAAAGAAGCTCTTGGTACATACATAAATAAATTTAAAGAGATACGCCAGTCCTTGGGTAATTTTTCTTCAGATGATTATGATTTGTCGAATTCCCCAAGCATGAAATATTATGCAATAAACACTTTTGATTTTATTAAATCAATTACAAGCGATATAAAATTGCAGAATGTACTTGGGGCATCAAATTCATTTTATACAGGTAAAGCTGAATGTTCACCCTTATACGCTCACGCTATTATTAATAATTCCTTTTTAGAAGGATCTTGGCGCTTTGTTGATGGAGGCGCGCAGATTGCTGATCTCCTTGCCAATTCTATTATTGCAAATGGCGGTGTGATTTTGAAAAATGCTAAGGTGAAAAAGTTTGTAATGAATCCTTCCGATGAATTTGTTGAAAGTATAGAAATTGAAAACCAGAAACCTGTTTATGGAAAACATTTCATTTCCAATATGCATCCGGTTGAAACATTTAATAAGGTTGAATCAAAATTGATAAGAAAAGTGTTTGTGAATCGCCTGAGATCAATTGAAAATTCAATTTCAGTATTTTCTCTGTATATTGTTTTAAAAGAGAATACGTTCAAATATATTAATTATAATTATTACCACTACAATTCCAGTCAAAGCTGGGGCCCTGATATATATGATTCGATTAAATGGCCGGGAGGATATATGTTTTATACCCCTGCTTCTTCGAAATCCGAGGTATATGCTGATAGTATCTCCATTATGACATATATGAAATATGATGAGGTGAAACAATGGGAGAACACTATTGTAGAAAAAAGAGGCGAAGAATATATTGAATTCAAAAGGAAAAAAGCTGAACAATTATTGGACAAAATAGAAGAAAGATTTCCTGCTTTAAGAAGTTGTATAAAATCGTATTACACATCTACTCCTTTAACATACAGAGATTATACCGCTACTGTGAACGGATCAATGTATGGGATGATGAAAGATTGCAATAATACCCTCAAAACTTTAATTACTCCCGGAACAAAAATTCCCAACCTGTTTTTAACAGGACAGAATATCAATTTGCATGGAGTATTGGGTGTTACAATGAACGCTATGCTTACATGTGGCTGGTTTGTCGGCACAAGTTACTTGTTTAATAAAGTTAATAATGCGTAAACGCTGGAGAAAAATATTTAAGCGACTGATAATATCATTGGCGGTAATCTTACTGTTGATTATTGCTTTCCTGATATATTTTAATATTGCCGTCAGAATTACGCCTCCGGTTCCTGATAATACCGATGTACTGAAATACAACAGGACTACACTTGGGAAAGATTTTTATGTATGTAAAAATAATTGGCTACGTAAAAACAAAGCAGGTTTATGGGAAATGTATGTTGAGGGGAAGCCATTTGAAATGGGTGTGATGAATGGTTTGCTTACAAAAGACCTGATATACTTGCAGGAAAAAGCTTTTGTGAATGAAATTAAGAAAATGATCCCTTCTGATAAATATCTTAAGTTCCTGAAATACTTTGTTGCATGGTTCAACAGGAATATTGATAATTATGTAGAAAAGGAATACCAGTTAGAGATATTAGGAATTTCAAAATCGGTTTCTGATGAATTTTCGGATGTGGGTCCTGCTTATCAGCGTATTTTAAATTACCATGCAGCCCACGACATTGGCCATGCCTTACAGAACCTGAATATGGTTGGATGCACTTCATTTGCAGCATGGGGTGATGACTCCGAAGATAGTTCTTTAATCGTTGCCCGTAATTTTGATTTCTATGTAGGTGATGATTTTTCAAAAAATAAAATAGTATGTTTCTGCAATCCAGAGAAGGGATATAAATTCATGTATGTTACATGGGGCGGTATGATTGGCGTTGTGTCGGGAATGAATGAGAAAGGTTTAACTGTGACACTGAATGCAGCCCCATCCAAATGGCCTTTGGGATCGAAAACACCCATTTCAATATTAGCGCGCAATATTTTGCAATATGCAAAAAATATAAATGAAGCGTATCGTATTGCAAAAAGTCATGAAACTTTTGTGAGCGAATCTATTCTTATTGGCTCTGCTGAAGATAGAAAGGCTGTAATCATTGAAAAATCGCCGGATAATATTAATATGGTTGTTTCCAAATCGGATCATATAATATGCACCAATCATTTCCAGAGTGATACTTCCAAATCGGATTTTTACAGTTCAAGTAATTTAAGGAATAGCTCTTCATTATATAGGTATAAAAGAGTTGAGGAAATGATGAAAAGAAATCCAAAACTAAATTATAAGATTGCTGCTGAAATACTAAGGAACCAGAAAGGATTACATGATAAGGATATCGGGATGGGAAATGAAAAAGCCATTAATCAGTTGATAGCGCATCATTCCATTATCTTTAACCCAACAAAGCTGCAAGTATGGGTATCATCAAATCCTTACCAATTGGGCGAATACTGTGCCTATGATCTGAAAAAGATTTTTAAAGAAGATGTGGGGATGAAAAAAGATGTTGAAATATCAGAACCTGAACTATCAATCTCGGCTGATACTTTTTTATTGTCGGATGATTATAAGAAATTTCTGACATATAAAAATTTAAGGAATGAAATTCAATCATATGTAAAGGCTGGAATTCCACCAGCTATCAGTGAGGATGAAATAAATATATTCCTAAGCTCGAACCCGCAATATTATTATGTTTATTCATTACTTGGCGATTATTATCTTAAATCTAAAAATTATCCGAAAGCAATTGGATATTACAGAATAGCTTTATCAAAGGAAGTGACTTCGGCGAAAGATGCGAATAAAATAATGGATGCTTTAGTAAAATGTTACATTAGTGTCCGGTAAAAGTTTTTCTTCAGGGCTGAAGCCCCTGATATTTGGGGTATTCACTAACCACAGACTTAAGTCTGTGGTTATACAAATAGCCCATCAATAAAGGACTTTAGTCCTGAACATAAATACTTAATTACTAATTAAAAGGTTTTATTTTGCATAAACACTTAAAATTAATTGGACAATAATGAAAATGAATGATGTGTTTATTCCTGAGATAGAGAAAGCATCGAAACAGGAGATAAAGAAATTCCAGGAGAATTTACTTGGAGAGAATCTGCTATATCTGAAAAATCATTCCTTGTTTTATTCCGAATTGTTTAAAACAAACAATATTGATATTGCGAAAATTAAAACAATAGAAGATTTAAAATATATTCCTGTAACTACAAAAGACGATATACAGAAAAGGAACAATGATTTTATTTGTGTTGACAAGAATAAAATACTTGATTACATTACTACTTCAGGTACTTTAGGCGACCCAGTTACTTTTGCCATGACCGATAAAGATCTGACCCGCCTTGCATATAATGAATATATAAGTTTTGTTTGCGCCGATGGTTCGGGCAATGATGTATATCAGCTGATGACTACCATTGACAGGCGTTTTATGGCCGGAATGGCATACTTTCTTGGATTGAGAAAGCTTGGGGCGGGTATTATCAGAGTTGGGAACGGCATCCCCGAACTGCAGTGGGACAGCATTAACAGGTTTTCTCCTACAACATTAATTGCAGTACCTTCTTTTATCCTGAAAATAATTGAATATGCCGAATCGAACGGGATTGATTACAGGAAATCCAGCCTGAAGAAAGCCGTTTGCATAGGCGAGCCTTTGCGAAACTCCGATTTCTCATTGAATCTTCTTGGCAACAGAATAAAGGAAAAATGGGATTTGAAATTATATTCAACCTATGCTTCTACAGAGATGAGTACTGCCTTTACTGAATGCAGCGAAGGAATCGGAGGGCATCATCATCCCGAATTAATTATCACGGAGTTCTTAAATGAGAATAATGAAGCGGTTCACGAGGGAGAAGAAGGCGAACTGACCATTACTACTATTGGTGTGGAAGGAACTCCTTTATTGCGTTTCAAGACGGGAGATATTTGCAACTACCAAACTGCCCCGTGTAAATGCGGTCGCAACACCATTCACCTCGGGCCCATACTGGGACGGAAAAACCAAATGATAAAATACAAGGGAACCACGCTGTATCCGCCTGCCATTTACGATGTGCTTGATAATATTGCCGGTATTGAGAATTATGTGGTTGAAGTTTCTACTAATAAAATAGGCACTGATGAAATCCTTATCCGCATTGGGGTGAAAGAGCCGGATATAAATTTTGATAAGAAGATTAAAGATAATTTCAGGGCTAAACTTAGGGTTACTCCCGAAATAATATATTCCTCGATATTAGAAATTGACAAGATACAATCGCCTGATGTGAACCGCAAACCTAAGAAATTCGTTGACTACAGAAAAAATGCACAGACATAAAAGATTCAATTCAAATTTGTTAATTTAAATTAAAAATTAATATATTTGTAGACCAAATCATTCAATATAATACAAGAACTAAATAACCATTAAAAAAACAATAAACACATGAAAACAACAATTAAATTAATCGTTTTTTGCATGATCGCAATTCCCTTTATGTCATTTATGAATGCTTTAAACCCCGGAAATGACTTAAAATTAATTTCTGGCAGTGTTAAGACCTTAAAGGGAGAAAAAGTATTAGGCGTTAAATATGATTATACCAATTTGAAGGTGGATGGCAAATCTGAAGATTCGTGGATGAAAGAAGAGGTTTCTAAGAAAAACAGCAAGAAACCTGGTACAGGCGACAGCTTTAAAGAAGCATGGTTCAACAACAGGGTGAGCAGGTTTCAACCTAAATTTGAAGAATTACTGAACAAATATTTAGGCGAAAATGGAGTTTCGGTAACTGAAAAAGATACTACAACCGCTAAGTATACTATCATTTTGAAAACAACAGATACCGACCCCGGTTATAATGTCGGAGTTTCCAGAAAACCGGCATTAATTAATGTGGAAGTACAAATAATTGAATTAGCAAACAAAACAAAACCTTTGGCAAAACTAAGCATTACTAAAGTTCCGGGAACTTCAATGGGCAATGATTATGATTCGGGAGAAAGACTTGCCGAAGCTTATGCAAAATGCGGAAAAACTCTTGGGGTATATCTGAATGATAATGCTTTTGGGAAATAATTATACTGCATTTTAATCATCAAATTAAAATATAAAATAAAAGGAGCTCTACGCTCCTTTTTAAATTTTTTCTGCTAATGAAGACGAGTGTGAGCGATTTTGAAGCGATAAGGCCCTACCATGATTCGGAAATTAATGAAGCGTTAAGAAGAATTATAGATGCACCAGCTTTTGCAACTGTAGCTGCCTTTGTTTTTCCCGATAAAGCTGTGGATGAAACCAGGGCGATGGTAAAAGCCGTACAGTCGTCGGATGAATTCCAGGTGAAATTTATGCACAGAGCTGTTCGACGGGTTGTGGAAACAAGTTCAGACGGGCTTACTTACGAAGGTTTTGAAAAACTTGATAAATCAAAAGCATATTTGTTTATCGCTAATCATAGAGATATTGTACTCGACTCGGCTATACTTCAGGCTTTGCTTGTAGAACTGGACATCCCCAGAACAGAAATATCGTTTGGAAGCAACTTAATGATCAATCCTTTCATTATTGATTTTGGCAAAGTGAATAAGATGTACAAGGTTCAGCGCGGTGGAACAAAAATTGAATTGCTAAAAAATTCCATTCAATTGTCTGCTTACCTGCGTTACACTATTGGCGAAAAAAATCATTCGGCATGGATAGCCCAGCGCAATGGGCGTACAAAAGATGGTAACGACAAAACCGAAGAAGCCTTGCTAAAAATGCTTAACTTAAGCGGCGATAAAGGTTTTGTTAAAAATTTCTCTGCATTGAATATCGCTCCTTTGACCATATCATACGAATATGAGCCATGCGGAACATTTAAAGTAAATGAGCTGTACAGTACGCTGCAGGGAGAATATAAGAAAGCGCAGGGAGAAGATTTTAACAGCATTATTACTGGTTTTACTCAGCCTAAAGGAAGGATACATTTATGCGCGGGGAAATGTGTGAATGAAGAGCTGAAAGGCTTTAATGAAAACAGTTCCACTAACGAAAATATAAGCAGGCTGACCGCCATGATTGACAGGCAGATATACACCGACTATAAGCTTTGGAAAACAAATCATATTGCGTATGATATAATGGTAAAAGATTCTTTCAGCCACTTATACACTGAAAAAGAAAAGAGCGATTTCATATCCTTTATTGAAAAAGAAATTATGAAACTGGAGGGAGATAAAAAAGTTCTGAAAGAAATGTACCTAAGCATGTATGCCCGACCTGCAATAAATTATCTGAAGTATAAAGATTGATTAATACTACACATTAAATAAGAAGGGCTTCGCGCATGCAAAGCCCTTTTACTTTTAATTTCCAACATCCAACTCCCAATTTCCAAGTAATTATTCACTTCGTTATTGGACATTGAGTGTTGGATATTAGTTATTCTTTTTATACTCACTTTATTACCACCATTTTCTTTCCCCCGCTACTCTCCCAGGGCAAACGCATTAAAATATTAACAAAGGCCTGGTTATAAATATTCCTCGAAGCAAGTACCTATAGTGTAGAAAAGTATTTTCTTGGTTGAAAAAAATCATGACAACACCGATTGATTATTTCACCAACATAGAAGATCCTCGCATAGAAAGGAGGAAAGAACATTTGCTTGAAGATATAATATTCATCACCATAGCATCAGTAATATGTGGAGCAGAGACATGGAATGATATCGAAAATTATGGGAATGCAAAAAAAGAATGGTTACAACAATATCTTAAACTTCCCAATGGTATCCCATCGCATGACACATTTAACAGATTTTTTAGTTTAATAGAGCCAAAGCAATTGGAACAAAGTTTTTTAAACTGGATACGTGCCATAGCAGAAATAACAGATGGGGAAATAATCAGCATAGACGGAAAAACGATACGGGGATCAAGAAATAAAGGCTCCAAGTCATTTGTACATATGGTAAGTGCATGGGCAAATGAGAATCATTTATTATTAGGTCAAATCAAAGTAGGTGACAAGACAAATGAAATTACCGCTATACCAAAGTTGCTGGAAATATTGGAAATAAGAGGGTGTATTATAACCATTGATGCAATGGGTTGTCAAACTGAAATAGCGGATAAGATTATCGAAAAAGAAGCTGATTATATATTAGCAGTAAAAGGTAATCAAGGAACATTAGAAAAAGATATTAAGGATACGATAAAATTTTCAAAGCCTACAGATGAATTTGAAGAAACAGATTTTGGACACGGAAGGATTGAAACTCGCAAATGTTCAGTCTATACTGATTTCTCACATATAGAAAACATTTCACGCTGGGCAGGAATAAAATCAATAGTAAAAATAGAATCGCTCAGAATCATAAAAGACACAGGAAAAGAAGAGAGGGAGCTCCGTTTATATATCAGTAGTATAAAACCAGATGCTCGAAAAATATCAAATGGAATCAGAAAACACTGGGGAATTGAAAATTCATTGCACTGGGTTTTAGATGTATCTTTCGGGGAAGATAAAAGTATGAAGCGTAATGTTAATGCAGTTGAAAACTTCTCCATCATTAATAGAATAGCTTTAAATCTTATAAAACAAGAAAAATCAAAGAAGAGAAGCAACAAGGGTAAACGCCTTGATGCGGGATGGGATAATGATTATCTACTTAAAATCTTAAAAAATTAAATGCGTTTGCCCTGGCTACTCTCCCCCTCTGTTTGCAATTGATAATAATAAGTTCCAGCCGCAATATCTTTGGTGGAAATTAGCAAAGTATTAAATGTCCTATCCACTTTAAAGCGTTTTACTTCGTTGCCCATTAAATTATAAAACACTACTTCCCCTTCGTTTACACCATTCGGCAAGATATAATCTATTTTAGTGCTGCCATTGTTAGGATTAGGGTAAGCATTTGAAATACCGCTTTGTTTTGTAAGACTACTGCCTGCCACGTCTTGCATGAGATTTAACCCGTACCTACCTTTGTGGCAAAAGCAAAGGTATGGAAAAGCAGGAACAAGCAAAGCATAGGGAAAAAATGATTCGGCTGATAAAGCAATGGCAATCCAGCGGAGAAAGTAAAGTAAGGTTTTGCCAAATCCACAATATCCCCAAATGGCAGTTTTACTATTGGACAGCAAAGTATGAAAAGGAAAAATCTTCTCAGGCAGGATTTATACCTGTTCAAATAAAGGAAGAAAGTAAAACAGAAAAGATTTTGGACAGGATTGAAATACGATATTCAAATGGGACCAGTGTCCATCTGCCAGCAGAGGTATCCCTAGTATTAATAAAAAGTCTTGTTTGCCTGTGATATGTTTTCCTTAAGTTCATCACAGACATACTTTCTCTACCGAGGGAATACTGATATGCGGAAAAGCTTTGACGGATTGTGCCAGATGGTAAAAGAGCAAATGAATCGCAATCCAATATCAGGAGAGGTATTCATATTCATGGGCAGGCAACGCAACACGATAAAGCTGCTTCATTGGGAATATGGGGGTTTTGTATTGTATTACAAGCGACTTGAGTGGGGAACGTTTGAAATGCCATTTTTCGATAGTTCGAGCAATAGCTATCAGATACAATGGTCAGAACTCATGATGATGGTCGAGGGTATATCCATGCAAAATATAAAACTTCGGAAACGCTTTACTACTGCGGGTTTATGTTGATAAATGTGTTGATAAATTCAGTAAAATCAATGGGTCTGGCATTGGTGATTTTTTTACTTTTGTTATGTGATAGAACATCAAAGTAAAAACGCCGAAAATACTGACTTCATTACAATTCCCAGGAGTGAATATGAATCACTTAAAGCACATTTAGAAAAAGAATCAGAATTACAGGCGGAAGTTCTTTATCTCAAGCATGAGTTGGATAAACTCAAACGAATGATATTTGGAGCTAAGAGCGAACGTTTCATTGCGATTGATTCATCTCAACAACTTACATTAGGATTGGATGGTATTGAGCCACTGAAAGAGAAGGAACCCGAAACACAGGAGATAAGTTATACCCGCAACAAGTCAAAACAGACAGAAGAAGTATCTGGACATTCACGTATGCCACTACCAGCACATTTGCCCAGAGTAGAGCATGTGATAGAACCAAAAGAGAATATAGAAGGTGGAAAGAAAATTGGGGAAGAAATAACAGAAGTTTTAGAATATAAACCGGGGAGACTTTTTGTACAGCGTTATGTTCGTCCTAAATATGTATTACCACAAGACAAAGGTATCGTAATAGGACAGCTTCCATCATTACCCATTCCACGAGGCAATGTAGGTCCTGGATTATTGGCTCATATAGAAGTGAGTAAATATGTAGACCATATGCCCTTTCATCGTCAGGTGCAACAATTAAAAAGGGAAGGCGTTGTACTTGCTCAATCAACAATTGGTGGATGGCATGTTGGTGGGTGCAAATTGATATTACCGATGTATCAGTTATTGAAAAGCGAGGTATTAAAATCCAATTATTTGATGGCAGATGAAACACCGATACCTGTGTTATCGGTAGATAAGCCTGGAGCAACGCATAAAGGATATATCTGGGTTTATTATGACCCGTTAATGCGAATGGTATTATTTGACTATCGAAAAAGCAGGAGTCGGGAGGGTCCTACAGAAATCTTAAAAGACTTTCATGGAAAATTACAGACAGATGGCTATGAAGCATACACGATATTTGAAAAAATAAAGGATATAATATTACTTGCCTGCATGGCGCATGCACGCCGAAAATTTAAAGATGCATTAGACAATGACAGTATAAGGGCTGGGCAGATGCTAAAGTTAATGCAGGGCTTGTATAATATAGAGAGAACGGCAAGGGAGACAAATATGTCGCATGAAGAACGTTATACTCTACGTCAGGAAGAATCTTTGCCTATTCTTAAGGATATGGAGAACTGGATGAAAGAAAATATTATGCAAGTACTTCCTAAAAGTGCTATCGGAAAAGCTATAGCTTACACCCTGAAATTATGGCCACGGTTAATCCGTTATGCTGACGATGGTAGATGTGAGATAGACAACAATCTTATAGAAAATGCTATACGTCCCATAGCATTGGGAAGAAAAAATTATTTGTTTGCTGGTTCCCACGAAGGCGCAGAACGTGCTGCTATGATGTATTCTTTTATGGCGTGCTGCAAAATGAATCAGGTAGAACCATTCGCATGGCTGAGAGATACACTAACCCGCTTACCCGATACAAAAATATCCAACATAGGTGGATTCCTTCCGAATAATTGGGCACCAATCCTTACACCTGAAGAGGTAGGTACTTTACCGTAGGGATACTTTGTTTTGGTACTGCATATGAACTAATATCATCCTCATTACAACACGAAGGCAATTTGCCAGGCAAACTAAATACTTTTGCTTGCCCATTAGCACAGCTCAAAATCATTTTTGCTCCTTCGGGTGTATTATAAATTGGCAATTGCTGTTGTTCAAAATTTGCTCTTATAGCAGGATATGAAGTATCTGAAAAAATCAATACAGCATCCTCGTTATATATATCAGTTATATGGATAGTATTACCACTTTCAGAATATTCAAAACAATACATAAAATCTATTTTTGAATCAGTGCTAAATAAATTCTGGGACAAATAAAGAATATCACCTACTTGATTATATATCACAGAATCCGCAGGTACATTTGCAAGTGAAATTGTTTTTACTAAAGCATGGCTCATATTATAAATACCTATACATTTTCCGCATCTATTTATTTTTACATATTGATAACCTGATAATGCAAAATCAATTATCATTAACTGGCTTTGTGCATTACAGATACCAAGAGTGCTGGCACTATCATAGACATGCTCTAAATTAATTTGTGCACTTGTTTTCAAACTAAATGCAAGTAAAGAAATAAATAATATCTTTTTCATAATACTTGTTTTTATGTTATCAAAGATAAATATTAATTTACTGCCTATCTGCTTCGAACAAGTTGAAAGATTTATTATGTCAAAATTTAATATTGATTTTCTGTGTATATCTGCGCTATCTGCGGGAGTTATTTCTGTTTCCCCCTGATTACGCTGATTTTCGCAGATTGAAAATAATTTAAAATCCATTGTTATACAAATTCGCAAAAACAAATTATAAAATTATTTGCATAACTTGATTAAAACAGATAGGCAGTATTAATTTTTATTTTATAAAATATTATTTACTCTTAATCATCTTTTTTGTATCAATAACTTTATTGTTTACTACCTTATTACTATTCACTTTAAACTTTTCACTTTCTTAATTAATAATCCCGCTTGCTACAGGGCTTTGTGAAGCAGGTTTCTTTGTCTTCTTATCAACATACACAGCCACATAGTATTCTGTTTTTCCGGTATTAGCGGTAAATGTGTTAACAAATTTCCCCCTGCTTGCTTCGCCCAAATATCCGCCGCCGAGGGCTATTAATGCGGCAAGGTCGGCTATTACTAAACCTGCTGCACCTGTGTATCCGTAAATATCAACACGCAACATGCCTGCCGGAAGTTTGCGTTTGCCTGTAATATTATTATGTATGTGTAAATAATGTACATCATGTGTATTTACATCAATTTTAACTATAACAGGGTGGCTCGATAGCACTATTACTTTTTCAATTGATGCAATAACAGGGGTATGCCCGGTGTCCTGGCCTTTAATTCCATAACCCAGTAATTTAGCTTTTGAAGCATCGGTTCCAATGGCTACCTGTGTTTGTGGCGCCCACTGGTCAACAAAAATGTCGTTGATTGCAGTGCCGTTCTTGTGTATGTTTTCTGTAACCTGTTTCATTTGTTCTGCAAGGCTATCCCTTAGTGTGTAATAACCGCTTTGTGTGTTAATCATTGTAATCACCGATGCGGGTGTAGGAGTAAGCCCGGCACCAGAGCAGGATTGGCTGTATGCGCGTTAGCAATGTCGAGTTGTTTTTTTATTCTTGCAGCTTCGGTTAAACTCCAAAGATTTAACGCAAGAATTAATTTTTTAAGTAATTTTCCCATAACTTTATTGTTTTAAATGGTTAGTAAATAGTAGTGAGTTATTATTGAATATATAAGTGCTATTTGCGTCCTGATAAGTCGCTATTGGCTTCCCGAGTACGACAAACGGGTCAACATAAGTCACACTCGGGTTAACATTCGCCATAAACAAGCGCTTGATTGCCATAATCAGGTGCATCTTTGTTACAATCGGGTGCCTGAATGCCACACTCGGGCGCTTGAATGCCATCTTCGGGTGCCCGATTATCATAATCGGGCGACTGAATGCCACACTCGGGTGCCCGAATGCCACAAACCAACGCTTGATTATCACATACTTGAAGACATTTATCACCTGTGAAGTCCTGATAGTCAACAATATAATAGTTGTCATGCAACTACCTTTCCTGAAAAAGGCTGATACCTTATTATATATAGTATAGGAAAAACGGGAATTTCCGCTTTCGCGTATGGAAGGATGTTTAAGGCTTTACTCTCTCTCTAGAACCATATCTGATTGCGAGGATGTGGTATTTAAACAGGCCGTAAACATAATTTAAATTTTATGGAATTGCTTGTTCTTTTGTTAATCGTTTCACAAAGATATAAATAAAAAATATAAAAAGTCAAGCTTTTTTGAATAATTATTTTATAAGTACCTTATTATAGAGTACGGGTAATATTTTTCAGCCTATTAATATTAACTCATTAATCAATTACAATACTTCTTAATAAATTCATTCGCTTTGCTGTAACCCAGTTTTACTGCTTTGTTCCAGTCGAGGCAAGCCCCATCTTTATCGCTGATCGCCATTTTTGCATTACCCCTGTTATAATAAGCATCCCTGCAATTGGGATTGATTTCAATTGCTTTAGTATAATCAGTAATGGCTCCGTTAAAATCGTTTAGTTTGGTTTTAGCATTCCCCCGGTTACTGTACACGCCCTCATCATCCGGTTCAAGCGCTATTGCTTTATTATAATCTGAAATAGCACCATTGTAATCATTCAGGTTAACTTTCGCTATGCCGCGGTTGCTGTAGGCATCCTCATATTTAGGGTTAAGTTCTATTGCTTTGTCGAAATCCAATATGGCCCCGTTATAGTCGTTAAGCTTGGTTTTTGCATTTCCACGATTATTGTATGCCGTTTCATATTTAGGATTAAGCTCAATTGCCTTGTTGAAATCTATAATGGCATCGTTATAATTTCCTAAATTTACTTTTGCAATCCCGCTATTGCAGTATGCTTTTTCAAATTTCGGATTTAGCTCTATAGCCGAGTTAAAATCCAGGACTGCTCCTTTAAAATCGCTTTCACTTATTTTTGCTATACCACGATTGCAGTATGCCGTTTCATCCTTCGGATTAAGCTCAATTGCTTTATTGAAATCAGTAACTGCGGCAGTATAATCGCCTAAGTTAATTTCAACATTGCCACGGTTGCAGTATGCCTTTTCGTCTGTTGCATTTATCTCTATCGCTTTGTCGAAATCTGATTTTGCTCCTTTAAAATCATCAGTATTAACTTTAGCTATGCCACGGTTATTATATGCTTTTTCATCCTTAGGATTATTTATAATGGCTCTATCATAATCAGAAATAGCGCCGTTGAAATCACCTTTCTTGAACTTCAAATCACCACTTTTCATTAACTCCCCGAGCGTTTGAGCTTGAATAAAGAAGAAAGCAAAGCAAAGAAGTATTGAAGCTGTAAATTTTACCATAATAATAAATATGATGTGCAGAGAGCACAATTATAAGTACAAAATTAATATATATAACTGTAAATGTTGCAATTAAAATATGATGTTATGCAAAAGAGAATTTCCCCATGTTTCGATTCCTCATTCCTCCGCCAGCCGGCGGATTCATTCGGAATGACAATTAGTTTATTTTCTTGTGGGGAAAGCGGCGGCGATTTGCTTAAAGCAAATCGCCGCCGCTTTCCCCATTATCCATCAAACCACTATGTCATTCCGAGCGGAGTGAGGAATCTAAATTAAAGACAATAAAATTTATTTGTGTGTAACATCAATTAAAATAATTTGTATCATTTCCTCATAGTGTTACAGCGACTCTGAAATTTTTGTAAAAAATTGTACCTTTGCAATTCCATAAAACTAAAGAAATGTTTGAAAGTATTAGTGAAAAATTCGACCGCGCCTTTAAGATATTAAAAGGACAGGGAAAGATTACCGAGATCAACGTTGCCGAAACGCTGAAAGAAGTGCGTAAAGCATTGCTCGATGCCGACGTTAACTATAAAATTGCCAAATCATTTACTGAACAGGTTAAAGAGAAAGCGCTTGGACAAAACGTGCTTACTTCTGTATCACCCGGTCAGCTTATGGTCAAGGTTACCCATGATGAGCTTACCGAACTGATGGGCGGCCAAATGACCGAACTGAACCTGAAAGGAAGCCCTGCTATTATTCTTATTGCCGGCTTACAGGGTTCGGGTAAAACAACCTTTTCAGCCAAGCTAGCCGGCTTTGTTAAATCCAAGCGTGGTCGTAACCCTTTGCTTGTTGCCTGCGACGTGTATCGCCCGGCTGCTGTTGAACAGTTGAAAGTTCTGGGCGCGCAAATTGAAGTGAAGGTATTTTCTGATGAAGGAAGCAAAGACCCTGTATCCATTGCGAAGAAATCTATCGCTCATGCCCGCGAAATGGGATATAACCCTGTAATCATTGATACCGCAGGACGTCTTGCTATAGACGAAGAAATGATGGACGAGATTGCCAATATCAAAAAGGCAGTAAATCCACAGGAAACATTGTTTGTAGTTGATGCCATGACCGGGCAGGATGCAGTGAATACGGCAAAAGCTTTCAACGACAGGCTCGATTACGAAGGTGTTGTACTTACCAAACTCGATGGTGATACCAGAGGCGGAGCAGCCCTTTCTATAAAATCTGTTGTAAACAAACCTATCAAATTTGTTGGTATTGGCGAGAAACTCGACGCAGTTGATGTGTTCTACCCCGAACGTATGGCCGACCGTATCCTCGGTATGGGCGATATCGTTTCCCTTGTAGAAAAGGCGCAGGAGCAATTTAATGCTGAAGAAGCACAGAAATTACAACGGAAGATACAGAAGAACCAGTTCAACTTTGACGACTTCCTTGCACAGATGCAACAGATCAAGAAAATGGGAAACATGAAAGACCTTATCGGCATGATTCCCGGCATTGGCAAAGCAATGAAAGATGTAGATATTAATGATGACGCTTTCAAAAGCATAGAAGCCATTATACATTCCATGACTCCTGCCGAAAGAGAAACTCCCGAAATCCTTAGCGGCACACGGAAAAAAAGAATTGCCTCAGGAAGCGGAACTGATATTACCGAAGTGAATAAACTTATAAAACAATTTGAAGATACCCGCAAAATGATGAAAATGATGAGTGGCGGCAATAAAAGCAAGATGATGCAGATGATGAAACAACAGGGACGGAGATAGCCAATAACTGCAATGTTTATTTAATACTTATTATAAACTTTCTTTATGGAATTGATTGACGGGAAAAAAATAGCGGAAGATATTCGCAGTGAAATAGCAACAGAAGTGAGGAAAATGATAGATGCAGGTATCAGGACACCTCATTTAGCTGCTGTTCTGGTGGGCGAAGATCCAGCCAGCCAAACCTATGTAGCAAACAAAGAAAAAGCCTGCAAGGAAGTTGGTTTTGTTTCTTCTGTTTACAGGCATCCCGCGACCATTAAGGAAAAAGATCTTATTGATGTAGTGGAATTCCTTAATAAAGATGATGAGATTGATGGCTTTATTGTTCAGCTTCCTTTGCCTAAACATATCTCGCCCGAAAAAATAATAAGAGCTATCAGGCCTGAGAAAGATGTGGATGGTTTCCACCCCGTGAATATTGGCAACATGGTATTGAATCTTCCCGGCCACATTCCCGCTACTCCTTATGGAATTATGCAATTGATAAAGCGCTCAGGTATTGAAACAGAAGGGAAACATTGTGTTGTAGTGGGCAGAAGCAATATAGTGGGAACACCATTGAGCATTCTTCTTTCGAGAAATAACAAGAACGCTAATTGCACAGTAACACTCTGCCACAGCCGTACAGAGAACCTTAAAGAAATTTGCCTTAGTGCAGATATTTTGATCGCAGCAATTGGTCGGCTTGAATTTATTAAAGGCGATATGATTAAAAATGGGGCCGTTGTAATTGATGTTGGAATGCACAGGATAGAGGCTCCTGACACTATATCTGGTTTCAGATTGAAAGGTGATGTTGCTTTTGATGATGTCTCGAAGAAATGCAGCAAGATAACTCCCGTACCCGGTGGTGTTGGCCCAATGACGATTGTTGGGTTGCTTATGAACACCATGAGAGCAGCAAAGAAGGAAGTGTATAACTAGCTTCCCCTGCTCTATCGTTCAAACAACAAATATTAATTAAACATGAATAATCTACAGGAAGCTGCATTATTGAAAGAAGGCAAATTGCTTCCTGTAATGGAAGAATTTTATTCTTTGCAGGGAGAAGGGCATAATACCGGGAAAGCTGCTTATTTCCTGCGCATCGGTGGTTGTGATGTTGGTTGCAACTGGTGTGATGTTAAAGAATCGTGGAATGCCGAACTGCATCCACTTATATCAACAGATACTATTCTTCAGAACATTTTAAATTGCCCGGCAAAAGCAGTAGTAGTAACAGGTGGCGAACCTCTGCAATACAACCTCGACTATCTTTGTCGCCTGCTTAAAGATAATAACATTCAGTCCTTCCTTGAAACATCAGGTTCGTTCCAAATTAGCGGAAAATGGGATTGGATATGTCTTTCGCCAAAGAAAAAATATCCTCCTGTTAACGAGGTTTATCTATTAGCGAACGAACTCAAAGTGATCATTCATGATGAAGCTGACTTAATTTGGGCAGAAGAAAATGCGAAGAAAATAACTGCTAAAACAATCCTTTTATTGCAACCAGAATGGAGTAGAAGAAAAGAAATGATACCATTAATTGTTAACTATATTTTAAAACACCCCAAGTGGAATATTTCATTGCAGTCGCATAAATATATGAATATTCCTTAATTTTACCACAAACACCAATTAATGAAAAATATCTTCTTCGTATTTACCTTTATTTTCTTGCTATCTTCTTCATTATGCATGTCACAGAGGGATAATTATAAATATACCACCAAATCAAAGAAAGCCATTAATGCTTACGAAGAAGCTACCAGGCAATATGACGTTTATAATTACAAAGATGCACTGAAAGACTTGGATGATGCTATTAAAACGGATGATAAATTCATTGAAGCATACATGTTGAAAGGAGACATTTATGCCAATGAGAAGAAATATGATAAGTCAATTGAAAATTATAAGAAGGCTATTCAGATTGACCCTTATTTCTACTCAAATAACTATATGAATGTTGGACTGATGGAATTGCTTGCAGGAAAATACCAGGATGCTAAAAAAGATCTTGAAATATACGACAACCTGAAAAATGTTAATGTCATTAATAAAAAGCGTGCTGAATACATGCTTAAAACATGTAATTTCTGTATTGACGCCATGAACCACCCTGTACCTTTTAATCCGGTCAACATGGGAGATAGCATTAACACAAATATGAGTGAATACCAGCCTGCCATCACTGCTGATGAACAAACGCTTGTATTTACAAGGCTCGTTCCACGTGGCCCTGAGTATGAAAATAGTGGTAATCCGAACCAGGAAGATTTTTATATCAGCCATAAAGTTAATGATAGCATATGGAGCAAAGCAGTGTCTATGGGGCCTCCTATGAACACGCCGGGAAACGAAGGCGCCCAATGTTTTTCACCTGACGGGCAATATCTTTATTTTACTGCCTGCGATCGTCCCAGCGGTTACGGCAGTTGTGATCTTTATTATTCCAAGAAAGTTGGTGACCATTGGGGAGTTCCTTTAAACATGGGTGCAACAGTCAATTCTTCTAACTGGGATTCGCAACCTTCCATCTCGTCAGATGGTAAAACATTATACTTCACCAGCAACCGCCCCGGTGGAAAAGGTGGCATGGACATCTGGAAAACTATCAAGAACGATAAAGGTGAATGGACGGCTCCTGTGAATCTTGGAGATTCCATTAACACAGATAAAGACGAAATGGCACCTTTTATTCACCCCGATGATCAAACTTTATATTTCGCTTCTAAAGGCTGGCCCGGTATGGGAGGCTTCGACATTTTTTATTCGAGAAGAGACACTTCGGGAAAATGGAGGAAGCCTGTTAATATAGGTTATCCTATCAATACAGCTGCCGATGAATGTTATATGATAGTAAATTCAAAGGGCGACCTGGCTTATTATGCCTCCGATAAACCGGGAGGAAAAGGAGGAATGGACATTTACACTTTCCCGCTATATGATAAAGCCCGCCCTAAATCTGTTACCTATATGAAAGGAAGAGTGTTCAACAAGCTTACAAAGCAGAGTCTTGAAGCAAAGTTCGACCTGATTGACCTGAAAACTGATAAGACCGTAATTGAATCTACTTCTGACCCTGTTACAGGCGAATTCTTTGTTTGCATACCCACTGAAAAGGATTATGCCCTGAATGTTTCCAAAGATGGCTTCCTTTTCTATTCCGAAAACTTTACATTGAGCGGAGTACATTCTAAAACAGACCCTTTTATCAAAGATATTCCCCTGCAACCCGTGAAGGTCGGGGAGATTGTGGTACTAAAAAACATATTTTTCAATACCGACAAGTATGATCTGAAACCTGAATCCACAGCAGAACTTGAAAAACTTATAGACCTGCTTAAGAAAAATCCTTCGATGAAAATTGAGCTCAGAGGTCATACCGATAATGTGGGCGAAGTGAACTATAACCAGGTACTTTCTGAAAACCGCGCCAAAGCTGTTTACGATTACCTTATTGCTCATGGCATAGCAAAGGAACGACTTACCTTTAAAGGCTACGGGCAAACCAAGCCCATTGATACAAACGATACCGATGCAGGCAGAGCTAATAATCGCCGTACAGAATTTAAAGTGCTTGATACATCAGGAAAGTAAGGCTTTGAGTTATTAAAGCTTTCGAAGTCAGAACTACTTCATCAATATCTTCTTCCAGTCGGGGTTAAGGAATTTGCTGATGTCAGCATACTGGTATTCCAACTTATAATCGGGGCCTAAGCCCTGAATGACATGCGGGAAATCGCAATCATCATGTATCTCAAGCTTAGCATCTGACAATGAAAACTGTTTCAGCGATATTGAATTGATACATTCGCTGTCAACAATTTCAAGAGCAAACTGGTAGGTCGAAGTATCCATGGTGCTCTTGGCAAGTTCGTCCTTTATCTCTTTTTTATAATCGAGCAAAACTTCTGTTTTTTCCTTAAAGACCATGTCCTCGAAATCCTTCTTCTTATTGCTTATCAATATATCATACATGGTGATTTGTTCACCTGTGGTAATATTGAAATTAAAGTACGCGCTCCAGCCTGTACAATAAGCCCCGCAGCCTATAATATTCAGGGTGATGGAAAGAACATTGCTTTTGTTGAATGAAACATCATACCCCAGGCTGTACAAATTATCATTGGCGGCTTTGTCGATAGCCGTATCGAACGAGTTATGCCAGTTCTCGGTATCGGCAAATGCTGCAATAAGCTGAGTATTTATCTTCATGCTTACATCTTTAGCATGAGCAATAATCACAGGAAATACCACTGCCGGCTCATTAGTGCCGGTGTACCATTTGGTGGAATCGCGCTTTATTTCATTAATCTTTACCGACTGCCCTATTGCAAATGTGCTTAACAGGATAAACAATATGGTTAGTTTTTTCATTCTTTACTATTAATTGGCGAAGTTAAATATTCTTTATACTGAATTGACAAACCCATATCTTCACTCCTTCACTTTAACCGAGCCGGCACAGGCATCGCCCTCGTCAATTCCTTCGAGCCACTGTTTTAAGGTGGCTATGCGCTCAAGCGTTAGTTGAGTTAAATAGATTGCCCAGCACATAGGCTGGATGGTGCCGTAATAGCCGGGCTCCCTATCGGGATACTTCATCTTCATCTCCGCATCACGGAACTTTACCCATATCTTTTCAGAAGCTATAAGACTTTTGGTGAAGGCGGTATCATCCTTATAATCATTCAATATTCTTTTATACGTTAGGTTCAGCTCCGAATCTGCTTCCACGTAGTTTTTGGTCTGAATATCGTTCAGCTCAAGCTGTGTTTGCGCATAAGAACAGCTAAGCGAGAAAAGAAAGATGATAAGAATTAAGAGTGTTTTCATAATGTTCATAGATTAATTATATTCTAATAGTTGCGAGTTACTAAAACCATGCCAAGAAGTGTTGTAACCTATTTCAATCTTTCAAAAATTTAATAGTTAATGAATCATACACCGCGACTTTTCGCCCATGGCACTTACCGGGTTTCCACTGTGGCATCACTTTCAGAATGTGCATCGCATTTATAAATGCTTTTTCCCAGTCTGGAAGTTGGAATGTCAAATCCCCTACCCTGAAATCAGTGAGGCGACCGTCGGGCTTAACGATGAACAGCACTGTAACAGCCCCTGTCATCGCAGGATTAATTTTCAGGCTTTTTCTAACACTGTCAATAAACTTGTTTTCGGCAACTTCCCCACCAGGAAATTGAGGAATCGAATCAACTGCCATATAAACCGATGTGTCGGTGCTGGCCTGTATGCAGGTATTATTAAAGTTATGATTGCCCTGGCAGAAAGCAAGGCGGAAAGTAAAAATAAAAGCACAAATTAAAAGCAGCTTAAACCGGTTCACAGTAGATGATTATAGTCGCAAAGATACTACTCTTTATTTACAAAATTAAAAAGCCAATCCGGATAAATGCGGCTTGTTGATTGACTGCTGTTTTACTCGTAAATTGTAAATCATTAGTCCTTCACACACCGCACTGAAAAACCATAGTCCTTGCTGAAGTAGTAGTTCCGGTTCGACTCGCAATCGTCAAATTTCAGATATCGAAGCCATGCTGATTTGTCGTTGCTCTCGGTAGCCGACCAGAAAAATGCGAACCTTCCCATAAGCCCCGACTTGAGCATGTTTATGTAGCCGGCAGGCAGCGCCGAAAAGCCGCTTGTATTGGTTGCGCCGGTATTGGGGTTGTCCCAGCCCGTGGTCAATTTCATTTTGCCGCCAGCAATGCTGTCACCGCCAAGGAATTTTATTAATATTGTCCATTCGGCATCGGTGGGCAGATGCCAGCCCTGGGGAGCAACAATAAGTGCTGTTTCCCAGTTGTAAAGATAGCCGTACTTTGCCACATTGTTAATATCGTTATCGTAAACCCAGCTCCCCTTTCCGGCATCGTAGGCCAGGTTCTCAGCCATCCATGTCTGCGTGCCTATTTTCACTGTTTTGTATATTTTGCCATCGCGCTCATCCTTGAAAGTGCCTGTTAACTGAGCTGCCGAATTCAGGGCAACAGCCAGTAGCGTTGCCATTATAAACAGGGATTTGTATTTCACTTTTTTTAATCTCAACAACTGAAAGCTATTATTTAGTATCAGATTTTTCCCCGCTAACCTGCCTCGCCGGTATGCCGATAGCTATTCCGCGGACATTATAAAGCTGTTCTTTTTAACCCTCAAATATACTTCTTTTCTAATTATCAAGAAAAAGGAATGACTACTTAATCACAATAATAATTGTTTAAACCATTAAACATTATATATCATTCAAAATAGATTCAGCATTTCATGTATCTTCAGCACCTGCGGAATAACAAGGCTTTGGTTGTCGTTAACAATGACAAATTGGGACTGGGGGATAATTTCGCTTTCGGGCTTCTGGTGCTGCATGCGTGCACGCACTGCCCAATCAGGGATATTGTCGCGCTTCATGACTCTAGCTAATCGAAGTTCTTCGGGAGCAGAAACCACTATCATACTGTCGAATAACTTGTCAAAACCGGTATCGAACAATATGGCCGATTCCATAAGAACGTAAGGCTCGGCACTGTAATCTGCCAGCCATTGCTCGTAATCCTTAATAAGGAGGGGATGCACTATGCTGTCAAGCCTGTCAAGTTCCATTTTCTGGGCAAAAACTTTGTCGGCAAGCTTTTTCCTGTTGATCTTGCCGTTTTTATCAAACACTCCCCTGCCCCATGCTTCCATAACATGCTTTAGTACTTCCTCCTTTTCCATAATATGCGCGGCTTTTTCGTCGGCATCATAAACGGGAACTTCCAGTGTTTCGAACACCCGCGCCACCACCGATTTACCGCTGCCTATATTTCCTGTAAGACCTACTTTGAGCATTATTTTATCAGTATGTATTCAACCTTTTCGGGTTCAACCTTCTCGATCTTCACAAATGGCGGGCATTTCACAATTTCTACCTTCATCTTTTTCTGCTTTTCAGCCATCGCCTTAGTAATATCCGCCTCAGCACTGAACATATCGGCTTTTACATTCTTGTAATTGCTAAGCGATACAAGAAAGGTGATCTTCACTTTCGCAGGAAAAGTCTTCGGAATATAATTGATTTCAGTGTTCACCACTGTTACCGGTATGTTCAGGGTATCCTCAGTGAACTTATCCACAGGGATGCTTATTTTAACCTGAGCTGGCTCCATTTTAAGCTTTGCTTCATAGTATTGACGGGCAAAATAAACAGTGATATTCTGGTTGTTGCTGATATCTTCAAGGTTCTTTTCAGCGGCTTCGATAAACTTAATGGTATCTACTATTTCTTTCGTGCCGGTAACCTTTACGTACTTAGGCTCGCAATCAATAGCTCCTGCAAGCTGGTACTGACTGGCAAAGCTAACATGTATGTTCGCCCTGACAGGCACTCTTTTGCTGAAAGCTTTCTCCATGCGGAAATACACGGTGTCGGGGTTGATGGCTGTAATGTTATTGCTAAATCCAATTTGCCCTTCAACAATCTGTGTCAGGTCGGAAGTGGTAATGTAGAACTCAGTCTTCGAGCCTTTCTTCTTCTTCAGAAGAGAAGAAACATCAATGTTTATGGTGCCGGGCTTATAGAACATGGTGTTCGAGAATATGCGGAAGCCTTTTGTCTTCAGATGCACTATGAACACGGAGTCGGGCTCGTTAACTACCACTTTATCGGCAGGGAGATTGGTGTAAACAATATGATACCGCTGTATTTCCTGGTAATCGCGGGCTAACTTTATCAATGTCCAGAAGCAGGATGATAGAATAATGCATATAATAAAGGTATATACCTTTCTGCGGAAGCTTATCTTCCTGTTACGCTTGTCATGGTCGGGCTTACTCTGGAGAGCCATCGTAATAGTGCTTTACTGCTATAAACTGCTGGTTATGCTTGTACGTCCAAAAACAAAACCCACGCAAACAATCCTGATTGCGCTTAATTTATGGTAGAAAATAAATGCTTACTTGTTCTCGCCCAGAAGTTCCGGGTTGGTACTCGATGCTACAGCGCTCTTTTCTATCCTTAGCCTGCCCTGACCTTCGGTTTCAATAGTAAATGTGGTATCCTGTACTTCAACAATCTTACCATGTATCCCACCGATGGTTATTACTTTGTCACCCTTCTTTAACGCTTCCCTGAATTTCTTCGCTTCTTTGGTGCGCTTTGTTTGCGGCCTGATCATGAAGAAATAAAATACAACGACTATAAGCACAAGGGGAATAATCATTCCGAATGGACTGCCGCTTTTGCCGTCTGACTGACCGCCCATCATTAAAACTACTGTAAGTAAATGTGTCATAAGAAAAATGTTTATTAAATATTAATTATCGGTTTTGTTTGCGTCTTCAGCCACCTGCACCATTGCCTTGATGCTTAGGATTTTTGTGTTAGGTTGTGTGTTTGCTATCAATGTAACTGTCTTCGATTGGAATCCTTTCTTGCCTTCAGAATTAAATTTAACATCAATTGTTCCTTCGCCATTGGCAGGAATTGGAGTTTTTGGGTAATCGGCTATAGTGCATCCGCAGCTTCCGTGTGCATCGGTAATTACAAGGTCGGATTTACCTACGTTTTTAAACTTAAATGCGTAAGAAACTTTTTCGCCTTGCTGAATCTTACCAAAATCGTGTTGTTCTTCAACAAACTGAAATTTCGGTAAACTTGATGTGTCACCTTTACCATCAGCAGTATTAGGGTTATTCACCACATCACCGGGTATGTTCGACTGGTTGCCGTTTTTACAGGAAACAGCAAAAAGAATAGCTATAGCTGCTATTCCTGATAGATTTAATAAGCGTTTCATCTGTTTATTTTTTTTGTTTTATAAAGGTTGGATGGAATATGCCATGAATAATGAAATCGGATGTTGTTAACTTTATTGCTCATGGTTATTTCATTTCTATTCCTTTTTTTATTGAATTTGCAAAGATACTAAATTATTAAAACGCAAATTTTATGCAGTTGGCTTTTTCCAGTCTCCAGTCTTCAGTTGGCAGTCTTCAATTCCATCTTCATTGTTGACTGCTGACTGCCCACTGTTGACTTATTACTCTTCACTGTTTTCCAGCTTTCTCTATTTACATCAAACCCCGCCCTGTTTTATGAATAAGATCGTTCCTTTTAAGGTCGGCAATTATTTTATCAAGCATACCATTTATAAATATGCTGCTTTTGGGAGAGCTGTACATTTTGGCAAGATCGATGTATTCGTTTAATGTAACTTTTACAGGAATAGAGGGGAATTCCATAAATTCGCAAAGCGCCATTTTCATCAGCATTACATCCATAAGGGCTATACGGTCCAGTTCCCAGTTCAGAGCCTTATCTGAAATTATTTTATCATACTTTTCGGAGCCCATAATGGTTTTGCGAAACAAATCTATGGCAAATTCCCTATCTTCATCATCAAGCTGCCATTCAAGGTCGGTAAATGTTTTATCAATTTCTGCTTCTTTGCTTGAGCGAATTACTTTTATAAGAATCATGTTCACTATATCGATATCATCAACCCAGAAGATGCTTCTTTCTTCGTAGTACTGCATTAGTGGAGGGAAATCGACAATGAACTTTTTAACCAGTGTGGCTACAATTTCCTTATCTTTTTCGAAACTATCTTCGGATTCCAGGTATTTTTCGTATTCGCTGCTGGTTTTGAAATTAGTGAAGGCGCGACGGGCTATTTCGTTCTCGCCTATCCATGAAATACTTCTTTTTTTATATAGTTCCTGAAGGGTAGCGCTTTTCGATAAGGCAATAAGAAAGCGGTTTTCGAGAAAGCGGGTGTTGGGGTTTAATTCTTCTTTGGTAGGGATATGCTTATGTTTTGCATCTTCACTTTGTTTCCCGGCAGTTTCGTATATTTCGTTGATGAATAAGAGCTGGTAAAGAAACAATTCGTAAAACCTGCTGATGCTAAGCATTATTTCTTTTTCTCCCGCGCCGATGCTATCGAAGCTGGCATTGAAATATCCATACAATGCCTGCATTACTTTTATCCTTATATGCCTTCTGCTTAACATATCATACTTTTTTTATCTTATGGCGACCTCTATAATGTACTAAAAATTAATCTCTAAATTCTAATTTCTAAACTCTAAATAATATCAAAGCTTCAAATTTCAAACTTCAAAACCCAAGCCCCAAGTGTTTTTTCTGGTACTTTCAATTTGGGGCTTGAGATTTGGAATTTATTTAGCATTTAGGGTTTAGCGCTTAGGATTTTAAAAGAACAGGTTTTAGAAGCTCCCTTATATATAATGAACGCTTATTCTATTGCGGACAAATGTATATATTTTATTCAATGACAGGCAAAAAATAAATACTGCTTATCCACTTCGTTCAAGTAAAATGAAATATAAATAGATTACTATAGGGGACTTCTAATAATTCTTAAAAACAAATTCTAATTTCTAAACTCTAAATAATATCAAATAAACAAATTTTAATGTTCAAAACCTTTGCTAATTCAATGTTTGGTGCTTTTCTCATTTGAATTTTGAAATTATTTAGAATTTAGGGTTTAGTGCTTAGGATTTTAAAAAACAAAATTTTTAGAACCCACCTATAAATAGATTACTATATAAAAAGATTAAAAACGTGAAATTAAGTTTACCACATAGTATCATAGGTACATAGGCTTCACATAGATTCAATAAGGACGATGAAGCAATTGGTATTATCGGGCTATGTGTTTTACTATGTTTCTACTGTGCCTATGTGGTAAAGTAAACTTGTTTAAATCAATAGTTCGGTAATTTTTTTAATAAGATGATACTTTTCAGGGCTAAAGCCCCATATTTGAAGGCCGTTTGCATAACCCCAGACTTAAGTCTGGGGTTACTGATAAATCCCGCTAATATTGGGGACTTTAGTCCCATACTTTAAAAATTTACCGAAGTATTGTTAAAGGAGATAAGCAGTAAATAAATTTATAACTCATGTTAAGCAATAGCAATATAAATAGATTCCTCACTTCATTTCATTGCGTTCGGAATGACAAACAGAGCATGTGGGAAAAGGGGAAAAAGAGGATGAGGAATCTTCATTCCATTATGTTTTAGTAACATCAATCAAATAATATTTTACCGCATTATAACCGAAGGATAAACTGATAATTTATTCAAACCAAATTACTTTTTCATTCAATAATATATTTTTTTGTCGAATTATTTGTTCTTTTTAATAATTTTATAACTATCTTTGCTGAAAGTATAATGAATTAAAACATTTTGCTCATGGAAGAGATGGAAAACAAGGACAAGCCACAACGGGACGAGATTTTTTCGAAAGCTGTAAGAGCAGGTAAAAGAACTTATTTCTTTGATGTGAAAAGTAACAGTGAAGAAAATTACTATGTAACAATTACCGAAAGTAAAAAACGTTTTCTTGACCAGGAAGGGAAGTTTAAATACGAAAAACACAAGATTTTCCTTTATAAAGTGGACTTTGAAAAGTTTATGGAAGGACTGAACGGCGTATTGGAGTTCGTTAAAACAAACCAACCTCCTGTTTCAGCCGCCACCGAAACTCCCTGCAACGAATTTACCGATGTTACTTTCGAGGATTTGAAAGAAACTTCGGAGAATGAAGAAGAAAAGTAAAGCAAAGCCATAACATTACTAACCTTTAAATAAATAAAATTATGAACAGTTCATTAGTATGGGTAAGGTCGCAGAGGGAGGACTATCACGACCTGGAACCCGAAAAATTTAGTCCATTTAGCCAAAACATTATCAATCAATTAGCCGTTGACACCGATGTGCCAATCGCCGGCTCGCCGGTTACTGCTGTAGTTTTCAATGGCTATATAAGCGGTGTGAATGCCGACATCCTTTCGAGGCAAACCAACAAATCGGCCGCGCTTACCCACGACGAAAAGGTTAAAGTAGGCCTCCTGCTTCACGCCACTAATGCAGTAGTTGGTTATATTGAAACCAGCGCTAATTTAAAGTATCCGGGAAATGAAGCTGCAATTGCTGTGGTACTGGCTCGTTTCGGACTAAAGCCCAGCGGTCATGGAGCATCGCATAAGCATATTTTTAAAGTATTGCACACGGCTTCAGGCAGTGTTACCCTGGAATGTCCTTCATTTGGCGATGGCGCCGATTACCACTGGCGTTGGAGCCCTAACGGTACCAGTAACTGGACCATATTAAAATCAACCCATAAATCAACAGTTACAATTACCGATTTACCCAAGGATGCAAGGGCATATTTCTCGTATGATGTTTCGCTGCCCGTGGGAAAAGGGAAAAATCCCGCAATAAGCGCTTTGGCAAACGATTATTCGTGGAGCGGCGCTATTTCGGAAATGGTTCCTTTATAACCTGCCGGAAAATAAGCCTGGCAAAGGCTTAACAATATTGAACAAAGTCGAAGCAATATAAAGCAAAGGCTTAACAATATTGAACAAAGTCGAAGCAATATAAAGCAAAGGCTTAACAATATTGAACAAAGTCGAAGCAATATAAAGCAAAGGCTTAACAATATTGAACAAAGTCGAAGCAATATAGAGCAAAGGCTTAACAATATTGAACAAAGTCGAAGCAATATAAAGCAAAGGCTTAACAATATTGAACAAAGTCGAAGCAATATAAAGCAAAGGCTTAACAATATTGAACAAAGTCGAAGCTTAATATAGCTAAGGCTTTATTATAGTAAACAAAGGGGAAGCACAATAAAACTAAGAATAAACAGATGAAAAAATACACCAAATATTCCAACGAGTTTTTGTTAAACCACCTGAAAGAATTAGCCGTAAAGCTTGGCAGAACGCCTTACGGACGGGAAATTGATAAAGCCGGTATAGTAAAATGTGGACTTTACTATAAACGTTTCGGCAGCCTCAGCAAAGCCCATAAATTGGCAGGGCTTGTTCCCACTAATGAAATAATTCATCAGCCAAAATATTCCGAATATTCCAACGAGTTTTTGTTAAACTATCTGAAAGAACTGGCGGTAAAGCTGGGCAGAACGCCTTATTATAAGGACTTTGACAAGGCAGGTACGGTAAAACACATAGTTTACTTTAAGCGTTTCGGTTCATTAGTAAAGGCCCAGAAGGCGGCAGGGCTTGTTCCCTATAATAATAGAGGAAAAGTTAAACTGCAAAAATATTCCGAATATTCCAACGAGTTTTTGTTAAACCACCTGAAAGAACTGGCGGTAAAGCTGGGCAGGGCGCCTTATGGACGGGAAATTGATAAAGCAGGTATAGCAACTCAATGGACTTACTTTAAGCGTTTCGGTTCATTAGTAAAGGCCCAGAAGGCGGCAGGGCTTGTTCCCACTAATGAAATAATTAAACAGCCAAAATATTCCGAATATACTGACGAGGATTTATTAAACTATCTGAAAGAACTATCGGTAAAGCTGGGCAGGGCGCCTTACGGACCGGAAATTGATAAGGCAGGTATAGTAAAATACTGGATTTACTATAAACGTTTCGGTTCATTAATAACAGCCCAGGAAGCGGCAGGACTTGTTCCCGCTACTAAAATAATTAAACAGCCAAAATATTCCGAATATACTGACGAGGATTTATTAAACTATCTGAAAGAACTATCGGTAAAGCTGGGCAGGGCGCCTTACGGACCGGAAATTGATAAGGCGGGTATAGTAAAATACTGGATTTACTATAAACGTTTCGGTTCATTGATTACAGCCCAGGAAGCGGCAGGACTTGTTCCCGCTACTAAAATAATTAAACAGCCAAAATATTCCGAATATACTAACGAGGATTTATTAAACTATCTGAAAGAACTATCGGTAAAGCTGGACAAAACACCATCTTTCCGTGATATTAACAAGGCAGGCATAGTAACATACCAGGTTTATCACAATCGTTTCGGTTCATTGATTGCAGCCCAGGAAGCGGCAGGACTTGTCCCATATAGAGAAAGAGGAAAAGTTAAACTGCAAAAATATTCCGAATATTCCGACGAATATTTATTAAACCACCTGAAAGAATTAGCCGTAAAGCTTGGCAGAACGCCTTACGGGTGGGAAATTGATAAGGCTGGCATTGTAAAACAATGGGTTTATTTTAAACGTTTCGGTTCATTAATAACAGCCCAGGAAGCGGCAGGACTTGTTCCCGGTAAAAAAATAGAAAAATCCAAATACACAGGGGAGGATGTATTAAACTACCTGAAAGAACTATCAGTAAAGCTGGGCAGAACACCTATGATAAAAGATGTTAAAGCAGATGGTAAAATAAGCGCTTCATATATTTGTAGGTGTTTCCGAACATACAAAAAAGCCCTTGAAAAAGCAGGGCTTGTTCCTAATAAAAGAAGCGATTATCGAAAATCTCTTAGCAAGATGAACGGAGAAAGGAATAGCAGTTAAAAAGTTTGTGAAAGAGTAGTGAGTTCGGAGTACTGAGTTCGGAGTAAAATTACGTAATAACAATACTCCCGGCTCCCAACTCATAACTCCCAACTATTCAACCAAAAAGTTTGTGAAAGAATAATTCAGTATGCAGTCAGTAAAGCGAAGAAGATAACACTTAAAGGGATTTTAGATTTAAGAATGAAGGAGTCCTCAGTTGGCAACCTGCAGTCCGCAAAAGTATTTAACGACTGGGAAACTGAAGACTGTGGACTTTCATTTTGGATTTTAGATTTACGACTGTATGACTGCGGACTGTACGACTGTTGACTGGCAACTGACGACTGTTGACTGCGGACTGACGACTGTGGACTGTTGACTGGCAACTTATCACAACAATATTTCCTATTGTTCATAAATAATCATACCCGCGCTAACAAATTTTCTTAAATTTGCTGTCTTAAAAAAACTACTAATGATAAGTTAAGAATACTATGACACATAGATTGCTTCGTTGTTCCTCCTCGCAATGACGTCATTGCGAAGCCGACGAAGGAGGATGAAGCAATCTTATTTAACACATTAGGTTTAACATAACACTAAGAATAAATTGTAATGAATATCAAATATTACGGGCACTCCTGTTTTGAAGCGGTTGTTAAAGGGAAAAAGTTGTTGTTCGACCCTTTCATCAGTTGTAATCCTTTGGCAAAAGATATTGATATAAAAAAGCTTCACCCCGATTATATACTTATATCGCACGGACATAGTGATCATATTGTCGATGCTGTTGCCATTGCCAAACACTCAAATGCCACTGTAATTTCAAACTTTGAAATAGTGAACTGGATGGAGAAACAGGGCGTAAAGAAAACCCATGCAATGAATACAGGCGGGAAATTCCCGTTTGATTTCGGCAGCGCTAAATTCGTCAATGCAGTCCATTCAAGCACTATGCCCGATGGGGCGAATGGCGGTAATCCCGGCGGTTTTATCATTCAATCGGATGAAGGGAGCTTTTATTTTGCCGGCGATACAGGGCTTACCTACGACATGAAACTGATAGGCGAATATAGCTGTGTTAATTTCGCCATGCTGCCTATTGGAGGCAATTTCACCATGGGCGTGGATAATGCCATTATTGCTTCCGACATGATTAAATGTAATAAAATTATCGGGATGCATTACGATACATTCCCCATTATTGTTATTGATAAAGAAGAAGCATTGGAAAAATTCCACAGGGCCGGAAAAGAATTGATTTTACTGAATATCGGAGAAACATATACGGTATCTCAAAAAACACAGAAAAATATGTAACGAAAATACTAAGCACTAAATTCTAAATACTAAACAAACTTAAAATATCAAATTCCAAGCTCCAAGAGTAATACTTGGGACTTTGAGCTTGAGGCTTTAGACTTGGGGCTTATTTAGGATTTAGAGTTTAGTTATTATAATTTTGAATTTGTTTTTAAAGTTTTTGAAAGTATTTTATAATAATTATCTTAGCAACACATGGGTAAAGTTATAGCAATAGCCAATCAAAAAGGCGGAGTAGGAAAAACAACCACGGGAATCAACCTTGCTGCAAGCCTTGCCGTTCTTGATCATAAAACTCTGTTAATAGATGCCGATCCGCAAGCCAATGCCACATCAGGTATCGGTTTCGATCCTAAAAACATCAAGACAAGCATCTACGAATGCATCATTGATGATGTGGAACCTAAGAATATTATTCTGAACTCATCCACTCCCAATCTTGACCTTATCCCTGCTCATATCGACCTTGTAGGCGCCGAACTTGAGCTTATCAATTTGCCAAACAGGGATAAAATGATGAGAAAAGTTATCAATAAGATAAGAGATTCTTACGATTTTATTTTGATAGATTGTTCGCCCTCTCTTGGACTTATTACTGTGAATGCATTAGCTGCCGCCGATTCTGTTATTATTCCTGTGCAATGCGAATATTTTGCACTTGAAGGACTTGGTAAGCTTTTAAATACTATAAAAATTGTTCAAACAAGAATCAATACCGACCTTGAAATTGAAGGCATCCTCCTTACCCTGTTTGATACCCGTCTGAGCTTAGCAAACCAGGTTGTTGAAGAGGTAAGAACGCATTTTCAGTCAATGGTATTCGATACTGTCATCTCAAGGAATACCAAACTTGGTGAAGCCCCCAGTTTTGGCAAAACCATTATCATGCACGATGCTCAAAGCAGAGGGGCTGTCAATTATCTGAGCCTTGCCCGAGAGATATTGCAAAAGAATGAAATGACCAAAATCAAAGAAAAAGATAAAAAAATACCTATAAAGGATGAACGTTAAGAAAAAAGCATTAGGCAGAGGGCTTAGTGCACTTCTGGAAAATTCAGGCGCTGAAGAAATCTCCACCCAGTTTCACAAAGGTCACGATCATATCATTGCAGGTACTATCGCGAACATTCCACTTGATGAAATAGAATCAAATCCTTTTCAACCGAGAAATCATTTTGATGAAGAATCTCTAAAAGAGCTTGCAAAATCAATCAAAGAGCAGGGTATAATTCAGCCGATTACTGTAAGATTAACTGAGGATAATAAATTTCAGCTTATCAGCGGCGAAAGACGATTGAAAGCTTCAGTATCTGCAGGCCTGGATGTAATACCGGCTTATGTCAGGACTGCCAGCGATCATGCCATGCTTGAAATGGCACTTGTAGAAAACATTCAGAGGAAAGACCTTAATGCAATTGAAATCTCTTTATCTTTCCAGCGCCTTATTGACGAATGCAACCTTACACAGGAAGAACTCAGTGAAAGAGTTGGGAAAAATAGGACTACCATTACGAACTATTTACGCTTATTAAAACTTCCTGCTTCTATTCAGATGGGTATACAGGATGGACAAATAAGCATGGGACATGCAAGAGCAATTATCAATGTACCCAGTATAGATACACAACTTGGAATTTATAAAGACATCATTGAACAGGATCTTTCAGTACGTGAAACTGAAGAAATAGTGAGAAACATAGGAGATGAGCCTTATAAATTGATCAAAGATAAAAACAGTCGACCCTCTCTGCCTAATAAATACCTAAAGATAAAAGAACAAATAGGGAAGCAAATCGGGTTAAAAGTTGACCTTAAGATGAACCCAAAAGGTAAAGGATCGCTTGTTGTTCATTTTAGTTCGGATAAAGAACTTGAACATATTGTTTCAAAGATCAGGAAATAATTACAGGATGCAAGTAATTGCTTCCAGCAGTAAAAAACGATCTTTTTCAAAGTTTCGTTTATTGACAAGTTCTCTTGTTATTCTTCTGTTATTACCTATAGCTCAAATTAATGCCCAATCATCAGATACCGGCATTACTGACGTTAAAACAGACACAAACAAGGTCGTTGTAAAAAAACATCCTCCAAAGAAAGCTTTACTTATGTCTGCAGTTCTTCCGGGACTCGGACAAGCTTATAATAAAAAATATTGGAAGATTCCCATAATATATGTAGGTGCAGCAGTTGATGCTTATTTTGCTATCAAGAATCTGGACAGTTTGCATATTTATTCAACTGCTTATAAAAATTCAGTTAATGGGAAAAGTGCTTTACTAGATAAATTTCACAGTCAATATGACAGTACACAATTGCTAACATTAAGAACAGATTACAAGCGATACACCGACCTTACATTTATCATTGCAGGAGCAATTTATGCCCTGAATATTATTGATGCAACTGTTGATGCATATATGTTTACTTACGACTTAAGCGATGATCTGAGCATGCATGTGCTTCCGATGTTTTACACCTCGCGTAATTATTCTTATACAGGTTTATCTTTTTCTTTTACTTTTGGCAAACATTTTAAACCGCCATTACTACATAAAGAGTGACTATTTTTGCTGAATATGTAATAAAATTGAGAAAACGGAGTTTTGAAAGTCAATAATTTAGTAAATCATTAAACAAATATACTTATGAGTTTTTATATAATCTTTATACTGCTAACAATAGTTTCAACTATTATAGGTTTATGGAAATTATTCGAAAAAGCCGGACAGCAGGGATGGAAAATCCTTATTCCCTTTTATAATTTTTATATATGGTTAAATATCATCAAGAAGCCGATGTGGTGGTTCATTTTCATAGTAATTCCATTCATCAATGTATTTGTACTATTATTGATGATAGTTGAACTGGTGAAATGTTATGGTAAATATGGTCTTGGCTGGCAGGCACTGGCTGTTTTGTTTCCATTCGCATATTTACCTTATTTAGGGTTGTCTCCAAGTGAAGTTTATGTGCATCCCGACAGGCAGGTTGTACCTAAAAAAGGTTTTGTACGCGAATGGGTAGATGCAATTCTTTTTGCAGTAGTTGCAGCTACTATCATACGTACGTTTCTTATTGAAGCATACACTATTCCTACTTCTTCTATGGAAAAATCACTGCTTATCGGAGATTTCCTTTTTGTAAGTAAAGTTAGTTATGGCCCTAGAGTGCCGGAAACACCGCTTTCTTTTCCCTTTACACATCACACTATGCCTTTCTCAGAGACCAGGGAATCCTTTGTGGATTGGATACAGTTGCCATATTACAGGTTTCCGGGTTTCAGCACTATTAAAAATGGCGATGTGGTTGTGTTTAATTATCCTGATGGCGATACGACCACTCTTGAAATTCAGAGCAGCAGGAGCTATTATGAAATGTGCCGCGAAATGGGAAGAGTGAATGTATGGAGAAACTATCACGTAGTTGCCAGACCTGTTGATAAACGCGAAAACTTTATCAAAAGATGTGTTGGTATTGCAGGCGACAAACTTCAGATAATTGACCAAAAGGTTTATATTAACGGAAAAGAACTTCCCTCTGCGCCCGGAGCTGAATTCTTTTTCAAGATAAAGACCAAAGGGCTTGCTATTAATAAAAAGACATTTGAGAAATATGATATTACCGAACCTCCCTCAAGCGATCCTAACAGGCCATTTGAGCATGATTTTAATTTTAACGACAGCACGTATTATCTTATGACTACAACAGAGGTTGCTGAAAAATTAAAGGCATTGCCTTATGTCTCTTCTGTTAGTAGAATAAATTATCCATGGTATCTTTATTATCCAACAAAGGAATCTTTCGAGAGCAAACTGTTTCCTTTTGATTCAACTTATAAGTGGGAAGTTGACAATTATGGACCTGTCAATATTCCAAAGGCAGGCGAAACAGTCACTCTTACAAGCAAGAATATAGCACTATACAGGCGCATTATAGGAGTTTTCGAAGGAAATACTTTACTGGAAAAGGATGGAAAAATATTCATTAACGGGAAAGAAACTACCTCATACACATTCAAGATGAATTATTACTGGATGATGGGTGATAACAGGCACAATTCCATGGATTCACGCTACTGGGGTTTTGTGCCCGAAGATCATATTGTGGGTAAGGCAGTGTTTGTATGGCTTTCTCTTGACCCGAACAAGTCTCTTTTCGATGGAAAGATACGATGGAGCAAAATGCTTAGGCTAATTAACTAATAAGTTAATAAGCCATACGACCATAGAATTAAAGAAGCAATTTTTCGCCTTTTAACTTGTCAGTATTACATTATTTTCCTTTATCAGTTTCCTGAGGTTGTTAAGGGCATAGCGCATTCTTCCAAGCGCAGTATTAATACTGATATCAGCTTCTTCAGCTATCTGGCTGAATGACATCTCACCATAATGTCTCATTATTACTACGTCGCGCTGCTCTTCCGGAAGATAATCCAGCAATTTCCTAACATCATTATGGATCTGATGGGTAATCATTGTATCTTCTGCACTATCTTCAATGATCTTGATAGTTTCGAAGATATCAAAATCTTCATTCTTACTTTCAAAAATAGGAATGCGTTTTGCCACCCTGAAATGATCAATAATAAGATTATGGGCAATTCTTTTTACCCAAGGATAGAATCTACCTTTATCATTGTATTTACCGGTCCTCAGGGTATTGATCACCTTAATAAAGGTGTCCTGAAACAAATCCTCTGCCAGATGCCGGTCATGAACAGTAACAATGATATAAGTAAACAACCTTTCTTTATAACGTTCGATCAAAATTTCAATTGCTGAATGATCACCGTCTAAATACAGATCAATAAGATCCTGATCGCTGCTTAAGCGCTTACTCATAAAACCTCCTTTTAAGTTAGTTTAAAGAGGTAAAGATGTATCGATAATAATCCTCCTATAAGGTTAGATAAAACTTATGAATGTAATAAGAGGTAGAAAGGTGCGATAGGCAGTTTTATAAGTTAATTTTATTTAACGTTACAAATATACAAAAATATCTTTACCATTGTCAAGTATTATTTTATAATTTTGAAAAATAGTTAAAGGATTTTTATTGAGAAACCTTTACATCGCAGTATTTACAAGCATTTTGACAAAATTCCTCCTTTCTTAATTATGGCTAAAAAAATAAGTGTTTCCCCTGATTATCATAAGTATATTATAGTTAAAGGTGCCAGGGTTCATAATCTAAAGAATATAGATGTTACCATTCCTCGCAACAAGCTGATTGTAATAACGGGACTTTCAGGCTCCGGCAAATCATCGCTTGCTTTTGATACACTGTATGCAGAAGGTCAACGGAGGTATGTAGAAAGTCTTAGTTCCTATGCACGCCAGTTTCTTGGCAGAATGAACAAACCTGAAGTGGATTATATAAATGGCATCTCCCCAGCTATTGCTGTCGAGCAGAAAGTAAATACACGCAGTCCTCGTTCAACTGTAGGTACATCCACAGAGATTTATGAATACATAAAACTACTTTACGCAAGAATAGGATTAACCATTTCGCCTGTAAGCGGAACTATAGTTAAAAGAGACTCGGTGACCGATGTGGTGAATTATATCATGTCGTTTGAAGATAATACACAGATCATCATTTATTCTCTTGTTCCTGTTAAACAGGGAAGATCGATGAAAACACAACTGGAAGTGTTGTTGCAACAAGGCTTCTCCAGAATATTGCTGAATGGTGAGATCATACGTATTGATGAACTGCTGAAAGGCAATGTGGATAAGCAAAAGAAAGGCAACATCCATGTGGTTATCGACAGGTTCGTGGTGAAGAAAGATGATGATGACTTCAATTCAAGGATAGCCGATTCGGTGGAAACAGCCTTTTTTGAAGGAGAAGGAAACTGTAATGTAGAAGCGGTGATTGCCGACAATACAAAGAAAGTGATGAGCTTTTCAAAGAAGTTTGAAGCCGATGGTATCACTTTTGAAGAGCCAAGCACTAATCTTTTCAGCTTTAATAATCCTTATGGCGCATGCAAAGCATGCGAAGGTTTCGGCAGCATCATTGGCATTGACGAAGACCTCGTTATTCCCGACAAGAGTCTTTCCATTTATGATGGCGCTGTTGCCTGCTGGAAAGGCGAAAAGATGAGCGAATGGAAAGATCAGTTGGTGATGAATGCATATAAGTTCGATTTCCCTATTCACCGCCCTTTCTATGAATTAACAGAAAAGGAAAAAGACCTGCTTTGGAAAGGAAACAGGCATTTCGGCGGGCTGGATGCTTTCTTTAAATATGTAGAAGAGCAAACCTATAAGATACAATACCGTGTAATGCTTGCACGTTACAGGGGTAAGACCAAATGCCCCGAATGCAACGGTACACGTTTGCGTAAAGATGCCAATTATGTTAAGGTTGGCGGTAAGTCGGTTTCTGAACTGGCTCTGATGCCCCTTGATGAGCTTTATGATTTCTTTAAAAACATTAAGCTGACTGAATATGAAAAGACTGTAAGCAAACGATTGCTTACCGAAATAACTATACGTCTGCGTTTCCTGCTTGATGTGGGTATAGGTTATCTAACACTTAACAGGCTTTCGTCTTCTTTATCGGGAGGGGAATCACAACGTATAAATCTCGCTACCTTTCTCGGCAGCAGTCTTGTTGGCTCTATGTACATCCTTGATGAGCCAAGCATAGGGCTTCATCCGCGTGATACTGTCAGGCTTATAGGTGTGCTTAAATCCCTTCGTGACCTGGGAAATACGGTAATCGTTGTTGAACACGATGAAGACATTATACGTGCATCAGATCATTTGATAGATATTGGTCCGCTTGCAGGTGTGCATGGTGGCGAAGTGGTATTTGAAGGCAGCCTGGATGAACTGCTGAATAAAGAAACAGATTGCCTTACGGCAAAGTACCTGAATAGAAAACTCAAGATAGCTGTTCCTAGAAGCCGCAGGAAATGGAAAGAGTTTATTGAAATTAAGGGTGCAAGGGAGAATAATCTTAAGGGCATTGACGTTAAATTTCCACTTCATACTTTGGTTGCGGTAACAGGCGTAAGTGGTTCAGGCAAAACCTCTTTGATTAAAACAATCCTCTACCCTTCTCTGAAAAAGATATTCGGCGGATATGGCGAAAAAACAGGAAAACTCGATAAGATAGAAGGCGACATTAAAAGCATTACTGACGTTGAATTTGTTGATCAGAACCCTATAGGTAAATCTTCTCGTTCCAATCCTGTTACTTATGTTAAGGCTTACGACGATATACGCGAATTATACTCTCACCAGCAACTGGCAAGACTAAGGGGTTACAAGCCCGGTTACTTTTCGTTTAACATAGCAGGCGGTCGTTGCGAAGAATGCGAAGGCGCAGGCGAAGTTACCATCGAAATGCAATTTATGGCTGATATTAAGCTGGTGTGCGAAAGCTGCAAAGGCAAACGCTTTAAGGACGAGGTGCTGGATGTGGTGTATAAAGGGAAAAACATTAGTCATATACTGGACATGACGGTGGAAGAAGCGCTGGTATTCTTCGGTTCAAAAGATAAAGCCACACACGAGCAAAGAATAGTCAGCAAACTGCAACCGCTGGCTGATGTTGGCTTGGGATATATTAAGCTTGGGCAGCCTTCAAGCACGCTTAGCGGTGGCGAAGCACAACGTATTAAACTGGCTTACTTCCTTACCAAAGGTTCTGCCGAAAGCCCTACCCTGTTCATCTTTGACGAACCTACCACTGGACTTCATTTCCACGACATAAACAAACTGCTACACTCCTTTGATGCACTTATAAAGAACGGGCATTCGCTGGTAGTGATAGAACATAATGCCGAAATAATTAAATGCGCCGACTGGATAATTGACCTTGGCCCTGAAGGCGGAAACAAAGGCGGCACTGTGGTTTTTGAAGGCACACCAGAAGATATTACCGATTGCAAAGCCTCCTATACAGGCAGTTTTTTGAAGAAACATTTTAGCTAGTTTGGAGTTTGTCTGTTCTCACTCGTTAGGAGACGAGCGAGGGCTTGGAAAAAATGTCATTTTTTTGATTCTATAAAGATTTAGTACTTTTGCCCATAAATATTTTTCACTTTTCTTATATTTTATAAAATGAAAGTTAAAAAATTTTCATATGAACTAAACGAAATAGAAAGGTTTAGTGTTAATTCATATAAAACTGAACTATTTGATTTTTGCGATACCAATTTATTAGTTGGGAAAAATGCTTCAGGAAAGTCTACTATTGTTTCGACACTTTTTGGATTAGCGGAAATGCTAAAAGGAACAAACACTGGCTTACGCTTAGGGAAATATTATATTGAATTAGAGAACGAGCATAAAGTCATTTATAAATATTCATGTAGCATTTTATTTAATCAAGCGGCAAACGTTGAAATTATTGAAAGACTTGAGCAAAACAAAATATTATTAATTGACCGTAATAAATCTGATGCACAGATTTATTCTGAAAACGAAAAGAAATTAATAAAAATAAATCCTCCAATTGATAAGTTAGTTCATCAAGTTAGAAGGGATGAAAAGGACCATCCATATATAGAACAGATAATAAAATGGGCAGAAAGTGTTCATTCATTTAAATTTGGGCACATTCATTCTTCATCTTTTATTAGAACAAATATAGATAAGAATAATTCTCTACCCTACGATGATCTTACAAGTTTAAAGGAAAAAGATTTAAATAAAATATTAAGTGATTTAAATGATACAAGCAAATCAAAAATAATCAATGAATTCAATTCACTTGATTATAATGTTGAACTATTAAATATAAAAAGCCAGGGTATAGTTCAAAACCCTCAAAACATTATTTATGTTAAGGAAAATAATGTAAAATATGATATACATCAAGCAAGTTTATCACAGGGTATGTATCGTTCGCTTTTCCTTTTAATTTTTTTACATCATTTAATTGAAACAGAAAAAGCTGGAATGATAATAATAGATGATTTATGTGAAGGCTTAGATTATGATCGTGCAACAAAATTGGGAAAATTAATTTTCAGTAAAATGCATGATAGTAAAATTCAATTTATTGCTACTTCTAACGATTATTTCTTAATGAATGCTGTTGATGTAAAAAGTTGGAACATTATATATAGAGAAGACAACGTAATCAAAGTTAATAATTACTGTAACAGTAAAGAGAAATTCGATAATTTTCGATTGAGCGGGTTAAATAATTTCGATTTATTTTCTTCAAACTATTTAGATTAATTTACAATGCGTAAAATTGCAATCTTTGTTGAAGGTCAAACTGAGCTAATCACTATAAGGGAATTTATACTTCGTAAATATTGTTATAAGGTGAGTTTTGAGTGCCTTGAGCTTTTTAGGAGAGGTATTTTAAGACCAGCTGAATATGAATATAAAAGCCCTGATGCAGATGTTTTCTACAGAATAATAAATATTGGAAATGATCAAAAAGTTCTTTCTGCTATTTTAGAACGTGAATCTTCATTATTTCAGCAAGGATATGAAAAGGTTATTGGTGTGAGGGATTTATATTCGAAAGAATATCGTGATTTTGCTGATCATATCAATAATGAAGTAAATACAAGAATTATTGATAGTACAAATAACATTATCGAAAGATCAAAGAATCATGATAAGATATTTCTTTGTTTTTCTATTATGGAAATTGAAGCATGGTTCCTTGCTTTATATAATATTCTAATACATGTTAATGAAAACTTGACAGTTGATTATATTCAAGAACAACTGGGTATTGATCTATCTACAATTGATCCCGAAACTCATTTTTTCCATCCTGCATTAACACTCAATGAAATTTATAATCTTCAGGGATTACAGTATGATAAACATAAAGGAGATATTGAAGCTATTTGTAGTAATCTGAGTATTGAAGATTATGAAGAATTAAATAATTCTCATAAATGCAACAGTTTTAAGAATTTCTTTAATCAATTTGAAAATTAATATTTCCTTCCATTACAAAAACAATTCATTGAATAAAATTTAGCCGAAAAACAATAAACCTCTTGCTTTTACTTCAATTCCCACCTAATTCCCTTCAATTTTCACCATTTCACCCCTTTTCACGCTAAAAAAGGGATGAAACTTTGGGTGTTTCGCAGGTTATTTCTGTAATTGTCATGCTGAGTAGCCCTTCCTTCGTCAGGATAAACTCCACATCTCGAAGCATGGCATACAATAATTGCATTTTATGTTTAAATCTTTTTTCTGACTCACCCCCAGCCCCCATAGCCGTCAGGTTAGCTTAAAATTCTTAGTATTGATAATGGTTTTAGCTTGTTTTTCTTTTGCTACTACCAAAAGAAAAAGAAACAAAAAGAAAAGATGGTACATTGCCTGTTATATCAGCACAACTGGTGAAACAGGTGATTTCTGCACACCCATAAGCGCCAATATCGCATAATTATTCAAACCGGGGGCGGAAAATCAATTAATTAGATTTGAGGGTATATTTCCCTAATCGGAGCTCTGATTTCCCGAGTTGGAGTTCGGACTTCCCTAATCGGAGTTCGGACTTGCCTAATCGGAGCTCTAACTTCCCGAGTCGGAGTTCGGACTTGCCTAATCGGAGCTCTGACTTGCCTAATCGGAGCTCTGACTTCCCGAGTCGGAGTTCGGACTTGCCTAATCGGAGCTCTGACTTCCCGAGTCGGAGTTCGGACTTGCCTAATCGGAGCTCTGACTTGCCTAATCGGAGCTCTGACTTCCCGAGCCGGAGTTCGGGCTTGCCTAATCACCGCTTGGACTTCTGAAATCTTATATACAAATTCCTAAATCATATATAATAAGGTATGGGGTATAAAGGTATAAGGTATAATAGTAATTCTGAAATCGTAACTCTTAAATCTAAAATCATCAATCTAAAATGCAATTCCCACTTTACTCACTTTTAATAATGAATTATTATCTGATGGTACGCAAACAAAATAACCGTCCCGATTTTATCGGGATAAACTCCGACCACAGAGAAAATTAATCGCAGAGATACGCAGAGAAATATAATGACAGAAAACGAAATTAGATAAATAAGTATTAACTCAGCGGTTCTCTGCGTAAAACCTCAGCGAACTCTGCGGTTAAAAATTAAAATGTGTTTCTACGTAACATGAATTATTATTCAAAATATTAAAAATGCACAGACCGAATTGTTTTATTAACTGATGTTACGCAATAAAATAACCGCAGAGTCCACAGAGAAAATTAATCGCAGAGATACGCAGAGAAATATAATGACAGAAAAACGAAAATAGATAAATTAGTATTAACTCAGCGGTTCTCTGTGTAAAACCTCAGCGAACTCAGCGGTTAAAAATTAAAATGTGTTTCTACGTAACATGAGTTATTAAAAATTTAACAAGGAAATAAAAAAATTAATAATAACTTATTATAGATATATGAAAATTTATTTTAGTTTTGCCAAATCTTACTACTAAAAATTAATTCAAAATAGTAATAACAAAACAATTAATCATGAAAAGTAGATTTTTAATTTTAGTTGCAGTGTTAGGATTGTTGGGCTTTTCAGCGCAATCGCAAACATTGTCGCCCACGGTAATTTCTTCTTCGGGAGGATTTTTCACATCGGGCAGCGCCAGCTTTCGGCCACAGTTGCCGAAATGACCATGGTGCAAACGTTTACGGATGGAAGTAATTACCTTACACAAGGCTTTCAGCAGCCGGAAGTGGTAACTGTAGGTATTAACGAAATACCTGTTGTTTCAAACGACATTTTGGTTTATCCAAACCCCACTAACGGGAGTTTTGTTTTAAGCTTTACCAGCGATGGCAATTCCCAGTCAGGCATCAGGATATATAACCTGGCAGGGCAGGTTGTTGTTGAAAAGCAGCTTGCACAGGCTGTAGGCTTAAATATGGTTGATTTCGACCTGAGCATTTTCAGCCAGGGATGTACATACTGGAACTTACTTCAACAAATGCAAAAGGAGAAACAACTTCAACTTATCACAAAATAAATTTAGTATATTAAGGGGACTTCTAAAAATTCAAAGCACGTCATTGCGAACGTAGTGAAGCAATCTAAAAATCAATGAGATTGCTTCAGTCGTTCCTCCTTCGCAATGACGAATTTCATAATTATTAGAACCCCTCTTAATAATTCATTGATATACCGCGTACTGTTTAAAGCAGTTTTAAAGGCAGTAAATTTGAAGTCCTCTGAAAAACAGGGGACTTTTTGTTTATAACAATGTATCGTAACCTTGGAACAATATCTCGAAGCATTGAGACAATATCTCATGTCACATGACTAATATCTCGTGTTACATGACTAATATCTCGTGTTACATGACTAATATCTCGTATCACATGAGTAATGTCTCATGTCACATGACTAATATCTCGTATCACATGACTAATATCTCGTATCACATGAGTAATGTCTCATGTCACATGACTAATATCTCGTATCACATGAGTAATGTCTCATGTCACATGAGTAATGTCTCGTGTCACATGAGTAATATCTCGTATCACATGACTAATATCTCATGTCACATGACTAATATCTCGTATCACATGAGTAATGTCTCGTATCACATGAGTAATATCTCGTGTCACATGAGTAATATCTCGTGTTACATGACTAATATCTCGTATCACATGAGTAATGTCTCGTATCACATGAGTAATGTCTCGTGTCACATGAGTAATGTCTCATGTCACATGAGTAATATCTCGTATCACATGAGTAATGTCTCATGTCACATGACTAATATCTCGTGTTACATGAGTAATATTGTATCACATGAGTAATATCTCGTATCACATGAGTAATGTCTCGTATCACATGAGTAATAGTCTCGTATCACATGAGTAATGTCTCGTATCACATGAGTAATGTCTCATGTCACATGACTAATATCTCGTATCACATGAGTAATGTCTCATGTCACATGAGTAATGTCTCGTATCACATGAGTAATATCTCGTGTCACATGGTGCTGTTACAATTACAACCAGTGTTGCTTATTACACCCTGAATGGAGGAACAAGTTCCACAGTTAACAACTCTTCAAGCATAGAAATTATTTCGGACGGAATCAACTGGCTTCAGATCAAATAAACTATGTTAAATAATAATCAGGTTAAAGCAGGAGTATATCTCCTGCTTTTTATTTGAGATAATAGGAGAAGAATTATTTCCCCTTGCATAAAAGCAGGGGGATTTTTTTGTGCTGTTTGAAAGAATTATAAAATATTAAGTAAACGGGATAATATAAAATTGCAAGGGCGATCCATTTACAACGCCACTGTTATAAAGATTTCTTTTGTTGCCCTATCCCAACCCTACAAGTAGGGGAAGGGCGCAGGCTAGTGCGTTGGCGAAGGGGTAAAAGAAAATAATCACAGGCAGAGTAAAATTTGGTGGGGCGGCTTCCTGTGCGAAGACGGTCATTTTCTTTTGGACAAGCAAAAGAAAAGTGGAAATATTTAGATTATTGTTCTTTTGCTACCACAAAGAGGGATATAATTTAATTCTTGTTTTTTATACCCCCTCTGTCAGCATAATTGGCTGACCTTGACAGGCAGGCTTTGCCGGAACCATGTTCCTTTTGCAGAAAAATACTAAACTAAAACTTTAGCGGATAGCTAAGCAATCTTCAAAATATTCCTCTTGAACATTCTCAGAGCCAGTAAATTCATTACTGTCCCGATAAGCATTAGCACAAGTATGCGGGAAAGCAATACAGTATCGGTTAGCGGAAGCATCCTCCAGAAGATATCATAAAAGCCCTGTACCCCCCAGTAATTAACCGTGAATACAGATATCTTCTGCATAAATTCGGGCATAATGAAGGTAGGTATCATGCTGCCTCCGATACAGCTCATAACAAGTATGATAAGCGTTGACATGGCCTGTACCTGCTGCCGCGATTTTGCAAAAGAAGCAAGCAGTACCCCGAAACTTGAACAGGCGAAAGCTGTTGCAATTATCATGAGCAATAAGGACGGAAGATGTGAAAAGATGTCAAGCCCGAAAGCCAGCCTCGCAAAAATGAACATCACCACCAATTGCATAATGGAGATAAGGTTTGCAGAAAGCATTTTGCCGAATAAGATATTCCGCGGATGTATTGGCGAATAAAGTAATTTCTTTAAGGTGCCTTCCTGTTTTTCATCAAGCAAGCTTGCCCCCACTGCCACTACTGAAAACAACAACATCATGATGGCTGTTCCGGCAACGGCATGTATAAGTCCAGGTGAATTTTCTTCTTCAGCAACAAGCGGCGTAGCCTTAAGAAACGATTCGGATTGCTTATTGGTTTCAACGGACGAAAAGTTGCTGGTGATCTGAGCATGTATCTTATTTCTTGTAGCCGGGTCCAGATCGGGGTTATCATTGTCGAATTTCGCAAGCGTGCTTTTTGCCATTGATTTACCACCGACAATACGAATCAGGCTCCCGATAAGAGCGCCTTTAAGCATGCCAACCGCGGCTTCCTCTGCCGCATCATATTTCAATTCAACAGGAGGACGATTACCTGCATTCAGCGAATCAGCAAGGCCTTTATGCAAAATAAGAACGGCAGCTTCATCGCCTTTCTTTACAAGGTTTTCCGCCTCGGCAGCACTTTTTTGCTCCACCACGAACTCCCTGGAAGAGTCAAGCTGTTTCATCACATTTCTTGAAGCAGCGGTATTGTCATCGTCTGCAACCACAAGGGTTGTAGGTTTAGATTCGCCTTTCTTATGCCCCACCCCACCGAATGCAAATGCAAAAAGTGTAATGAGGGCAATAGGTACCAGGAAAGTGAGCATCATAGCCCTCTTGTCGGCGAAAAATAATTTCAGATCTTTTAAAGCAAGTTTTTTCATCTGTATGTTTTCTGTTTTTTAAAGGTCAGATGGAATATGCCATGTGTTAACCATTTTGACTTAGGTGAACTCTATTGCTCATGGCTATTTCATCTAATCACGAAGTTGTTTACCGGTTAAATTAAGGAATATTGTTTCAAGGTTTATTTTCTGAATGTCGATACGCAGTATGTCCAGGCCAGTTTCGCTACACTTTATTATAATTTTAGCCAGGTCGTTCTTCACATTTGAAGAATAAAAATTTATTGAATTTTCATCACGCCTTAAGTCATTCCAGCTTGCAGCAATTTTATCATAAAGCTTATCTGTAAGCTGTGCGAATGAAACCACTATGGTCTCCTTTAAATTGTTTGTATTCTTTAATTCTTCGAATGTCCCCTGTGCTATTATCCTGCCATCGTCGATAATTCCAATACGGTCGCAAAAACGCTCTGCTTCTTCCATGTAGTGGGTGGTATATACAATTGTCATACCTTCGTGATGAAGTTTCTCGACAACTTCAAAAATCAGGTTCCTGCTCTGAGGGTCAATACCTACAGTGGGTTCATCCATGAACAGGATCTTAGGTTTGTGGAGTAAAGCAGATGCTATGTTTATCCTCCTTTTCATCCCGCCCGAATAAGTTTTCACTTTATCATTTCTCCTGTCGAACAACCCAAAAAGCTGCAATGTTTCGTTAATGCGCACTTTTAATTCCGACTGAGGAATATTATAAAGTCCGCCCCAGAACATCAAATTATCGTAGGCCGAAAGTTCATTATAAAGTGCTATTTCCTGAGGCACAACACCTATTATTTTTTTACACTTTACTGGATTTTCTTTCAAGTCGAAATCAGCAATCTTCACATCGCCCCCATCAGGTTCAAGAATTGTGCTCATAATGGATATAGTAGTTGTTTTACCGGCGCCGTTAGGGCCAAGTAAACCAAAAAACTCTCCTTGCTTAATATCGAATGATATTCCTTTAAGCGCTTGTATGTCGCCGTAATTTTTCTTCAGGTTTGAAACAGATATCATCTTATTTTTCCTTTATATATTTCAAATGTAACCAATTTCCAAATATCAAAATATTCATTCAGTATTAGTTGGTCAATCAACTTGTTTGACCTTTGCTTGTCTTGCAAGAAAATATTTAGCAAAAGTTTTATCGGGGAGTTTTTTAGTAAACTTTACTAAAGCCCATATAATAAGGAATGAAAAGAGTAGTCTGGCTATTAATATGCCTGAATAGTGCCCACCTATGGCTATCATCAGTATAGTGTCTTCAATAAGGCTGTGACAGAGGCCCATTAAGGCAAGGCAATAAAACACATCGCGCTTGCTTATTTCGCTAGATTTCGATTCGTTAATAATCAATGCCCCGCCATACACCACGCCCAGCGTAATGCCAATGATGGCTATAGTGGTAACCTCCGCCCCTATTCCCATCATGCGCAGCAAAGGACTAAGCCCTTTGGTTATTATGTCAAGTACACCGGTAACTTTCATTAGCTTTATCAGGAAGATAAGAGAAAAGATAATAAGGAATATCATACCGTAATTCTTCAGTTCGCCTAAAGCCCATGCCTGCAGCGAAGGGTCGCTTACTACATTTTTCTTCCATGCAATTACTGTAGGCTGCTGCAAGAATCCGAAGCCGTTATAAATAAGGTTCAATATCACTCCCATCAGGAAAGCAAAGCCAAAACGGTGAATGAACATGGTGATGAATTTTACTCCTGCTTTTCGCACCACCTGCAACTCAATGGGGAAAGTATGCGCCACCAGCATCATCAGGCAAATGATAGTGGTTTGTGCTGTGGTCAAATGAAGCGCAGGAGCTATATTCAGATATGCAAGCGTTCCGCCGAACAGATTAGTTATCATTCCTGTTCCCCATACCAGTCCCATTTCACCAGGCAAACCCACAAATCTCATCAACGGGGCAAGTGCAATACCAATATATACTATCAGTCCTGACATCTGCAAAGCCTTAACAACAATGGAAACAGGTATCATTATGCGGAACATAACAATAGCCGTACTTACAGTGCCCTTGAATAGTTCTTTGAAAAAGGCTTTAGTTTTCATCTGTACATCTTTTTGTTTTTTAAAGGTCAGATGGAATACGCCATGAATAATCATATCAGTTGTTGTGAACGCAATTGCTCATGGCTATTTCATTGCTTCAAAAGTATCAATTTTATTATTGCTACTTCTATACTCCTTTTCTTTTTAATTGACAGTTATGTTGAAAATATTAACAAGCCATTTAGGAAACATAAAACAATTACATTTGCTATGTCTTGAATAGCTTTTATGTTTCGTTATAAAATAGTTATACTGTTAAGTGTAATAACAATATCGGTTTCAACATCCATATTTGCACTGCATGTCCTGATTTCTGATGAATTGGTATTGACACAAATTACCCCGCTTAAAAACCTTATCCGATGCTATAAAAAAGGAAACAGCGGAACAAAGATCCTGTTAATTGGCTGTGTTCATGGGAATGAAAAAGCTGGGATATTGATATCCGCAAAGGTTTTAAATGAAATATTTGAAAGGAATGGTATTAAAAATACACTCATTTGCATTCCCACAGCAAACCCCGATGGCAATTTGCTGGATACAAGAACCAATGCTAACAGGGTTGACATTAACCGCAATTTCCCTGCAAGCAACTGGGTACGCACAGATTCTTCGAAATTATATTATGATAAAAAGAGCTTTTGGGGAGGTATTCAGCCTGCTTCCGAAACTGAAACAAAGTTCATCCTAAAGGTTGACAGCCTCTATCATCCTGATGCATTTATCATTCTACACCAGTTTATGAACTGTGTGCAATACGACGGTAACGGCTTAACGCTGGCAAGTTTTATTGCAAAACGTACAGGGCAGAAGCTTCTAGATAACATCGGTTACAAGACAGAAGGCTCAATCGGCAGTTATTTCGGTGAAAACAAGCGAAAAGAAGTTGTGACCATTGAATTGCCCGACAATCCTCCTGATTCTCTTCAGCAGAAACTTGTCAACGCATTGGTTGATGCAGTAGCAAACGGTTACCAGAAATAACAGTTTACTTAATCACAGCAAACTTCCCTGTTTTAACAACGTTTCCGTTTACAATCAGATTATAAATATAGATCCCGTTCCCAACTTTATCATTACGGATAATAATATCACCGGAAGAAGGATTTGAGAATTTCATAATAAGCTTTCCCATCATGTCGTAAACACAGAAAGCTGAATTATCAATATTTTCAGAAGATGACACAACAAATTTAGTAAAGCTTGGAAATGTCAGTTGATTTACTAAAATCGAATTCGTTTCATTCATTTCATTTATAGAAAGTGTTGAATCTCCGCTAAGCCAAATTGTGGCATTTACAATAAGTCTTTCATGGTTTCCGCTTGCATCTTGTGTCCATCCATTATATAAGTTATCATTAGGATCACCGGAACCGTCATCAGCAGGAGAACTGTCACCCATAGCTACAAAACGTCCGTTTCCATATTTAGAATATGCAACAAGACATCCGGTTGTTCCGGTTGTAGAAGAGCCGGTTTTAAATACAACACCTTTCACAGAAGCATTATTAGCAGGTTTCAATGTAAAGGTTGTGCCATCGCTCCACATCACTTCTGTAACATTGCCCATTACACCATGCAATAAAGGATCACCAGGTAAATTGGACACATTGGAATATGTTCCTGAAATATCAACATAATCAACACTTATTCCGAAAGGAAAAGGATGAGATGAAACAGTATCCATAAAGGCCTGCCATATATGCGGAGAATCGATACCATCGTTATTACGGTCAGAGCCATTGTGGTCAGATATCATAAATAATCCACCCCCATTACGAACAAATTGCATTATAGCAGTATCTTCAGCAGCAGTAAACTTGATATTCGGTTCATCAACAATAAATACTTTATAATTTGAAAGATCCTGTACATTGCCTGAATTGCCATATGTAATAGAGCCATTATAAGGTAATGTTTCAACGTAATATCCTTTTTTAACCATATCTATTCCCCAGGCTGAGATACCTCCCTCCCAATATGTTTCTAAAGTGGAACTTGTAACAGTTGATTGGTCAGGTGTAGGAAACCTTTGTGGGTCCGATTCATCACCTCCACCCAATACCGCCGGACCAGATGAATAACCGAGGTCATGTGCATCTGCATCGATAACCCAGTCAGCACTGCCTGCTGTTTCAGCCTTAGTGGCATCATATAAAATTTTAACTTGTGCTTTGCTTAAATTAAAAGTAACCAATGACAGTAAAACAACAATATAAATCTTTTTCATTCAAAATCCTCCATATTTTTAACTGACAAAGATAAGTTATGAAATAGCATAAGTCCAGTAATTTGTAAATAATTTTTGCAAATTATTTGTTATTTCATCCTTATTCTATCAAAATGTCTAATAAAAAAGGGAACTAAAAGTTCCCTTTTTATCTTAAATCAAAACAGCTGATTATTTCACTGCTTCAACAATCGCTTTAAAAGCTTCAGGATTGTTCATTGCCAGATCGGCCAGTACTTTCCTGTTGATAGTAATATTTTTTTTGTGAAGCAGACCCATAAATTGAGAATAAGACAATCCAAATTCTCTTACACCTGCATTGATACGTATTATCCACAAGCTTCTGAAATTACGCTTTTTGTTGCGTCTGTCGCGGTAGGCATACTGTTGCCCTTTCTCGTAAATATTCTTTGCGACCGTCCAGACATTTTTACCTGAGCCAAAGTACCCTCTTGTCTGTTCAAGTACTTTCTTTCTTCTTGCTCTTGATGCTACTGCATTTACTGATCTTGGCATGTTGTTTGTTTTTTTGATACAGCGCCCTGTAATTAACAGGATCTTTTGGAGCTGTATGCAAGTTAATACTAAATTAATTAATTACACACACAGAATTCTTCTTACATTCTTTTCATCGGCTTTATCAACCATTGCAACTTTAGTAAGATTCCTTTTCCTTTTAGTTTCCTTTTTGGTAAGGATGTGACTCTTGAATGCATGTTTACGTTTGATCTTACCGGTACCAGTAAAAGTAAATCTTTTCTTGGCTCCGGATTTTGTTTTCATTTTTGGCATTGGTACTGATTTAAATTGTTATATATTGAGTCTTATTTTTTCTTTGGTGCAACAATCATTATCATTCTTTTCCCTTCAAGTCTTGGCATCTGTTCTATCTTTCCCGCTTCCATTATTGCGTCAGCAAATTTCAGAAGTATGATTTCACCCTGTTCTTTATAAACGATTGACCTGCCCTTGAAGAAAACATCAATTTTAACCTTTGCTCCTTCTTCCAGAAACTTCAGCGCATGTCTTAGTTTGAAATTAAAATCATGATCATCAGTGTTAGGGCTAAGCCTGAGTTCTTTTACAACAACTTTAGATGCATTGGCCTTGATCTCTTTCTGTTTCTTCTTCTGCTCATAAAGGAATTTTTTGTAATCGATCACCCTGCAAACAGGCGGATTTGCCGTTGGAGATATCTCCACTAAATCCAGATCGTTATCGTTAGCTATCTGAAGCGCTTCCTTTATCGGGTAAATCCCTGGTTGAATATTTTCGCCTACAACTCGTACTACAGGGGCTTTAATTTTTTCATTGATTGCATGGGCGTCTTCCTTTTGCCTTGGCCCACCACGGCGAATATACGGCCTGAAACTTTCTGTTGTTGCTATGCCTTGTCCTCCTTAATTAGTTTATACTTATATTTATTAAAATTATTAATCTTCAAGCATTGATTTAATCTCATTGTTTACCATATCAGCAAAATCTTTTATGGAAAATGTTCCCAGGTCACCCTTTCCCTGCTGGCGGACAGAAACAGTTCCATCAGCTTCTTCTTTCTCCCCAACTATCAACATATACGGGATTCTCTGTAACTCGGCATCACGGATTTTCTTTCCCGTTTTCTCGTTCCTGTCGTCAATGAGGGTGCGAATTTCGTAATTATTTAGCAAATTCAAAACATTTTTTGAATAATTCATGAATTTTTCGCTTATCGGAAGGATGATAGCCTGCTCCGGAGTGAGCCATAAAGGGAACTTTCCGGCACAATGTTCAAGCAAAACAGCAACAAATCTTTCCATAGAACCAAAAGGAGCCCTGTGGATCATTACCGGCCTGTGTTTTTGGTTGTCGCTTCCTGTATATTCAAGGTCAAAGCGTTCAGGAAGATTATAATCTACCTGTATAGTACCAAGCTGCCATTTACGTCCAATAGCATCTTTAACCATGAAATCCATCTTCGGCCCATAAAATGATGCTTCTCCAATTTCAATAACTGTTCTCAATCCCTTTTCTTCGGCAGCCTCCATTATCGCTTTTTCCGATTTCTCCCAATTCTCATCACTGCCTATATACTTTTCTTTATCCTTGGGATCGCGCAAAGAAATCTGAACAGTGTAATCTTTAAAATCGAGTGTTTTGAAAATATATAATACGATATCGATAACACCTTTAAATTCTTCTTTTACCTGATCAGGGCGGCAAAAAAGATGTGCATCATCCTGTGTAAAGCCACGAACCCTTGTCAAACCGTGCAATTCACCGCTTTGCTCATATCTGTAAACTGTTCCGAATTCAGCATAGCGAATGGGAAGGTCTTTATATGAATGTGGTTTGTTTTTGTATATTTCACAATGATGAGGACAATTCATCGGCTTCAGGAAGAACTCTTCGCCTTCCTGCGGTGTAGTAATAGGATGGAAAGAATCTTTCCCGTATTTTTCATAATGACCGGAAGTAACATAAAGGTTTTTATGACCGATATGTGGCGTTATTACCTGTAAATAACCGGCTTTCTTTTGAACTTTCTTTAAGAATTGTTCAAGCCTTGCCCTGAGTTCAGCGCCTTTAGGAAGCCATAAAGGCAGTCCCATTCCTACATTCTGAGAAAAGGCAAATAGTTCCAGTTCTTTTCCAAGTTTGCGGTGGTCCCGCTTCTTAGCTTCTTCAAGTAATACCAGGTATTCCTCTAACTCTTTCTGCTTTGGAAAAGTAATACCATATAATCGCGTAAGCTGCTTTTTATGTTCATCACCTCGCCAATAAGCACCGGCAACACTTAATATCTTTACTGCTTTTATATTTGACGTATCCATAAGATGCGGACCACGGCACAGATCGGTAAAGTTTCCTGATTCATAAAATGTGATGGTTCCGTCTTCCAGATCGTTTATCAATTCCAGCTTATATGGGTCGCCTTTTTTAGTGAAATATTCCAGAGCATCTTTCTTGCTAACTTCTTTTCGTTTATATTGATTCTTCTGTCTTGCAAGCTCAATCATCTTATCTTCTATCTTCTTAAAATCTTCGGAAGATACACTCTGCTCACCAAAATCAATGTCATAATAAAATCCACTTTCAATATTAGGACCTATACCAAACTTTGCTCCCTGATATAAAGCCTCTACTGCTTCAGCCATAAGATGAGCAGAGGAATGCCAGAAAGTAGCTTTTCCCTCGTCATTTTCCCATGTAAGGAAAACAATGGAACTATCATAATTAATAGGTAAAACGGCATCTCTAACCACACCATTAACTTTTGCGGCAAGCACGTTACGGGCAAGTCCTTCACTGATACTCTTTGCTATCTCAAGTGCTGAAACGCCATCATTGTATTGCCTTACAGCATTATCAGGAAATGTAATATTTATCATTGTTTTTCTAAAACCTTGTTTAAAAGCGTGCAAAGATAAAGAAAAATATTATAATTAAAAAGAGGTGGCAATTCGGATTAATTGACACTGATTAAATATACCGGCACAGTTAATCATTCCAAATCACATTTGAACTATGAGAAAATTCATTAAATTTTATTTGGGTATATCACATAAATCATATACTTTTATCGACAATTATTTTTAAAATCAGTAGCAATGGTAGTAAAGAAAGAACATCCTATCCTTATCCCTTACGATTTTACAGCAGTTTCGAATATTGCTATTACACATGCTGCTAAATTTTCGAAGCTTAGCGGACAACCCCTGATCATTCTTAACATTGTTGATGAGAGCACACAGAAATTTCTTAAGCAACATAACCTGATTGACCAGTTCTTGAACACACAACTGGATACTATTTGCAAAAGCACTGCAAAAAAGTTCAAAGTCCCTGTAAGCTACCTTATCAGAAAAGGCAAAATACTATCAATTCGCGATATTGCCGAAGAACTTGCTATTTCTTTTATGTTCATCGGTATTGACCAGCCTCACACATTAGCAAGTACTGTGCTGAAAGTGGTTGGGAATTCACCTGCTCCGGTTTATGTTGTACAGGGGAACATTGAATGGAAAGACATCAATACAATTGTTTTCCCTGTTGACGGATTTGAAGAAACACGACAAAAGACTGCTTGTGCTGTTAAACTGGCAAAACTCAGTAAGGCTACAGTGAAATTGTTCTCTATTAAACATAAGGAGAAAGAGCTTCATAGCAGCCAGGCAGTGAGGGTTGGTCAAATTGAAAGAATGTTATATGAAAATGAAATATCTTTTACTACTGAATATGCCAAGCGAAAAAAAGAAGAATTTGCTGATGAACTTCTTGAATACGGCCAAGAGTATAAAACAGATATTTTTATTCTGATGAAAACACCAAGGACATATTTCCCGAATCTTTTTATCAATCCTATTGATAAGAAAGTTCTGCTGAATTCACAAAAGATCCCTTCGGTTTATGTTAACTCCCACGATGTAGGAACTTATTAATGATCCCAAATTAATATCAATGAAAAAGCGCATCATAAATGCGCTTTTTTATTTTTTCATTTTATGTCAATTACTTCTTTTCAATATCATCCTTATAGTAAATTGTTTTGCTGATATTCCCTTTTTCATCGTATTCAAGCCATTTGCCCTCCTTCTTACCATTAACATAACTACCGGTGATCTTTAATAACTTTCCTGCATCAGGAGATATATTATTAGTTAATGGAGCAGTCGAACCGGACGTGGTTACCTTTTTAGCTACCAGGTTGGTATCATAATATTCTTTGTAAACACCTGTTTCAATATTATTTACATAAGGATCCTCTGACTGCACATTGCCGTCTGTATAATAATTTTTGTTTATTCCTTCAAACTTTCCATTTTTATATATGTATTCTGCTAAAAGTTTGCCTTCAGTATTATACCATTTGGAAACACCTTCACGCTCGCCATTAACATAATTACCTTCTTCCTGTATTTTGCTGGTGCTTTCGTAATAATTCTTCTTAAGCCCATTCAGCAATCCTTTCTTATAATATGATTCGCTAAGAAGCCTTCCGCCTGAGGCAAAAGAACGCTGAACTCCGTCGAGCATATCATTTCTATAATTTGCTTCAGCTTTATAATAACCGTTATCGTCAATAGTGATAGCAATTCCATCCTTTTTACCATCATCATATGATTCAATTTTATTAACAAGCCCTTTTCCACTATATATAGTCCATGTTCCATCTTTTAAGTTGTCTTCATACTTGCCTTTCACCAGAACACTGTTAACAGATTCTTCCCAATATCCCTGCTTCATGCCTTTTGAATCTGTTTTGTTAATGGTATCGCCATTTACCACTTTAGACGTTTGTCCAAATACAATCATTGACATTGAAACTGCCAATAAAAATAAACTCAACTTTTTCATATATACTCCTTTTTAATATTATTGCTGCGGAACTTGCGGTGGCAGTGGTGGCGGAACAGGTGCGAACAACTTAGAAACTTCGGGAACCTGCCCTGCTGCTGTCCATGCTGCCATGCCGTTCTTCCAGATCAACGTATCTTTAGTTAACTGGTTGCTTTGTATCATCTGTGTAAGCTGCTGCTCGCCAAAAGGTCCTGTCTGCTGACCATTTACTGCTACATAGAACTGTGCTAATGGCGGCGGAATTCCCTGCTGCTGATTAACATTCTGGTTCTGATTCATATTCTGCCCCATTTGGTTAGCCATGGCAAAGCCCATACCCATGCCTATACCGGCGCCTGCATTACCTCCGGGGTTTTTAGCTGCATCCTCAATTCCCATAGCTGTCTGGTATTGTGTAAAGGCACCCAAGTTACCAATTACGCCCATGCTGGTACGCTTATCCATAGCGGCTTCTACTTCCGGAGGAAGAGAAATATTCTCTACGAGGAATTTTGTAAGCTCAATTCCATAATCCATGAATTCCGGACCTATTTTGTCAAATACAAACTTTGATAGATCATCATAATTTGAAGCAAGATCGAGAACGGGAATTTTGCTTTGGCCTAGAATATTGGTGAAACGGGTAATAGTAATATCTTTCAACTGTTCAGTTATCTTATCAGTAGTGAAAGTGCCATCGGTACCAGCCACTTCTTTAATGAACTTAACAGGATCTTTAATTTTAAATGCATAATTGCCAAATGCCCTAATGCGCACTACGCCAAACTCGGCATCACGCATCATGATAGGGTTTTTGGTTCCCCATTTCTGGTCGGTAAAGTTCTTGGTGTTGCAGAAATACACTTCGGCAAGGAAAGGGCTGTGGAAACCATATTTCCAGCCTTTCAGCGTGGTGAGGACAGGCATGTTTTCCGTTTCCAGGGTATGTATGCCGGGCTGAAACACATCAGCAATCTGACCTTCATTGATGAATACGGCCACCTGCGATTCCCTAACAGTGAGCTTTGCACCGTATTTTATCTCGTTGTTGTAACGTTCAAAGCGGTGTATCATTGTATCATTGGAAGGATCCAGCCACTCGATGATATCTATAAATTCGCCTTTAATTTTATCTAATAGTCCCATGTTATTTTGATTTAAGATTTACGAATTATGATTTTTGAATTAGTGAATAGCAAAAATAGTCAAAAAGAAGTATTGTTTTAAAATTATTTATTATTAAAAAAAGTTAATTGATGCGACAGCATAATGCTATGAAGTTACTTTATGGCATTGTGATGCGTATTTGCTTACATGAGCAGTTCATTCGTATTCATGTGAATCGTATTTTATCACTTGCGAAGGAGATTTGCATACGTGCGAATCGTATTCCATCACTTGCGAAGGAGATTCGCATACGTGTGAATCGTATTCAATCACTTGCGAAGCTCATTCACATATATATGAATCGTATTCAATCATAATCGTGCTACATTCGCATTAATGTGAATCGTATTCACATATTATCAAGGTGCATTCGATTGAATGTAAATCGTATTCACACATTATGGAATCTCCTTCGCTTGAATGTAAATCGTATTCACACATTATCGAGGTACATTCATTTGAATGTAAATCGTACTCACATATTACCAAGGTACATTCGCTTGAATGTAAATCGTATTCACACATTATGGAATCTCCTTCGCTTGAATGTAAATCGTATTCACACATTATGGAATCTCCTTCGCTTGAATGTAAATCGTATTCACACATTATTGAGGTGCATTCGCTTGAATGTAAATCGTATTCGTACATATGCGAGGTTCACTCGCTTAAATGCACTGTTACATTGTTAAGATTTAAGCATTTTTTTCCTAAGCTAAGGGGAAAACAAACGAACATTCAAACAATTGAACAAATGAATTGAGAATTGAAGACTGGAACCTTAAAGTTTTCCATACAAATCGAAAGCCTCTGCCGAAGTAATTTTAACATTGCAGAACTGCCCTATTAGATTGGCTTTACCTTTTGTTTTAATTAGAACTTCGTTATCCACTTCGGGAGAATCATATTCGGTGCGGCCTACAAGATAATCGTTCTCTTTCCTGTCGATAATAACTTTCAGGGTTTTCCCAATTAATGCTTTATTCTTTTCTAAAGATATATCCTGCTGCAGCTGCATCAGCGAGTCAACTCTTTGCTGTTTTACTTTTGCACTTACATTATCTTTTAATTTGAATGCCTTGGTAGATTCTTCATGAGAATAAGTAAAAACGCCCAACCTGTCGAACTTAACATCGCTGACAAAGTTCATTAATTCATTGAAGTCTTTCTCAGTTTCGCCCGGGTAGCCTACAATTAATGAAGTACGAAGAGCAATACCTGGAACTTCTTTTTTAATTCTCTCAATAAGTTTCAATGTTCCCTTTTTATCAATCGCCCTGTTCATAGACTTTAGCAGCTTATCGCTTATATGCTGGAAAGGAATGTCAAGATAGTTGCAAATGTTATCATGTTCTCTCATTACCTTTAAGAACATCCATAGGAAAAGCGGCAGGATAAGCATATTGCAGGCGTATCCATTCAATGTTCTTTATATCGGATAGTTTCTCAAGCAAAGAAGCAAGCTTTCGTTTTTTATAAATATCAACTCCGTAATATGTCAGGTCCTGAGCTATAAGTACCAGTTCTTTTACTCCTTGTTCTGCCAGTAAAGATGCCTCATTTATAATTTCCTTAACAGGTTTGGAAACATGTTTTCCTCTTATCAATGGAATGGCGCAGAAAGAGCATTTACGGTCGCAACCTTCGGCAATCTTTAAATATGCATAATGCTGAGGAGTTGTTAAATGCCTTTCACCAAGCAATTCTTTTTTATAATCGGCATCAAGGGAACTTAAAATCTTTTTTAAATCATTCACACCAAAATAGGCATCCACTTCAGGGATCTCTTTCTTTAGTTCTTCATAATAGCGAGCGGAAAGGCAACCTGTAACAATTACTTTCTTCACTGTTCCTGCTTTTTTAGCAGCAACTACATTTAAAATTGTATCAATGGATTCCTGCTTGGCATCGTTTATAAAACCACAGGTATTAATGATAACTATATCATGAGGTTCGGAAGAATCGTGAGATACTTTAAAATTGGCAGCATCAAGCTGCTTTAGCATGACTTCCGAATCGACAAGGTTCTTAGAACAACCAAGGGTTATAACATTTACTGTTACCGGTAAAGATCTTTTTGTTTTCAAAAATGAAGATATGAATTAATTGTGGAGATCAACCGTTGAAAAGGGAATCAACGAATTCTTTCTTATCAAATACCTGGAGGTCTTCTAACCCCTCGCCTACCCCGATATATTTAACCGGAATCTTGAACTGGTCGGATATGCCAATTACAACACCACCTTTAGCAGTACCATCAAGTTTAGTAATTGCAAGAGCATTCACTTCAGTGGCAAGTGTAAATTGTTTTGCCTGTTCAAAAGCATTCTGACCAGTAGAAGCATCAAGCACAAGAAGAATTTCATGAGGTGCATCGGGAATAACCTTTGTCATTACCTTCTTTATCTTAGAAAGCTCGTTCATCAGGTTCACTTTATTATGAAGACGCCCGGCAGTATCAATAATAACAACATCAGCATTTTTTGATTTTGCAGAAGCAAGGGTATCAAATGCCACAGATGCCGGGTCAGCTCCCATTCCCTGCGATACGATAGGAACACCAACTCTTTCCGCCCAAATTGTTAACTGGTTCACTGCAGCAGCCCTGAATGTATCGGATGCTCCAAGTACAACTGATTTGCCTGCTTTTTTCAATTGGTATGCAAGTTTCCCGATAGTAGTTGTTTTTCCCACACCATTCACCCCTACTACCATTATCACGTAAGGGCCGTCAGTCTTGGGAATATCAAAAGTGTCATTACTCAGTGTATTTGATTCTTCAAGCAGGGAGCCAATTTCTTCGCGAAGTATCCTGTTTAATTCAGAAGTTCCCAAGGTATTTATCGGCAGCAACACGTTTTTCAATACGTTCAATGATCCTTAATGTGGTTTCAACGCCGACATCGGATGAAACAAGGATCTCTTCCAGGTTATCAAGCACGTCTTCATCAACCTTCGATTTTCCTACGATGGCTTTGGAAATCCTGGAGAATACATTCTCTTTGGTCTTGGCAAGACCTTTATCAAGACTTTCTTTTTTTTCTTTGCTGAATAAACCGAATAAACCCATTTTTATGTTTTCCTCGATGCTTTATAAGAAATCAAAAAGCTTTTTTCACGACCGGAAAAAAGCTTTCAAATCACAGTAAATACTGAAATATCAATACCGAAACAGGATTATTTTTTTGCCAAAAATTCTTTTACCTGATCGTTTGGAACAATATCTTCCTTGAATGAATAAGCCCCGGTCTTTGGGGACTTTACCATACGGATTACCTTTGCAAAATCTTTGCCGGTAGTGGTTTTCATTGATGCAACAACTTTCTTTGCCATGGTATTACTTATTTAATTTCTTTATGAACAGTCATTTTCTTTAAAATAGGGTTGTATTTCTTCAACTCCAGTCTTTCAGGGGTATTCTTTTTGTTTTTTGTGGTAATATAACGTGATGTACCCGGTAAGCCGGTTGCTTTATGCTCAGTACATTCCAGTATTACCTGTCCCCTGGCTTCTTTACTTTTCTTTGCCATTTTTGTTTAATTTTAAGAGGTGCAAAATTATAAACTTTTTTAATATAAACAAAGAAAGCTTGAAAAATTATCGTAATTAAAAAAAGGACTTCGCTTTACGAAGTCCTTTTTTAGTGAATTAGTAAATTAGGGTTTTAGTAAATAGGTTATTAGGTTATTAATATTTATAAGCTGTCCTATTTCACTCTTTATCTTTTGCATGCTTTACTTGGCACGAGCCAAATGTTTGCAACAACGGGGTGTTATTTATTTGAATATTTTAATCGTCTTTTAGCAAAATATTCTTTTAATTGCTCAAAGTTCATACCTTCAATTTCCTTGCTGATAGCTGTTCTAACTTCTCGCATGAATTGAACGGCATCAAAGGCTTTTTCTTTTTTAATCTTCTTCATTGTAAACAATTTCATTTGGTGAACGAATATCAATTGTAGGATAACCTAACTTCATATTTACGCCATTGTATCCTCTGATTCGGGTGTAATTAACAATGTGTTTAAAATTCCAGCTAAGTAATATGTCAACCTGATGCAATGTTGCAATAGCAATGTGAAAACAATCTTCACGACTTGTCTGTCCGACAACTTTTTCTAACAAATAAGTATCAGCTAAAGCTACTGCTTCTTCTGTCAGTTCCACTCTTGTAACATACTTTACCGGTAACTCCTTTATTAAATCCCTCACTCTTTGAGGCGCTCCCAGCAACTCGTCGTCGGTTACAGAAGAATATATTATCTGGAAACGACCTTGTTTTACTTCTTCAAAAAACAACCGGGTTTCTGATTCAAATTCTTCGTCATAATATCCACCTACAACTGAAGTATCAATATATATTTTAATTTTTCTGCGTTCCATCTTTGCAAAGTTACAATTTTTTCTTTTATCATGGTGTTATAATTAAAAAAAGGGCAACGCTTTGTGATGCCCTTTTTAAAGTATGCAGGAGGCAGCAGTAGGAATCAATACGTTATTCTTTCAATAACTTCTTAAATACCTCTGAATGCAAACAGCAAATAATAGAATAAACTATCTATAATGTTTTTCTATAATTTCCCGAATTGATTTTTCTAATTCCTTTCTTCTCTCTATCCAATCATCCTCAAAAAAATAGAAATCTGGAGATGTTTTAAACGATGAAAATGTTGAAATATTTTTACTTAAAACTCTTTCAATTATTTCATTATTATCCATAACATTATTAAATGTATCATATTTTGGATCTTGCATAATCAAATCCACATCAAAAGGAAATCTCTTGAAAAAATTATTTTCGAACGAGCAATAGACAGATTGTTTTAGGTTGTTCTTATCAATTATTGATACAAACCCGATTATTCCATTTTTATTACCAATTAAGTAGTTCATTATTTTAGTATTTATTTTTTATTTATTTTCTTGTAATTTTTTCCATTATATAATTATATACTAAGAGCAAATATTAATTTAATCCTATTATCTTTTTTATTGCATCAATATCTGTAATATCTTCCAGTTTCTTATCAGTTGATTTAAAATCCTCAGATTTGCAAATTGTCAAGAATTTATCAGTAATTTCTATTTGCTTATCAATTTGTTTTGACCCAGTTAATGACTTGTTACAATTGACCATTAATAATGTATAAGCATTACAGATACTAATAAATCCTTTTTTTATTATTTGTCCTTTATCAATAGTTCGGTAAGAATTTAATGATATAAACAGAGATATGTAAAAAACATAAAGGGACTGTATGTAGGTGCAAAAGAAAAAGCATCAAGCTTTGTTTTATGAAGAACATTACACTTGATGCTAATAATAAGAGCGAGGCTTTTATTGATGCAATAATAAGAAAAATGACTGGATTGAACAAAGCCAAGCAAAAGTTTATGATAAGCATATTCATGTTGTATTTAGGATTACGAGGCAGATATAATTTTCTAAACATGGCACGGTACGGGGATTACGGAGAACAGACATATAGGAATCAATTTGATAAGGCATTCGATTTTATTGAATTTAATACGAACCTGATAAAGTCAAACTGTTCCCGTCATTTGGTAAATGTATTCGACCCGAGCTATATTCCAAAAAGCGGAAAAGAAACGGAGCATCTTGGAAAATTTTGGAGCGGGTGTTCGCAAAAGGTATTAAAGGGAATAGAGATAGGTGGGTTTGCCGTAATAGATGTTGAAAACAATACAGCTTTTTCTTTGGAAGCCATTCAAACACCATCAACGAAGGAACTTAAAACAGAAGGTAAAACATTGGTGACGCACTATGTGTCTTTGGTAATTGAACGAAAAGAAAGATTAATATCTTTTTCACGGTATTTGGCAGTTGATGGATATTTTGCAAAAAAAGAATTCATAAATCCAATAATGAATCAAACCGAGCTACAAGTGGTTAGCAAAATGCGGAGTGATGCAAACCTGTATTATATTTACAAAGGAGAAGCAACTGGTTTACGAGGCAGACCAAGAACATTAGATGGCAAATTAAAGATGCAGCAGATCGATAAACGACGAATCAAATGTTGCTATGAAGATGATGAAATAAAAATATATGAAGGTGTTGTTTACAGCAAGTCATTAAAGCGAAAGATAAAACTGTCCTATATTGAACAAAGCAATGGGGCATATGCGGTACTATTTTCAACGGATTTAGATTTGGATGGACAAACAATTTACCTGTATTACAAAGGTAGGTACCAAATTGAATTTTTGTTCAGGGATGCAAAACAATATACAGGATTAACAGAATGCCAGGCAAGAAGTGAAAGTAAAATGCACTTTCATTTTAATGCCTCTTTGACTGCTGTTTCAATTGCCAAAGCGGTTTACTTTTTAAAGTATAGAAAAGCTAAAACTGAATCATTTTCCATGTGTGATATAAAAACAATGCATCTCAATAAAATCATGGCAGATAGAATTTTTGCAAACTTAGAAATTGATATGAGTTGCAAAAAAATAAAAAGAGTTTATCGTGATGCCTTGTGGTTAGGCAAAATTGCTTGTTGAATATTGTAAATAAATTAACGGACTATTGCTTTATAATATGTAATATCTTTTTTAAATACAGATGAAAATTCTAAATAAGGTTCACAAATAATATAATTTTTCGGTTTATTTGCCATTTTATCTTTTTGTTCTGAAACTAATGATATAAATTCATTTTTCTTATCAAATAAACTTTTCGTTTCTGGAGTTGATTTTCCAGTAGGGTTTTGCCTTATAATTTGCCCAATCGGATTCTGTTCATCAGAAAATTCTTTAGTTTGATAAGAAGCTGGATTTCCATCTATGCTAGGATTAAGAATAGTAATTTTCTTTACATTACCATCTTCATAATATTCTGTTGTATCGCGAGCTAGAGAATTAATCTGATTTAGCTTAGTTGCTTTCATAATATTACCATTATCATAATATTCTTTTATATCGTAATTTCCATATTGATCAATTGTATTATTTGTTTTTATATTACCATTATCATAAAATTCTTTTGTATCAACAGTGCCATATTTATTTGGAGTAGTAATACTTATTATTTTACCACTATAATTACACTTGATACGTTGTTCTATATTACCACCTGTATGACCTCGATCTATTTCAATAAATTTACCATCATAAGAATATTGTAACTGAACACTACCTGAATCAATATGATCAATTAATCTATTAGGATTTTTATCAATATATGTTGTAGTTATGCCATTCATGCAAATTTTATCTAAATAACCATCCATTCGATAATTAACTCTAATATTATTACCCAGACTATCATAATCAATTTCTTCTATTTTACCATAACTAGGAGAATTAACATCGGTAATTCCGTCTCCTTTACCTCTATCAGGTCCGTAATATATATATTTCTTTCCGTTTTTTATTTCAATGGCTGGTTTACCATTTACCAGATAATCTTTGTATGTGCTATCTATTTGCACGCCATCTTTATTTGTCCATACCGCTGATATTTGTCCATTTTGAAACCATCTATAACATGTACCATTTAATATAATATTAGCAGCCTTTTTGCCATCAGAATAATACCCATTTGAAGATATTACTTTGTCCATATTATAAATAGTAACGTTACATAAAAAATGTATCGAACCATCATCACACCATTCCTTATATTCGCCATTCATTTTGTCATTAGAATAATTTATCGTTGTTTGAACCTCATTATTATTATTTTTTAATGTTGTCCACAAACCGGTTTTCTTACCCATATAATAAGTTCCTGTTTGCCAAACGCCTCCATTATTTGGTCTGATAGCTTTATAGTAGCCATTCTTAACACCTGTCGTATTATCAATTTGGTATTCAATCATAGGATATAACTGAAATCCGTTTTCATCCCAATATTCTGTTTTAACTTTTTGTGCAAAAGCATTAATTGATAATGCTACCATTAATAATGTAAATATTTTTTTCATGGTTTGTAATTTTTAGTTAATTTATAATTTTATTTTCCTTGCTACACCATAAATAATGCAATACCCATCGCCAGTTGCGGAATCGGCATTGGTAACTATGGTTACTTTTTTGTTTTCAACTATAGCAAGGTCGGAACTGCCTGTGGAAAGAAATTTACTGAAAGAATCGGCATAGGAATTCAATATAACTCCCGATACCATTTGTTCTATAGCGGCAGTATCGGTTATAATATAAAGATTAGTGCTTGCAAATGGCGTACTTCCGGCAAAAAACCGCAGTTCAGCCATTGCCACGCTCCATGCATAGCCTTTGCTGGGGGCTGCAAGTTGGGGAATATCAATTGCAATGTTATTGGCGGTTTTTAGCTGCGCTGCGGAAAGGGTTATTTTAAATTCCGTGAAAGAAGTTTTTGTTGCCATGTTATAAAATTGTTTTTTATTACATTTAAAAATAACAAGTCCCAAGTGAAATATTCTTGGGACTTGAGGCTTGGAGCTTGGAACTTATATTTATTTTTACGAAATCACCACTCTCAATACATTGGTATAATTGCCAAGCACGCCTTTGGTACTTTTGGTGCGCATAACATAAATGGCTGCCATACCTTCCTGCGAAAGCGTAAAATGAGATGTAAACACTCCCCTTTTCATATCGCCTATATATTTGTAGGTAGTAGTTTCAGGGTCGGGCAGGGTGGTTATGTTGGCTGCCTGCACCAGCATAAACAACATAACTTCCTTAACTCCTTTTTGTTTCCTTTTGCTTTTAGTGCCGGGGTAATCAACTTCTACTTCAATAACCAAATTACTTTGTTTTTTTACCTTTATAGTAGTGCGCAGTACCCTTGCGCTCGGGTCAACAGCAGGGGTTAAAACATTATCTTCCACCGTTAAGCGCATGGCTTTTTTCTGCTCGGCTGTTACATGCACATTATTAGCAATGTACCTCCTGATAAACAGCCTTATGCTGGTATCAGCAGGATTTTTAGGGTCGCCGCTCACGTAGGCATGGCGTGCCTCTACCAGTTCAGTTTCATCACTGTGATAAAACTGCTTGCTTCTTACTTTAAGCCATGCTTTCACCCAGCGGGCTTGTTTCACATTACCGGGGCCTGTTAGCAAATTCCACTCGTTGGTGGCATCGCTGTTAAAGTTCCAGCCTGCTTTATACGTGTTAACCTGTATTACAAAGTTGTCCTGCCAGGCATCAAGCTCTGGGTTCCCCGTAGGGATAAAATCAATTCCTGAAACCATAATTTCTAATTTTTAATTTATATTAATTGAGTTAGTAATAAATTATTGTTGATTTCTTTCAGTAAGGTATTAGGAAAAATATTTAATGCGCTCCTTTGTGTTAACTTGGCGTTCCGTGGAAAAACCACGGCGTCCCCTGGCACTGACTTGGCGCTCCGTGAAAAAACCACGGCGTTCCCTGACGTTAACTTGGCGCTCCGTGAAAAAACCACGGCGTTCCCTGACGTTAACTTGGCGCTCTGTGGAAATATCACGGCGTTCCTACACATTGACTTGGCGCTCCGCGAAAGTTTCCCGGCGTTCCGTGGAAACACCACGGCGCTACATGATGAAATGAATGAAAACCTTAGTAAAGTGAAACTATATACGGGGAATATATTGGTTAATAAGGAGTTATTGTGTGTGTGTTTTGTGTGTGTGTGTGTGTGTGTGTGTGTGTGTACAGCCACGCGGGTTTCGGAGGAGGTGGTATTTAAAAAGGCTGTAAACATTGGTTTTTGGTGTTTTTTTAATGGCTCCTTATCTTTTTCTATCCATCCCCAAAAAATCCAACTGCGATAAGGAGTTACAAATATACAAATATTTAACAATACGCAAATTTATTTTTCAATAGGTCCGTAATTTTTTTAATATGATGATACTTTTTAGGGCTGAAGCCCTTGTGTTTACTATGATTTCTGTAACCCCAGACTTAAGTCTGGGGTTACAATAAAACCCCGTTCATTAGGACTTTAGTCCCATACTTTTATAACAGGTCGCCCTGATGGGGCTATTCTTTTAATGAAATATTTTTTTCTATAAACAGTTCGTCCCTCTGGGACTGATTAGTACAAACTCCGTAGGAGTGAAGCTGTTTATAGAATCAATTAAAAATATGGCATTATCCCGATTTATCGGGAGTCCAGAATTAGTCGGACAACAATAAAAAATATTTTATTCCCTTTACCTAAGAAACTGTTTAAATTTGATTAAAACAGTTTACATGAGTTTGATTTTCTTCATTTGCCCCTACCCTGAAGGGTGTGAAGAAAATCAATTCGCACCCTTTAGGGTTTGGGGCGAACAAATTGATTTTCCATATAAATATGATGATACTTTTCAGGGCTGAAGCCCTTGTATTTACTATGATTTCATTAAGCCCAGACTTAAGTCTGGGGTTACAATAAAACCCCGTTCATTAGGACTTTAGTCCTGAAATAATAAAAAATTAAATAAGCTCTAAGTTTTTTCAACTACTTTTGAATCACAAACGCTATGCTCTGGCAATCGTATATAAAAGGTTTTAAAGCTTTTCTGCAACTGGAAAAGTCGCTTTCACATAATTCGGTGGAAGCATACCTGCATGATGTGGAGAAACTAACCCAATATCTTGAATATATTCAATTGCAAGCTGCTCCCGATAAAATTGACATCCATCAGCTACAGGATTTTGTTAAATGGGTAAATGAGTTGGGAATGAGCGCCCGTACGCAGGCAAGGGTTATTTCGGGAATCAAAGCTTTCTATAAGTATCTTATCATGGAAGATATAATTAAAGTGAACCCTACCGAGCTTCTTGAATCGCCCAAACTTGGGAGAAAACTGCCGGACACCCTTAGTGTGGAAGAAATTGATCAACTGATTTCAGCCATAGATTTAAGCAAACCCGAAGGACAACGCAATAAAGCTATGCTGGAAACGCTTTATAGTTCAGGTTTACGCATATCGGAACTCATTAACCTTCGGATTACAAACCTTTTCTTTAAAGAAGGATATATAAAGATAATAGGCAAAGGCGATAAAGAACGTATAGTTCCTATTGGCAGGATAGCAATTAAATATATTAAGATATACGCTGAGGATGTAAGGGTTCATGTAAAGATAAAAAAAGGCAGCGAAGATATTTTATTCCTGAATCGCAGGGGGAGCAAGCTTACGCGCAATATGATGTTCATGATAATTAAAGGGCTTGCATTAAAAATAGGACTAAAAAAGAGTATCAGTCCGCATACTTTCAGGCATTCTTTTGCCACGCATTTAATTGAAGGTGGCGCTGACCTGCGTGCAGTGCAGGAAATGCTCGGGCATGAATCAATTACAACTACCGAAATTTATTTGCATATAGACAGGGAATACCTAAGAGATACTATTATGCAGTTTCACCCGAGGGAGATGGATGGCGGTTCTAAACATCACGAAACTCAATCGTAAATAATCCAACTTATCAATAAATCAAATAAGAATTTCCATGTAATCCCGAAGGGATTTAATCTGAATAACTGCGTATGAAATGCGCAGCAAATAACTTTAGCAAAATTTTCAACTCTGACGGAGTTGAACGATCAAAGCAAGTACTTTTCATCATATTCAATTCCATGTTCATTAAGCAATTCAATAAATTCTTCCATGAAGGTTTTTGCTTTATGATGTTCTTGCTGGTTCTTCACGTATTCAATCAACCTATCTTTTTCTTTAATTGAATAGGTAAAAGCGCCATAGCCATCCTGCCATCCGTTGAAATGCCTGAAGATATTATTTTCCTTAATCCATACCGAACTGGCAAGTTTTATATCCTTTACAAGGCTTGATAATGCTATCGAAGGATGAATGTGAGTAATTATATGAAGATGATCTTCAACGCCATTAATTCTGTAGAGGTGGCATTTCTTATTCTTCAGTATTCCTGAAATATATTTATATAAATCTTCCCGTTTATCATCAGTTAATGTTCTTTCTCGCGACCATGTGGAAAAAACTATCTGATACAATATTTGCGTATATGTGCTCATAGATCATTATTTATTCAATCCTTTCAGGATTGTTGTTTATATTGTTTTAGTCCATGCACTTCGTGCATGGTTATTTATATTAGACCCTTTGGGTCATGTGATTCTTTTATTACTCTTCTAAAGAATGTCAAAATAAATCAGTATAACTCAATCGTAAATATTCCATCTTTATCAATCCGCTTAAGCTTTACTTTACTGATCTTATTAATTAGTCTTTCATCAAATAGAGTCTTCACTTTAATGTAGTTCTCAGTAAAGCCGAACATCATCCCCTTTTCGTTATCCGATTCAAAAAGAACTGATCTTACTTTCCCTTCATTTTCCAAATAAAATGCTATTTTCTTCTTCTCAGAAAGGGCAAGCATTTGCTGGCTCCTTTTTGTTCTTTCAATATTGGGAACAATATCAGTAAGGGTAACAGCATGTGTCCGCTCCCTTTCAGAGTAGGTGAATACATGCATATACGAAACGGGAGAGTTTACAAGATATTGATAACATTCTTCAAAATCACTATCTGTTTCGCCGGGAAAGCCTACTATCAGGTCGATGGCGATACAACAATCAGGAATAAGTTCTTTGACCTTTGTAATTCTATCATTGAAAAGCGAAACAGTGTATCTTCTTTTCATCGCTTTCAACACTTTGTCAGAGGCCGATTGCAAAGGAATATGGAAATGCGGCAGGAACTTTTTTGAAGATGCAACAAAAGCAATAATATCATTCGTAAGTAAATCAGGTTCGATGGAAGAGATGCGGATACGTTCTATTCCTTCAATAACATCAAGCTGTTTTAGCAGGTCGATGAATTGTTCATTGTTCTTTCGTCCGAAATCGCCAACATTCACCCCAGTCAATATAATTTCCTTTACACCGCTTGTAGCAATTTCTTTAGCAATAGTTAATGTACGCTCAATGGTATCGCTTCGGCTTCTGCCCCTTGCCAAAGGAACAGTACAATAAGAACAAAAATAATCGCAGCCATCCTGTATCTTAAAGAATGATCGCGTCCTGTCACCGCTGGAATAGGAAGGAATGAACTGTTCATTTAAACTAGTATGCTGACTTTCAGAAACCGAATAATTCTCATCATTAATGATAAGTGGCAATGAGAATTTCTCGGAATTGCCAAGCACTAAATCGGCGCCTTTTATAGCATGTATCTCACCGGGACTGAGTTCGGAATAGCAACCCACAACAGCAACAATTGAATCGGGATACCTCTTTTTGAACTTGGTAATGGCTGCCCTCGATTTCTTTTCAGCTTTGCCCGTAACAGCACAGGTGTTTATTACATAAATATCCGCCTGTTCTTTATAATTAACTACTTCAAACCTATCAGAAGGGAATTGCCTCGATATCTGCGAAGATTCGGAGAAATTAAGCTTGCACCCAAGCGTGTAAAAGGCAATTCGTTTCTTTTCAGCCATAGCGCTGCAAAGATAGCCATTCGTTTTGAAAAGAAACCCTCGCTTTGAACAAACATTTATAAGCATATAAATTTCATTAATCAGGGCTAAAGCCAAATCATGCTAGTCTATTAATAACCCCAGACTTAAGTCTGGGGTTAGATGAATAGTCCAGAAACAAAGGACTTTAGTCCTGAATTAATTATTTATTAATAAAGATTGCCAAGTCTTGACAATTAAATAAATATTTATAGTTTTGCTCCCTCTACTAAAAACCCAAATCTATTTAACATGAAAAAACTAGCAGTTGTGGCCTTCGGAGGCAATGCATTATTAAGAGGAGATCAGAAAGGTACTATTGACGAACAGGAAAAAAATGTTTCCGACACCTGCATGAGTCTTCTTGAGCTTATTAAAAACGATTACAATATTGTTATCACCCATGGCAATGGCCCACAAGTTGGCAATATCTTACTTCAGAATATTGCAGGCTCTAAAGTGTATGGCCTGCCCGAAATGCCTTTGGATATATGCGGTTCGTTTTCGCAGGGATTCATAGGTTATATGATAGAACAACAACTCAGGAATATACTGGAAGAAAGAGGAATTGAAAAAGATGTAATTACTATAGTTACCGAAGTGCTTGTTGACAAGAACGACCCTGCTTTTTCAAAACCTACAAAACCAATAGGCCCATATTACGCAAAAGAAGAAGCCGAAAAAATGACTGCCGAGAATGGTTCAGTATTTGCCGAAGACCCCAAAGGACGCGGATGGAGAAAAGTGGTGGCTTCGCCTAAACCACAGGTTATTGGCAATAGGAAATCTATTGAAAAGCTGGCACGCGACGGACAGATAGTTATTTCTGTTGGCGGCGGCGGCATACCCGTGTATTATAAACGCCCTAACTTCCTTGAAGGAATTGATGCCGTTATTGATAAAGACCTTGCTTCGGCTTTGCTGGCTGCACAAATCAATGCCGACGAATTTTATATACTTACCGATGTTCCCAAAGTGTGCATAAACTTTAACAAGCCCGACGAAAAGAAACTGGATAAACTTACTGTAGCTGATGCAAAAAAGTACATGGAAGAAAAGCAGTTTGCCGAAGGCAGCATGGCTCCTAAAATAAGGGCAGCCATACAGTTTGTGGAACATAGCGGGAAAACAGGCAATCATTACCGAAGCCGGGCAACTGGGTAACCCTGCCTGCGGAACAAGGATAGTGCTTAAATAATTTCGAATCCCTGTTATTTAGGTTTTGAAAAGAGAATTTCAATAGACCTCCTCGGAAAATATGAACGTCATTGCGAACCCTTCGTGCCGTCATTGCGAGCGAAGCGAAGCAATCTTAAATGGGAAAGCACTCAGGATAAACTCCGTGAAGCAATCTTAATCTGAATAAAGGATTGCTTCGGGCAAAAAGCCCTCGCAATGACGAGTTGAATGAATTTCCGAAGAACTCTAAAAGAGAATTCTCTTATTTGAAATTCATATTCTTCTTATCCGTGATCTTCTCACAATAGTGACAGCGTAGCTTCACGTCTGATTTATCAATTACTGTGAATTTGGTATTCACTTTTTCGTGATTGGTAATACAGTTAGGGTTGAAGCATTTTACAATGCTTTCAATAGAATCGGGCAGTTTAACCACTTCCTTGCTTGTCACTTTATAATCCTTAATCACAATTAGTGTGGCATTAGGTGCAACAAGAGCGATCTTATTGATCTCATTCTTTTTAAAAAACTTGTTACCTACCTTAACAATTCCTTTTTTGCCATACTTCTTGCTTTCCAGATTGGTTCCGAAAAGAACCATATCGTTTGAATCTTCAAGATGTAATATTTTGATTACCTGGAAAACACTTTTTGGGGGAATATGGTCTATAACCGTACCGTTTTCGATAGCGGTTACTTTAAATTCTTTTAGATCTGATGTCATTTTAATCCGAGTATTGAAGTTAATAATGCTTGTCTTACATACACGCCGTTTAGCGCCTGCTGGAAATAATATGCACGCTTGTTGTCGTCCACATCCTCATCAATTTCATTCACTCTGGGCAATGGGTGCATAATTTTAAGGTTGTTCTTTGTTTTCTGCAGCATATCGTTCCTTAGCACATAGGAATTCTTTATCTTTTCATATTCCATAGGATCGGAGAACGTTCTTCTGTATCCTTGTCATGTAAAGTATATCCACTTTAGGAATCACTTCATCCAATTCAGTGTACTGGAAATATTCAAGGTTCTTTTCCTTTATATGCATCTTCACTGAGCTTGGAAGCTTCAGTTCTGTCGGGGATACAAGATGGAATGTACTATTGAACTGGCATAATGCCTGAACAAGGGAATGTACTGTCCGGCCATATTTCAAATCGCCTACAAAAGCAACATTCAAGCCATCAAGCTTGCCCTGTGTCTTTCTTATAGAATATAAATCTAAAAGACATTGGGTTGGGTGTTGGTTTGCTCCATCACCAGCATTGATGATAGGAACTTTGGATACTTCGCTTGCAAATCGTGCAGATCCTTCTTTCGGATGTCGCATTACAATTACATCCGAATAATTCGCAACAGTCATAATAGTGTCGCGAAGTGATTCACCTTTCTGCACACTTGTACTTGATGTATCGGAGAACCCGATAATCTTTCCGCCAAGATATGAAGCAGCGCTTTCAAAACTCAGGCGGGTACGGGTGGATGGTTCGAAGAACAAGGTTGCAACAACATAATTCTCCAATAAGCGTTGCCGCGGATTCTTTTCAAAATCTTCGGCAAGGTCGAGCACATGGATCTGCTGCTCCTTGGTGTAGTCATTAATAGATATCAGGCTTTTGTTTTTCATATATTTTATTTTGGTTACAATTATTTTCAAAATTGATCCCGACACCCACCGCTCAAATTTCCCCAGTCGGGATAAGATAATGTAACGTTCACTTTCCTTCGTCAGTTCACTAACATTATCATAAAAAAAGGCGACTAACGTCGCCTTTGATTTTAATTAACAGCATGCACATTCTTTTTTAACAAGTTTGTGCTGCTTAATGAAGTCGCAAATAACATCTTTAAGATCGGGTTTTCCAATTTCCTGGAGTTCGTAATCAACCTTTGTGCAAGGCTTGTTGATCTTGATGATGCGTTGCAGATCAATAGGAGTTGCAATAACCACTGAATCGCAATCGGTGTTGTTGATTGATTTTTCAAGGTCTTTTACCTGCTGATCGCCATATCCCATAGCCGGCATTAATTTACCGATGTTAGGATAAATTTTGAATGTTTCAGCCAGTTTACCAACAACGAAAGGACGTGGGTCAACCAGTTCCTTAGCGCCGAATTTCATTGCTGCAACAGTTCCTGCGCCTAACTTCATTTCGCCGTGAGTTAAGGTCGGGCCGTCTTCAACAACTAGCACCCTCTTACCTCTTATCAGTTCAGGATTGTGAACTGTAAGCGGTGAAGCTGCATCAACTACTATTGCATTAGGATTAACCTTCTGAATGCTTTCCCTTACTGTCTGAATGTTTTCGGGTGATGCGCTGTCGATCTTATTGATAACAACAACATCAGCCATCCTTAACGTAGTTTCGCCGGGATAGTATGATAATTCATTACCCGGACGGTGTGGGTCGGTTACTGTAATAAGAAGGTCTGATTTATAGAATGGGAAGTCGTTGTTTCCGCCGTCCCAAAGAATAACATCAGCTTCTTTTTCTGCTTCGCGGAGTATGGCTTCATAATCAACCCCGGCATAAATAACATTGCCACGAACTACATGTGGTTCGTATTCTTCCATTTCTTCAATGGTGCATTTGTGCTTTTTCAGATCTTCAACAGTAGCAAAGCGCTGAACTTTCTGTGCCACCAAATCGCCGTAAGGCATTGGGTGACGAATTGCAACTACTTTTAATCCCTTTGCCATGAGCAGTTCAATTACCCTGCGAGAAGTTTGGCTCTTGCCACAACCTGTCCTGACCGCACCAACAGCAATAACCGGTTTCGTGCTTTTAACCTGGGTTTTGCCCGGCCCATTAGCATGAAATCAGCTCCTGCAGTATTAACGACTGATCCTACACTCATAACTCTTTGGTAAGGAACATCGCTGTACGCAAACACGCATATATCAACCTTAAGGTCTTTGATAAGACTTACCAGGTCGGCTTCAGCATGAATAGGAATACCCTTTGAATAGAGTTTTCCAGCCAGTTCAGCAGGGTATTTTCTTCCATCAATATCGGGGATCTGTGCGGCGGTGAATGCAACTACATTGAATTCATCGTTGTCTCTGAAATAGGTGTTAAAGTTGTGGAAGTCTCTTCCAGCAGCGCCTATTATGAGAACATTTTTCCTCTTGATTTCCATAAAATACCCTCTTTTTTAATTTGGTAAATAATAATTTAATTGGGGCAAAGATATAAGTTTAAGTTTACCAAACAAATATTACAAAAAATATTCTTATTAACAATTGTTAGCAATAGTGCTGTACTTAGCGGAGGCTCTATTAGAAAGTCGTCAGACCACAGTTGGCAGTCTGCAAGTATTTAGTTGCGGGTTACTGGTTATTGGGTTATTGGGTTAATTGTTTTTTAACAGGAACACTGATGAAACTGAAAAAACTGATTTCCACTGATTAAATTACCGATAACTGATTACTGAAAACCGTTTACTTTATTCTGCTTACTGCTGCTGCCTTCTGCTTACTTCTTCAATAGTTCACGCAAAGAACGCAAAGGCGGCGCAAAGTTCGCAAAGAAATAGTTATTGGGTTATTGGGTTATTAACTGATGTTACGCAAACATATATTTTCCATATTTAGATTCCTCATTTCTCCGCCAGCTGGCGGATCCATTCGGAATGACAGTGTTTATTTTTAGTGTGTGAGGGAGAAGATGTGCGCCCGCCTCCGGCGGGCGCACATCTTCTCCCTCCTCGTTTAAGCCTGATTATTGTCATTCCGAACGCCTGCCTACACTTCGCAGCGATGCGAGCCGGCAAGGCAGGCAGTGAGGAATCTAACTTTAACGCAGAATCAAATCATTTATGCGTAAAATCAGATAACAAGTCGTAAGTTGATTGATGACTGCAGACTGACGACTGTTGACTGCCTTCAATATAAATTCAAAGCCCCAAATTCCAACAAATATTCTTGGGACTTGAGGCTTGGGGTTTGAGTCTTTGGACTTTATTCAATCGTGATCTCCCATTGGGCAATAACGTGGGCATCGGGGTTGGAAATCATTAAATTGGTGCTGCTAAGGTTGCCTAACTGCGATGCATTAATGGTTTCGGTGGTATTGGCGGCAACTGTAATTGGCATTACCACGGGAACAATTGTTTTGGCTGTGGCAGCATTAACGGCCGAACTAAGATAAACCTGGAGGGCAACAGTGCTTTCGTTCTTAACTTTAATTTTATCGGCGGCGGCAAATGTATGTTTGCAAACACAATGCTGCGTTAAAGGTTTTAAATGCCCCGTGAAATGAACCTGGCTACCGGAACGAATGGTTGCCACATCAAAATAATCGGATATATGTTCGGGCGTGGTGCTGAAATGATTCATAAGCAAACCAAGTGTGCAATATTGCGAGTTGCAAATAGCTACACGCTCGGTTTCGAGCGAACCGCCCTTAACAGTTTTACTTTGTTTGCCCGATTTCTGGGTAGTATGGGCAGCAGTTAAAAGGTTATAGAAATTATCCACGTCGGATTTAACACTGGCCAGCGCTGTTATACCGTTAAGCACAGTGCCAAGCGCTTCAACTGCTGCAAGGCGTTCGTCCTGAGTGCCATTCTGGAAAGGAACCACTTTTGTGCAACTCTGAATAGGAGTTGATGGAAAGTAATCACTTTTGTGTAACTCTGAATAAGAGTTGGTAAAAAGCATTTGCTTTCCTGTAACTCCGAATAAGAGTTGGTAAAAAGCATTTGCTTTCCTGTAACTCTGAATAAGAGTTGATAAAAAGCATTTGCTTTCCTGTAACTCCGAATAAGAGTTGGTAAAAAGCATTTGCTTTCCTGTAACTCTGAATAAGAGTTGATAAAAAGCATTTGCTTTCCTGTAACTCTGAATAAGAGTTGATAAAAAGCATTTGCTTTCCTGTAACTCTGAATAAGAGTTGGTAAAAAGCATTTGCTTTCCTGTAACTCTGAATAAGAGTTGGTAAAAAGCATTTGCTTTTGTGTTATACTGAATAAAAGTTGGTAAAAAGCATTTGCTTTCCCTCAATTCTGAATAAAAGCAAGGCAAAAGCAAAAGTTTTTATAAAAATAGTAAACTGAATGATAAAAAAGGGTTAATTTTGGGATGAAAAATAAAACAAAACTCAATAGCTCAACTAAAAACTGAGGCAAATCTCCAAAAACGAATAGCATTGCCACAGTTTTTTAAGGAAGTAGTTGAGGGTATAAACAAGTTGGCGGCAATGGTATGAATTATAGAATTAAATTTATCTAATACAATAAAATTATGGAAAGTAATGCAGAAACAATAACTGACATTGATGGTAATGTTTATCATACTGTGACTATTGGGACACAGGTATGGTTGGTAGAAAATCTGAAAACCACAAAATATAATGATGGTACAGAGATTCCATTTATAGTAGATACGGCAGAAGCTTGGTATGAGTTAAATAAACCAGGTTACTGCTGGTACAACGATGACATAACTAATAAAGATACTACTGGTGCTTTATATAATTTTCATGCTTTGAATACTGGTAAACTTTGCCCCAAAGGTTGGCATGTACCTACAGATAAAGAATGGACTATTTTGATAGATTATCTTGGTGGTGAAAAAGTAGCAGGTGGAAAGATGAAAGAATCAGGCACATCACATTGGCTTAGTCCAAATACAGGTGCAACAAATGCAAGTGGTTTTACAGCTTTGCATGCTGGTTTTCGTGGTAAAACAGGTTTTATTCCTTTAAGCATTGGCACTGCATTATTTTGGAGTAGCACAGCGTTTGACAAAATAGACGGTTGGTCTCGTTATTTGTTATTCGATAGCGAAGCAATTGGACGCAATAATGGTGGAAAGTATCACGGGTTCTCTATCAGATGTTTGAAGGATTGATTCGACAAGTTTATATTAGACAGACAGCAGATAATACCACTACCGCTAACTTAGCATTGCTTCAATGGCGGGTGCGCTTCGAGACGTCCCGTGTCATCCTGAGGAGCGAAGCGTCTCGAAGGAAAGCGGGACTACTCGACGTGACAGACGTTGCAGCGCAGTGTACCCTGATAGCTATCAGGGAATAGCAAGGCGGACACGAAGTAGGATAGAAAAGAGCAAACAGATGAGAGAAAATAGAAAAGCTTTATATTATAGAATCAATTTGCTATTTAATATTTGCTATTATCAATTTTCTATAAAATTAAAAAAGTCCGCCACTGCAAGCAATGCTTAATCGTTGGTGGCTATAAATGTTAATTAAAGTAATTCAATGAAAAGACTTATAACATTTTTATTCATTTTTAAATTATCATTGACATTTTCTCAAAACTTCAATGATAAAATAATCACTTTGACTGGAGATACAATTAAATGCCAGATTTCATCTTTAACTGACAAGTGTATTTTCTACAATCTACAAAAGGATAAGGGCACAGACAATGAGTATATCTTCTTTACAAAGGTTAAGGACTATGCTCTTAATAAAGACAGCAAACCGAAAATAGAATTGAAATACAGCCAAGATAATTCCATAATCCCTGCAAACATGGATAGTTTAACTGCATTAGAAAAGATTTTAGATTCAAAAGAGAAGGTATCAGACTCAATAGCAAATATTCCATTCAGATTTAATAATTCTTATGCGATTAATATTGAAGCATTAATTGTACGTGACATTAAGTTAACTTATACTCATTGGCTTTTTAACAGGAGCTACTTAGAAACTATGCTTTCTTATAATTTCCCTTTTGATAAAGGTGGACGTGGAGAGAATAGAGACCCATTTAATTATTATGGTCGCATACAGTTAAGAGCAGGTTTAAAAAATTATTATAAAAGTAAGTCTTATATAAGCCCTATGCTATTATTCGGTTATGGCTATTTTAACAATGGATGGGTTTCTGAAATAGGGTTTGGTCATGCTGACCCTCCTCGCCCATCTTGGCTTATAACTCGCAGCGAAATAGAAAGTGAGATACTTTTGAAATTCGGAAAGACATTACATCACAAACATATTATGCACGACCTTTATTATGGTTTAGGTTACAGGTATAAGATTATGAAAGATGATATTCATGAAGTAAGTGGAGGAGAGAGTAATATTACTACCTATCCTGTTGGAGCAGCAGCAAAACGGACACTTTACTCTGGCATGATTGAACTTCATTTAGGTTATCAGATTGGGTATTGCAAGTAATTCGCGACAAATGGAATTAATCACAAGACATTTACGAAACGCTAACTTAGCATTGCTTCAATGGCGGGTGCGCTTCGAGACGTCCCGCGTCATAATGGGTAGTTATGAGTCATACTGAGGAGCGTAGCGTCTCGAAGCATCGAAAGAAAGCGGGACTCCTCAGCGTGACAGACGTTGCAGGTATATAAACAAAATATGATTAAACTTTCACACCTTATATTATTATGCATAGCATTTCTTTTTAATGCCTGCCAACCACACCGGCAAGGTATTACCGCTAACCGTATTGATATTAAAATAAATATTGCAGCTCATGTTATACCGGTAAAAGAAACAGAAAAGAAGCATACCGGTAAATCAACTAAGCACCAACAGCCAACAGATGATGGCAAATATCAAATGAATAAAAAACTAGATTTTGCAAGAATTAATGTCAACATTAAAGATACATCCCTTGTTCGATTAATTGATAAAATATGCGCCGTTTCGGTGCTTCCCGACACATCGTGGATCAATAAGCAACAACAAAAACTGGGCAGCGATTGGGATATAGTTGTAGGCGACAATGAATATTATAACCAATTGGCAATAGATACACTTAATATTAATAATATACCAACCTATTTTGCTCCACGGGAAAAAAGATTCATCAGGTTTGTAAAAGCCGACAAATCAAGTTTTACAATTGATCTGGCAAAAATGCCAGATGCTTGGGGATTGATATTATTTAACGGGCATGATAACCCGGTTTTAAGCAACAGCACAGATATTCCTTACGAATTGAAAGAAATATATAAAAAATAAACTTTCCTTCAATGTCCTTTTAACAGTAATGAAGCCTGACGACTTTAGCCTGACGACTTATAACTAACGACTTTCAACTCTCAAAGCAACTAATCAGTAATTTTAACGTCTTTAAAAAAAATACACTTACACTACGTCGGTATATGTACTTTCGCTTTTAACATTTTTTAATATCTTTGAAAACATTAAATTAATAAGTGTTTTATTATTTTTGCCAATAAATTCTACACGTATGAAATCTCTGACTACCAGAACTGCACTGCTTTTCCTGATGATGCTCTTTACTGCTTATACTTTTGCCGACAAGCCGAAATATCTTATTAAAGCAACCATTCACGGGCTTAAGGATACCATCTGTTTCCTTGGGAATTATTATGGCGACAAGCAATACATAAAAGATACAGCCAAAGTTGATTCGAAAGGAAACTGCGAATTCAAAGGCGATGAGAAACTCCCCGGAGGGATTTACCTTGTGGTGGTTCCATCGAAAAGGTATTTTGAACTTATCATTGATAATGAACAGACTTTTTCTGTTGAAACCGACACCTCTGATTTTGTGGGTAAGATGAAAATTAAAGGCTCCGTTGATAACCAGATGTTTTATGATTACCTTAGATTTGTTGACAAAGAACAAAAGGAAGCCGAACCATTAAGGGCACTGCTGAAGAAAGTAAAGAACAATAAGGATTCGACCAAGCAGTTGCAGGACAAGCTTGCAGTTATTGACAAGGACGTTCAGAATTACAAACTCGATTTTATTGTCAAGCATCCTGATTCTTTCCAGGCAAAGGTGTTCAATGCATCCCGCGAACCAGATATTCCTGAAGCTCCCCTCCTTCCTAACGGCAAGAAGGATTCCTCTTTTGCTTACAAATATTACAAGCAGCATTTCTTTGATTACATCGACCTTACGGATGACAGGCTGTTAAGAACTCCTGTTTTTCATAATAAACTGAAGCAGTATATCACTACAGTTGTTGTGCAGTATCCCGATTCAATTATCAAGGAGGCTGATACTCTGGTAGCAAAGACCAAGGGAAATAAGGAAATGTTCAAGTATGTGGTTTGGTATGTTACTAATTGGTCGGAGTCGTCGAACATCATGGGATTCGATGCTATTTTCGTTCACATGGTCGAGAAGTATTACAATACAAATCAGGCATATTGGGTTACTCCTACTAATCTTGAAAAGATGACCAACAGGGCAAAAGTTCTGAAAGGGCTTCTATTGGGAGGCAAGATTCCGAATGTAACCATGCAGGATACAAGTAATGTTTATGTAACGCTTTACAATGTGCAGGCTAAATATACCATACTTTATTTCTGGGACCCTACCTGCGGGCATTGCCAGAAAGAAACTCCCAAGCTGAGAAGCATGTACGACAGTTTGAAAGCGCTGAAAAGAAACGTTGAGGTGTATGCCGTTTGCGCCGACCCGAATTTAAAAAAGGAATGGAAGAAATACATCATTGAGCACAAGCTCGACTGGATAAATGTAATGGATGCGCAAAATGTTACCGGTTTCCACACCACCTATGATATCTTCAGCACTCCTGTAATTTATCTGCTCGACGAGAATAAAATTATACTTGCAAAACGATTAAGCGTTGAACAACTTAAAGAGTTTCTTGACAGATTGTTCAAGAAAGATGCGAAACCTAAATAATTGGTATCTTCTCTGTGGCGCTCTGTGCATTCTCTGCGTCCTCTGCGGTTAAATTATATGAATATTAAAGTCAGAAAGAAATTACTGATGTTCTTTCTTTAAGAGGTCATTTACAGTTTTAACAGGATTAAAGGTAATAACCGGCACTTCCACGAAAACTGTTATCCAGTGTGCCATAGCGCCATTCCATAAACCGGGAAGTTCAAGCGCTTTCAAATCTCTTCCGTCTTTTGATTTAACAGAAATAAAACCTGTATTGGGATCGGAATAATTCAGCAAGTTGAATTTCTTTCCCTGATAATCATTTACGCCACAAACCAAGTCAACCGGATTAAAATGGGTAGAACTATTAAATATTTCTTTTTGTTTGGCATCAGCTAGATTCACCTGCGAAGACTCAACTATTTGCAATGACACTTCATTATTATTCTTTACCCAGAAAGGTCCGCCTCCGGGTTCTCCTTCATTCTTCACCATGCCGCAAACACGCACAGGCCTGTTTAGTTTTGAGAAAAGAAATTTTATTGTTTTATCCTTTTCGTTTATTGGAATATTCTCTGTTGGGATCTTTAAAACCCTGTCAGCATATTCAATAATAGTTTTCAACCTTTCATCACTGATATCATCAGATGCTAAATCATTAAGATACTCATGGATCTGCTGTTGTATCTCTATCAGGTAAGCAGCTATGACCTTTTTATATAAATAAGTTTCTCCTTTCAGTCTGTCGGGTACAATATTATCAATGTTCTTAATGAAGATAATATCCCCTTGAAGGTCGTTAAGGTTTTCAATAAGCGCACCATGTCCGCCGGGTCTGAAAACCAAAGAACCATCATTTTCGCGAAAAGGTCCATTATTCATATCAACAGCAATAGTATCCGTAGAAGGCTTCTGAATGGAATAATTAATATTGAATTTCACATCCAGCAAAGCTTCATAGTCTTTCAGAACTGAATCTAAAAGCTGATTAAATATATCAATATGTTCAGGCGAAATTGTAAAATGCAGGTTGGAGATATTTTGTTCATTCCTGCAATAATTGGCTGCTTCAACAAAATGCTCCTCGAATGCAGTCCGCGAAACATTTTCATATTTATGAAACTTCAATAAACCTTTAGGCAGCGATGCATAATTCAGCCCCTTTTCCAGCAAAAGATAATCAATAATTACATTAAATTTATTTTCATGCAAGCAATCCTCACTGCTGATGTTATCTTTTTTTAACGCATTTATTAAATCATTATAAAAGGCAAAGCGCTTTAGTCCATTAAAGAATTCGGAAACAGATTTATTCTTTTCCAAATAATCACTTGCATTATCATTTGCATTATAATTCTCATTGAAAGAAAACAAGGATTTAAACATGCGGCTGGCAGCGCCTGAGGCAGGAACAAATTTTATTATTTCTTTCCCAGCATTTACGCTGTCAAATAATTTAACTAAGGATTCAATTTTCGATTTATCGAATTTATCTATTCCTTTATTATCAATTGTTGCAGGTGAATAAAGCTGCATGAAAGGAAAACCATTCCTGAAGAACGCTAATTGTTTCTCAATGTCATTGCTATCAATCCCTTTTTCTTTAATTTGCTTTAAATCTGATTTATTAAGCATATTAATGCAGTTTTTAATGATTTTGGTAAATTTATAAATAATTATTATAAATTTGCAAAACATTTTTTGCCCAGGTGGTGGAATTGGTAGACATACCAGCTTGAGGGGCTGGCGCTCGTTCGGGCATGCAAGTTCGAGTCTTGTCCTGGGCACTCTTATTAAATATGGAATAGCAGATGGCAAAAGTCAAATGTTGTGAGTATTGATTTTGCCATTTTCTATTTTAAAATGTAGTTTGACATAATGCCCGGGTGGCGGAATTGGTAGACGCGCTAGTTTCAGGGACTAGTATTCGCAAGGATGTGCAGGTTCGAGTCCTGTTCCGGGCACAATAAAAAGAAAGAGCCTTATAAATCAACATTTATAAGGCTCTTTCTTTTGTAATGCATTATATTATATCAATACCTTACCTAATTAAAGTAACAGCGCCATGAAGATTGTAATCAATATTATCGTATCCTTTTGCAGTAATAATATAGAAATAAGTACCATCAGGGGCTTCAGCTCCGCTGCCTGTTTTACCATCCCAACCCTTGTTCACATCTGACCATTCATATATTTTTTTACCCCAGCGGTTAAAAACAATGCAGTTAAAAGTTGCAATGGATGTAATCTCTTACCATGAACTCGTCATTCTTACCATCCCCGTTTGGAGTGAACACGTTAGGTACTGTTATCTTTGAATGCACTTCCACTTTAACAAGTTCGCAGGTATCCGATTTGCAGGAGCTATCAGAAACTGTAAGGCACACCCTGAAAGTAGTGTCGGTATTACTGTTAAAGACATGAATAGGATTTTCAGTGGTATCAATAACCCCATCTCCAAATGTCCACAAGTAAGAGTTTGCTGAGGATAAGGAGCCATTATAGCCAAAGCTCACACTCAGCGGAACATATCCTAAAGTGGTTGATGGAGTATAGCTGGCATCGACAATAACACTTGTAATAATGCTCGCGCTTGCAACAGCCTGACAACCGTTGGAATCAGTAACGGTAAGGCCGTATGTCCCGGGGCACACTTTCGTGATGCTCTCAGTAGTTTGTGGAGGTGTCGTACTCCAAGAGTAAGCATAGTTACCACTTGGGAAAGGAGTTCCTCCTGTGACAGATGATGTAATTCCGCCATTGCACGAGTCTTTGCATCTGGCATCATGGCCACTTACTAGCAAATGAATTTCGGAAGGTTGAGAAACCGGTATTGAACGTATGTCGACACAGCCATTTAAATCAGTAATTGTAATTGTATACAGACTTCCACCGGTAAGATTGGTAATGGACGAAGTTGGTTGTCCATTACTCCAGAGGAAAGAATAAGGTGGCGTGCCTCCTCCGGCAACAGCTATGGTAATAAAGCCGTAATTATCCCCAAAACACTTTAAAACGGTGTCAGCGCTCGTAATAACAGAACTAATGGGAGATAACGGTGCTTTCACTGCTGCGCTTGCAGTGCCTGAACAGCCATTAATATCTGTTACTGTAACCGTATAAACACCAGCAGCAACATTAATTAAATTCGGCCCGCTTTGCCCGTCAGACCATGCATATGTAAATGCAGGTGTACCACCTGAAACAGTGATATATACATTTCCATTGGCTTCACCAAAACACTTAACGGAATCAATACTTGAAACAGAAACTACTACTGAAGGAGTTTCGCCGATAGTAACACTGGTTGAAGCTGTGCAACCGGGACCATCGCTTACTGTGACAGTATATGTTCCGAAAGAAAGTCCCGTTGCAATAGCAGTAGCTTCACCATTGTTCCAGTTGTATGAAGTTCCTCCCGATGCAGTAGCGCTGCCATTGCTTAAGCCACAGGTAGCATCAGTATGCGATGTTATCTGTGCAATAGGTGCAGGATTAACAGTAACCACACCTGAATCAATAGCTGTGCATCCTGAAGAGGTTCCAGTCACAATATAGGTGGTGCTTGTAGTAGGGCTTGCTACTACAGTTGAACCCGTCGTTACAGAAAGCCCTGAGCCCGGACTCCATGCATAAGTTGTTGCTCCGGCTGCTGAAAGCGTAATACTACCGCCAGCACATATTGCAGAATTCCTTGGTGTTACAAGCACTGTAGGAGGTGAAGAAATGGTCACAGTAACGGTAGCCGATCCTGTACAGCCTGTTGAATTCGTTGCCGTAACTAAATAACTTGAATTGACTGTCGGGTTGGCAATAACTACTGAACCGGTAGTAGCTGACAATCCAGTTGATGGAGACCATATATAGCTTGTACCACCAGAAGCTGTAAGTTGAACGCTTCCCCCACCAGAGCATATAGATGGGGAACTTGGAGAAACAGTAATCACCAGATTCGGGCTGACATCAACTGTAACACTATCTTTAGCAGAACAGCTATTGGCATCTGTAATAGTAACAAAATAGGTTGTATTTGTTGTTGGCGATGCTATAGGATTTGAAATAGTAGTACTGTTTAATGTAATTCCAGGCGACCACAGGTAAGTTGTCCCTCCTGATGCATGAAGCTGTGCACTTGCAGCAGAACAAATAGTTGTATCAACTCCAGCATTAGCATTTACATAAGGGAATACAGTAACCACAACTGTATCAGCCGCGCTGCACCCTGAGCTGTTGGTTGCTGTAACAATATATGAGGTTGTTGATGTCGGAGTCGCTATTGGATTAGCAATGGTTGAACTATTCAAAGAAGCAGCCGGTGACCAGTCATAGGTTATTCCACCGCTCGCATTTAGGCTGGTGCTTGTTCCCGGGCAAATTGAAGCATTGTTTCCTGCAATAAAAGTAAATCCGCTATTAACAGAAACGTTAACCGAATCAACAGCTTTGCATCCTGATGAACTTGTTACTGTAAGGTAATATTCTGTTGTGGTTGTAGGTGAAGCAATCGGGTTAGCGATATTAGTACTGCTCAATCCCGCAGATGGAGACCATGCATATGTTCCTCCTCCGGTTCCATGCAATGTTGTGCTGTTGCCTAAGCATACTGCAGTGTTAGTACCGGCATTTGCAATCACAGACTGGACAACCACTGTAACCAGTTGATGGAAAGTACCTGGGCATGTTCCAACATAATAATTGGTCGTAGTATCAAGAACAGGTGTGGTAAAGGTTGTACCTATTCCAAGTATGATACCACCAATAATTGAATCATACCACACTATTGTAGTGCCCGATGGAACAGAACCAACTATTGTTGCTATCAACGTTGCGCTGTCACCTGGACATATAGTATCATTTGAAACAGCAATATATGCAGGAGGTGATACTATGCCATTTATAACACCAGCCCCGCCTTTAGTAGCACCATTAGGAATAAATTCTGTCATACCGATTGAATTTGTTGTTCCGTTTGCTCCACCATTTGCTGTAGTTGTTATTGTACCATTTGAAAGCGCAATAAATCCACCTCCTCCGCCTCCACCTGGTCCTTCAGCCTGGTCAGTAATATAAGTTACCTTAATAGCTTGGTTGCCACCATTACCACCATTAGCATTTGCATTAATACCCGATATTAAACCAACACTTTTAATAATAATGGTTCCACCACCACCACCACCACCAGCACCATCAGTTCCCCCAGAAGTATATCCTGAAGAAGAATTTGCTGCAGTTGCACCATTGCTTAATATTTGCCCGGTACCATTTACATTCCCATATGCTTGAATAAAAACAATTCCTCCGCCATTTGCACCAGATGTTGCATAGGTATTATCCCCTTCACCGGCTCCACCTCCACCTCCCAAAAATATCCTGCCTGTAGTATAGTCAAGCGGCCTGCCTCCATAACCACCATTATTATCACGATTGTCACCTGCCCATAATGCATTATTCGGACCAACAACTAAAGCATTTTTATTATTTGCAGAAAATGAATATCCTCCACGTCCTCCACCTGAAGAAGAAGATTTGTGAAAAAGCGGACTTTCAAGATCCCATGCTCCTACCCAGCTTGCTGTAGTGGTGTCAGGATTTCCCATACCTGTCCATGAAGTAGTATCTCCTGCATTGGCACCACCACCACCGCCACAATTATGTACATTTGCTCCTCCTCCTCCGTTTGCAGGAGCCCCCCTGCAAAATCTTCCACCAATTGCATCATAATCAGTTTCAAAACCAGCAATACCTTCACCTTTTTCAGTTCCATTAACACGAGTTGGCTCATAACAGTTATTTACACCATATCCATCAGTAGGATCATCAACTGTAACACCACCACGAAATCCTTTACCGGACATATCCATTTTTCCACCAGTATTAACGGCAGTATTACCTAAAACCTCAACTACACATATACCACCCTTTGTTCCATCCCAGGTATCACCTGTCAGAACACCTGGACTATTTATAGTCAAAGAGGAATACCTGGGAATCCTTACAACTTCAGTTTTACCTGAAGCATTGTAATTATATGTTAATGGACATTCTATGTTAATAATAGCAGCATCTGGAACAGAAATTACTTCAGCAAATTCATAAAATCCACAATTGTTATAATTTGTTACAGTTCCATAGGTAGCACTTATTGAACTCGCAGGAACCATGATAGAAGCGCCCTGCGCCTGATAAATCATTATAAGATCACCGACTGATAAATTGGTTGTAAAGCGACTATTAGTATTTAGTCCACTATTAGCAACCGAGATTGAAGTAGCACCTGCTATAGCATCAATAGCAAGAGTGGTATATTCATTAACAATCGTATTGGCTGCTGAAACCGTCTTAGCGCCATTCTTTCCTTGTTGTGCAACTGAAAATAATGAAAAGAAAATAAATATATACGTGATAAGAAGTTTTGGCTTCAACAACATAAAAATTATTTTAGACAAATTTATAAAATAAAATTAATACACCTAAAACAATATAGAAAAGTTAATTTTAGGATTTAAAGTATGAAAATATCAGCAAAAAGTTGTCTCTTTAGGAAAATTTTTAGAAAAGTTGAATTCATTCCATTTGTATTCTTATTTTTGAAATAAAAATATTCAATGCTGAAACGAATTTCGCTCCAGGACAAATTAGTTATTCCCGGAATTACTTTGTACTTCATTATATGCATAGTTATATCATTCACACTTCAGGGAACAGTGGATTCAGGTGACAGTATAATGCACTTTTTATACGCAAAATATTCTTTCAATCATCCCTCATTCTTTTTTCATCATTGGGCGAAACCCATTTACGTTTTGTTTGCTTCGCCCTTTGCTCAATTCGGAATAATTGGAATAAAAATATTTAATTCTCTTTTTTCATCTCTTACATTGCTTTTTACATACTTGACTGCTAAAAAAATTGCTAATAAACAATCTTTCCTCACAGTTGTGCTATTATGTTTTGCTCCACTTAATTTTGTTATTACATTTTCTGGTCTTACTGAACCTTTGTTCGCATTTTTCCTTATATTTTCAACTTATCTTTTGATATCAGAAAAAGAAATAAGTTCATCAGTTATAATATCTTTCCTTCCATTCGTACGTTCAGAAGGACTTATATTACTTGGCGTCTTCGCCTTATATTTTTTTGTAAAAAAGAAATATAAAATTCTGCCTTTTCTATTGACAGGCCATATCCTTTACAGCATTGCCGGCTATTTTTATTATCATGATTTTCTTTGGGTATTTACAAAAATTCCTTATGCTAAATTAAGCAGCACTTATGGTTCAGGTCCTTTGTTTCACTTTGTTGGTCAATTGACCTATGTAATAGGGATACCATTTTATATATTGCTAGTTGCCGGAATTATATTCATTATCATTAGCTTTTTCAATAAACAATATCGTGAGGTGACGAATAAATATACAGAGAAATTGGTACTGATTTATGGCGGATTTCTGGCATTCTTTGTTGCCCACAGTCTTTTTTGGTATTTCGGAATATTTAATAGCATGGGGCTAAAGCGCGTATTGATTTGTGTTTTACCCTTTATTGCCTTGATTGGCCTTGACGGATTTAATTTCCTAACTGAGAAATTAATAATGAATAAAACAGCTGGAAGAATAACCGGATTAATTATAATCGCTTATATTGTTATTTTCCCGTTTACTAAAAATCCTGCTGCTATTAATTGGAATAATGAATTTTCATTAAGCAACGACCAGGTATTAATAAAAGAAATGGCAATATTTATTAGAAAGAGTTATCCCGACTATACCTTTTATTACTATCCTCCATATATAAGTCTCGCATTAAATATTGATCATTTTGATCCAGATAAAAGAAAAGAACTTCCCGAAATATATACTAAAAATGAAATTCCCAAGAATAGCCTGATCATATGGGATAACTGGTGTGCTGTGGTTGAAGATGGTATTCCACTTGAAAAACTTCAACAAGACAAAAGGTTTAAGGAAATTAAAGACTATAATACTCCTCATTCCCGATTTGTTGTATTCGAACCGGTGAATGATTAATTATCTGTATAGCCTGATTAATATTTTCTTTTCATTACAATGAAACTCTATCAGGGAATGAGATAAACCAAGTTAAATCTTTAATCATTTTATTCAAAATACTCATATTCATAGTGAACAACATAATTCTGGTTATATCCTGCTCCATGACGATCTAAAGTTACAGCTACTTCAATTAGATTATTGTTCTCATCAAATTTGCGGATAATCCTGTTATTCAAATCGCCTGCCTTATTGGTCTCTAACTGTTCAATCATATTATCTTTATCATCATAAGCAAATGTAGTGGTTATCTTATGAAATTTATCTTCATCAAATAATTCAATCAAACGCTCTTTTTCATCCATTGTATAAACCACACGTGCTATTAACGTATTATCTGAATTATAGGTACAGGCTTCCGTACGAATGCCTGCTTCATTATATTCATATTCTATACGGATGGTCTGGTCATCTTCCGAAGTGTATTGAATGAGCTCGGTTTCTTCTCCTTTTTCATTATATTTATACTTTACTTCATTTAATATCTTTCCATCAGCATCGAAACTGGTTTCACTTATCAGGTTACCATTCTCATAAACATATTCTTTTCTCGACTCAAGCTCTCCATCTGGATCTACAGTTTCTTTTCCCAGCAACTTGCCGTTCTCATCATACTTGTATTCTGTAGTATCAAACGATTCATCCTGGTAAATAAGGAACTCCTTTACCATTAAGCCTTTTTCATTGTATTCGTACTTCTTCCTTTCGTCAATAAAGTCATCTTCATTTATCAAAACTTCTTCAATAAGCTGTCCCTTGGTATCGTAAGTGTACTCGCTCTTATGTTCCGGTTGACCTTTAGCATTATAATTGATCTCAACCAGCACATTCCCATTAATATCGAATTCCGTATAAGAAGAGATCACTGGCTCCACATCGGTAAAATCCGCAGCAGTGCTTGCATTTAGGTAATCGTATTTATAGGTGGTTGTTTTTCTTATCGCTGCCATATATTAGTTTTTTTATTAAAAAAGTTATTCAAAAAATTATAGTCTTTAGTTTATAGGTTGAGCGGCTGGTTTAGGCAATGGTCATTAGTCATTGGTTATTTACGAAGCTTTTACTTTAAACACTAACCCAGACCAGTTGCTTAACCTTTTAACCTTAAACCTGATTCCTTTCAATATATATTTTTGATTAATCTGAAATCTATTTCTATTTTTACGGCAAATATCTTAAACTTTATCAAAAGAATAATCCAAACTTTAATATTTATGAAAAAAATCCAATCATTCTTTATGTTATGCTTAATAACAGCAATCCCTTTGACCATGAAAGCACAGAACGGCATTAAATACCCTGTAACCAAAAAGGTGGATACAGTGGATAATTATTTTGGCACGAAAGTTCCCGACCCATATCGTTGGCTTGAAAACGACAAATCGGAAGAAACCGCTGCCTGGGTTAAAGCTGAAAACACAGTTACTTTTAATTACCTCTCAAAGATCCCTTTCAGGGAAAAGATGAAAGAAAGACTAACCAAAATATGGAACTTCCCTAAATACGGCATTCCGTTTAAACAGGGAAAACATTATTTCTTTTATAAAAATGATGGCATGCAAAACCAAAGTGTGCTTTACATACAGGACGGACTTGACGGTACACCGCGTATGTTTCTTGATCCGAATAAATTATCGGCCGACGGCACTATTGCTTTGGCAGAACTTTCGGTTTCGAACGATGGCAAATATCTTGGCTACATGACCTCGAAAGGCGGTTCCGACTGGAACGAAGCGTATGTGATGGATGTGGAAAGCGGAAAACTTCTGAGCGATCATATTATCTGGATAAAATTCTCGGGCATAGCCTGGCAGGGCGATGGCTTTTACTACAGCCGTTTTGAAGAACCTGTTAAGGGCAAGGAATTGACAGCAATGAATAAAAATCACAAGATATATTTCCATAAAGTGGGCACACTACAAAGCGCCGATAAGCTTGTATATGAGAACACGGCTTTCCCCGACCGCAATTATGGTGCGCAAATAACCGAAGATGAAAACTTCCTTATTATCAGCGAAACCGAAACAACCAGCGGAAATGGCTTGTATTACAAAGACCTTAAGAAAGGTGATAAAGATTTTAAACAATTGGCAAAAGGTTTTGATTTTGATTACAACGTGATAGATGATGTTGACGGAAAGTTTATGATGCTTACCAACGACAATGCTCCCACTTATAAACTTGTACTGATGGACCCAATGAATCCGGCAAAGGAAAACTGGAAGACCATTATTCCTGAAAAACCAGAAGTGCTTCAAAGCGTTTCTTACCTTGGGGGTAAATTGATTGCTGAATATATAAAAGATGCATGCAGCAAAGCATATATTTATACCCTCGACGGGAAATTGCAAGGCGAAGTTCAGTTTCCGGGCATTGGCACAGGCGGCGGTTTCAGCGGCAAGAAGGACGATAATACCGCTTTTTATTCTTATACCTCCTTTACATTTCCTTCAACTATTTACAAGTTCGATATCAATGCGAATAAATCAACGGTGTATCATAAGCCGGACATTGACTTTAAAACCGACGATTACGAAACCAAACAGGTTTTCTATACAAGTAAAGATGGAACAAAAATTCCTATGTTCCTTATCTATAAAAAAGGATTGGTTCTGAATGGTCAGAACCCAACTTTGCTTTATGGATATGGTGGTTTTAACATCAGTCTTACGCCAAACTTCAGCATCAGCAGGCTTCTTTTCCTTGAAAGCGGCGGCGTTTATGCAATGGCTAACATACGCGGGGGCGGCGAATACGGCGAAGCATGGCATAAAGCAGGAATGGTGCTTAACAAGCAAAACGTTTTTGACGATTTTATAGCGGCTGCTGAATACCTGATAAAAGAAAAATATACCAGCAGCGAGAAACTTGCTGTACAGGGCGGCTCCAATGGTGGTTTACTTATAGGCGCTGTGATGACTCAACGCCCCGAACTGTTCAAAGTGGCAATTCCACAGGTTGGCGTAATGGATATGCTGCGTTACCAGAAGTTCACCATAGGTCGTGGCTGGTCGAGCGATTACGGCCTGAGCGAAGATTCTACGCAGTTCAAATATCTCTATAAATATTCTCCTCTGCACAATATTAAGGAGGGGGTTAAATATCCCGCCACTCTTGTAATGACAGCCGATCACGACGACAGGGTTGTTCCGGCACATTCGTTCAAATTCATTGCAACCTTGCAGGCAAAACAGGCAGGAACCAACCCGGTGTTGGTAAGAATAGATACTATGGCTGGTCATGGCGCCGGAAAACCAACTGCAAAATCGATAGAAGAAGTTACCGATATGATGTCGTTCATAATGTTTAACCTGGGAATGAGCCCTAAGTACTAAAAGTTATTTCTTTTACCCCATCCCTTTCTCCCTTCCCATACAAGTAGGGGAAGGGACGGGGTTAGGGTTAAAAAAACAAGTTCAAAACATTTTACTGAATACTATAAATCTTCAAAATTCATTGAAAACGTCATTGCAAATGCAGTGGCGTTTTCTGTTTTTATGCAATTCTTTAGATTGAAATGAACAAATCCTGCCGGATGAACTCAATCCCGAACAAGGAAATGAACAAAACCTGCCAGATGAACTCATTCCTGATTAAAGAAATGGATAAAACCTGCCGGACGAAGGCAACACTGTATTCAGTGTTAGGCAAATACTACCGGATGAAGGCAACACTGTATTCAGTGTTGGCAAAATACTGCCAGATGAGGGCAACACTGTATTCAGTGTTAGGCAAATACTGCCGGATGAGGGTAACACTGTATTCAGTGTTAGGCAAATACTGCCGGATGAGGGCAACACTGTATTCAGTGTTGGCAAAATACTACCGGATGAAGGCAACACTGTGTACAGTGTTGAGTAAATACTACCGAATGAGGGTAACGCTGTGTACAGTGTGAGGTAAAACCGCTTTATTTTCTTAAAATTATAATACAAAAGTGAGCTATGGATTAAAAAATTATATCGCCCTTACAGGGCTTTAAATTTCAATGGGTCTTCTTTTTCTACCAATATATCACTCCTAACGGAGCTAAGAAAAGTCCGGTAAGGACTAAATATTGGTAGAAAACGAATCTACAATAACCTTAAAACCCCGTAGGGGTGATATATCTTAAACAATATAATCCATAATTCACTTAATATAAAGGTAAAGGAGTTGCAGAAAATAGAATAGAATAATTAAATTTTCAGAACCTGAAATAAACAAATATCCTCCCAAAATTATCCCTGTCCTTTTCTATACGGTGGTAAAGCTTTTTAATTTCGGGCTTATCCAGGAAACGCAGCACCTTTTTCTTTAATTGTCCGCTTCCCTTGCCGGGAATAATTTCAATTTCTTTGATCTTTTTATCGATTGCTTCCTCAATAATATCATTCAGAGCTTTATCAATAAGCCAGCCTTTATTATATATTTCATGAAGGTCGAGCGTTAGTTTTGACATAAAGAGAATAGCTTGGAGTTGGGAGTTATGAGTTGGGAGTTAAGGTAAATCCGAAGGCTTTGAAAAGTCAGGGTTTGTAATAAATGTAGAATCACTTAAAGTCAACAGGAAAGCTTTAAGATCGGCTTTCTGCGAAGGTGTCATCTGTGCCCCGCCGGTATTAATATGATACATCATAGGGCTTACATACGGCGACCATACCAGTCCAGAACTATAGAAGTTAATTACATCATCAAGTGTGGCAAAACGACCATCGTGCATGTAAGGCCCGCGGTAAGCTATGTTCCGCAGGGTTGGAGCCACATAAGCGCCTTTATCGCCGGTGTTATGAGTATAGGAATACCTGTCGTAAGGGTCGGTAAATATTGAATCTTTGGCATTATTGTAAAAATTGTTTGTAGTAAGCAGAACGGTTCCATGACAATGAAAACAATCGGCTGTTTCGGTTTCGAAATCATTATAGCCGTTAAGTTCTCTATTACTTAACTGTGTTTCACCTCTAACATACTTATCGAATTTAGAATTAGAAGAGATCAATGTACGAATAAACTGTGCAATGGCTCTTGATATATTTCTGAAGGTAACCACATCCGAACCAAATGCCGCCTTGAACATAGGCGGGTAAATGGAAATAGCCTGTATCGCTTCCTTGGATTTAGTTGTATCGCTTGCAAATTCAGGTTTATCTGTCATCGCTATCCAAACCACATCTTCAATATTGCCGCCATAAGTGCCGGGCGTATGATAAAAAGGATTGTTCGGAGTAACTTCACCTGTCCACAAATAACCATTCGAATTAAATACAAGGTTTATATGCGGAAGCATGGCATGTGGAGTTTTCACACCTGTTGTTCCATAGGCATACCCAACACCATTCATAAAAGCATGCGCTTGTATATGGCAGGTGCTGCACGACATCAGCGTATCTTTCTTTCCGCAAATGCGCCCGTCGTAATACAAATATCTTCCCAGTTTAATGCCTTCAACAGTCATAGGATTATCAGCAGGTATGTTCAATGCCGTAGGGAAGAACTTAGGAATAGTTATGGTATAAGGCATTGGCTTGCTTGCAGTGGAGGAAGAAGTAGTTGTTTTATCCTTTTTGCAGGAAATGGCAAGAATAAAAAAACTTGTCAGAATTACTAAAAGGAATCTATTTGCTTTCATTGAACTAATAGCCAAATATCATTGTAAAAAACAAAGATAAATATATTCGTATGAAAAGCTGTAACAATATCAGTGCTTTCTTTGTTAAATTCATGTTATTTTGTGCATTATTACAAGCTTCAAAAGTAGTATGGTACATTTTTCGCAGGGTATATTTAACAATAGTTCGGTATTTTTTTATTAAGAGGACTAAAGTCCTTAATTGACGAAGGGGGTGTATTGTAACCCCAGACTTAAGTCTGGGGTTAATGAAATCTTAGTAAACACCGGGGCTTTAGCCCTGAAAAGTATTTTCTTATTTGAAAATATTACCAAACTGTTAATTTAAAATTGTTTAATTTTATCTTTAAAAGAGAATAACATTCTTTCTGAATTTGGAACACAGCGCAACAAATAAATGGCAAAACAATCTGATATTAGCAGCAAACTTGCTGTTCCTTTTGCTTTTCTTCATATTGAGCTATTATAACCGTTTTGCTGTTGACGATTATTACCATATCCACGATGAGCATGTTTTCGGTATATGGGGTGGCGTGCTGGAGGGATATTATCATTGGGGCGGGCGCTGGACTTCGTATCTTTTATGGGATCTGCTTTACCACTTTCACGAATATCCTTTAGCTTTGTTCTTATATTCTTTTACCGTTATCATTTTTTTTATACTTGCGATTTATATATTGCTACGAAGGGCTTTCGATTTCTTTGAAATAACTTCAAGCAAGTTCATCATTTTAAATTATAGTATACTTTTTTCAGCATTTACTTTCCTTATTTCCTATAACAAAGGCGAAATATGGTTTTGGGCACAGTCAACAGCCATGTTCATGTTCAGCATCATTGCTTTCTTATTCGGGCTTGGAATCATAGCAGGAAAAAGATCAAAACCCCACCACTTCATTTTACTTGCAATTTACTTTATCTATGCAGGAGGCGCCAGCGAAACGTACGCACTTTTCTATATACTTTTCCTGCTTACTTCTTGTTGCTGCCTTGTGTTCAATAAAGAGAATGCTTTGGTAAGAAATATTAAAGAAAGAGCTTTATGGAAGATACTGTTTTCTCTGGCTTTTTTAATTACTTCATTCCTCATTTCTTATACTGCTCCGGGAAATGCAATTAGAGCTACATGGCTCCCTGAACCTTCTTTTTCACAGACCTTTTTTATCACACTTAAATCTATTGGAAAGCTCATATTATTCAAGCTACCCATTCAATTACTATGGATTAAACTCTTCAGTATACCTTGCATTTATTTAGGTTACTTGCATGGCAAAAATAAACAGAAACTACCTTATAGTTTCTTTTATAAAAAGTTTGTTATTTCCTTATTAATACTTGTTTTACTTGCATATTGCCTGATGTTTCCGGCTTGTTACGTATTATCGGAAATGGGCCCCGACAGATCATTATCACAGGTGGTTTTATTAACATCAATATTCTGTGCAACATGGGCATTTATTTTGGGGTATCGTTGTGTTGACAGAGCCAATATACTGCGTTATTTTTCTTATGTTGCAACAGGCGCAATAATTAGCTCTTTAATTGTTATAACTATTTTGCAATTCAATACTGTTTCAGCTTATGCCAACACACTTGATAAACGCACTGCCGGTTTACTGAAACTTCAAAGCAAAAGAAACACCAATACAGTTACATTGAAAGCGCTTCCCCCTTCTGGATTTTTATACTCCGCTGAAATCTCCCCCGATACCAGTTACTTTGGTAATGAGCATTACAGGCTCGGTTTGTTGCTCGATTTTAAAGTGAAACAGGAAAGAAATGAGCATTAAAAAGAATTAACCAAACTATTAAATTCATTAAACCCAATGAAAGATATTTCACATCAATATCAATTAAGAAATTTTAAAGTTTTATTTTTGCCTTCTTCAAAACACTTACTTACTTTTACACTTTCAAAATTTAACCGTATTATCTGTTTCATGAAGAAAACTATCCAAATATTTTTGTTACTTCTTATCACAATAGGTCATTCTTTTGCGCAGGAACACAAAAACAAAAAATTAGATGATACAAAGCCGGCTACCTTATGGGGTATCGGTGCATATTATGATTTCCAGAATGGGGGATTCGCAATAGATGTAAGAGCTAAAATACCTGTTTACGATAAGTTTTATATTTCTCCGCGTATTTCTTTTTATCCACCTTTCAACAATATCAATGAAATATATGGAGGTGCCGATGTTGATTATAATTTCATGAAATATAAATTCCTTAGCCCTTATGTTTACATTGGTGGTTATTATGATGACTGGTTCAACAGTTCCGATTTCCAAAACCCTAAAGCCAAAAGAAGTTCTGTAATGCCAGAAGGAGGATTAGGAGTTGTTTTCGATGTTAAATGCCTTCATCCTTATATTGAATATCGTTATGACCCACACTGGGAGGAAGGATCCATAGGAATAGGATTATTGTTTAACTTTAAATGCATGTTCAATTCCGAAAGTCGTAAAGTAAAAAGTTGTCCTCATTTTTAATTTTCACATCCTCGTTAAGGGTAAAATCCTTTTTATGTGTACTATGAGTGAAACCAACATTTTAATGTGTTAACAAAAAACTCAACCATGAAAACAAAACATGTATTAACAGTATCAACTACAATCGTTGCTTTTGTAGTAGTTTTTATTTTAACATCCTGTTCTAAAGACAGAACCGCAGATAAGACGACAACTACATCAACTGCTTATGCCCCACTCGGCAGTTTTTATACTAACAATGCTCCTCCCCAGCAATCATTTACTATTGACTCAACAGGAGGAGATACTATTACTGCCATGAATGGCACAAAGATTTGGGGTATCCCGAAAAACATTTTCATGTATCAAAGCACTCATCAGGATATTATTTATCCTTACACTTTAAAAGTTATTGAAGCTTATGGAATAAAGAACATGATAATGGAACAACTGCCCAATGTTGCGCAGGGCAATATTCTTCAGGCAGCAGGGGAATTAAATATACTGGCTTATAAAGATACAAGCGCTCTTGTTTTAAAAGAACATTGCGGGTTACCAATGTGGGCACCTTCCACAATAAGTCCTGATAATATCATGAAAGTATATTATGGATTTACAAGCAGCACTACAAACGACTGGAATCTGAATGTAGATGCAACTAACTTTTTATTTCCAAGCGATCTAGATACTATAACTAAATTAAGCGTTAGTGGCAGCGGATATTTAATGAAAATAGCAAAATTAGGATGGATTGGCATTAACCATACGTTTTCTTATTCAAGCTCCAGTATGACATTCACAATAAATGGCACAGCAACTAATACCAATTATATTGATGTATATATCATCTTTAAGAACCGTCACTCATTTATGAAAGTAAGTTCATTAGCTGCCAGCAATCTTCCAACAGGAGATCCTATAACTGTATTTGCAATTGCAAATGACACTGGCGGTCAGATGTATTATTTTGATCAGGACTTTACAATTTCAAATGGTTTATCAGTTCCTATTACGATGAGCACTACAACACAGGCACAAATACTGACTATGATGGGCGCCTTTTGATTTAACCTCATATTTTGTTTTCAAAGCCACTGCGATAAACAGTGGCTTTTTTATTTGATAAGAAATATTAAATTTGTTCAATTTTATAATATGCTAACATCTTTTAAACCCGCAATATATTCAGGATTAAATAGCCTTAATGATTTTAAACGATTTATTGCAAATAGCCATTACTCTGCAATAGTAGTTATTGTTGATGAGAACACTCAAAAACATTGCCTGCCATTAATTAATGATTACATTGGAAATTATACTACAATATGTATTCCAAGTGGAGAAGAAAATAAAACCATAAACACCTGCATTAATGTATGGAACCAACTTGCAGAAAAAGCTATCGACAGGAAAGCGCTCATTATAAACCTAGGAGGCGGTGTAATAAATGATATTGGTGGATTTATTGCAGCAACATATAAAAGAGGTGTTGATTTTGTTCACATACCCACCACATTGCTATCCATGTGCGATGCAAGTATTGGAGGAAAGACCGGAGTGAACCTTTCTAATTATAAAAATACGATTGGAGTATTTAAAAATCCTAAAGCAATTGTAACAAATATTGATTTTTTGAAAACATTACCACAAAGACAATATTTATCAGGGTTTGCAGAGGTTATTAAACATTCTCTTATCTGGGACTCACGCTTCTTTTCTGAACTATTTAAAAAGACAAATTTAAAAGATGATGCGGATTATATTGTTTCGCGTTCAATAAAGATAAAAACTAAAATCGCTAACCTAGACCTGCTTGAACAGGGAGTTAGGAAAGGATTAAATTTCGGGCATACATTAGGTCATGCATTTGAAACTTTCTTTCTTATTAATTCTCCAAAAAACCCTATCCTGCATGGTGAAGCAGTTGCAGCAGGAATGATTGCTGAATCATGGATATCACATAAAAAAGGATATTTAAATGAGAGTGAGTTAAAAATAATTAGCAACTTTATTTTAAAATATTTATCAAGATTAAAGTTCAGCAAAAACAACTTTGATGAAATCATTGGCTACACATTTAAAGATAAGAAGAACGAATATCAGAAAATAAACTTCACACTACTTAATGGCATAGGCCATTTCAGAGTAAATGAAGAAATTAACGAGGAAGATATTAATTCAGCGCTAGAATATTATTTATCACTATAATGAAAGACATTCTAAATATTTCTTCTCCTTCAGCAAATATCTCCGGAACAATTGAATTACCCGGTTCAAAAAGCGAAAGCAACCGTGCATTGATAATTGATGCCTTATCAAGAAACTGTTCTATTTTAGGAAATCTTTCTAAATCATCTGATACAAAGCTATTGCAAAAAGCACTCTTTTCAAAGGAAAAAACAATTGACATAGAGGATGCTGGTACTGCCATGCGATTCCTGACGGCATATTATGTTGCAACACGTCAGAATAGAATATTAACTGGTACCAAACGAATGCGTGAGCGACCTATTGGTCCATTAGTTGAAGCATTAAATAAAATTGGAGGAAATATTGAATATCTGGAAAACCAAGGCTTCCCTCCTATTAAAATAAATGGCAAAGAAAATAATTTCAGAAAAAACAAAATCAACATTACTTCAAATATCAGCAGTCAATTTATTTCAGCGTTATTAATGATAGCACCGACTTTACCTGAAGGATTGGAAATCGAATTTACTGACAAAGTGATTTCCCGCTCCTATATTGATATGACATTGGCATTAATGAATCATTTTGGAGTTAAAACTGAAAAAAACAAAAATAGTATCATTATTAAAAAACAGGAATATCAGCCTGTAACCTATACCATAGAATCTGACTGGAGTTGTGCTTCATACTGGTATTTAGCTGCTGCTTTTACAAATGAACCAACTATCTTTCTGAAAGGAGTGAAGCGCAAGTCGTTTCAGGGAGATGCCATTATACAGGAGTGGTTAAAGCCATTTGGCATCATCACTGAATTCAGTGATGCAGGCGCTTTCATAACAAAAACAAATGAAGATAAATCTTCATTACCAGACAACATTGATTTTATTAACAATCCCGATCTTGCTCAAACCATGATAGTTCTTTGCGCTGTTAAAGGACTGAATTGCAAATTTACAGGAATGGAAAGTTTGCGCATTAAAGAAACAGACAGAATACTAGCAATCCAGAATGAATTGAAGAAATTCAACATTCAATTAATTGAAAAAGGAAATGTTTTTTCCTTAAAAGGGACTTTCAATAATACTTCTGCAACAATAGAAACTTATAATGATCACAGGATGGCAATGGCTTTTGCGCCACTTGCTTTGTTATGCCCTAAAATTACAATCAAAAATCCAAATTGTGTAGAAAAATCTTATCCTAACTTTTGGAAAGACCTTGAAACGGCTGGTTTTAATATTGATTAATGATATCAAGACCAAATTTCTTCATATAATCATCAGATTAATTACATTTGTACAATTTTCATTAATTAATAGTGGATTATCCTAAAATAAAAAATTCAAGAGTACTGGTTACGGGAGGTGCAGGCTTTATAGGCTCTAATCTGTGTGAAGACTTGTTGAAATATTCGAATGAAGTCATCTGCCTTGACAATTTTTCTACAGGACGAAAGGAAAATCTAAAAGAATTTTATGATAATAAGAACTTCAAGTTAATTGTTGGTGATATCAGGAATATTGATGATTGCACTAAAGCCGCCGATGGTGTTGATATTATTCTTCAACAAGCAGCTTTAGGTTCTGTTCCAAGGTCGCTGGATGACCCCGCAACTACCAATTCAGTAAACATTAACGGCTTTTTAAATATCCTTATTACTGCAAGAGATTTAAAAATAAAGCGGGTAGTATATGCTGCCAGTTCTTCCACTTATGGCGATTCTTCTTCTTTACCTAAAATTGAAGAAATTATAGGAAAACCTCTTTCTCCATATGCTGTTACAAAATATGTGAATGAATTGTATGCTCATGTTTTTGCATTGAATTACGGCTTGGATATAATTGGTTTAAGATATTTTAATGTTTTCGGCAGAAGACAAGACCCAAACGGGCCTTATGCTGCTGCTATTCCTAAATTTACTCTCCAACTAATTAATCATGAATCTCCCGTTATTTATGGAGATGGAACAAACTCAAGAGATTTCACATATATTGATAATATAATTTACATTAATCATCTAGCTGCTGTAACAACAAATGTTTTGGCTAAAGATCAGGTGTTTAATGCTGCTGCAGGCGAAAGAAATGATTTAAACATGCTCGTCAAATACCTGAAAAGGTTCCTATCAAAATACGATCCTGAAATAAATAATATTCCTATTACATATAAAGAACTCAGGAAAGGAGATATTCCTCATTCTCATGCTTCTGTTGATAAAGCGAGAAATATTTTAGGATATAATCCTTTGTTCAAACTTGAAAAAGGACTGCAAATAGCTGTTGACTGGTATTGGAAGAACTTGAAATATTAACTATTTCTTTGAGCGGTAAATGGGTCTCGAACCCACGACCTTCAGCTTGGGAAGCTGACGCTCTACCAACTGAGCTATTACCGCATTCCTTTTGCAAATTTATAAAAGATTTATAATAATTCATTAGATTTATTCTTACAGAACATTAATTTCCTTTTCTGGTTATTCTTATCTTTGGTTTTAAATTAATCATTTATTATGTTTTGGTATCACGTTCTGGATTACTTCTTCCTTATATTTCATGCCATTCTTACTCTTTTCAATTTAATTGGATGGATATGGAAAAAGACAAGGATGGCTAATTTCATTCTTTTAATGCTTACAGGTTTTGCATGGTTTGGATTGGGAATATTTTATGGCATTGGTTATTGTCCCCTCACTGAATGGCATTGGCAAGTACTTGAAAAGCTTGGACATAATGATATGCCGTATTCATATATTACCTATTTAATTCACCGACTCACAGGAATTGATGCCAATCCTCATTATGTAGAAATAGGTACAGTTGTTGGTTTTGTAATTGCAGTTATCATGTCTGTTTATCTGAATTTCTTCAGGAGAAAAGCAAAAGAAATGAATAAACAGTGATAAAAACTTATTCATACTTTTGCCAAATCATAAATCTAATATCTATTTGCTGAATTGAACAAAGATTACGTTCTATATGCTCTGCCTGTTGTGGTTTTCATAATTAACAGGATTCCTTATATAGGAAAATATCTGCGTGTTGTAAATACCCTTGTGCATGAAAGTGGTCATGCAATTGCAGCATTGGTTACCAGTGGAGAAGTATATAATGTGGAACTTTTCAGCGATACATCCGGTTCGGCTGTTACAAAGACTAAAGGGAAATTCAGTCAATTCCTTGTTTCTATCATCGGTTACCCTTTTGGCTCAGCGCTTGCATTTCTGTTGTTCTATATTATCAGCATAGGAGAATACAGAATTGTTCTTTATATCCTGGCTTGCTTCTCAGTTATGAACCTGATGTTCTATGTAAGGAATATGTATGGTGTTTTCTGGCTAATTACTTTTACCGCTATATTATTTTTAGTGAATTTTTATGCAGGGGAGTTTTTATTATATATAGTAGTTGTGCTGCTTTCTGGCATTATGCTTTTCGAAGCGCTTTATTCTTCAATAGAATTAGTGATGATTGCAAATAAGAAATCTAAATCGGCAGGAGATGCTTACAGCCTTGAAAGACTTACTGGTATGCCAACAATGATATGGGCTTTGCTTTTTGTGGCGCAATCAGGATATTTTATTTACCTCTGTATTAAACTTTTCTTTAAAATATAATCTCTGTAGTCTGATATATATCGCCACCTACGGGGCTTTATTCTGTTTTTCTCTTTTTTCTACCACTATTTCGCCTCTAACGAGGCTAAATAGTGATATAAGTTTAGAAGAAAATTAAAGGGAATAAAAAAGTACCGTAGGTACGCATACGCGTAAAGCTAATAATATATATTTTGTTTGAATCGCTTTATAATTCATTGTCCTGGAGTTTTTGATTTGGACTAAAGTCCTTTAATATCAGGGTTCATATTCCACGACCTTTAGGTCGTGGGCATGAAACACAATGCAGACAAGGGCTTCAGCCCAAATAATTAATCCTTAGCTTTACGCTCATGCGTAGGTACGGGATATTGGTAACACATATATTGAAAATGATTATTAAAGTGCCGTAGGTACGATATATAGATATGAGATTACATCTTTTCCGGCACTTCTATTCCCAATAATTGCATTGCTGATTTAATCACAATAGCAGTAAATTCAGAAAGGACAAGACGGAAGTTTACAAGTTCCTGTTTCTCTTCTTTTAATATTGGTATCTCTTGATAAAAACCATTGTACTCTTTCACTAATTCATAAATATAATTGGCAATCAATGCAGGGGAATATAAGGTTCCTGCTTCATTCACTATAGCGGGATATTCATAAATAAGCTTTATGATCTCTTTTTCTTTTGGCATTAGTTCTGCAATATCAATATCGCTGCTGTTCCATGTTAATCCTGATTGTTTTGCTTTGCGAAGAACGGAACATATACGTGCATGTGTGTACTGAATAAAAGGTCCGGTGTTGCCATTAAAATCAATGGATTCCTTTGGGTTGAAAAGCATATTCTTCTTCGGGTCCACTTTAAGGATGAAATATTTCAATGCTCCAAGCCCTATCATTCTGAATAACTTTGAAGCTTCTTCTGTATCCAAGTTTTCGGTTTTCCCCAGTTCTTCTGTAGTTTGCTTAGCCGTTTCAATCATTTCATTTATCAAATCATCAGCATCTACAACAGTTCCTTCGCGTGATTTCATCTTGCCTTCGGGAAGTTCAACCATTCCGTATGAAAGATGATAAATACGGTCAGACCAATCACGACCAATCTTTTTCAGCACCAGCTTTAACACATCAAAGTGATAATTCTGTTCGTTACCTACAACATAAATAAGCTTCTCTGGCTGGTGCTCATCATAACGAAGCTGCGCTGTGCCCAAATCCTGTGTCATATAAACAGAAGTACCGTCAGCACGCATCAACAGTTTTTCATCCAATCCTTCATTTGTCAGATCAGCCCATATTGAGCCATCATCTTTTCTTAAAACCTGATTCTTTTTTAATCCTTCTTCTACAATCTTTTTCCCAAGCAAATAAGTGTTCGATTCATACTCTGTTTTATCGAAATCAATGCCAAGCATTTTATACGTTACATCGAACCCTTTGTAAACCCAAGCGTTCATTGTTTTCCAAAGCGCAATGATGTCCTTATCCCCTTCTTCCCATTTGCGAAGCATTTCCTGCGCTTCAATTATCAGGGGCACTTGTTTGGCTGCATCTTCTTCCGAAATGCCTTTAGCAACAAGGGCTTTTATCTCTTCCTTATAGTGTTTATCAAACAGCACATAATATTTTCCTACCAGCAGATCACCTTTCAAGCCTGATGATTCAGGTGTTTCACCTTTGCCCCACTTCTGCCATGCCAGCATGGATTTGCAAATATGAATACCACGATCATTTACCAGTGTGGTTTTTATAACATCATACCCATTGGCTTTCAGTATCTCGGCAACCGACCACCCAAGAAGGTTATTCCTGATATGCCCCAGATGCAAGGGTTTATTTGTATTAGGAGAGGAATATTCAACTAGAATTTTTTCTGATTTCTTTTCTTTTGAAAAGCCATAATTGGTTGTATCAGCAATACGAAGGTAATTGCTCCAATAACTATCTTCAATTAAAAGATTCAAAAAGCCTTTAACAACACTAAAACTTTTTATTTCCTGAATTTCAGACTTAAGGTACTCCCCTATTTCATTAGCTGTCACATCAGGAGATTTCCTTGAAACCTTTGTGAATGGAAAAACCACAATAGTTAAATCTCCCGTTTCACGATAAACAGGAATAGTCTTCTGAATGCTTACCTGGTCAATGGCAATTTCAGTTTTATATAGTTTGCATATCGCTTCAGCCGTTTTTATTGCAATGGTTTTCTCTATCAGCATATCATTATATGTATTTCAGCAAAAATACAATAATTATACTTTAATTTTTTAATGGCAAAACTGTTTAATGAATTAAAAATAATTATTAACGGCAAAGAGATCAGCATACTGAATAAGGATATGCTGATGAAGATATGTGAGGCGGGGTAAAAGAATTTCAAATTCTTTCTTGTTTTTAACATTCTTTCCCATTTCCCGCATCTACATCCCCTATTCCTTCAGAAACTTTAACGATTTTTTTAACAGTCTGCAGTCACCAGTTAGCAATAGGCCGTATTTATGGAGCAATCGTACTGAAAGTAATTCAAATCTGAACGATAGTGATTCAAATCGGAACGATAGTAATTCAAATCGTTACGATAGTAATTCAAACCGTATCGAAAGTAACTCAAATCGGAACGATAGTAACTCAAATCGTAACGATAGTAATTCAAATCGTAACGATAGTAATTCAAACCGTTACGATTCTAATTAGAACAGTATCGATTCCAATTAGAACAGTAACAAAACATTAATGTATTGTAATGAAACAATATGGAATAGGTACAATGTAATAATGAATCGTAACTATACATTAATGAACTGTTACAATGCAATAATGAATCGTAACTATGCATTAATGAACTGTTACAATGCAATACTGAATCGCACTGATGCATTCATGAAATGAAACAATGTAATACTGCAAAGCATCTATGCGATAAGGAATCGTTACGATGCGATAATAAATCGTTACGATTTGTATGCTAAAAAGTAAAATATGGTACTAAACCGCTATGCTAAAAGCAGATTGAGTAGGAAAAGACTTTGAAATACTCAGATTAATAGGAATAACTTCAGTTTTCTGCAATTCAATAGTATATTCCTGAATAAGGCTATCCATCACTTCCGAAACATGCCTCATGCTGCTTGCCATATATGCTTTAGCTCCGGCAAAAACAAAGCCTTCATCCATTTTTCCCTGTGCAGCATTGAACAAAGCCTGTGCTATGCAAAAAGGAGCATCGGTAAAATTGCAGGTAGTAAGGCAATGCCAAGGGCATTTGAATGGTTTTGTCTTACCGGCCATTATCTGGTCAACAAATTCACTCCTGATAACGCGGCCGGGCAAACCAACAGGGCTGTCGATAATTACAATATCTTCCTTTTTACAGTTGATATAACTTTCCTTGAATGCAGGATCGGCATCACATTCGTAAGTAGGCACGAACAATGTGCTAATTTTAACCGCACTGGCTCCTGCCTTCAATATTTCAAGCATATCTTTCCCTGAATTTATTCCGCCTCCGGCAATAACAGGAATATCTTTATTGAATTGTTTTTCAAATGGTTGTAAAACACTTACAGTTTCTTCAACCAATGCAGCTAAGGTAATATCATTACCTGATAAGTCTTTTTTAGAAAAACCTAAATGTCCTCCGGCTAAAGGTCCTTCAACTACCACGCCATCAGGAACAAAACCGAATTTGTTGGCCCAATACTGGAAAATTATTTTAGCAGCCTTAGCAGATGAAACTTTAGGAACAAGCTTGGTGTTATGGCCTGATAACCCGGCATTGGCAATCATGGTAGGTATTTTCATTGGCAGCCCTGCACCCATAAAAATAACATCAATCTTTTCCTGTATTGCGGTAATTATCAGTTCTTCATAATCAGTAAGTGCCAGCATAATATTAACTCCAATAACGCCATTACTCAGGCTTCTTGCTTTGCGTATCTCTTTTCTTAGCGCCCTAACATTGCATTCGCGGAAGTTTTTTATGTAATCCGGTTCAGTCATTCCTATGCCTACGGCCGAAATAACGCCTATGCCTCCTTCATTTGCCACGGCAGCAGCCAGTCCCGATAACGAAATTGCTACTCCCATCCCTCCCTGTACCACAGGAATTCTTGCTGTAAGATTGCCAATTCTTAAATTATCCATTTTCATTTTTATTAAAAAACATACAAAATTACAATGGTAAAAATCAGGAAAGTGAAAACAGGGATAGAAACGGCTATTAAGGTATAAAAGGTGTGAAAAGGTGCAAAATACTAGCTTTTTAGGTGCGAAATGACTAAGGAAAAGTCGAAATCATATCATTTCGTTGAGTTTGCTTGAGAAATTCTTCGAAACCGGGATGGTAAAATCGACCTTTTCGATGAATAAACGATAACCTTGTGAATTTCCTTCAACTTTTTCAATATAATTTGAATTGACCAAATAAGAACGATGGCATTTAAAGATGAATTTGTCATCCTTTAATACTTCTTCTGCCTTGGTCATACTGCATCTTACCAGTTGACTTTTAATGGTTTCATGTTCTTTCCAGAATACTTCAATATAATTATTAGCCGAACGTACAAACAATATGAGGTTAACCTTGATGGAAAGATTATCTTTCTGATAGTCAGAAACAAAATGAACAATCTTCTCTTGCTTTTGCTTATTCTCCTTAAGCTTAATATTTAAGTCCCTGGCCATTTTTAAATGCGAGCGCATTATCCTGTTATAATTGATAATTATCATCGCAGAGATAGGGAAAATAGCAGCTAACAATAATGTTATCACATAATTGAACTGGAATTCAAGCATTCCTGTCCTGCGGCAATAGAAATAATAACCTGTTGCAATGGTAAACAGTATCCATGTATTCCAGAATATTTCTTTTTTTATGTTCCATTCCGTATTGGAGAACATCCTGTTAAAGATGCTTGTTAAAAATAACAAGTTGATACTCAAAGTAAGAAATGTAACCAGCCCGAAGCCAAGCATAAAATAATATTTACGCTCCGGTGGGATGGAACTGATATTAAACGGCTGGAAAAGAAGCAGAAAAAGAAAAACCCCCACACTGATGAAGAAGGTCATGATGGAATTATACTTCAGGTCATCACTGAACGGGTAGGGCTTGTTAAGGAACTTGAACATTTTGCAATATTAAGCAAAAAATCTCAAAGTAAAGCTATAATTGGTAGCAAGCTTAGTGCTAAGGGAAAAACAAATTGCTTTTGCTTTAATTTACAAAGATTATTCAAGCAAGTATTTATTATAAATAGATTCCTCATTACACTACGTTTCATTCGGAATGACAATCAATTTATTTTTTAAAGGGGGAAGATGCGGCGATTCGCGTAATGCGAATCGCCGCATCTTCCCCGACCGTCTCATAAACTAATATGTCATTCCGAACGCAGTGAGGAATCACAATTACAAGCAGGATAAAATCAACTCATTGAATAAAAAAAGAAGCACGATTTTATGCCAACAAAACAAAAGTTACGGGTATAGCTACTATTTGTTTTTGCTTGGAGGCGAATAACTCTTCGATTCATGCTGAACGGGAGCCTCTTTCACCTGTTGTTGCTGTTGTTGCTGATGCTGAACAGGCTGAGATTGCTGTTGTTGTGTGGGCTGAGTTTGTTCCCATTGTTCCCTGTGGTATTGTTGCGCCCTGTTCATATTATTGAAATTGTTTGTAGGCTGAGTCGAATACTGCTTTGGACTAACAGTAGATTTTTGAACCGATTTTGGAATTTTTACTGCCGGTTGTTTAGCAGGTTGTTGAATAACTTCAGGAATATTCTGTTGTTTGTTGTCAACTACAGGCTTTGTTTGCTGTGGAACAGTCAATGCAGTATATTTTGAAGCATTTTTCTGCAAATACTGATCCCTAGCGGCCTGAGTAACAGGCTTTCCGTTCAATTCTTTTTTCACATCGGAATTTAATTGCCCTACTTGCTTGATAGCTTCTATCCTATTCGTTTTATTAGTAGTAAAATCCTTAGGTAAATACGCTTTATTATCGTTTAACCAGTGATGAACTATTACCGAATTGCCATTAGACATACTACGATGTCCGGTCCCATGACCATAGTAATAATCTACATAGGAATTGCATAAGTATGGGTATTGATACATGTGCTCAGGGTTATAGAAGTACCAGTTAGTGAAGTAATATGAGGGGTAACCAATATAAACAAGGTTCCCATAAGGATCATAATAGAACCCGCAATCGTACCAGTAAGGATAAGGATACCAGTAACTGTAAGGATACCATGAAGGATAGCCAAACCAGTATGAATAAGGCTGGCATGTATAAGTAGCAATGTACTCAGGGCTTGGCGTAGTGTTTATTTCTTCCTGAGTATAACCGTTTGATTGGGCATATTCAGTGGCAGCGCTTTTCAAATCACTGGCTTCCTGAGGGTCTTGTTGCACACTTTGTTTCCATGCGGCAGCATCTTCGGCATTCTGCCTTACTTCAGCAATGTTTAATGAGTCCATCCTGTGAATAACGCCCACAGAATCGCGCTTAAAATGGTCTCCTATCCTGACCGTTAAACTAAGGTGATCATTTAATAAACTTATTATTTCAGGATATTGAGTAAGTACTTTAATTGCCTGCTGTGTTACAGGGGGATATTCGGCAAGTATCTGGTCAAATTGCGTATTGGTTTGTGTCTGCATATCATCAAGCTTCTTTAGCATGTCATACTGATTCATCCCGTACTTTAACGCAGTTTCATGAATTTCTTCGGGATAGTTCACAAGAATTTTATCAATATTTTCTTTGGATTTCTTTCCTCCCTGTGCAAGATCAGAGATAAGTCCGGGGTATCGGCTCAAGTTCCAAAAGTCTTCTTGTTCTTCTTTCGTATAACCACTTATTGCATCGGAGAAACCACTGCTGGTATTTTTCTGTAGACTGGCAATATTCACCACAGCAGCAGGGTATTCACAGACCTGAAATATGTCAAGGCGTATTGAATCAGGGTATAGTACCAATGCATTGAAAGCAGCCGAGTCTTCTTTGGTTCCATGTTTGGTTGATGTTGTTTGCTGTTGTGCAAAACTTTTATTCATAAAAGAAACAAGTGCTATAACAGCCAGCATGTTTATAAAAAGGTACTTTTTCATATGAATTAATTTAAGTTGGAACCTGATAGAATTTATATTTTGTAAAATTACATAAAGTTAAGCAATAAAATCTGAATATATGTGTCAATTATTATACCAAATTTCTTTTCAACAGCACTTTTGTTATCGAGTATGAAAAAAATCGGGGCACTAAAATGTAAAGTGAAAGTATATAATGATGTATGTAGACGATATGCTTAATCAAACTTAAGTAAATCTTATAAAAATGAAATTAAGTTTTTTCTGACCTGTTATCTTGATCAATTTGAAAATAAAAATCCGAACAAACTAATCCTAATTCGTAATCTTATTGTATTTGTTTGAATTGGTAGGATCTATCTCTTTGCAAATGGAGGAAGCTTTCTCTTTATCAGCAGAGCTAACTGCTGCATTAGAAAAAAGATTTACTATTTCATCGGTTTTGGTATTAAAAAAAAGCTGCATAAAATAAGAGCCCGGCTTATCTTCATGAACAGCTTTTAGCTTATCAAAGACTCCCAATATTGCCATTCGTGCAGTTGCAGCATTATCAACCATAACATCCATGCCTTTTCTATAATAATTGTAAATGCTTTCCCTTATTGGTGCATAAATATTGTTTGTAAGGTTCTCGATCAGCCAATACCTGTTTCTTTGTGCAGCACTCTGAAAAGCCTGCCACCCGGGTTCAGCAGCACTTTGAGCGCTTGTAACTATATTCTGTGCTTTTTCGAACATGGAAGTCCCTGCTTTCATCTGGTACGAATCAAGGTCAAGACCAATAATGATATCAGCATAAAATGCCAGGAGAGAAGTAAGATTGTCAGTAAAAGTACTTTCATCATAGTTAAGTGGCTGTCCCTGCACATAAGTAAACTGCAGATCCTTATCAATCATATTCAGCGAAGTAGAATTATAAGAGGTTTTAAAAATAGGTCTACGCGATTGCACCTGTATGGTTCCTGTAAATACATCAACGCTCCTGTTTGTTATAGTAATAAGTATAGTACATTCAATTTTCTCAGCTGTTGCATACGTATAACTTGACCATTTCCTTGAATTCATGAATTCATAAATAGCTGTCTGCAACACGGTATAAATGGTTTTATCGCCTTCTATTCCGGGAGTAGCAATACTAACTATGCAATTAAGTTCCTGGGAGCGGCAAATGGAACCAAAACTTGTTATCAGAAAAAGAACAAGAGCAATTTTCCTCATAATAAATTGATGTAATTAAAACTATTCAATTATTTTATTCACTATATCCTTAGCTACTTCAGTCTTTTCTTTCAATTCAAAAGTAGTAATTTTATTTTTTTTGTCAATTATCGTAATTTTATTAGTGCTATGCCCGAAACCTGCACCTTTATCTTTTAAAGTGTTCATAACGATGAAATCAAGGTTTTTAGTATGCAACTTCTTTTTTGCATGTTCAATTTCATTATCGGTTTCAAGTGCAAAGCCAACAAGCAACTGTGTTTTGCTCTTCTTCTTTCCTAAATCGGAAAGTATATCTTTTGTAGGTTTCAGGCGAAGAATAATCTCGCTTCCCTCCTTCTTAATCTTTTTATATGAAGTTTCAGCAGGACTATAATCTGCTACTGCAGCTGACATCACTATTATATCTGCATTTGGATATTCCTTGATGCAGGCTTTATGCATGTCTTCAGCAGAAGTAACATCAACCCTCTTTATAGAATTATTTGTTAAGCTTATTTTTGTCGGACCTGAAATCAGAACTACATCAGCACCATTATTGGCAAGTTCTTCAGCAATAGAAAAACCCATTAAACCTGATGAATGATTTCCAATAAAACGAACGGGGTCTATTGCTTCGTAAGTGGGACCTGCTGTAACAAGGGCTTTCTTACCTATTAGCTTTGCTTTTTTTTTTAATTCCTTTTCAACAAAAGAAACTATGCTCTCTGGTTCTTCCATCCTGCCTTTACCCTCATATCCACATGCAAGATAACCTTCGGGTGGTTCAATAATAATAATTCCATTATCCTTAAGGTATTCCAGATTCTTCTGAACAGCAAAGTTTTCAAACATTTTGCAATTCATAGATGGAGCTAAGAAAATCTTTTTATCAAAAGCAAGAAGTGATGTAGATAATGCATCATCAGCAATCCCGTTTGCAAATTTACCTATGATGTTAGCAGTGGCCGGAGCAACAACAAATATATCTCCCCAATCGGAGACAGAAATATGCTCTGTTGAATAATCGTTTTCATCGGCAAAAAGATTGCTATAAAGCTTGTTCTGCGAAAGTGTTTCGAGGCTTACTTTAGTAATAAATTCAAGGGCATGTTTGGTTGCAATAACCTTTACCTCTGCTCCTACTTTTACCAATAGCCTGATAAGTACAGCCGATTTGTATGCAGCAATACCGCCACTGATTCCCAGTATGACGTGTTTGCCTTTCAGCATAATTTATAGTTTTATTTCAGGTTCTTCTTCTTCGCCGGGATTCCTGAAATAAGTCTGTCCGTTTAGAAACTCATGAATAGCAATTAAAGTAGGTTTTGGCAGATGCTCATAATACTTAGCAACTTCAATCTGTTCCCTGTTCTCAAATATTTCTTCAAGGTTGTCTGTTACAGGTGCAAATTCCGATAGCTTACCATTCAACTCTTCTTTAATTTCAAGCCCTATACTGTTGGCACGCTTTGATATTACAACAACTGATTCATACAGATTCCCGGTAGGTCTAACAAAATCTGTAATTTCACGTGTTACAGTGTTACCTTCAGTTTTTAGTTTTTTAAAATCCATGAGTATTTATGATTTATTAGTTTTATATTTATCAGTTCCTTTTAATGAATTCTTTTTAATTATTTCCGCTTCTTTGATATATTTGGTTTGTGGAAAAATATCGAGTAAATTATTATATGCTTCTAAAGCATTCTGATAACGTTCTGCCTTTTTATTTTCAACACTGTTGCTTGCTAATAAATACCAAGCTTTCATAATGTAATAAAGGCAATCTTCCTTAAATCTCGATTCAGGATAATCCTTGATTGTATTCTTAAAAGACACTACAGCAGCTCGGTATTCCTGCGTTTTGAAATACAATTTTGAAATTTCAAATTCTTTTTTCTCAAGCTTAAACCTGAGTTCATCAATCAATTTATTACAAATGGGAACTGAGTCGCTTTTGGGATATATATTTGCATAAAATTGAAGTTCTTTAATTGCATCATTGGTGCTTGACTGGTCGAGTGAATAATCGGGAGATTCAAGATATGAACAGTAAGCGCTCATGAACTGGGCTTCCCTTGCAAATGGACTTCGAGGATAAGTAGTAGCAAAAGACTTGAAATAAAATGAAGCAGAAATATAATCATTTATTCCATAAAAACAGTATGCATAATAATACGCCACCTTTTCACCTTTAGCTGTTCCCCTGTAATAATTAATCAGTTCGTCAAACAATTGCTGGGCATGGTAATAATCGCCTTTTAAATAATATGCTTCAGCAGCTTTATATTTATCATCCAGATTCGTGCTTTTTTGAATCTTATGGAATTGCCCACAGGAAATAACTAAAACAGTAATAAAAAGTATTACCGGTAAATAAGTTATCTTTTTAAACATCGTGCAAAAGTATAAAAAATGATTGAATAACAAAACGTAAATTATTGTGAATTATTGTATATTCAAATTCCGGATGTTATTTTCTTTAATTATAAATCAAAAGTTGAATAAAAAGTTTATAGTTTTGCAGCAGAAATCAATAATATTAATTTAATAATATTCACAGTGGATCTTTTTGAAAAAGTAATGCAGAAAATGGGACCTCTAGGAATGTATTCCGAACAGGCAGATGGTTATTTCATGTTTCCAAAATTAGAAGGTGAAATAGGTCCCAGAATGAAATTTATGGGCAAGGAACGGCTTGTCTGGAGCTTAAATAACTATCTTGGTTTAGCCAATCATCCTGAAGTTAGAAAAGTTGATGCCGAAGCAGCTAAAGAATGGGGACTTGCTGCTCCTATGGGGGCACGTATGATGTCAGGACAAACAAAATACCATGAACAGCTTGAAAAAGAATTGGCAGCTTTTGTAAGCAAAGAAGACTCTTACCTCCTTAACTATGGATATCAGGGAATGTTCTCAGTTATTGATAACATGGTTGACAGGAAGGATGTAATTGTTTACGATTCTGAAGCACATGCCTGTATTATTGACGGGATGAGACTTCATATTGGCAAACGTTTTGTTTATCAGCATAACGATATAGAAAGCTGTGAAAAACAATTGCAACGTGCTACAAAAATTGTAGAAGAATCAGGAGGCGGAATACTTGTTATTACCGAAGGTGTTTATGGTATGTCAGGTGCTCAGGGCAAACTGAAAGAAATTGCAGCACTAAAAAAGAAATATAAATTCCGTTTTCTTGTTGATGATGCCCATGGTTTTGGAACAATGGGAAAAACGGGAGCAGGAACAGGTGAAGAACAAGGTTGCCAGGATGAAATAGACCTTTATTTCGGAACTTTTGCAAAATCTATGGCTGGAATTGGCGGTTTTATTGCCAGTAAAAAGGATATAGTTAAATACCTTCGTTTTAATATGCGTTCGCAGATATACGCAAAATCGCTTCCTATGCCTATGGTTATCGGCTCTCTAAAACGCCTTGATATGATAAGAACTATGCCTGAACTTAGGGAGAATTTATGGGAAATTGTAAATGCACTTCAAAGCGGATACATAGAAAGAGGTTTTGATATTGGCGGTTCAAACACTCCTGTAACGCCTGTGCATCTTAAAGGCGGTATTCCAGAAGCCACTAATCTTGCATTCGACCTTCGCGAAAATTTTAATATTTTTTGCTCCATTGTTGTTTACCCGGTTATTCCGAAAGGCATGATTATTTTGCGTATAATTCCTACTGCAGTGCATACCATTGACGATGTTAATTACACTCTAGATGCTTTTTCAAAGATTAAGGATAAACTTGTTGCAGGTAAATATTCACAAACTGAGATGATTGATGTTTCCAAGATTTTTGATGGAATACATAATAAATAGCTTAAGGGAATATAAATTCAATGTATCTATTTTATTTGTTTATTATTCATAACAGGCAATGGTTTCTTTTTATGAAACATTTATTTTTTTTCAAGCCATAAATTACCGCCGGTGTTCTTATAACATAATGGCATATCCTTAAAAGCATCCTTATGATGCTTATGCATATATTCAGAAAACAACTTGATTTCATAATTATCATTATACATCAGGAATGCTTTCAGCAAATAGGCTTCATTCCAGTTATATCCTTTTAAGACCCACGATAGCGGATATTCAAAAGGATAAAAGACATCGTGAAAATGAATCAACACCCCGCTTTGAAGCAAAGGCAATACCTGAAACATTATGAAATTTACGTCGCTTCCGGTCTTAACAACATGAGTGCTGTCAATAAACAGTATATCCCCTGGCTTAAGCTTTTGGTATGTATCTAAAGGGACTGACTGAACATTGCTTTGAATTAATGTAGTTGGCTTCTTATCAATATCCTTCATAAGGGGAAACAATATTTCAGGATTGGGCTCAATAAATGTCAGGTTAATCTTATTATCAAAGAAAATTTCATTTGTATCCAGCATAACGGCAGATGAATAACCCGAACCTACTTCAATAATTCGCTTAGGTTTGAAATGCCTTATTATTGAATAAAGGTGGGTTCTAAAAATTCAGTTTTTTAAATTTTGATTCAAAAAAATCGCAGAACCCGTTTACCGATTTCTTTAAATCAAAGCAATATTACAATATTTTCTTGAATTTCTACATCTAAAAATTCACTTTTTTACAAAATTCTATCTATCTATCTATCTATACGCTATTTAACTTTCAAAATATTTAAGCGAACAACTTGCTCGTAACGGAATAAATTGTAAGTTAAATTTATTAAGCCGATAATACCCGTTGCTCTAACCATACCAACTGACCTCAAAAATAAGCCATTCATGCTTTGTTCCATAAAACCGTACACATGTTCAACTCTTGCTCTGGTTTTTGATTTCTCGTGATTACTTGCTTTCTGTTGCTCTGTTAACGATTTGTTGCGATAACCTTTTTCATGTACTTTATTTTTCATTTTGTATTTGCTGATTACTTTTTCCTGTTCTTCTCCTGTATATGCGCTATCTGCATGAATATCCTGTCCTGCATCTTTTTCAGTTAATAAAGCATCTAATGGTTGTGAATCGTGAACCGAAGCATCGGTAACCGTATAGTTGTCAATAAACTTGCTTTTTGTATCAACTTTGGTGTGATTTTTATATCCATAAAATGTTTCGCCATTCTTCTTTGTCCAGCGGGCATCAATGTCTTTATGCTTTTTTTTATTGGGTTCTTCATTCCAAAGTTCATCGCCTCGCCCTTCTTTTATTATTTTGTTTTCTTCACGTGTGTTGCGTTGACGTGGAGCAACTGTAAAACTGGCATCTACCATTTTCCCTTCGTTCATTATGAATCCTTTTGATTCCAGGAATTGTGTAAACTGTTCAAAAATTTCTGTTACAAGTCCACTATTGGTTATATTTTCTCTAAATGCCCAAACTGTTTTTTCATCTGGTACTTTGTCACCACTTTCCAATCCTAAAAACTTTTTGAAACTTAGCCTGTCTAATATCTGATATTCTATTTGTGTGTCGCCAAGTCCGTAATACCTTTGTAATATCATTATTTTAAACATCATCACAACATCATAAGGTTTTGCTCCTGCATTGTTTTTCTTATCTGTGTTTAATAGTTTTGATTCTATTATGCTTCTAAATATTTCAAAATCTACTACTCTGCTTATCAATTCCAATGGATTACCCTTTTCTATTAGCTTTTGATATGTTTCCTGTTCATCAAATAATCCTTTGTTGCCTGTTTGCTTGTATATTGCCATATCTGTTATTTTTTTGATAAAGATAAGCAGAACTACTCAATTATCTTATATCTTGAATTTTTAGAAGTCCCCTAAAGAATTATAGCATCAGTATACGAATAAGCTCCATTTTCATAATAATACCTGATATTATCTTGCTTTCCCGGTTTAAAAGTAATATCCTTATAATAATCAGTAAAACTCTCAAGCAATTTTATTTGTTCTTCGGAATGAAGGTCAATACCTGTAATACCATCTTTATTATCTTTATCCCAGATCTCCGATTCTCTTTTCTTAATATCATCAACAGAAACAATGGGAGAATAAAAATGCCCGGCAGGATAATGGGAATTTCTTTTAAAATTCAAATATTCTAAATTATTCTGATAAAGTCCCCTTATATAAGGTAATTTGTTAATAAGATTGATAAAATGCTTCTTTAATTTCATAATTTCCCGTTTTCAAAATATACCTTTTGAGAACCTATTCTTTATCTTATATAAATAAATCCAGTAATTTTCTTTATTCAATAATCAGTATGACAATAACAATAAATGCCATTTAAACATTTTAACTTCCGGTTTTTTTAGCTTTAAAACCTTTCGCAATAAGTAACTCAAATACTTTATCGCGGCAATTTCCCTGTATGATAATTTCGCCGCCTTTTGCCGAGCCACCCACACCACAACGGGTTTTTAATAGCTTTGCCAGTTCTTCTATATCTTCCTGCTTACCGATAAAGCCTTTAATTATGGTGGCCGTTTTTCCTCCACGGTGTTTTTTTTCAATAAATACCCTCAAATCCTGTTGCTGAGGGGGCAGAGTGGCATGTTCCTGTTTGGATTCATAATTATAATGAAACTCAGGATTTGTAGAATAAACAACTTCTATGGTATTCTTATTTTTTGACATAGAAATATTTATGGAATTAAGATATACAATGATTTTGGCTGAATTTTCACATGAACATCAGTAACTTTTTCATCAGGGTCGCCATCAATATGGCTGTGAACAAAGCTATTGCAAGAGATTCTTGCCTCTTTAAATTTAATAGTATCAACAAACCTGGATGAGTCAATATCTTTGATAAAAAATTTATGCGCAATACGTATAGCTTTAAAAGTATTTAATTCTTGTATTATACAAAGATCAAGGAAACCATCATAAAGTGAAGCCTTCGGAGCTATACTCACATTATTTCCAAACTGGTCGGAATTTGCAAAGCTGATAAGCAGCGCTTTTGTTTTAATAACATTGTCGTTTGCAGTTATGGTATATTCAAATGGTTTGTATCTGAAAAACTCTTTAACTACTAATTGCAAATAAGTACGAAAACCCCTTTTCCTTTGTAGGGCAAACTTATCAGCCACCATAGCATCGAAACCGATACCGGCGATGCTTATGAAAAGCTTGCCATTCATTGTCGCCGTATCGATCTTTGAAGACTTATATTTATTCAGCACTTTAATTGCTTTTGATATCCTGAAAGGAATTTTAAGGTGATGAGCAAGTCCATTGCCTGAACCTAATGGAATTATGCCCATTGCAGTTTTGCTGTTTATCAGACCTCCTGCAATATCATTTGCTGAACCATCGCCACCAACAGAAACCACAACATCGTATTTATTGTTAGCAGCATCTCGGGCTATTTCAGTTGCATGATGTGGATAATTGGTAAAGGCAATTTCATGCTCATACAATGAAACGTCCAAATGTTTGGAAATAGCCTTTTCAATGCTTTTTTGCCTTCCAATTCCCGATATTGGATTAATGATGAATAATATTTTCTTTTTAGTTGTCAATCTGATAATGCAGTATTAATTAACCATCATATTATTTTTAAGCAATCTTTGGTTATAGGTTTGAATGACCGCCTTCACCTTTTCTTCCAGTTCTTTGCTAATAGAAGGTTCACTGGTGAGTAAATTATTTTTAAGAGACTTATCTTTTGAAATATCATACAGTGAAATGCCAGCTTTACCATCGTAAACAAAAGCATAGTTTTTATAAATTATCTGATATGATTCGTTCACATAACTTATAGCGTAATGCATAGAAGTTGTGTCGAAAGCGCTTTCACCGAATGAGAAGAACTTCTTATCATAATGAAGGAAATCGAGAATAGTAGGCATAATATCTATTTGTTGTGTAATAGTATTGTTTTTCCCTCTCAGCTTACTGTTATGCTGATAGAATATGATAGGAATAGAATACATGCCCACTCTTGTTTGATATTGCGGGTAAAATGATTCGGAAGTATGGTCAGGAGTGATTACAAACAATGTGCTATCGAACCAAGGTTTATGCGACATGGTTTCAAAAAACTTCCTGATAGCATAATCGGAGTAAGCGATACTTTGATGAATTGGCAATGGACCTGTTGGAAACTTACCTGCATACTTAACTGGAATTGTATATGGATGATGTGAAGATAATGTAAATATTCCTCCTAGGAAAGGTTTAGGAGATTGATCAAATTTGCCAGCCACGTATTGTAGAAACTCTTCATCAAAGATACCCCATTGGCCATCATAATCTTTTTCATTGTTGTACTCTGTCCTGCCATAATACTTTTCAAAAGAAGCCATCTTTGCATAATTATCAAATGCCATAGTGCCGTTTGTTCCTCCATGATAGAATGCAGTCGCATATCCTTTTTCCTTAAGTAAACTTGCCAGACTGTTAATATTGTCTCCAGAATACATGGAGGTAATATATGCGTCGTTCATTAGAGAAGGTATCCCAGATAGAACGGCAGGTATCCCTTCAATAGACCTCTTACCATTGGAATATGCATTTGTAAATACAAGACTTTCTCTTATCAGCGAATCAAGGAAAGGGGTGAAACTCTTGTAATCTTTATCACCATTATCTTTGTTTAATTCGCCAAAATATTCTTTACCGAAACTTTCAAGGATAAGTACCACAACATTGGTTCTTTTCATTGGAAGATTATCACTGGAAAAGTTATGAATAGGAGAATATATTGTATTCAAAGTTTTATCATCAAAATAAATTTCACTGCTAACGCCTGATTTATTAATAGTTTTTATAATCATAAAAGGCGTATTCAATACAAGTGCAGTATTTTTTGATAAAGTATATTTCCCTGCACTCATTATGTCCATAGGCCTTAATTGAAATCCCCCTCTGAAACATATAATACTTAATGCCGCAATGATTATAAAAAGCAAACTTTCCTTTATATAATAGTACAAAAGTTCCCCCTTTTGAATTTGTTTGATCTTGGTTATTTTAGTTTTTGAAAAAAACCATCCTGTAAGAAAAATCAGAGCAAATAAGAGAAGGAATAGATACCAGAAATCTTTAATATATTGCGGCAATAAGGATTTAACATCTGAACCAAGTCCAAGCACATTAAAAATGTCAGCAGTGGAACGAGAAAACTCAAACCTGAAATAACCGCAATCGAGCAAACTAACAGCAAGAACAACTGTGCTTGAAATAAGATAAACAACCAAAAGTACCTTTTGATAAACAGATGATGATTTTAAATGAAAAGGGAATATGCTTAACAGAATAAAGATTGAATAGCAAACAATAATAGCCGAAAGATCGAACCTTAATCCATAAAATAATATCAACAGGAATTCTCCAGCACCAATGTTTTTGAAATAAACAAAATTGAAAATAAAAAAAAGTATCCTGCAAAGGGTGAACAGTATGAAAGCGAATAATATTCTAAGCAGAAATGTTTTGTAATATCCTCCGGAAAGTAGCTTTTTCATGTGTTATTCTTTTGCCTTTAAAGGTCACATGGAATACGCCATGAATAATCATTTACAGTTGTTGTGTAGTTCATTGCCCATGTCTATTTCATAGTTCGCAAAAGTACAAATATATGTTAGGTTAGCAAATGAAAGACTTCATTGCCAACAAAGTGAATAAATCTTAAAATTATTGATTTTAAAGAATTACAATATTATTGTATCGCAGAATACAATAATTGAAATGGTGTGCATGAAGGACTGGCAGTAATGGTTATTTGTCCAGACCATGTAAAATACCCTGATTTATCATATACACTAAAAGAATATGATTGGCTTTTAACACTACCTAATTGTTCTGCTATTGTAAAAGCGCCACTTTGACCACAACCGGAAGCGCTTGCCCAACCGGTTGATATAACATTAATCCCTGCTTTTACATTGTTAATTAAATAAATTAAACTATCAACTCCACGTACATTAAAAGTATCAGCCAAAGCAGTGTTATACCAGAAAACAAGGCTTCCCTGGTATTTGCAGCTTCCATCATCTTCTGTGGCGCTCGAATTATAATTTGTTGCAACAGAGTCCATGCAGCCTTTAACCTTATCCTTTTTACAGGAGGAAATAATAAGTATGGCCACAATAATTACAAATGCTGCTGATAGTATAATTTTTGTTTTCATGCTATATGTATTTTTATAGTTGCAAAGTTAATAAAAAAGCTGCCTGACTGAGCAGCATTTTTTTAACAAATTCCATGAAAATTATTTTTCAATTCTGATAACATATGTTTCAGTGCCTTTTATTGTATCAGTTGCACCAACAGCCACCACACCATAATTAATAATAATAGTTGAGCCATCCTCCGCTATCGTTCCAGAGCCCTTAAATGATCGTAATGCTTGATTCACCCCTGCGGTTCCACATATAATTGACTGTTGCGGTAATATAACATTTGCTCTGTACTTTCCGGATAAAGTAAAAAAGATGTAGGCATCATTATAATCACCAAAGCGGGTTACATAAACATTATCAGGAGTTGCTGAAGTATAGAGTAAATCAATATATGTTATTGTTGTAGTATCAATTAAATCAGTTACTGACCAATATCCTTTAAGATTTGCCGGTGCAACAACAACACAAACTGTTCTTGTAGCAGAAGTTGTATTTCCATTTGCATCAGATACAAGGTAAGTAATTGTATATGTACCGGCCTGGCTCATATTTGGGTTATAGCTGCTATAATTACTAACGATTTCAGAAGTAAGGTTGTTACCTTTGTTGTCAACTGCTGTTACAGGTGAGTCAATATATGCAGTTCCAAGAATTACTGTATCAGGATTAGCCCCTGTAACTATAATATCCGGTGGAGTATTGTTCTCTTTTTTACAAGAAATAAAAAATATAGTTGCAATAACCAATGAAATTGCTGCAACTGATATTATATTTTTTATTTTCATATTTAATTATAGAATATTTTTTCTTACAAAGGTAAAAAAGCTGTTCAAAGAACAGCTTTTTACTCAAAAAATATCATTATTCTGCTTCTTCATGCTTTACAACTTTGTATAAGTTGCGGTTCCGTTAATAGTATCATTTTTAGTGCCGCTGTAAATAGCAGTGTATTTAATTTTAAGAATGCCCATAGTAGCATTGAAGGTGCCTGAACCGGAAAGTCCGTTTGAAATAAGCGAACGACTCATTCCTGAAGGCGACTGTGGTGCTATAAATAATGAATCGCTGCTTGCATTAATTGTGACAACAACATTAACCAATGACCCAAAACCGCCAAAATTGGAAATGTTTACCCCGTTATTTACGCTTACGGACGTGGCTACAGTATCAGTATAATGAATGGTTGCAGTGGTATCGCCTGATAAAACATCAATAACACTATATTTACCATGACTTAGTGTAACAGAATTGGTAACAATAACAGTCCTTGTTATTGAATTGGTATTACCAATAGCGTCAGCAACAAAGTAAGTAATAGTATAAGTACCCACTTCATCCTGGTTTGGGTTTTTACCGTTCCAACTGCTTACAATGTCAACAGTAAGGTTGTTTCCGCTGTTATCCACTGCTGTAACCCCGGGATCTGTCACTCCCGCCTGTAGGTTAATTGACATTACGCTTGGCCCGTTAAGAATAATAGTTGGGGGAGTGTAGTTGGTCTTTTTGCAGGAATTGATCAGCAATGCCCCAAACAGCATTGATAAAGCCATAAACGATAAATAAACTTTTGTTTTCATAACAGTAAAGTATTTAATAAGTGCAAAGATAAAAAAAGCTACTCGATTGTTCAATCTTTCTAATAATTCTTTAAAAAATTATGTTAATTTCAACGGAAGATTCATTCAATCATTACCAGCATTAGCATATAGCAAACAATTTTTTTATGATTATTTCCAAGCAAACATTCAAGCCAAGCAAACTTTGTTGCTACCCTTACAGTCTTTCAAACAATCCTAAGAAACATAGTTACTATCTTAAGAGGCGAACAAACTTTCTTAAGAAACATTGTTACTATCCTAAGATGCAACCGAACTTTCTTAAGATACTTTGTTACTATCCTAAGGTGCGAACTAACTATCTTAAGATACTTTGTTGCTATCCTAAGGTACAACCGAACTTTCTTAAGATACTTGATTACTATCCAAAGAGGCGAACGAACTTTCTTAAGATACTTCCAAATTTACTTAAGATACTTCGCAAGTATCAAAGGTGGGAATGTTAATTATCAGCTAATTGCAATTTTTCGGGTAAGAATATCAATAGGCTGGTTCGGTAAGTTGATTAAAAAGAGAACGTAGATCATAAAATTGTTGATAGGCTTCCAAAGGGTAAACAAGATTATTATTGTCGTTATACCCCGATATTGATTTAAAAAAGAAGCTGTATTTAACAGTGTTATTGGTTGGCAATGCAATCATTTTTGATAAAAGTTGATTTTTTTCGGTTTCAAACTTTTTTACAAGCTGTATTTCGTTGGCATTATGCCCTGTGTAAACATTATTCCGATCTGAGCTTTTCGATTTGTCGAGCAGATAAGTTATACCATATTTCCCTGGTAAAGCATCTATTTGCTGGCTTATTTCATTATTATTACTTTGTGCACTAAGCTTTTGTTCGTCGGTCCACCTGGGTTCATACTTATAAATGATTTCGCTTTTCCCTTTATGCCCGTATTTTAATATAGTATCCAATGGTAATGCAATACCTTTACCTTTTCCACCGGCAAAATGCAGCAATTTCCTGGCTGCAATTATAACCGAATCGTTTTTGCTTATTATTATTGTACTATCGCTTGCTGAAAATGTCCAGCTTGAAGGCAACACTTTCACAAATCTTTTTATAATAGAATCATTTTCATAAAGGAATTTTGAAACATTATCAGTTACTTGCGACTTTATCACAAAGGGAACTAATAAAATAAATAAGGATATAAAAGAAATTCTTGTTTTCATTGTCGTTTGTGTTTTTTTTTAATATTACACCGATAGCAATAATATTGCCAAAAAAAAAGCTGCCCGGTTTGAGCAGCTTCTTTATCTTTATTATAGTAAGATTATTTTCTTCTTATAGCACTTTTACCTGAATATGTATCAGTACCGGTAACTGTGCCAGATGAATCAATAGCAGTATAATTAATAGTAAATCCTGAACCATCAGTTTTTACTGTTCCTGAGCCGGTAAACGTACGTTGAATTAAATCAGTTCCGCAAATAACCTGCTGCTGGGGAACATTAATTGTAGTTCCAGTATTTCCTGTTAAAACAAAATAAACTGCTCCTGATGGATAGTCGCCAAATTGGGCTGTCCAAAGGGTAGTAGTAGGGTTAGTTATTCCATCAGTGAGAACATCATTATAATTTACAGTAGTATCGGTTACATCAACAATGCTCCAGTGTCCTAAAAGGGTATTAGCAACAATAGTAACATAAACAGTTCTTGTTACCGGTGTAGCTGCATTTCCATTAGCGTCAGTTACATTATATGTAAGTGTATAAGTACCTGCCACATTCAAATTTTCTGTAGGGCTCCATGTAACTACAACTGAAGAAGTAATGTCGTTACCTGCGTTGTCGCTTGCTTTAAATCCTGGGTCGGTAAAAGTACCTCCAAGAACAACAGTAACAGTACTACCTGTGAGTGTAATAGTTGGAGCAGTAGTATTAGTGTCTTTTTTACAAGAGGTAAATACTGTAGCGCCAATAAGCATTGATAATGCTGCAACTGATAAAAGAATTTTTTTCATAATAATTTTTTTTGGTTAATAATCTGATTTAATTGATTCAAATTTCGAGATGCAAAAATAATATTTTTATTCAAAAAAAAACATTTTTTATTTTTTTGTTTAAAAATAAAATATACTTTTGCACTCAGGTTAACCAAAAAAACACTAAAAACAATGAAAAAATTATTAACATTAGCATTAGCTGCCGGTATGGTAGCATTTGTTGTTTCCTGCGGCCCAAGCAAAAAAGAACAGGAAGCAAAAGAAAAAGCAAAACAAGATTCAATAAAAGCTGCTGAAAAAGCCAAGAAAGAAGCTGATTCATTAGCAATGGTTGAAAAAACAAAACACATGCAGGATTCATTAAAAATGGATTCTGTAGAAAAAGCAAGCAAAGCTCATCAGGGAGGTGGCACTTATAATCCTGCCAGACCTAATGATCAGCCTGCAAAACCACCTGTAAAGAAAAAAGGTACAGGAAAAGCTGGTGTTCATTAATAGCTTAAAATTGTTAATAAAAAGGGGAAACGAAAGTTTCCCTTTTTTATTTTGCTATATATAAAGTATTACTTTTGCATCAAGTTTAACCAAAACCGATAAAACATGAAAAAAATATTAGCATTATTATTAATCGCCGGCATCGCAGCATTTGTGGCTTGCGGTGGCAGCGATAAAGCAAAACTAAAAGCAAAACAGGATTCCTTAAGAAAAGATTCTATAGTAAAAGTTCACAAAGCCGATTCTTTGGCTGCAATTGAAAAAGCAAACCAACGAACAGATTCCTTGAGAAACGATTCAATAAAAAAAGTTGACAAGAAGACCCATCATCCTAAATCAAAATCAAAACATCCGGCACATAAATAGTTAGAAGGGGTGAATACCCCTTTTTTATTGGGCTTTTGATCAGTTATGTTGATAAGATGTTTATTATTTTTTATTTTTTTTATTGACATTAATAAATAATGTATACTTTTGCACACAAATAAACCAAAATTAAAACGCACATGAAAAAATTATTCGCATTATTCCTTGCAGCCGGTATGGTAGCATTTATGGCATGCGGCGGTGGGAAAAAAGAAGCTGCTGCAAAAGCAAAAGCTGATTCAACAAAAAAAGCTGACAGTATTGCTAAGATCAATGACAGCATTAAGAAAATTAAAGAAGCTGACAGTTTAAAAGAAGTTGCTAAGAAAGACAGCTTAAAGAAAGACAGCGTCGACAAAAAAGGCGGAAAAAAAGAAATGAAAAAAGAAATGAAGAAAACAAAGTAATTTCGCCTTAAGAAAAAGAAAAGAGTGCAATTGCACTCTTTTTTTTTGATTTTTTTATACTTTTATCCGGTCAAAAACAAAAGTAATTACACTATTTAATAAATGAATTTGTAAAAGGAGGCTAAATTGACAACTATCGCTTATGCAGGAAATAAAGGTAAAGGAGTGCGTTCCGATTGTTTTGTAACTCTTGAACTGAAAAAAAAAGGAGGAGTTGATATCCAGCTTGAAAGCAAGGTAAAAGTCTTGTATGGCAAGAGCATTATTTCGATTGCTATCGAAGTATTAAAACACTTTGATATTAAGAATGCAAAATTATTGATAGAGGACTTTGGTGCTTTGCCTTTTGTAATAGCTGCACGACTTGAAGCCACCATAAAACAAATAATTAAAACAGATAAAGATTTTCTGCCTCCAATGCTGAAACAGAATAATTACGAAACTCAGAAAGACAAATTTCGTTTTTCTAGACTTTATTTACCCGGCAATAATCCCTCATTGATGATAAATGCAGGTATTCATAAACCTGATGGAATTATTCTTGACTTGGAAGATGCCGTTGCAGTTGATAAAAAATTCGAAGCAAGGTTTATAGTCAGGAATGCATTGCGAGCATTGGATTTATATGGTGCTGAACGCATGGTAAGGATAAATCAGGTGCCCAAAGGGCTTGATGATCTTGAGTATCTTGTGCCACATAATGTCAACCTACTTCTTATTCCTAAATGCGAAAGCGCTGAGCAAATTAAGCTGGTGAATAAAAAGATCGAGGAATTAAAGAAGAAATATAAAGTTAATACTAACATATGGTTGATGCCAATAATTGAAAGTTGCCTTGGCGTTATTAAGTCTTTTGAAATTGCAACTGCTGCCGATAATATTGTGGCGATGGCAATAGGCCTTGAAGATTATACTGCTGACCTTGGAACAAAACGAACAAATGAAGCTACAGAATCATTTTATGCAAGGTGTCAAGTAGTGAATGTATGTAAAGCTGCAGGGATTCAGGCAATAGATTCGGTATTTTCAGATGTTGCCGATATGGAAGCCTTAAAATTAAATGTGCAAAAATCAAAATCGCTCGGATTTGATGGCATGGGTTGCATACATCCAAGGCAAATCAAAGTGATATTTGAAAACTTTGCCCCAGATAATGATGAAATAGAAAAAGCAAAGAAGATTGTAAACGCTTTTATTGAAGCTACTGAAAAAGGACTTGGTGTTGTTTCTCTGGGAACTAAAATGATTGACCCGCCTGTTGTAAAAAGGGCACAAAGAACAATTGATATTGCTGTTAAAATGGGTAAGTTAAATAAAAACTGGAGGGAAGAATAAATGTCGACAGTTAAATTAGTTAAGAATGCTTTGGGACGCCTTGTCCCTACTGAAGTAAACGGACAACCGCAAGTTCCTTATAAAGGAATTGGTAAATATAGACCTGTCGGAAGAAAATACGCCCCTTTTATTGCGACTTCTGCCGATTACCCTACAGATGGAAATAAAACAATTCCTACTTTAAAAGCCGCTCTCATTAAAGCTGGTTTGAAGAATGGCATGGTTATTTCAACGCATCATCATTTTCGTAATGGTGACTTGGTTGCTAACCAGATATTCGATATTGCAAAAGAACTTGGAGTTAAAAATCTTACTTGGGTACCTTCAGCTTCTTTTGAATGTCATGCACCACTATTGAAATATATGGAGGATGGAACCATTCATCATATTGAAGGCAGTATGAATGGCTCTTTGGGTCGGTTCACTTCGAATGGAGGAATGAAAGGAATGGGTATCCTTCGCTCACATGGAGGAAGATATCAATCTATACAGGATGGCGAAGTAGTTATTGATATAGCAGTTATCGCTGCACCCACAGCAGATGCTTTCGGAAATGCAACAGGTGATCGAGGTCCTGCTGCATGCGGATTACTTGGCTTTGCTCTTGCCGATTCGCAATATGCAAATAAAGTTATTGTTGTTACAGATAATTTAGTGCCGTTTCCCTGTTATCCATGGCAGATACACGGCAATTATGTTGATTATGTTGTAGTAGTTGATAAAGTTGGATTACCGGAGAAGATAGTTTCCGGAACTACCGAAGTAACTAAGAGTCCTGACAGGTTATTGCTTGCTGAAATGACAGCTAAGTTTTGTGATGAAGCGGGAATTATAAGAGATGGATTTTCCTTCCAGGCAGGAGCGGGTGGCACTGCTCTTTCTATTGGGATTTATTTTGCTGAAATATTAAAAGAAAGAGGAATGAAAGCCCGATTTGCCCGTGGCGGCAGCAATAAATATCTTGTTAAAATGCTTGAAGAAGGTTTAACTGATTTTATTCTTGATGGTCAGACCTTCGATCTGGAAGGCGTTCGTTCAATGCGCGAAAACTGGAACCATGTCAATACAAGTCCTTTCACAAGTTATAATTATCATGGAAAAGGAAACTTTGCCTCTATGGTTGATGTGGTGATTCTTGGCGCTACAGAAGTAGATGTAAATTTCAATGCCAATGTTGTTACACATTCCGATGGTGTTCTTTTACATGGTATAGGCGGCTGGCAAAACTGTATATTCTCTAAATGCACTATACTTCCTGTTCCTTTATTCCGTGATAGGATCCCTGTTATTAGGGATGAAGTAACTACTATTTGCGGACCCGGTGAACTAATCGATGTTATTATTACCGAAAGGGGCATTGCCATTAACCCGTTGAGAAAAGATTTGCTGAAAGCAATGAAGAATACCAATCTCCCTATTAAAACCATAAAGCAACTGAAAGACGAAGCCGAACAAATATGCGGTAAACCTGATAAACCTAAATTCACTAACGAGCCTGTTGCTGTGGTGAAATGGGTTGATGGAACAGTGATTGATACTATTTGGAAAATTGCAAAGTAAATTTTAAAGCTTCTAAGTTTTTATCCATTTTAATTACTTTTACATTTTTCCTAAAAAAATTAATGGATAAGGAAATTCTTCACTTTATTGACTCGTCGGGCAAAATAATTTATTATTATAAATGGATAGGCATCAATAAACCCGTGGCTGCTTTGCAAATTGTACATGGCATGGCCGAACATGCCTGGCATTACAATGATTTTGCAAGCTTCCTTGTGGAAAATAATATTGCTGTTTACGCCAACGACCATCGCGGGCATGGACTTACAGCCGGCACATTTGAGGAAACAGGATACTTTGCTGATAAGAATGGATGGGAAATAGCAACAGATAATGTTCATCAACTTACTGAGATAATAAAAACAGAAAACCAGGGAATCCCTTTGTTTATGATTGGACACAGCATGGGTTCCTTATTAGCAAGGAATTATATTAGCAAATATCCGAATGAAATAAACGGGTTAATACTTTCGGGAACTTCTTATAACCCTACATTTCTTTTAGCTTCTGGAAAAGCAATAGCTTCAATTCAGAAACAATTTTCCGGAAGAAAACACAGGAGCAGGCTTCTTGATATATTATCATTTGGTAAATTCAACCAATCATTTAAACCTAACCGAACAAAATTTGATTGGCTTAACCGAGACCCTGAACAGGTTGATAAATATGTGAACAATGACTATTGCGGGTTTATTTGTACCTCACAATTTTATTTAGATATATTTAATCGTTCTTTAGGTTAATTCCTCGCCGCTTGCGGCGCAACTGTTTAAGGCTCTCGGCGGTTTGCGTAGCAAATTTTTTGGCGTAATACCCCGCTGCTTGCGGCGGGGATAGACAAAAAAAGTCGAGAGCTTTTATTGGGATAATAAATATCCAGAAAAAAAATTTATCAGTAAAATCCCTAAAAATCTGCCTATCCTAATCATTTCGGGCGAAAAAGATCCGGTTGGCAACTTCACCAAAGGGGTTGGTAAGATTTATAAAATGTATAAAAATCAAGGTGTCAAAGGCATTCACAAGATAATTTTCAAAGATGCCCGCCACGAAATACTTAATGAAACAAATAAAGCAGACGTTTATGCACAAATTCTAAACTGGGTCAATTCACATATTTAAAACTAACCAAATGGAAATAAACACTACCTTATTTGACCGGATCTTAAAATCGCTCAAACTGTTGCATGGCTCGTTAATAAGCAGTTGCATCCTTTATATACTGGCAGGATTGTATTTTATAAAAATCAATATGAATATGTCGGTTAAATCAACCATGCAGGACCAGAAACTAATGTTCTTTTCAATTATAATTCTTTTTGGCTTGATACCTTTGGCTTATTACATATCGAAAAAGATGGTTGAAAAAATACCACGGGATTTGAATCTGGATGAAAAACTCTTAAAATTTAGGCAGGCATTTATTATAAAACTGGCTTTAATTGAATTTGCCTGCTTGCTCAACATAACATTTTACATATTATCGGGAAACATATATATACTTTACCAGGTAATTATAATAATTATTGCTCTTTTATTAAGCTCCCCAAATAAAACAGCCATCAAATTGGAATTAAATCTATCGGATAAAGACGAACTAGAAAACTAGTCTGAACAAATTATCAACAAATTTTGAAATTGTTCTTGATTTTATTAACAAAATATAAAAGCAAACCCAAGTAGCAGACTTAATTTTCCGTTAACCTTTTTATTTGAACAATTTACCAACAAGTGTTGTCAACAATTGTTCATAACAGCAACTGCAATTTTGTTTTTACCTGCCAAATCATAGGCAAATTCATTAACAATGCACAATATTCTGTTATTCATAAAAAATTATAATTTGGCTGAATAATTTAACAATAAATTAAAATGATTTTATATTTTTGCAATCCATATAAAAATTTAATAAAAAATAAGGCTATTCTATGAATAAGAAAACTTTTACTCCAAGACTATTCTTTATTATATCAATAATTATTATAGCGGCATTCATGCGTCTTGTTCCGCATTGGCCTAATTTTACTCCTATTGCTGCAATTGCCTTATTTGGTGGCACAAAGCTGAACAAAAAATGGCTGGCATTTCTTGTACCTTTGGCCGCTATGTTTATCAGCGATCTTATCATTGGATTTCATCATTATATTGTAGCTGTTTATCTTTGCTTTGCAGTAACTGTTACATTAGGAATATATATTTCCAGAAACGCAAAAACACATAAGATTATTTTCGCATCCCTTATATCTTCCGTTTTATTCTTCCTTATTACAAACTTTGCCGTTTGGTTAGGAAGTCCATTTTACACACAAGATATTAATGGATTGATGTTATGTTATACTACAGGATTACCCTTTATGAATAACGGGAGCCTTGGAATTTCATTTTTCATGAATGGATTATTAGGTGATCTTTTTTATAATACTATTTTCTTTGGTGCTTTCTATCTAGCATCATTGAGATTTCCGGTACTCGCAAAAGCGTAATATTTTTATCAAATTTAAAGTCTTTTATTAAACCTTAATTTTTAATTAAATATTATGGCACAATACGAAAATAAATTAAAGGATAAAGTCAAGCTTTATGCTAAAAGTAGCCGCAGTAGCGAAGTTAAGAAAGCAGGGCTCTATCCTTACTTTAGACCTATTGAATCTGCGCAGGATACAGAAGTCGTAATAAATGGCAAGAAAGTATTGATGTTTGGTTCAAATAGCTATCTGGGCTTGACTAATCATCCCACGATTAAAGAAGCATCAAAAAGAGCAATTGATAAATATGGAACAGGTTGTGCCGGCTCAAGATTTTTAAATGGAACTCTTGATATTCATATTGAACTTGAAAATAAACTTGCTGAATACGTTGGCAAAGAAGCCGCTATCGTTTTCAGTACTGGCTTTCAGGTAAACCTTGGCGTTGTTTCAGCATTAGCGGGCAGAAATGATTATTTAATCTTTGATGAATATGATCATGCCTCCATAATTGATGGCGGGCGACTTGCTTTTGCAAAGAACTTCAAATTCAAACATAATGATATGGACGATTTGGAAAGATTGTTACAATCTCTTCCAAAAGATGGTATTAAATTAATTGTCGTTGATGGTATTTTCAGCATGGAAGGCGATATTGCAAATCTTCCTGTTATTGTTGAACTGGCAGAGAAATACAATGCCAATGTTATGGTTGATGATGCTCACGGATTAGGCGTTCTCGGCGAAGGAAAAGGTACTGCGGCACATTTTGGACTTACGGATAAGGTTGATTTAATGATGGGAACTTTTAGCAAATCATTGGCTTCATTAGGAGGCTTTATTGCTTCCGATCATGATACAATTGATTTTATAAAGCATACTGCCCGTTCATTGATATTTAGCGCAAGCACAACTCCTGCATCAGCTGCAAGTACTTTAGCTGCCTTGGAAATATTGAAGAATGAACCGGAAAGGATTTTAAGGTTAAAACATTTAACTGAATATGCTATAGAAAATATTAAAGCTAAAGGCTTCGATATTGGTCCTACCGAAACTCCTATTATCCCGATTTATATCAGGGATGATGCTAAAACCTTTAAGTTTACAAATTTGCTATTCCAGGAAGGTGTATTTGTAAATCCTGTTGTTTCTCCTGCTGTAAGAAGCGAAGCTTCATTGATACGTTTTTCGCTTATGGCTACACACACTGAAAAACAGCTTGATTTTGCTATCGACAAAATGTTTAAAGTGGCTAAGAAAATTAATGTGCCTTTATTAACTCAAACCGTTTAGCTTAAAATGATTCAGATAATTGAAGTAAAAACTAAAAAACAGTTATCAGAATTTATAAAATTTCCTGACAAGCTTTATAAAGGTAACAAATACCGCGTTCCGCAGTTGCATTATACTGAAAGATCGTCGTTAATTCCTGAAAAGAATCCTGCCTTTGATTTTTGCGAAGCCAAATACTGGCTGGCTTATGAAGGCAATAAGATAGTCGGGAGGATTGCCGGAATCATAAACAATAAATCGAATGAAATTTGGAACGAAAAAACTGTTCGCTTCGGATGGATTGATTTTATTGAGAACGATGATGTTTCGTCGGCTCTGCTGAATAAGGTGGAAGAGTGGGGCAAGGAAAAAGGCATGTCGAAAATTATAGGACCTATGGGCTTTACCGATATGGACCTTGAAGGAATGCTGGTGGAAGGATTTGAGGAAATTTCGACACAAACTGTTCTTTACAATTATTCATATTATCCGGTTTTTATGGAAAAGCTGGGCTTTAGAAAGGATGTGGACTGGATTCAATATGAAATAAAAGTTCCCGAAAGCATTCCGGATAAAGTAAAAAGGATATCCGAACTGGTTCAACAAAAATATAATCTAAAAATCCTGGATTTCAAAAAAGCCAAAGATATACTGCCGTATGCAAACAAGATGTTCCATTTGTATAATCATGCTTTAAGCCATTTGTACGGCTTTGTGCCGCTTACCGAAAAGCAGATAAAATATTATATCGACCTGTATTTTTCGATGGTAAACCCTAAATACATAAACTTTATTGTTGACAAAAATGATGAAGTGGTTGGCTTTGGTTTATGCTTCCTATCCCTTTCGAAAGCTTTTCAGAAAGCCAAGGGAAAGCTTTTCCCCACTGGGTTTTATCATATCTTAAGGGATATGAAAAAGAACGATACTGCTGATTTAATGATACAGGCGGTTAACGACGAATACAAGAGTAAAGGCATCCCGGCCTTGTTCTATGCCAGGATTATGCAGACTTTTATTGATAATGGCGTTAAAACGGTTATTTCAAGTTCCGTGCTGGAAGAAAACAAGAAATCGTTCCTGATGTTTACAAACGGTTACGATGCCCGCCAGCACATGGTTAGACGGTCGTACACCAAAGCAATTTAATTCCTCTGAAAAAAATATTAATTACCGGCGCCAGTGGTTTCATTGGGAGGTTTCTTATTGAAGAAGCCCTGCAAAGAAACTACGATGTGTATGCAGCCATAAGGCAAAGCAGCCATGTGGAGCATTTGCAGGGCAAAGGCATTAAGTTTATTGATGTTGATTTTAGCAATAAAACCCAACTTATTTCGGCATTGGATGCCGCTCCCGAATTTGATTATATCATTCACAATGCAGGGATAACAAAGGCTTTACGGAAGAAAACTTTTTTCGAGGTAAATTATCAATACACTAAAAACCTTGCGGAAGCCATTTCCCAAAGCCATCAAAACCCTTTACGGTTTGTATATATTAGCAGCCTTTCGGCCGGGGGGCCAGGAATTAGTGATCGCTCCTCCCCCATTTCGATATTTCATCCGTCGCAGCCCATCAGTAATTATGGTTTAAGCAAACTGCAGGCGGAACAGTTCATTGGCCGGCAAAGCGCTCTCCCTTTCCTTATTATTCGCCCTACAGCAGTTTTTGGGCCGGGCGATAAGGATTTTTTTAATGTGGTAAAACTTATCCATAAGCATTGGGACTTTATGATTGGCAGGCATGCGCAAATCCTTTCGTTCATTTATGTTAAAGATTTGAGCCGGGCAATTTTTAATTTACTTGAAGTTTCAGCAATCAACAAAACCTATATCGCCTCTGATGGCAAGGCTTACAGCAAGGCCGACATGAGCGACGTGATTGCCGCAATAATGCAAAAACGCATCCGCCGGATTTTTGTACCGCTTATCATGGCTAAAATTATTGCCCTGTTTTCGGAAGGAATTTCAAGGGTTTCGGGAAAACCCACGGTATTGAGCCGCGAAAAGATTAAGGAATTTGCAGCACCCAACTGGAACTGCGATATTTCTCCCCTTGTAAATGATATTGACTTCAATGCCCGATATACTCTTGAACAAGGCTTAAAAGAAACAATTGCCTGGTATAAAGAAAACGGATGGCTTAACTAAGATGTAATAATATTGTAACTGTTAAAATTGGTTTAAACAATGTCTCAAACGGAATAGACAATGTCTTAAAGGGTATAGATTATATCTCCACCATTTTAAACAAAATATCAACAAGAATATACTATTTCTTAAACTCTAAATGTGGTATTTTATCACTTTTATTCAAATACAATAATTAAATTTGCAGCCACCCGGTTCTTAAAATGGGTACAATTTATTTATTACAAAAGATATTGATAAAATGGGTAAAGAAAAAAATAAAACTACTTACCTAGACCGCAACGAAAACCAATACGGTCCGGCACCTGCTTGCTTTAAGGCATTGAAGAAACACAACATAAAGAAGCTTAGCGAATATTCGCGCGACTATACAAAAGGAATAAAGAGCCGATTAACCCAGCGACTGGCGGACGAATTCAACGTGAATGAGAAAAGTGTTATACTTGGATTTGGCGGCGAGGACATACTGAAACAAGCCGTGCATTGCTACATACACGAAGGCGACAGAATTATGATACCCTCCTATTCGTGGTGGTATTATAAAAAGATTTCGGACGAAGTTATTGGCATAAAGGTTGAATATCCTATAGTCGAAGGGAAAGATTCTTTTCATTACGACCTTGATGGAATGCTCCGTATTTACAAGGAGCAAAAGCCTAAGCTGGTTCTTATCAGTTCGCCCAACAACCCTACCGGCAACCGTTTGGAGGTTGAACAAATGAAGATGGTGCTTCGGAAAATGAAGGATACTGTGGTAGTTATTGACGAAGCCTATACCTTGTTTTATAACAAAGATCATTCACACCTTCGTGAAATTATTGACGAGTTCCCCAATGTGCTTATCATACGCACCTTCTCGAAATACTATGGCCTGGCTGGATTAAGAATTGGTTTCGCCTTAATGGGCAAGAACCACGAGCAGTTCAGTTTGTTCAGTGCGCGGTATCTCGGTTTCAACCGTCTTTCCGAAAGGATAGCCATTGCCGCCCTCGATTCAACCGAATATTATCATGAGATGTGCCTGCGAATGAACAATGATATGGAAATGTTCTTCACTGAATTCAATAAATTACCGGGCTTCACGGCGTATCGGTCTTATGCCAATTTTATTTTAGTGAAGATACCAAAGGAGATAAAGGAAAGCCTGAATAAATATCTTACCGAACGAAATATGATAGTTAAGTTTATGAATGAAGACGGGCTTTTCAGTCATATCAGGATCACCATTGGCACTATGGAACAAAACGCCAGCCTGATGAATATGATTAAAGATTATCTGTTGGATAATCCTTTAAAATGAGTTGGGTAACTGATTATAAGAAATCTCTTAAAATGAAAGAGGTCGAAGAAATCTTCGACCTCGCTTTGTACAGGCCGTTAGCGTTCGCCCTGGTAAAATCAATAATCCGCACCCGCCTCACTCCTAATCATCTTACCTATCTGGCCATCGTGATGGGCGTAACTGCTGGATGTTTTTATGCACAGGGAACGCAGATGTGTTTTATTGCCGGAGGAATATTTTATTTGTTGTTTAATGTCCTCGATTGCGCTGACGGACAGCTTGCCCGCTTAAAAAAGAATGGCACCCATGTCGGGAGAATAATTGATGGCATTGCCGATTATATTGCTGTTATATCAGTCTTTATTGGGGTTGGAATTGGCTTTGCTGCAAAATCGAACGATCCGTCGTTCTGGTGGACAATGCTTGCATTGGCAGGAGCAAGTAATATTATCCATTCAGTACTTGTTGATTTCTACAGGAACCGATTTCTTGACTATGTTCTCAGTCGTAAAAATATGTTTGAAGAAGATCTTGAAGATTATAAAAAGGAATATGATGCCATTAAAGATGATAATGGCAAATGGCTTACCCGTGGGATCATTAGCATATATCTTAAATACATGAATTTTCAGGGCAGGCTTGCAGCGAAGAAAAAGGATGGAAAATTATTTAAAACCACGCCCGAAGAATATTACCTGAAGAATAAAACCTCCATAAGGCTGTGGGTTCTGCTTGGTCCAACCTCTCAGATAACAGCCATGATAGTATGTGCTATATTTATGCGCATTGATATCTTCTGCTGGATAATGGTTATAGGATTTAACACAATAGTAGCAATTGCCTGGATATTGCAAAAAAGTATTGACAAATCTTTTAAAAGAGTTTCTGAATGAAAGCTGTAATTTTAGCTGCCGGAATTGCTTCGCGATTAAGACCCTTAACAGATAATACACCCAAATGTTTATTAAAGGTTGGCGATAAAGCCATCCTTGAATACATGCTCGAAAACATCATTGCAAATAACATTCCCGACATAATAATTGTTACAGGTTATCTGGAAAATCAGGTAAAATCATTTGTAAAAGAAAAATTTCCCAGATTAAATGTAACGTTTATCTATAATGAATTATTTGCTTCCACAAACAATATATATTCTTTATGGCTTGCAAAGGACGCTCTTCTTGGCGATGATATGCTTTTAATGGATAGTGATATTGTTTTCGATAAAAAGATAATAGCCGAGCTGTTTCATTCGAAACACACTAATTGCCTTGCTTTGAAATGTCATGACGTCGGCGCAGAAGAAATAAAAGTAAAGGCTGATAAGGATGGGCGGATAATAGAAATAAGCAAAGAAGTAATGCCCTCTGAAGCTGCTGGTGAATCAATAGGAATAGAACTATTTAACAGATGTTCTCTGGTCGAACTTTTCAACATCATTGATCGGAAGATCACCGTTGAAAATAAAGTAAACATATTCTATGAAGCAGCATTCCAGGAAATGATAAACAACAAGGGCGATATTTTCACTGTTGACATTACACCCTATTTCTGCACCGAAATTGATACAGCATCCGATCTCGAAACTGCTAAACAAATAATGTCTTTTCAAAATAAACAGATTTAATGCTTGAAAGTTTAATAACCATTTCACTTGTCGGTTTATTTGCGGGATTTATTCTATCCATGCCTATTGCAGGACCTATCAGTATTCTTATAACTTCAAACGCGTTAAAGAACAGAAAGAGGTATTGCATTCTCGCCACTATTGGCGCTTCCTTCGCTGATTTCTTTTATGTTTTTATTGCCGTTTTCGGATTAACGAAACTATATACTTATTACAAACCATTCATTCCATATCTGCTTTCAGCAGGAGCTATATTTTTAGTTTATATTGGTTATAAAATATTCAGAACAAAAATTGACATCGAACATCTCAACGATACTAGTCATTTAACTGAAAAGATAAAAAAGAAAGAAAGAAGTGGATTCTATACAGGCTTCATGTTAAATTTTCTTAATCCAACACTTTTCCTTGGATGGCTTGCTTCCTCATTTATTACTATCTCATTTGTCTCTTCCATGGGTTTTAATACAGGGGGACTTGATACCATGATCAATCAAAATGTAAAAGAATTTAATTCCATCGAAGGAAAGACAAACGAAAAACAAGAAATGCCTTCATACCTTCAATTCAAAACAGCTAATGATAAAGTTGAATTTTACAAACAAGAATGCAAAACATATCCTAAATATTTTTCATTATTAATAAGCTTATGTTATGCTGCTTTCCTTTCTATTGGAAGTATTATCTGGTTTTATTATTTGACAATATTTCTTGTCAAATTTCATCAACGGATTAATGTAAATATAGTTAATGTGATCATCAACGGGCTTGGAATATTGCTTTGCCTGTTTGGAATATTCTTTGGTTATACTGCAATTAAAATGTTTTTAAAGTAAATTTGTTTATACTGAAAAAAAAGACCAAGTCATTCAAGCTTGGTCTTTTCGTTTAACAATATGTGTATTAAAAATATATCTTATTCTACTTTTACTCCCTTCATTTTCCTTTCCTTGACTGTAATATTGTCAATTACTTTTTTCATTATCAATAGCCTGGCATCTGAACCCTCGACTATGTAATACTTATTACCATCGTATGTTACTTGTCCCAGATCCTTTATCCATTTCTCTGCACTTATTTGGTAAGGATCACCAGGTTTTGCATTTGCAACTTCGCTAAAAACAACGGATTTTCCATCCCCGGCTTCAAATGATATATCCAGTCCATTAGAACGGGCATTGGAGCAAACACCGGGAGTATTTCTCTTTAATACAATTTTATTTACGGTTTTCCCATTTTCAATGGTAACTTTGCCTGAATTAACTTCAGCTTCGCCAGTCTTTACATCTCTTTCCAGAACAATATCTTTATCAACATAAAATTGTATCTTACTTAAAGTCACAGACTTAGCTTCAATTAGTTTTCTTGTATTCGGAGTAAAATACGACTTATTAGAACATGATGTTCCCATTATTACGAATACAAAAAGTATACTTATACTTAAGTATCCTTTTGTATTGAGCTTTTTAATATTATTCTTTTTCATATTGTTTAGGATTTTAAAATTAAAACTTTTAAACATATTAACTATTCGGGGAAATAATTATCAAAAACCATTCCAATTATTTTTAAAATTAAGCTTTTTAGTAAAAAAGTATGAAAATTAACAGAAAAAACAATGATTTTATATTCGAATATCAATGAATTGTATAATTGAGGTTCAACATTGATTCTATTTAGTATCAAATGTTGTTCAAATTGTTGTTCAAATAAAAAAGCCTCTCAGTTATTAAAACCCTGAAAGGCTTGTTTTTCTTAGTGACTCCGGAGGGATTCAAACCCCCAACCTTCTGATCCGTAGTCTGTTTTTTATCCTATTTCGTCATAGCATATTTTCCACTCTCACATTAATAAAATCAGCCTATTCAATAGGTATTTAGAAATATTTGTTATTTACTTGTTGATATATTTTAATACATTTTGTTGGGCAATTTGTTGGGCAAGTATTATATTTGTAAAATTATTTTTTTTATGAAAAGTGATATCCCAACAACATCTATTGTTCTTGATGCAAAAATAAGCATAAAAAGCAATAAAACCTACCCTGTAAAATTACGAATAACTTTTGACAGGAATAACAGAAAATATGGAACACCTTATTCTTTAATAAAAGACTTTGAAAAGGTAATGAATGAAGTCCCCCGCGAACCCTTTATTTCTATAAAGATTAAATTAAATTCTATTCAAAAACAGGCAAGGGAAATTATTAAAGATTTGCCGTATTTCTTCACATTTGATGCCTTTTTTGAACAGTATGAAAAATTGGTGAACCCGCCAATGTCTTTTCGGGCATTCCAAACATATATTGATCAATGGAGGAAAAGCGGGTCGTGTAGGAAACGCCACTGCTTATACATGTGCCTTAAAATCTATTAAGGATTTTTCTCCCAAAACAAAACTCCTGTTTGATGATATAGACAGCAAGTTTCTGTTTAAATATGAAAAATGGTCAGTAGAAAAGGGTAACAGTCTAACCACGGGTAGGTATTTACCTTCGTTGTTTGCGTTCCTTATATAATCAGGAATAATCAATAATGGTGCAAAAAAGCGCCCTCTACCCTTTCCGTAAGCATCCAAGTGAAAAGAACAAATACCAGATTCCAATGCCTCTAGAACATAAAAAAGGCATTAACAATTACCGATATTGCAAAGATTTTTAAATATCAGCCAATTAGGCAGAAAGAAAGCTATTACCGTGATTTATGGATATTTTCATATTTATGCAATGGTGCCAATATGAAAGATATTTGTTTGCTGAAGTATAATGATTTATCAGAAAACACCATTCAGTTTCGCAGGGCAAACACTATCAACACAAACAGGAACTCTAAACCTATTAGTGTAGGTTATTCCGACCAATTAAAGCGCATTATTGAATCATGGGGTAATAAGCCGGTTCAGCCTGATGCATTTATTTTCCCTGTTCTACAGCCTGATTTGATGAAAAAAGGATTAAAGAAATCGTTGCCGAAGTAGTTAAGCAAACAAATAAGCATATCGGTATTATTACAAATTCACTTGGCATTGAAATGAAGGTAACCACTTACACGGCTCGTCATTCCTTCGCCACAACCTTAAAGCGTTCCGGTGTTAATGTGTCTTTCATTTCCGAGCTATGGGCCATAAAGATATTAAGACAACTGAAAGCTATTTAGGAAGTATAGAAGAAACAGATAGGAATAAAATTTCTGAAATTCTTACTAATTTTGATAATCCAATTCAACCAAACAAATAAAATGGATTATTTTGACATTGTTTTTAAGAGGCTACTTTGATTATAATACCAGGGGGCATTTGGCTAACTACTATTTCAGGGAATTTAAAAAAGCTGAAAAAGAATATTTCGATGCAAATGAGTTTTTTGATGGTTGTTTGGGGATTATTGGAACATTTGAGTTTGATTTGAAAGAAAAGAAACTTGAAAGGGAACGTGAACTATACTTATTGATTGATTCAGCTAAAAACAAAACTTTCAATTTTGCTGAAGATGATTCAGCAAAAACTTATGATGAGCGCTGTAATGAAGTAATTGAACTTTTTAAAAGTGAACTTAAAGATATTAATTTATCGAACTTCACTGTTAACTTAAATTCTATAACAGATGGTCAATTTAATCATCCTTTAGCTTATAATGAAGTATTGGATATAAAATCAGCAATTGATGAAGCTTT
>CAWHOW010000043.1:0-59695 GCA_963831005.1 uncultured Bacteroidota bacterium
GAGCAACAGGTTCAAATGGAACTAATGGAACTACAGGAGCGACTGGTGCAACGGGAGCAACAGGTTCAAATGGAACTGATGGAAGTACAGGAGTGACTGGTGCAACGGGAGCAACAGGTTCAAATGGAACTAATGGAACTACAGGAGCGACTGGTGCAACGGGAGCAACAGGTTCAAATGGAACTGATGGAAGTACAGGAGCGACTGGTGCAACGGGAGCAACAGGTTCAAATGGAACTGATGGAAGTACAGGAGTGACTGGTGCAACGGGAGCAACAGGTTCAAATGGAACTAATGGAACTACAGGAGCGACTGGTGCAACGGGAGCAACAGGTTCAAATGGAACTAATGGAAGTACAGGAGTGACTGGTGCAACAGGTTCAAATGGAACTGATGGAAGTACAGGAGCGACTGGTGCAACGGGAGCAACAGGTTCAAATGGAACTGATGGAAGTACAGGAGTGACTGGTGCAACGGGAGCAACAGGTTCAAATGGAACTGATGGAAGTACAGGAGCGACTGGTGCAACAGGAAATAATGGCACTGCTGGTATAACAGGTGCTACAGGCGCAACCGGCGGTTACACTGTACATAATATCGGCGATAGTTATGGCGGTGGTATTGTATTTTATGTTTATGATGGTGGTCAGCACGGTTTAATAGCATCTCCGAAAGATATAAGCACAGGAATACAATGGTACAATGGAACTTATAGATATACAGGCACGACGGGGGATGGTTTAAATGCAGGGGTGATGAATACAGCTATGATAGTAGCCACACAAATTGGCGATAACCAAACGGGTAGTTTTGCCGCATTAACTTGTGCTAATTATTCAGATACCGTGAGCGGGGTGGTTTATGGCGATTGGTATTTGCCTTCAAAAACCGAATTGAATTTATTATATCTGCAAAGAGGCGTGCTTGGCAGTTTTACTCCTAACAACTATTGGAGTTCTACCGAGAATATCTACCTTAATAACTACGCTTTCTGTGAGTCCTTCAGTAATGGCACTCAACTCCTCAGCGATAAGTCCAGCGCATGCTACCTGCGTGCTATACGGAATTTTTAACAATATTCCGCAAACTAATACAGAAAATGAAATAATATATTACTAATAATTGCAAGCACATTTGCAGCATTTATTTCAAAGGTATAAAGTGTTTAGCTGCAAATAAGCTTGCAAAGTCAAAAGAAATTTTTAAAAACACGCCAACACACAAAAGACTTAAAAGTAAATTGACAAGACAGTGGCAGCAGACAGAAAAGACAAGAAAGCACATGGCTATAACTTAGCATTGCTTCTCCGCCATGGCGGAGGCGGGTGGTTGACGGTGCAGCGCAGTGTACCCTGATAGCTATCAGGGAATAGCAAGGCGGACACGTCAACAAACAGCAAACAGCAAACAGATGACAGAAAAGAGAAAATATTTATTTATATTTAGTTTTTCAATTTGCTATTTACTGTTAGCTGTTAACTGTTTTCTGTTATTTAATACCAGTCCGCCACAGCAAGCAATGCTTAAACGTTATAGCCAATGCTTAAAAATATATTAATGACAGTTATTTCAATTAAACATGACACTGATTTGCAACTTGACATAATAGTGCCGACAGTTGACTTGATTGCATTTCATAGACACGATAGCTTTACTCATACAGTCAAGAAAGAAAATAAGATTTGCCAACGCTTCGCATTTTTAATAAATTTCAAAACGTTTTTTTCCGTATTTATATTGTTTATTCTTTATAGTTGTCAGAATCATGAATCAAATTCTTCTTTTGTGATAACTAGAATAGTTCAGAAACCAATAAAAATTTATTGTGATTGCTCAAAAGGCAGACCACTTGGAGATATTCGCGTTTATAATAATTTAATATTGATAGGACAAAAAGGAGCAGATTCTGTTCGAGTAAGATCTTCCCCGAAATGGTATGCCGAAGAACCTTCCAATATACTTGGAAAGATTAAATCAGGTAGTGTTATACCGGCATGGGGCCCAATGAAAAGTATTCCCTCAAATGGAGTTGGTTATGTTATCCCCTTGCTTGATAGTAACGGAAATGAATGCCGTGGTTATATAAGCGTATCGGTTGTTATAAAAATTATTATAAATTATTTCAATAACGGAAAATATTTTAATGGATTTCCGCTTCCATTTGATACACTTGATTATGATAAATAAATTTGACCTGCACCTTGAAACGAAAGACAAAAAAGCACATGGCTATAACTTAGCATTGCCGTATAATGATATTTGTTTTATGTGCTTCTATATTACCTTAATCTTTATTTAGCAAATTGTAAAAAAAAGGAGATTAATTTTAATCTCCCTTTTTAATTTTTTAGTTAAGCGACTTGAGCTTATCGTTAACCGCTTTCAGCTTATCCATCTGGCTGGTTCTGGCATATAATTGCTTCAGTGATATCAAAGTTTGTTTATCATTTGGCATTAACTGTTGTGCTTTTTCAAGATAAGGTAAAGCATCTTTCCATCTTTGTTCAAACTTTGTTTTCATAACATTATACTTATCCATATCATTCACCATTTTATCAGCTTCCTGGTAAAGCCTTATACCATCATTAAAATACAGTGCCCCTATTTCATAAATAGCATCAAAATAATCAGGTTTCAATTCAATTGATTTTTTATATGAATTAGCAGCATTATCGAAAGCTGCATCACGTTCTGCCTGCGATTTTGAAGTATCGTTTGCATAAGCCTCATATGCGCCGCCAAATGCAAAATAAAGCTTAGGATCGTTCGGATTTATTTTAATCAAAGTATCCAAAAGCCCTTTGGTTTCTTGCATCTTTCCGCCGGCTAAGTATAAATTTACTTCTTCAACCATTAGGGAAGTATTATCATTAAATATTTTTCTCCCTTTCTTAACAATTTCCAATGCTTTAGGAACATTCTTTTCTTCTTTATAGATATTAGCTAAGTCATAATATAAAGCAGGATTCTTATAGTTGATCTTCATGTCTTTTAAGAAATATTCCTTAGCTTTATCATCCAATTTTGCATTCATAGCGCTAACACCGGCATTAAAAGTTGCAATAGAATCAGGATTGCCAACCAAAGTATTAATTTCAACAGTTTTAGCAAAACAATTCATAGCATCTACATATTTTGATGCGCCGAAATATCCGGCACCTTTATTATAAAATGCATCACCGCATCTAACCAATGATGCAAGAATATCATCATAGAATTCCTTTTTTGTATCAAGTTCGATAGCTTTCTGGTATGAATCATAAGCAACCATTACAGCATTTGAATCAAGTTTTTTATAATTCACATCCTTTGAAAACTGAATATTAAGATAAATATCTCCCCTGATTTTCCATGTTTTCGCCCATGTTTTAGTGTCAGGATCCTGAATGGCAAGTTCAATGAAACTCTTTGCCTTATCTAAATATCCCCTGTTCAGATTGGACCAGGCACTTGTAAAATTTGATTTCTGGGCATGTGCAAATGTTACTGCAAACATTATTATTGCCACTAGAATTGTTGTTTTCTTCATTTTTTTATAGGATTAATGTTATTGTAATGCGGCAAAATTAATTTTTCTGTTCTAATATTATCAATTTTATTGCCAAATTATTTAAAATATTAAAAAATGACAGTTAATGCTTATTCTTCTTTGTCACCACCATTATCACCGGGAGTTTCGTCAAATTCAGGAGGATTTTCCGGGTTAATGTCAGTTACTTCATCACCATTTTCATTGGAAAAACAACCGTTACCAGTATTATTTATTTTGTCTTCTTCTACTGGTGTCACTGCTGCAATTGAATCATCCTCTTTCATTTTAATAAGGCGGACTCCTTGTGTAGCTCTTCCCATAACGCGCAGTTGTTTTACTTCCATACGGATAATGATACCAGATTTAATAATGATCATCAGGTCGTCGGTATCAAGAACTTCTTTCATAGCAACCAGTTTGCCCGTTTTTTCGGTAATATTTAGTGTCTTTACTCCTTTTCCACCCCTGTTTGTAACGCGGTAATCTTCAAGGCTGGAACGTTTGCCATAACCATTTTCAGACACAACCAAAATATCATAAATGTTTTTCTCTAAACAAACCATACCAATTACTTCGTCATCAGCTCCATCAAGTCTCATACCCCTTACACCGGTAGCATTTCTTCCCATTGGGCGAACTTTCGTTTCGTTGAAGCGGATGGCTCTGCCAAAACGGTTAGCCAAAAGAATTTCATTCTGCCCGTTGGTCATTTTGGCTTCGAGCAACTGATCATCTTCCTTAATGTTAATTGCATTTATGCCATTCGCTCTTGGCCTCGAATATGCTTCAAGTGAGGTTTTCTTAATTGTTCCTCTTTTGGTGCAAAGAATAATGAAATTGTTATTGATATATTCCTCTTTATCCAGGCTCTTCACATTGATGAATGCTTTAACCTTATCATCAGGTGTAATATTTACCATATTCTGTATGGCACGTCCTTTAGATGTCTTTGTGCCTTCAGGTACTTCAAATACCCTTAACCAGAAACACTTTCCTTTTTCTGTAAAGAAAAGCATATATTCATGCATGGTAGCTATATATAAATGTTCAATATAGTCTTCATCCCTAATCTCTGTACCTTTGGAGCCTCGTCCTCCCCTACTCTGTACACGGTATTCGTTCAATAAGGTCCTTTTAATATAACCCATGTGTGAAATAGTGATTACAACACTTTCGTCAGCTATGGTATCTTCAATTCTGAAATCGGAAGCTGTATATTCTATCTTTGTCCGACGCTCATCATTATAATTTGTTTTGATCTCCAATAACTCGTCCTTGATGATCTGCATGCAAAGATTCTCATCCGATAGAATATCCTTTAAATGTGCTATCAGCGTCATCAATTCATCATATTCCTGTTTCAGTTTGTCTCTTTCAAGTCCGGTAAGCTGTTGCAGGCGCATTGCAAGAATTGCTTTAGCCTGTGGCTCGCTCAGGTTGAATTTTTCTATAAGTCCTGCCTTGGCTTCATCGGGAGTTTTAGAAGCACGGATTAAGGCAATAACTTCATCCAGATGATCAAGCGCTATTAATAAACCTTCAAGTATATGCGCTCTTTTTTCGGCTTCAGCAAGTTCGAATTTAGTACGGCGAATTACTACGTCATGCCTGTGTTCAACAAAATAAACAATCATTTGTTTCAGGTTCAGCGTCATTGGCCTACCTTTAACAAGCGCAACATTGTTAACACTGAAGGCTGTTTGAAGAGCAGTATTTTGGTAAAGGTTGTTTAAAACCACATTGGTAACAGCATCTTTCTTTAATTCATAAACGATGCGCATACCAGTCCTGTCAGATTCATCACGAATATCTGATATACCTTCAATTTTCTTATCATTTATCAGGTCGGCAGTTTTCTTGATCATTTCCGATTTGTTGACCTGGTAAGGAATAGAAGTAATAATTATCCTTTCTCTTCCGTGTTCTGTTGGTTCAACAGTTGCTTCACCACGAACTACAATTCTTCCCCTGCCAGACTCAAATGCTTCAAGAACGCCATCATACCCATATATAGTTCCGCCTGTAGGAAAATCAGGTCCTTTTATAAGTTTTGAAAGTTCACCAATTGTAATATCCCTGTTGTCGATATAAGCAATAGTACCATCAATGACTTCACCTAAATTATGAGGTGGCATATTGGTAGCCATACCAACTGCTATACCTGATGCCCCGTTTATTAAGAGGTTTGGTATTCTTGCAGGCATAACAACCGGCTCCTGTAATGAATCATCAAAATTCAACTGGAAATCAACAGTGTCTTTATCAATATCAGCAACTATTTCTTCGGCTATCTTCTTTAATCTTGCTTCTGTGTAACGCATAGCAGCAGGACTGTCACCATCTATAGAACCAAAGTTACCCTGTCCGTCAACCAGAGGATAACGTAACGACCATTCCTGTGCCATCCTTACCATGGCATCATATACTGATGTATCACCATGAGGATGGTACTTTCCAAGTACTTCCCCTACTATTCTGGCCGACTTTTTATACGTTCTGTTTGATAGTAGTCCCAAATCAAGCATACCATATAATACCCTGCGGTGAACAGGCTTCAACCCGTCTCTGACATCTGGTAATGCACGTGACACAATGACCGACATTGAGTAGTCAATGTAGGCCGATTTCATCTGATCTTCAATGTTAATCTGTACTATTTTTTCGCTTTCTGACATTTTATCTCTTTTTACTGTTAAATCAATCTGAGCACGATTTTTGATGTGTGCTGAAATATTTCACGAAAGTAATGTTTTTTGCAAAAATAATTACACTTTATTTGTGTTTTTTATTACTAACAAAAATGTGTTGAAAAATAAAATCATGAAATATACGTTAACACTATATTGTAAGTAAATTTGAAAAGATAAATATTATAGCTAATTTTGTTGAATTATATAGGAGTTTGAAATTATGGAAGCTAAATTTTCGCAACGTGTTAAAGATGTTATATCATATAGCCGTGAAGAAGCCTTAAGGTTACAAAATGATTATATTGGTGTGGAACATCTGCTGCTGGGAATTCTCCGTGAAGGTGAAGGACTGGCAATAAAAATATTAACTTATCTTGGCGCTGATCTTGCTGAACTAAGAAAAAATATTGAGCAATCACTTAAGGTTAATGCAAAAAAGAGCAATAACCTGGAGAATATTCCTCTTGTTAAACAAGCTGAAAGAATATTAAAGATCACCTACCTTGAAGCCAGGATTTTTAAAAGCGACTTGATAGGTACTGAACATCTACTTTTATCCATCTTAAAGGATGATGATAATATAGCAACTAAAACTTTAAATAAGTTTGGTGTAAACTATGATAATGTGAAAGTTGAGCTTCAATCAATTTCAACAGACAGTTCTATGCTTGAAGATAAACCGTTTGAACCAAAAGGTGAATATCCCAAAGACAGCAATGCTGATGACGATGAAGACATGGAAGATAAAGGTGGAGCTTTTGGTGGAGGAACTACAGGTAAGAAACAAGGTGATTCCAAATCAAAAACGCCAGTGCTTGATAACTTTGGCCGCGACCTTACAAGGTTTGCTGAAGAAAACCGCCTTGATCCCGTTGTTGGAAGGGAAAAAGAACTTGAGCGTATAGCACAGATATTAAGCCGCAGGAAAAAGAACAACCCTATTCTGATAGGTGAACCGGGTGTTGGTAAATCAGCTATTGCTGAAGGATTGGCATTGCGAATAGTTCAAAGAAGGGTTTCGAGGGCATTGTTTAATAAAAGGATAGTTACTCTTGATATTGCTTCACTTGTTGCGGGAACTAAATATCGTGGACAGTTTGAAGAACGTATGAAAGCTGTGTTGAATGAACTGGAAAAGAACCAGGATGTAATACTGTTCATTGATGAAATACATACCATTGTTGGCGCAGGTGGTGCTTCGGGTTCGCTAGATGCTTCCAATATGTTCAAACCAGCTCTTGCACGCGGTGATATACAGTGTATAGGCGCTACAACACTTGATGAATACAGGCAGTATATTGAAAAAGACGGCGCTCTGGAAAGAAGGTTTCAGAAGATCATAGTTGACCCAACTTCGCCTGAAGAAACTGTGGATATATTAAATAATATAAAATCAAAATACGAAGATCATCACCTTGTTATATACTCTGATGAAGCTGTGAAAGCCTGTGTTACTCTTACCCAAAGGTATATTAGCGACAGGTGCCTTCCCGATAAAGCTATTGATGCAATGGACGAAGCCGGCTCAAGGGTGCATATCACCAATATTCATGTACCTATTGAAATCCTTAACCTTGAAAGCAAAATAGAAGAAGCTAAAAATGGCAAGACCAATGCCATTAAGAGCCAGAAGTATGAAGAGGCTGCAAAGTTCCGTGATATGGAGCGCAAACTGCAAGATGAACTGGAAAAAGAAAAGAAACGCTGGGAAGAAGAAGCAAAAATAAACAGGGAAATAGTTACCGAAGATAATGTTTCAGAAGTAGTAGCCATGATGACCGGCATCCCTGTTCAGCGCATTGCTAAGAACGAAGGTGACCGACTTATTAATATGGAAGTTGAGCTTGAAGGGAGTGTTGTAGGGCAGAATGAATCAATTAAAAAAGTAGTTCGATGCATTCGCAGGAACCGTGCAGGATTAAAGGATCCGAATAAACCTATAGGCACATTTATTTTTCTTGGACCTACAGGCGTTGGAAAGACTCATCTGGCAAAAGTATTATCTAGATACTTATTTGATTCGGATGAAGCGCTTATCCGTATTGATATGAGTGAGTATATGGAGAAGTTTGCTGTATCAAGACTTATTGGAGCTCCTCCGGGATACGTTGGATATGAAGAAGGCGGACAGCTTACTGAAAAAGTTCGTAGAAAACCATACTCAGTTGTACTGTTAGACGAAATTGAAAAAGCACATCCGGATGTATTTCATCTGTTACTTCAAGTGCTGGACGATGGCATACTCACTGACAGCTTGGGACGCCGAGTTGACTTTAAGAATACTATTATCATTATGACCTCTAATATTGGTTCACGCCAGTTAAAAGATTTCGGACAGGGTGTTGGTTTCAGCACTACTACCAAGGTGGGGCATGCTGCCGACTTTGCCAGAGGTGTTATTGAAAATGCCCTTAAGAAAGCTTTCGCCCCTGAATTCCTTAACAGGATAGATGATGTGGTATTGTTCGATTCACTGAAACGCGAAGATATTCATAAGATAATTGATATTGAACTGAAAGGCCTTTATAAACGCTTACACGACCTTGGCTATGAAATTAACGTTACCGTTGAAGCTAAGGATTTTATACTTGAAAAGGGCTGGGATGAGCAGTTTGGTGCACGTCCGTTGAAACGCGCTATCCAGAAATATATTGAAGACCAGCTTGCCGAGGAGATAATTAAAAGCAAGATTTCCGAAGGCGATACTATTGTTATTGAATACGACACTAAGAAGGAAGATATTGCCATTAAGATATGCAAAGCCAAAAAGCCTTCTAAAGCAAAGAAAACCGAAAGCGAAACGGAGAAAGAGAATTAATTCCCGAATACAATAAAGTGAAAAGGCTTCGCATTGCGAAGCCTTTTTCTTTTTCAATATCCAATATCGAACGTCGAATATTGAATGATGAAGTTTTTATTTCATATGTTTATTTTTTTGTTTTTAAAGGTCAGATGGAATACCTCGGTTTGCGATCGTCTCCAAACGAATGCTCTTTCTGATTACTTTTTTAAAATCGAGCAGTTATTTCTTATTCTGCTTCTCCATCAAAGCTTTCAACATAGCATCGTCGGCAGGATCAACCTGTTGGCCCAATTCGTAAACAGCCTTGGAAACAGGATGAACAAAGGTTATATTAATATAATCGCTCACCTTGCTTACCTGGTCGTACCGCCTTACAGCCTTAACCTGTATGGTCTGCCACGAAGTTTTAAATGTTTTGGCATCTTGCACTGGCATCATAAGGGTGTAGCTCACTTTGTCAATTGTAAGCTGGTATTTCTGGTTATCGGCATCATAATCGCTTATATTGTCAATTTTCAGGGCAACGTTCTGGTATAAGGTCCATGCAACATTCTTGAAAGCAATCCCACCATCCCTGATACAATCATCTTTCAAAGTTGCTTTCAGTGCAATGAACTGCTCAAGGCGTTTATTATACTGCTCGGTAGTTTCAAATTCATCCTTAGGTTTAACAAGGTAGGCATAGGATGCAAGCTTTTCATTCATGCACTTTTCATACTTGATATAGTTCATATCCCACACTTTTGCATTGCCGTCGACACCGGCGCTCAGCAGCAGGCTTCCATCGGCATTGAAGCGCAGGGTTTGAACTCCCTTGCTGATTCCCGGCAGCATTACCTGCAACTCGCCCGAAACCATGTTCCATATCTTAATGAACTTGCTGCTTCCTGCAGTAGCCATCCATAAGCCGTCGGGGGTAAAAGCAACGGCATCCACGGAACCGGAATCTTTTTTAATGGTTTTTATAAGTTTGCCAGTTACCACATCCCAGAATTTAATAGTATAATCTTCGCTTACGCTTGCAATGGACTTGTTATTAGGCGTGAAAGCTACGCAATTCACATTCCCTATATGCCCGTGAAGCGTGTTTTAAAGCGCTCCGCTGGTTACATCCCATAGCTTAACTGTCCTGTCCCAGCTTGCGCTCGCAATATGTTTACCGTCTGGGCTGTATGCTATAGATGTAACCGCATCCGTATGGCCTGTTAAGGTTTTCAGCTTCTCCCCTGTTGCCACATCTGTCAGGATAATCGTATTATCATCACTGCATGAAGCCAGTGTTTTTGAGTCGGGGCTGAAACATACGGCATTCACCCTTTCGGTATGTTCCCTGAAAGTTTTAAGTAATGAATCTCTTTCTGCATTCCACAGTATAACGCTTTTATCCCAGCCGCAGCTTGCCATGTATTTGCCATCGGGACTGTAAGCTACACCCATCACACTGCCGGTGTGAGCAGTTAATGTATCCCTGCATTCGCCCGAAGAAACAAACCAATGTTTTACAGTTTTGTCTGCCCCTGCTGTTGCTATCAGCTTCCCGTCAGGACTAAATACAGCGCAATTAATGCTCTGAGCATCGGATTTAATAGTTTTAATGCACTGCTGCGCAAAAGAAGAATATGAAATAAAAAGACTGACAAATATAAGAGAACGTAAAAATTTTATCATAGGCATGATATTTTAAAAGTAAAGTGTCAAATGTAAAAAAAAAAATAATTGAAAGATTCACAAAGTTGTTGGTTTTATTTCAACAGTTGAACGGATTATTTCAAAAACAGCCTTACTGAAATTTCCTTATCTTTGCAATCAGCCCGTAAGCATGGCAACTACAGTAAACATAAAAAATAAGAAAGCTTCGTTCGAGTTTTTCCTGCTTGAGAAATTCACTGCAGGCATTCAGCTTACAGGCACTGAGATCAAATCTATTCGTGAAAGCAAAGCCAGCATTGCCGAAGCGTATTGTCTGTTTGTCAATAATGAATTATATATCCGTAATATGCATATTTCGGAATATACTTACGGAACCTACAACAATCACGAACCCCGCCGCGACCGTAAATTGCTTCTTACTAAAAAGGGAACTCAAAAAATTGAATATTAAACTGAAAGAACAGGGAACTACCATTGTCCCTACATTGATGTACATTAACGATAAAGGCTTTGCCAAGCTTGAGATAGCCCTTGCAAAAGGGAAGAAACAATACGATAAGCGCGAAACCATTAAGGGAAAAGACATACAGCGCGAGATAGACAGGGAAAGGAAATAAAAAAGCCGCTCATCAGCGGCTTTTTTATTTTCAACTCTTTTTAATATTTGAAAATGAAATCGTCAAAATTGTTAGGCTCATTCCAGTAAATATCACCTTTTTCAATATTCTCGCCTTCTTCTTCTTCAGGCACTTCTTTTTCAAGTTCCCATGAATATCTTAATCGTTGTGGTCCCTGTTTGCGATAACATAAAGCAAATACAACTCCGGCTATCAATCCATACAAATGAGCTTCATAAGAAAGATGCTTGCCTGGGAAGAAATCGGGGAATATTCCCCAAATCAAACCGCCGTATAAGAATGCAATGAGCATGGCTATTGCTGCAAGGCGTGAATCCCTGCGCAGGATACCACTGAAGAAAAGGAATGAAGCAAGTCCGTAAACTATACCACTTGCACCGATATGATATGCCGGTCGAGCAAACAACCAAATGCAAATGCCATCGGTAAGCCATATAAACAGTAGTATCTTCCCTGCTATTCCTTTATAGAAATAGAATAATGCCAGGCAAAGCAGGAAAAAAGGCAGCGAATTGGAAATGAGATGTTCGAAATTCTCATGTTCAAATGGTGCAGTAATTATTCCAATCAAGCCAACGGCACTTAAAGGGTAAACACCAAGTTTTGTGAAATCAACGTCCCAGTTGTATTCAATATGTTTTACAACCCACATTATCAGAATCAGTATTGCAGGAACTATGGCGCTTCTCCAGAAATTATTCTTATCGTTATTCATATCGTCAATTTATTTCAGCAGCAAAATTACTAATTTACTTGTTTCAATGTAAAATATCAGAGAATAATCAGTGAATTATTTGTATCTTTTTTACAATACTGTTACCTCCCGCATTAATTACGCAAAAGTACATTCCATTTGAAACGGTATTGCCAGACTCATCTTTTCCATTCCACATCAAGAGTTGATCGCCTGAAAATTCATTACCGTTTTTCAGACAGGCAATTTCTTTTCCAATAATATCCATAATTTTAACAGTTGCGTTGCCTGCCTCTTTAAGATAATATGATATATAAGTATTATCACTGCTTGGATTTGGAAATACATTCATTTCAGTTATCGGTGAGTTTGAAATTTCGTTTATTCCTACAAACTGCCCAAGCCGCGCAGTATTTGCATTTAATATATCAATCTTTGTAGTATCAATTAAACCACTAACGAATCTTCCATAGTGACTTACAAAAGCAACTATGAACATATGCGTTGCATCCCAAGCACTTGGGACCGTATAATTATATTGTTTCTGATAAGAACTGCTTGCAGTTACAGTTGCAGGAATAACACCCCCATCGCCCCATTCAGTTGAAGAAAGATTGATTCGGGAAGTATGGCGCTGGTAATAGGTAGTAATAGGATCTCCCTGACCTTCCCAGCATGGGTATGAAGCGTCAGTATTCATATAATTGTCCTGATCACCTGGAGTAGAAATACTATCTTCAGTTAAAACACAATTTATATTCATTACTCCTGTTGCAGCAGCAGCAAAGTTAGCTGTAACGGTAACCTGTAATGCGCGTGTGCCACTGTTATATGAACTGGAAATATCTATGCCAACAGGTGAGGTTACAGTTAATCGTGAATCCACTTCACCATCCAGATCACTACCCACGCAGGAAGCACCTATACCAAGCAAAAGAAAATTATAGCCGGGGTAATATGTACGGTCAAGCATAAAGCCCGGATACCCATAAGTATTTACTGAATCAATTGCATGTGAATAATCAGATTGTAAAGCATCGTAATCATGCATGCCAACATTAATAACCGTATTGGGAAATGTCGCTTCAAGGTGTTCAGCCACTGTTCTTCCAAGTGGGCACCATCCACACCACATTCCTGTGAAATCTTCGGCAAGTATTTTGCGAGGCACCTGCGCATTCGTTTGCTGAAGAAAAACCAACAGCAGGAAACTAAGCGTAAAATAAAATTTCATCATAGTGAAATTTACTGTAAAAAGTTTTGTTGTTTTCATAGTTTAATTATTTAAGTTGTTATTAAGGTTCTATTTAATCATTATCAAAATTAAAATTTATAAATTGTAATGCTTCCTTCTATTAGCCTTTAAATCTTATTCTTTGATTATTTTCTTATTAAATACTTCTTTATCAGTTATTACTTTAATAATATAAATGCCTGAAGCCAGGTTGCTGATATCAATACTTTCATCATTGTTCAGCTTTTGACTGAGAAGCACATTTCCTACAGCATCAGTTATTTCTATTATATTGTTCTTACTGACCTGGTCTTTAACAAAGAGCCTGTCGTGAGCTGGATTTGGATATACCTGAAGGCTTGAAGAAGTATATGTGCTTATACTTGTTGTTAGCGGATCAGCCCAAACAGCCGTCGCATAAACACTGGCTGAAGTTGCAGTCTGGTTGTCAAAGCTGGTTATTGTATAAAAATAACCTGTATCTGCAGAAGCTGTGAAGTCTGTATAAGTAGTATCAGTTACAGTAGTAAGATATATCCAGTGGCCATCATTAGTTGGCGATTTGAATACCCTGTAGCCTCCAATCGGGTATGTTCCAGCTGTGATAGGATTCCATTTTAATAGATAAATGTTAGAATCCGGTGTTATGCTCAGTCCTAAAGGAATAGAAGGTGTAATAATATTTGAATTATGCCCTTCAACGAGTTCCGCAAAACCTAAGCCATCCATGGGCTGGTTTTGAACTGTTCCCTTTATTGTTGTCCCGCCTTCCCAGAATTTGAACAGCGTAACATTAATAATTTGGTTTTGTATAGTAGCCGACATATCAAGGTTTTCACCTTTTAAAGGATTAATAAGCCTCCATCCCTGCGAATAATATTTATTATCGGCAACATCATGCCAATAGCCCGTTCTTTCAAAAATAAAATGAGTCACAGTATCCTGTGTGCCATTTGGCAAAATTGAACTTACCAGTCTTGATTCAAGATTGTATGGAATGCTGTTCGTGTCGGAGAAAATCTGCCAGATATTGTATTCCGAAGGTGTTTGAGGGTTGCCCCATGTGATTCCGGGTTTATCCATTTGCATAGAAAACCATTCATAAAGATTATTGGTGTTGGTGCCAACTGTAAATGGTCCATACTGCCTGTCAATCCATGCGATTCCTGACGTAATGGTATCATTTGTTCCTCCAAAAGAAAGTGTCCCGGCTACTTTCAGATTTGTAATTGAATAATAAAAAGACGAATCGCCTGCTGTTCCAATAGGTATGAATCCATTACCGCCTACTACCAGAGGTGCACGGTTGCTGGTAACTGTAACATTGATCTGGTCATTATTATCAGGGTCAACTGCATAAAATTTATAATCAAAGGTTTTATTGGTAGAATGATACCTCCAACTGGAGCTATCGTCAATTATGCCGAATGAAGAAGTAACGGTTGTATAATCAAGTCCCCAATGCCCCGTAGTGGCAGTAAAAGATAATGGTAGCTGGTTAACACTGGAATAAAAAACACCACTGCCCGGGCTGGCCATGTTGAAAATGCGCATGGTGGCAGGTTTAATGAAGTAGCAAAGCATAACATCATATTGCTTATAGTTAGGGGCTGAACCAAACATATGCATATTCATGTACCACCATTCAGTTTCTGTGCTTAAACTGGTATGTTCTCCGTCATCCGTAGGAAAAGAAAGGACACTATTCAAAGGAGTGTAAGGATATACCTGCCAGTTGTATTGACTGAAAGCACTCATTGCACATAATATAAGAATAGAAAGAGGAATATGTTTTTTCATATAATATGATGTTTAATCGTTACAAATATACTAAGGTTTATTCAATTAAAGAAAAAGCCCATTTCTGAAATAAGAATAGGCTTAATTAATGAAATACCATTATAACATTTACTCTTTTACAAACTTCTCCACTCCTACTCCATTCACAGTTCTTGCTTTCAAAACGTACACTCCACTTGATAAATCAGATATATCTATGTTTGATTTAATACAGTTAGTTGCAATTGTTTTAATTAACTGACCTTTTATGTTGAATATTTCAATTACAGCTTGCTGACGCATTTCAATAGTTATATAACTTGAAGAAGGATTGGAATGGATAGAAATATCTTTATCCATGTCAGGTAAATTGTTTACTGAAGTTGAAGAAGAATATTCACTGGCTCCTATATCAACATGTGTATTAACAACCCTGTTATCGCCATAATAATCCGTTTCTCCGGTTCCCTGAGTAAACTCTGGATTTCCTTTATCAATGCACGGACTACCGGATAATAAATGAAAATTTGGTGAAGAAACAACATCGTTGGTCAATTGAGGTGCAGCGTATTTTGAATGAGATTCCATACCTGTTTGCAATACATAGTTTGAAAATGTAGTGAATGTTGAGGCTCCCCATGTTATTTTAATACTATTGCTGTCATTGTTTGGAGTGTACCAGCAATTATAATCAATGGTATCATTGCTGAAAGGAGAAATATTGTCTCTTGTTATGAGTATGTTTTGAGAATTAGTATAAAAAATATTGTTCTGTATTTTACAGTCAGAAATTTTAGTCATATAAATTTCACCTGTTCCACTGTTGGAATAATCATCTTTCAGAAAAGTGTTATTCAGCACGGCACTGTTAAGCACCTGTCCTGTAGTGGAAGGGTTATAGCCACCAATTGCAATGCCTGCAACCTGGTTATTATAGAACACATTGTCGCGTACAATGATGTTTGAAGTGCTGCCGTCCTGTTCGCATCCTATTTCAATTCCATATCCATTCTGGTAGGAAGTATTCCGTTCTATGATTATATTTTCACCTCCATCCACATAAATTCCTCCACTTGTAGCATAATTTGAGACATCATTATGACAGGTGTTAAGGAAACAATGTCCGTTACGCGCATGGTCATAGGTCGGATCGGAACATGTTCCATAATTTCCTTCCATATCTATACCAATATTCATATTGTTATGAACGTAGTTATGTGAGACAATGAAAGTGTCAATATTTCCATCCAGTGAAAGGGATTCGCTGAAACCGGTATAGTTAAGAAATATTTCACAACTGTCAATTATCACATTGGTAATGGCATTCGCCTCCGTAGTTCCTCCTCCACTTATCAAAAGAGGATTAGAATTATCTAACGAGTCAGGAACAGCGCTTGAATCAGCAGACCAGCTAATTCCTGTGATTTTCAGATTACGCAAAATGATATTCGCGACCGAACCAATATCCGTACAGGAAATAGTAACACCGGTTGCAAAGCTATCCACCATATTCCGGATGGTGATATTTTCAATAGTAATATTGCTCTGATCCTCTAAATATAACATATCAGGACCGTTAGTTCCAGTTCCATCAAGTATTACCAAATCATTCTGATAATTCCTGTATGTTATCGGATTTCCAACTGTACCGCTGACATTTGCCGAAATATTCTCATAATATGTTCCTGCAAGTATATAAACAGTGCTTCCGGGAGTAGCATTGTCAAATGAATACTGTATGGTTTTCCATGCCTGGGAAATGGAAGTTCCCGATGAATCATCGCTTCCGCTTGCCCCATCAACATAATAACTTGTTTGAGCATTTGCTGTGCCTACTGTCATGAAAAAGCTAAAGCAAAGAATATTGGGCATTAAGTTTAAGAATAACTTTTTCATAGTCTTAATTATTTAATAGCTGAAATTCGATTATTCAATCCAATGTATGTTCGTTTTAGGCCGTTGTATCCCTTTTTTAAAATTGTATTTAGGATATCCTAAAATCAGGGATGAAATAACTTCGTTGTTCTCTGGTATTTTAAAGAGTTGTTTTAGCTCTTTTGTCCGGTTTACCGCTGGTGGAACTAAACCTATAATAGTTGCGCCTAAACCAACAGAGTTTGCAGCTATCATAGCATATGTAAGCCAGATAATACCATCATCCGTATGTCCTTCTGCGAATTTATCACTATGAAAAAGGATTAATGCAGGGGCATTACGTGTAATATTATCTCCCGTTTTTGTAATATCATAATGGCCTATTTTAATGCGTGGTAACAGATGTCTTGTAATTGTATTGTACTCTTCAACACCTGCACTTTTTTTTATAATAAATCTCATAAAAGGATTATGAAACATGCTTTCCATCTTGTTATAAAACTCCGACATTAATGGCAGTGCTTTCTCAATAACATTTCGGTTATTTATTATTGTAAGTTCTGCACTTTGTATCTTAGCTCCGAAAGGAGCTAATGATAAGATGTTAATTATTTTTTCAATTTTTTCTTTTTCAACGGGTTTGTTCTTGAAATTTCTGACAGACCGGCGATGGGATAAAAAATTAAAAAGAGCTGCATAATCCACAATATCTTCATTCAAGCTAAATATGTTGTCGTATGAATAACCTTCGATCAAAATTGATTGGGTTTCGCAGATTGCCATGCATTGTGCGCATTGCACACATGTATGAATTTTTGCCTGAATAAAATCAACAGTCTTATCAGAGTTTTCTTCGATTATTTTTGCGGGGCAGACTGAAATGCACAAGTGGCATTTACTGCATGTTTTATTATTAATATTATTATTCATAAAACAAGAAATTAAATTAATAAATATTTGTTTTTTTTATTGGTATTAGAATATTGTTATCCCTTAACAAACTTCCTCACTTCTACTCCACTTTCAGTTCTTACTTTCAAAACGTACACTCCGCTTGGAAGAGCTGAAATATCAATCCTGGTTTTAGTATTATGCATTGTTTGTTGTAGTAATAATTGTCCTTGAATGTTGTAAACAGAGATCATTTCATTATTTATACCTGAAGTATTCTCTACAGTAATATTATCATTGGCTGGATTAGGGTAAATTACTATGTTATTTTTAGCATTACAATACTGTGAAACATTTGCAGAGCCTGTACATAGTATTGGGAAAATATACAATTCAGGATCAAACGTTGGACCGAAATTGTTTGGACTCATAAATGAATGCCAGGAACCATCGCTCCATTTTTCCCAGGAAAGAGAATCACCGTTATTGCAATCTTCTCTGGAAGAAATTACCACTAATGTATCACCTGCTGCTGTTGGCAATACAACGCTGGCATAAAAAGCCTCGCTTATTGAAACAGGGGGAGTAAATGTGTAATCAACATAAGCGCCGGATTCACTGATTGAGCTTAGAGCAACCGGATTACTTGTCCCAAGTAATCCTGAAGGAGCTTTGGAAGTTGCATCAACACCGTAAAGCTTTACATAAGTATTAGCAGCTGAAGGGGCATCAAAGCCCGCTTCAATCACAACCACATTTGATATTTCGCCAGTGGCAGTATTATTGACCCTCTGAGCATCTTCCTGGAATCCATAAGCATTATTCCCTGTAGCATATCCGTTTGCTCCAATTGTATAATAAGTAAGGCTGTCTTCGTAGCACAACGTGCCTGCTACAGGCGCAAATAATGTGTCGCATGAGCCGGTATTATGAGGAGGGCCGCTTTTATAAACAATATATCCTGCATAACTTCCCACAGCACTTACATCATAAGCTATCCTCATATAACCGCTCTCACCCCAACCGCTTCCCCATGAATTTTTTAATATCCAATAACCACCGCCCTGAACTGTATTATCATCATACCAGCCGACAAGCACCACTGCATGATCTGTTATAGTGCCATCGGTTGTAGTAAAGATACCACCGGTGTAATTCTGGAAATTGTTTCCTGCAGCAATCGATACCCATACAGGGCCATAATTATAAATAGCTCTTTTAATAGCCGTATCAGGAGGAATGCCCGAAGTATTTTCGCCAGCTACATTAGCAAAGCTGGAAATAGTTTCATGGTAAGTGTATGTTCCACATGTTCCCATGCACATGGAATCAGTGCCGGTTGTACCATAGCAGTTAGCATCAGCATACGGCAACTCGCTTGTGTAAACACATCCGGGATATTCAAACAAATTTCCAACACCCGGATTAAACCAGCCTCCTTTACATCCTTCGTTAGTGGCATCGCAGTTAATCAGCCATTGCTCCGACAGATCCCTGGTATTTTCATCAGTAATACTAATATTTGCTTCAAAGATTCCATTCGACGCAAACGCCCAGCAGCTGCCGCATTGTTGCTGATCCTTAATAGGAGTGCACAGCGATTGCCAGCTAAATGATGAGGGCAGCGTTGATAAAGTGGAAGCAATATTTTTTTGTTTTAATTGCTTGACGGCTGAATGTGCATCCGGCTTAATAAACTTCCCTACTGAAGCAATATTATGTGTCTGCTCATTAACCGGCGATGACAAATTTTGTTTTTGATTGCATTGTATCGTGCCCGGAGAATAACTACCTGTATATTTTCCTGCTGATATAACAGTAATTGTGTATTCATCAGCGGCGGGTTTGTTTGTTTCCCAAGGACGTTTATATTCAAGTTTAAGTTGTGCAATGCCACCTGAAACGCCTGTAAATCTTATTACCTGATCACCGGATTGACCAACAATTTTATCATTAGTAGAAGGAATGAATTCCCAGTTGCCTGTTTGTGCAATTGTTTCAATGCTTTTATTACCCACTGTTGAAGCTAAATACCAGCCATAGCCTGTAGAAGGGTTGCACAGTAAACTAATTTCCAGAACATGGTCGGATGCAAGGTTTATCGTTTGCCCCAGGTTACTCTTTGTTACCTTAATAAAATTCTGACTATTTGCGCTTGAAGCAAATAATAGCGATATAATTACAGCAGAAATAATAATAAAATGTATCCTCATAAACCTATAGTTTTTTCAAAGATATTACTTTTTCATTAATTAAAATTCCTTAATTATTCCTTAATAAACTTCCTCACCTCTACCCCTTTTTCCGTCCTCACTTCAACCATATACACTCCACTGGGTAATGCCGAAACATCTATATCAGTTATATTGTTAGTGGTTAGTAGTTCGTAGTTTGTAGTTGAATACACTTCTATGCCAATCAAATTATATATAGCTATATTGCTGACTGCCTCCTGCTTAGTGCCAACTGCCGCTTTCGGAATTTCTACAGTTAGCGTAGTTGTAACGGGATTGGGATAGATACTAACCGCATTATCCGGCGATACTTGTTTAATATTCATAGTACTGCAGCCAGTGCTGTTAAAATTAATCAGGCTGGGGTCGGTATTGCGGAAAGTAAGCAAGGCATCGTCAAAATCGCTGAAGCAACCCATGCTGTCGGCGGAAGCAGTGTACGACCAGAACAAAATACCTGCCCAGTTATGTATCAATCCATTATACAGCTCATCAGATGTTAAATGATTGGCGCTGTTTCCCTGCGATTCGCCGATAAGCGTTGGCTTGTCAAGTTCCCAGTAACTGAGGGTGCTCCACGACTTGTAAGGATCAAAGTAATATACCGTGTTATCCATCCAGTCGTAATAATGTATCTCGTAGAAATCGAGGTGGGCAAGTGGCCTGTTGTAGGCGCTTTGTATAGCCGCATCTTTCCAGTAGTTTCCTGAATTGGGCGTGGTAACGGAAAACTCATCGGAATTATACCTGAGGCAGGCCGAGCCCACTGTGCACATTTTTGATGAATGCTGATGCACCGCTTCGGCAAGCATGCCCACGAAACGCTGCATATCGCTTGCCGGAACAACCTGCGACGTATTGCCGGCAAAGGGAACATTCATGGCCCATTCGGGTTCGTTGATAAGGTCGTAAGCAAGCAAATTGCACTGATTGGCATAATGCTCGACTATCGGTATGAAAGCATTGTTAATGTAGCCTCTCGTCATGGATGAATCCTCTATCAGGTTGGCATGCAGTCCTCCGTCGGGACCCCAGGCAGCAGTGTCGTTGTTGGTCATGTTGAAATCCCAGATAGCCGGTATAACCATTATATTGTGCTTCAATGCCCTGTTCATGAAATCATCAAGGTTGGGAAAAAATGCCGAATCAAGGCCTGTTACATTTCCGGCAGTATCAAAATCGGGACTGGCGCAGCCAAGGGTGTGCACCCATATCCTTACGCAGTTAACTCCATAGGCTTCGCATTTGGTAAGTACGCTCTCGAAGACGCTTGAATCGTATTTGTTTACACCAAGCAGTTTATCGGTGCCGAAATCAAGGTTATAGTTATTCCACGGGATATTGAGTCCGTTAATGTAATAGCTTGTGCCGTTCAGACTGAGTAGCTGTGCGCTGCTGTGGAAACATAACAGTTGAAAGCAAAGGGTGCATGCTGCTGAAAGAAGTATTAGTTTTTTCATAGCCTCAATTTTAAAATGGTTATTAGTTATTAAATTATTGGTTATTTACTGCGTGTCATTAATAGTCATTAAGTCATTGTTCTCGATACGAAAGCTTCGCTTTCTACTCGAACTGACATTAGTCATTGGCAAATCGTCATTCGTAAATCTGAAATCTAAAATCACAAATCGTCTGCCTCCTGCCGCTGCTTCCTGCTTACTTTTTCAAGCCTTCAGCCTAAACTACTAACTACTCTTTCACAAACTTCTTCACCTCTACCCCTTTTTCCGTTCTCACCTTCACCATATACACTCCGTTGGGTAAATTTGCTACATCAACGGTTATCGGTGAACAGTAATCGGCTATCGGTAAAGTGTAAACCTTTTCGCCAAGCACATTATATATTGCTATATTGCTGGCTGCCGACTGCATACTGCCTACTGCCGCTTTCGGTATATCTATTGTTAAGGTATTTATAGCAGGGTTGGGATACACTTTGATGCCGGTGTGACTTCCCTGTTTTTCCAAAACATTTGATATAATTGTTCTGAAATCGCCTCTGTATATCCATGCTTTGCGGTTGGCCTGTATAGAATCGCAGTCATAGCCGCCCCCGAATAATACTTTTCCGCTGTCGCCGGCAAAAGGGGATACACATAGCGATCTTACAGATAATAAGGTGTCTTTAATTACAGGAGTGTTATTTACTATGTATTTAAGCTGATACGTTATGGAATGCCCTGATTGGGTGCGAACAAAGTACCTGCCATCAGTGGCATATCTGTGAAAATTTGGCCTTGGGGAATGTGCCAAGGCAGCCGAATCGTAATGCATTTCAAACCCTATAACACGTATATCCTCACTGTCATTTTGAATATTAAATACCGGAATATTGTCGTTATAAGCAGCTAAAACAGACCTGATGCCGATGCTTAACTGTATGGCTAAGCTATCCTTGAAAGCATATTCAATAGTATCAGTAAATGCATTAAATGGGTCTAAGCGGTGGGCTTTTGAATTCCAGCAATACCACAGCACTTCACCTGTTCCGGCCGGGTTTGGAATAGCAGTTAACCCTCTTAAATCCTGTCCACTTCCATTTGCAAGTGAGTCTACTAAAGTCCAACTACCAGTTCCGTCGGTTCTTTCATAAATATGTCCTGTTCCGGCACCATGTGTCTGGCTTGAAGCCGCATAAAGTATGTTGTTGCAAACCGTAAAGCCCATCACCCGTTCAGCTGTCGGGGGCACTATTTCGGGCATGGTGTCCCATTGTATTTTCCCGGGGAACGACGTATTATAAACGCCTTTAACAATGCCATAGTTTTCAATTCCTGCGAAAACACAGCAAACACCGCTTACAGTATCCTTATGAAAACCAAGGGCACGGCAACTGAAAGGTTTGGATAAAGTGCCTCCAATGGTGGAGGTTATCCATGAATTTGCTGCATCATTGCGGATATATACAATATTTTTATGCACATAGTTGCCGGGAGCTGCTATAAGAAGAGTATCCGGCGTTATAGCTACGCCTGGATAAGCGGTGTTAAATATAAACGATTTCATTGCATTCACATTCATGTTGAATCCACTATCGGCAAGGCTATGATAGGAATGGTAAATAAAGGTGGTATCAACCTGCCATTGGGCTGTGGAACTATCGAGGCGTACAATTTCGCATGCAGGCGGGTTATTTACCGTATCCGATTCGTCCCAGTCGCTGTTACCTGCAAACAGCTTGTCTTTATGGGCTATGATCTGCGTAATTTCATTGCCTCCCATAAAACGACCTTTTGAGTCCAAGGTGCCCGACTTGTATGTTCTTATCCATGCAGGTGATTGTGAAAAAGCACTGCTGAAAAACAAAAGCATTAGCAAGGCTGTAAAGAGGGGGCGTATATTCATCAGATATTATGCAGAATAAGATATTCAGTAAGCAAAGTTAGTAAATAAATGATTGAATTTATCAGCGAAGCTATAGTTGTTATTTCCTGAAGAAAGGTTTAACCGCGGAGAGCACCGAGAAGGCGCATAGCAATTTTTAACTGCCTCCTGCCGCTGCTTAGTGCGCTTTATATTCATTTATTTTGTCACGCGGAGGAGTCCCGCTTTCATTCGAGACGAGACTTTGTCTCTCCTCAGGATGACGCGGGACGTCTCGAAGCGTACTATTTCCCTATTTCTCGCCATACTCACTACTCCATACTCACTACTCTTTTATAAACTTCTCCACTCCAACTCCATTTTCAGTTATAACTTTAACAATATAAACTCCGCATGGCAATGCTGAAACATCTATGCTTGTTTTATTACTACTTGCAGTATGAGTTTCTATTAATTGACCTTGTATGTTTGTTATTTCGATTATTGCTTGCTGCGAACAATCTATTGTTAGGTTATCGGAAACAGGGTCGGGATAAACTGCGAAGTTTAATTTGTTATTCATCTCATTAATTCCAGTATGGTTATAAAGAATGCCAGCTTCTATGGCAGACGCCTGTATATCTGCAAGGTTATCACCCGCGATCAATGCAAATGTAACAATTACCGAATCTCCTGTTTTAAGTATGAATGGGCCTGAACTCATCATATCAGCCACATCATTGCCATTTGGAGCAGCGCCAGCAATATCTCTGTCTGGACTTGGATATAAGGAATAATATTTATCCCAATTTGAAAAGCCAATGGAATAGCCATTTTTGTTATATTCAACCATAAAACTTGAGTAACTCCCATCTTTATCAAAAGCATAATGGTGAAGCGATTCTGAAGAAAGTAATTTAATAGCTGTATATGTACCTCCAGGGTAGAATAAGTATAACTCATTTTATTGATGGCATCAAAATCAATGCGATCATAAGCTCCGCCCGGGCTAATATCAAAATCCATAAATAATCCTGCATAAAGCGAAGACAGTGTGGTTGTACTAATATTTTTTATTGTATATTCCATAATAATAAACTTATCTTTAGGAGCAGATGCCCATGAATAAGCTTTATTTGTAACAATTATGCCTAGTGGAGAAACTGCTGAACTGTCGCTAAATACTGTTTCTGCATCAAAATCGGAAACAACAGGAGGAATGATTCTATGAGCTGTTTTCATTGTCTTAAAATCAGTATCATAAGTTCCAAATGATGGTCCGTATATGTCATCCGACACTTGAGAAGCAGAAGTACCTATAAGTAAACCTCCGTCATTTAATAAAGAAGGGCTGTTATTATATGAAAAACCAACTCCCTGCGAATAAGAAGCTGGTAAATTATATCCAATCATTCCTTTGCTTGTAAATGTTGTTGCCACTTTATTTGTATCAATATTAAAATAATCAACATTTACAATGATTGAAAAATACTGATACGCTTTGTAACCTCTGCTTTGATCAGAATAAGTAAGCTTAAAATCAATTTCTGTACTTACCGGAATTGATTGAAGTATTTTAACTTTAAATGGGTTGCTGTTATTATTGGTTGAATCCAAAGTATTAATAACTCCAAGCACTGAAGTAGAATCAAGAATATTTGCATATGGAGAACTGGTGCTTAATGTAACACCGAGAGATGAAGATGATGTGTCTAGATAGTTTTCAAATTCGCCATATATATTTATTGTATCGCCCCCTTCAAAGCTCATATTATTATGGTCTGTCATCTTATTTGATGTCATAACAATTGAAGGAAGGTTATTTATTGTAAGCGCTTTAAACATATTAAGCCTTCCCGCACCTAATAAACCTGCATAAGGAAAATTAGCGGGAATAGTATCAATATTATCAGCAGTAACTTTTAATTGCTCTCCTATTTGAATAGGGGAAAAATTCGGATAATTTGCTTTTACAATTGCGGCAGCCCCGCAAACTATAGGCGCAGCACATGAAGTGCCCGATGAAGCAGTAAACCCACCCGGCACATTTGAATAAACAAGATACCCGGGTGCTGAAATATCAACAGTTATTCCATAAGTTGAACCAGTTCCACCTGTAGGATTTATCCATTTATGATCGTATATATCCGTGGCCGCGACACTCAAAACATTGTCGTATGCAGCGGGATAATATGTGTTAGAACTATTGTCATCACCACATGCGGCAATAACCAGTGCATTCATGTTATTGGTAGCATAATTAACTATGTCTTGCCCATACTGGCCGGCACTACCCAGGCCTCCCCACGAACAATTAATAATTGAACACCCATGTTCAGCAGCATAAACAATACCTTCATAAGCCATGGTTAATACACCATTTGTGTCTGAAATCTTAACAGGAAGAAATTTGCATTTAAAGCCAACACCCGCACCAGCCGTATCGTTATCTGTTACAGCAGAAGCCAATCCAGAAGTAAAAACACCATGCTGAATATTATGAAGTGCATTCGGGTAATAATCCCATTGAGGACTGAAGTTATTATCTGCTAAATCATACCCGTAATAATTATCAGTATAACCGTCATTATCATTATCTATTCCATCAATAGGGTCGGCATAGTTTATTTTAATATTATGTACTAAATCCGAATCTGATAGATCTGTGCCGGTATCAACAATACCAATAACAATGTCTGGATTTCCCTGTTGAATACCCCATGCTTCATAAGCATGAATGGTTTTTAGATGCCATTGCACAAAAGTCAGATGATTAGTAGTATCTGCATACGGATCGTTGGGAACATATAACAAATGAGGCAGGTAATGTGGTTGTACGTATTCAAACATTCCGCTTGCATATAACTTATTAATTGCTGATTCCAGGGGAATAGCTGATGAATACTTGCATTCATAAATCAATGAAAGGTCAACTAATTTCTCCCCATATTTATTTATCCTTGCAGCGGGAGGTGTTTTGCCGGGAAATTTTGTGTGAACATTATACACTCCAATTGCTGAGAATACATTATTTGCTTTAAAGCTTTTTATTACTTTATCCTGGCATGCTGAGCGGAACTCCGGCTTTACCTTAAAAATAATGGTATTCGCCATGTAATCATTGGCAGTATAATTAGATGGCATCTTAAAATATTTTCCCTGTGCACTTACAAAGTATCCCAAGCTAATAAATAAAACTGCCTATCTGTTTTAATCAAGTTATGCAAATAATTTTATAATTTGTTTTTGCGAATTTGTATAACAATGGATTTTAAATTATTTTCAATCTGCGAAAATCAGCGTAATCAGCGGGAAACAGAAAGAACTCCCGCAGATAGCGCAGATATACACAGAAAATCAATATTAAATTTTGACATAATAAATCTTTCAACTTGTTCGAAGCAGATAGGCAGTTAAATAAAATAAAAAAAATAGTTTCTTCATAACTCAAAAATTAGTCAGACAAAAATAGCAAATAATCGTTCAAAAAGCAACAATAAAATTCCATAGCACACAATTAAATAAGGTATGTTTCAATCCGTTTTTATTTGTGTATCGAAATAATATACAGGCTAAGCAATACATTGGCTACTTATCCTGCTCCTCGGGCGGCTTCTCATTATCTATTACAATTGCTTTTCCCAAATCCTTTATACCGGGCAGGAATTCGTTGCGGTATTTTTTAATCAGAATGAGCAACTCGCCATGCTCTTTCGCGGCAAATTGTTCAAATGTATTCAATATACCAATTTTGCCAAACTCGAACATCATCTGTGCATTGGTATTAACGCCCAGGTTTATCCGCAGGTTTTCAAAGCGCTTGCGTGCAGTGCAATCAAGTACTCCAAGTTTACCGGCTATATTTATCAGCGTATAGCCTTTCGAAAACAAATTCATTATATCCAATTCAGCGGGGTTTGGATAATAGCGTGCATCTGATCTTTTAAACATATATATATTTTTTTATTGGTGTCAATAAAAATAATTTATACTTTTTTTATCGAAATTCACGAACGGGAATTGCAGCCTGAAAAGAGTGCCTTAGCTTTGCCGGCATAAATATTTAAAAGCGAAAAGTGAATATTTCAGAATGAAACGTGAAGATATCGGAATGAAATGTGAAGATAGCAGAACGAAACCTTAAGATATCAGATTGAAATGTAAAGATGGCGGACCGAAACCTTAAGATATCAAATTGAAATGTGAAGATATCGGAACGAAATCTTAAGATATCAGATTGAAATGTGAAGATATCGGAACGAAACCTTAAGATATCAAATTGAAATGTGAAGATGTAAGAACGAAAGATTAAGTTCTCAATACAATAAATTCAAATTATTATTACATATATTTTGCACTTATATTTAGACCCTAACCCCGCCCATTCCCCTGTTAGTAGCTTGTCTATGCACACAAAAGGAGGAAAGGGAAATTGACAAGAGGAAGTTAATAAAATGCTTGGGCTGTGAAGAAGTAAAGGAGATAAAAGAGTAAACTTTGTACCAACTAAACTCACAAAACCAATGGTACAAAAGACACATATTCAAAAAAATAAAGGAACAATGACGAGCCAGAAACATGATAAACGGCTCGAAAAAAGGGGCAATATTTAGTAGGAAGAATGTATAGTAAAAATACAGTAATAATAAATCAAATTGCCTATCTGCTTTAAACAAGTTGCCTTGAATTATTTATATATTTCATTTAATGGAACTGGTGAGGTTGTCACAGCCTGCTGTATTAGACGATAAAACAGTTTGCCTCTAAAGGTTGATAGTTTCCTATTAAAACGAAATGCAAATTCATCCAAATAATAAGGCAAATGCTTAGGAGAAACATTTCCCTGATGAGTTCCATTTAACCATCGTTTTACAAGAGAATCAACCATGTGCACATGAGGTAATAATTCATGAGCTTCTTTTCCGCTTTCTGAAATATTTTTTTGTTTATGACTATAATCCTTTGATAATGATAAAAGATTATAACCTCGCCAACCATCTGTAATAACAGTACTTCCGTGTTCTATATTGTTCTCAATAAAAGGTAAAAGACATTCCCCTGAAGCTTCGGATATACAACAAAAACGAACTCGTCCTATTTGCTTCCCCTTACATTCTGTAGCTACAACAACTAATGTTTTCGTCTCTGCACCTCTGCCTTGTTTCCCTTTGCCAATTTCCTTTCCGCCAATAAAGGTTTCGTCAACTTCCACCTCTCCTTTCAGTTTATCTCTCTCAGGACGAATCATTGCTCTGCGAAGCTTATGCAACCATGCCCAAGCGGTTTCATATGAGCCAAAACCCATAAAATCTTTAAGGTTATTAGCACTTGCACCAGTTTTTTGTGCTACAACCCACCATATTATATGAAACCAAAGTAACAATGGTTTTCTTGTTCCATGAAATATTGTACCTCCAGTAATGGATGTTTGGTGTTGGCATGTAGCACAATGAATCAATCCCGTTTCAGTTAGCCAATACCTACTGCTATTGCATTTCGAACATATAAAACCATTTGTCCAACGCATTTCAAAGAGATAACGCCAACAATCTTCCTCCGTTTTGAATTGAGAAAGGAACTCTTGAAAATCCTTTGGATAATGTTCTTTTTTAGCCATGTGCAAATTTATACAAAACTCTTAACTTGACCGAAGCAGATAGGCAATTAAATCAATTATCTGAAAACAGGGCAGACACAGTTGGATTTTGCCGGTATTTAAATAATGATAGAGTGAACATAAGGAATTTAATAACGGAACAAACAGAAAAAGTCAAAAGCCTATCAAAAGATAAACATGTCTTGGTAATTAATGACACAACAGAATTTAACTATGCATCGCATGAGAAATTTTTAAAAAAGTCCGATCCTGATTTGGGTACAACCACCCACAATGATGATATTGGTTTTTTCTTACATCCTGGTTTAGTAGTAGATGCCGAAAATGGGATATCGCTGGGATTTAGTTATATGAAAATGTGGAATCGGAGTTGGGATAAAAAAGACAAACATGAACGAAATTATCAAGAACAGTCCATAGAAGAAAAAGAATCATATCGTTGGATTGAGTGTGCACAACGCAGTAAAGAGACCCTGCCTCTAGCAAAGATGATAACAATAGTAGCCGACAGAGAAAGTGATATTTACGAAGAGTTTGCAATAGTTCCAGATGAAAGGACAAATCTTTTGATACGATCAAGATGTAATAGATTGTTAGAAGAAGGAGATACTTTATATGACAGAATAAATAACACAGCAACTATTGGATCATATAAATTGAAAGTAAGAACGACAAAGAATCGAACAGGAAGAAATACGGAAATAGCAGTAAAATATACAAAGGTAAAAATCCGTAAACCAAATAAAATAAGAAAAAGCGATGGGATACAAGAGTATGTTGAAATATATGTCGTAGAAGCAAAAGAAATAAAGGAAAATATTCCTAAAGGTGAAAAACAAATACATTGGATAATATTAACAACCCTGCTCGTGAGCAGTTTTGAAGATGCTTTTCAAATAATTCAATGGTATGCTATGCGTTGGCAAATAGAGTTGTTATTTAACACAATGAAAAGTGGTGGTATGAACATGGAGTCAAGCGAATTGGAAAAAGGTAAAGCATTAAAGAAATTATGTTTAATAGCAATGTGTGTTGCACTACAAATTAATCAGCTACGCCAACTAAGACATGATCAAACAGATATGCCGGCAAAGATTACCTTCTCTGACCAACAAATAAAATTTGTAAAAATATTAATCCCGCAATACGAAGGAAAAACGGATAAGCAAAGAAATCACTATCGGGAGTATACGTTAGCATGGGCAGCATGGGTTATTGCAAGATTAGGCGGATGGAAGGGATACCCCTGTGAAAGTCTTCCAGGTAATAAGACTTTTAAATGGGGGCTTGATAGATTTAATGCAATGTTTACGGGTTATAAAATAGCTCAAAAGATATGTGCATAGACAAGCTGTTAGTAGGGGAAGGGAGAAAGGGATGGGGTAAATGAAAAGAAAACTTTATTTATCTTAATAGTATTAAACATTCATTAACCTTTAAAAAAAAGTAATATGCCAAAAAACCAAGCCATCATTCCAAGAGACATTAAGGGCTTCAACAAATATATAATACGCACCTGCGCTTACCTTGTAATAGGGTCGCCGGTAACCAACGCGGTAAGGTTCAACTGGACTGCCGGTAACCTCTCTCAATGGCAATTATTTCTTTCGCAATGGACACCGCTGTTCAATCAGTATTCCGATAAAAAAGGCGGATATACAACCAGTATACGGAATAAATTACTGGGTATTATTTCAAATGCCATTGCTTATGCCGAAACCAACAAACTTATTGAACTGGTAAAAGCCACGGTAAGTCTGAACATTGACGATTGCAACGCTTTCGGGCTTCCACCAAAGATGGCTATACCTCCGGTAAACACTCATTTGTTAGAGAAAACGAAAACGCCTGATAAAACAGTTCTTATAGAGGAAATGGTTTACCCCGAAATAATTCCCATTGGCGGGGGCATGCTGCATATAAAAGCTTACCTGGAAAAGAAACAAAGCGGACGCCCGCACAAGCCAGAAGGCTATGACCTGCTCGAATATGCAGTGGCTGTGTTTTACCTGGGCACCACAGGCTTGCCTGCCAGCGTAACTGATACCAGGCTGCTTATTGCTCATTCAACGAAATCAAATTACAAGCTTCAAACAGCAGCCATGACAGCAAATTTAACAGTCGTTCCGACCAACACTATAGCTCCTTCGAAAATTGCGATATTCTTTTTCCGCTGGGCAAAAAGCAAACATCCCGACCTTGATGGACCCTGGAGCGGCCCGTTTAGTTCACCGATATTGTAAGGATTAAATAAGCTCCAAGTCCCAAATTCAAAGAACCAAGCCCCAAAAGCGTTTTCCTTGGAACTTGGGGCTTTTGGCTTGGAACTTGGTTATTCCTTCACAAACTACCTCACTCCTACTTCATTAGGGAAGGACGTAAGGCTGTGTAATGGCCAATTGGTAAAAGAAACACAACCGTTTACTATGCCGATATTGTAAAAATAGAAATTTTAATTAGATTCCTCACTCCATTTCATTTCGTTCGGAATGACAATCAGAGCAGGTAAGGAAAGGGGAAAAGAAGGAGGCGCAGCACTTTGGTGCTGCGCCTCCTTCTTTTCCCTCAAATAATAATAAATGCTCTGTCATTCCGAACCCCGTTTTTCAGGGGGTGAGGAATCTTTATTCATTTATGTTTACGCTGCAACACTTAATAAATGGTTACTCTTTCACAAACTACCTCACTCCTACTTCATTAGGGAAGAGCGTAAGGCAATTGCGTTGGCGAAGGGGTAAAATATAAATAAATGAATGAACTTTAGATTCCACTGTTGCTGTAATTAATTTTATTCTCTGCAATTTTAAAGTCCCCTGTAGTAAATCTGCCAGGGCTTTTTATTAATAAGAAATCATTTATCCTATAACTTTAGTTGGATATAAATATTTATCTTATCTTTGACTCCGAATAAATTACAAACTACAATCACTCAGATATGAAAAAAACAATTACAAAATTAGCAGCGTTACTAATGACTGCCACTTGTCTACTGCTTACTGCCTACTCTTTTTCACAGGTGCCACAGGCATTCAATTACCAGGCAGTAGCAAGGGATGCATCGGGAAACATATTGGCAATGCAAGCTGTGGGTATTAAAGTTATAATACTTCAGGGCTCGGCAACAGGAACACCTGTATATACTGAAACATTTACCACTACCACTAATCTGTTTGGTTTGTTTACGCTTGCCATAGGCACAGGAACCCCTGTAAGCGGAACATTCAGCGCTATAGCATGGAGTTCGGGCATCTATTGGTTAGATGTGCAAATGGACCCCACAGGAGGAAACTCATATACCGATATGGGAACATCTCAACTATTATCCGTTCCATTTGCCATGTATGCCAATAGTTCTGGAACGGGCGGAGTTACAGGACCAACGGGTCCCACAGGCAATGACGGAGCTACAGGTCAGCAAGGACCAAGCGGAAATGATGGGGCTGTTGGTGCAACTGGAGCTACAGGCTCACAAGGTGTAACAGGTACGACAGGCACTGCAGGAACTACAGGCGCAACAGGTGCTACTGGTTCCAATGGAAGTAATGGAGTAACTGGTGCAACAGGTGCTACCGGAACTCAAGGCGCTACAGGTACTACTGGTTCTCAAGGAATAACTGGGCCGACAGGTTCGGTAGGAACTATCGGAGCAACAGGCTTGCAGGGTGTAACAGGTCCCACTGGTGCACAAGGTATACAAGGTAATGCGGGAACAAATGGCAGCAATGGTGTAACGGGTGTGCAGGGAATACAAGGTGTAACAGGAGTAACGGGATCAACTGGTTTTCTTTCAGACGGAATTTCTGCAGGTAATACCACTTATTGGGATGGAACTCAATGGGTGCTTAATAACAGTAACATTTATAATAATGGTAATAATATTGGAATCGGAACTACACCTGATTCAAGCGCAAAACTGGAGATAAATTCTACTACATCAGGCTTGCTTATTCCACGTATGACTATTGCCGAACGTAATGCCATCCCTTCTCCGGCAAATGGCCTTATCATTTATAATATTGATTGTAATGAATTAGATTATTTTAACGGAACAAACTGGGTAAGTGTATTAAATAGCAATTCATTTTCTATTCCGGTTTCAGGCATTGCAACAAATATAATGTGTACCAGCTTTACAGCCAACTGGAATTCATATACAGGAGCCGTTTCATATTTTCTTGATGTTGCTTCAGATATAAGTTTTATAAATTATGTTGCCGGATTTAATAACCTCAATGTAGGAAATGTTACAACATTTAGTGTTTCAGGACTTATGGAAGGCACTAACTATTATTATAGAGTAAAGGCGGTTATTGGTATTTGCCAGTCGGGGAGTTCAAATGTTCAACAAGTTATAACATTAACCACACCCGTAACACCAACATCCACTGCTGCATCATCTATTGCGACAACATCATTCTCTGCCAACTGGATACCTTCTTCCGGAACTTCTGCGTATTTTCTGGATGTAACTACTGATTCCGCTTTTACTGCTTTTGTTTCAGGATACAATTCCTTAAATGTTGGCAACGTAACAACTTATAGTGTTTCAGGACTGTTTTGCGGTACGAATTACTTTTATCGAGTTCGTGCGAATAACGCTTGCGGTACTAGTGTAAATTCTAACACTTCAGCAACTGCCACATCCAGTATGGTCTCTATATGGAACGGTGTTGGTAATTGTTCGAATGGGGTAATATCAGTAGCATGGTGCAACTATGGTTATGCCGATTGCGATAATAATCCCGTCGATGGTTGTGAAGTAAATACAAGGACGGATAACTTTAATTGCGGTTACTGCGGAAACAATTGCTATGGATTGCCAAATGTCGCAGCGAGTTATTGCAATAACGGAACATGTACTATTCAGAGTTGTGCACCCGGGTGGATAGATTGCGACGGAAATCCAGCTAATGGTTGTGAAGTTTCCGGCACAATACCCACTGCAACTGCTGCCACCAATATTGTTTCTGGCTCTGGCACTAGTTCCTTTTCTGCCAATTGGACCAGTTGTGCCGGTGCATCAACCTATTACCTTAGTGTATACTATATGTTTGGCTCTCAAGCTACATGGGATTACAGTAATTTGAATGTTGGTGATGTAACTACTTATAGTGTTACCAATAATAGTGGCGGTGTTATTTATTATTATTTTGTTAGTTCAGACATTTGTATTAATGCCCGATCAAATACCATTCAAGTTCCGGCACATTATTAAGTAGCTGAAAAAACATATGAAAGTATTCAAAAACAGCTTGATGAATTAAAATCAATAATAAACATTATATAAAACATCTTTATGAAAAAAACAATTACAAAATTAGCAGCGTTACTAATGACTGCCACTTGCCTACTGCTTACTGCCTACTCTTTTTCACAGGTGCCGCAGGCATTCAATTACCAGGCGATAGCCCGCGATGGTTCAGGCAATTTACTTGCAAACCAGTCTATCGGGGTTAAAATAATTATACATCGGGGATCAGCAACGGGAAGTATTTCATATACCGAAATATTTAATCCCAATCCCAGCACTAACCAGTTTGGTTTATTTACATTAGCAATAGGCACAGGCATTCCAATATCAAGTGAATTTGATACCATAGCATGGAGCAGCGGAAACTATTGGTTGCAGGTAGATATGGACCCTACCGGTGGCACCAGTTATATTAATATGGGCACATCGCAATTATTAACCGTTCCTTATGCCATGTATGCAAATAAATCGGGAACAGGAGGAGCAACAGGACCCACAGGTGCTACAGGAGCAACCGGCAATAACGGAACAGATGGAACAACAGGAACTACGGGTGCAACAGGCGCTACCGGGGATGGTGGAAGTAATGGCGTTACCGGACCCACAGGTGCAACCGGCAATAACGGAACTGCTGGAGTAACAGGAACTACGGGCGCAACAGGTGCTACCGGTTCCAATGGATCTGATGGCAGTGATGGTGCTACAGGACCTACTGGCCCTCAAGGTCCCGATGGACCTTATGGTCCTTTTGGCCCGACAGGGCCTGCAGGAGCGACAGGAACAACAGGCCCTGTTGGTTGTACTTCTGCAAATTATATTATGAAATCGAATGGAACTGTAGCTGAATGTACAACTGCTCCAATTTATGAAACAGCAGGCGGCCTTGTAGGCATAGGAACAACAAGCCCAGGAGCAGTGCTGGAGGTTGATGGTAATGGCGGTAATGCTGCGGTGTATGGTACTACAACTGGTACGGGGGATGCAGGCTATTTCACAATAAATAATACTTCAAATGGAAGTTCTGCAGTGGTTGGCAGTACAAATGGCAACGGAGAAGCAGTGGATGCTTACACAAGCGGTAGTGGATATGCGGTGGAGGGTATTACAACAGGAACAGGCAATGCCGGCTATTTCAATATAAGCAATGCCTCAAATGCAAATGCAGCAGTGTATGGTATTACAAATGGCAGTGGTAATGCGGTGGAAGGTTTTACAACTGGAACAGGTTATGCCGGCTATTTCAATATAAGCAATGCCTCAAGTTCATTTAATGCGGTGTATGGTACTACAAATGGTAGTGGCGCTGCGGTGTATGGCAATACAAGTGGTAGTGGAAATGCGATAGATGGTTATACAACCGGCACAGGTTATGCCGGCTATTTCAATATTAATAATGCCTCAAGTTCATTTAATGCGGTGTATGGTACTACAAATGGTAGTGGCGCTGCGGTGTATGGCAATACAAGTGGTAGTGGCGCTGCGGTAGATGGTTATACAAGTGGCACAGGTAATGCCGGCTTCTTCGATATAAACAATGCCTCAAATTCACAGCCTGCGGTGTATGGTATTACAAATGGTAGTGGATATGCTGTGCAAGGCTCTGCATCTGGCGGTGGCACTGCTGTGTATGGTTTTACAAATGGCACAGGTAATGCAGGTTTATTCCAAATAAACAATACCTCAAATCCAAGCACTGCTTTGTATGCTACTACAAATGGCACAGGTTATGCAGGCTATTTCAATATAGGCAATGCCTCAAATTCAAACGCTGCTATGGAGGGTCAAACAAATGGCAGTGGATATGCAGTAGAGGGTATTACAAGTGGTGTAGGTAATTGCGGCTATTTCGATATTAACAATGCCTCAAATGGAGGTACTGCATTGGAGGGTAATACAAATGGCACTGGTTTTGCCGGATATTTTTATTTAAGCAATGCTATAAATGCAAATGCTGCAATATTCGGTTATACAGTCGGTACGGGTAATGCAGGCAATTTCCAAATAAACAATGCCTCAAATTCAAGTGCTGCAGTTTTGGGAAGCACAAATGGCGGTGGATATGCAGTGGAAGGTATTTCAAGTGGTAGCGGCACTGCCGCAGTGTATGGTTCATCAAGTGGGAGCAATAGTGGTAATGCAGGGACTTTCCTAATAAACAATTCCGCAAATTCATATTATGCAGTTCAGGGTTCTACAAATGGTACAAATGCTGCCGGCTGGTTCAATATAAATAATGCCTCAAATGGAAGTACTGCGCTGGAGGGTTTAACTATTGGAACAGGTAATGCAGGAAATTTCCAAATCAGCAATACCTCAAATTCCAGTCCTGCGTTAGAGGGTTATACATTTGGCACAGGAAGTGCCGGTTTATTCCAAATAAACAATGCCTCAAATCCACAGCCTGCGTTGGAAGGTTTTACAACTGGTACAGGCATGGCAGGCTGGTTCCAAATAAGCAATGCCTCAAATTCAAATTATGCGGTGTATGGTACTACAAATGGAACTGGTTATGCAGGCTATTTCTCCGGCAATGTTCATATAACAGGTACTTTATCTAAGGGCGCCGGTTCATTCCTTATTGACCACCCGCTTGACCCGCTTAACAAAACACTGAGGCATAATTTTGTTGAATCGCCTGAGAACCTCTGTCTTTACAGGGGAAAAATAAAGTTAGATGCTAATGGCGAAGCCACAGTAGTGATGCCTCATTATTTTGTAGCACTCACAAAGGCAAGCGAAGCAACAGTTACAATCACATCTATTGGTAAGCCGTTTCAGGTAGGGTATGAATGGCAGTCAGATAATACAAAATTCACAGTCTATGGCGATCCAAATAGAGAAATCTCATATATTGTTCTTGCTGATAGGAATGACCCCGTTATGAAACAACTATATAAACCTGTGGAAGAAGATAAAGGCGCAGGTAATATATGCAATAAGGGTGAATTATTATATCCTGAAGCTTATGGCTACCCTAAAGAAATGGGCAAGGATTACAAAAAGGCGCAGGAGCAGGAACAGAAGGCTGCGCAACTCAATAAAGAGCAAATTAAGTAATTGCATATTTATAAAAGCACTGATTAACATTAGGCGAACTTTGCGCAACCTCTGCGTACGGAGTTTCCCCTGACACAGGAAGGGCGTAAGGTAGTGCGATGGCGAAGGGGTAAAAGAAACGGAAATCAGTCTATGAACCTTTGCGTTCTTTGCGATACCTCTGCGTACTTTGCGAGAAATTTACCTTAGATTGGTTGCACGCGAAGGCGCAAAGACGCAAAGAAACTCATTACTCACTACTCCATACTCATTACTCTTTAATGAACTTCTTAATAATAACTCCATTTTCAGTAGTTGCTTTTATAAAGTAAACACCATTCGCATAATTGCTGCAATCAATGGTCTTGGAGGTAGATGTACAAATCACCCTTCCGGTAATATCAGCAATTTCAATGTTTTTAACCGGCACATTGCTTTGTATCTGTAAATTATCGGTAACCGGGTTAGGGTAAACAGAAATGTTCTGCTGTTTGGCTCTTCTTGAAGCAAATCCGGTAACAGGGGCAGTATAAGTGGAAATAAAATTCCCGAATGCATACGGATGAGTACCAACAGTAATTGATGCAGTAACAGTATTGGTAGCGCTGTTTATTACATCTACCGTACCTGAACCATAATTCGCAACATATACCTTGCTTCCGTCGGGACTTACTGATACGCCAGCCGGCTCATCATCAACTTTTATAGTTGTAGAAAGAGTATTTGAAGCGCTGCTTATCACGCTAAGGGTGCTGTCGCCCCAATTGGTAACATATACTGTGTTTCCGTCAGGGCTCACTGCTGCTGCATAGGGATGATTGCCAACAGAAATGGTAGTCAGAATTGTATTTGTTGAAGTATCAATCACGCAAACATTATTAACGCCATAATTTGCCACATAAACATAACTGCAAAGCGGGCTCATGGCCACTCCTGCAAAGTAGTTACCACCTGTTATGGAAGGCAGCACTGTGTTTGTTGCAGCGTTTATAACACTTATGGTAGTTGAATTACCGCTGCCAACATATACTTCGCCTCCATCGGGGCTGGCAGAAATGCCAACAGGATGGGTGCAAACCGGAACTGTTGCAATTACATTATTAAAAGCGGCATTTATAACGCTTACCGAATTTCCACCAAAATTTGCAACATAAACCCTGCTCCCATCGGGGCTAACTGCAACACCGTCGGGATCAGTGCCAACGGTGATAGTTGCAGAAATAGTATCTGTGGCGGTATTTATTACACTTACCGTTCCATCATTATCATTTGCAACATAAACCTTGCTTCCATCTGGGCTTACACATACACATGCAGGGTAAGCTCCAACTTTAACAGTATCAACAACGGCATTTGTTGCAACATTAATAACAAATACATTATTATCGCCCGAATTGGTTATATAAGCTGTTTGTGCATTCGCTCGTAAACATACAATGGCGAGCATTACTAAAAAGGTAATTTTCTTTTTCATATTGTTTTATTTATTAAAGATTATTTTTTTACTACTGTTACTTTATTCGTTTTTATTTGCAGGAAATATGCTCCCTTGTATTGATTGCTTATTTCAATTTAATTATCTTTTATGCATCGGACTGATAACCCAAATAATTCATCATCGTCAGTGTGCGATACTTGAGCATTATAAACATTCAATCCTCTCATCCATGCACGCCCGGAACTGCTTTCTGTAGATGACCAGAAGTAAGCATTACTTCCTGTGCCCCATACCCCGCCATAATAGGAATCTGCAGGCAATGCATTAAAACCACTCTCATTAGTGCCATTTTTAAGATTCCAATCTGTTGTTGTTTTTAATTTGTTCCCTGCAACATTATTACCCCCTAAATAGTTTATTAATGTTGTCCATTCGGCATCGGTAGGTAAATGCCAGCCTTGGGGTGAAGCTTTTAGTGCAGCATCCCATCTATAATAATAACCATAACTTACAGAAGCAGCAGGCTGACTACCGATAAGATTGCCGGTGTCTTCAGTTTTATAAGCAAGATTTTCAGCCATCCAAGTTTGCGTGCCAATAGTAACGGTTTTATAAACTTTTCCATCACGAGTATCAGTAAAGGTACCAGTTACCTGGGCTACTGAATACATTGTACATAATGAAATTATTAATGCAAGTAGTAATGATTTTGTGTTTTTCACTAAGCATTAATATTAATTGTTAATGATTACTTTTCTTATCAACATTCCATCAATTGTATTGACATGAATTAAATAAATGCCGGATGGCTGAATACTTAAATCAATTACTGAATTCTCATTATTTATTTCTGAATTAAATACATTCTCACCAAGCACATTATAAATTTCCACACTTTGCATTTGGTTACTGGGACTTGAGATTTGGAACTTCCCGGAAGTAGGGTTTGGATAAACATTTATTCCCCCCAATGAAGCTGTTAAATCATTAATGGAAGTTGTTTGAAGAGTATCCATTTTAAAAATAACACCAAAATTGTCTTCGCCACCAGTTGCAGCCATTCCATAAAGGTAGGTTCCGTCAAAAAGAAGAGCGCCGTAAGGATTAATGCCGTTAATGTCATCAGTATTGTTGAAATTATATAGAACACTATAATGTGTTCCGTTTGTATCTATTTTAAATACGGTTCCTCCGTAAGTTGCACCGCCTACAGATGTCATTCCATACAAATTACGCCCTATTGATATCAAAGTGCCATAGGGGGATGCCCCGTCATTGTTGTTGAAAGAGAACATCGTATCGTATCCGCTGCCATCGGTCTTTATCTTAAATATCACACCCTCATTGAAAGCGCCGCCTGCTTCAGTCATTCCATAAAAATAATTTCCTTCAAGAAGAAGAGAGCCATAAGGATAAGCCCCGTTTGTATCATTGAAAACGTGCAGTGCATTAAAACCGGTATTATCGGTCTTTACTTTAAAGATAGTTCCAAATTCAGCTGTGCTTTCACCTCCTGCTGTTTCAGTCATTCCATAAAGATAATTTCCTTCCAGAATAAGAGAACCATAAGGGGATTCTCCTGTTGTACCGACGAAACTAAGCATGTCAACAAAATCACTCCCATCAGGCTTAATTTTAAAAAGAGAACCAAGACCAACGCCATCGCCCAGATTTGTCATTCCATAGAGATAGGTTCCGTCATAAACAAGTGAGCCCATAGGAGAACATCCGTTTAAGCCATTAAAAGTTACCAGGGTATCAAAACCACTGCCGTCAGGCTTAATTTTAAATACAGATCCACAACAGAGGCTGGTGGGCGCTCCTGCCGATGTCATTCCATAAAGGTAAGTTCCATCGGAAATAAAAGAAGAAAATAAAGGAACCCCTCCATAAGTGCCGTTGAAACTAGCCAGGGTATCGTAACCGCTACCATCTGGTTTTATTTTAAATATTACTCCAAACCCAAGTGAACCGCAGCCACTTGGTCCTATGTTAGGTCCGCCCAAAGTGGTCATCCCATATAGGTAAGCCCCATCAGAAAACAAAGAACCCGACCAGCCTGAGGTTATATTTTCATTAGCTCCGGTTGTATCGTTAAACTTATGCAACACCGTATATTGCGCTTTGACCGTTACTATTCCTAAACAGAATAGCATAAGAATTATAAAGAAATGCTTTTTCATGTTTTTAAAGTTTAATTTATAAATATCCTTTGAGTCACTGATTATTAAAATCAATGCAAAGATAAAACAAATTACTTTTATCCGATTAATATTATAGGATAAATATATCAACAGATTTGAACATGCACTGAAAAGGAGTACATACTTTAAATGTAATTTGAAAGTTTAGTGTCCTTATTCTGACAGTACTCACGGACTGCTGTTTAATGTATTCTATTCTTTTGCATTAATAGCATTGTTAATAAAAATATTCACAAAACATTGATAATTGAAAGAAATTATATTACTTTTGCTGCATGAAAATAGAAAATACTGTATATAATTCCTTTTTATTAGTAGCAACTTCATGGTGGTGGGCGCCCCCTGCCCGCTAATTCTATATTTCCAGAAATATTTACGGGCGGTTATTTGTATAACCGCCTTTTTTATTCCTGATAAGCAGGATAAATAAACAATTTCATTTTAACACTAAAAACCTATTATATGAAACGTTTTATTTCAAGAAAGGAAGAATATCTTCCCTCATCATTTTATAACATCAAAGCCGATTTGGACGAACTTCCCAAGCCTCCATTGCACCATGGAACAAAAGAACCTGTGGGAGCATCGGACCTGCTGCCATTGTTTTCGGAAGGCTTTGTAAACCACGAAACAACCCTTGAGCGCAGTATTAAGATTCCCGAGGTTGTAATGGATAAATATTCCATTTATCGCCCAACGCCCTTTATTTATGCAAAAGGGCTTAAGGAATATCTTGATACCCCTGCCGAGATATTCTATAAATACGAGGGTGCAGGGCCTATGGGAAGCCATAAAAGCAATACAACCATTATGCAGGCATATCTTGCATCGCAGGAAGGGATAAAAACACTTACCACCGAAACCGGTGCAGGGCAATGGGGTTCGGCGCTTGCACATGCCGGCGCTATGTTCGGCATTGATGTGAAAGTGTTTATGGTTCGTTCGAGCTACCTGTCGAAACCCGGCAGGAAAGTAATGATGGAGCTGCATAATGCCACAGTTACTGAAAGCCCAAGCCCACATACTGATTCGGGACGCTGCTTTTATGAAAAGGACAATGCGCATCCCGGAAGCCTTGGCATAGCTATAAGCGAAGCCATTGAACTGGCAGTTAAATCAAAAGGGGTTAAATATTCGCTGGGCTCTGTGCTTGATGGCGTATTGCTGCATCAAACCGTTATTGGGCAGGAAGCTATATGCCAGTTGGAAGAAGCTGGTGTTTCGCCTGATATAGTGATAGGCTGCGTTGGTGGTGGTTCTAACTTTGCCGGACTTTCTTTCCCTATGCTGTTTCACAGGATAAATGCAAACAACAGGATAAGGTTCATAGCTGTTGAGCCTGATGCATGTCCTTCGCTTACCAAAGGAAAGCTCGGATATGATTTTGGCGACACTTCAGAACTTACACCTTTGCTTTATATGCATTCTCTGGGAAAGGATTTTATTCCATCGCCCATACATGCAGGAGGCTTGCGCTATCATGGAATGTCGCCAATGATAAGCCATTTGTATAGCAAGAAGATGATTGAAGCCAAAGCTGTTTCGCAGCAAAAAACATTTGATGCGGCTAAAGTGTTTGTTCAGGCAGAAGGGATACTACCAGCCCCCGAATCATCGCATGCCATTGCTGTTACTATTGAAGAAGCGCTGATTGCAAAGAAAGAGAACAAAAAGAAAGTAATTGTTTTTAATCTTTCAGGCCACGGCTATTTCGATTTTAATGCCTACGCCATGAACTGAAGGTAGAGCCCTGACAATAAAACATTGTCAGGGCTTTTACTTTTTCTTTTGCAGAAATTATATGGAGTTCAGAAACATCATGTCATTAAGAGCATATAAAAACTCTTTTATTATATTTGCAATTACATGAAGTTTTTCTCTGAAATTTTCCCGCTAACAAAAACAACTAAGGAATGGCTCAAAGCCATAGGAATAGCTTTACTCGCTTTAATCGTAATCAGGCTGTTCTTTTTCCAGTCGTACTCCATCCCCACTACTTCTATGGAGAAAACAATTATGGAAGGCGATTATATACTTGTAAGCAAAGCTAACTACGGAGCTCGCCTGCCCATCACTCCCCTTTCGCTGCCGTTCTTCCCGCATGTTTATTCTTCATTGATAAAGTTGCCTTATTTTCGCATTCCATGCTCATCGGCAATAAAAAACAACGACGTGGTGGTGTTTAATTACCCCATTGAAGATAAAAAGCCTGTTGATAAGCGAACGGTATTCATTAAGCGCTGTGTAGCTGTTGCCGGAGATACTTTAAGGATAAAGAACGGAAAGATATACATCAATAACAAACTAACGGAAGAGCCGGAGAATATTGAATTTAATTACCTGGTGAAAACCGATAGTACAAGCATTAGCCCAGAAATGTTGCAAGCATACGATATTACTGATGGCGGACTGTTTATGGATATGTATAGTTACAATATTGCCACTACCCGAAGTAATGCGGAAAAAATAAGCAAACTTCCAATTGTGCGTAAATGCGAGGTAATGTGCGAAGACAGCGGACTATATGCCAATGAACTTTTTCCTTCATCCATGTATTATCCCTGGAACATGGATAACTATGGACCAATTGTTATCCCTAAAAAAGGAATGACAGTAAAGCTTAATAAGATAACACTGCCTTTGTACTACCGCATTATTAATGTTTATGAAGGGAATAAGCTAAGTGTGAAGAACGATAGTATCTGCATTATAAACGATATGCAGACAAGGACTTATACCTTCAAACGGAACTATTACTTTATGATAGGCGATAATCGTCATAACTCAGATGATTCGCGTTTCTGGGGCTTTGTTCCCGAAGACCATATTATAGGTAAAGCTGTTATGATTTGGTTCTCGATAGATAAATTTGGAGGATTCTTTAATAAGATCAGGTGGAAACGCTGCTTTAAATTAATCAGTTAAACTGTGAGTAATATTATTAACGATACTGCAGTTTTCTCAACCGCTTACCTGCCGCCGATTGAATATTTCAGTTATCTGAATAAATATAAGGTTATCCGTATTGATGTTTTCGAGAACTATATCAAGCAAACATACAGAAATCGTTGCTGCATATATACCACCAATGGCAAACTAACGCTTAGCATCCCTGTTAAGAAAGTCGATGGGAATCACACCAGAGTAAAAGACATTGAAATAGATTATAGTCAGCCCTGGCAAAAGCTTCACTGGCGTGCAATAGAATCAGCCTATAACTCCTCCCCTTTCTTTCTTTATTATCGCGATGGTTTAGAACTCTTTTATCAAAATAAATATAAATTCCTTATCGACTTGAATCAAAATATGCTTGCAATTCTATGTAAGTTTATTGGGGTTAAAACGGAGATAATGTATAGTGAAAGTTATTTTGAACCACAGCCTGCCTTAATAGATATGAGGAATGCATTCTCTCCGAAAAAGCAAAGCACTTTAGTTCATATGGAATATAAACAGGTGTTTGATGAAAAGCATGGCTTTATACCAAACCTAAGTATTATAGACCTGTTGTTTAACGAAGGAAAATTTAGCATAGAAGGTCTGGATATACAGAATTAATTTGACTAAACCGTCATTACGACACTCAGCAATACGAAGGGGACACAATCGGCCCATCAATAAGATTGCTTCAGTCGTTCCTCCTTCGCAATGACGCAATAGAATAATTAAATATAAGTTTATACTGGATATTCTATCCTTACATGAAACATGTTCAGAAGCTTTCTGGTAAATATCTTCTTGATATGGGTAACATCACGGAATGTAATATCAGAATTCACAAACTGCTGCTGTTCTATCTGTAGGTTTATTATCTTCTCCACCATATTCCGCACACTTTCTTCATCAGCATTTTTAAGTGTACGCGAAACGGCTTCAACTGAATCTGCCATCATCAATACTGCTGTTTCTTTAGAAAATGGTATTGGCCCATGATACCTGAATTTGCTTTCATCCACGACTTCTTCAGGGTTGTTCTTTATGAACTGATTATAAAAAAACTGAGTTTTTCTTGTGCCATGATGTGTACGTATAAAATCAATTACGCGTTCAGGAAGATTATGTTTCTTTGCCAGCTCAATACCCTTTATCACATGGCTAATGATAATGGATGCGCTTTCCTCCGAAGTAAGTTCTTCATGTGGGTTAATACCGGAAGCTTGGTTCTCTGTAAAATAAAGAGGCATATCCATTTTACCTACGTCATGGTACAATGCACCAGCTCTAACAAGAAGCGTGTTCCCTCCTATTTCATATATAGCCTCTTCAGCAAGATTAGCCACCTGCATGGAATGCTGTAATGTAGATGGCGCTTTTGTCGAAAGTTCGCGCAATAACTTACTATTAATATCAGATAGCTCCAATAGGGAAACATCGGTTATAAAACCGAATACTTTTTCGAAAATAAAGATAAGCGGGTATGAAAAAAGTATCATCAGTGAACTACCGGCAAACCAGATATAGTTCGTTACATCAATATCAGCCAGGCTTCCATCCTGCATAAGTGTCATACCGGTATATGTAGCTGAATAAGTAATAAAGACAAGAACGGTAGTCAAAAAGAATTGGGAACGTTTCCTTAGGTTCACCACACTGATAATTGCTATAATGCCCGAAATAAGCTGTAGGAAAACAAATTCAAAACTATTGGGAACAAGGAAACCAATAATTATAATAGTTACAAGATAGACAAAAAGAGCAAGGCGGGTATCAAAGAAAGCACGAATAATAACGGGGATGATGCATAGTGGGACAAGATACAGGTATTTGACATCCGTATGAATTACAAGGCTTGTTATAAGCACCATTAAGAAAATATTCAACAGAATAAGCAGCACTTTTTTATTATCAGCCAGTATATCCTTACGGAACGAAAGGAGAAACAGGAAAAGGACAATAAAGGAAATGCATACCAATACAATCTGCCCTAATAGAATATTGAAATACTTAGCAGATGAGCCAAGTTGCATTTCATATTCTTTCTTCATAGATTCTATGACCTGATATTTTTCAATTGAAATAAGCTCTCCTTTTGAAATAATGCGCTCCCCTTTCTGAACCATACCACGGGTAAGAGAGATATTGTTCAAAATATTTTGCCTGTATTTATTGGTGATATCTTCATCATAAATTATATTCTGGGCAATGGCATTTTCAAGCAGTGGTAGCAGGAACTCTTTATCTACACCACGTTTAATTGTCAAGGAAGAATTGATATATTCATCGGCTGTCTTGATAGTAAATATTTCCGATAGGTCTTTTTCTTCAGCTACATTGTTTTTTAATATATTGATAACAACATCTCCATCGCTTTTCTCAAGGGTATCAGTTAGCTGAACAATACCTTTGGAATAAATAGTGTCTAAAATAATAAGAGAGGTTTTAAGATTTACTTTCTTTAGTTTCTCATTCTTTTCACCGCCTGCCTGTCCTGTTGACATGAACTTTTCATTCCATTTATGTTCAAATTCAGCCGTAAATGAATTTATTTTCGCTTGACGGATATCGTTTTTAAAAGAAAAGTATGGCTTAAAATTTTCTTTAACAGCAGCTTTTTCAGCTGCGATCTCCTTATCAGTTTTCTGAATAGCAAAATCAAACTGGGCAATAAGATCTTCATGCATCCATGGTTTCCCTTTCTGGAATTCGTATTTGAATTTACCTTCCTTCGGAAATTGGATAACAACAAGCACAATGCTTATAATAAAAAGAAAAGCTTTGTATATTTCCGAATAGCGTTCAGCCAGCCTGGCAAAGAATTTCATCATGAAGGAATTTTAATGCAGATAGAATACGAAGATAGAAATATTTGAATAAATCTTTCCTTAAGCATCTAAATATTTAGTAAAATTGCAAATTATTACCTGCTAATAAAAGAAATCTATATGCGGTTTGGAATGTGTAATCTAAGTTTGATCGCTGTAAGGAAAGAACCTTCACATCAAAGCGAAATGACGACTCAGTTGCTTTTTGGAGAATTGTTTGAAATTACTGAAAAAGAAAAAGGCTGGGTCAAAGCAAAGCTGGTATATGATGGTTATGAAGGTTGGATTAATGATAAGCAATATCTGCCTCTTTACAATGAAACATTTGAGAAGCTTCATGATTTTGGTTCAACCATTACGCTCGATATAGTTCAGGTGCTGATAAATGAAACAAAAAATCATGTTCTGCCCGTTGTTCTTGGCAGTTCCCTTCCCTATGTGGTGAACAATTCTTTTTCTATTGATGAACACAAATATACTTTTGATGGTAATGTTCGCCCTGCGAAAGAAGAAGTAACACCCGAAAGAATTGTTGAAAATGCTTATATGTATCTGGATGCCCCTTATATGTGGGGCGGGCGTTCTCCATTCGGAATAGACTGTTCAGGTTTGGTGCAGATGGTTTATAAACTGAGCGGGATTAAGCTTCCGCGTGATGCAAATCAACAATCAACAAAGGGAACACCTGTAAACTTCCTATCGGAATCGGTTCCTGGCGATCTTGCTTTTTTCGATAATGAAGAAGGGAATATTGTTCACACAGGGATTATTCTTTCAAATAACAGGATTATTCATTCCTCTGGGCGAGTGCGGATTGATACACTGGATCATGAAGGGATATATAATGAAAAGCTAAAGCAATACACGCATAAACTTAGAATTATTAAAAGAATAATTTGATAGAATTATTTCGGTTGAATCTCTTTATTTCAAGAGTTCATTGGCTTTGGTGACAGTTATCCTTTTACCATGTTGAAATGCTACAACAAAAGCATCTTTAATACCATTTTCAACAAGAGATTCTTTATAATCGTCGGCCGATCTAAAATCTTTAAAATTGCCTGTAGTATAAACAGTAAGCCCTTCATCATTTTTTACATGATCCAGCCCGTTTCCCTTAACCAGGTCGAGCAACTGGTTTACCACTTCAATCGGAACATCCTTGGCAAATGCGCCAATTTGAATCTTAAATTCAATTCCTGTCTTATCTTCTGTAGTAGCAGTAGTATCATTGATTTTCTTAGTTATTGAGGTAGTGTCATTATTGGTATTATTAACAACGGGAGTAACAACATTAACGGGAGTAGTGTTGGTTTTAGCTATATCTCTTGCCTCAATAAGTGATATCTGTTTTCCATTATTATATGCCACCACAAATGCATCAGTTATCCCTTTTGCAACAACATCGTTTTTAGCAGCAACAGCATCTCTGATTGACTGGAATTTCCCGGAAATATAACGATAGTATCCGTTGGTCATCGTTTCATCATACAAAGGAGTAATATTGAACAGATGGTCTGGAGTAACTGCATGAGCATATACACCAACCTGAACACTGTAGAAAAATCCCTGCAAGTTTGATACTGGATTATTCAGTCCTGTATTTGCAGGTGGAATAATGTTAGTATTCGTATTAGTCGCAGTTTGTGCATTATAAGTTGTTGTAGAGCCAGAGCCGAAGAAAGCTGAACTATTCACATCATCATATGTTTTGGATAAAGAGTTGTTGCCTTTCAATAATTCCATAGCTTCAGCAATAGTAATACGTTTGCCATTATAATAAGCAACAACAAAGTCATCATTGTATCCTCCCATTGACCTTATCCTGTTCTTTGCGGCATCTGCATCTTCATAAGTCACAAATAATCCTGCAACATATCGGATCAACCCTGTAGTAGTAACCTCGCCGGTAACCGGACTTATTCCGCTGAATGTTTCAGGGTCCACATGCCTTCTAACAGCGCAAATCTGAACTTTAAATACTACACCTGATGGCAATGTTGGGTTTAAAGGGATCAGGTTACCTGCATCAACATTCACAGGTGTGAAATTTGCAGGATCACTTAAGTAAATGCCTTTGAATCCATGGGAAATAATGTTTGCAGAAGAAATTTTTATAGTTGTATTTATTACTGTATTTGCTTCTGTATTATTGGTAGTGTCAGTCTTCGTATTGTTGCTGCCTCTTTTTATTACGTAAAGGCCACTACTATAATTATCCAGATTCACAGTTTGCTGGCCTTGTGAATTAGTTTTTGTTTGAAGCACTTTTATACCGAGGCTGTCATAATTGATTTCATCATAACCCGTATTATTAAAATTATTCTCCAGCACATCCTGGATGTCGGCATGGCTATTATTTGCAGTGCTATTTGAAATTGCTTTATTAGTTGTTGTGTCAGGAGGCGTTATTGCATAATTATGAGGATTTTCATTAGTATCAGGTTTGCTAATTTTTAAAGAATTATCTGTTATAGATTTAGTTGCAAGAACTTTATTTGTTGAAGTATCTGCATGTATTGTATTAGTTGAATTTTGATTGTTTACCGGAACGATATTGGTACTTGTACTTGATGTAGTACTAATAGTTGTAACTGTAATATTATGATCATTTGTATCTGGCTTCGTTGCTTTTGATGCATTATCTGCTATCGCTGTTTTAGCTGTATTAGAATCTATTTTATTTTCATTTTGAGGATTTGTTATCACAATGTTATTGTCAGTAACAGTTTTTGAGGTATTGTTTGCAGCTAGATGGGGAATGCCTAAATAAATTCCAATTGCCTTATTTTGCTTTTGTATTGCAGTCTGTTCATTTGCTATGGCATCGGTCATGGTGGATATCTTTTGATCAACAGGCATGTCAATTATAATGGTTTTAATCAAGTCCTGTGCTTTATTGAAAGAGACTACGGATTCATTAGTAAGCTGGTTTGCTGAAACAGCCGAAGCATTATTATCAGCTACTTTTACTTGTTCAATTTTAATGGAATTATTTAAATATATGCTCGAATTGGCAACCTCATCCATCTGTAGAGCCTCAAATTTTTTAGCATTGGCGTTAGCTTCAAGATTAACAGCATCGGTCAGCAACTCCTGTTCTTTATTAGGATCTGTAGCTGCATTTGCTTGCATTCTCTCTTTAAAGGATTTTGATAAATCGCTGTCGGCTTCTTTTTCAAGATTTTTAGCCATCGTTTGATCATGAATAATAGTCTTGGATAGTGAAGCAGTATCGGACTGATTAATAGTAATGAGCTTTCGTTTCAGATTTGTATCCGCTTCCTGAAGTTCAGATATTTGTTTAGTTAAGTTTGTTTTATTAGTACTGTCTTTTTCATTTGTCCGCTCCTCTTGCAAATCTTTAATATCTTTATTAATTGAACTTACTGTATTTTCGATATTATCAGAAATATTTTTTGTCAGATCAGGTGAATATGCAACTGTGGAATTGCCCACAGTTCCTGTATTATGAGTATTTGTATTGACAGTATTATTTGCTATTGATGGATTATTTACCGTGCTATTACTAGTATTATTTGTATTAATTGGATTACTTGGTATTGAATTGTTAGAATTTTGAATGGTTGCATTAGTTTGATTATTGGCTACTGTAGTATTTGTTGTCTTCTGTTGGTTCTCTTTTGTCTCAGTCGTTGGCTGCTCATTGGAAATCGTAATATTTACTTTATTATTGTTTTGAGAGGCATTATTTGCAACCGAAAGATTATTATTTTTTGAATTGTTGTTTGGAGTATTGATTTGATCGACAGCAACAACTTTTGAATATATAGTGATTGCCTTATCTTGTTTTTCAATTGCTATTTGCTCATTGACATCAGCATCATTCATAAGTGACACCTTTTGCTCTGTCGACATATTATCTTGTATACTTTTTCGATCGGCCTTGCCTTTCTGGAAATAATAGATGGCTTCACTTTCAAGAAGATGAGCAGCAGTATTTGAATCATTTCTATCATCGTTTTTCCTGATCTCTTCAATTTTATTAGAATTATTCAGAAAAAGGCTTGTATTGGCTAACTCTTTATATTTTTGAGATTCAACCTGATTGGATATTGCTGCATTTTCAAGCTTATAGGCTTCTGAAAGTAATTCCCTTTTTTTAGCCGGATCAGTAGTTGTACTGGCCTGAAGTTTTCTCTGACCTGCTTTTGCAAGATTACTATCTGAAATAATTTCAAGATCTTTAGCTTTTGACCTGTTACTCATAACTGTTTTAGTCAAAGCAGAAGTATCCTGTGTAGGCTCAATTTTAATTTGCCTTTGATTTGTTTTATCTGTATTAAGATTTGTACTAATAGTTGAATTATTCTTAGGCTCCTCTACTTTGTTCGAATTAATAATATTATCTGAGATTGTAGTATTTGTTTTGTTTTCAGGAGTTATTGAAGAAATAGCCTCCTTTTCCTCAGAAGTTATGTTCGTTTGATTATTACTAGCTTCTTCTTTAGATATAAGACCATTTACATAATTAATTCTCATTTTAAGGGAGCTAACTTCAATTTTTAGTTTGCCTGTATCCTGAGCAACTGAATCAGACTGCTTCTGTATTTCATTAAGCCTGGAATTAATAACTTGCTGCTGTTGTTCTAGTTCTTTCCTTTTTTTAGTTGGAGCATTATTTGCTTCATTTTTTAGTTCATTAGATTTGTTAGACAAACTATCAGATTTGTTTTTTAGTTCTTTATAATAATCAGTTGCTTGTTCGAGCTGGTATTGTGTGCCATCTAAAGAATTAGAAAGTTCAGACTGATATTGTTTATATGAATTTGACACCTTTGTAGTAGTAGAACTTGTTGATCTTACAAGCTCATCTAGCTGAGTCTTGGCTTCGTCTGTTTTGTCAGAATTAACCAAATCTTTAATAGCAGCAGCACTTTCAGTAATTTTATTAATTTCTCGCTGTTTTGCACTGTATTCGTTATTCAAATTTTTAGAAATTTCAAAATCAGCAGAAGCATTTTGTGCCAACTCTTTTGAAATATTTCTAATGCTATCTGACTTATTCTTCAGCGTATTCTTATCTGCTTCATTTTTTGATTTGTTTGAAGCACTTAATAAGCTGTCTGCTTGCTGTAATTTCTGAGCGCTTAAATTATTTTTTGTAGTGCCATCATCATTAATATTATTCGCCTGCATTTTCAGATCATCAGCTTTCCTAATGGCATTCTTGTATACATTATCAGATTTGGCAATTATATCATTCTTCTTGTTTTGACCATTTTTATCTGCAGAAATCGAACTGGAAATGATAGGCTTTTGATTATTGATCTGTGTATTTATTTTAACAGTATTAACAGCAGTTAAAGTGGTAGAGGGCTGGTTATTGCCAGTATTGTTATTTTTGATATCATTTTCAACGCTTGCAAATAAATCTGACTGTGTTTTTGCACTGTCAGCATCTGATTTAGATTTCTCTGATTTTTGAAGCAAATCATCTGCTTCCTGTTGTTTGGATTTTACTTGAGCATCTAAGTCATCCGCTTTTTTTAGTAAATCTTCTTTTTCACTTTTCTTTTTTGTGTTATCAGCTTGTTTCCTGTTTTTTACTGACTCTTCTTTCAAAGAAGTAATCTCATTTCTAATCTCATCAGCATGTTCAGCATAATTGACCGATTCGTTTTCCTTTGATTTAATATACTCTTTATTTTGATTTGAAGCAGTAAGATTAACAGTATCTGCAGGAGTGTTTTTCAATCTTTCAACCATCCTGGAAAGAAGCGCAATAGAAGAATCTTTTGATTTTGACTGTACGGCATTTTTAATATCTGAAGCATACTTGTCTGCATCCTCAGCTTCTTTTTGTTTCTGGCTTACCTGCTTGTCGAGTTGAGTGGCAATATTATTGGCTATTACGGATTGTTTATCAAGCTGGTCAGCTTCAGATTTTATTTTTGCAGCTTTTGCCAATTCACTTTCTTTTTGGTCAGTAGTTGTAATAGCTTCAGCATTTTGAATAATTGCAACTGATTCTTTATATTTTGATTCTGACTCCTGTTTGTGTTTTTTTGCAATAGTATAAGCTGCATCCCTCTGTATTTTCAGGTCTTTTAATTCTTGTCTGGTCTCATTAGCCTGTTTATTTGCCAGTTTTAAAATATCATCATTGGTAATATTATCAGGAATTTTATATTTATCTTCGGTTTCTTCAGAAGTATTTTTAATATTATTTGCATCTGCAGTGTTTTTATTATTGATTGCTGTATTCTTTTCTTCAAACATACTCTCAGTTGCATTTACAGCTAATGATGCTTTTTCTTTTAAGTACTTGATAGTCTCATTATAGGTAGTTGCATCATCTATAGATGATACGCCGGCAGGTTTATCAAGTACCAGCGTTTCATTCATATCAGGCCTTTTATCAATTCTGACTTTATATACAGTTATCATTCCATCAATGCTTGAACGAACTGAAGAGAAATAAGCATATTTGCCTGAAGAATCGGGAACAAACATGATATCGTCAAAAGGACTGTTTATTGGGTAATTTAAATTTTCAGGAGAACTCCATGTTCCATTTTCCTGCAAAGTGGAAGAAAAAATATCATAACCTCCGATAGTGCTACCGCCTTTAGAGGAATAATACAAAGTTCCATCCGGTGTTACAAACGGATAATCTTCATCATAGGGTGTGTTAATAGTAGGGCCAAGATTAACAGGTTCTCCCCATTTTCCGTCAGGCGACTTGGTTACTTTATATATATCTTTTCCATTCTTGCCATCTTTTCCATAGCTTGAAAAATAAGCCTCATTATTCTCTTTGGAATAAAAAATCAATCCGAATTTCTCTCTTTTTTTATCAAGTGGTGTCTTAAATGCATCAGGCTTTACAAGTATTTTACCACCAAAGCGTTCAACATCATAAGATCTGAAAAAATCATTAAAAGGAACTTCTGTCCTTTGCAGCACATAAAGATCCGTAGCATGGGAAAGCATATTCTTGGCATTTTTGCAAACTTCTATTTGCCTGCCAACATCATGCTTGGATGCATTTTTATCACCGGCTTTTTCTTTATAAAGATTATATTCAGTAACCGCTTCAGTAAAACGATAATTATTCTGGTAAGCCATTCCGAGAAAATAGAATACCGAAACATCCATATCCGGTTTTGTTGAAGCAAATTCAAGATACCTGATAGGTTTATCAGTTTCACGCCTGTCAGCAAACAAAACGCAAACGCCAAATCTATAATTAAAGTCAGGATCCTTTGGGCTAACACTTAATAACTGGGAATATAAAGGCATTGCCGATGCATAATCCTCATCAGAAAAGTATTTATCAGCTCTTTTTTTTACATCATTCTGCGCCTTCGAATCATCTTGTGCGTACGAAACAGTATATGTGCTGATTAATACCAATAAACATAAAATAATATGTTTAAATTTTTCTCTCAAAATATTCTATTAACTTAATTGATTTTATCTTAAGGATGTATTATACTCAGATATTCCATAAAATGTTACTTATTTTAAGTATTCTTTCTTCTTAAAATAGAATTTTGTCTCATCGCCTTTGATAAGTCTTTTAATATTTTTCCTGTGTGTGGTAATGACAAAGACAGAAATCGCGATAGAAAATACCAAATAAGCATAGGCATTATTTCCAAAAATGAATATGGAAACAAAGGGGAAAATGCCAGCAGCAATGATAGAGCCTAAGGAAACATAGTTTGTGGTAAGAAGTATAATAAGGAAAACTGCAAATGTGAATATTGCAGGATACGCGAACAGAGCTAACACTGCCCCAAGTGATGTGGCAATACCTTTTCCACCGTTGAAACCCGCAAAAACAGGGAAAACATGCCCTGCAATCACCATAAATGAAAGTACCACGCGAAACATTGCAAACATCTGATTATGCATGCCAAAATCATCCCTGCAGATATAAGCCATTTTTACAGCGGCAAAGCCTTTCATCACATCAATAATGAATACAGGTATTCCGGCCTTTGGCCCAAGAACGCGAATAGTATTAGTGGTTCCCGCATTACCGCTGCCATGCTCACGGACATCAATTCCGTAAAACCATTTCCCTACCCAAACGGCTGTAGGTATAGACCCGATAAAATAGGCCATTATTATAATGATCCACGATATGAGACTAAGGTTTTCCAAACAATAAATCTATAAATAATATCAACAAAATTTTCTTTTTCTTTAAAAAGTTTCCACAAATTTAATAAAATGAAATCAAATCACAAAAAATCAAGATATAATTTAATTAAATCGGAATTGTATGCTAAAGTAGTAGTTTTATCCTAAATCAATTAGGAAAATAGAAATAAATAACTATAATACTTATAGTGGAAGGAACCCAAGACTTATATTAACACAAAAAACCTGATATTGCAGAGATTTAATAGTCGTTTAAATTTCACGCAAAGAGCGCAAAGCTTAGTATTCGCATATATTTTATTTTACTCATTTCGCAAATTATGCAGAAAATTATCGCTTCGTTCGCCTACTCTCCCTGTTGCCCTATCGTCACTCCTCAGTTTATTACGAATCCTACGAAGGAGGATGAAAGCATCTTTGAAAAGAAAGGTTTCCAATTTAAGCGAAGATTACACAAAGAAGGCACAGAGGGCAAAGAGAAATAAAAAATCCCTGATTGCAGGGATATTAACTTCGTTATTTGTTTCACGCTCTTCCTTGGTAATTTTTCTGTCGACTTCGACACGGTTTTCCTTTCACTGCCGTTACAGGTAAACCGGCTCTGCCTGACAGAAAAATGATGCCACGCTGAGTTCCGAAGTGAGACTAACGTTTTTCTTTATATAAATGTTTCATGTGAATTTTGTTTTGAATTTAGATTCCTCATTCCTCCGCCTTCGTCTGATCCATTCGGAATGACAATTATTTATTTTTTTGGGGAAAGGGAAAAGGCACAGGAGTTTTGCATGAGGCAAAACCCCTGTGCCTTTTCCCTTTTTAGACCATACCGGTCATTCTAAATCCCGCACATCAGGGATGAGGAATCTCTCTTTCTTTACCTGTTATTCAAATCAATTAATTCCATATCTCAAACAACCTAATTGCAAATTCATTTAACAAAAAGATTTATCAATTCCATTTGTTCCGGGTAATTAATTAATACTGCCTGCCTTTGCCCGTGAAAAACAAACAGGCTGCCTGCTGCAGCTGCGCTTGCATGGCCATTTATAACCACTTCTCGTATGTCTTCAATTTTCCCTGCACCGCCACAGGCTATCACTGGAATATTTATTGCTTGCGTAATTCTTTGTATCAATAAAAGGTCATAACCTTCCATTGTTCCATCTCTGTCGATGTTGTTAATAAAAATTTCACCGGCTCCATATTCTTCCATTTTTGCAGCATATTCAATAGGGTCATAAGGAGTGGATTTCTTTCCGTCATCAGAATATAAATGATATTTTCCTAAAATATTTTTAGCAACGTCCATGCAGATAATGACACTTTGATTCCCGAAGTGTTCAGAAATCTGTTTGATTAATTCCGGATTTTTAATGGCTGCCGTGCATATAACCACTTTTTCAGCCCCGGCCTGTATAATTTCCTTTGCCTGTTGCAATGTTTGTATTCCGCCTCCGGCGCTGAATGGCATATAAGCTTCATCGCCTATATCTTTTATTATTGCCGGAGAAATACACCTGTTCTCAATTGAAGCGGTAATATCAAGAAAAATAAGTTCATCCGACCTGAGGTCGTTGAATATTTTCACAGCATTGATAGGATCGCCTATATATTTAGCTTTTTGCTTATTAAACCTTTTGGTTTTTACAAGCCCTTTCCCTTTCAGTGTTAATACCGGTATGACTCTTGGCCTGAACATATTATGGCTTAGAAAAATTTGACAATAACTTTAAGCCCGGATCATAGCTTTTCTCGGGGTGAAACTGCAGCCCGTATATATTTTCATGCCTGAACCCCGAATGAAACTCAATGCCGTATTTTGTGGAAAAAATTACATCTTTTAAGTTCCTGCATTCAACAAAATAGGAATGGACAAAATAAAAAAAATATTCTTCTGAAATGCCGGCAGTAACATCTGTTTGGTCTTTAATTTTGATAGTGTTCCATCCCATATGAGGTATTTTTAAATACCCGGGTTTTATAAAGTTATTAAAGTGCTTTGTTTCGGCATCAATTAAACAAAGTCCTTCTGCATGTCCTTCTTCGCTCCTGTTTGTTAATAGTTGCATGCCCAGGCATATCCCAAGGATTTTTTTCTTTTTTTCTACTACCTGTTCGTAAATAATTTCTTCCAAATGTAATTTCCGCAATTGTTCCATTCCTTTTGCAAAATGTCCAACTCCGGGCAATACAATAGCAGATGCCTTTTCTATTTCCTGCGGAACGGAAGTAACTAAAACATTCACATTGATCCGCTGAAATGCTTTAACCACCGAACGCAGGTTACCCATTCCATAATCAATAATTGCTATCATTTAAAAATTACTTAATTGCTAAAAGTATACATTTTTTAGGATTGCTTAATTCAAAGTGTAAATTTAAAGAGTTTGAAACAAGAAATCCCTGAATTACAGGGATGTTAATTTTCGTTATTTATTTCACGCCAAGTACGCAAAGAATAGCGCAAAGACCGCAGAAAATTATAGTTTCGTCGTTTGTAAATATTCGATTCTTTTAACCACAGAGTTCACAAAGGCTTGCACAAAGGACACAGAGTAGTGATGTTATATCGGGTAGTCCCGCTTTCCTTAGTAATTTTTCTGTCGACATCGACACGTTCCACAAGGGCGGAACGGCTCTGCCTGACAGAAAAATGATGTTACAAAGAGTCCAGAAGTGAGACTAACGTTTTAATGCAAATTCAATTTATAAATATCTTGAAATAAAAAATCCCTGAATTACAGGGATGTTATTCATTTTTTTACATCATTACTTTTAAGGGAGATTCCTCATTTCTCCGCCATCCGGTGGCTCCACCTACCTGTAGGCAAGGCAGGTTTGGAATGACATTTTTTTAGGAGGGGTATGTTCTATTACTTTTTCTTTCACGCAATTTCTCTTTTTCGTTGTGATGTATTTGTAACAGGAAAATGCTTTTTAATTCTCCGCAGTTTTTGAGATTTTATATATTCACTGATGGCTTGTTCTTCTTCCTTCGTTAGTGGAACTTGTCCGCCAATGAAGTCCACATCCAATTCTTTTGATTTATTTTTCATTTTTGAAAATATTTATTTATAAGTTTTAATGCAGCCAAATTATCTATGATCATAACTCGTCCTCCTAAGTGAATTGCTCCTAAAGTGGCAATGTAATGTTGAACAAGTTGTGTTTTGGAAAGGAAAGAAACGTTGCCTTCGTGTCCTCGTTGAAAAGAAAGTTTACATGCAAAAGCAACCAAATTGCCAGGAACGCCAGCGTAAATTTTTGTCTTTCCTTTGTTGAAAGGAGCACTCTCGACTAAGTGCAAATAAACATGGTCAGATTTAATTTCTAAACTAATTAGTCCTTGAACTACCGATTGGTTATTAACAATAGTCAATTTATAAACGTCACGTTCTGGTTGCTTGAACTCCAATTTCCAGTCAAATAGCCAACCATTTTTATTTGTCACGGTTTTAAAGTCAGTATTTGTAATAAGAGTAATATCAGTTGGAAAATTGTCACCTGTAAAAATATTTTCTATTGAATTGGTCAACTTGTCAACCTCAAAATCAAGACCTATTTGTCTGCGTTTTTTCATTTTACAAAGTTAATACTTTTCTATTTCAAATGCAATCATATATTGACTTTAAGGTAGGGCAATATAACATCCCTGAGTTACAGGGATGTTAATTTACGTTATTTGTTTCACGCCAAGGGCGCAAAGAACGCAGAAAATTATCGCTTCGTTGTTTGATAAATATTCGATTCTTTTAACCACAAAGTTCACAAAGGCTTGCACAAAGGACACAGAGAAATTAAACGTGTTTCATTTTACAATAATTACTAATTTTTCTGTCGACTTCGACACGTTCCGCAAGGGCGGAACGGCTCTGCCTGACAGAAAAATGATGTCACAAAGAGTCCCGAAGTGAGACTAACGTTTTTATACAATTTCAACTTATAAATATCTTGAAACAAAAAATCCCTGACATTACAGGGATTATAAAATTCTTCCAATTTTCAATTTGATTTCATGCAATTCTGACCTGCCTGTTTTGCAGAATGACTTTAAAACTTAATTTTGCCTGTAATGCGTTAAATACCCTTAACACTGTGTCCATAGTCACATTCGTTGCATTATTTTCCAACTTTGAAATCTGAGCTTTCTGTACACCAAGCAATTTCCCAAGCTGCTCCTGAGTCAGATTCCGCTCTACCCTGACATGCCTGATCATATCCCCAAGCGCTTCAAGTTGAAGTTCCTGTTCGTAAATATCTCTTTTGGCTGTGCCTCTTTTGCCGATGAACTCATCTTTGATTTCATCCAGACTGTAAAGTCTCATTTTTTTATTTGTATTCATTGTTGTTTCTTTTTCAGTATGAAATATTCTTTTCTTAAAGCTTCTGCTTTATCGAACTCTTTGCCGGGAGTTTTTCCTGTCTTTTTAATAATCCCATGAGTCAAAATTACCAAAGTATCCTGTTTCCCTGTTTTATCCCAAAAGGCAAAAAGGCGGAAATGCGTTTTATTAAATAATGTCCGGAATTCCCAGATTTCATCTTTCAGTTTTTTAAAATGTTCCTTATCGCTGTGAAGCCTGGCTCTGTCAATATTGAAAATGATTTTATTCCTTGCCTTAACATCAATTCCTGCAAGGAATTCACGGGCTTCAACCATAAACAGGACATCAAACTTGCCTGACCCTGACTTTGGGGTTTCCATATACTTTACTAATACTATTTAGGTTTCCTTGCAAAGATACTTAAAATATTTCATCAAAAGGAAAATTAGAGAAAATAATTTTCAGATTTTTAATTTCATTCTTTACTTGTAGAGAAACAAAAAATCCCTGAGTTACGGGGATGTTAATTTCGTTATTTATTTCACGCCAAGTACGCAAAGAATAGCGCAAAGACCGCAGAAAATTATAGTTTCGTCGTTTGAT
>CAWHOW010000044.1:0-44692 GCA_963831005.1 uncultured Bacteroidota bacterium
TGTGTGTTTCACACCGCTCAATGTATACATCGTAATGCTCAATGTGTACTTTGTACTACTAAATGTGAGTCTGTTTAACGAACTGTGACAGTTTAATAGAGTTCCTCGGAAAATAGATGTGTCAGTGCGAACGCCTGCCAGTAGGATGGCATTCTCTTTGAATAGAATCCCTTGTTATATGCAATGCAACTACTGCTTTTACTATAAAAGAGGTGGTACAGGTTTTTGATGTGGTTTATATAGGAAAGAAATTAAGAAACTGTTTAAAATTTAATCTTATTATAATTAATTCAAGAAAATCAATTTGACTGCTCCGCCAGCTGGCGGACGGGGCAAATGTTGAAAATCATTGCCCTGTAAAATATTTTATTGAATTTTAAATAGTTTCTAAATTTATGAAGTTAAAATATAGTGGTGTTAATAATTGAGTCAAAGATTCATTAATTAAAGAAACGTGCTGATTTTGTTAAAGATTTGCCTCCTGTAAAAGGATTAAGATTAATCCATCGTATTGAGACTTCAATACCACCTTTACCTGAAGTAGCGCTGCTTAATCCCGATGTGTTAACATCATAACTCAGCCCCATTGCATAATTGGCAAATTCCAACTGAGCCTGTGGAATTACTGCATCACCAAACCTGTAATCACAACCTAAGGACATTGCAGCTCCTTTATTAAAACCGGTATATTTTGATTCTTCCTGCAATTTTATCCGTAGCGAAGCTCCCGCAATAATATCTCTTGAAGCGCCCTGCTGTATATAAATGAAAGAAGGTTCAACAGAGTATTTCGAATTATTCAAACCAATTTGAGAAGTCCCATGAAATACAATTTTAACTGGTAATGGATCTTTTTCAGTTGAATAAAATGAAATGTTAGGTTGATTAACATGAAAAACTGCCAAGCCTGCATTTACGCTCAATTGATTATTGGCTGTGGCATATATTTCTCCTCTTGTAAATGTCCATTCAACACCTGACCCGAAATCGGGATAGGATTTGTTTTGGGAGCATCCTGTTTCATAGGAAGGTAGATTTGGATTATAATTGCATCCATCATATTGACTGCTCCACTGCAGTTTGCTAAAATCAATGCTGCTCTGTGTAAACCCGCCAATGATACCTGCCGCGAAAGTACTATAATCAGATAAACGTACATGATAAGCAACAGATAAATTAACCTGGTTCAATCCCATTTCGGAGCTGCCCGCCATATCGCTTAGAAATGAAAGACCCAAACCCAGGAAACCTGTTCCTTCCTTTTTCTTCATTAAACCCATATCAAACGAAAAGGCAAATGTTTTATAAGGAACAGGGATGCTGCTCCATTGATCCCTGTAATTCATCAGCAGGCGCATATCCCCTGAAAAAGCCCCTGTGAGTGAAGGATTAAGTGTAAGAGGCGAATTGTAGAATTGTGAAAACTGGGCATCCTGAGCCATTAATTTTTCTGATGAAAACACACATACAATTATAAAACCAGTTAGAATTATTAAGGGTATTTTATTTAATTCTTTTTTCATGGTTTTATTTAACTGATGACACTCATTTTTATTAATATTCAATTTCTCAATGTCACTCAGAGCCGGGCAAAACAAGTGACAGCTTGATGTTGTCCGTGTCGAAGAGTGATATAGCGGTCTACTTCGACACGCTTCTCCTTCCACTATCGTTTCAGTATAATCGGCTCTGCCTGACCGCTATATTTAGCAATTATTTTTTGTTTGCGTAACATCAGTTATTTAATTCTAACTAATTCGAAATTCCTTTTCTTAATTATCTTATCAAAGAAACATTGCCTTTTCTAACTATTTCCTGTTCATTGTACAATGTTGCTTTTACATAATATGCAAATACTCCTTTGGGTAATTTCTCACCTTTAAAAGTGCCGTCCCATCCCTGGTTAATGTCATTGGATTCAAATACTTTTTCACCCCAGCGGTTATAGATAACTAATTCAAAATCCTTGATCCCTTTTCCGCTAGCATGAAATGTCTGATTAAGCGGGTCAGGATTGTTTGGATCAAAAACATTTGGTATCCATAGATCCGATTCATCAACAATAATGGTTACAGTATCTTTTTCAGAACATCCGCTTGCATCAGTAATTGTAACAACATAGGAAATATTATTTAAGGGCGTTGATACAGGATTGGAAATTGCCGGATTATTCAAATAAGTAGCAGGACTCCATTGATAAGTTACACCACCTGACGCATATAACAGTACGGAACTTCCGGCAAATATTGTTGTATCTTTTCCGGCAGAAAAATTAAGCAATGAATCCACAGAAAGATCAGCAATAATAACACTGTCGCAACCATGCGAAGAAACTAAAGTATGATAATAAGTTCCCGGAGCAGATATTGGTGTCCCGTAAAAATCAAAATTACTTCCTTTGCAAATGGCGTTTGATTGCAAATTGGTATCAGCGGGATACACCACTAAAGATAATTCTAAAACACTGTCGCAGCCTCTGACTGTTGTAAGTGAATCATAATAATTTCCTGTGGATGTATACGTGTGTCCGTTAAAAACATAAGAACCTCCGGTACAAAAGGATTGATGATTGTTCAACGAAAAAGTTGGATTTACTGTTAACTGGATTTTTATAATGCTGTCGCAACCAAGCAGGGTAGAAAGTGTATCAAAATAATTTCCTGTAGTTGTATAAGTATGACCATTAAAAACATAGGCACCTCCATTGCAAATAGTTTGCGGATTGTTAACTGAAAATGAAGGATTGACTGTTAATTGAGTAGTAACGATACTATCGCAGCCATGTATTGTAATAAGTGTATCAAGGTAATTTCCTGCTATTGTATAAGTATGACCATTTATAACATAAGAGCTTCCATTGCAAATTATCTGTGGATTGTTCGCAAAATGAGTAACGCATCCATTACAAGGTGTTGCAGGAATATACTTCCAAAAATCATTTTCATCACCTGTATGAGTAAAACCTGTTCCAAGGTAACCATTGCCATTAATAGTAAACGCGACAGCCCATTGTCTTCCAACTCCCGGGAAATTTGCCATTGGAGTCCATTGGTTCGTAGCTGGGTCAAATTGCCAAACATCATTATGTTCTGTTTGACTGTCATCATCACCTGTTCCTATATAACCATAACAACTGTCAGCGAAACCAACAGCATTATTTATTACAAATCCTCCGTAGTTTGCTTTTTGAGCCCATGTATTTGCAACTGGATCATATTGCCAGAAGTCAGATAAACAAGCATTGTTATATCCAGTGCCAATATAGCCATAACTTCCAATTGTAAAACCGGCGCTTTGCTCTCTTGGTGATCCACCAAAATTTGCTTTTGTTGTCCAAGTATTGGATGATGGATCATATTGATAAAAGTCAGAATAATAATTACTGCCGTCAAACCCTGTTCCAACATAACCATAATTACCTAATCCGAATCCAATAGCATTATGTCTTCCTGCTCCCGGGAAATTAGCTTTTTGTGTCCATGTATTTGTTGAAGGATCATATTGCCACATATCATTATAATATGTGCCATTATATCCGGTGCATATATACCCATAATTACCTACTGCAGAAACCTGTAGCTCTCTCTCTTGCCGCGCCTCCAAAGTCAGCTTTCTGTGCCCATGTATTTGTGGCAGGGTCATACTGCCAAAAATCCTTATAGTCAGCTCCGTCGCTTCCCGTTCCAATATAACCATAGTTCCCGATTGAAAAACCGACAGCCAAGCCTCTTGGAACTCCGCCAAAAGATGCTTCTTGTATCCATGTACCCTGGGCAGATAATTTGTTAACTGCAATAAGCACAATTATTAATGTGGAAATCTTCTTAATGGCTTTTCGGTTTAAAATGTTATAATAGTTATAGCAGCTCTATTATTTATTCTTTTACAAACTTTTCTACTACAACATCATTTTGTCCTTTTACTTTTATATAATACATACCCTTTGATAATGTAGAAATATCAATGTTCATTTTATTATTGTTTGCTGCAATGGTTTTAATAATCTGTCCTTCCACATTTGAAATTTCAATTATTGCTTGCTGCTTGTTTTCAATAGTAATATTATTGCTTGCAGGATTTGGAAAAACAGAAATTTGATTAGTAGGATTGATTTCGTTTATTCCAATATCAGGTGGAGTAAATCTCCAAAAATCATTTTCATCTCCTGATTGAGCAAGTCCGGTTCCCAAATATCCATAACCATTAATGGAAAACCCAACTGCCCATTGCCTTGCAGCACCGGGGAAGTTTGTCATTTGAGTCCATTGGTCTGTATAAGGATTGTACCTCCAGATATCATTGTGTTTTGTTTGGCTATTGTCATCACCTGTTCCAATAAATCCATAATAATTAGTGGATATACCAACAGCATTATTGATTGCTCCTCCTCCATAATTTGCTTTTTGTGTCCAGTTGTTTGCAGCAGGATCATATTGCCAGAAATCTGATAAACATGTGTTTTCATATCCTGTTCCAACATAACCATAACTTCCAATTGTAAAGGCGGCGGTTTGCATTCTTGGTACTCCTCCAAAATTTGCTTTTTTTGTCCAAGTGTTGGATGAAGGATCGTATTGATAAAAGTCAGAATAATAATTGATGCCGTCAAATCCTGTTCCAACATAGCCATAATTGTCTAGTCCGAAGCCAACTGCATCGTATCTTCTGCAACAGATGGTAAACTTGCTTTCGATGTCCATGTATTAGTTGTAGTATCATATTGCCACATATCATTATAATAGGTTGATCCATCAAGCCCGGTACATATATATCCATAACCACCAACACAAACCCAGTGGCTTTTCCCTTGCTGCGCCGCCATAGTCAGCTTTCTGTGTCCAAGTATTGTCAGCAGGGTTATACTGCCAAAAATCTTTAGTGTTACCTCCAGCATTTCCTGTTCCAATATAACCATAATTTCCTATGGAAAAACCTACGGCCAAAGCTCTTGCTGTTCCTCCAAAGTTTGTTTCCTGTGTCCATGTGCCTTGAGCAGTTAAATAATTTATTGCAAAAAGCACTAATGCTAATGTGTAAATTTTCTTCATAATATTTTAGTTTAATTATTATTCATGTTTTATTTGATTACTCTAAGACTATCCAATTCTTTAATTGAAATAGTTGGCGGCAGAACATGTTTCTTTATTTTATCAATAGCCAATTCAGCGGTTTTTGCAGCATATTCTTCTTTTGCAAATGATCTATTGCCACTTATTGCAGGGATGTTCGATTGATGAACGTATAATTTCCCATTTACAAAAATATCATAGCCCCATCCTTGTTCAGTTTTAAACGTTTTGTAAAAAAGAGAATCCTGTGACTCATGAAATTTATTACTGATTTTTTGCTGTGAATATTGTGTATCTGCTTCTTTAGCAAAACCAAAGAAACCAAGAGAAATAAAAATTGATAATAAAAATAATGTTTTCATTTTTAATGTATCACGCAAAAATAAAACTTTTTGATACTAAATCAAAATATATTTGGGTTAAACAAAAAACGCTGCTCAATTTCCTGAACAACGTTTTAAGCTTTTGCTTTTAGTTAACTCAATATATTATTTCGACTTATCCGGGAAAGTTGGAACAGGCGGCAGATCAAGCTTCATGGTTTTCATCTCATCCAGTATGGTCTTAATAGCCATGTCAAGTTGTTCATCATCACCGCTGTATTCCTTTGCGGGGTCGTTATCCACATCAATATCCGGGTCAACGCCGTGCCCTTCAATAATCCATCCTTTGCCTTCGCTGCTGTAATGCCCAAATTCGGGGCGGCAGATGTAACCACCGTCAAGCAAAGGCGAATAGCCGCGGATGCCGGTAACACCACCCCAGGTGCGTTTGCCTATAAGCTTGCCTATGCCAAGTTTCTTGAAACGGTAAGGAAAAAGGTCGCCGTCGGAAGCGGAATAATTGTCAATCAAACATACCTTCGGACCTGTAATAACGGCTTCGGGATCTTTGTTGGGCGAAGTATTTCGGGCCACACCCATCATACCAATTTCGCGGAACAGCCTGTCGATTATCATTGGTGAAACATTTCCGCCTCCATTTCCGCGGTCGTCAATAATAATGGCTTTCTTGTTCAATTGCGGGTAGAAATGCTTTGCAAACTCGTTAAGCCCGTCAACTTCCATATCGGGAATATGGATATAGCCCACCTGACCGTTGGTAGCTTCGCTAACCTTTTTAATATTATCCTGCACCCAATTGTAATAATACAGTTCCGATTCATCGGCAATGGGAACAACTATCACTTTGTGGCTGCCTGATTCAGTAGCTGTTGAATTAACAGTAAGCTCAACCTGCTTATTGGCGGTATTAACCAACAGTTCGTAAATGTCGTTGCACTCCTTTACCGATTTGCCGTTAACGGCCAGAATATAATCGCCTTGTTTAACATCCACGCCAACTTCGGTAAGAGGGGAACGGCCTTTAGATGTCCAGTTCTCGCCTTTCAGTATTTCATCAATTTTAAAGTAACCCGATTTGTCCCTGCTTATTTTAGCGCCAAGCAAACCAGTGCTTATCTTAGTAACTTCAGGTTCATCGCCTCCGCCCACGTAGGAATGCCCTATGCTTAGTTCTCCAATCATTTCGCCAATAATATATGTAAGGTCGGCCCTTTGGTTCACGTAAGGAAGCAATACGGCATATTTATCGTGCATCTTTTTCCAGTCAACACCGTGCATATTGGGATCGTAAAAGAAATCGCGCATCTGCCTCCAGCATTCATTGTAAATTTCTTTCCATTCGGCTTTCCGGTCAACCCATATCTTCATGTTCGAAAGATCAACACTTTCCTTTAAATCAGGGGCAGTTTTGGGAAGGTCTATAACAAAATAACTACTGCCTGAAACTAGCATCATTTTTTTATTATCGGCAGAAACGTCGTAATCACTGCAATCTGTAAGCTTGGTTTCTTTTTTTTCTTTCAAATCAAAAACCATAAGCGACGATTTAGGTTCGGCATCATGATGTTTTACATAGTAAACGCTTCCGTCAACAGCAGTTATCCCCCAATATGTTGCAGCATTAATGGGGAGAACAACAATACGGTCTTTCAGCCCTGATGTATCCACCTTCATCATGTTAGGTTTGTCGGCTTCCGCTGTGGTTTTCTTTTCGTCTGTTTTTGCAACATCTGTTTTCTGAACGGCAACTTCATCATCCTCCGGCTTTAATGGATTAGGAGTTGATTTGGCAAGGGTAACAAAATATACCTTGGTCATATCGGTGTAAGCATGGTTCATTTCTGTCCAGCTATAAATTGGACTAAAATCCCTGTTGGAAGAAAAGAAAAGATATTTGCCATCGTTGCTGAAACTGGGAGAACCCGAATCGTACCAGCCATCGGTAACATCGCATTTAGCCTGTGAAGCCAGTTCGTAAAGCATCACTTTACTCATGCTTCCCCTTACCGGGCGTGTATAAGCGATCCATTTGCTGTCGGGCGACCAGTTAAACTCACTGAATTCCCAATCCTTATCATAATCAACCTGTGTTACCTTTTTTGAATCCACATCAACATATTGCAGCCTTAGTTTTTTATCCGACCACAATATCTTTTTATTGTCAGGCGACCACTTTAGAGAATATTTATAAGTATCTCCGCCGGTAGTAAGCTGTATAGCTTTATTTTCGCCATCCTGCTGCATAATGTATATTTCATCCTCACCTGTAGCATCCGAAATATAAGCAACATACTTGCCATCGTACGACCATTCAACTTCTCTTTCATACACACCTGATGTTTGGGTAAGATCGCGTGTAATCCCCGATTTTGCAGGAACTGTGAATATATCGCCCCTTGCGCCAAAAGCTATTCTTTTGCCATCGGGCGAAATAGATGCCGAAGTAATAAACTTGCTTGCATCCTTCAATTCGCTGCGTCCGCTAACTTCATCATCAGCAATTTTAATAGTGATTTTCTCCGCTTTCTGTGTTGCAAGATCGAAAACATATATGTAGCCACCGTTTTCAAACACTATGGCATTGTCGCCAAGGGTAGGGAACTTGATATCAAAGTCGGTGAAGTTGGTTACCTTCTTTGTTTCTTTTGTATCAGTATCGTAACAGAAAAGGTTCATGGTGCGGTCGCGGTCGGAAATAAAATATATTTTGTTTCCCGCCCACATTGGCATAATGTCCTGTGATTCGTTGTTTGTTATATCAATGGTTTTCTTGGTAGCGAAATCATATATCCATATGTCGTCAGCCATTCCGCCTTTGTAATATTTCCATGTCCTGAACTCACGGAAAACCCTGTTGTATGCCAGCTTTGATTTATCCGGACTATAACAGCAGAAACCGCCGCAAGGCAAAGGAAGCTCTTTCGACAAGCCACCATTTGTTGATGCTAAGAATAATTGCCCTTTAAAATCGTTGAATGATTGCTTGCGTGAGCGATAAACTATTGTAGAATCGTCGCGCCAGGTCATTACTATATTATTAGGTCCCATGCGGTCGGAAATATCATCACGACCGAGAGTAGCTGTATAAGTGAGCCTTTTAGGAACGCCACCTTCTGAAGGCATAACATATACTTCAGTGTTTCCATCATACTGAGCTGTAAAAGCGATCTGCTTGCCATTGGGCGAAAACTTTGCAAACATCTCATAGCCTATGCTGCTTGTAAGCTTACGAGCAACACCACCAGTTTTATCAACAGTGTATAGATCGCCGGCATAAGTAAACACTACCTGGTTGCCATGTATGGCAGGGAATCTCAACAAACGTGCTTCTTCCTGTGATCTGCTTATCAAAGCGCAAGCGCAAACGAAAACTGATAATAATACTTTCTTCATGATATTCTATTTTTAGTTTAAGGTATCTTCTATCCTAAATAATTCATAAATCAGGGCTAAAGCCCAATTTTATTGATTCTATGTTAACCCCAGACTTAAGTCTGGGGTTATGCAAACTGTTTATATATTAAGGACTTTAGTCCTGAATTATATGTGTGTGAAGTAATCAGTCTAAAATCTTCCCACGCAAAAGTAAATCAACCGGAATAATTATTCTTAGGTAGATATACCTGATTTTAATTTTATGGGTAGCAAATGTATAAATAAAATTATCATTGGCTATGTAATATGCTTCAATTGAAGAATTCTTTTTTTTTATTATATTGTTTATTTACTTTTACGCACTAATTTTAAAAGAAATCCATGGACTCAAAAGATCTAAAATTCAACTCAAAGCTTATCCATGCCAATCATTACGACGATCAGTATGGCAGCGCAACGACACCTATTTACCAAACTTCCACTTTTGTTTTTGAGAATGCCGACCACGGCGCACAGTGCTTTGCAGGCGAATCGAAAGGATTTATATATACACGCATAGGCAACCCGACATTAAGAGCATTGGAGCAATCTATTGCCGAACTTGAGAATGGGTATGATGGCATTGCTACCAGTTCGGGTATGGGAGCTGCAACAACCATTTATATGGCGCTTCTTGGACAAGGTGCGCACATAGTTAGCACTGATGCAGTTTATGGCCCATCCCGTGTAGTGATTGAAACATTGTTTGCTAAGTTTGGCGTGGAATCAACATACATAGGCACTTCCGATCCGGCAAATGTTATTAAAGCCATTAAGCCTAATACTAAGGTTCTTTATATTGAAAGCCCTGCCAATCCTACCATGGAAATTACCGATATTAAAGAATGTTCGCGCATAGCACATGAAAAAGGAATACTGGTTGTTGTGGATAACACTTTCTGTAGTCCTTATTTGCAGCGCCCGCTCGATCTGGGTGCTGATGTTGTTTTTCACAGCATGACAAAATATATCAATGGACATGCTGATATCGTTGGCGGAATCATAGTTGCTAAGACGGCCGAGGTATATAACCGATTACGCCCAGTTATGATTAACATGGGTTGCTGCATAGACCCGCATCAGGCTTATATGGTAATAAGGGGATTGAAAACCCTAGGCATCCGAATTGACCGCGCTCAGGAGAATGCAATGAAAATAGCACCCTACCTTGAAAAACATCCTAAAGTGGCATGGGTTAAATATCCGGGATTGAAGTCGCATCCGCAATACGAGCTTGCCAAGAAACAAATGGATGGCCCCGGTTCTATGATTAGTTTTGAGCTTAAAGGCGGACTTAAAGCAGGGAAGATACTGATGGACAATGTTAAAGTTGCCATCCTTGCCGTATCATTGGGGGGCGTTGAAACACTCGTTCAGCATCCGGCGTCCATGACACATTCGAAAATGCCAAAGGATTCAAGAGAGAAAGCGGGAATCACTGATGGGCTTGTAAGGTATTCAGTAGGAATAGAGGATGCAGAAGACCTGATAAACGACCTTGATCAGGCTTTAGAAAAAATATGATTTTGAATTAATAACTGATGTTACGCATAAACGGTTTGATTCTGTGTTTAAGTTAGATTCCTCACTACGTTCGGAATGACAATATAGATTTGGGGATAATAGGGGAAAGAGGAATCTAAAAAATTAGAAAATTATAACTGCTTAACATCACTTAAAAACAAAATATATATATTTGCATTATAATTTATATATTTTAATGCTATTCCGGTTCATTCCGAAATATCTTTTATAGTGTTAATTCAGTAAGCAATAACTTTCATTAGTACTTAATTTGTTGAAATGGAAAACAACGACATCCAGAACCTGGAGCTTCACGACGATGAACTGAACCAGGAAATGAAAAACGAACTGCAGGAAACTTCAGCAGTGCCCGCCGAACAGAAAACAGAAACCGAACAGGTTTCTACCCTCTCAGAAAACAATCAAGCCGACATTGAGACAGTGGCTGAAGAAGCCAAGAAATCGAAACAGGAAGCAGAGAAGCTTATGAGCGATATTGAAAAATCGCAGGAGCTGCCTGCTGATATTGACGTTGACTCTATGTCGAGGCTGGAGCTTGCCGACCTGCTTGTTGAAACAGTGAAGGTGGAAGATGTGAATACGGTGAAGAATGAAGTTGCCCTTATTAAAGGCACTTTCATGAAAAAAGAAAAAGAACACCGCGATGCATTGCTCGAAAAGTTCATCGCCGATGGCGGAAAGAAAGAAGAATTTGAATACTCCCACGACCTGCAGACAGAACGCTTCAATGCTGCGTTTGAAATATATAAAGAGAAAAGAGCCCGTCATACAGAGAATCTTGAGAAACAAAAACAGGATAATCTTGCCCTGAAACTGAAGATACTTGATGACCTCAGAATATTGGTTGAATCGGAAGAAGAACTGAAGAAAACCTACGATGCTTTCAAAACCCTCCAGGAGCGCTGGAAAGAAATTGGGCTGGTTCCTAAATCTGAAATAAATAACCTGTGGCAGAATTATAATTTCCTTGTTGAGAAGTTCTTCGACAAGGTTAAAATAAACAAGGAACTCAAAGACCTTGATCTGAAAAAAAATCTTGAATTAAAGATAGAGATATGTGAGAAAGCTGAAGAACTGCTTTTGGAAAACTCCATTTCAAAATCATTCAGGCAACTGCAGAAGTATCATGAAATGTGGCACGAAATTGGCCCGGTGCCAAAGGATAAGAATGACGAGATATGGGAGCGTTTCCGCACAACTTCTGATAAAATAAATGAACATCGCCGCGAATATTATGATAAGGTAAAGCTTGAACAGGAAAAGAATATCGAGACCAAGACCGCTCTATGCGAGCAAGCAGAGCAGGTTGCCGAAATGGTAAACACTACTGCAAAAGAATGGCAGGAGCAAACCAATGTACTGAACGACATGCTTAAAGTATGGAAGACCGTTGGTCCCGCTGCTAAAGAAGATAATGATAAAATTTGGATACGCTTTAAAACAGCCGTTGATAATTTCTTCCATGGCAAGAAAGAGTTTTACGATAAGCTGAAAGAGGAGCAGGTAACCAATTATAACCAGAAGCTGAATTTGTGCCTGCAGGCTGAAGCCGTTAAGAGCAGCCAGGACTGGAAACGGACCACCGAAGAACTTATACGCTTGCAACAAGAATGGAAAAAGATTGGCCCTGTTCCGCTGAAGTATTCCGACAAAACATGGAAGCGTTTCCGGGCTGCATGTGATGAGTTCTTTAGTGCAAAATCAAATTACTTTGCAAATATTGGCACTATTGAAGAAGATAACCTGAAGCTGAAAAAGGAGCTTATACAGCAACTTAACGAATATCCATTCGGCGAGAATAAGAACGAAAACCTACAGGTAATAAAAGATTTTCAACGGAAATGGATGGAGATTGGTCATGTTCCGATAAAGAACAAAATGGATATTCAGCAGGAGTTCCGCAATGCCATTAATGCCAACCTCGACAAGCTGAAGATTGACAGTGTTGAGAAAAGCACCATTGGCTTCAAGACAAAGTTTGAGAATATTGCGCATTCCCCTGACGGAAACAATGCAATATACAAGGAGAAGAGTTTTATCCAGACTAAGATAAGCGCTATGAAGAACGATATTAAGTTGTGGGAAAACAATATCGGTTTCTTTGCCAATTCCAAGAAAGCAAACGTGCTTAAAGATGAATTCCTTGAAAAGATAGAGAAAGCCAAGCAGGATATCAAGGTGATGGAAGAAAAGCTTAAGTTCCTGAGGGAAGTGAAGTAGTCGTCAGTCTTCAGTCAACAGTCCATTATTTGTTATTCTCTGTGGTTCTCTGTATATTCTCAGTGGACTTTATGTTAAAAGAAATTACGAAATTCCTAACACAGAGCGCACAGAGTAAACAGAGTTGCACAGAGGCTTTTCAAAATCCTTAATCGTAAATCTAAAATCTTAAATCTTTACAAAAGCGGCGTTTTAAACTGCTTACATATTTCTGTTTCTTTTACCCCCTGCCTTGCCGGCAGGCAGGCTTCTCCAACGCATAGCCTTATGCCTTTCCTCAATTAATATTTGTTTCTTTTACTCATCCCTAAATCCCTTCTCTACAAATAGAGAAGGGACTTATTATATTCCCCTCTTTGCTTGCAGAGAGCCAGCCTGTCCCGTAGGCAGGGGGACAGGGGTGAGTCAGAAAAGATATAATTGATTTTTTACAACAACGGCGTTTTAAACGGCCCGCTCCACGGACCATCTAAGTTGGGATGCTTGCTTTTTGCCCAGCGGAAAAAGAATATGGCAATTTTTGACGGTTCAATAGCATCTTCAGCCAGTGCAGGTAAATTTGAAGTCATAGTGGCTGTTTGCAACACAAAAGTAGCTTTCGAGGAATGAACAACAGTAAGCCTTGTATCAGTGGCTGCTGTTGGTAGATTGGTAGTACCTCGGTAAAACACGGCAACGGCATATTCCACAAGGTCGTAGCCTTCAGGTTTGTGGGCGCGACCGCTTTCGGCTATCTCCAGGAAGCATTCTACTTTAACAAAACCGCCTATAGTTGGTAGAAGCCTGGGATATACCCCTTCTAAGGTTGCGATGGTTTTGTTTTTATCTGCAATGGATGTGCCCGGAAGCTTTATCATCTGAGGAGAAGCATAACTTTGAGGTATCCTGAAAATGGTGCAATCATCAACAGTTAAACCTACTGTGGCTTTTACTTTCAATATCAGTTTGTTTTCCCTGTCGTAGATAACAGCATTGGCGATTATTGTTTCAAGTTTAGTCTTAATGGCAGTAGTATATCCGCCTTTTTTGTCGGAATAGGAAAAATACAACGGTTCCCAATCAGTTCTGAAATCCTGCCAGTCGCTTAAATTCTGTGCAGTCCAGCCAAACCTAACGGCATTTGTAGGCGAGCCAAGGATAAGGTAATCATTTGTCTGGTTGATGTAAAGGTTAAACCCTTCAATATCGCGCGGTATTATAGTTCGTTCGAATGGCATAGCTATATGTTTTTAATTTATGATAATTAGTGCAAATATCGTGCCAGGACTCAAGCGTCTCATGGCAAGACGCAAGCGTCCCACGTTGAGACCCATGCGTCCCACAACGAGACGCAAACGTCCCAATTTAAGACGCAATCGTCTCATGACGAGACCCATGCGTCCCATGATGAGACCCAAGCGTCCTACAACCAGACGCAAGCATCCCATGATAAGACGCAAGCGTCCTACGCTGAGACCCAAGCGTCCCACAACGAGACGCAAGCGTCCCGAGATGAAAAACTGACCTATTGCAGCGAAAACTGCCGTTTTTGTTAAGAAAAGATACATTTTTGTGCCGAATGATTTTGCTTTAGTGATGTAAAGGTAGAAAGTAGTTTTGACACAGCAAAGTTTTTCTCTGAAATATTTAGCTTTTATAGTTAGAATTGATAATTTTGTAAGGATATAATAAGGAATAGCCATGAAAAAACTATACATTATTTTGTTACTTGCCATTATTGGCTTGAGAGCAAATGCTCAAATTGCCTATATAACAAATTCCGGTGATAATACTGTATCCGTTATTAATGTTGCTACCAATACCGTTACAGCTATAATTCCGGTTGGTGATTTTCCTGATGGTGTATCTGTGAGCCAAGATGGGAGTAAGGTATATGTTGCGAATTGGGAAGGCAATTCAGTGAGTGTGATAAACACTGCTACCAATACAGTTACGGCTACGATTCCAGTTGGTTCTTATCCCAGTGGTATATGTGTGAGCCCCGATGGAAGCAAGGTATATGTTACGAATCAAGGCGATAATAATGTGGGCGTAATAAACACTGCTACTAATACTGTTTCTGCTACAATTGCAGCTGGCGATAATACTATGTGTGTAGCCGTAAGCCCCGACGGAAGTAAAGTATATGTTGGGAATTATGTTTCTAATTCACTAAGCGTAATAAACAGTGCTACCAATACAGTTACGGCTACAATTCCAATTGGTAAGAATCCACAAGGCATAGCTGTAAGCCCCGATGGAAGTAAGATATATGTTGCGAATAGTGGCGCTAATACTGTAGATGTTATAAGCAGCATTACCAATACTATTTCGACAATAATAGCAGTTGGTATTTATCCTGATGGTGTAGCTTTAAGCCCCGACGGAAGTAAGATATATGTTGCAAATAGTAATTCCAGTTCAGTAAGTGTTATAAACGCAGCAAGAGATTCTGTCATAGCTACAATTATAGTAGGCGATTATCCTGATGGTGTTACTGTAAGCCCAGATGGAAGTAAAGTATATGCTGCAAATATGAATTCAAATACGGTAAGCGTAATCAGCACTGCTACCAATACTGTTACAGAAACAATTATGGTGGGTAATGAACCTACTTCATGTGGGAATTTTATTTCCACTTATCCCAATCCATTAGTTACCATTTCAGCATCGGTAAACCCAATTTGTATAGGAGAAACAACGACTTTAACCGCTATCGGTGCAACCACTTATTCATGGAGCAGCGGTTTGGGTAGTGCAAACTCCATAACAGTTACGCCAGCTTCAACAACTACTTACACGGTAGCAGGCACCACAACCGGGGGTACAGGTAGTGCAGATATTGCAATTACTGTAAATCCATACCTTACTAATACCATAATTGGTCCGTCATCAATTTGTTCGGGAGATAATGTAATTCTTAATGCCGGTGCGGGATATTCAACATATATATGGTCTACAGGCCGTCCAACACAAACTGATACAGTAATAATAGCAGGTACTTATACTGTCACTGTTTCCATCGCATCAGGTTGTACGGGTAGTGCAAGCATTACACTTAACGATAGCCCTTTGCCTATTGTATCAATAACACCAACTCATGCTAACATTTGCCAGGGTCAATATATTGGTCTGTCAGCTGCGGGTGGTTCAATGTATCAATGGAGTCCTTCATCGGGATTATCATGCACTGCATGTTCTGATCCTATGGCATCTCCTGATTCAACTACAACATATACTGTTACTGCCATTAGTGCTAGTGAATGTTCAACTACCGATACTGTTACTGTTTATGTAGAAATCCCAAATATAACAATTTCTGCAAACCCTGATACGATTTGTTCGGGTGATTGCTCTACCCTTACTGCGTTAGGTGGTTTTAATTATATGTGGAGCAACGGAGAAGGTATGGGAAATCAAATTGTAGTTTGCCCTGCAACAACTACATCATATACAGTTACAGCAATGTATGTTAATGGATGTGAAGGTCAATATTCCTATTCGATTACTGTTTATGTGAGCATCTGTACCGGATTAGCAGAAAGTTCTATTCAGCAAGAAGTGTTGTTAATTCCAAATCCAGCTACAAGTAACGTTACAATTGAAACCACTCAGCAAGCATCAATAGAAATTTTTAACATCCAAGGTCAGCTAATAAAAACCATTGCAACAACAGGCAATAAAACAAGCATTGATGTTTCGGGCTTGCCAAGCGGGGTGTATGTTGTGGAGGTGAAAACGGAAAAAGGAGTTTCAGTAGAGAAGTTTATAAAAGAATAACTAATATCCAACACTCAATGTCCAATAATGAAGTAAAGAGTTACTTGGAAATTCGGCGTTCGACATTGGATATTGGAAATTGAAATAACTTTGTACAGTAAGCAGTAGGCAGGAGCAGTAGACAGTTAACTTTGAACTTTAAACTTTGGACATTGAACAATTAAGCAATTTAACCATTAAACCATTAAAGTCATGAATAAGATAACCACATTTTGTTTGTTCCTTTTTGCACTTTGCATGTTGAATTGCTCTATTGCCAATGCACAGTGGCAAGCAACAGGTGGCCCTTATGGCGGTATTACTGCCCGGGTAAACTGCATCGCCATTAATGCGAACAACATCTTTGCCGGCACTGATGGCGGAGGTGTGTTCTTTTCTTCAAATAAAGGAAGCACCTGGGAAGTAATGAATACAGGCTTAACAAACACTGATGTTATTTCATTAGCCATAAAAGGGGATAGCATTTTTGCAGGAACCGATAATGGGATGTTCTGGTCGGCAGATAATGCAAATTCCTGGAATGCGGCAGGTTTGCCCGGGTTGGATATTATGTCGCTGGCTATTAGCGGAGGTAATATTTTTGCAGGAACTGAGGATGGGGTGTATAGGACAAGCAACTATGGAAGTACATGGACTGATTTAGGTTTGGGCAATTCGGTTGCAGCATTGGCTGTTGTCGGAAATACCATTTTTGCAGGTATTGATGGCGGTGTTTACTGCTCGTCTGACAGCGGGAATACCTGGACGCTGAAAGGCCTGAGCTCTTATTATGTACTGTCATTCGCCATTAGCGATACCAATATTTTTGCAGGAACTAACGGCGGTGTGTTTTTATCAATCAATAACGGGAATAGCTGGACAGTGAAGAATAGTAACTTGTCGGATACGTATGTTATGTCAATAGCCGTAAGCGATAGCAGCGTTTTTGCAGGAACCGCAAATGGTGTATGCTTTTCTTCAACTCTTGGCGCCCATTGGACAACTGTAAATAATGATCTGCATGCAAATCTGGATATAAATGCATTCGGCATAATAGGGAACTACGTTTTTACCGGCACTGATGATGGCATGTATTATACAACGAACAATGGAAGCACCTGGAATGTGGCGGGTTTTAAATATCCTTATATTTATGCACTGGCAGTATCTGGCGCAAATATTTTTACTGGCACTGATGATGGCATGTTTGTTTCCCCGAATAATGGAAATAAGTGGAATGCTATCAATACGGGTTTAACAAACGATACTGCATACTCGCTTGCCATAAGCGGAAACAATATGTATGCAGGGACAAAGGGAGGCGGTGTTTTTTTATCAGCCGATTATGGAAACAATTGGGCTGCCGTGAATACAGGATTAGCTGATACTGTTGTTACATCATTAGCAGTGAACGGTAATAATATCTTTGCTGGCACACGGGGAGGCGGTGTATTTTTATCTGCCAATAATGGAAGCAATTGGGCTGCCGTAAATACTGGATTGACAGATTCAATTATTGAGACATTAACTATAAGTGATAGCACTATTTTTGCCGGGACTTATAGTGGCGGAGTGTTCTTATCAGCCAATAATGGGAATAGCTGGATTGCGGCAGATTCGGGTATAGCCGATACGATCGTTACATCAATAGCCGTGAACGGTAATACTATTTTTGCAGGCACGTATGGTAAAGGTATATATTATTCTGCCAATGATGGTAATAATTGGAGCGCCAAGGATTCAAGCTTAACGGATTCTAATGTAACAGCATTGGCAGTGAGCGGGATCAATATTTTTGCCGGGACTAATGGTGGTGGTGTGTTTTTATCAAGGAATAATGGTATCAGCTGGTCGGCTTGGAACACAGGTTTATCAAATTCCTATGTCACGGCATTTGCAATAAGTAATGATACCATTTGGGCAGGTACAGTAAACGCAGGTGTTTGGTTTTGTTCATTTCCGGAATTGGGAATTGAAGAAATTAATAATGCAGGCGATATAGCGGTTTATCCTAACCCTACAACAAATACGTTAACGATAGAAAATAGTAAAGCGGCAGGAGGCACTAAGCAGGAGGCAGTCAGTAATATAGCAATATACAATTTACTTGGAGAAGAAGTGTATTCAACTACAAACAACAAACCACTAACAACAAACATTAAAACAGATATAGATGTTTCTTCATTCCCAAGCGGGGTGTATGTTGTGGAAGTTAGAACAGAAAAGGGAGTAGGAGTGAGGAAGTTTGTGAAAGAGTAGTTGCTATAATAAAATAATATATCTTTGTCGTTCAATATGTATAACCTATAAACAAATTACCATGAAAACATTATTTACAAAATTGGCAGTTATTCTGCTTTTCACGTTTGTTATTTCACATTCCACTGTATTTGCACAGGGATATTACGGGAATTACTTTAACTGGAATGCCACCAACCCCTCTATAACTCTTAATTGGGCTGTAATTGATAATGCTAACCTAAATGGAATTCCATCGGCATTATTTATTTATACGCCAATCCTTAACGATCCTTATTATATGTATAACAATTTTAATTCAGGCATATGGTACACCGGCTCCAACTGGGCTATTTATAATGAAAACTATTCTGATTCCATTCCTGTTGGTTCTTCCTATAATATACTTTTACCAACTGCTAATGGAACTATTTTTACCGATACGGGTACGGTCACAACCCTCAACGACGGGAATCTTTATATGCTGGCTGATAATCCTGCAGCAAATGGTGACTCGTATAAATTGTTGTTTGTTACTCATAACTTCGGCACCTCCGGCGGAGTTTTTAACAACAGTCCAACTGGAGTTTGGTATGATGGAACATATTGGAATTTATATAGTGAACAGGATTCTGCTTTCGCACCAGGGGTAGTTTTTAATGTTTTTGCCGTTGATACGGGCGTTAATGCTTTTGTGCACCAGGCAACTATTGCAAATAGTGCTGCCAATTATACTATAATTGATAATCCGGCATTGAATGGCAACGCTGGCGCAACAATAATTGTAACCCATAACTGGAATCCTGGCGAGGTTGCAGCCGGCGAAGTTGTCGATAAGTCGCCTTTAGGTGTATGGTACGACGGAGCTAACTGGACAATATTTAACCAGGATGGTAGCCAAATACCCGATACAGCTTGTTTTAATGTGTTGATCTGCGATAATATTCCCACAGCCATAAAAAACTATAATGCCGAAAATACTTTGTGCATAAGTCCGAATCCTGCCAAAAGTAACATTCAGGTAAGTAACGGCCAGGAAGTAATAAGCCAAATAGTTATTTTTAATTCGCTTGGGGAGACGGTGTACACAGCAGCGAACACAAAACCTCAGTCAATTAACCAAATCAATGTTTCTTCATTCCCGGCAGGTGTGTATGTTCTTGAAGCAAAGACTGAAAAGGGGGTAAAAGTAAGCAAGTTTGTAAAGGAGTAGTGAGTTAGGAGTGTTGAGTCAATAGTGAAATAGGTAAGAGTAAAATAGGGATATTGGTAACGAATAACAAACTAATTTACTCATAGCTCCCAACTCATAACTCCCAACTATTAACTAAACCTAATTGCCTTTACCGGGCTTATCTTCGAAACAATAAACGAAGGGATTATCAGCATCAGCATGCAAACCATCAGTGTGCCCGCATTCAGCATAAGGATAAACCAAAGGTTGAGGTTTATCGGTACAGTGGAAACATAATATGATTCCTGGGACAACGTTATAAAGCCGAACTTTTGCTGCAACAGGCACAGTACAATAGCTACTATATTTCCCCACAGCAATCCCCTGCCAATAAGGTTAGCTGAAGTATAAAGAAATATCTTGCGTATGCTCATGTTGGGAGCACCCAGGGCTTTCAGAGTTCCTATCATGGCAGTGCGTTCAAGGATAAGAATAAGCAGAGTTGATATCATATTGATGGCAGCAACAAGTATCATTAATGTAAGTATGATAACTACGTTCATATCCATCAATCCAAGCCAGTCGAATATTTGCGGGCTCAGTTGCCTTATATTCCTTGAATTGAGGTTGTAGGGGATGTTCTTATACACGTAATCGCTCATCTTGTCCAGTTCGCTGAAATCGTTAATTATCACTTCAAAGCCTGCCACCTGGTCTTTGCTCCATTTGTTAAGCGACTGTATCTGGGCAATATCGCCTATCACATATATCTTATCATATTCTTCCAGTCCGGTTTCGTATATACCTGAAATATGGAACTTCCTTCCCTTAGGCTGCGCCTGATCCTCCATCAAAAAATACATGCGCAGCGAATCGTTCACCTTCAGCTTTAAACGGTCGGCAATAAGCTTGGAGATAATAACATCTTTCGACCTAACAGAATCGTTCACAGTAAATATTTTCCCGTCAACTATCCTGTTCTTAAAGAATGTCCAGTCGTAATCGCTGCCTATACCTTTCAGTACAACGCCTTCCATTTCATCATCGGTCTTTATAATGCTTGCTTTATTTGCATACACTTGTATATGCCTAATGCCGGGAACAGTATTGAAAGAAGGATAGAAAGGCTGATTCTTATCAATCGGCTTGGCTTCCATAGATTCGTTGGAATCGTACTTGCTTATCTGGATATGAGCGCCAAAGCCTATAACCTTGTCGCGTATCTCTTTCTGGAAACCGGTAACAATAGCCACCGACACTATCATAACAGCTATGCTAAGAATAATGCTTAAAATAGCTATCCTGATAGCCGACCTGGACAGGCTACCGGTTCCCTTTAGGGAGAATATGCGTTTGGCTATAAAAAATTCGGTATTCAAAAGTAATAGAGTTTATGCAAAAATATCAATAATTCCTTAAGTACCTTTTCGTGAATAATAAATGACTTATATTACACTGAAATGATTTAATATTGTATTCATTAAGATTCCTCACTTTGTTCGGAATGACATAGTAGATTTAGTTGTAACAGGGGGAAAGTGGCGGCGATTCGCATTAAGCGAATCGCCGCCGCTTTCCCCCTAAAAAAATAAATAAATTGTCATTCCGAATGCAACGCAGTGGAATGAGGAATCTAAAAAGGACAAAATACTATTTCAAACAACATCAGTTATTTACTTTAAGATGTGTTTTTTTATATTTCCTCTGCGGATTATTTTGTCTTTTAAGGTCAGAGTGCCTGTCCCGAATTTGATTCGGGAGAATCATACATGAATATTCATCTTGCTTTTGTATATTTTCGAAAATTCATGTAGGTTTGCAATGCGATGAACTATCAAAAACTCTAATATGCAATTATTCAAAATGAAATATAGATTGGCATTATTGCTTATTTTACCGTTGATGGCAAACGCACAACTGGATGTAAGCAATATGAACGCAAAGGTCATTACTGCCGACAGTATTAAGGTAGGTGCGCAAAGAACAGAGCTTTATTTCCCCATGCTTAAAGGAAAGAATGTAGCTGTATTAGTTAACCAGACAGCTTTAATAGGAAAGGTTCCCCTTGTTGACAGCCTTTTAAAAGCAGGGATAGCAGTAAAGAAGATCTTCTGTCCCGAGCATGGTTTCCGTGGTAATGCTGATGCCGGCGAAACAGTAGATAGTTATACAGATACTAAAACAGGTTTGCCGGTTATTTCTTTATATGGAAAGAATTTCAAGCCTAAAGCCAGTGATTTAACAGGGATAGATATAGTGGTTTACGACATACAGGATGTTGGTGTTAGGTTCTATACCTATATCTCCACCATGTCCTATGCAATGGAAGCTTGCGCAGAGAATAATGTTGAGTTTCTTGTTCTCGACCGCCCGAACCCAAATGGATATTATGTTGACGGACCAGTGCTGGAAAAAGAATTTTCTTCCTTTGTCGGTTTGCATCCTGTGCCGATTGTTTACGGCATGACAGCAGCCGAATATGCTAGCATGGTGAATGAAGAAGGCTGGTTAAAGAATGGAGTTAAATGCAAATTGAAGTACATCCCGATTAATAATTACAACCATACATATCGCTATGTGGTTCCTGTTCCGCCTTCACCAAATCTTCCGAATGTACAATCCATTTATTTGTATCCTTCACTGGGTTTATTTGAAGGAACGGTGGTTTCCGTAGGTCGTGGTACGGATCTGCCTTTCCAGATTATAGGTCATCCTGATATAAAGAAAGGCAATTATTCTTTCACTCCCGAAAGCAAGCCCGGTGCAACAGACCCTCCTTTTAAGGGAATAAAATGCAATGGCTATAAATTGGATGAATTTGCAGATTTCTACATTAAGAACATTAAGGAAATATACTTGTACTGGCTGACTGCCACATATAAAGAGCTTCCTGATAAAGCCAACTTCTTCAATTCCTATTTTGATAAGCTGGCTGGTACAGATAAACTTCGGAAGCAAATAATTGCAGGAGCAAACGAGGAAGCCATTCGCAAATCATGGAAAAGCGATATTGATAAGTTCAAGAAGATTAGAAAGAAATACATCATATATCCCGATTTCGAATAGAACTTTTTATCAATGTTTGAATAAACCACCTGAGCATTGACAACCAAACAGGAAAATAGGAAAGTTCAGAATAAGAAAGAGACTGCATCTTTGCGGAAACCTGCTTCTCAAGACCTAAAATGGCTGGAGATATTTGAAAAAAGACAGTCATGGCTGCTTTTCATTTTTGCTGTCCTTCTTTATGCAAACACACTTAACTATGGCTATGTCCTCGATGACGGCTTAATGATTCGTGAGAATACTTTTACTTTAAAAGGGTTTAACGGAATAGGAGCTATTCTCACTCACGACCAGTTTGCGGGTATTACAGGAGGAAATGATAATGGTATTTACAAGGGAGGCAGATACAGGCCATTGTCGCAGGTGACCTTTGCCGTAGAATACCAGTTGTTTGGCTTAAAGCCTTTCGTAGGGCATTTAATAAATATACTATTGTATGGGTTTCTGGCAGTATTGATATTCTTATTATTGCAGCGATTGTTTAAAGATTATAAAGCAAAGGTTTGGTATACTTCTATTCCTTTTATTGCTACTGCTATCTTTATTGCTCATCCTATGCATACAGAGGTTGTAGCCAATATCAAAAGCAGGGATGAAATAATGGGAATGATGTTTGGCATATTGGTGCTTATATTTTCATTGAAATTCATTGAGAAAAGAAAAATTATTGATTTGTTTCTTTCTTTCCTGTTTTTCTTTCTAGGTATGTTATCAAAGGAAAGCGTGATCACTTTTTTGGCAATAGTTCCAATGATGCTGTTTGTTTTCAGAAAGCTATCATCAATAAAAGAGCATGTCATTGTCTTATCGCCGTTACTTATCGCCTCTGTTATATATTTCTGCATACGTTTCCTTGTAGTTGGAAATACCAGCGGACATGCAGTTGCTGCAGAATTATTCCATAACCCTTTTATGTATGCTTCAACTTCTGAACGTTATGCAACCATTATGTTCACATGGCTGAAATATCTTATACTATTTTTCTTTCCGCATCCACTAACTCATGACTATTATCCCAAGCAGATCCCAATCATAGGATGGGCTGATATCAGAGCTATTCTACCTTTATTACTATATTTAGGATTGATCGTTTTTTCTCTGATTAAGATATGGAAGAAAAATACAATTGCCTTTAGCATTTTATTCTTTCTCATTACATTTTCTGTTACTTCAAATCTTTTTTTCGATTTGGGCTTATTCATGAACGAACGTTTTATGTTCACGCCTCTGCTTGGATTTGCATTGGCAGTTGCTTGTTTATTATCGAAGATAAAAGCTCAAAAGTATATCAGTTACATATTTATAACAGTTATACTTCTCTACTCTGTAAAGACCATTAGCCGCAACACTGCATGGGAGAGTGATTACAAACTTTTTACTACCGATGTGCAAACTTCAACTAAAAGTGGGAGGTGCAATGTTATTGCAGGTTCATTGATACTGAATAAGGCAAGAAATGAAACAGACATTTCCAAGCAAACTGAACTATATAAGCAGTCAGAAGATTATTTGAATAGAGGTCTGGCTATTTATTCGGAGAATGAAGGCGGTTGGGGTTGCCTTGGTGAAGTGCAGATATACCTGAATAAATATGATGAAGCGGTTAAGTCATTGAAACAGGTTTTCCGGTTCGATTCATTGAATGCCAATGCCCAAAACAATTTAATTTTCATTGCCACTAAATTTGATGATAAGGGGCTTTACTCAAAATCGCTGGATATTTATAAGTATGTTTTGAAGAGAAATCCTGTAAATACTTCCTGTCTTTATAGTGTGGCCGATGTTTATAAGGACATGGGCAAGCTTGATACTGCAATTTCTTTGATAAATTATGTAATCAAGTTGAAACCTGATTATGTGGATGCCTATAACCGCATTGCCGGTTATTACGGGCAATACAGAAAAGATTATTCTAAGGCTATTGAATATTTGAGCAAAGCATATAACCTGAACCCGAAATATTTTTCAACGCTCGAAAACCTAGGTATTATCTACGGGATAAAAGCTGACTTTAGTAATTCATTACTTTATTTCAAGCAAGCATATCAATTGGATTCCACTAATGCTCAGCTTTGCATTAATATAGGGAAGACGTATGAAATGCTGGGCAATAAAATTAAAGCAAAAGAATTTTATCAGAAAGCGAATAATGTGAACGGGAAAAAATAATACTTTTGGTTCTTGAAAGCGGGTGGTAGATTCTTCTAGTGAGATGCTAAACGAGATGATTATTAATTTTGAGTTCTAAAAATACAGGAATGAAATTATTAACTCCGCCTTTTAAGGCGGAGGGAGAAGATTAAAACAAACAAGTGGGCTTTAAGCCCTGAAAAATACACTAATATGTCTTATGTAAAAGTAATGATTCATGCGGTTTGGGGAACTAAAAATCATTACCCTTTTCTAACAAAAGAGATAAGACAAAAAGTAATTTCTCATATTAAAGATAATGCACAAATAAAACAGATATTTATTGACAGATTGAATGGTAATTCTGAACATTTACATTGTCTTTTCGGTATCAATGCTGATACTAGTATTGCCAAAGCATTGCAACTTATTAAAGGTGAATCTGCATACTGGATTAACAAACAGAAATTGACAAAATCAAAGTTTGAATGGGCAGATGAGTATTTTGCTGCTTCAGTAAGTGAATCATTATCAGATAATGTAAGAGAATATATTGACCGACAAGAAGAACATCATAAAAAAGTAACTTTCTCAAAAGAATGTGATGAATTTATTAAGAAATATAATTTAAATAATCATGGCTAAAGCCTGATGAATTGAGATATAATACTACTCCGCCATAAATGGCGGAGTTATTTATCAAATCATCATAAAGAATTATTTAACCGGAACACTCAAATGGCGAAGACAAATTATAAAAAGAATATTCAATCACCTCGGACTCCTGTTAAGCAACAGGAGGAGAAGGATATTAAACCAGTTACAGCTGTTCCCAGAAGTAGTGTCAATCTTCCGGCTTACCTGCTGTTTGGCTTTGCTTTCCTGCTTTATGCCAATTCGCTTTTTAATCAATATGCGCTTGATGACAGGTTAATGATAACTGAAAATTCCTTTACTAAGAAAGGATTCTCAGGGATAAAAGATATTCTTACTACCGATTCATTTGTGGGTTTCTTTGGAAGGCAAAAGAATCTTGTGGCAGGAGGGAGATATCGCCCATTGTCGCATATCACGTTTGCAATGGAATACGGACTTATTGGTTTTAATCCTTTTGTGGGACATCTGATAAATGTTTTGTTGTATGCATTTTCATGCCTGCTGGTTTACAAAGTGCTTAAAATGCTTTTCCCGCCCGGCAAGAAACCATTTTATCTTACGCTTCCTTTCATTGCCACAGCGCTCTTTATTGCTCACCCTTTGCATACTGAAGCGATAGACTGCGTAAAGGGAAGAGATGAAGTTATGAGTCTTTTAGGTTCTTTCGGGGCATTGTATTTTATTCTGAAGTATGTGGAGAATTCCAAAATATTGAATTTGCTGTGGGCTTCATTGATATTTTTCCTGGGTTTAATGTCGAAAGAGAATGCCATTACATTTGTGGTGGTCGTTCCGCTTACCATATATTTTTTCAGGAAAACTACTTTAAAGAAAACATTGATACCTACGGCTTGCCTGCTTGTGGTTTCTATAATCTTTATAATAATTCGAACTATTTGCCTCGGCTCCTTAATGAATGCCGATATCAGTCATGAGTTGCTTAACAACCCTTTCCTTGATGCAACCACTGCTCAGAAATATGCCACTATCCTGCTGACATGGGGAAAGTTCCTGATTCTTCTTCTTTTCCCGCATCCTTTGACCCACGATTATTATCCCAAGCAAATTCCCATTATCGGTTTGGGTGATATACGCGCCATACTTCCTTTTATTATTTACCTCGCAATGTTTGCATATGCTTTATGGCGTTTCAAAAAGAAAGAAATTATTGCCTATTGCATATTGTTTTACGGTATTACATTTTCCATTCAATCCAACCTTGTTTTCCCTATAGGCACATTTATGAACGAACGTTTCATGTTCATCCCTTTGCTGGGCTTCTGCATTATAATAGCTTATTTGCTCACGGATAAGGTTACTAAACGCTTTGGTGAAGCAGCTTCCCGCAATACAATATTTGTGGTGGTTGGGACTATACTTCTGCTTTATTCTGTTAAGACCATTTCACGCAACCCGGTATGGTACGATGATTATACCTTATTCACTACAGATGTGAAGACATCATATAACAGCGCTAAGTGCACTGTTTCTGCCGGGGGACAAACCCTTGAACGTGCCGAAAAAGAGCCCGACCAGGTGAAAAAGAAAAAGATGATAGCCGATGCCATTGCATTCCTTAACAGGGGAATTTCCATACATCCTAAGTATGTTGCCGGATACCTGCTGCTTGGCAAAGCCATGATCGACCTTGAAGATTATAAAGCTTCGCGCCAATATTATGAGATAGCCTTACAGATAAGCCCGGGGCATAAGGAAGCCCTTAACAACTGGCTTTATTGTGCGCAGGTAAGCGAAAAGAATAAGGATTTCAGCGAGGCGGAGATTAGTTTCCGGAAACTAATACAGTATGAGCCCGATAATATTGATCTGTATATTGGACTTAGCGGCGTTTACGAAAGCGTTTCAAGGATTGATTCGGTTGTTGCCCTTATGAACCGTGTGCTGGCAAAACAGCCTAACAGCGCTGCCGCCCTTAGCAAGCTTGGCGAAATGTATGGCAAGTACTATAACAATCTTGACAGATCCATTGAGTACCTGATGAAAGCCTATGCCATTTCTCCCACCGATGCTTCGCTGCTTGAAAACATTGGTGTTGCTTACGGACTGAAGAAAGATTTTCCGAGATCAATTGAATTCTTTAATAAGGCAATTACTGCCAAACCCGATAACCCGCAGCTTTATATGAACCTTGCAGGTTCGTATGCCAACCTGGGCGACAAGCAAAAAGCCGAGCAATGCAAGGCGAAGGCTATCGAACTGCAACGGGCGGCTAATAAACAGGCTAATTAATCTCCTGATATTAAGCAAGCTGACGTGTCTAAGCCATAGCTTTCCCGATCATCTTTACTACTGTAAATAAGGAAGATTTTAGCCATTTGCGCGGTTGATTTTACCATTTGCGCAACACGATACGCCGCTTGCGCAATACGATACACGGCTTGCGTATTACGATACGCCGCTCGCGCAACACGATATGCCACTCGCGCATTACGATAAGCCGCTTGCGCATTACGATATGCCGCTTGTGCATTACGATACGCGGCGTACGCAACACGATACGCGGCTTGCGCAACACAAAATGCGGCTCACGCAACACAAAATGCGGCTCGCGCAACAGCGAATGCGGCTTGCGCATCTGCGGATGAGACTCGCGCATATGCGGATATGACTTGCGCAACAGGAAATGCGGCTCGCGCAACTGCGGATATAGTAAGCGCAACTGCGAAAACCGCAAAGGGGAGTGCCGTAACAGGTATATGAGGTGGGGAGATAGCTTCAACAAATATTTTTGATAAATTGCTTGATTTCAGCTTTATATTATAATATCTTTGGGGATTATTAAATATAAAAGTTATGAAAAAACCATCACTTCTTCTTGCATTTATAAGTTTAGTAAGCTTTGCAAATGCACAATGGCAACAAACTAGCCTTAATAGTTCTGATGTACTTTGTTTTGCAACAAAAGGAGACACTACTTTTGCAGGGACTACGGATGGAATGTATTTGTCTTCAAACAATGGAAACACTTGGGTTGCAGTGAATACAGGATTAACACATGATACTGTCGGGGCATTAGCTATAAGCGGAATTCATATTTTTGCAGGGACTGAAAATGGCGGTGTGTATTTGTCCTCAAATAATGGTGGGCTTTGGACTGCAGTGAATACAGGTTTACCATCAAGAACTAGTATTTTAGCTTTAGATATAAAAATGGATACTGTTTTTGCAGGGACTTATGGTAGCGGTGTATATTTGTCTTTAAACAATGGAAGCAGCTGGGATTCGGTTAATACTGGATTGCCATCAAATAGTTATGCATATGCATTAGCAATAAAAGGAGACACTATTTTTGCTGGAATTTATGGTATCGGTGCGTTTATCTCTTCAAATAATGGAAGCAGTTGGGTTGCTGATGATGCAGGTTTAACAAGTAATATTAGTTGTTTCAATATAAGTGGGAATAATATTTTTGCAGGAGGTGATCAAGGTGTTTTTTTATCTTCAATTCATGTGCCTCTTTGGACTGATGAGAGTAATGGTATTCCATCTAATCCCAATGTTACTTCATTAGCTATAAATGGAAATTACATTTTTGCTGGAACCGATGGTGGCGGTGTATTTATGTCTTCCAACTATGGAAGCAATTGGGCGGCCTGGAATGCAGGTTTTACAGATACTTATATCATGTCATTAGCTATAAGCGGCACTAATATCTATGCTGGGACAGGTATGAATGGAGTTTGGAAGCGTTCATTATCTGGATTAGGCATAGAAGAAATAAATAATGCAAGCAATATTAAGGTTTATCCCAACCCTACTTCCAATAACCTAATAATAGAATTCCCGCTGGAAGCAATAATAGAAATAACAAACATACAAGGCCAGCTTGTAAAGACTATTGCAGCAACAGGCAATAAAACAAACATAGATGTATCAGCCTTGCCAAGCGGGGTGTATGTGGTACAAGTTAAAAGTGAGAAAGTTTATAAAGTTGGAAAGTTTGTTAAAGAGTAGTGAGTAATGAGTACTGAGTCAGGAGTAATATGGGAAACTCCCGACTCCCAACTCATGACTCCCAACTATGCTGTGACTAAATTTGTAAAGAAAAAAGAAATTAAATGAGTAATAAACTATAATGCCAATGTTATGAAAAAGATTATCTACTTTCTATCTGTTACACTATTGCTTTTCCTTATTTCCTGCGCCTCGAACGAAACAGCTAATTCGGATGCAGTGAAACAAAGCGAAATTTACCAAAGCTATACCGTTACTTACGATGAAGGTGATATGGAATTAACGGCTACTGCATTCTTCCGTTTTGGAGGGGCAACAGGCACTACTTTAAAACTTGTAAAGCCAAGCTCTGTTACATTTAACGGTCAGCAATTGGATGCAGGAAACAATGTTTTCTCGGGCACGTTTTATGAAACCAACCAGCAGGTGCCTCCATCCAAATCATACAACTTTGTCTTTACCGATTGTGATAACAAGACATACAGCAATGCGGTTTCGCTTTATCCTTTCAAATTAGATGATTGCCCTTCTGTAATTAAAAGAACCGAAGGCTGTAAACTAAAATGGACCGGTGCGCCAATTCAAAAGGATGAAAGGGTAGAAGTAACAATGGATGGCAGCGAAAAATCATTCTGCAATATTACAACATATGATGGGGGAGCTAACAGTATTGATATTACTGCGGATAAGCTTAAAGACATGAAGCCGGGCGATGCTACTATTGATGTGAAACGCATAGCAAGTACAAACTTAAAAGAAGCCACTCATCTTGGCGGAAGCTTAACAGTTACTTATGTTGCAAAAAGAGTTTCGGTAAAGGTTGAATAAATCAGTTGGCAGTCGTCAGTCAACAGTCAACAGTCATCAATTTCTCTGTGTAGCTCTGTGATAATCTCTGTGGTCTCTGTGTTAAAAAGAATAACGCTTTAATTATTGCCCTTTTTATTAAAGGTGGGTTCTAAAAATTCAGTTTTTTAAATTTTGATTCAAAAAAATCGTAGAACCCGTTTACCGATTTCTTTAAATCAAAGCAATATTACAATATTTTCTTGAATTTCTACATCTAAAAAATCACTTTTTTACAAAATTCTATCTTTTTCTTATCTATAAGCTATTTGACTTTCAAAATATTTAAGCGAACAACTTGCTCGTAACGGAATAAATTATAAGTTAAATTTATTAAGCCGATAATACCCGTTGCTCTAACCATTCCAACTGACCTCAAAAATAAGCCATTCATGCTTTGTTCCATAAAACCGTACACATGTTCAACTCTTGCTCTGGTTTTTGATTTCTCGTGATTACTTGCTTTCTGTTGCTCTGTTAACGATTTGTTGCGATAACCTTTTTCATGTACTTCATTTTTCATTTTGTATTTGCTGATTACTTTTTCCTGTTCTTCTCCTGTATATGCGCTATCTGCATGAATATCCTGACCCGCATCTTTTTCAGTTAATAAATCATCTAATGGTTGTGAATCGTGAACTGAAGCATCTGTTACTGTATAATTGTCAATAAACTTGCTCTTTGTATCAACTTTGGTGTGATTTTTATATCCATAAAATGTTTCACCATTCTTCTTTGTCCAGCGGGCATCTATGTCTTTATGCTTTTTTTTATTAGGTTCTTCATTCCATAGTTCATCGCCTCGCCCTTCTTTTATTATTTTGTTTTCTTCACGTGTGTTGCGCTGACGTGGAGCTATTGTAAAACTGGCATCTACCATTTTCCCTTCGTTCATTATGAATCCTTTTGATTCCAGAAATTGTGTAAACTGTTCAAACATTTCTGTTACAAGTCCACTATTGGTTATATTTTCTCTAAATGCCCAAACTGTTTTTTCATCTGGTACTTTGTCACCACTTTCCAATCCTAAAAACTTTTTGAAACTTAGCCTGTCTAATATCTGATATTCTATTTGTGTGTCGCCAAGTCCGTAATACCGTTGTAATATCATTATTTTAAACATCATCACAACATCATAAGGTTTTGCTCCTGCATTGTTTTTCTTATCTGTGTTTAATAGTTTTGATTCTATTGTGCTTCTAAATATTTCAAAATCTACTACTCTGCTTATCAATTCCAATGGATTACCCTTTTCTATTAGCTTTTGATATGTTTCCTGTTCATCAAATAATCCTTTGTTGCCTGTTTGCTTGTATGTTGCCATATCTGTTATTTTTTTGATAAAGATAAGCAGAACTACTCAATTATCTTATATCTTGAATTTTTAGAAGCCCCCTAAAGCTATTCAGTATTCCGGTAACAATTGAAAGTATAATACTGAATCCAACAGCCCACCAAAATCCGTCAACGTGGAATCCTTTTACAATATCGCTTGTAAGTAATATAATGGCGGCGTTTATCACCAGCAGGAAAAACCCTAGCGTGAAAAATGTAATAGGAATTGTCAGCAATATTAATATGGGCTTTAATAGATTATTTAAAACAGCCAGAACCAGGGCTACTATCAGTGCAGTAAAGTAGCCGTCAACATGAACTCCTTTCAGTAACCATGATGTAATAAGTACTGCAAAAGCCGAAATGATTATTTTGAATAAAGTGTTCATTTAATTGGTATAATTTCCTGTAAAATTAATAGAAATCAGGAATTCAAAAACAGTTTTATTCAAACTCGGAATATAAGAAGCCCTCACGCCAGGACTGAGAGGGAAGATAAAACGTACTATATTCATATCAGTGGTTAATTCCACCCCTGTTGAGTGGTATTGCGTTGTTACAGAATTAGTTTTTCCAATAGCATAATCGTAAAACAAGTTCGCCCTGAATCGCTGGAAATAGAACAATGAACCTATCCTGAGATCAGGATAGCAAAGGGGCAGCCCATAGTTAAGAGATACACTTTCCAAATTATTATTATAAAGTGTACCTGAATATTCACTTGTCTTATTATAGCCACGGGGATAAGCCAACAGATTGGGAAAAGCATAATCGCCGGGAGTTTTAGTCTGATAACCGCCTAATATCGAAAAGCTGTGATGCCTTGCTAAGCCCGGAAATAACAATAAAAGTTCAGCATTAAACTCATTCCCGAAATTACTGCCGCCGAAAGGAGTGTTTTTATATTCTAATGTAATTGCTTGCTCCCATCGTGGAAGTACATCACGGAGAACTGTTTTAACCTGGTTAACCAATAATAAGCTATAATCCATTACAGTATAATTTGTAGGGATCAAAGTGTCGGTTGTTGCAATATGCTCAATGCTTGCCGAAGGTAATATTTCCTGAATATAATGTCCTATTGTAAAGTTTAAGGGAATATTTGTTCCGAATAAGAAATCGGACGAATTGAATGATAAGCGTTTCATAGCCGGTTCGCCCGGATTCTGATACAGGTAAGCAACATCTTTACCATAAGAATAAGTTGCATTGAACACAGGATACCATCCCTGGTAACTGGCGGTAGCATAATATCTGCCCACCTTCTCATTTGGCTTATAATCATACCCCAGAGTGGCGAAAGTAGTACTAAGCATATTTTGTGAAGCTATTGAAACTCCCGGGTGAAGTGTCATGTTGTTTGCATTTATAAACAGGGGAGCCCAGCTATGTAGGTTAAACAAATGTCCCAGTTTGCTGTAATTCTTGATATCATAGTTTTTAATAGGGATATTTACCGAATCAACAAGCCCTGACTCCTGTGGAAGAAGGCTTTGATAAAGCTTAATAGAATTATCTGTGACCTGCTCAATGGGTTTCCAGAGTGAAGGATTAAAATTTGCTTCTGCGATCTGGTAGCCAAAAGGAGTATAATTGGAATAAGTCATCTTTTTCCCATTGGGCGAGATTTCTAAATCTGTAGCTCCATAAAGAGCAGAAGTTACCTGCCATATTTTGCCTGTTAATGTATCCAATGCATAAACATTATCTATTCCTGAATAAATGCCATTAAAGAATAAATAGTTTTTATAAAGATGAGGGTCTGATATTTCATCGAAGGAGGGTTTCACTAAAATTTCTTTCTGCCCGGTTTCAGGATTTATAGCGACGATACTTTTACCAACGTTATGATCGAACAAAACAGCAGCAATTCTTTTCCCGTCGTCAGACACAGAAGGAGTTTGAAATAGGTTGGTTCCACCTGCCGGAATTTTATTAAGCACTGCACCCGTTTGCCTGTCAAGAATAACAAGCGAACAATCGCTGTTTTCAGTAACTTCAACAGCTACTATCTTTTTAGAATCAGGGAAAAGATAAGGAGCAAAGTAGCGCGATTTCTTTGTTATTTGTTTGGTCTTTCCTGTTTCAAAATCACGAGTCATGATCACTGAGTAATCGCGGATAGCCCAACGTTTATCTATCTTATGTTCAGCCCATGTTATATATTTCTCTGGCTTTGAATGATTGTCAGAAATTTTTAAATTGGAGCTATTGAATGCATTATTCTCAGTAATTGAAAGGCTTTCATAAATATAAAAACCGGGGGTATGGATTATCTTTTCTTCACCTTTATAATTTATTTGGACAAGGCGTTCAATATCGTCCAATCCCGATTTCTCGGCAATAATAGTGCTATCATTAATAAAGTGCGGGAAAGTATAATTTGTGTAAACCTTTTGTTTATCGGGAGTAATTGATGTAAAAGGATTGAAGGTTGATTTGTCCCTTTGAACTTTCCACAGGCTGTCGAGATTATCATAAACACTTTTATAAAGCTGTGTCTTGTTCAACCCGGAAACTTTTTTTAATCCTTTGTTGAATGGCGTTACCATAAAAGGATCTTTGCCGGTAGTTTCCATTGCAGATTTCCATAATTCAGCGCCATACATTTTCCTTGCACCCGCAACCAACTGATAACCGAAATAATACTGGTCGGGAACATAATCTTTATAAGAACCTAGTACGGCTTTGTCATAATTGAATCGTTTATATCCTAGTATCTGCGCCCTTTCAATCATTTCAAATGAAGGTATCCTTCCTCTTCCAGATTTAGTAAGTAGCGTTTCAGTAGTAACAGCATCGCCTTCCATGAACCACAGAGGCACATATAGTCCGAGAACCAAAGAGTTAATCTGCTGACCAAAGAACCATCCTAGGACTTTAGTTGCGCCACAATTCAGCATATTCATTTGAGTCATATGTCGGTATTCATGTGTGGCAAGTTGTTCTATCCAATCCTGTGCATAATTATCCTGCGGTGGACAGGTAAAGTATTCATTTCGCTTTGGTGCCCATAACGAATAACCATTTGATACTGCAGAGCGGTTATGCAGAATTGCAGTAACTTGTTTCGGAGGAGTTCCAAGCGATTGAGTCCCATGTTCACGCACATACTGAAGCACATTGGCAAGGTACATTGCATGTGAATCGAAACCTTTTGGGTAAAGAATTGTGAAATTTTCAGACTTTATTTGTTGCCATTTAATATTGGCAGGATCTTGCCCTATGCTAAAGTATTGTGCATGAATTATGCTATTGCAAAGTAATACTTGCAATAAAAGAAAGGAAAATTTAATATTAAAAAACCTTTTGATGAGTAGATTTAGTTTAAGAATTAATGAATATCAATATTTAGAACAATACACTTGAAGAATATTCTACCCTGATAAAAGGGTAAAAATTAAAAGTTTAAACAAAGTTATTTGTTTTATAGTGTACAGTTGCGATATTCTTTTAATATGACTAAGTATTAGTCATATGGCAACTAACAATCATTTAATGCAAAAAGGCGAACAATTAAGGAATTACTTCTTCCTACCGGGATAAACCTTAAGCGCTTCTTTAAGGCATTCCATTGCATTTTTCAGCGATTCCAGATTAAGCACATAACTTATGCGTATCTCGTCCTTTCCAAGGCCTGGAGTGGAATAAAAGCCTGTTGCAGGAGCAAACATCACTGTAGCGCCCTTGTACTCGAAACTTTCGAGCAGCCACTGGCAGAACTTATCCGAATCGTCAACTGGCAGTTTAGCCATGGCATAAAATGCACCTTCGGGTTTAGGGCAATAGCAGCCGTCAATTTTATTTATAGCTTCTACCACCAGGTTTCTGCGGGCAATATATTCCTTCATCACTGCCTCGAAATATTCTTTGGGTGTATCAATAGCAGCTTCCGAAGCTACCTGTCCGAATGTAGGCGGACTTAAACGAGCCTGCGCAAACTTCATGGCAACCCGCATAATTTCCTTGTTCTTGCTGATAAAAGCGCCTATACGTACCCCGCAAGCGCTGTAACGCTTCGAAACCGAATCAAGCAGTATCACATTATCCTCTATCCCTTTCAGGTACATGGCCGAATAATGCACTTTGCCGTCGTAGCAAAACTCCCTGTAAACCTCGTCCGATAATAGGTACAGATCGTGTTTCTTAACTATATCCCTAAGCAGTTCAAGCTCTTCTTTCGAATAAAGATAACCAGTAGGGTTGCTTGGGTTGCAAATCATGATGGCTTTGGTCTTGGGCGTAATAGCCTTTTCAAATTCCGACATAGGAGGAAGTGCAAAACCAGTTTCTATGCTCGAATTGATAGGTTTAACAACCACTCCCGAATTTACTGCAAATCCATTGTAATTGGCATAAAATGGTTCGGGGATTATCACTTCTTCGCCCGGGTTCAGACAGGTTTGCATGGCAAACAATATGGCTTCCGAACCGCCTGTGGTAATAATGATCTCGTCAGGAGTAAGGTCAATGTTGAACCTTTTATAATATTCGCAAAGTTTCTTCCTGTAGGAAGGAATACCGGCAGAATGGCTGTATTCAACAACTTTCATATCCATATTCCTTATAGCTTTCATAGCTATTTCGGGGGTTTCAATATCGGGCTGACCGATATTCAAATGGTAAACTTTTATACCTCTTTTCTTGGCTTCATCTGAATAAGGAACAAGTTTCCTGATCGGCGAAGCCGGCATCTGACAACCTTTCTGTGATATCTGTGGCATAGTATTAAAGATTATAAATTATAAAAAAAAGCCCGATTCAAAATTGAATCGGGCAAATGTAAAGTTAATTTGTTAATTGGAAAACAAATAAACCCTTCTTTTTACTTAGCTGGAGTAGTTGAAGGTGAAGTTGTCATATTTGCTGGTTTTTCAGGAGTGGTTGAAGGAGTATCAACAACCTGTCCTTTAATGCTAAGAATAATAGTACCATTCTTTGCATTCGACATAACGGTGATCTGTTTGCTTATTGTACCAACAATATTGGTTTTAGTATAATTAACTTTAATAATGCCAGTTTTCCCGGGTAGTATCGGTTCTTTATTCCATGAAGGAACAGTACATCCGCAGGAAGTTGTTACATTTGATAACACCAAAGGTTCTTTACCTGTATTGGTAAATGTGAATTCACAGTTACCATCAGCACCTTTTTGTAATGTACCATAATCATGAACAAGGTTCGGAAAAGTAATAACAGGTCCATTCGGATTGTCCGGATTTTGAGTTGGAGCCGTAGTTGTTGTTGTTGGAGCCACTGTAGTAGTTGTCGTTGTTTTTGCGTCCTTTTGTGCATTTACTACACAAAATGTGAACATTGCTGCTGTTAATGTTAATAGAATTCTTTTCATAGTTTAATTAATTTAGTTAATAATTTATTTATCTAATATTGTTTCACCATCGTTTATCTTCCATTTCGGTGAACTGAAAACTGGTATACCAAGAACCGTGCCTTAATAATAAAGAACCAAAGATTCATTTAAAATTTCATTTGAATCATGTGCAAATGTAGTGAAAATAGATATATTAGAAATGTTACAAAAAATAATTTAACACTAATTAACACAAGCCGTTCATTCTCAATATTTCGTACATAGACGAAAAAAAAGAATAAAGGTGGCTTTCAATAAAATAAATTATATGAAATGTTAAAATTTGAGTTTATATAATTCTTTTAAGAATCAAGATTAACGGATATTTAATGGATGTTATATCAAACAGAAATTATTTAATTTTGTACAAAGGTTGCACCACTTATTTTAACATATTATTAAATGAGAATTAAAAACTTTTATATTGCTTTTAGAGGGTTAATCTTTTTAATAAGCCTGATTTTAAGTTCTTGTAGTACAACGAATAATGTAGTGTCATCGAATTTCATACAGAAAAGGAAATACAATAAAGGTTTTTATATTGGACAGTTTTCTTTGAGAACAAAAGCAATTACTTTAAATCCAAAAAATGATGGAGATGGATTTAATTCTCCCAATTTACGAGCAAACAAAAATGTAAGTTCGGCATTGCAAAACATTAATGAAAAAGAAATTTATACCAGTAATTTTCCCGAAACTCTTCTCTCTTCAAATGATATAGCATCTGTAAAGAAAAAACAGAAAAGTGTTCAATCAAATAGAACAATTTACTCTGATTGTAAAAACTTTATGGAGAACGATCTTATTAGTAAGGATGAAATAATATATAACAGTATCCCAATAAATTTTTCAAACCCTTTTCCTATCGACAAACCTAGTGATAAACCCAAGTTGAATGGAATGGCTATGGCTGGATTGATTTCTATTTTGATATCTGTGCTACTTCTTACCTTTAGTACAACAGGTGGAACATTTTTTTTACCGATGGGAATCATTTGTTTGGTAGGTGCAGCAATATTAAGCATTATCGGATATAAAGAAATTAAAAAAGGTCAGTCAAAAGGAAAATGGTTTGCAATAGTCGGACTTGCACTTGAAATACTTGTTGCAGCGTTTATCCTATTTTATTTTCTTATTTTTCCTCAGATTTCTCTAATTGGTTAGCATGAAAAATAAAATGAAAGCTGGTTCTTTAGAAAGTCAGTAATTTGCTATATAAATCCAACTTTCATTTATTAGTTTAATTACCAGATTTTAGCCCTTTTATCAGGAGCAAAATATAAGGGATCAGTAGAATTAATTTTAAATGCTTCATAAAATTCAGGGACATTTCGCACAACAGCATTAGTTCTGGCAACTCCGGGTGAATGAACGTCTTCTTTCAATAAACGCATCTGTTGTTTATCACGGATTGACATTCTCCATACCTGGCCAAAAGAAAGGAAAAATCTTTGAAGAGGAGTAAACCCATCGATACTTGCTGTATCACCTGTAGTTTTCCAAACTTTCTTCAGTGCATTAAGTGAAACTGTAATTCCACCAAAATCAGCTATATTCTCGCCTAGCGTTAGTTTCCCATCAACATGGAGGCTATCCAAAATTTTAAAACTATTATACTGGTCAACCAGAACATTGGTTTGTTTAATAAAGTTATCTGCATCATCCTTTGTCCACCAGTCTTTCAGGTTACCATTCTTATCAAACTGTCTTCCTTCATCATCAAAGCCGTGAGTCATTTCATGGCCGATGATGGCTCCAATTGCACCGTAATTAATTGCTGCATCAGCATCTTTACTGAAGAAGGGTGGTTGCAATATAGCAGCAGGAAATACAATTTCATTCATATTTGGATTGTAATATGCGTTAATTGTCTGCGGGGTCATATGCCATTCCTGTTTGTCAACTGGTTTGCCAACCTTGTTCATCATATAATCAAAATCAAATTTGTCGGAATTCATTACATTCTTTACATAAGAATCATTTGATATTTCGAGTTTAGAATAATCTTTCCATTTATCGGGATATCCTATTTTTACATTCATCACCTCAAGTTTGGCTAATGCCTGGGCTTTGGTATCCTTGCTCATCCAATTAAGATTCTGAATCCTTTCTTTTAATGATTCTCTTAAGTTATTTACTAATTCAATCATTGATTTTTTAGCTTCAGGAGGGAAGAACTTATCAACATAAACCTGACCGACAGCTTCGCCCATTCCACCGTCCACAGTATTCAATACTCTTTTCCATCTTGGTTGCATTTTGGTTTTACCCGATAAAACTTTAGAGTAAAAGTTAAAATGTTCTTTTTCGAAATCTGAACTTAAGTATGATGAATTTGCACTAATGAGATGCCACCTTAAATAGGTTTTCCATGAGTCAATGCTGACCTCTTTCATAATATCACTTAATTTTTCAAAGAAAGAAGGTTGCCCTATGTTAACTTCTGTAATATTTGGAAACCCAATCCCACTGAAATAATCTTTCCAGGAAATAAAGGGGGATTTCTTCTGAAGTTCATCCAATTTAAATTTATTGTATCCTTTTACTGGATCGCGTAGGTCAACTCTTTTCCAAGAGGCTTCAGCTAATTTAGTTTCAACTGCAAGAATATCTTCAGCATTAGCTTCAGCTTTCTTTTTTTCATCACCTAGTAGTTCAAACATTTTTTCAACGTGAACTTTATAATTAGCGCGAATGTCTTTTGAACGGGCATCTTTGCTCAAATAGTAATCCCTGTCAGGTAGACCTGTACCACCCTGACGTAAATGAACTATAACCATTTCGCTGTTCTTTTCATCCTGAGCAGCATAAATCAAAAAGAAAGGATTATTGCCAATGGTATGTAGATGTGCTATTTCGTTTAGCAGGTCATTTTTTGTTTTAATGGCATCAATAAGCTTAAATTCATCGGCAAGTGGTTTTACGCCTTCTTTGTCAATCTTCACTGAATCCATTCCGGAGGAATAGAAATCGCCAATTTTCTTTTTATTGCTATTCTTATCGGCTTTATCATCTTTAGATGCATCTTCCATTATGCTCTTTAGGTCGGAATAATTCTTTTCCATAAGAACTTCGAAAGCTCCATAACGGCTGTATTCTTCGGGAACCGGGTTCTTTTTAATCCATCCACCGTTTGCATACATAAAGAAATTAGCACCCGGATTAACCGTAGTATCCATATTCTTTTTGTCAATCGCTGGTTGGGCTAATTTCGTTTCTTTTCCTTTGTTGTTATTGCATGCTGTATTCATAGTAATCATTATTATGAACAATGTTCCTAAAAAATAAATATTAAATTTGTTATTCATGGTTATAGAGTTTATTGTGGGGCAAAATTATTAAATTATAATAAATAAGCCGTAAAATTTTACTTAAATCCGATACAATGCAACAATAGAAGTAGTTACTTCCGGTTTTGCGGAAGTAACAGTAAATACTGCGGTAGCTACAGTTAATGTTAAAACCTCTTAAAATTAACTTAAAAGAAGGAAATACTATAATTACGGGTGACTTTTATCAGTGATTGATTATAATCTTTTTATATGTACTTCCTTTACCGGAATTTATACTTAGATAATATATGCCATCGGGGAAGTCTGACAGGTCTATATGCGTAACATCGCCTCTTTTCTTTACACTCCATTTGCCCAGTGGTTGGCCGAAAGAAGAAAAAACCTCTAACTCATATTTTTCAACTGCAAAGTTTTCATACAGATTAATCTTGCCATCCGATGGATTAGGATATATCAAAACATTATCAAGTTCACTTTGTGCATTAAGGCTCATTGGAATTCCTCCACATAATTGGTCGAGTTCGCGAACACAAGCATAAGGGACAAAATTGTACAAATGAGCGCCTACAGCATACTGATTGATTAGAGAAGGTTGTGTTAAGTAATCTATTGAAAATACTTGTTTGTTATTTGCCTGCCATTGCATTAATTGGTTTATCCTGAATGTGTCTGGGCTGAATGCATTATTTTCATTCTTTGCGCCATAATAAAAAATATCTTCCACTCCAATTGCATTTACTGCATTAAAATATGCTGTTTTTTGCGAAGCACTTACATTAATTGAATTAATTATTTCTTCAGCATTCTGGGGTATTATAATGAAATTGGTATTACCAGTAACAGAATCAACGTGGTGACGGATATTCTTTACAAACTGCATCATCAATGTATCAGCGACTGGTTGCTGTGGGTTTTCTTCCATCCCGTAATAATATGAATCAATCATATCCAAGTAAATACCATCGAATCCCTGTTTAATAATGGTATCAGTATATGCAAATATTAATTTCTGCCAATTGGGAAGCCAGAATTTAACCTTATTATTGCCCGGCCAGCCAGGATTAACTGGTCCCAGCCAAGATGGAGGAGTTGTATTCCATTTGCTATCCCAGTAGAAGCGGTAATTTTCAGCTTCGCCAATTGAAATATAAGAAATAACCTTTTTACCGCTTGATTTAATCTTGGCTATTTCTTGTGGCGTGAATTTGTTCTCATCAGTTCCATCGGAAGAATAATCAATAACAATAAGTTGAAAAGTAGTATCGCTGGCAATTTGTGAAATATTTATTCCCTGCATTTGGTAAGCCCATGTTTTGATATTGGTAAGCGATTGCCTTTGGGAAAAAGAAGATAATGTGAATAAGAATATTCCAATTATAAGTAAATAATGCTTTTTCATGAAGGTATTTTTAATTATAAGGAAAAAAATATTTGATATTACATTTCAACCAACCCGTTTTTTATGGCATAAGTAAGTAAGTTCACAGTATTGCGTGAACCAGTTTTAGAAATAAGGTTTGCACGATGCCCGTTTACAGTGCGCTGGCTTAAAAAAAGTTTTTCAGCGATTTCAACATCGGTTAAACCCTCAGCAATCAGTTGCAATACCTCCAGTTCTCTTTTAGTAAGATTCGTGTCAGTATTTTCCTGTTGCTGCTTCTGGGGTTTCATGTACTTACGCGTAAAGAAGGAAAGCAGTTCTTCCGAGTAATAATTTTTCCCTTCTGATATTAATTGAATGGCTCGATAAAGGTCATCCTTGCTGATATTTTTTAATAAGAAACCACGTACTCCCAAATCAACCAGGTTTTGCAGATATTCTTCTTCGCCGAACATTGAAAGCGCTACAATTTTCATGTTAGGATATTTCTGCAATGCCTGTTTTGTAGCTTCAATGCCATTCATTACAGGCATTTCAATATCCATTAGCACTATATCTACTTTTGTTTTCTGGATAATGTCAAGAAATTCTTGGCCATTTTTTGCTTCAGCAACAACTTTAGTGTTCTTAAGCTTATTAATGACCATAGCAAGGCCTTTTCTAAAAATCTCGTGATCATCAACAATCATTATTTCAATGCATTTTCCCATAATGCAAATATCATATTTTTTTATATTCCAGCAAAGGGCTAAATAAATTTAACAGAAAATAAAAGAGGGGCGCAGCAAAGCTGCGCCCCTCCAGGATATAGTTGTCGTTTTTTTAGTTTACTACTACTTTACCTGAATTTATTATCTCGTTATTTACCCTTATTTCATATATATACATTCCCTTTGCCAAACCATCGCTTGTAATAGATAAGTATTCTGTATTGTTTGCATTTACTTCTTTAATAATCCTTCCGGCAATATCATATATTGTAAACTTAACTATCCTGTTTTCGCTGTTTGGATTGCTTATATAAACAGTTGCAACACCATTGAAAGGGTTTGGATATATACTTACATCATATATATTGTTAATATTATGCTCAACAATGTTTGCATTTGAGTAAATATATATTAATGAAGTATCGTAAATGAAATCACGGTCGGTGTAAGCTGTAGATGTTGAACCAACATTAATCCAGTAAGTTGTATCATGATTCATATTTAACCCTGGAATATCAACTATAAGTTTATAATTTTTGGCAGGAAGGTTAGTGAAATTATATTTTCCATTATTATCTGTATGCCGAACGCTGCTGCATCCCCCTCCCGGATTCTGAACCAATATTACTTTTACACCTCGGGCAACGGTTGGATTTATTGGATTGACCACTGGATTTGTTGCGGTAGTATCCATCCATATAGTGCCGCTTATACTTATACTTCCTGTTAACATTGCAAGCAAAGAGTCGTTCTGGCAATGAATAGTAATGTTCGTATCTTTAGTCATTGGTAAACTGGTTGCTTCCTGCCATGTTATTGAATCACCAAAATAAGTAGGCACAAGATAGGGATATTGTGTTGTGTCTGGATTTGCCTGAACAAGGTAGTTATCGCCGGGGAAATAGACCACATCGGCAAACTGGAAATGACCGTTTGAATCTATTGGAACCGTTTCAATCCAGTCGAATAAATGATCCCAATTATCTCTTAATATAAGGTTAGTAGTTCCTGCTTTGACTACTTGTGTACCTGTATTGTTAAATACATTGCCGGTAATGGAATAACAAGCAATAGTATCCACCAGAAATTCTGTATATAAAATGTTGTTGTTTTTATCGCAATGAACAATTGCAAGTGGATAATGAACCCCTTTTGCCCAGAACTGGTAGTTGTTAAGAGTATCTGCATAATAAAGAGTATCCCAAGTATAATTAATTATAGGCAAAAAAGATGATATACTATCCAGATCAGTAATATATTCGTGAACTCTTATTACATCAAAAGTGCCAAATGTAGTCTTCATTGATCCGAATGCATCGCATGTAAGAGTTTTCTTTCTTAAGCTGACAAAATTGGTATCAAAATTATAAGGATTAAGATTTTTATGGTAGGTTACTTCCCACCTCGCTGAATCGGGGAAATGGCTGCCTAAAGTTGCAGGCGCCCCCATAAGCAATTCCTGTGGTCCTTCAAGCACATTCATATATCCGTAATTAGGCCCGCAGTCGCCCCTGAAACCAACAATATGAAATCCTGCTGAATCTGTTTTCCAGTACATGTATCCGTAATCATTGGTATACACAGGAGCCGATCCGTAAAAGCTTGTAAAATAATAAGAAGGTCCCCATGTATAAATATTAGAACCCGGGAAACTGGGTGCAAAAGCCTGATAGGGCGATGTTGGCGAATATATAGCAACCTTAGGATAACTATTAGCTAAATTGGAAAAATCCCAAGATTGAAATGTGGCACTTGCAGTTCCAAAGCTAAAATGCTTTGACGTTGTATCATTACCTACTAAATCAGCTGTACCGGGTTGCGGCATGTCTGAACCGGTAATTGTAATGGGTGTTTGTGATTTAGCCAAAATGACTACCATTACAAGGACGAATGTTAAAACTAATTTTTTCATAGCTGTTGGTTTTAAATGAGTATTCAAATTTACATTATTTTTCATAATTACAGTTTTATTTTTTGTTTGCTATTTGCGACGAAACAAAATTACTAATGCAACAAGGTGTAGGAAAGGGATAAAATGCCTGTTTTATTCAGGTATTTTTACGGGTTTTGACGAAAAGCTTATCTAGTCAAACCTCAAAAAGTATTTTTCAGGATATAAAGAAAGATAGTTTCGGATTTTTATCAAATAACAGTTTTAAAAAGTTGAAGAAAAAATAAAAATCAGT
>CAWHOW010000045.1:0-184724 GCA_963831005.1 uncultured Bacteroidota bacterium
TTATTAAATAATAACTCAAAAAATTAATAAAATACCTAATAAAAAATGAAACACCTCAATTGCAAGTAGAAGTATGCCAAAGCAGAGTCCAACTATTGCATATCCTTTTCCTTTCCATTTATCTGGACGCTTATTAATTTGATGCAATGCTAAAGCACATATTATTATCATAAAAATTGGAATTATGATAAAAATTAAATTATGTGCGAAAGAAGAATACCATAAAAGCTTAGGACTTTTTATGATTAAAAAAATAGGTAATCCAATTAATCCATAATACAATCCAATTTTCGCTTTCCAATTCACTTTAGGCCTGCCATTAGATGTATCAGCAGATAGGTGATTGAAAATATTATTTTTGGAAAAACATGCCATTTCCCTTTTCTGAACTGCAAAAATTTGCTGTATTTCATTATTGTTGGAAGAAATAAGTCCGTTTGATTGACATTCTAAAGATTTTTGATTTGAAATAATACTATTATCAGTAGATGCAATTAAGTCAGTAGAGTTATTAGTTTGAATCTCTTGTTCATTTTCTGTTTTGATAGCAGTCTTTTTGTCTTTGATTTTCGTCTCAGTTGTCTTTGGACTTTTTGAAAATATATTAACAAAATAACCACTATTATATTTCCTTTTTTGAATTAAGTTTGAGAAGACAACATTATTTGTTGTTCGGCAAGAACTAATAAGAAAAGTCAATGAAACTGTCACCCCAATTAAAGTTAAGAATGCTTTTTTAATCAGTATATTATTTAATCTTTCCTCCATTTTCTTTAATTAAAATAGTGCATAACTTGTTTATTGCCTAGGTAAAACCTTTTATAAACAACTTACTTTGGTTGCGTTCCTCATAAATGTTACACCTTAATTTAATCTTAATGCAATAATATAAAATTTCCACCTAATAAAACAATTATCTATCGAAAAATGTTTCATCAAAGTTGGGTATCCATTAAATTCAGCCTTTTTACACAGTTTAATGGGTGCATCCGGGTATAATCTGCTATATGCTTGAAATCATCTGCCATATCCTATATGTACAAATTTGAGAAGTTTTGTTTTCTTGTTTTCTTGTTTTAAATTGTTACTAATTAAATTGAACTGCTATTTGGGATACAGTGCATTTCAAAAAAGGCGCTGGTCACTGCTTACGGTACGCTGGTCATCGCTGATGGTATTTTGGTCATCGCTGACGGTATGTTGGTAACCGCTGACGGTATGATGGTCATCGCTGACGGTATGCTGAATACCAAGATCCGTTTATTAAAGATGTTTCGGCAATTACTTCTTAATCTGCTACTTCTGCTCTATTCACACCAAATATTAACGAATAATGCTTTTTAGCTTAAATTATTGCCTGAAATAAAAATAGAAATCTTTCTTGGGAAGGAAATTCTTTTTAGTCCAATAATAAATATATTTATTGCCAAGGTGTTTAATGCTGTCGGCAGTGTAGGATAACGAATCTATTTTTACGTTTACAGGAACACATAAAGAGTAATTTGCGGTTTCAAGCGGCTTACCCCAGTTCTTTGTTGTCTGAAGTATATATTCAGCCATATTTCCTTTTAATTGCTGACGGTAATGAATTTTTATTTTCCTGAAACCGTAGCCTTCCATTAAAAGAGGGAACGAAATTCCGGAATTATCATTCATTTTGGAAAAAGATATTACTTTTCTTTCCGTGCTATCATAAACTGAAATGGAATCAATATTCCCTAATTCTTTAGCTAAGGGAAAAGGATAGAAAATAATTTGTTTAACTTTTATAGAATCGCTGTTACTGAAATAATATGCACCATCAACAGTAAAATACTTTGTTTCAAGGCTGAACTTCAGGTCTTCTTTGTAAAATGAAAGCTTTTGAGAATAAAGACTATTACAGAAAAATAAGAGAAATACTAGAAATGAAAATAAATACAACCTCATTTTTCAATGATAAGTTTTTCAGATGTAATGGTTTTCCCGTTTATCACGAGCGCACAGGTGTACATCCCTGCAGACAGGTTATCGTATTTCCCTTTGCCGTTCCATGAAATGCTTGCAGTAGAATCATGCATATTATTAACCGGAATGATATTTACAAGTTCACCAGTTGAATTGTAAATTCTTATCAGGCAATTTTCATGCTTTAAGTCAGTTGTAGTAACGTGAAAAGTGAAATTCTCAGAACCCGGGTTTGGAAATACCTGCATGGAATAATTGTCAGGTTTTGAAAAATCTATTAATCCTACTGTGCAGGAATCCAAAGTAAAATCAATAACAGTAGCAGAATTAGGTTCAATGGAAAAAGTGGTATCTATTGAATTGCAAAACTGTTTTTGAATGGTAATATTCCGAATATAACTGTATATTGAACTTGAACTATAATACCCATTGACATCAGTTGTAAGACTTGTAGGATTATATGGGTTTGGACAAAATAATTCAATATTTCCACTTACTAATGCACCGGGTACAGGATTATGATTGGAATCAAACACATGACCGGAGAACGAAGAACTATCATCGCTTACAACGAAAGGGGTTCCTAACGCTATCTTGTCATCTTTAACTAAAAAATAGGCGGGGTCTCCAGTATAAGTATTACATTGCAAACGCTTTATTGATTGCCCGAGGATAGGAGCAGACACCTGGGCATTAGCTATATTGCCAAATGCAAAGGGGCACCAATCCAAATTGAAAATTGTTCCATCATTTCTTTGCCCTACTGCTATTAAATCCCCATTTTTATTAATTGTAAGAGGTGATTTCAAACTGTCAACAGTCATAATAAAAGGAGTATTAGGTATATGAAATCCCGGTTTAAATGAAACAGTATCTGTGCTGGTCATTAAAACAAGACTGTCTGAAACAGTAGTACCATAACCCTCAAAATAAAGTTCAATGAACCATTTGTTGCTGGCATCAAAATACAATTCAACACTTACGGGTGGAGGCATAATAGGGTTAGCTTTTACATTGCCTGAAATTACAAGCGAAAGAAACACGAATAGCAGAATTGACTTTTTCATAGGATAATGTTTCTACAAATATAAATATAATTCAAATCCAATACCAAATTATGGGATATATTTTATAGATGAAGTGTAGATTAAACTGCATTAATTTGCTACCCTAACTCATGCAGTTCAATTATCCCAGTCAATTTATCAAATTGTCAGGAGAAGGATAAATTTCTAATAAAGCTCCTTCGCAGCATTAAACAGCAAGAACATATTCACAGCCTGCGAATACACAAACTCCTATATATCCCTATTCAGGAATATGGTGCCAGCTTATCTGACATTAGCCAGCTATTGCGATATCAGTTTCCCTTTAGCAATCGTTTTTCCATTATTATCATCCACCGCTATAAAATACATACCATCAGCCAAACCGGGGATATTTAATGAAACTACAGGTTGGGCAACTTCCTCTGTCATGATCACATCTCCTATGCTGTTCGTTATCTTAACATTGCAGGGATAACTTGCCTTGCCGGTAATTTCAAGCGTAAATGCATCATGGAAAGGATTGGGTGATATCTTCAAACCATTATGCCCTGTAATTTCTCCTGTATGAATAAATCATAATCCAGTGTATTGAATGCAGTATTAGTATTTATCGGAGCATTAAAATCGAAATAGATAGCGGCAGTATTATTTATCACTGCGCCATCAGGATTATTTGCTTTCTGTTTTACCGTATAATTCAGATAACCGCTGCTTGCTGTTTTATTTTCGTTGCTGTCGGGCAATAGAATATGGTCGAAACGGAATGTCAGCACTCCCTGTCCTGAAAGGGTAAATGTATAGGGATAGTTGGATGCTCCTGGCACAATGCTTGAAGGATCGAGATAAGGAGACAAGGTATCTACTACAATCACAGTGAAAGCAGTATCTGTTCCGGTATTCTGGAAATGTATGGTGTACATCAGAGTGGTATCCGACTGCGTGATGAGCTTTTGTGAGCCCGCACCTATAGGTGAAACGGTTTTTGAATTCGGATCGTGGCAACCGATAACTGTTTCTTCGGCACATAAGGTATTGTCTGAAGGATTTGCGTCCCCTGCAATAGGGAAAATTTCAAAACAGTAATCCAATATGGTGCTTAATGTTACGGTAGTCGGCACATAAAAATAAATGCCGGATATAAAATACCAGTAGGGGTAAGAATAAGCACCCGGTGGCACACCATTTATAGTCCATTCAATTTTATGCTGGGTGGGATAATTAATACCACCATCAGTACAACTGTCGAATTGCAGTAAAGTATCATAAGTAAAACGTATCAATACATTTTGCGGGCTTGGGCTGTTGTTATAATAGTAAATCCAGAATCTCTTTGTAAATCCGGGATCAGCACTGGTCCATCCCGGATGAATTCCAACATCAAAATAATTTGAGTCAGCATAATACCCGAAATTATTCCCAGATGCAGTATCTCCTCCACCAGTAAAATTAACAGTATAGGTGCCGGCAGACGGGCAAGTAATAGCATAAGGCATCGGCCAGTATGTCGGGGCATACAAGGTGTTATTCATATTTGGGGTGTTTATAATAAAATCACCATTTGCATCGGTATAGCCATAGTAGTATCCGGGCATGGCACATACAGTTAAATTAGGTATCCCTGCTTCACCTGAATCCTGCACACAGTTCTGGTTTAAATCATAATAAATTCTTCCTTTGATTATATTAACACATCCTGAATAAATATAAGCACTGGCGATAAGTGTACAACCTATCGAATCGGTTACGGTAACCCAATATGTTCCCTGAAATAAACCCGTTGCCGTAGCAGTGGTCTGATGCAAAGAATCACTCCATAAATATGAGAAAGGGGGATAGGCGACCATGCACATAAACCGTTGCAGTACCATTATAGCCGCAATTCGAATTTGTAACATTAACAGAAGCATACATATTTGAGATGCTGGAAATAGTGAAAGATGCAGAAGTTGTATCCGTACTAGCATCTTCGACAATTACCCGGTACAATCCGGGGGCAAGATTATGAATGGTAGCTGATGTATCAATCAGAACTCCATTGAACAGCCAGAGATACGTATAAGGACCGGTACCGCAGGCTCCATGGACAGAGATACTGCCTAAACTACCATTGGCGCAGTTTGCATTTATTAATGTATCTAAAACAACTGAGAGTCTGGAAGTACTACTAACAGATACCGTGTCAATATTTGTACATCCTGCTGCATCAACAACTGTCACAGTATAAATTCCTGAAGATAAATTCGTAATAATTTGGGTAGTAGCTCCGTTTGCCCATAAATATTCGAAAGGAGCTGTGCCCCCTGAAATTGTTGTTGTTATGCTGCCATTGTTTAAGCCGCATGATGCAGGATTAGATGATAAAGTAATTTCAATTGAAGAATCAACAGTTACTGTAACATTTGATGTGCCTGTGCAACCCTGAGCATTCTCCGCCAATACAAAATAGGTAGTCGTCATAGATGGACATGCCACAACGTTTGCACCGGTTGAAGAACTTATTCCAGAATTTGGCGACCATATATAGGAGTAACCACCTGAAGCAGTAAGTGTAACGCAATTGCCAAAGCAAATAGTAGCGTTAGGGCCGACACTAATAATAGGCGGGGCACTTATTGTTATATTCACTGTATCGGTAGCAGTATTCAAAGTGCTATCAGTAACCGTAAGATAGTATGTTTCGCTGGCAGTCGGGTTAACAACAGGGTTTGCTGCTGTAGATGAGTTAGACCATAAATAAGTATATGGAGGAATACCACCGCTTGCTGTAGGAGTTCCTCCTAAAGTAACAGACATTCCCATACAAATGGTTTGGTCATTGCCGGCATTGGCAACCAGTATTTGTGCTTTGGTTATTGCGCTAAGGAAGCACAGCAGCATAATAAGAGCTACAAGATTAAATAGTTTTTTCATGACAGGAAGAATTAAAGTTCTACTTACAAGACATGAATTGTGTCAGATAGTTGCCTGAAAATTGATTATTTATTCTGTTTATTTTCTATTGAGAATGAAAGCCTCAATATAAATCAGCTTTAGAATCAAAGCAAAAACTGATTTTTACACAACCGAATATTGAAGTAATTTAATAAAGGTCAGTTGCGGCATCGAACAGCAAGAACATATTCACCGCCTGCGAAAACTCAAACTCTTTCAGATCGCTCTTAAGGAATTCGGCTTTGTTAAGCTCAAACGTGGATTTATTAAAAGTCCCTTTTACAGCTTCCGATTCAAAAATGTATTGATCATCCTTAAAGGTAAGCGTGCTTATTTCGTTTTGCTGTTTATGAAGCAGAACGGTTTTATCTTTTAGTTTACTCAGCATGAAACCGTTTTCCACTTCCTTAAAACTTTTAGCTGTAAGATAAAATTTAGGTTTATCCCTGTATGGCGCTCCATTGGTGGGACAGAAAGTAGTGCAGTTACCGCATTCATTGCAAAAATCGGCCATGTTCAGTATCTGGTATTTCTGAGTAATGTTCTTTGTGCTCACTCTTTCAAGTGAAACCTTACCGCCTTTGATCATCGCTTTTGAGATATTTAAAGAAGCGGCTTTGCTGAAATAAGTGTAATTGGCGCGATTGGGACAAACAGTAACACATACGCTGCACACATCGTCGCAAAACAGGCAGCGCGAAGCTTCCTTTACAGCTTGTTCTTTTGTAAGCGGAGACACAACAAGGTTGAAATTCTTTCTTTCGGCCAGATCAGTTTCTTCAGCATTTTCGCCTTTAACACGCTTCGATTTTTTAATGATGTAATCCTTGTATGTTAAGCCCCTGTTCTCTTTTTCCGGTTCAAAATTGAAATCAGTTCCAACTCTTGAAATTATTTGTGATGCAACTTTTCTTCCATCGCCAACAGCTTTAATAATGGTAGCAGCACCACGCATGGCATCACCGCCTATGAATACATTTTTTATCTGTGTTTCGAAAGAAACTGGATTTGCTTTCAGCAATACAGGTTTTATGAAATCGATCACAATATCTTGCCCAAGAGCAGAAATAATAGTATCCACAGCAATTTCAAATTCTGAACCTGCAATCTTAATCGGCTTTGCACGCCCCGAAGCATCAGCTTCGCCAAGTTTCATCCTTGAACAAATAAGCTTGATTACTTTGCCATTCTCTACAAGTATTTTTTCAGGAGCCGCCAGTTCGATTATTTCAATTCCTTCTTCTATCAGCGCTTTTACTTCTTCGGCATCTGCAGGCATTTCGTGCTTTGTCCTTCTGTAAAGAACAACAACTTTTCCATTTGCAGGAGCTAAACGATAAGCAGTACGCGCCACGTCCATAGCGGTATTGCCGCCACCAACAATGATAATGTTTTTGCCAAGTTCAACTTTCTCACCTCTTTTAACAGATGAAAGAAATTCGAATGCATCCATCACCCCTTTGGCTTGTTCTCCTTCAATGCCAAGTGATTTAAACTTCTGCGCACCTGTGGCAAGAAAAATGAAATCGCTTTCTTTTTGGATCTTTTCAAAGGATACTTTGTCAATTTTTACTCCGTATTGTATAGTTACTCCAAGCTCTTTTATCCTCTCAATATCTTTCTGAATAGCCTGGTTCTTCAGCCTGAATAAAGGAATAGCATCGGCTACCATACCACCGGCTATGTTCTTGGTTTCGAAAACTTCAACTTTAAAACCTGCAAGTCTGAGGAAGTAAGCACAGGCAAGCCCTGAAGGACCGGCACCGATGATAGCAACTTTCTTGTTGTTTTCTTTAGCAGGTTTAAGGAAATTCTCTTTCAGTCCGTTTTCAGCAACAAACCTCTTAACCTCTCTTATCAATATGTTATTATCATAATTGATACGGGTGCATTTGGTCTGGCAAAGATGATCGCAAACCATTCCCAGCACAGAAGGGAAAGGGTTCTTCTTCATGATCACTTCAAAAGCTTTACCGAATTCTCCTTTTGACGCATGATACAAATAATCCGGTATATCCTGGTTCGTCGGACAGGTATCAACGCAGGGTGCATGTATGCAATCGAAATAACTTAATTCCTTTGTTGTCTTAATGCTTGGAATATGATATGGATCTTGTTTGTATGCTTTATCTGTAATTACTTTTTCAGCATAAGTAGCAAGGAATTCAACCTGGTTTGAATTAGGTTTCCAGCCTTTCAATTCATCCATGTATTGCGAAAGTCGAGCATAGCCACCGGGTTTAAGAATATCGGAACAAACAGTAACTGGCTTTAACCCGCAATTAATAATGTCGGTAATGTTGAAACAATCAGCGCCGGCACAGAAAGAAATATCCAGTTTGTTATTGAATTCCTGCTGAAGTTTTTTTGCAAGGTTGATGCTGATGGGGTGCAGAGCGCGACCACTCATATACATCATCTTCTCTTCAGCAGTGAAAATGGTTTTGTTGTTTACACTCTCGAGCGTATTGGTGAGCTTAAGGTTGAAAACAACGCCATTCTTATCTGCTGCCTGTTGCAGTGAATTGATAAGCTTTATAGCATCAGGATATTTCAGATCATGTTCAAATGCCATATCGGGAACTTCAGTTCTGAAATTTAGATTGCTCAAAATACTTCTCAGCTTTTCAGCGCCAATCAACGTAGGATTTAGCTTGATGGTGGTGTGAAGTTTCTTTTCATTGATCAGGTACAATCCAATCTTTTCAATCTCTGCCGGAGGGCATCCGTGCATGGTGGAGAGCGTGATGTTATCCGAAATTTTATTTGGATCTCTATTTTCGAAATATCAGGATAAAGCTGTTTCAATTTTTCAATCGCTTCTGCTTTTTCTGTACTACAGTCGGCCATCTTATTGAAGAAGAACTGAACATTATCCTTTAATATGCCTTCCATATTATAGCCAACACTCATGTTGAATATCGTGCCAAGCCCGTCGCTGCTATCATATCCGAGTTTACGTTTCAGTATATGAATGATGATCCATGCTTTCAGGTATTCATCATAAGCTTCGTGTATCTTCAGTTCCTGCGACCATTCGCAGTTATAACCTTCATCCTGTATGTCGATGCAGGGTTTTGAAACATTTATCTCGTCCAGTGTTTGTACGGTCTTTAATTCAATGTATCTTGCTCCGCATAACCAGGCTGTAATGATGTTTTGAGCCATTTGTGTGTGAGGGCCTGCAGCAACACCTATTGGTGTTTCCAATATCTTACCGTAACGTTCTATACGAAATTTATCACCTTTTGAAGCCGTAAAAAACAGTTCTTCAGGTATGCCAAAAATTTCTTTCCTCTCGCTGTAACTCCTGTCAATCAATTGATACAGTCTGTCAATTTCAATAATCGAAAACTTATCCGTCATTTTTTCCATTTCGTTCTTTGTATATATCCACCTTAATTTTAACTTTGTAAAAATAACATAAAAACAAATAACAATAATGAATCAACTTCATTCATCTGCTATTATTCTTGCGGCAGGATTATCCGAAAGGATGGGGATAATGAAACCATTGCTTCGTTTTGACGATCAGCATAATTTCATTGAACACATAATTGATGATTACAGTAAAATTATCACTGAAGATATTGTGGTGGTTATTAATAAAGAGGTTAAATCAAAAATTGATCTCAAGAATAATAAAAAAATAAGAATCATAATAAATGACAACACTGAGGAAGGCCGAATGAGTTCAGCTATTCTGGGCACACAAGCTTTGAAGTACAGGAAGTGTTGTTTTATTCATAATGTTGACAATCCATTCGTGAATTTTTCCCTTCTTGAGAACATGGTAAAGATGACCAAGGAAGATAACTGTGTAATGCCAATATTTAAAGGAAAAGGAGGACATCCAATTCTTTTCGGGGAAAAAGTAATCGATCATATTGCCAAAGCGAAATCAGATGATGATTTTCGTGAAGCGTTAAGACCTTATGATTTAGTAACAGTTGAGACTGATGATGAAAGTATTCTTGTCAATATTAACACCAGAAAAGATTATCAAAAATATTTTAAATATAAATTATGAACATAGAAGAACTGCGTGAATACTGCATTTCAAAGAAAGGTGTTACTGAGAGTTTCCCTTTTGATAATGTAACTCTTGTATTTAAGGTTGTAGGGAAAATGTTTCTTCTCACCAATACAGAAGGGGAGTTTTCAATAAATATAAAATGTGATCCTGAAAAAGCTATTTCCCTCAGAGAACATTATCCATGTGTGCTTCCCGGCTATCACATGGATAAGAAACATTGGAATACAGTGCTGATAGACGGAACAATTACTGATACGTTATTAAAAGAATGGATAGATGATTCGTATGATCTGATTGTAAAGAAGAATATAAAACGTAAATAGCCCTGGATTGTTATTTGAATTTGGAATGAAACGATTTCTTTTCATTATATTATTTTTGCCTTTACTTATTCATGCGAGTAGCAAAATCTATACGCCTGAGCAAACAGATATAAAGCCCACCTTTATAGGAGGTGATACAGCTTTCTATAATTTTATAAATAATTTTACCGACGAAGAAGCTTACTTCGCAACGCCAAAAGGAGAGTATCCTCCAATTACTGTTTCCTTCATTATTGATTCAGTTGGTATTGTGCACAATTTAAAATGCATAAATAACCTGGGAAACTACTATGAAGGAAAAGTTTTAAATGCCTTGAACCACATGCCTAAATGGGTTCCGGGTAAAATAAATGGTGCAAATGTAAATGTAACAGAGATCATAGAAATTAAATATACCCTGCCTGGAACGGAGGTTTACAGGAATGAGTTTTGGTCACGTAAAACTTATCATAGCTTCGAATCGCAGAACGAACATGTTAATAATAACCATAACTCTTACTCAAATTCCTATTCAAATAATAATGCTTCAATACAATATACAAATACAAATCTTTTTGTAATGATGGTGGGATTTATCAGCCTGTTATTATCAGGTTCACTTGCCATACTGCCGGGTGTGCTTATCATTATGCTGGTGTTTTACTGGAGACGGAAAAGACCGGAACCTTTCAAAGTAATTGCAGCATATTTTATTATGGGCGTTATCAGTATAGTTCCGTCAATTATGATTGAGAATTATTTTGACAGGGCGAATTATACTCTCATGGGAACCATTGCGGCATATTCAATACTTGTTATCGGGCTTACTGAAGAAAGTTGGAAATTCCTTTTCCTGCGCACATTTGCTTACAGGAAGAAAAACCTTCGCGAACCTTATGATGGCATTCTTTATTCTGTAATTATCGCTATGGGTTTTGCAACCGCCGAAAACATACTTTATACTTTTAAAGGTGGATCTAGCCTTGCTTTTATGAGGATGTTCACAGCAGTGCCCGCGCATGCCACATGTGCGGTGATGATGGGTTTCTTTTTAGGTATTGGTAAATTTAAGAAATTCTCATCTCTCTGGATGGTAGCAGGACTGGTCATTGCTGTTTTAACACATGGTATTTATGATTTCTTCCTGTTGCAAAAAGATTATCCTAACCTGAAATTGGCTACCTTTCTCTTCTTAATCGTATCTGTTATTTTCTCTGTAAGAGCTGCAATGATCGGTCGCAGGTATCATGTTCCCATACCTGTTGTGAATCAACTGGAGGAGCAAGAAGAATATACAAAAGACGGAATGTAGATTATGTTAATTTTATTCTATGTCTTTAGATTGCTTCAGCCTCCTCTGTCGGCTTCGCAATGACGTCATTGCGAGGAGGAACGACGAAGCAATCAATGTGTCTTCGTATTCTTTACTTATCAGTAGTTTATGCTTTTGAGGTAAAACTATTTTTCGACTGTTACGAAAGTATTGAACTCCGGGGGGCTCATTACCTGCTTCTTCACTTTACATTTGCCTGCCACTTCGGCTAATGCATCCCTGTATTTTTCAGGAAAACTTTCAGGGACTATGATTTCAAGGCTTAATTTTGCTGCCAATTGTGTGCTTTCATCGTATTCGGCTTTCTGAAATATCTTTATATTTTCTGTTGGCAGGTTCCTGTTATCGCAAAACGATTTTATGTAAATACCCGCACAGGTTGCCAGCGAAGCAAGGAACAGTTCGAAAGGTGAAGGCGCATCACTATTCCCGCCTGAATTAACCGGCTGGTCAGTCTTTACGATATAATCGCCAACTTTAGCATTTACGCCTTTCTTGCCTTCAAAAGAAACTTCAATTATCATGGTTTGAAATATTAAATTGCTTTATACTCTTTAAATATCATTCTTCTGCTGTTCCCAGTAATATTTCGTTTATGGCCTGTATGAATGCTTCTTTAGGCAAAGCTCCGGCTGCCATTTGCGGTTTGCCTGATTTCGGAATAAAGAGTATGGAAGGTATGCTTTGAATGCCAAATATTGCCGCCAGTTCCTGTTCTGCTTCGGTATCCACTTCAAATATGTCAACTTTTCCTTTGTATTCCTGCGAAAGTTCTTCCATTATTGGAGCTACCATTTTGCATGGTCCGCACCAGTCGGCATAGAAATCCACTATGCAAGGTTTGTCGCCTTCAAATTTCCACTCTTTGTTTATTTCAAAATTAAATACTTTTTGCTTGAATGTATCCAGCGTTAAATGTTCCATTTCGTCAAGAGTTTTAGTTTAATAAATTCAATAATTGAGTATATGTATATTTTAAAAATTCATTATTTTAATTGACTGGTAATGGCTCCGAGCAGATCCTCCTTTGAAGTGAAGCCTGTAAATTGTTTAACAATCCTTCCGTCTTTAAAAATGATCAAAGCCGGGATATATTGGATATTGTATCTAGTGGCAATATCTTTGTTCTGATCAATATCCATTTTGCATATCTTCGCCCTGCTTCCAATCTCATTATTCACTTCTTCCACTATCGGCGCTTCCATCCGGCACGGCTTACACCATGTTGCCCAAATATCAACCAGTGTAACGCCCGATTTTATTGTTGCATCAAAGGCATCTGAATTAAGTGCAATTACTGAATTATGCACCGGCGATGAAGGCTGTGTTGTTTTTGACTGCTGCTGATTGGAAGTATTGCCTGTATTATTGCTGTTTTGCTGTGTGTTTTGTGTTGACTTTATTTGTTCTGTTGGTTTGTCTGCCGAAGCGGTATCTCCCGCGTTCTGATTATCAGTTTTAGCCGGGTTATCCTTATCCGATACTTTAGCATTGGAATTATTTGCAATTGTATCACCGGCTTGCTTTTCATTTTTATCGCCATTTCCGGCGCATGAAATATTAGCTGTAATCACTATTACAGAAAAAAGGAATAATAAAAGGTACGCGATGCTTTGCTTTACTGATCTCATTTTTTAGTTTTTATTTTTAATATTATAACTTGTTCTTTAACGAAGTTCTATGCTTTTATCCATTTAACTGTATTTGCTGAATACTTATGCAAAGTTAAGGATAAACAGGCAGGTGAACAAAATGATTATACCAATAATTAACAATAATTTAGTAAATATTTAAGCAAAACTGATGATTTGGTAGGCAATATTGAAGATAACTGAAACAACAATAATGATAATCTCTGCAAAAAGGATAACCCGACACTGATTGTTGATGATAACCACAGCTAATTTGATGATTACCGTAAAGTATTTGATGATAACCACCTGTAATTTGATAAATACCATACGGTAATTGATAAATACTGTACGGTACTTAATGAATACTGTACGGTAATTGATAACAACCGTTCGGTACTTAATGAATACCGTTCGGTATTTGATGACAATAACTGCAAAAATGATAAATCGGCTTCAATTATTGATGACAACCGAAGCCGAATTGATAAATTACCACTGATTATTGATGACTATCGTTCGGTATTAAATAACAATAGCGCCATACTTTAAAAATATGGCGCTATTGTTTACGAATATATCTTAAAAAGAAATGAGTGTATTTAAACAGAAGCCTCCATTGCGAGCTTGAATCCGTCATTGCGAGGAGGAACGACGAAGCAATCTTATCAATGAATTAAAGATTGCTTCACTTCGTTCGCAATGACGATAAAAAATTTAGTTTACCCTTACATTAACACTTACTGTCCATGCAGTTCTGAGGCCATGGGTAAGCATCTGCCTGTTTTGAAAGTAATAAACAACTCCTGAAGTTAAGCCAGTCACGGTTTGTTTCTGTGTCCTGCTCGATTCACATGGAATCCATGTTTTATTGTCCGTGCTCATTTGAAAATCATGAGGACCCGGGCCTTCGCCAACCAAATCAACAGTACCTGCAACAGTACCATTTTTAGCTGTACTCTTACGTTTACCTCCATTATTCTCATCTTTTGCTTTCATTCCCGCATCGTGGATTATTTCAAGTGCACTTGCCGGCGAAGCGTCAGCCAAAATCTGAACGTCGGCTTTCAATGCCCGAAGATTATCTTTAACATCATTCCATGAAGTGTTCCTGTCGGCAGTTGTCTTTGTCGGAGGCTTGGTTTTAGAAGCGGTCTGATTAGTAATAAGCGCTGCCAGGTTTGTTGCAAGCGTGGCAAGTTTAGCTGCCGAAGCCGAATAAACAGTGCTTGCCGACATTGAATTGTGAATGGTTCCGGCATACTCAATTAATGCCTGAACTTTTGTAGGCATATCAAGCACTACTATAACCCTTTTAATTACCACCTTAATTGGTTTCGAAATTGCGATCAAAAAGATCACCCTGATTAATTTTGCTATTGTTTTCATGGTTTTTTGATTTAGAAATTTATAAATACTTTTTTTAATTATATCTTGCGCTTTCCAAAACCCGTGCCAAAATATTTAGATGTTAAATATTTTAAGGATTTTTATAGTTTTGTTGAGAAAATAAAATTATTGATTACCAAAATAAGAAGCTAATAAGAGCGAGGTATATAAGCCTGTAGAAGGAAATTGTATATTTGCTTATATGAAATAAGTATGTTTGTATATGTATGCTTATCAGAAGACGAACGCTAATCAAAATAATTTATTCAAATTGTGATTTATTGGTACAATGACAAAGATTATAAACCTTCAATCGAAAATAGAACTAATAGAAAATTATAATCTTAAACTTCGCTTTACAGTTGAAGATTTGGAGGAATTTAATGTAGTCTTGTTGCGAATGATTTCCGATCTGGCATTTAGTAATAAATTGGAGGAAACTGCTAATAAAATGATACCAGGTGAAGCAATAACAGTAACAAATGAAATGCTTTCAAGTACTGGAGACAACAACATTGACCAATTATTGGAAATTAGAGATTTAATAGATGAAACAACAAATCGCTTAAGACAAGAAAACAACATTAAATTTAAACATAGAGAAATTTATATTCCTGCACAAAATGTAAGATATGCATTGGGTAATTTGAGTTATAATAATTTTGTAATATTTGGAATTAACCCAAGTAAAGCGACTAATGTTATACCCGATCTTACTATTTCAAAAATAAAAACATTTGCTGAAAATGAGCATTGTGATGGATGGTTAATGCTTAACTTATATCCGCAAATTGCTACTAACCCTAAATGTCTGGATAATGAATTAAATGAGAGTTATCATGAAAGTAATCTTAAAATAATTCATGACCTTTTCAAAGAACTTGGGCCTCAACCAGAAATATTTGCGGGTTGGGGAAATTTAATAAAATCAAGGAGTTATTTCAAGAAATGTTTAAAAGATATTTATGAAATTACAAAGCAATATAATCCAATGTGGTTGCATTTCGATACTTTAACGAATGATGGACATCCAAAGCATCCTTCAAGATTAGGATATGAAGTTAAAAAATTTGAATTTGACATTGAGACATATATAAACAACCTTTAAAGAAATTATTAAATATGAATGAAAATATGGTGATAACAATAGAACCTTATCTCAGTAGATTAACGGAGTTAGTTTGTATTAAAATTAATTCCTATTTCAAAGATAAAGAAGGTAAGGAAGAAGAAATGATTAAAAAGCATTTCATAGATCGTATTGATGATTCTAAGAATAAAAAACAATTTGCAAATTTTCAAAAATATTATTTTGAAACATTAGAAGATAAGAAAAACTTTTATTCAACTAATTTTTTGAAGAAATTTATACATCAATATAGAATACAGGGTATTGACGGAGGAACTATAAAACGACTTGATAACAATAAAGAAAAGAAAGATGAAATATTAAAACTAATAGAATCGAATCAACTTTCGGATCTTTATTTTAATCACTTTGCAAATGTTGAAATCAATCGTAAAGATAAGATTAAAGAAAAAAACTTAGGTTCTTTTTTTACTAAAATTGTTCATACGTTTAAACCTGACGACTATACACCTTTGGACATTCCATTGAGAAAATATTTTGATTTAGAAGATGAAAGTTATTTAGTTTCATTTATTGTCGTTAGTAATGCTTATAAAAAATGGGCTAATGAGATTGACAATAACGAAAGACTGAAAAGTCTAAGAAAAGAATTAAAAGATGCTGATAAAAATAATTTAATACAACACAGTAGAGTTACTGATATGAAGCTTTTAAATCTTATATTTTGGTCAGTAGCAGATAATGAAATGAAAAAAAGAAAAGGCAGTTAATAGGAACATTAAAATGGAAAGAAGAAATTTGTAATAGAATGGTTCAATCATAAGTTATCTACTTCTTCAATTTCTCTGTGTCCCTCCGTGCCTTCTCAATGCCCTCTGTGGTTAAACTTATTTTACACTCGCCACATTAAGTTTTATCAGAAAACGCTAAAAGGCACATTCAGTAGATAAAACGTTCAAAATAAAATCATCTAAATCATTACCCCAACGAATTACGAATCATGCACGAACTTACGATTTACGGGAGTGGCAAAGGATTCGTACTTCGTAAGTTCGTATTTTTATTCGTACTTCGTTGTAATGCCCGGGCGAAGTTATATTAGGAGTTCTGCAAAATCAAAACAAAACATTGTTAAGTAGTTTATTCCCGCCTTGCATGGAATTAAATTTTATTTACATTTGCCCCACTAACTAAAAAACACAACAATGATAGAAAAAACTAAAAGATTGTTCGTTCATACTGCCGGTGGCAGATGGCTTGCATTATTATTTGTTTCCATAGCCATGTTTGCCGGGTATTTTATTGGCGATGTAATGTCGCCGCTTCAGGATGAATTATCAAAAGTACTATCATGGGATGCATCAGAATTCGGTTTGTTTAATGGAGCGTATGCATGGTTTAATGTGTTCCTATTCTTTTTGATATTCGGCGGTTTTATCTTGGATAAGAAAGGTGTGCGTTTTACGGGAATAATGTCTATTCTTATTATGGCAATAGGTACTGTCCTGATATACTGGGCCATTACTACCCACTCACTCGACGGACAAAGCTGGAACCTGTTGTTTGGATCCTTTAAAGCACAAGTGTGGATTGCATCTATAGGGTATGCTATTTTCGGTGTCGGACTCGAGATTGCAGGTATTACTGTTTCAAAAATTGTTGTTATATGGTTCGAAGGCCGATCCATGGCATTGGCTATGGGTTTACAATTGTCCTTAGCTCGCTTGGGAACTACTCTGGCATTGTCATCTCCCTTATATATTATCAGCTATACCGGCAAAATTTCATCGCCTGTTTTTGTCAGCATTATCATGTTGGCTTTAGGATTGATTACATTTATCGCGTTTGCCGTAATGGACAAATCATTAGAGAAATCCAAAGCTTCTGCTAAAGAAGGATCAGGTAATCCGGAAGATGAGTTCCGTATAAAAGATATATGGGATATCATGAGAAACAAAGCATGGTGGTACATTTCAATCTTATGTGTGTTGTTTTATTCCACTGTATTTCCATTTTTAAAATATGCTACCAACTTATTTCATAACAAATATGGTTTCAATGATAGTGATGGTAGTACTATTGCAAGTTTGGTAACTTTTGGCTGCATTCTTTTTACTCCTATTTTCGGTGGGATTTATGACAGAAAAGGGAAAGGGGCTACCATTATGATCATTGGTTCTTTCATTGTATTCTTTGCACACATGATGTTTCGATTGCCTTTTATCAATATAGATTCCAGTGTCGCGCTAAAATGGATTACGGCTGTTACCATGGTGGTGCTGATAGGTGTTGGCTTTTCACTTGTACCCTGCGCTATGTGGCCTTCATTCCCTAAAATAATTCCTCATAAACAATTAGGGACAGCTTATGCCCTTACCTTTTGGCTGCAGAACCTGGTGGCTTTATGGGCATTGCCTACAGCCATTGGCGTTATTCTTGATAAATTTTGCAAAGCAGGATTCGAAGTTGTTGATGGCGCAAAAGTTCAGTTATATGATTATACGCTGCCAATGTATCTTTTCATGTCAATAGGTATCCTTGCGATTATATTTTCTTTCCTGTTAAAACGCGAAGACAGGAAAAAAGGCTATGGACTTGAACTACCGAATATAAAAAAGAAAGAAGTTCCTGCTTAATTACATATAGCTAATATAGAATAAGGCGTCAGTGATGACGCCTTATTTATTTATTGCAAATATTTAACTAATGTGATGCACATTTATTTATAATTAATTCAAGTTGCTACTTATAAATACAGAGCCTTATTAAAAGTAAAGCTCCAAATAAATAATTTTAATTTCAATAAAAAACCTTTAATTGAAGTTGCATGAATTCGTTTAGGAAACCAAGCAGTAATCTGAGAGAAAGTGTTTTCAATTACTTTTCTCATTACATTTTTATAAAATGTTCTGTAAAACGGTTCTTTTCTTTTGCTGTTAGATTTTCTAACCACATCTATCCAAACATTCTCGCATTCCAACATCAAATCCTCTACAACATAATCCGTATATCCGCTATCACTAATATTTCTACTTCCTTCAGGAAGATTCATCGACAATGCTTTCATGCCTCTGCAATCGCTCCAACTTCCAGGAACAATGGCAAACTCAACAGGGCAACCATTAATTGTAGCAATGACTTGAATTTTAAAACCATAAAAATACTCTCGTTTCGAAACACATTTTCCATGATATTCTTTATCGTATGGAATAAGGTTATTTCCTGCTATACGTATATTATGACAAAGATTAACAGGAAAACTATCCATAACATATTCCATGCTTGTATTAAATTCTTTAAAGGTATCTCCAACAGAAAGAAATATTTGGTGCATCAAATCTTCAATGGCATGCAAACGCCTGTTAAATCTGCTTTTCCCCAGTACAAATTTAAACAAGCCGCTTTCTTTTACGTATTGCAATGCTTTTTCGTAATGCCCACCAAAACTTTTTGCGGCTATAAAACCAATAAGCATTATTTCAGCATCATTCATTTGTCTTTGTTTATCTTCTTTATGTTCGATTTTTTTCAAAAAATCATAAATAAAACAGTAAATTGCAATCGCATTGTCTATCATGGCTTCGATATGGTTTGGTTGGAACCACCATTATCGGAAGTTTCCGTTGATAGACTTTGCTCTTTTTAATATTTTTATCAATAATCATTTGTTGATATCATAGGTGGCAACTTAAATTAATTAACTATCTAATGTCACTCAGAGCCGGACAAAGCAAGCGATAGCTTGATATTGTCCGTGTCGAAGAGTGATATAGCGGTCGACTTCGACACGAATCTCATTCAACTATTGTTTCATGAGATTCGGCTCTGCCTGACCGCTATATTAAGAGCTTATTTTTTGTTTACATAACATCAGTCTATAAGGCATAAAAGTAATTTATATTATTACTTTTGCGGCACTAAATAAAGAATTAATAGAATGACAGACACGATCCACAAATTACTAAGGGATTCCAAAGCTGCCCGCTGGTCAGCATTATTGATAGTATCCTTTACCATGTTCACTGGTTACTATTTAACCGATGTAATGTCGCCTCTCGAAAGGATGCTCGATTCGGAATTGCATTGGTCAGCTACTGATTACGGCTGGTTTTCGGGTGCATACAGTTGGTTCAATGTATTCTTTTTCTTCCTCATTTTCGGAGGTATTATCCTCGACAAAATGGGTGTCCGCTTTACGGGAATAACATCATGTATTGTTATGGTAATTGGTGCTGGTTTAAAGTACTGGGCTGTTTCCACTCATGCACTCGATGGACAATCATGGACCATAATATGGACTTTTCCTGCACAGGTTTGGGTGGCATCTATTGGTTTTGCGATATTCGGTGTGGGTTGTGAAGTTATATGTAATACTATTACTAAAGTGATAGTGAAATGGTTTAAAGGTCATGAAATGGCGCTTGCTATGGGACTTCAGTTAGCTATAGCTCGTTTAGGTACGGCGCTGGCTCTTTCAACATCTCTTCCCATTGCAAAGGCATTTGGACATGTTGCGGCTCCGGTTTTGATTTGTCTTATCATGCTGTGTATAGGTCTTCTTACATATTTTGTTTATTGTGTTCAGGATAGAAAACTGGATAAATCGCTAGCTGAAGCAGCATTAAAAGGCAATGACGAACCCGAAGAGGAATTCAGGACTAAAGATCTTGTGTCTATTATGAAAAACAAAGCATTCTGGTATATTGCCATACTTTGTGTACTATTCTATTCAGCTGTTTTCCCCTTCCTTAAATATGCCACTGAATTAATGATAAATAAATTCGGCGTTGATGATTATTATGCGGGGTTAATTCCTTCTTTATTGCCTTTCGGTAATATACTGCTGACACCATTCTTTGGCAGTTATTACGATCGAAAAGGAAAAGGTGCTACTATCATGATCATTGGTTCTGTATTGATAATACTGGTGCATTTGCTCTTTGCTATTCCTATTTTCAATAGTTATTTCTTTGCTATCTTTTTAATCCTGATACTGGGAGTTGGGTTTTCACTTGTTCCTTCTGCCATGTGGCCTTCCGTTCCAAAGTTTATTCCCGAAAATCAATTGGGAACAGCTTATTCGTTAATTGCATGGGTTCAAAATATCGGATTGTGGGGAGTTCCTTTTATAATAGGATTGGTTCTCGATAAATTTTGCGTTACCGGAACAATAATAGTTGAGGGGCATACTGTCACCACTTATAATTACACATTGCCAATGATTATATTTATGTCGTTCGGCGTAACAGCATTGATATTTGCTATTCTCCTTAAGCGTGAAGACAAGATAAAAGGATACGGTCTGGAATTACCGAATATTAAAAAAGAAGTTGTTGCATAATCAAATTTAAACTAATTAAAAAAGGCGTCAAGTTTGACGCCTTTTTTATAGGTAATTTATTTTCCTTTAACTTTGTAGATGATAAGAAATCAGGAAATGAAAATTCTAGTCGTATCGGCAACATTCAATGAGATCAAAGCTTTGGTTGATCTATTGGAATTGATTGAAAGGAAAGATGATTTTCTCTCTCGATATAAGCTGGATATTAATAAAGAAGTTGATGTGCTTGTGACGGGCATTGGTATTGCATCCACAGCATATCAATTAGGCAAGTATCTTGTTACGAATAAATGTGATTTTGCTTTCAATTTTGGTATTGCAGGTGCCTTTGATAAGTCTCTAGGCATAGGTGATGTGGTGAATGTAGATACAGATATTATTTCGGAACTCGGTGCTGAAAATGGTCAGTCTTTCCTGAATTTTGATGAGTTGAATATGGGAAAAGGCAGCATTGAAAAAACTATATGGAAAGTAAAGAATGATAGTAATATTTGTAATGTTGTATTACAGAAATTGCCAAAAGTAAAAGACATAACAGTTAATACAGTGCATGGCAATAACGATTCAATTAATAAAGTGATGCAAATCTATCATCCCGATATTGAGACAATGGAGGGGGCTGTATTTTTGCATATCTGCAATTCCGAGAAAATAAAATGTGCCCAAATTCGTTCTGTTTCAAATTATGTTGAAGAAAGAAATACAGGAAATTGGAATATTCGGTTAGCTATTGAAACACTTAATGAAACAGCTTTACGGATTATAAATTCTTTATAAATGAGCTTTGGTAAATCTGAAATCGTAAATCGTAAATCTAAAATAACTCTCGGGTTTTCTCCTTGTCCAAACGACACATTTATTTTTGATGCGATGGTTCATGGGAAGATTGATACCGAGGGTTTGTATTTCGATTATATTTTAGCTGATGTAGAAGAGCTTAACAGGCGGGCATCCAATAATGAGCTTGATGTTACCAAATTGAGTTATTTTGCTTTCGCTTTTATTTCGGATAATTACCAATTGCTGAATTCGGGTAGTGCATTGGGAAATAAATGTGGCCCTTTGCTGATCAGTAAAAATGAGATTCCGCTTTCAGAACTCAGAAATTATTCAGTTGCTATTCCTGGAAAACATACTACTGCTAATTTTCTTTTCAGCATCGCATTCCCTGATGCAGCAAATAAACAGGAAATGCTATTTTCCGACATAGAAAATGCTATTCTTCAGGATAAAGTTGATGCAGGAGTGATCATTCATGAAAACCGCTTTACTTATGGACAAAAAGGTTTGGTGAAACTTATCGACTTGGGAGAATACTGGGAAACCCAAACAAAAATGCCTATACCTCTTGGAGGGATTGCAATTAAACGTTCATTACCTGATGAGGTTAAAAAGAAAGTTGACAGGGTTATTAGCCGCAGTGTGGAATATGCTTTTGCAAATCCACGTTCCGCCTATGATTTCATAAAATCAAATGCACAGGAAATGAATGAGGAAGTGATGTATAAACATATTGAACTTTATGTAAACAAATTTTCTATCGATCTTGGTGAAGAAGGGAAAAATGCAGTTAATACTATGTTTGAAAAAGCAAAGGAACTGAATATTATTCCTCTCATGCTGGAAGACATTTTTGTTTAAACAGTAAAAATTTATTTTCATACTTTTACTAAAAAATATTATGATAGTTGTAACAGGCGCAGCGGGCTTTATTGGAAGCTGCATGGTGAACAAGCTGAACAATAAAGGTTATCGGGAAATAGTAGTTGTAGATGACTTTTCCACTCCCGCAAAGAATAAGAACCTTGAAGGGAAAGCATTTGTTCAGAAGGTTCATCGCAATGATTTTTTCAACTGGTTAAAGGAAAACCATTCATCTGTTACTTTTGTTTTTCATCTCGGAGCACGCACGGATACTACAGAATTTAATATTGAGATATTCAACAGACTCAACCTTAATTACAGCAAAACCATGTGGAATGCCTGCGCTGAATATAACATTCCGCTTATTTATGCATCGTCTGCCGCCACTTACGGTATGGGCGAATTCGGTTACAGCGACAATCATGAACTGCTTGAAAAATTAAAACCGCTTAACCCTTATGGCGAATCGAAAAATGATTTTGACAAATGGATGCTACATCAGGATGGGAAACCTCCTTACTGGGCAGGTGTAAAATTCTTCAATGTTTACGGGCCTAATGAATATCACAAAGGGAGAATGGCATCGGTTGTGTTGCATGCATACAAGCAAATTAAAGAAACTGGAAAAGTAAAATTATTCCGTTCGCATAATCCTGATTATAAAGACGGCGAACAACTTCGTGATTTTATTTATGTGAAAGATATCATTAATCTTCTCTGGCTTGGAATGATGTACAAGCAAAACAGCAGCATTTACAATATGGGAACAGGCAAAGCCCGTACTTTTCACAGCCTGGCTACAGCAGTCTTCAATGCTTTAGGAAAACCTGTCAATATTGAATTTATTGATACCCCTGAAGACATCCGTGACAAATACCAGTACTTTACTCAGGCTGATATGAGCAAACTGCATTCACTTGATTACAATATTCCATTCTATTCGCTGGAAGACGGGATTGAAGATTACGTGCAGGGATATTTGATGAGTGGAAATTATTATTAAACCATTTACCCTAACAATAGTCCGTTAATTTATTTACAATATTCAACAAGCAATTTTGCCTAACCACAAGGCATCACGATAAACTCTTTTTATTTTTTTGCAACTCATATCAATTTCTAAGTTTGCAAAAATTCTATCTGCCATGATTTTATTGAGATGCATTGTTTTTATATCACACATGGAAAATGATTCAGTTTTAGCTTTTCTATACTTTAAAAAGTAAACCGCTTTGGCAATTGAAACAGCAGTCAAAGAGGCATTAAAATGAAAGTGCATTTTACTTTCACTTCTTGCCTGGCATTCTGTTAATCCTGTATATTGTTTTGCATCCCTGAACAAAAATTCAATTTGGTACCTACCTTTGTAATACAGGTAAATTGTTTGTCCATCCAAATCTAAATCCGTTGAAAATAGTACCGCATATGCCCCATTGCTTTGTTCAATATAGGACAGTTTTATCTTTCGCTTTAATGACTTGCTGTAAACAACACCTTCATATATTTTTATTTCATCATCTTCATAGCAACATTTGATTCGTCGTTTATCGATCTGCTGCATCTTTAATTTGCCATCTAATGTTCTTGGTCTGCCTCGTAAACCAGTTGCTTCTCCTTTGTAAATATAATACAGGTTTGCATCACTCCGCATTTTGCTAACCACTTGTAGCTCGGTTTGATTCATTATTGGATTTATGAATTCTTTTTTTGCAAAATATCCATCAACTGCCAAATACCGTGAAAAAGATATTAATCTTTCTTTTCGTTCAATTACCAAAGACACATAGTGCGTCACCAATGTTTTACCTTCTGTTTTAAGTTCCTTCGTTGATGGTGTTTGAATGGCTTCCAAAGAAAAAGCTGTATTGTTTTCAACATCTATTACGGCAAACCCACCTATCTCTATTCCCTTTAATACCTTTTGCGAACACCCGCTCCAAAATTTTCCAAGATGCTCCGTTTCTTTTCCGCTTTTTGGAATATAGCTCGGGTCGAATACATTTACCAAATGACGGGAACAGTTTGACTTTATCAGGTTCGTATTAAATTCAATAAAATCGAATGCCTTATCAAATTGATTCCTATATGTCTGTTCTCCGTAATCCCCGTACCGTGCCATGTTTAGAAAATTATATCTGCCTCGTAATCCTAAATACAACATGAATATGCTTATCATAAACTTTTGCTTGGCTTTGTTCAATCCAGTCATTTTTCTTATTATTGCATCAATAAAAGCCTCGCTCTTATTATTAGCATCAAGTGTAATGTTCTTCATAAAACAAAGCTTGATGCTTTTTCTTTTGCACCTACATACAGTCCCTTTATGTTTTTTACATATCTCTGTTTATATCATTAAATTCTTACCGAACTATTGCCCTAATATTACTATCATTTAAAAGCATTTGTTATTTTTTGCAAAAAATAAAATTTGAAAAAATATTTCTATAGTCTATTATTATTTTGCTTTTTATTTGGAATAAGCCATTCTTTTGCCCAGCAAAGAAAAATAGATAGCCTCCAATTACTTTTACATTCGGCTAAAGAAGATACGGTAAAAATAAACTTACTTAATGACTTATGCTGGGAATATAAATTTTCAAATCCATATACCGCACTGTTATTGGCAAAACAAGCATTATCACTATCTCAAAAAGCTCTTTACTCCAAAGGAATAATACAAGCTTATTCGCGGACAGGAGTGATATATTCGAGCATGTCTGAATATAAAAAGGCTTTTGAAAACATGTTCAACTCACTAAAAATAGCTGAATTATGTAACAACAAAGATGGTATGGTAAGCGCGTATAACAATATTGGTATTCTTTATAAGGGACAAAAACAATACGATAAGGCATTAATTTATTATTTTAATGCCCTTAAAATAAATATAGAAGGCAAAGACAATACACGAATATCTGCTAATTACGATAATATTGGAAACATTTATTTTTTGTCAGGTTTATATCATAAGGCTCTTAATTATTACATTATGGCATTGAGCATAGAAGAAATAAATAATAAATACGGTATGGGCAATTCGCTGAACAATATGGGAAATTGCTATTTGAAATTAGGAGATGATTTTAAGGCGGAAGAATGTTATCAAAAATCTTTAAAAATAAAAAGAGAAATTGATGATAAAAGAGGAATAACTTCCACACTGATAAACATTGCCGATATTTATAAAAAGAATCGAAAATACAAAGAAGCAACAAAATATTATAATGATGGTCTCCCGATTGCAAGACAGATAAGCGCTAAATCAATAATAAAAATGTTGTATGGTCGTATTGCCACTATGGATTCTTTGTTTGGCGATTTCAAAAACGCATTTATTTACTATCAATTATATTATGCGATGAACGATAGTATTTATAATGAGAATAGCCAAAAAGTTATTGCCGAAATGCAAACCAAATACGAAACAGAAAAAAAGCAAAGAGAAATTGAAATTCAGAAGTTAAAAATCGACAATATCAATGTGGTAAAAAGGAACCTGTGGCTGTTACTAAGCGTATGCATGTTACTTCTTTTATTGACACTATTGTTTTTTAATCGTTATCGTATTAAACAAAGAGAAAAATTAAGCATATTGCAAATCGCACAACAGGAAACGCTTTTCAAAACCATCATAAAGATACAGGAAGATGAGCGCAATCGTTTTTCTAAGGATATACACGACGGAATGGGACAATATCTTTCTGCTTTAAAAATGAATATCAGCAGCTTAATGCCTAAATATAATCATCATACAAATGAAATGGAAAGCAGTGTTAATGATATTAATGAATTAGTTGATGAATTATACAAAGAAATACGAAATATTTCATTCAATATTATGCCTGCTGTTCTTGTAAATAATGGACTTTTTTCGGCGCTTGAAGAATTGACAGGAAAAATAAAAAAAACAAGCGGTTGTGATATAAAGCTGGATACATTTTATTGTATTAACAGGTTTGATTCGTTATTTGAAATAAACATTTATCGTATTATCCAGGAATTGTTAAATAACATAATAAAATATGCAAAGTCGACAAATATAAATGTTCAAATTACTCAGCATGAAAATGAACTTAATATAATAATTGAAGATAACGGGATTGGATTTGATACCGCTTTATTAGATAAAAACACCGGAAATGGCTGGCGCAATATAAAATCAAGACTGCAACTTCATAAAGGTACAATTCATATCGACTCTGAACCTGGAAGAAGAGGTACAACTGCAATAATTGATATTTCATTAATCAACTGAAGCAATATGGAAAATGAACCTGACATAAAAATCCTTATCATTGATGATCACCAGATTTTAATTGACGGCATAAAAAAATTGTTGTTTCAATCAAAATTTAAAGTGATTGCCGAAGCTAACAACCGAGCCGAAGCTTTAGCTGTTATTTCAATCACGGATATAGATATTATTATATGTGATATTAGTATTCCCGACATAAATAACGGGATGTTGATTATTAAAGAAATCAGGAAAAAATTCCCTGAAATTAAAATTGTTGTTTTAAGCATGCACGATGAAAGAAGTATTGTTTATGATGCGATCAACTATGGTGTAAGCGCATATTTATTAAAAAATATAAACCAGGAACAATTAATATGTGCCCTGAAGAAAGTGCAAATGAATAAATTTTATATAAGTGAAGAAATTTCCGACTACCTGGTAGAAAAATTTCGTAATGCCCCCGACCCATTTTTGTCTGATCGTGAAAGCGAAATACTCAAGCTTATCATAAGGGAATATTCTAATAAAACAATAGCCGAAACATTGTTCATAAGTGAACGGACTGTTGAAACGCACCGGAAAAATATTTACCGGAAAACAAATTCAAATACTATTGTCGGTTTAATTAAATATGCTATTGAAAACAAACTCGGTTGAAGTCTTTTCTTACGCTAATGTCACTCAGAGCCGGGCAAAACAAGCGATAGCTTGATTTTGTCCGTGTCGAAGAGTGATATAGCGGTCGACTTCGACGCGCTTCTCCTTCCACTGTCGAATCGGCTATGTCTGACCGCTATATTTAGCAATTATTTTTTGTTTGCGTAACATCATTTAATAATATCCGAAAGCCCATCGGACAGAATTGTTTTCCCCTGACCCAAAATCCGTACTGCTACGGATAGAAAACACCAAGTTACCACAACCAATAAAGCTTATTAGTTGCCATATTTTTGCAAAATTATTCACAAGCAGGTTTTGAGATTAGTTTGTGAGTTTTCTTCATAGAGTTGAGTTTCCTTGCCAACCCTGTCTGCCAACCGGCAGACAGGGTTGGCAAGGTGTTAAATCAGCAATTATTTATTGTTATTGATATTACCTAAAAAATACACACTAAAACGATGAGCAAACTTACATTTTTAATTATTTTTTGTTTTGCTTGTACTTTTATTCAGGCACAAACAGCAGATGAATATGTAAAAAATGGTAATGCAAAATTATTACTAAATAATTATACGGAAGCAATAGAAGATTACAATAAAGCGATAGAAATTGATCCAGAGAATGCAAAGGCATACTTCGGTCGTGGTTATGCAAAGATAAAGTTAAGCGATTATACAGGTGCAATATCAGATAACACCAAAGCAATAGAAATTAACCCTGAGGATGCATGGACTTACTGCTGTCGTGGTAATGCAAAAGTTAATATGGGCGATTACACGGGAGCAATAGTAGATTTCGACAAAGCGATAGAGATAAGCCCGAATTTTGATGTGGCATACATCAATCGTGGTGTTGCAAAGTTTAGTCTTAGTGATAAAGAAGGTGCTTGTTTAGACTGGAATAAAGCAGAAGATCTTGGTTACAGCGCTGCTTATGATGTTATAAATAAATATTGCCGTTAAAATTCACAAACAGAAAACACAACAAACTGTTTTGTTTTTTCCAACCAAAAAATCCGTACTGCCACTGATACTAAATACCAAGTTACCACAGCTATATTGTGCAAGGCAGAAGGTACTTTTGTACTATTATTTAATACAGAAAAAACACCCACAAAAGTGTCCTTGTGCAATGAGATTTGTTGATATAATTTTACATTAAACTTGGAAAACAAGAATCAAAAAAATAAAACCAGGAAAGATATTACGCTTATTAATCATGTAGCTTGTAATATAAGAAAAAAAAGAAATGAGAAAGGACTTTCGCAGTTGGACTTAGAAAACACAACAGGTATAAAAATTTCGCGCTGTGAATCAGGGAAAAAAGACATGACGCTTACAACCATCAGTATTTTAAGCAAGTATTTAGATGTGGAACCGTATGAATTGCTAAAGTAAGTAAATTGAAACAAATAACAAAAGGATTTTTTCCTGAAAAACGAGTAAATCAACAAGATGCAACAAAAGAATCCCATACCAAAGCAAGAGTATTCCGTCGCCTCGTCTGACATCACGCTCAGCTTGTTTAGTAAATTGGCCGCCTCGTCTAGCGTAACGACCACTTCATTAAGTACGATGCCCACGTCATATAGCGAGACGACCAACACGTTTTGCAAGACGCCCACATCGTTTAGTACGGTGTCCATATCATTGAGCAAAATGCCCATCTTGTTAAGCACGACGCCGAAAACATTTTACATGATGCCCGCATCATTGAGTATAATGACCACTTCGTGGAGTACGATGCCCGACTTGTTCGGCTCAATGTCCGACTATTTGAGCATGATACCTACGTTATTGGTTATAAAGCCCGCATCATTTAGTGTAACTATCAAGTCGTTAAGTACGATGCCCGCTGTGTTCAGTATGGCGACCACCTCGTTGAGTATGACGCCGTTCGCGTTGGGCACGACACCCATCACGTTTAGCATGATGCCCATCACGTTTAGCACAATGCCGAACACGTTTAGCACGACGCCCATCACGCTGAGCACGACGCCCATCACGTTGAGTATGACGCTCATCACGTTGAGTATGACGCTCATCACGTTGAGCACGACGCTCATCATGTTTAGCACGACGCCCATCACGTTGAGCATGATGCCGAACACGTTGGGCGCGATACTAAACGACCCCGCCGTCGGGAAAATAGTGCCGGGCAAGCGGAACATTAACCTGAATTATTATTCACGAGTTATAAAATCTAAATTCTAATTTCTAAACTCTAAATGAATTCCAATGAACCAAATGCTAAATTTAAAACAACTTCAATTAATACTGTTTGAAACATTGAAATTTTGAATTTTAATATTGTTTAGGATTTAGAGCTTCGTTCTTAGGATTTAATGAATAGATTAATTTAAATAATAACTAAAAATAAACAAAATGGCAAAAAAAGTTTTAAGTAGAAAGCTGATATTAACAGCAGATTTCACGGGCTTGACCCTTGAAGAAAAATTAACCAAGCAAGCCAACATGGCAAAAGCACAGACAAATAACCCCCTGTTGGTGCCGGGTTTAAATCCTACTGCAGCAGCAGTGGAGGCGGATATTACAGCCCTTACCGACCCCATTTCTGGGCTGATACACGAACGCGGCGTGATAAGGGCACAGGAAGAATCGCTTACTTTGGCAATAAATAAAGCCGAAACGGCTATTAAGGATATTATTGTGAGCCAGTGGATGCCCCAGACACAGACAGCGCTTACCGGCACAACTAATGCCGAAGTTAATGCAGCATTACTGCTGTTTGGTATTAAAGGGCAAACTTCGGGGCATACCCCGGTTACAGTGGCAAGTTTATCCAAAACGGCTTCGAGCGCCCCTGTTATAGTAAAAATTGATATTGACGTGCATGGGCAGCATATACTGCATGTGCATAATAATATCACGGGCAAAATAGGGCACCCGAAAGATGTGCTGAGGGTAGATATTTATGCACAAACGGGTGGCACTGCCCCTGCCAACCTTGCTGCTTTGGTTACCAATGGGGGAGGATGGCTTGGCACAACCAAGCGCGGTAAATACATTAACCAGTTTACGGTAACCGCCGCCAACCAGGGAAAGGTGGAATACTATATAGCGGTATATATAGAAAAAGCTACAAAGAAACCGGGTGCGCAAAGCGTGCCCGAAAGCGCTATGATTGAATAAAAAACAGTAGGCCGGAAGCAATGAAAAAAGAAGCAATAATACAGCCCGCTTATAGCAAAAACGAAATTATTATTCTTTTGCAGAAAGCTCTCAATGATTATAATATGATCGACTGTAAAGTGAAAGAAATTTTAAATGTTGAAAGCATTGAAAGCCGCGGAAAAGTTTTTGAGGAACGTAATGAATTTTTAACAATATGCTCAAGAAAAAGAAATATTAAAATAGAGGAATTAATAGAAACAGTTGGCAAAGAAATCAACCTTGCCGACCTGTATGCCGGACAGGCAAGGTAGGCAGTAATTTTGACTCATCCCTAAATCCCTTCTCTATAAATAAAGAAGGGACTTATAGCCTCCCCTCTTTGCTTGCAGAGAGGGGAGGGGGTGAGTCAGAAAACGTAAAAAACCATTAAACAATTTTAAAATCATGGCAACATCCTTTACCACATTCAAACTAACTCTTACAGCAGCGCAGCTAAAAACCGCCAACAGCATGGCTATTGACATACCCCAAATGCCTGCCCCCTGCAAAGGATATGCATGGAGCATAGCAATGGCTGAACTGAGGTTTTTTGCCGGTAACGCAACATTTACCAGCACTACCCTTTTCATTATTACCGATACGGCTGCTGTGGAACAAATGGTATCGGGTGTTATTCTGAACTCGGCTGCCGGTTCTTTCAGCAAATTTATTTCTACAGGCAGTTCCGATTTGGCTATAGTGGAAAATAAAAAAGTAACCATAGTAACCAATTCCGATTCAGCCACAGGCGATGGCTACTGCACTATTTACGGTATAGCGCGGAAAATCAAATTATAATTTAAACTAAAATAAAGTAATATGAAAACAAAAATTCAATTACTGCTTGCAACTCTAACTATAAACCGTAAACTTGTCCGCTTACTTTTAATTCTTTGGCTGGCAATCGGGCTTGAAACAGGAAACTGTTTCGCCCAATTCACTTTTGTTCATATCTCTGACCTGCATGTTTCATGGGATGTTTCGTATGTAAATGGTTGCGATTTAAACGGAGTAATGGCTCAATGTTATTTAAAAGTGTTGGCTAACCTTAATCCCAAGCCTGCATTTGTGATAGCGACCGGAGATATTTCAAATGAAGGCAACAACTCCCCTTATGGAATGTATCCTACCCTTTCCCAGTTTTTATACCCTGGCTTAGTTCTGAACCCGGGCATAGGTGCATATTTTATTGATTCGGCACATACAATTCCTATTTATTTTACCCCGGGAAATCATGATTATCGTACAACAAACTTACCCCCACTTTCAACTCCTGATCTTACTTTTTATTCCGAATACATAGCCCCAGATACCGATTATGCAGTAACAACCCATGACGCAGTCATATTGTTTATGCGTTCGGGTTACGATACTCTCCTTCCCTGGCTTAATAATTTAAACCCATTGAGTCCGGAAGGTTCAGGGTTGTCGAATGCTCAAATCAGTTGGATAAGAAGTGAGTTAAGCGCTAACAGTACAAGAAGAAAAATTATAGTAATGCATCATCCTCCCGTTAATGCCGTAGGTACAAACTCTGACGGAACTCCCTTTACCGGAACTATTCAGGACACGGCTGACGCCTCTATAACAAGAAACAGAACTGTTTTTCTGAATATCTGCGATTCAAACCATGTGGACGTTATATTGGCAGGGCATGAGCATCAAAATGTAGTTGCCAACAGAGCGGGAAACGTTATTGATGAAAACTGGTCGGGGGGCACAAGGTATGTCCAAACAGGCGCAGCCGAAAATGGTTCCTACCGTGTTATAACTGTTGATTCGTCATTTGTTACAGTTAGCCCACCTTCGCTATGTTGTACCACGATAACAGATTTTAAAGAGTTAAGCAATTCATCATTCACCAACGTTTATCCCAATCCAGCGACAAATACGTTAACAATAGAAAACCTCAAAGCGGCAGTCGGCAGTATGCAGTCGGCAGTCAACAATATAGAAATATACAATTCGCTTGGAGAAAAGATATATTCGTCATTAGGAGTTTTACCAATGACTAATGCCCCAATGACTAATACACCAATAACCATTAACATAACAGATATTCCAAGTGGAGTATATATTGTGAAAGTGAGAACCGAAAAAGGAGTGGCGATAAAGAAGTTTATAAAAGAATAGAGAAAGTCGTAAAAAGTAATCAAATTGAAAGGATTCAAAATGAGCAAAGAAAAAAAAGTAAAAGAAGAAAATACAAAATTTGCCGAAATAGGCAAGGTAGAAATATCTGACAAAAAAAGCATAGTGGTTTCGTCGGTTGAAAGGGATGGCGTATTTGCAGGAATAAACATAAATGGCTTTATCTCTACCCCGCGATATACGGGGTATTCCAAGGGCGTGTTTGTTCCTGCCGATAAAGTTGCAGCCTTTGCTTCATTAATAAACCTAAAAACGGAAAAGCGAGTTCTTTAAATAAAATTAATGCCTGAATTCAGTAAAGTTCACAGATTTAAAAAAACGGCAGAAGGCCATTTAAATAAAATAAAAAAACTTGGCGGTAAAGGCCACATAGTGATTGAAAAATCGAAAGGGAAAACAGCATATATTGTTGTTTATTCATATCGAGAAAAGACAATAAAAGAAAAGCAGTCAAAAAAATAACAGTAGCAGATGGCAGTGGAAGAAAAGAGTGAAAATGAAAATATCGCTTTACATATCAATCCTCTTATTTACAATGTTTCTAATAAGCAGTAATTTAGTTTTTGCACAATATCTGCTTGTTCTTAATAACAGTATTTATGCTGTTTTAAATGGAGGAACGAGTGCCAAACCTGTTAATTTAGTTATTAATGCAACCGGCACAACGGGCATATCCGGCACGGGTAATATAATATCGGAAAGCGAGTTTAATTATGTGGAGTGGGTTATTAGCAATGGAACCGGCATATATAAGATTCCTTTTTACGACAAAACCAATTCCATTCAAATACCATTTTCGATGCAGGTTAGTACTGCCGGTACAGCAGGAGTATCGCACCATGTTCTGTTTTCAACATACCATACGCCTGCTGCTCTTACACCTTATGCAACATATAATGGAACAACCGCCATACCTAATATAGACGAGGCATATACTTCGACGGTTACCAATGATGATGTAAACATGGTTAACCGCTGGTGGATTGTTGATGCCGAAAGCTACGACGGCAGCTATACAACCCCGTCATCCAGCCGTCCTTCTAATGTAAGTTTTAATTTTGAGTTTTCTACTGCCGAACTAAACGGTCTTGCAATAGGAAGCCTGAAAGTCCAGCCGTTCGTCTATAATACAACATGGCAATGGAACCCTGCAACTGCATTTGCTGAGCTTTCTTATGCATCTGGCCCTCCCAGCCAGGTTACTGTTGCCAGTATCCCTGTCGCTGATTTTTTTCGCGACTGGGTTGTTGTTAATAAATCCACGCCCCTTCCCATTGAATTGCTTTCGTTCAATGCAGTATGCCTGCCTGTCGGGCAGGCAAGTGAAGGTGATAATGTAAGTATTACCTGGGCTACCGCCAGCGAAACCAATAACGACTATTTTACTATTGAACGTTCTACAGATGCAACCGACTTCACTCCTGTAAGAACGGTAAACGGGGCGGGAAACAGCAATACTACTTTATATTATCAATTCACTGATAAAAACATTGAACAGGAAACTACTCTTTATTACAGGCTCAAACAAACTGATTATAACGGACAGTCGGAAACATTTGACCCTGTTGCAATAAGTTGCAACGATGCTCCTTTTGAATATATTAACATATATCCTAATCCCGCTTCCGATCATATTAATTGCGATATTTCATCAAATGAAAATACAGTTGCGGCTATAAGTGTCACAAATGTATTAGGGCAGCGAGTTTTTTCCGAAAAAGCCAATATCACAAAAGGCGAGAACCATTTGGTAATAAATGTTTCACCCTTGGCATCCGCACCTTATTATTTTAAGATAGAAACAATAAACGGGCTTTATAAAGACAGTAAACAGATTTTGGTTAAATAATATGAAGGAACCATTTAAGAAACGAATTAAGAATTGAGATTTAAGATTTTCAAATAATAACGAATGACTAATGAAAATTGTAACAATTAAACAATGAGGAAATTTATTTTTATAATGCCATTTGCTTTATTGTTTGTGCCTCCATGTTTAAAAGCCCAAATGCAAATGTGGAATGACGGAGTTTCTACTTATGTAACTCCTAATGCCTCTGTTTACATTGAAGGAAGCCTCAAAAATAGCAGCGCAGGGGGAACGGTAAATAATAATGGCAACATTATTTTAACCGGCAATTATGTCAACGATAGTATTTTTAAATCGGGCGATAGTAGTTATGTAAGACTTATCGGGGCATCACAGAATATCGGTGGCAGTGTTTCTACCACATTTAATAACCTTGTTATTGATGGCACTGCAGATAAAACCATAAGCATTTCAACCAATGTTAGTGATTCTTTGATATTTAATGCCAATCATGTTAAAATTGGTAACAGTAATTTGGTTCTTCTTCAAAATGCTGTTCATTCAGGTACCACAAACAGCAGATTTGTAGTTACCAATGGAGGGGGCTCGCTTGTTAAAAAAAGTGTTCCGTTGGCAGTTCCTGGTTTCCTTTTTCCTGTTGGCGATTCAACAATAAGTTCAGGTTATAGTTATAAGCCTGCTATTCTCAATGACAGCAGTATAAGTACGGTTGATACATTTGCTGTAAAAGTGGCACAGGGGTTATTACCTACAACAGGAGCAGATCCAACATGTGTGCAATATACATGGTATGTTCAGGAGAGTAACCCTGGAAATAGTAATGTGTCATTATCACTTGGTTGGAATCCAGCAGATGAAGGCGCATCATTTCATCGCGACACTGCTTATATGTGGCAATATAAAAACAGTATATGGAACTTAATGTCTGGTATTCCCGGAGCCCCTAGTAACACGCCTGCAACTGCATATTGTCATAAAACAGCAGGAATAACAGATTTCTCGACCAATGATGACAGATTTATCGTAAGGAGTTATTCCAAAGCAATAATACATATACAAGACACTTCCCAATCAGTCTGTAAGAATAATAATAATTCTGTTACTTTCAGTGTTGAAGCAACGGGTTCGGATATACAGTATCAGTGGCAGCAAAACTGCGGCAGCGGATGGACAAACCTTTTCGATAATACAACTTATTCAGGAACGCAGACCAGTTCTCTTACCATTATTGATCCAGGCTTGGGAATGAACGGCTACCAGTACCAATGCATCATGGAAAACCTTTTGGATACTATAATATCTCAACCGGCAGTATTGACAGTACATTCCTTGCCTCAAACTTTTACATTAGATACAACAGTTGATGTGGGAAATCCTGTACAATTAAATGCATCAGGAGGCACCTCTTATCAATGGAGTCCTTCCACCTATCTTAATAGTACGGATATTCCCAATCCTGTTTCAACTCCGTTAAATAATATTTCATATATTATTACTGTTACTGATGGAAACGGATGTGCTATCGCAGATACAATAAATATTATTGTTGATGAATCGACAAATATTTTTGTTCCTAAAGCTTTTGCTCCGGATGGCCCCACTATTAATCAAATATTATACGTCAGAGGAAAAGGAATAAAAGAGCTTGATTTTGTGATTTATGATCGCTGGGGTGAAAAAGTATTTGAAGCAGATAATGTTAAAGCCAATGATCCTGCAGCAGGGTGGAATGGTACATATAACGGCAAAGAATTATCTACTGCGGTCTTTGTATATTATGTAAAAGCTACCTATTACAGCGGAGAAAATGTTAACTTAAAAGGCGATGTTACTTTGGTAAGATAATAAATAAAAAATGTAATTATGAAAAAAATATTACATAAAAATTTCTTTTTCATTCAACTTGTATTATTAACCGGCATTTATTTGTTTTCGACTGAGGCAAAGTGCCAGGATGCACAATTTTCGCAGTTTTACAATTCTCCTCTTGCAATGAATCCATCGCTTACCGGTGCTTTTAACGGCAATGACCGCTTGTTATTAAATTACAGAAACCAATGGAGTAGTATATCAACACCATATAAGACATTCGCATTTTCTTGTGATATGGGATTAAACAAGAAAATTGGAAATACAGGTTTTCTGGCTGCAGGGATTTCCTTTTTAAGCGACAGGGCAGGAACATCTCAGTTAGGACTGAACCAGGTCAATCTATCATTAGCTTATCATGCACAAATATCGGATTACAATACTGTTTCAGCAGGAATTATGGGCGGATTTGCTCAACGCAGCATAGATTTTAATAAATTGTCATGGAATAGCCAGTATAATGGCAACAATTACGATCCAAATCTGCCCACTGATGAAACTGGGTATTCACAAAACAAGCCGTATGGAGATTTTGGCGCAGGATTAGAATGGACATATTCAAAAGGGGAAATGTATGCAACAGCAAATAATCAATTAAACATAAATGCGGGCTTTGCAGTTTTTCATATTAATCAACCAAATATTGCATTTTTTTCAACTGAAAAAGATCCATTGCCGATCAAACTTGTATTTCATGGAAATTCTCAAATAGGCTTTAGTAATTCGAAATGTTCTATAGTACCTTCTTTCCTGTATGTTCAACAGGGCGCTTCGAAAGACATTATTGCCGGAGGTATGTTCCGAATCAAATTACAGGAAGAATCAAAATATACAGGTTTTATTAAAGGCGCAGCACTTTCTATCGGAAGTCTATATCGGGTAGGCGATGCTTTTATTCCAAACATGGAACTGGAATTTTCTGGTTATGCAATGGGAATAAGCTATGATGTAAATACGACAGGATTAACATATGCTACTTCAGGTAAAGGAGGTTTAGAAATCTCCCTACGCTGGATTAATCCCAATCCGTTTACTAACAAACCAGCAATAAAAACACCAAGGTTTTTTAATTAAATTATGAAAAATATAACGAACAAATAATTTAAAACTATGAAAAAAGCAACTTTAAGTATAGTAGTTTTTCTACTGTTAACTTTTCACTGTTTTGCGCAGCAAGGCGTAGGAATCAACATCAGCGGAACGCCTCCTGCTAACTGTGCAATACTTGATATAAGCAGCAGCACACAGGGGCTGTTAATACCGCGTGTGAGTTTAACAAATGTTAGTCTTTATGCCCCGCTTACAGGTACTCCTGTAACAAGTTTATTGGTTTACAGCAGTACAGCCCCCACAGGCGGAAGCGGAGCAGGCTTTTACTACTGGAATGGTACTCAATGGGTACAGGCATTAGGAGCCACAGGTGCAACAGGCAGCACCGGATTCACCGGAGCAACAGGTGTTACTGGTTCTACAGGACTAACAGGGGCAACGGGAGCAATAGGTGTTACTGGCGTTACGGGTGCAACAGGAGCAACCGGAGTGACAGGACCGACAGGACAGACTGGTGCCACTGGAGTAACCGGCATCACTGGGCTCACCGGTGCAACGGGTAGCACCGGTGCCACAGGTGTAACTGGCAGTACTGGAGCCACGGGCGCAACAGGAATTACGGGTCAGACAGGAGTCACAGGTGTTACAGGGAATGATGGAGGAACTGGAGCCACAGGCGCAACAGGTGTTACTGGTACTACTGGAGATACGGGCGCAACGGGTTCAACTGGAGCAACTGGCAGTATAGGATTGACAGGCATCACAGGGGCTACTGGAGCAAGCGGAACAACTGTTTTAGGCGGTACAGGTACAACACAACCCATCCTTGTTTTAAACGGGGGGGATGTTGTATATAAACCCTCTGCTACACCAAACGGTATTGTCTTACAAGATTTAAATGGCATGGGTACTTGCTGGAAATTGACGATTGACCAATTTGGTAATATTTACACACAATCGGTTCCTTGCCCATAAGTTCATTAAGTTATAATAACAATTTAACAATTAAAGATATGAAAACAAAAATCTTAATTATCGTATTACTGGTAACCGTTTACCGTTTACTGATTACCGATTACTGTTTTGCTCAAAACAACGTAGGTATCAATACATCGGGCTCAACGCCCAACAGTTCAGCCATACTCGATTTGAACACGGGCAATACTTTTACAAGCCCTAATGGTAAAGGATTACTGATACCGTGTATGAACACAGCAAGTATGAATGCCATCGTTTCGCCTGTTAACGGTCTTATAATTTTTAATACCGATTGCGAAACAATAAATTATTACAACGGAACCACCTGGATTGCCATTGGCAATGGAAGCGGCATATCAGCGCCAGGAGCTATCACAGGCAGCACATCACCGGCTTGCAATGCTACAGGCATTCCTTATTCCATTGCAGCGGTTACAGGAGCAACCGGCTATAACTGGACAGTACCAACAGGTGCAACAGTAGCCACAGGACAGGGTACTACCGCCACCACGGTAAACTTCGGGGCTGTTTCGGGCAATGTATGCGTATCAGCAAGCAATGCCTGCGGAACAAGCGCACCTTCATGCGTTACAGTTACTCTTCCGGGACCTGCCCAACCCAGCGCTATAACAGGCACAAGCCCTGTATGCCAGGGTGATAACGGGGATGCTTATTCAGTAACTAATGTAGGCGGGGTAACATATACATGGACATATTCTGGCACAGGTTATACACAAGCTTCCGGCGGAACCACCAACTCTATTACTGCCAACTTTTCCGCCTCTGCCACTTCCGGCACACTTACCGTTACCCCAAGCAATGCCTGCGGCAGTGGTACACCACAAACCTTGGCTATTACGGTGAACGCCGTACCCGCAGCCCCCACAGCAGGAACTAATACACCCTCACAAACCCAGGTTGTATGGAATTGGAACACCTCCAGCGGAGCAACAGCCTATTACTATAATACAGTGAATAATTTTGGTACAGCCACCAGCAATGGGGCAAGTACTTCCTACACCCAAACAGGACTGACCTGCAATACAGCTTATACCCTATATATATGGGCTTATAATAGTTGTGGAAATTCCACTGCCACTACATTAACACAAACCACTTCTGCTTGTTGTACACCAAGTGTTGTAACAATAAGCACGCTCACTCAAACAACCACATGTAATGGGACAAACACTATTGTAGCGTGGACTGGTTATGGTTCTACCACTTGGACTGTTCCCACCGGTGTAACCCTGGTTAATTACCTTGTTGTGGGCGGAGGTGGCGCTGCTGGAACCAGCCCGCCATGTTACTATGCTGGTGGTGGTGGTGGACAGGTTCTATCAGGAACATTAGCAGTATCTGGTAGTATAGCTTTAACAGTAGGGGCTGGAGGAACCGGAACGTCTTACGCAGGAAACCCGGGCGGGGTAAGTAGTTTCAGTTCAATATCTGCTTCTGGCGGACAAGGCGGACTATCTGGAGGTGCTACGGGAGGGACATGTGGCGATGGTGTGCATATCGGCGGTTCAGGAACATGTAACCCAGGTGGTGGTGGTGGTGGTGGTGGTGCAAGTGCTAATGGCTCTAATGCACCCGGTGGTGGTATAGGTGGAGCAGGTGGGAATGGAGTGGCTTCGTCCATAACCGGGAGTTCGATTTATTACGGTGGTGGAGGTGAAGGTATTGGATCTACAGTAACAGGGAACGGGCCTGGTTTAGGGAGTATTGGTGGCGGCGGGTTTGCCGGTTCTCCCGGTTCAGGTGTAGGAAATTCTGGTACTGTAATAATATCGTATTAATAAAAATGGGAGGAAAGCTGTGCCTACCGGCAAGGCAGGCTTGTTCGATATTCGATATTAAACAGAGATGGCTTCGCAAAATGCGAAGCTTTTTTTTACGATAGTTCTTCTTTTATCTCCAGCAGGAAATCTTTTATTTCTTTAAGGCTTTTTACTATTTCAATATTCTGGATAAGTTCTTCTTTGTTATCCTTAAGTTTGTTCTTAGCACCCTGTAGAGTAAAACCACGTTCTTTCACCAGGTGATAAATGATATGGAAATTATCCACATCTTCCTGTGTAAAAAGACGGTTGCCTTTTTTATTCTTTTGCGGTTTAATAATTTCAAATTCCTTTTCCCAAAAGCGAATCAGCGAAGTGTTCACCTGGAACATTTTAGCCACTTCGCCAATGGTGTAATAAATCCGTCCTATTTCTTTTTCCTTTAAAGGCATCTTTTTTAAAATACTAAACTCGAAACTCTAAACAATTTCAAATGTCAAAATTATCAATGTTCAAAACGGTTTGATTCATTTGAATTTTTGTCATTGTAAATTATTTAGGATTTAGAAATTAGATATTAGAATTTTCTTTGCATTATAATATTTTCTTTGCCAATAACACATTCCTCCCATAGCCATAACCATACTTAAAATCAAAAGGCTTGGAACCGTTTGAGAGAAAAGCGTTATTCAAATCACTTTGGAAACAATATTTAAAAACAGGAATGGGTCTGTCATATGTACCATAATACTGGAACTTCCATTTCTTCTGATCGAAGAAGCGATAAGCAACCCCTGAATCGTCCTGCAACAGAAATTTACTTTTACTCAGCACTGTACTTCTCATAAATGTAAAGTCAGAACCGTGAAGAAGATAAGAAGCGGATTTTATAAAAGTGGTAACATTGGAATCAATATTCTGTATATAGGTTTTGCAACCTGCATTCTTTGCCAGGCCTGCGTCGGAAATATCGGCTGAGAAATAATATAGCTTTTTGATAATGCTATCAGCTCCTGCCGGACTGAATGTTATTTCAACGCCTTTGTTAATACGGATCTGACCTCTTGTGGATATGAAAGTATCAGCAACTGTTACTTTTCCATCATCTCCAATATTGGCGTTTTTAATGTTCTTTACCGTATTACCTGTCCGAGCCATAAATATCATTAATACCGGAAGAACACCATCAACATCCTGATTATTCAATTGCGACGACATATATGAAGTAATGAAAAAGCTTCTTTTAAGAATATCTTCAAGGGCTTTATTTATGGATACAAAAAGACTATTGATATTCCTGTCATTGATGCTTTTTACATCGGTAATAGAACCGGTTTTCTCCAAACCGAATAAAATATATTTCTCAGCATTTGGGAAAAAAGTATTTGCATAAAGAAAATCAGGTCCGCTGAAAGGGTAAAAAAGTGTTTTTGTAACTTTATTAATATCCTTCAACTCTGAATCTGACCATTTTTTCACCCTTACCAAACTACTGTCTCTAACTTTATTCCATGTAGTATCAAAGCTTCCTGAATATTTTATCCATTGTTGTTTTTTAACCAATGCATTAAATGGTGCAACAGTATCAGGTTTAATTCCGGCAAGGAATTTTGCCACTTCGTTGTAATAATATTTCTTAACCGGAAGTATCTTCTTAACAGTGGTGTCTTTTGTTGTGTCTGTTTTCGAAGGACCCTGCGAACAGGCAACAAAATGACAACATATTATAAGTGCCACTACAGGCTGGAATATCCATTTGTGTTTTTGCATAAGTTATTTTTTTACTAAAATATTTCGCCGGATAAGTTTACAATTTTCATCTTATCCGGCGATTTATGTTTTGAATTAATATTATTTCTTTTTAGCTAAAAGTAGTCCGCAATGAGCACCGTAACCATACTGGAAATTCAGAGGTTTTGGTTTAGCTTTTGCGTAGGCATCTTTAAGGTCTTTCTCAAATTTCTTAGCAAACAGTGGAATAGGGCCGGTGTACATGCCAAATAACTGAACATCCCATTTGGTCTCATCAATAAATTTAAATGAAATTCCTGAATCATCCTGAAGAAGTGCTTTGCTCTTAGTAAGTACGGTATTTCTTACCGAAGAGAAATAATCATTGTGCATCAGGTATGAAGCCGATTTCACCATAGTGACCACATTGTTTTCCAATGTTTCGAAGTATTTCGCACAATTCAGATTTTTCTTTAAACCGTCATCGGAAACATCTGCGGAGAAATAATATATCTTGCGGACAACTGTATCACCTTTATTAACATAAGTGATCTCCGCTCCTTTATTATAACTGGCGTCAGCTCTTAGGTTTTTAAATGAATCGATATGAACGATCTTGCCATCTTTATCTATTTCGGTAGGTTTAATGTCAACAATTTCATGGTTTGTTCTGGCAACAAAAAGAAGAATGATAGGCAATGCTCCGCTTACGAGTTCAGTGTTTAGTTCTTTCGACATTTCCTTAGTCTGGAAGAAAGTAAGGTTGAGTACATCGCCAATGGATTTATTGATAGCATTGAAGAACAATGGAAGTTTCTCTTTCGATAATTTCTTTACATCAGGAATGTTACCAACAGGCTCCAGTCCGAACATGATATATTTTTTTGCATTAGGGAAGAATGTGCAGGCATGCAAATAGTCAGGTCCGCTGAAAGGATAGAACAAGGTTTTTAAATCTTTATTCAGATCTGTCAACACTGTATCCGACCATTTTCTCATTTTAGAAAGGCGTCTTCTGTCTAGTTTGGCCCATGTAGAATCATTTGCTGAGGAAAAGTTTTTGAAATTAGCATCTTTTGTAAGTTCGAACAAGTCGCTCTTGCTGTCCACTGCCATACCTGAAATAAATTTGGCGAGGTCGGTGTATGCTTTATTTATTTTAACAGTATCTTTCTTTACTGTTTTTACACTATCTTTTTTATCCTTGTTTTTGTTGCCACTGCCTCCGCATGATGCGACTATAAAAGCAACAGAAAGAATTGCTATTCCGAAAAATGATTTTTTAAGCATATTGTATTTGATTTAGTTATTTATTATCTCTGTTTTTGAATAATATTTACATATAAAGTATACTAATAACCCCAGCAAAACAGTGGCAAGGCCAGTTAAGGATTCATAAGGTCTAACAATCATTAATCCAATAAAAATCCAAAGCATTAAAATAAGAAAAATTATTGGAACTACCGGATAGCCCCAGGTTTTATATGGTCTTATTGTATCTTTAAATTTATGTCTATGTATGAAAACTCCAAGAACTGTCAAAAACGTAAATATATTCAATGTGAATCCAACATAAACAATAATAGCATCAAAAGATGCAGTTATAATTAAAATAAAGCTAATTAAAGATTGGAAAAGAACTGCAACTAACGGAACTCCTTTTAAATTCTTTTTTGAGAGGAACTTTAATAAACTATAATCTTCTCCCATTACCTGGTTTACTCTGGGTCCAACAAATACCATAGAACTTATTGAAGATATTAATAGAATTGAAATTAGCAGTCCCATAATTTTGCCACCTGTTAATCCAAAAATATGATTGGCAGAAATAAATCCGATTTCTTTGTGTCCAATTAATTCAGAAACGGGTGTTGTATAAAGAAAAATATAGTTTAATAAAAAATAAAGTGCAGTGACAATTAATGTGCCTCTTAATAAAGATTGTGGTAGTTTCTTTTGCGGATTATCCATTTCACCAGCAATATATGCTGATGCATTCCAACCCGAATACGCATAAGAAACAAACACTAATGATACGGCAAAAACAGGATTAATAATATCTTTCCATGAATCAGCTGATGGAAAAATGTTTATTTTCTGATGAACATCAATTAATGCAAAACCACAAATAACAAAAATGATTATTAATAAAATCTTAAACAGTGTGAAAACATTTTGAAACCCGCTTCCAATGCGAACATCATAACTATGAATTCCAGTGATAATTATTAAAACTGTCAATGCAATGTATAAAGAAGATAATCCGGGAAATACGCTAGATGTGTAACTTCCTAAAGCTATACATGCTGCTGCCACTGGTGCTGCAAATCCAATTGTAATTGAAATGAAGCCGGAAATAAAACCAATTGCAGGATGATAAATTTTTGACAAATAATGATATTCGCCACCAGATCTTGGCATTGCGGCACCTAATTCACCATAAACTAAACTACCACAAAATGCAAATATCCCTCCAATGACCCAAAGAAGCAATACGGCAAATATTGTCTTTGTACCAGCTAACTGATATCCTATTGAAGTGAAAACGCCTGATCCCACCATGTTTGCAATAACAAACGAAGTGGCGGTAAGAACACCAATTTTAACAAGTTTATCTTTCGAAGCCACGTATTCGGTATGAGTATAATGAATTTAGAGGGTGCAAAGTAACAAAAATTTACTACTCCGTTTTAATTCAGCTAATTTTTTTTTCAAGACTTAATAAACAGTTGTAAATTGCTGATTACTACATGGATTGTGTAATCTTCGAAGCTGATTCAATAACCTTTTGCCATTCATCAGGGCTAAGGTCATTGTAAAAATAATTGATAGGGTTTACTTTAGTTCCATTCTTCCACACCTCATAATGAAGATGCGGGCCGGTTGCCATACCCGTGCTGCCAACATATCCAATTAGTTCACCCCGCTTTACTTTTTGTCCTTCGTTAACAACCTTACGGCTCATGTGACCATAAAGGGATTCATAGCCATAACCATGATTAATTACAACGACAATACCATAGCCTGAAAGTGCATTACCACCGGGTGTCTGCACCAGTCCATCTCCTGATGCATAAATTGGTGTGCCTCGGGGAGAAGTAATATCAACACCGGGATGCATTTGTAAAGTTTTATATATCGGATGTATTTCGTAACCAAATCCACAGATTATTTTATTTGCACCACCTTTAATAGGAATTATAGCCGGAATACTTGCCATCATTTGCGACTTATTCTTCGCCATATCCAGCACCTCGTCGTACGACTTGGACTGCACATAAAGCCGGCGCGATAAAACATCCAGCTTTTTAGTGATCTCAATCAACAGTTGGGAGTTGTCGTAACCTTCTAGTTTTGCATATCTGTCGGCACCACCAAATGCGGCATTTCTTACTGTGCTGGGAATAGGTTCTGCTTCAAAAATGGTGCGGTAGATATTATCATCACGATTCTCCATATCTTTCAGAACAAGGTTCACCCTGTCCATACGTTCATTTAAGATGTCATATTGCAACTTGTACTGATCTATCTCCCGCTGCAGCATTTTTTCCTTAGGAGAACTGAAAAAGTTATATGCAAAAACCAACACCACTGATGCAAAAACAAAACCAGCCACCACAACATAAAGAACCCGTTTAAACTTGTCCTTTATAGAAACACGGACCTTTTCGAAAGCCAGCGACTTTACGTTAAAATGATACTGATGTTTTTTCTTTTTCTTAAACATGAGGTGAAAGAATTGTCCTTTTAAACAGGATCAATAAATGCAAAAAATGGTCAAATTTGGACTGCCTTAAATGCAAAACTAACAAAATACCCTAACTTTGCAAATCTCTTGTTCTAAAAAAATGTTAATTCAATTTACCCGGATATGAATGCTGCCGATATAAGGAGAACGTTCACAGGCTTCTTTGCCTCGAAAAACCACGCAATTGTGCCTTCTGCACCTATGGTTATCAAGAATGACCCTACTTTGATGTTTACCAATGCCGGAATGAATCAGTTTAAGGATATATTCCTTGGTAACTCTCCTGCAAAACACCCAAGAGTAGCCAATTCACAAAAGTGCCTTCGCGTATCAGGAAAACATAACGACCTCGAAGAAGTTGGTCATGATACTTACCACCATACCATGTTCGAAATGCTTGGCAACTGGTCGTTTGGGGATTATTTTAAGAAAGAGGCAATAGAATGGGCATGGGAACTGCTTACGGATGTGTATAAAATTGATAAGGACAGGATGTATGTTACCATATTTGAAGGTGATAAAACCGATGGTATTCCTGCTGACTCTGAAGCTAAAGGGTACTGGAAAAATCTGCTAGCCGAAGACCGCATCCTTAACGGTTCGAAGAAAGATAATTTCTGGGAAATGGGCGATACAGGTCCTTGTGGTCCCTGTTCGGAGATCCATGTTGACATACGCGATGATAAAGAACGCAAAAAAGTTGACGGTAAAAGTCTCGTCAATAAAGGCGACCCACATGTAATTGAAATCTGGAATCTTGTTTTCATTCAATACAATCGTCTTTCTGATGGAAAGCTGGTTCCTCTTCCAGCTAAACATGTTGACACAGGTATGGGATTTGAAAGACTTTGCATGGTTATACAGGGCAAGAAATCGAATTACGATACAGATGTTTTTCAACCCATTATTGCTGAAATAGCCAGACTATCGGGCAAAAAATATGGCGAAGATGTAAAAGCCGATATTGCTATGCGTGTTATTGCCGACCATCTGCGTGCTATTGCATTCGCCATTGCTGATGGACAGCTGCCTTCCAATAATAAAGCAGGCTATGTTATCCGCCGCATTTTAAGAAGAGCGGTTCGTTATGGTTATACTTTCCTTGGATTTAAAGAACCATTTATGCACGAACTTATGCAGGTTCTGGTAAGCCAGATGGGTGAGTTTTTCCCTGAATTAAAGTCACAGCAGGAGTTGATAAGAAAAGTGATAGCCGAGGAAGAGCTGGCTTTCCTGCGCACACTTGCCACCGGCATACAGCGTTTTGAGAATTATATACTATCCAACCCCGGTAAAAATATTATTGAAGGAGCTTTTGCTTTTGAGCTTTTCGACACCTTCGGTTTTCCTTTCGACCTTACCCAGCTTATGACTAAAGAAAAAGGCTGGACTGATGATATAAATGGCTTTAATGAAAACATGGAGGAGCAAAAGAAACGTTCACGAAATGCCGCAACTGTTGACACCGAAGACTGGGTGGAGCTGAAAGCTGTTAAAAATACTGAATTCGTGGGTTATGACACACTGAGCTGCGATGCCACAATACTTAAATACAGGAAAGTTAAAGCAAAGGATAAAGAATTCTTCCAGCTTGTTCTTGATAAAACACCCTTCTATGCTGAATCGGGCGGACAGGTGGGCGACCGTGGTTACATAGAGGCTAATGGCGAAAAAATTTCAATTGAAGACACTAAAAAGGAAAACAACCTTACCATACATATCACCAAAAAACTGCCAAAGGATGTTAATGCCGTTTTACACGCTGTGGTTGATAGAAATAAAAGACTGCATACCGAAAACAATCATTCGGCAACACACCTGCTGCATTCTGCATTGAAGAAAGTTCTCGGAACCCATGTGGAGCAAAAAGGTTCGCTGGTTGATGACGAACATTTGCGTTTCGACTTTTCGCATTTTGCTAAAATGACAGGCGAAGAAATTGCAAAAGTGGAAGCGCTGGTAAATGAGAAGATCCTTGAGAATATCATCATTGAAGACCTGCGTAATATCCCTATTGCCGAGGCACAAAAGATGGGAGCCACAGCCCTGTTCGGCGAAAAGTACGGCGATCATGTGCGCGTGGTGGCATTCGACAGGAAATATTCCATAGAACTTTGCGGAGGTACACATGTGCATGCTACCGGGCAGATTGGGATATTTAAAATACTTTCAGAAAGCGCTGTTGCTGCAGGCATCCGAAGGATAGAAGCCATCACCGGACTGAAGGCAAAACAATTTTATAATATCCAGAGCGAAATTATATCTCAGTTATATGAGTTACTAAAGAACCCCAAGGATATTTTACAAAGCGTTACACAACTGCAGGAGCAGAACACTTCCCTGCAAAAACAAGTGGGTGAATTCCAGAAAGAAAAAGCCCTTGGATTAAAAGATGAATTGAAATCCAGACTGCAAAACAAAGGGGGAATAAATTTCCTTGCTGAGAAAATATTGCTTGATGCCTCAGGTGCAAAGGACCTTGCTTATGCGCTGAAAAATGACACCGAAAATCTTTTCCTTGTTTTTGCTTACGAAAGCGAAGGCAAACCCGGGCTTGCCGTGATGATATCGGAGAACCTCGTTAAAGAAAAAAATCTTGATGCCGCTAAAATAGTTCGCGAACTTGCCAAAGAGATACAGGGCGGCGGTGGCGGACAGCCTTTCTTTGCAACAGCCGGAGGTAAGAATGCCGCCGGAATTGAGAAAGCGCTGGAAAAAGCAGTTGATTTTATTAGGTAGAGCTTTTTATTTCTATTGGCATATGCCTGTCAGAGAATGCCAGAAATAAGCTATATTATTAAGAAAAAAATCCACATCTATCCCATTTCTGAGGTGAATTTGTTCTTGTTGACAATCCAGTAAAGCTGCTCAAAGCCCGTACATCTATTTACCTCTAAAAGCGTTCACTCAGAAAAAGGGTACGTTCACCCAAAATTAGCATATGTTCACGAAGTTTAGTTGGTTTTCCTTGATTTCGCTGACGTTTTAATGTATTATTGTATCAAACAATCGTTCTTTAACATCCTGATGGTAGTACATTCCCCAAAGCAGGGAGCATTAATATCAGACGTACGTGTAGTAATTATATCCACGTGGGTAGTGTTTGTATCTACGTCTTCCTTTGCTGCTAGCACATCTTTCGTTACCAGAACTACGTTGTCAGTTACTGCAAAGATAGCTTCATTAACAGGAGACAGGTCTTCAATAATGGAAGCTATGGCTTCAATAACTGCAGCTAAGGCTTCAGTAACTGCAAAGATGGCTTCAATAATGGCAGACAGGTCTTCCATAACTGATGCTACAACTTCAATAACTACAGCTATAATTTCAGTAACTGCGGCTATGACTTCAACAATTGCAGCTATGTCTTCAATCACTGCCGCTGTACATACAACAACTGCCGCTATGGATAGCATAACTATTACGACCGCCAAAGATATTAATGTTGTGATTTACTGTAATATAACCATCGCTTAAGTAAAATTAATTAAAGTATTAACAATTAAAAAAACTAAAAAAATGAAAGCAATTATGAAAATGAAGAAAGCCTGCGTAGCATGTGGGTTGGTGTTTGGTATAGTATTATTAACTATTGCCATAATACCAAAAGTAGTGATCAAAAGGGTCATAGCAGTACTGAATATGAAGAAGCTTAAGAAGGTAGGGGCTTTTGTTTACGATATCACTTAACAAAGTTTTTAACTTTCACAATACTTCAGAGGTAAGATCGAAAAAAGTTATTTTTTTAGCAAAAGAGTATGATATCAACACAAATACTCTATATTATATCTAATTTATTGGTTTACAGTTTTTGTTAATTTTGCGAACAAATTAAACTTCAATACAATGAACAAAAGACTTATATTATTTTTTTCGATAATAATGATAAACTATTTTTCTTTCGGGCAAATAACAGATAAAGAGAAGGAGCTTCTTGCAAAAACTGCCGATACTCTTGATGGCTGGAAAACGGGCGGTACTTTTACATTTAATTTAAGCCAGCTTTCATTGACCAACTGGGCTGCAGGAGGGCAAAATTCTCTGGGAATTAATGCTCTGGTAAATGTCTTTGCCAATTTAAAACATAAGAATTCGGAGTGGGACAATACGCTTGATATGGGTTATGGATTGATACACCAGGGCGGTAAATCCGAGACTTACCAGAAGAGCAACGATAACTTCGAATTCAATTCCAAATACGGGCAGAAAGCTTCGAAAAGCTGGTTCTATGCCGCTTTGCTGAACTTTAAAACACAATTCGCACCCGGCTATAATTACCCGAACGATAGTGTGAAGATATCCGATTTACTAGCTCCTGCTTACCTGATAGGTGCGTTAGGCATGGATTATAGACCAAATAATGTATTCGATTGTTTTATTGCGCCGGTTACGGGTAAATTGATAATTGTAAATAATACTACCCTTGCCAACACAGGCGATTTTGGTGTTACCAAGGCCGTTCTTAATGATTCAGGTAAAGTTATTACTCCCGGTAAGAAGACAAAATTTGAATTTGGCGGATACATTAGGACTTCTTTAACGAAAGACATTATGAAAAATGTTAATCTATATACAGAAGCAGACTTCTTCTCAAATTATTTACAGAACCCGCAAAACATTGTTGTCAACTGGCAAATGCTTATTTCAATGAAAGTGAATAAATTTATTGCAGCAACTTTATCAGCGCAACTTATTTATGATGATAAAGCTAAAATAGTGATTGATTCGAAAGGTGATACAGGTCCCAGAACACAGTTTAAAGAATTGTTCGGAGTGGGATTTTCTTACAAGTTCTGATAATTATAAGCACTAATAAATTCATTGATCATGACCAAATCAGCAAATATCATAGATAGGGTAAGCAATTTAAAAAGTCTTATTAAGCCCGAAGATAACAGACACATATGGCAATTTTCGCGTGTAGGTGGAGTTAACAGGGTGAACCTTGAAACAGGTATGGACCTTGTTTCGCTTGAACACCTTGACCAAAAACTATGGACTGCATTAAGCTGCCCTGTTCACGGAATGGAGATTGATTCAAAGACTCTTGAGTTAATTGATAAGGATAAGGACGACAGAATAAGGGTACCCGATATACTTGAAGCAGTAAAATGGCTTACTTCGCTTGTTAAAAACCCTGACGATTTGGTTAAGGAAAACCAAAGCCTACCTCTTTCTGCCATTAACGACAGCGGTGAAGAAGGGAAGAAATTACTTACTTCTGCCCATCAGATATTGACAAATTTGGGAAGACCTGATGATGAAGAAATATCTGTGGAAGAAACTTCCGACAGGGATAAAATCTTTGCCAATACTAAATTAAACGGAGATGGCATTATAACAGAAGATTCGTCAGATGATGAAAATATAAAGAAACTCATCAATGAAATTATTTCCTGCATGGGCTCGGCAACAGATCTCAATGGCAAACAGGGTATTTCAATTGACCATATCACTGACTTTTATCAGAACTGTGTAGATTATTCTAACTGGTATACAAAAGCAGAAGCCGATCTGAAAAAGATTTTGCCCTATGGCGATTCTACGGATGCTGCATATGCATCGTTCACTGCTGTTAAGTCTAAAATTGAAGATTATTTCCTGAGATGCCGTTTAGCTGATTTTGATGCGGATTCCGCAGGAATCTTAAATTCTCTCAATTCAAGATATGAAGGAATAATAGTTAAGGATCTAACTTCATGCATTGATGAAATTGCTGCTTTTCCGCTTACTAAGATCGAAGCCCAAAAGCCACTATCTCTTACCAAAGCCATTAATCCGGCATGGGAAAAAGCAATTGATGACTTCAAGGAATTAGTTGTTAAACCCGAATTTTTAGATAAGGCAAACCTTACAGAAGCTGATTTAAGTATTATTATTGGCAGGTTTGTTGATTACTGCAAATGGCAAACTGAGAAGAGTGGTGTTGCTGTTGAAAAATTGGGATTGATGCGCATACGTGAATTATTGGCAGGCAATTCGAAAGAGATGCTTTGCTCATTGATAGAGCAGGACAAAGCGCTGGAGGATAACACAAATAATATTTTCCTGGTTGATAAATTAGTAAGGTATTACCGCGACCTATATACTTTGCTAAAAAACTATGTTACATTCTATGATTTTTATAAGCCGGAATCAAAAGCGATATTTCAGGTAGGCAGCTTGTATATTGATCAGCGTTCCTGCGACCTTTGCATAAAAGTGAGTGATATGAGCAAACATAACTCACTTGCTGGTTCAAGTGGAATCTGCCTTATTTATTGCAACTGTTTTTCGAAGTTAAAGAATGAGAAAATGACCATTGTGGCTGCTCTGACCGATGGTAATATTGATAACCTTTCAGTGGGAAGAAATGCAATATTTTACGACAGGAAAGGCGACGACTGGGATGCTACTATTGTTAAAATTGTTGACAATCCGATAAGCATCAGGCAGGCATTCTGGTCGCCATACAGGAAGGTTTCCAAATTCATTTCTACGCAGATTGAAAAAGTTGCTTCGGCTAAAGAGAAGGAAGTGCATGCAACAACTACATCCCATATTGAAAAGACAAGCGATAAGGTAGATACCGGAATAAAAGAATCTATGAAAGCAACTCCTGTGGAGGCAGCTCCAGCGCCACAGCAACCATTTGATATTGGAAAGTTTGTAGGGATATTTGCAGCTATCAGTCTTGCTCTTGGAGCTATTGGCTCCGTTGTAGCATCAATATTAACAGGCTTTTTCGGACTGGCATGGTGGAAAATGCCGCTTGCAGTGGTTGGCATTATCATTTGTATTTCAGGTCCGTCAATGATACTGGCATGGCTTAAATTGAGAAAAAGAAACCTTGCACCTTTATTAGATGCAAATGGATGGGCAATTAATGCACGTGCCACCATCAACATACCTTTTGGAAATACCTTGACTCATATTGCAGCCTTACCTGTTAATTCAAAACTAAACCTTGTTGATCCTTTTTCAAAAAAGAAAAGACCGCTTTTCCCAATTTTAATAATTCTGATTATTGCACTGAGCATTGCCACATATCTGCTATGGCATTTCGGAATTTTAGATAAATGGGGGATTTTACGTTAACTTTTATTTCAAGTGAATTTAGGTTATATTACAACAGCTGTTTCTTGGATGTTAGCTTTGTAAAATGAATTTGATTCAGATTTATTTAAAAAGCTAAAAGGGAAACATCTTTTTTCTTTGCAAGACATTTTAAAAAGAAAAAAGATTGGGTATAAGACATTCAAAAATGTATATCTGTCACTAAAGCCTAAGTGCTTCATCCCTGATTTCAAGAGAAAGTATGAAAAAGAGAACTGATATTTTATAATGCATCCGTTGAAAACCCTTATTTTGAAATCTACAACAAGTTTCTGATGCGGTGGATGCAGCATAAAGAAAAATCACACATTATGTGTGACACATTTTGTGTGATATTGTTTTGCTAAGTAAACTATGGGAAAGAACATTCTGAAAATTTACTAGTGTAGTACACTGAAACTTACTTATTCAACAACTGCTTTCACCGCATTCATTATAGGAATATACCCTGTGCAGCGGCAAAGATTTCCTTCAAGGGCTTCTTTAATTTCAGCTTCAGTTGGGTTGGGTCTCGCATCGAGCAAAGCTTTAGCACTCATCAGCATACCGGGTGTACAGAATCCACATTGTACAGCGCCAAACTTCAAGAACGATTCCTGCAGTTTGGAAAGGACATCATTCTTTTCAATATTTTCAATGGTTTCAATAACGGCATCCTGTAACTGTCCTGCAAGCACCAGGCAGGAGCATATTGCTTCGCCATTCATAATTACTGTACATGCGCCGCATTCGCCAACACCACAGCCTTCCTTGGTTCCTGTTAATCCTAGTGTATCTCTTAAAACATCAAGCAGGCGGAGGGAATCATCAACATCAAGCTGGTGGATCTTATTATTTACAGTAATTTTTATTTTTGACATAATGTTTTTCTTATTTCGTTCCTGACGGAACTTTTAATTAATAGGTTTATGTTTTCTACCGATGTTATGTTCCTAACGGAACAGCTTATAATTGACTTTATTAATTTTGAATCTTCAAACTTTTATTCTTTTTGTCCCGTTAGGGACAAGATATTGGTAAAAAAGCAACAAATAAAAAATATTAAGTGCCGTTAGGCACGAAATAATTAATCCAAAACTGATTTGAAAATAAAACGTTCATCATAATTTATTTCAAAACTTTCAAGCAGCTCTTTATATTCATCAATAAACTTTTTCTTTTTATGATGCTCTTTCTGATTCATGATGTAATTAACAACAGTTGGTAATTGTGATTTGCTATACGAAAATGCACCATAGCCTTCTTGCCATGAAAAATGTCCCCTGAAAACTTTCTTTTCATTAATCCATTTTGAAGAGCTGCCCTTAATGTCTTGCAGCAGATCAGATAAAGATTGTACGGGTCGCATTCCAAATAATACATGAATATGATCGGTACGCCCTGTTTATTGCTAATGGTTTATGGTTATTTGTTTTAATTATACCCATGATATATTTGAATAACTCTTCTTCCAGACTTTGTGAAATAAGGCATTCTCTGTTCTGAACAGCAAAAACAGCATGTATATGAATTTGAGTGAAAGTGTTGGCCATAAACCTTTCTTACCTTTTAATTTTTACTAAGATCTCTTTTAAGATATCCTTACAGATGTTAATGAAAACCGGTGTTTTATATTCCGACGACCAGCGAGTTCCAATAGCAGAATCAATAATGTTTTGCAGAGATGTTTCAATTTCATCTATCAGTGATTCGGTAAGTTTTTTACCGATAAATAATTGTTCAATTTCATCAATGCGTTTTGGTTTGTCAAACAAGGAACCTGCTGCGATCCTGCATTCTTCGATATTATTTTCTTTATCGAATGCGATCATTGCACCCACGCTCATACGTGTAATATTTACGGCATTTCTTCTTCCCAATTGATAATAACTATGGTGAAATTTCTTTTGAGGAAGAGGAATAACTATAGCAGTAAGTATCTCGCTTGGTTTTATCTGTGTCTGGTAATTTTTTACAATAAAATCTTTAATCGGAATTTCTCTTAGTCCATCTATAGATTGTAAAATAACTTTGGCATCATATATTACAAGAGGGGGTACGGAGTCGGCGCAGGGAGCGGCATTAACAATATTACCGCCTAAAGTCGCCCTGTTCCTGATCTGCTTGGAACCTATCAGAGAACAAGCTTCCACAAGTATAGGATAATTCTTTATTATTGCTTTATTCGATATAATTGAATTTACCGATGCTGCACTTCCAATTACGATAGATTCTTTTGTTTTCTTGATTTTTTTCAGCTCCTGCAATTGAGAAATGTCGAGTAATTTTTCAGCATCATTTCTTTTTCTTAATTCCACAATTATATCTGTCCCGCCCGAAATTAATTTATATTCTTCTGAAACCAGAGTAAGTGCTTTCTTTAATGTTTTCGGACTTAGCATTGAAATGTTTGAAACGCGTGGTGCATTTTTCCTTTTACCTATACAAAGTCCGGCTTCGCTCTGCCTGCTTGGTTTTGACAGATGTTTCCCAAGGAACACCCTTTCAAGTGTAAGAGGTATTTGATAAAAGTTTTTTCCGGTCGCAAATTTCACAGCATTGTTAATTGCTGCTGAGGCAAGTTCCAGTGTGGGTTCGCCTATGCTCTTTGCGCCGAAAGGACCGTATTTATCCTCGTTTTCAACAAGTATTGCTTCTATAACAGGAATGTCTTTAATTGTTGGAAGCAGGTATTCATCAAGGTTAGGCGATTTTACAATTCCCTTTTGAATATTAAAATCCTCCAGTATTGCATAGCCGATTCCCTGTGCAATGCCGCCATAAACCTGTCCTTCAATGCCAAGTTTGTTGATCACCTTACCAACATCATGAGCAGCCGTAACCTTTAATACTTCCAGTTTTCCTGTTGAAGTATCAACTTTTATTTCAGCTACCTGGCAGGCATACACATAAGTGAAATAAGCATTTCCTTGTCCGGTTTCTTCGTGCCAGCTCACATCAGGAGCTTTGAACCAGCCATAAGCAGAAAGATTGACTCCCGCCCTGAATGATCTCTCAACAGCTTTCTCAAAGGATATCGGATATATTCCCGGTAGAGGTTCTTTAAGTGAAATCATTCCATTGCTCCATTCTGTTTCACTGGTTTCGGAAGCTTTCAGATCATCTTTTATAACTTTGAAAATGGCATTCTTAATTTTTTGTGCTGCATCAATCACTGCATTACCGCCAGTTAGGGTTCCTCTGGAAGCAACTGTCGGCCCACCATCTGGAACAGATGCTGTTTGAGGTTCCAGGAAAAGCACATTCTCAAATTTTACTCCCAATATTTCAGCTGCGATCTGACAAAAAGTTGTTCGCAGACCCTGTCCATTTTCGTTTAGTCCTGCTAATACATAAATACTGCCATCAGCCTGAACGGAAACAATGGCAGAAGTGGCATCTGTGCCTTCGGCGCCTAATGAGCATCCTCTGTAGCTGCAGGCAAAACCTATTCCGTATTTATATCTTTCACTTGTACTATTTAATTTCTTGAAATCTTCAAGTTTTTTTGCGTAAGCGGATCTTTCAATGGCAATATCTATCACTTCATCAAGAGCAACCTTATGTTCTGAAAGTACCTGTCCGCTTGCAGTAACACTGCCTTGCTTAAAACCATTGAGCTTGCGAATTTCAAGCGGAGATAAATTGCAAATAGCTGCAATCTCATCCATCAGCGATTCCTGTGCAAAAATGATCTGTGGAGAACCGAAACCCCTGAATGCTGCGGTATAAGTGTTGTTCGTATAAACGCTGCGAATATCTGTCTGAACGTTTTCTATTTCATAGGGGCCGGTAGCCTGGACAACAGAGCGCCAGGTAACAAAAAAACTTTGAGATGAATATGCACCACTATCAGCAATGATATCAATCTTCATTGCTTTTAGCTTACCATTATTATTAAATCCAACTTTATAATTTAAAATGTACGGATGGCGTTTATAGCTTTCCTTTATTGATTCCTCTCTTGTGTAGGTTAATTTTACAGGCTTCCCCGTGATCTTTGAAAGTAAGGCGCAACGACAGGCCATACAATTGATGATGTCATCTTTACCGCCAAAAGAACCACCAAGTGTAGAGCCAAATACATTCACCTGGTTTAAATTCAAACCCATAAATGCAGCAACCATTTTTCTTGTGGTAAAAGGATTTTGTATAGAACCATACACTTTACATCCCTTTGATGCCGGGTCAGGCACAACTGTTATAGTTTCGGGTTCAATGTAAGCATGTTCGTGAAAACCTGTTCTGTATTCTTTTTCAATGATCTGATCTGATTCAGCAAAACCTTTTTCAACATCTCCTTTTACCAGAGGGTAATGATTTACAACATTGCTTTTAAAATCAGGATGTATCGGGCGCGCTGTTGGTTTGATAGCTTCTGCGGGATCGAATATTCCCTCAATAGGGTCATAAGTAATGTCAATAGCATCAGCAGCTGCACAAGCCTGTTCCCTTGTTTTGGCGGCAACGATAGCAATGACATCTCCAATATAAAAAACCTCATCATCCACTAATACGTAATGATCCTGGCGGATTGGACCTATGCGTTTCTTCCCCGTAATATCCTTAAAAAGAGCAATGGCTTCAACCCCTTCCATTTTCTCTGCCTTGGATACATCTATGTTCTTGATCTTACCGGCAGGTATATCAGTATAGCGATTTGCAACATGCAATAATCCATGCAACTTGATATCGTCACCATACAATGTTTTCCCAGTCACTTTTTCGTAACCATCAACGCGGGTTACTTCTTTCCCAATTATATTATGCATGTTTGCTTATTTTCTCTATGCTAAAAATTTATCAACGGAATCGATATCCGGTTTTACAGGAGCTGGTATATCAATGATCTTCTGTACTGCATTCAGGTCTTTTAAACCACTACCTGTAAGAAGAACAACATTTCTACTTCCTTTTTCAAATCGTCCGTCCCAGTAATAGCTGAGGAATCCAGCAAAAGCAGCACTAGCAGCAGGCTCTGCAAATATTCCTGTTCTGCTGCTTAGAACTTTTGATGCGGCAATTATTTCTTCATCACTAACCAAAATTGTTTCTCCATTGAAATCTTTAATATACTTTTTTGCCATCCAATAATTTCTTGGTATATCAACAGATATAGAATCTGCCAGCGTTTTGCTTGGCGTGGAAACGAAATTATTCTTGTGTATATTGTTAATGATATTACTGCTGCCAATTGCCTGAACGGCAACGATAGTTGGGAGCTTGTTAATTATTCCAAGGTTTAACAGATCTTCAAATCCTTTATAAACACCTGAAATGATCACACCATCACCAACAGGAACAAAAATTCTATCTGGAATAGATTGCCCTAGTTGAGAATACAGTTCGTATGAAACAGTCTTCTTTCCTTCAATAGTTAACGGATTAAATGCTGTATTGCGATTATACCAGCCATATTTTTTTGTTGCTTCTATGCTTAAATCAAAAGCAGCATCATAGGTTCCGTCAATAGGAACTATTTGCGCCCCATACATCATTATCTGTGTAAGCTTAGCTTTAGGAGCAGCAGCAGGAACAAAAATAATGGCTTTCTGTTTTTGGGCAGCACATATTCCGGCAAGTGATGAACCTGCATTACCTGTGGAAGCAGCAACAATCGTATCTATATTATGTTCTTTTGCATAAGCAGATACTATGGCTGAAGCTCTGTCTTTAAAGGAAAATGTAGGATTCCGAGAATCATCTTTAAGAAAGAGATAAAATTCAAACGGATCTTCATCTAAGGATAAAACATGATAAAGCGGAGTATTTCCAACCTTTAAATAAGGTAAACTATTTATAGTATTTAAGGGAAGAAGATCAAGAAACTTTGTTTTCTCAAGTTGAGAAAACAAATCACCGGATAAATGACTACTTATTCCTTTATAGTTGTATATAGTTTTTAGTACACCTTTTGGTGGAGTAGTAGGGTTATTGTGTATTGAACATTCTTTGCAGAGGTAAATAATATCCGAAGAGTCATAAGTCCTGCCACAATCAATGCACTCATAAAAGAATTTATCCTTCATAAGAAATGAATAAAAAAGAAATCAAAGGTACTAATTTCTGTGGAATACTCAATGAGCAAGACCCCTGCTAACGTCGCTGTTATGAAATCTCATTCCCCTGCATGACTTATGACTTCTGCAGGAAATACCGGCGACAAGGAAAGACAGGAGTAAAATAAACATTGTTGCTTTAACTAACTTTTTCATGCAGTTCTTTTTAAAAGATTCTTGATTTACTTATTATAAAACGACACAAATATATTTCTTTTTTATTTTTTACCAAATTCATTTATGCTCTCTTTTCTATAACATTTCACCTACATTTATTGTGCCATATTAAATTGTCTTAACATCTTCAATGCTTATATTAAATAATTGAATATTTACAGAACCTGAGACGCCCATTATTATTATAAAAAGATTTACAAATTTTTCAACACCGCAGTTTCATCATTGAATTCGCTTATCATCTCATCCAGTTTTTCATTCTGGTTGAATATCTGTGGCCATAAATCTCTGTCAGACCACAATTGGTTCAGATCTTCTATTTCCTTGCCCTGTTGCTCAACCCATGTAAAATATTTAAGGTTATGGATGACTTTTCGGTCTGTGTAAGTTAGTTCTTTTATGTAATCAACTTTTGTACCGAACAAGCATTTCTCATGATCTTTTATCGCCTGTGTTGTGGTATAGCTTCCTCTTTCATGAGTGAGTTCTTCAAGTCGCGACTGGTACATTACAGCCGAATCAGTAGCAATAGTCATCAAAATATCATCTGATGTCATTTCAAAAAGTTTAGCTGTTTTGATTGCAGATAACATATTTGATATTCCTGAAATTCCAAGCAGTTCAAGAGAATCAATCATTGTTGCACTTAAACCTAAGGATTTTAAATATGCTTTTCCCTCTTTTTCATTAAATAATCTAAAAACCCTCATGCAATCCTCATCATCAATAGCTGCAACAGCATCAGTATTCTTAATGTTATGAACCCATGGAACATGCTTATCGCCTATACCTTCGATACGATGACCGCCAAATCCATTCATTAAAAGAGTTGGGCATTGAAGTGCTTCGGATGCAACAACTTTAATTTCCGGGTGAACCGTACGTAAATAATCGCCCCCTGCAATAGTGCCTGCAGAACCTGTTGCTGAAATATACCCGGCGAATTTTGATTTCGGACCTTTTATTTTATTATATACTTCATTCAGCGCATAACCGGTTACATTATAATGCCAGCAGGGATTTCCGAATTCATCAAACTGGTTGAAAATGATACAGTCTTTCCTGTTACGGCGAATATCCCAACAAGCATCATATATCTCTTTCACATTCGATTCACAACCGGGTGTGGCAATAACTTCAGCGCCTATTTCTTTAAGCCATTCAAAACGTTCTTTGCTCATCTCTTCAGGAAGAATGGCAACAGCAGTGCAACCCATCAGGTAAGAATCGAAAGCGCCGCCACGGCAATAATTTCCTGTTGACGGCCATACCGCTTTATGATAAGTGGGATCGAATTCGCCTGAAATAATTCTTGGAGCAAGGCAACCATAAGCTGCACCCACTTTATGTGCTCCCGTGGGGAACCATTTGCCGACAATCAGAACGATACGAGCATCAACACCACTTATTTCTTTTGGTATTTCAATATAATTCACTCCACCATACAAACCGCCTTTTTCCTTCGGCTCGTTATGCCAGTTGATACGGAAGAGATTAAGTGGATTGAGTTCCCACAGTCCTATAGTTTTTAATTTATTCTTTATCTTATCAGGAATAAGATCAGGATTTCTCATCTGAGCAAATGTAGGTAACACTATTCCTTTTTCGCGAAAACGGTTGATGGCTTTCTTCCTTACATCAGGATTTACAACTTTGTTAACGATTTGTATCATGATTATTTGATTTATTTCTATCTGGCAAAAGTAAATAAATTTTATTCTACGGACACGGCAAATACCTTTAAACTATGTTTTCTTTATGGATTTATGTTATGAAAAGTTAAATATGTTAACTTTTTTGTATTGAATATGTATAATGTCCTACATTTGCCAAATAATTGCTAATTTTGCATTATAGTAAAACAAAGTGATGTTATTCCGCTTCCGTCAATATATTGCCGTATTTCTATTGATGACAATATCATTGTTTATTGTCCCGAAGGAATATATTCACGATACTTACGGACACGAAGACACTAAGGATATTCAAAGCAAGGATGCTTCTCTTACAAATACCCACCATCACTGTCAAATATTAAATTATAATACTCCTAATTATATTTTTCATCATAAAACTTTATTACTGCCTGTTTCCTTTATCGAACAATCCATTTTATCATACAGGCAATTTTCTTACATTATTCCATTCTTCACTTATTTTAACCTTAGGGCGCCTCCCGAAGAAAATTTCCACGTTTAATTATTACAATTCCATTTTTAATTTTTCATGCACGGTTCTGATGAAGAACGTGTGAATTTCAATAATAATATTTAAAAAAATGACAAAGAATATCATATTATCATTATTTATAATAATTGTGTCTGGCGGGGTGGCGATGTCGCAGAATGTGCTTAGCGGCAGGGTTAGCGACTTTCGAAGTGGAGAGTCACTTCCGGGAGTTACTGTTTACATTCCCGACTTGAAAACAGGAGCAATTACAGATACTACAGGGCTTTATGAAATAACCAATCTCCCTAAAACAAAAGTGCTTGTCCAGGTAAGTTTTCTTGGATATAAAACTCTTAATCGTTTCATTGACTTAAAAAATACTAATTCGATGGACTTCAAAATGGAAGAATCTGTTGCGGAAATGAACACAGTGGTAGTTACGGGAATATCAAGCGCTACTGAAATGAAAAAAGAACCTGTTCCCATTGTTGCTATCGACAGAAAAGAAATAGATCAGGGTATCAGCACAAATATAATTGATGCTATTGCTAATCTGCCCGGAGTTAGTGCAGTTACTACCACGCCCAATGTTTCGAAACCTTTTATTCATGGTCTTGGTTATAACCGTGTGCTTACTTTGGTCGATGGTGTTCGCCAGGAAGAACAGCAGTGGGGCGATGAGCATGGCGTGGAAATGGATGAGTATGCCACCGACAGGATAGAAGTGGTTAAAGGCCCGGCCAGTCTTATATATGGTTCCGATGCACTTGCCGGTGTTGTAAATCTTATTTCTGCACCACCTGTACCTAATAATACTATAAAAGGAAATTTTCTTGCAGAATATCAAACTAATAATGGCCTGATTGGAAGCTCTGCTTCGCTTGCAGCAAATAAGAATGGTGTTATCTGGGGAGGAAGAATATCTCATAAAGAAGCTACCAATTACCAGGACCCGATTGACGGTCGTGTGTTTGGTACAGCCTATAATGAATCGGATGCAAACGGCTATGTGGGGTTAAATAAGAAGTGGGGTTATTCTCATCTTAACTTTTCTCTTTTTGATGACCAGCCTGAAATACCTGATGGCAGCCGCGATTCAGCAACACATAAGTTTACAAAACAAATAACGGAAGCTGATACAGCAAGGCCAATTGTTTCCAATTCTGAATTAAAATCATACAAGATCACTCCCCTGCATCAGCATGTGCAGCATTTCAGCATTGCATCGCTGAATAATTTTATTATTGGTTCTGGTAAGCTTGAGGTAAATGTTGGCTGGCAGCAAAGCGACCACAGGGAATACAGTCATCCGCAGGCAGCCGATACTCCAGGGCTTGACCTTACTTTGAATACGTTGACTTATGATATAAAGTATTTATTGCCTGAATCGAAAGGATGGGAAACAACAGTAGGTGTAAACGGCATGGAGCAGATCAATAACACAGATAAAGCCACTGAATTCATTATTCCTGATTATAACCTTTTCGAAATAGGCCCTTTTGCACATGTAAAAAAGTCATTCGATAAATTGGAATTAAGTGCAGGAGCAAGGTACGACAATCGTTTCTTTAATAATAAACAAATGTTTACCAATACAAATCCCTCAACAGGTTTTGACGAGCAGGTTGCCTTGCCTGATACTGCAGGAGCTAAACAAACTTTCTCGAATTACAAGCACACCTTTTCGGGCGCTTCGGGCAGCATGGGCGCTACTTATAATATTTCGGATAAATTCTTTATTAAAGCTAATGTTGCTCGTGGTTTCAGGGCGCCTAATATTTCCGAGTTATCGGCAAATGGTGTGCATCCCGGAACAGCTATGTACCAGATCGGCAATCCCGATTTTAAACCTGAGTTCAGCCTGCAGGAAGATATTGGCCTTTTCTTTTCTTCAAAGTACGCTAATGGAAGCGTTGAATTGTTCAACAATAATATAGATAACTATATTTTCAACCAGCGATTACTTAAACACGATGGGCAGGATTCGAACTACACAAGCGAGATACCTTATTTTAAGTTCGAGCAATCGCATGCCGAACTTTATGGGGGAGAAGTAAGTTTTGATATCCACCCACATCCTTGGGACTGGCTGCATTTCGAGAATGAATTGTCGGTAATTTATGCTGAGAATTTAGGTGGAAATGGAATACATGTAACCGACAGTTCGAAGTATCTGCCGTTTATTCCACCTTTGCACTGGCATTCTGAACTAAGAGCTAATGTGAAGAAAAAGTTTAAACATTTCTCTTCTTTTTATGCTAAAGTTGAAATGGATTATTTTGCAACGCAGAATAGGGCTTTTCTGGCCAACAATACCGAAACCGTTACGCCGGGCTACACATTGATAGGCGCAGGAATAGGCGCCGATATTACCAACAGGTTGGGTAAAGTGCTGTTCAGCTTTGATATTTCGGCAAATAACCTGGCTAATGTAGCTTACCAGTCGAACATGAGCAGGTTGAAATACATGGATTTTTATGTTAACCACGAAGGAGAACCTGTAAGCGTATCCGGTCCTGGGAGTGGTATTTACAATATGGGAAGGAATATTGGCTTTAAAATTATTGTTCCTATCAATAGCAAATACTAAGATATTATTTACACAAGGGAGTATATAATATAGAAGGCTGCCAGGCTGCCAGACAAGGGTTTTTTAACATTTCACGGCGAGGCCGAACAGAAGAACAAGTTTCCCTCTATGTTTTGGCCTCCTCTTATTGGAATAAATCTTTTGCACCGGGGTTCATTGAAGTTTCTTTGAACAGTTCAGCAGTTGCTGGGAAGAGCTACGCATGTGCGTGGAAGAGTTCAGCAGTTTCTGCGAAGAGTTTAGCAATTGCCGCGGATGTCCACGCATGTGCCGGGAACAGTTTGGCAGTTGCCGCGAAGAGTTTAGCAGTCTCCGCGAAGGTCGTGGCAGTTGCCGCGAAGATCGTGGCGGTTGCCGCGAACAGTTTGGCGGTTGCCGCGAAGAGTTTGGCTGTTGCCGCGAAGAGTTTGGCAATTGCAGCGAACAGTTTGGCGGTTGCCGCGAAGAGTTTGGCAGTTGCCGCGAAGATCGTGGCGGTTGCCGCGAACAGTTTAGCATGTGTGTGGAACAGTTCAGCAGTTGCTGGGAAGAGCTACGCATGTGCGTGGAAGAGTTCAGCAGTTTCTGCGAAGAGTTTAGCAATTGCCGCGGATGTCCACGCATGTGCGTGGAACAGTTTGGCAGTTGCCGCGAAGAGTTATCCCTGTGCGTGGAACAGTTTAGCAATTGCTGCGAAGAGTTATCCCTATGCGTGGAAGAGCTACGCATGTGCGTGCAAGAGTTATCCCTGTGCGTGGAAGAGTTTGGCCGTTGCCGCGAAGAGCCACGCATGTGCGTGGAAGAGTTCCCCCTGTGCGTGGAACAGTTTGGCAATTGCCACGAGGAGTATTGCAGAGGACAAATTTTCTATACTTATATATTAAACTTTGCTTGGTTTTTCCTCAAAATTAGTTGCTTTGTCCTCAAAATTAATACCCGAAATGGATAAATAAACAGGCTTTCCTGATAAAGGGTATGCCAGTAACAATGCGGAAGGTGAAAAATGGAAAACCGGATATGCACGAATGAATAGGAAGCAGGAGTCAGAAGGCAACGTTCAGTCAACAACGAAAATAAAATTGGAAACTGCGGACTGAAGACTGAAAAACTATTTCTTCTTTATGCCATAAAGTTCGAGCAGCTTTGCAACATATTTGCCGATGATATCAAATTCGATATTTACTACTGTATTCTTTTTGAAGTTGTGGAAATTGGTTACTTCCTGAGTAAAAGGAATAATTGCCACCGAAAAAGTATCCTTGCCGGAATCTACCACTGTAAGGCTTACACCATTTACAGATATTGATCCTTTGGCAACAGTGATGTTACCCACTTTAGGGTTATATTTAAAGGAATAAGCCCAGCTGCCATCGGTTTCTTTAACGCCAATGCAGGTGGCGGTCTGGTCAACATGTCCCTGAACGATATGCCCGTCAATCCGGCCTTCCATCTTCATTGACCTTTCAAGGTTAACTTCATATCCGGGTTTCCAGGTCCCGAGGTTTGTTTTCTTCAAAGTCTCATCAACAGCAGTAACCACATATTGATTTTTCTTGGGAAACACTTTAACCACAGTAAGGCAAACGCCATCGTGGCACATGCTCTGGTCTATTTTCAAATCTTTGCCGAAATGGGCTTCGATAGTGATGTGAATATTTCCTTTTTCTTTTTCAATCTTTACAACCTTTCCGGTTGCTTCAACTATTCCTGTAAACATTTTCTTTTTATTTTTTATTTATTACTATTTAGATATAAAGGTATAAGGTATAAAGGGTATAGGGTGTATAAGGAATAAAATGATATAAGGCATAAAAGTTACAGGTTATACAGGTGAAGAGTTAAAATTGTCGGTGTCTTTTCGCGACATTACATATTTAATATAACCATTTAGAGTTACTTTAGCATCTTCTATTAATGAAATGCCTTTGTCATAAATATCTTTGCTTATATATTCAAAGTCATAACTGGAAATGAGGTGATCTTTTAATTCATAAATAGAACCTCTTGATATGCGATAAAACTGTATTCCTTCCTGATAATGATAACGACCGTAGCCTTCAGCAATATTTGCTGTTCCACTCACACTGGCTTTACGGATTTGTGGATTAAGATTAAACTTTTCTTCTGCAGGAAGATAAGGAATAACTTCTTTATAAAAAAATAATTTCGCCAATCTTGCTTTTTTCCACGCATCAAGAGTAGTAAAATCTTTTTGGGCATTATATTTAATTAAATCATCTTCAACCTTAGAATTATTATTTTGCTCAAAGGAATATTTATCATTCTTTTTCATAAAGTAATCTTTTTTTTAGCGATAGATTTCCTTATACCCCTATTTCCCTATACCTATTTAATTACTCAATATTATCTAAGCAATTGAACACACCCGGTAAGAGTTCTTTTCTTAATGCCATTAAGCCGGTATTCATATACATCGCAAACATAAAAGTAAACGCCATCACTGCAATCAAGTTGTGTATATTTATCTTTTCCATCCCACATAATATGAGGGTTTTCAGTGGTAAACACTATTTTTCCCCAGCGGTTGAAAATCTGCATATTTACTTTCTGAACGAAATCGCAGCAAGGGGGAAAGAGAGGGCTGTCAAATGGGCTGAAATAATAGCTGGATCCGTTATAACCACCTGCGTGGGTTGGTGTAAACACATTTGGAAGATGATATAAACTGCAACTGTCTATATCAAGGCAAATCTTATTACTATACACGCTTTCATTATTGAATGAATCCAACGCGGTAACAACATAACAACCGGCAATGGTATTTATGCCCTGATGAATAAATGTGGTATCAAGTGCGCTATTGATAGTCGCAATTAAGGTATAATCACCGCCCACAACATCTGTATAATAGATTTTATATTTAACTACATCGTTGGCGCATGAATGATTCGGATCATTCCATGTCAATGTATTGGTAATATTATCGCAATTAGGTATCACGCTTAATAAATTGGGGGGGCAAGGTGCAAAGTCATCTAATGCTAACCCGCAATTTATCTGCGAAAAGTTAATAATAGGATTAATAAGTCCCGATGCAAAATAACTGCCGATACTTTTCACTTTATAGCAATAAGTGGTGCTGTCTTTCAGCCCTGTATCTGTATATTTTGTTGTAAGAGAATATCCGATAGAATCGAAAACAGGAGGCGTTGCAGTATTTTTCCTGTAAACCACAAAAGTGTCATTCATCCAGGGGACATTGGGTTCAAAATTAAGCTCCAACTGATTGTTGCCAGGATGAGAAAAGGTAAGATATATAGAAGATGCTTTTTGAGTAGATCCTATCAGAAAACGGTTACCGGGCGTTTCATTCCATAAATCAATGCGATACGACCAGGGAGTTGCAACAGTATTTATAGAAGAATCAACCAATGTAGTATCATTTAGATTACTCAAAGAATCCATAAGTGTAAGGTGGCTTCCGGTAAAATCGTTTGAGTGATAAATAAGATATTTATATGGACCCGTAGCATGGGTTGTATCGAGGGCACTAGGCTTCGACCATGCAACATAAATAGAACCATTTACGGCATCGGTATTGTTCACGCTGACATTAGTAATTATAGGAACATCTTTAATAAGTGTAGCACAGGCTTCGTTCGAAGCATAACTTTGGGCGCCATCGTTAAAATAAGCTACCACCATATAACAGTAATCAATGCCATGAATTAAGCCGTTTCCATCATTGTTATCAGTAAAAGTTGTATCGCCTACACCTGAAACGTTAGCTATTTGAACATAACCGGTATAAGCAGGAACACCTGTTTGGCAAGGGCCGTGAATATATCCATAGAAACCATTTCTTCTATAAATATAATAGCCCACAGCTTTGGTGCAAGGACTTTCATCCCAAATAAGGTTAATGCTGTTGCCCATGGGCGAAGCAACGAGATTAGGAGGCGCCGGGGCAACAACTGTAATCATCATCGATTGTATAGCTGTAAGATTTATAGGGCTTGCATTATCAGTAGCAATGAATGTCATTTCATAAGGCTGCTCCCGAACATGATCGCAATCAGTTTGCCAGCTGAAAAGAGATGTAGTGGAATTCAAATTTGAGGTACTGTCGAAAACAGCAGGGCTTGAAGAAAGTATTAGTGGTTCTCCGCTGGCTGTAAGCGTTACAATCTCACCCGGATCGCATTGCGCATGGACATTAAATTTTAGCAGAGTGCCCTCCAGCACACAAGTATCTCTAAGCGGATTAATAACCGGGGGATGATCATTACAGGAAATGATTGTAATCTGCATATCTAAAGTGAATTGACAGACCAATTGACCGTTTCGCCATTCCTGGATAAGTATAGCAACATTATATGCTCCTTGCTGTTCGGGACTATTCCAGAGAAGACTGCCTGTAACTGCATTTATTCCAAAAGAAGTACTGGCCGCGGGATATGTATATCCAGCAATATCAAGTCCGTCGGTAGTTTTGCAAGGAATCATTGAATAAGATAAACTATCGCCATTAGTGCTGTATGCACCGGGGTTATATATAAAAGGTTCATTCAGGCAACCGCTTTCAATAGGAGGATTTAAAATTTGAGGCGAATTACCGGGAGTAACAAATGGATTTATTACAAGCACCGTTTGGACATAAAAAGGAACATTAACGGAATTTGGAATGTTGATTATTCCAGCATTTCGATTGGGATCAGTTAAAGAAATTAAATAGGTGTCATTACCGGGAAATGTATGCGGAGTAGTTTGATATACATTAATGCTAACTTCATCTGAAGAAGGACCAACAGGCTGCTTGTATAGCCTGTTTATTACGGAAGTTGTACCGTCACCCCAATCGATTGTGTAGGTTGGTCTGTCCGCTGGACTTAAGGTATTCGTATAAGTTATTATAGTGAAATTATAGGTAAGACCACCTGCATAGGTATATGTTATATATCCGGCACGCATGTGAGTGGCAAATGCTACAGTAACTAAAAAAATATTCAGGAAAAATAGTAAGAAATTCTTTTTCATGAAATCGCCTGTCTGAAAGGAAACACTAAATTATAGATATTATTATATATGCGAATTGAAATTTTGCTTTTTAACATAAGTTTAACGAAAGTTTCCTCGTATGTAAAATGTGTTATTGTTGTTTATCAATTATCAGAAAACATCAATTATTATCAAAAAAGAAATAATGAATGCTAATCTAATAATTCTTAATTAAAAATCAATCTCCAAATCGAATTTGTCTTTCAGCTTTTTAATGGCGGGGTTTTTCTCAGCCATCTTCTTGAACTTTTCCTGTGGCGTAAAAGGCTTAATGTTTTCGGGGTTCTTGTTAACAACCGTCTGAAATTGCAGCTTGGCGTTTTTCAGTTCGCCTCGCAGAAAAGTAAGCATATCCATTTTGCGGTCGGTAAGTTCCTTTTCCTGCACCACGTTATCGATGGTAAGTTCAATGGTAAAATCCTCTTTCAGCTCGGGCATGCGCGAGGTTAGCGTAATGTAGAAATCGGGGCTTTGCAGCTTAAAGGTTTCGGCATACGCCATCCACACCTTTTCGAACTGCTCCCGGGTAAATTCTTCCGAAGGCTTTTCATAAGCGGCATCGGCTTCCTCGGCTTTAATGATCTCGGTGCTGGTTTTTTTCTTTTCGGTCTCAGCCAGCGATTCATTAATGGAAATGGTGCCTGTCATTATCTTTTTAACCGGAGGCTTTGCAGCGGGTTCAGCAACAATATTGGCGGGAGGTTCTTCCTTCTTCACTTCAACTTTAGGTTCCTCTGTCTTCTTAACTGTTTCCTGCACTACTGGTTTGGGAGGTGTGGCGGCAGCTTTAGCAATTGGTTTAATAGCTTCCGTTTTAACCGTTTCTTTAAAAGGGTTATTGGCCGAAGTAATGGAGCACATCTGCATCAGCGCCAGCTCGATCATAAGGCGTTTGTTGTTGGCTGCTTTATAATTCACATCGCATTTGGCCACAAGGTCGAGGGAGCGAAGCAGGAAATCGGGAGGACAGCTTTGCGCCTGCTTGCCGTACTTATCGCGTATGTTTTCGCCCACTTCAAGCAGTTTAAGCGTAGAAGGATCGATGCAGACCAAAAGATTCCTGAAATGCTCGCCAAGCCCGTTAATAAAGTGGTGCCCGTCGAAACCATGTTCAAGTATTTCGTTCAGTATAAGCAGGGTTTCAGGTATGTTTCCGGCAAGGAGATAATCGGTAACATTAAAGAAATAGTCATAATCCAGTACATTCAGGTTATCAATCACCGCTTTGTAAGTAACGCCGTCATCGCCGGCAAAGCTCACTATCTGGTCGAAGATTGACAAAGCATCGCGTAAAGCGCCATCGGCTTTCTGGGCAATGATGTGCAGTGCATCAGGTTCGGCCGAAACATGTTCGCTTTCGGCAACAAAGGCAAGATGCTTGGCAATATCATCAATAGTGATGCGGTTAAAGTCGAATATCTGGCAGCGCGAAAGTATGGTAGGAATTATTTTGTGTTTCTCGGTAGTGGCAAGGATGAATTTAGCGTAAGCGGGCGGTTCTTCCAGTGTTTTCAGGAAAGCATTGAAAGCAGAAGCCGACAGCATGTGAACTTCATCGATGATGTATATCTTGTATTCTCCCACCTGCGGCGGTATCCTGACCTGGTCAACAAGGTTGCGGATGTCGTCAACAGAGTTATTTGAAGCGGCATCCAGTTCGAACACATTGAACGAATTGGATGTATTGAACGACTGGCAGGGCTTGCAGGTGTTGCAGGCTTCCATGTTCGGTGAAAGGTTTTCGCAGTTGATGGTCTTTGCAAGTATGCGGGCGCAGGTAGTTTTGCCAACGCCACGAGGGCCGCAAAAAAGAAAAGCCTGTGCCAGATGATGGCTGCGGATGGCATTTTTAAGGGTAGAAGTAATAGCCCTCTGTCCCACTACCGTGTCGAATGTAACAGGTCTGTACTTCCTGGCCGATACAATAAAGTTTTCCATTTTTTATGTTAGAAAGATGACAAATATAGAATAATTTTTAGAAAGTGAAAGGGGGAAAATGGCAGAAAGGATTTCGATGCAAATAAAATTATTCTTCGTCAGAATATCTGAATAAAGCATTATTTTTGAAGAAATATTTCCACGATGATTAAACATATTGTTTGCTGGACATTGAAGGAGAATGCCGACGGGTGTAGCAAAAAGGAGAATCTGGCAAGAGTTAAGACAACCCTTGAAGCTCTGAAAGGAAAGATCCCTGTTGTCCGTTCACTTGAGATAGGCCTTAACTTTGACAATACACCCGATGCTTTTGATATTTCGCTTTACGCTGAATTCAACAGCAAAGAAGACCTGAAGGTTTACCAGGAACATCCCGAACATCTTGCCGTTGTGCAGCTTTTGCGAAAGGTTAGGGATAAAAAGGTAGTAGTGGATTATGAAATTTAACTTCTCCGAAGAAATAATAATAATTATAAAAACGATTTTTTAATTTTGCGACTAAATTTCCGACATATAAATACTAAAGATATGGCACCAGAATCGTCAATACACATTCATAGTGAAAACAGACTAGAACTTATTACAGGCCTACTAATAGCTGTATTTGCTGCGATACTCGCCATTGTTGAACTTGGCGCGGGCAAGTTCGGTAAAGAACAAATATTGGCTAATAACCAGAAAACAGAAGCCTATCAGTGGTATCAGTCGAAATCCATCAAGCAAACCCTTACCGAATCACATCGTGATTTGATAAATACACTTATAGCAGGTGGAATTATTGATGAGAGCAAAAAGGGTGCTATTGACAAATACGAAACCACTCTTGATAAGAATATCAAGAAATATGACAAGGAAAAGAATGAAATCCTGAAAGGTTCTGATGTTGTAGGAAAAGACAACTGGATACAGGATAAAGATGGCAAAATGGGAGTAATTATAGGTGCTGACGAATGGGAAACCAAAGCACTTAAATTAGGCGAAGCCTGCGACACTTTTGAACTGGCCATATTGTTCTTGCAGATATGCCTTGTAATGGGCGCCATATCGCTTGTTATTAAGCAAGATAACCTAAAAAGGACTTTCCTTTTTGTTATGTCAGCACTTGGAATAATCGGGATGATCTATGGTACTTATGCCTTCATGCTTACCCATGCTGTTTAGCTATGGCAACGATTAAATGAAGAATTTCTCAGCTTACTTAGCTAACTCATTCAAAGGCATTATGATGCTTCTGGCGGCATCGCTTGTGTTCATTATTTTTATTTCGGTTTTTCCAATTATCGGGTCATTCACTACCAGCGATTTCCCGCTTAAAAATGTTTTGCTTGACAACCTGCATTTGCTTGTTATACTGTGTGCAATAAGCATCCCACTTGGTTTTTTTCTCGGCTTTCTTGCAGGTATGCTGAAGCGTAAACGCATTTTTTGGATGATAATGCTTGGACTCGTATTCTACTGGCTAATGTTGCTGCTTGTGATATTGGCCATGTCGAAGTTTTCACTCAAGGGAAACGATATAGTGGAGATACTGCAACTATCAGTATGGGCCATGCTTGCCTATTCCATGTTTGCTGTTCCACTAGTGATACTAGCCGTATTTCTGCTGGAAAAATGGACACGGAAATGAACACCCTTATAGGGATTCATAAATATTTCATTATCAGTTATTGTTTTATGAATTATTTTTTATACTTTTGCCGTCCGTTTAATACCGATACAGAACTGATTTGCAAAAAAAGTACTTTATATATGTTCCTATCGGCATAACTCGTTCTAATCACTTTTTGCAAAACTGATAAGAACGAGTATAAATCAATTATTAATTAACTTATTAAAAACTAACAAACAATGGTAAATCAGTACGAAACCGTTTTCATAATGACTCCCGTTTTATCTGATGATCAGATGAAGGAAGCGGTAAGCAAATTCCATAAGCTGTTGACTGACAAAGGTGCAGAGATAGTTTTTGAGAACAACTGGGGACTAAGGAAATTGGCTTATCCAATTCAAAAGAAATCGACAGGCTTTTATTACCTGATCGAATTTAAAGCAGAAGGTGAAATCATAAAGGATTTCGAAATCGCTTACAAACGCGATGAAAGAATTCTACGCTTTATGACGGTGAAACTCGACAAGCATTCAATTGCTTACAATGCAAAGAAAAGAGACAAACCTAAAGCTGAGAAAGCAACAGTTTAAACCAATTCATTAATCCAAAAAGAGAAAAAAATGAGTGCAGCAAATTCAGAAATAAGATATCTTACTCCTATTAACGTTGACGTTAAGAAGAAGAAATATTGCCGTTTTAAGAAAAGCGGTATAAAATATATTGATTATAAAGATGCCGACTTCCTGCTGAAGTTTATTAACGAGCAGGGAAAGATACTTCCTAAAAGATTGACCGGGACTTCTGATAAATATCAGAGGAAAATTGCCCAGGCTGTTAAAAAAGCAAGGCATATTGCATTATTACCTTACGTTGGTGATTTATTAAAATAAGGAGGACTTACAATGGAAGTTATACTAAAACAAGACATAAATAACCTCGGATATAAAAACGACGTTATCAAGGTAAAGAATGGCTATGGCAGAAATTACCTTATCCCAAAAGGATTGGCAATTACAGCTACTGAAACAAATAAGAAGATTGTTACAGAAACACAGAAGCAGAGAGCTTTTAAAGATGAGAAGATCAAGAAAGAAGCTCAGAAAATTGCTGATGCATTACAGAATATTTCATTGAAGATAGGCGCTAAAGCAGGAACATCAGGTAAAATATTCGGTTCGGTAAATGCTCTCCAAATAGCCGATGCTATTCAGAAACAATTCAATTATGAGATCGACCGTAAGAAGATAATCGTTGACGGTGATGCAATAAAAGAACTGGGAATGTATACTGCAAAAGTTAACCTTCATAAAGAAATAAAACTTGAAGTGAAATTTGAAGTAGTAGCTGAATAATACTTATAAAATAAATTTTAAGAACCTGTATGTAACCCATACAGGTTTTTTATTTCATCAAATACAATGCTTACACAGAACGAAATAAAACATATTAAATCCCTGCAGCAGAAAAAATTCCGCCGGGAGTTTAACCAATTTGTTGCGGAAGGTCCAAAATTAGTTGGGGAGATCATCAACAGCAAATTTTCTATTGAGGGGATCTATGCCAGGAAGGAATGGATAGCCGAGCATGTTGATAGTTTGCAGAAAAAAGAAATTCCATTTACAGAGATTTCTAATAAGGAAATGGAGCGCATCAGTGGATTGGTTACACCCAATAATGTACTGGCTGTGCTGAAAATGCCTGAAGACGTATTACCAAAGAATATATTCGGCAAAGAGCTTATACTTGTTCTTGATGATATCAAGGATCCGGGAAACCTGGGAACCATTATCCGAACTGCTGACTGGTTCGGGATAAATAATATTGTATGTTCAGAAGAATCGGTGGATATTTATAACCCAAAGGTCGTACAGGCTACCATGGGTTCTGTGGCCAGGGTAAATGTTTTCTATACTGACCTTGTTACTTTATTTAAAGAAGTAAAAGGGAAGGCTACTATTTACGGCACTTTTATGGATGGCGATAATATTAAAACCATTAAGCCAGAACCTGCTGCTATGATAGTAATTGGCAATGAAGCTAAAGGAGTTTCAGCTGAATTAATTCCATTTATTCAGAAAAGAATATCCATCCCTTCCCACCGTACGCCGCAGGAAAACAATCCGGAATCGTTAAACGCTTCTATAGCCGCTGCGGTAGTATGCTATGAATTCAGAAGAAATTAGGCGGATTGTACAAATAAGTAAGTGCAGTTTTTGTTTTTTTAGTGAATATTTCGAAATAAAGCCTTAATAATAACCTAAGCATAAGACAATTATAATTAAATATCAGAAATGTCATTTTTTTCTTGACTTTTATATTTTATATTATACTTTTGCATAAAATTAAAAAAAAGCTATAAATGTATTGGACACTTGAATTAGCTTCGAAACTTGAGGATGCTCCCTGGCCTGCTACCCAAGGAGGAACTGATAGATTTTGCTATCAGATCAGGTGCCCCGATGGAAGTAATAGAGAACCTTCAGGAAATTGAAGACGAAGGGGAGGTCTATGAAAGCATCGAAGATATCTGGCCGGACTATCCGACAAAAGAAGATTTCTTCTTTCATGAAGATGAGTATTAACCTTTAAAAACACACAGAAAAAGCCACTTAAAGCCAGTGGCTTTTTTGTTAAAAATACAGGGATTCGAATTTTTGGCATTTTATTTGTAACTTCACAGCTGAAATCTAAAGACAAATTTTATGAAAACGACAAATATAACCTTACTGAAATCCTTGGCAATTATAGTTATTATTACTTGCCTGGTATCATGCCAAACCGAAACAACACCTACCCAAACTCAGATGCAGGGTATTTGGCAGGTAACAAGCGTGCATGATGATGACTTGAATACTGATATTACCAAAAGCGTTTCATTTCCCGTGGTTGCTTTCAGCCTGAGCAGCGATAATACGATACTTTCTACTGCCGGTCCATTATTTACGTATATAGTTTATGGCAATAGTAAATATGTTCAGATTGCTTCCGATATTGACGAGGTGTTCGATTATACTCAGCTTAGTTTTAACGGTGGCGAATTTTTTGTAGCAGGAGGTGTTGTAAGCAGGTTCACTATCGAGATGAAACTGGAAGGGCTTCCTGGTCAGCATGCATTAACCACCTTGCTCACGGATCTTGGAATTGATGCACAGTGGCTCAATATAGTCATCTATCATAAATTCATGAATGTAGCTGTTTCATTTGATGGTACAGGTAAACAGATGACATGGTCAATAGATAGCCAGACAACTGCCACTTACAATACCAAAGACCAATACGGAAATTACGTGCTGTGGAATGGCTGGCCGGTGAACAATTTCTCGCATTGTACTATCGTACTCCAGAAAAGCGCCAGCACATTAAGTGATGTTGTGAAGAACCATCATTAAGAAGTATTTCTTAGCGAAATAAAAAGTGTAGCCAAATCGGTTACACTTTTTTTTTGACCAAAACTTTTATCCTCCCATTAATTTACCAGATAATAATTTCAATACAGCTTTTGTTTGGGAAATAGAATTTTATTAATTTTACATCAAAGAATCTACAAAGAAAAACTTCAATGTTATGAATGAAGCTAAAAAGAAAACCGAACAAATAACCGCAAAGCAAACTGATGTTGAAGCGGCAGGCTTGTTTGGGCCAGTTAAGCAGGTGAAACAAATATGTTACAAGGCCCGCGCCGGAGGTTTTAATATTGCAAAAGGTAAAGTTCAGCATGAGAGTGCCAATAATGAACTTAACTTTTCAACCTTTTACAACAAAAAAGGACATAAAACAGAAGACCAGATATTTTGGTCGATGTGCAGAATAAAAAAAGTTTATAATGATGCGGGACTGCTCCTTGAAGAAATCCATTATTACATGGATGGCGATGTGATGGATGACACTGCTAAGGCAATGAGTAAAACAATTATAAAATATGATAAATTGGGACATGAATTAGAACGCCTCGGTTATGATAATCAGGGAAATCTTCAGTCCAAAATAATCACTAAATGGGATGATAATCCACAACTGAAAAATAACGCAGGGCAATTCATTTTGAAAGAAGTTGTCGGGCATGGAAATTTGATTGAAAGCACCCTCATTTTTGCAGGTAAATTAAACTCTAAACAAACATTTTTATACAGTAACAAAGGACTATTGCTTGAAAACCATACTTATGATACCACCGGATCAATTACGCACAGGAACATCTGGAGTTATGATGACTATGGTAATATTCTTGAAGTTAACGGATATAATGCGAAAAATGAATTACTAAGTAATACAGTTCAAACAAACAAATACAACAAAGAAGGAATCAGGACTGAATACACAACTCAAAGTTACATGGCAGGAGTTCTTACAGCTAATTCCACATTTAAATGTAATGATAAGGGCGATATATATGAAGCACATCACTTTGATAAGGAAGGAAACCCTAATGGCGATTATTACTCAACTCCCGAATACGATGAGCAGGGAAACCTGATAAGACCCTGGGAAGTGAAAAACGATGAAAAACTGAAATCAGAGACTGAGGAATACGAATATGATGCACATGGCAATTGGATCAAAAAAACCACATACTATGCTGGCACAGGCAGAGCCTGGAAGAAAATACCTGTTCATTTATACCTGCGTGATATAGAATACTGGGGAGAAAAGAACCCTAACCTGAAATCAATGGAGCGATTTTATGCCGACATTAAAATTCAGCATGATGAAGAGTATAAGGAAGATGATTATAAACCGACAAACAAACTAACAAAAATGAATAACCGACTAACTGATAAACAGGCAGAATGGCTGGTTGAGGCTAGCCCGTCAGCCGACAATTTTAACTACCTGCGCTATTATACCATTGTGAATAATGAAGCGCCTACATTACTTACCTATACAGGACCCTATATTGAAGCTATGGCCCTACTTAATGAACTTAAAGACAATTTAAATGCTAAAGAAATTCATTCATTCAGCACCGACTGGAATGGGCAGGGTGAAACATTGTTTAAATATACGCTCGTCTTTCCTGATCACCCCGAATATATACTTCATGCCACTCAAATAAGCAGGTTGGTAAAAGAGGAATTTGAAGTGCCGGAATTCATTACCGGCCATGAAAATTATAACGAAGAAGATGATTATGTTTATTCCAGCCAGTTCGAGCTGTTACGTCCAAGCGAAGCTTCCGGTAAACGCGGAAAGGATGTAAATGCCATTGAAAGGGAATTTGAAAACGAATTAGAAGATTACATTCAGAAGTGCATGCTTAAGAAGAAGCCCGACAAACCAACTATTAATATAGTAGAAGTAAGCGGAAACAGTTTCACTATGGTTGAACATGCCGTGAATGATGATTTCGTGATAAAGGACCTCGACCTGAACTATGGCGAAGGTTTTAAATCATTCCATAATGAACTGATGAATCGTTTCAATACCCAATCAAAGGGATTGGTACTGTTTCACGGAGAACCCGGTACGGGTAAAACATACTATATCCGTCATTTGTTGCGCCAAATGGCTGCCAGTAACAAAGTGGTGGTATATATGCCGCCCAACATGGTTGAATATTTATCGGAACCTAACTTTATGACCTTTCTTCATGGCGAGGTAGCTGATTGGTCGGACGACGGGCTTTTCAGCGTGCTGCTGATAGAGGATGCAGAACCCCTGCTTGCGTTGCGACAGCATGGCGCGCGCGTTCAGGGTATTACCAACCTGCTCAATATGAGCGACGGTTTGTTGAACGATATGCTGAACATGCAGATCATTTGCACCTTTAACGTGGAGCTGGAAAAATTAGACAATGCGCTGCTTCGTCCCGGGCAACTTATAGCACGAAAAGAGTTCAAGCGACTGCCCGAATTCGAAGCTAACCTGCTGGCACAGCGATTGGGCATTAAACATCATTTTGAAGGTCCGGCAACCTTGTCGGAAATATATTCCAAGGCAAAGGATAAGGATATCCTTATTCATAATGTAGATGATCACGATGCCTGAAAATTTTTATTCCTGGTGATTGATTTTTGGACTAAAGTCTTAATTATGTTGCATTGATAGCACAATCCAGCCTACTGGTGGATAAGCGCATTCCCATTAAAGAGCTGTTGAATAAATTAACTTACACTTACTATTTACCACTTCTTCTGCAATTCAACCTGTAATAATATACTCGAAAATTTTCATTCGCTACTCATTTTATTTAATGTATTTTTGCATAATAAGTAAAGAGTTTTAAAATATTAGATCAACATGTTAGGTACACTGAAAAAAATGTTCGGAAGCAAATCCGACAGGGATATAAAATCCGTTACTCCACTTGTAAATAAGATACACGAAGAATATGCCGTAATTACAAAATTGACCAACGATGAGCTTCGCCAGAAAACCGTTGAATTCAAAGCCCGCATAGCTTCGTTCATGGAAGAAGAGGATAAAGAAATTAAAGCCCTCCGCGACAGGCTTGAAAACGACCTTGATATTGAAAACGAAGAAAAAGAAAAGATATACCTGAGCATTGACAAGCTTGAAAAATCAATTACAAAGAAAATTGAGGAAGTCTTACTTGAACTTCTTCCGGCAGCTTTTTCTGTAATGAAAGAAACGGCAAAGCGCTTCAAAGAAAATGAAATTGTTGAGGTAACCGCCACCCAAATGGACCGCGACCTTGCAGCGCACCACCCCAGTATAGAGATAAAAGGCGAAAAGGCTTTGTATAAGAACAACTGGATAACCGGGGGAAATTTGATAACCTGGGATATGGTGCATTACGATGTGCAGTTGATAGGTGGTATTGTGTTGCACGAAGGAAAGATATCTGAAATGGCTACAGGTGAAGGTAAAACGCTTGTTGCTACTTTGCCGATGTACCTTAATGCATTGCCGGGAAAAGGTGTGCATGTTGTTACCGTTAACGACTACCTTGCCCGTCGTGACTCGGAGTGGATGGGAATGTTGTTTGAATTTCATGGGTTGAAAGTTGACTGTATTGATAATCATGAACCTAATTCGGATGAACGCCGTAATGCATACTTAGCTGATATAACTTATGGAACCAATAACGAATTCGGCTTTGATTACCTTCGTGACAATATGGCGCGCAGCCCTGAAGAATTGGTACAGCGAAAACATAATTACGCGATAGTAGATGAGGTTGACTCGGTTTTAATCGACGATGCAAGAACACCTCTTATCATCTCAGGTCCCACGCCTAAAGGAGATATTCAGGAGTTTGCTGACCTAAGACCTATCATAGAGAAGATTTATAATGCACAACGCTCACTTGTAACTAATATACTTGCTGAATCAAAAAGACTTTTGAATGATTCTTCCAAACCTGAAAATGAAAAAGAAGGAAGCAAGCTTCTTTTCAGGGCATTCAGAGGTTTACCTAAGAATAAGGCGCTGATAAAATTCCTTAGCGAGCAGGGAATGAGAGTTCTGATGCAGAAAACAGAGAACTTCTACCTTGCCGAGCATGAAAAGAATATGCACATCGTTGATGATGAACTTTATTTCGTTATTGATGAAAAGAATAATACTATCCAGCTTACTGACAAAGGGATTGATTTTGTTACAGGCTTTACTGATGACAGCAAATTCTTCATCATTCCTGATGTAGGCGCTCATATTGCCGATCTTGAAAAATCTACTCTCACTCCACAGGAGAAACTTGAAAAGAAAAATATTCTTATGCAGGATTTCTCTATAAAATCCGACCGCATACACTCTGCTAATCAGCTTCTCAAAGCTTATACATTGTTTGAGAAAGATACAGAGTACGTTATAATGGATAACAAGGTGAAGATAGTGGATGAGCAAACAGGTCGTATTCTTGAGGGGCGTCGTTATTCGGATGGTTTGCATCAGGCGATTGAAGCCAAAGAAAATGTAAAGGTGGAAGCTGCTACACAAACTTATGCCACTATCACACTTCAGAATTATTTCCGTATGTACACTAAGCTTGCCGGTATGACTGGTACTGCTGAGACTGAAGCAGGTGAATTCTGGGATATATATAAACTGGATGTTGTTGTAATTCCCACTAATCGCCAGATGGTGAGGAAGGACGAGCAAGACTTTGTTTATAAGACAAAGAGGGAAAAGTACAATGCTGTGATTGAAGAAATAGTCAGGCTGGTTAAAGCCGGGCGCCCTGCGCTTGTGGGTACTACTTCTGTTGAAATATCCGAATTACTCAGCCGTATGCTTAAGATGAAAAACATTAAGCATAATGTATTAAATGCAAAATTGCACCAGCGTGAAGCAGAAATTGTACTTGAAGCCGGAAAAGCCGGAACAGTGACCATTGCAACGAATATGGCTGGTCGTGGTACGGATATTAAACTTGGTCCCGGTGTGAAGGATGCCGGTGGTCTTGCAATCATAGGTACGGAAAGACATGAATCGCGTCGTGTTGACAGGCAGTTAAGAGGTCGTTCAGGTCGTCAGGGTGACCCGGGAACTTCCCAGTTCTTTGTTTCTCTTGAAGACGATCTGATGCGTTTGTTCGGTTCAGAGAGAATAGCAAGTATGATGGATAGACTTGGATTAAAAGAAGGAGAGGTAATTCAACATTCCATGATCACCAAGGCTATTGAAAGGGCTCAAAAGAAGGTCGAAGAAAATAACTTTGGAATACGTAAACGTTTGCTGGAGTATGATGATGTGATGAACCAGCAGCGTGATGTGATCTATACCAAGCGCCGCAATGCTTTATTTGGCGACAGACTTTCCATTGACCTGGCAAACATGATGTATGATGTTTGCGAGAACATTGTTATGGATTTCCAGGAAGAACGCAACTTTGAAGGATTCAAATTAGAAATACTGCGCGTGTTTGCAACAGAAGCCAATTTGAGCGAGAAAGATTTCTTTGAAATGAAAGCTGAAGAAATCACTGATAACATTAATGATCAGATAAAAAAATCCTATAAGGAAAAGCAGGAATTTACTAGTCAGCGGGTGTATCCTATAATAAAAGATATATTCGAGAACCACCTGAATAAATATGAAAATATTGCTATTCCTGTTACCGATGGAATAAAGACACTTCAGCTGTTAGCCAATATCAAACGTTCATATGAAACCAAGGGAAAAGAAATTGTACTTGCAATTGAGAAAGGACTTTCTCTTGCAATAATTGATGATGAATGGAAAGAGCATCTGCGCGAACTTGATGATCTGAAACAATCTGTTCAGAATGCAACTTACGAGCAGAAAGATCCTTTGTTGATTTACAAATTCGAATCCTTTGACCTTTTCAAAAAGATGATACAAAAAGTGAATAAGGATGTAATTTCATTCCTGTTCAAAGGGAATATTCCTATAAATGATCCCGAAAACGTTAAAGATGCCAAAGCTCCTGAAAGAACAGATATGAGCAAGCTTCGCACAGGGCGTAGTGATGTCGGCGGCGGAAGTGACGGAGGGCAAACCAACAAGGAACCAGAACAGAGAAGACCAGAACCTGTAAGGGTTGAAAAGAAAGTAGGCAGAAATGATCCTTGTCCTTGTGGAAGCGGTAAGAAATACAAGCAATGCCACGGGAAAAATGAGTAAAATCGGAGTATAGAGAAGAAGTCATTTATACTTTATCAATACACAAATCAGGGCTAAAACCCCTAAATTATTAATTTATTATTAACCCCAGACTTAAGTCTGGGGTTATAAAGACTCACTGTAAATAATGGACTTTAGTCCTGAAAAGAAGTTTATAAGTGTATAAGACTAAATGGAGTTATAATACCCATTCAATAATTCTATGCACCTTTCCCCTGTTTCTTTCATTGAATTGCCAAGCGAAATAAAGCCGTGATTCTTTATAATAAAGAAATTCTGGTATCCTAATATTGCAAGTACACTGTTAACAAGTTCTATAGAACCATAAGGTTCAATAGTTGCTGTTTCGGGGCAATTGAGGTTGACAGCGTTAGCGAGGAATTCTTTGGCATGTCCATGAAACACTGCCTGTACATAGGGCCTTGCATTATAAATAGAATAATGCAACATGCTTTCTGACGACGGGCATCTTTTTCCTTCAGCATACACTATCTTCTTATCAAGATCGCAGGAAGTAACCTTAACAAAACTGCTGTCATCAAGGGCATCTTTCAGTCCTATGCTGGTTCCTGTAATGATAAAACTATTATCACCTGGTTTTATCCTGAAGCTAAGATTGCCATAAGAACCACCCGGGTAAGGCGGAGTGAGATTCCTTTCGTGAAAGGTTTTACACCATAGTCGCAGTTCATCCAGTCTCTTGTCAGAAGGAGGAGGTGCGTCCTTTACAACAGACCGGAACTTTACACCACTGTATTCTTCTGCCATTCTTTTATTACCTATTATATGATAATACGTCAAAATGTTTTAACGCAAAGTCCGCAAAGGTATGCGCAAAGTTCACAAAGAAATTATTCTCTCTGCGTTCTTTGTGTGTGTGTTTTTTGTGGTTAAGTACTCTTCGGAGTGTCATCATGTATTATTCATTAAATGAAAAATGGATTTTTCATCAGCCTTGATGATACCTTTTTCAGTAATTATTCCGGTGATATATTTTGCCGGAGTAACATCAAATGCGGGATTGATAGCTTCTGATCCAGGAGAACAAACCAGCACTTCATGGGGATTATTGTCCTTATCTATCCCTGTCTGGTAAAGCACTTCATTCATGTTTCTTTGTTCAATAGGGATTTTGGTTCCCGATGGACAACTCATGTCAATAGTTGAAGTTGGGGCAGCAACATAAAAGGGTATATTAAACTCTTTAGCAATGATTGCCTTTTCAAATGTCCCTATTTTGTTGGCAGCATCACCATTAGCTGCAATTCTGTCTGCCCCTACAATTACCATGTTTACTTTACCTTGAGACATAAGAAATGCTCCTGCATTATCGGGGACAATAACATGAGGAACATTTTCATTTTTCAATTCCCATGCTGTAAGTCTTGCACCTTGTCCACGTGGACGGGTTTCATCGACATAAACAAATATTTTTTTCTTTGCTTGATGAGCTGTATAAATTGGCGATAGTGCAGTTCCATAATCTACGAAAGCAAGCCATCCAGCATTGCAATGTGTAAGAATACGAAAACCATCTTTAATCAGTGAATTACCAAACTCCCCGATTTTCATGCTTGCATCGGCATCTTCATTTGCAATATTTTCTGCCTCTTCTATGGCAAGTGTTCTGGAAATAAAAGCAGCTTCGTAAACCCTTTCGGTGGCATAAAAAAGATTCTGCGCTGTAGGACGGGTATGTTGAATGTCATATCTCGCAGTGGAAATAAACCCTCCGCAATTTTTATCGGGAGCTTCTAGAGCCGCCTGCGCCATGGCATAACCAGCCGCAGCACCTATCGCCCCAGCCCCACGTACCATCATAGTTTTGATTGCTTGACAGGTTTCCTTATAGTTTTGCGACCGGTATATGCTGAATTCAAAAGGAAGCAAGGTTTGATCTATCAGGAATACTTCCTTTCCCTCCATCCACACAGTGCGGTAATTTTTCCCGTTAACTTTCATTTAATATAAATTGAAAATTCTATAAATAAGAAGCATATAAAATTACATAAAAAAGAGGAATATGAGAGGAATATTAACGCAAGTTTAACACCAAAAGAAAATAGCAAACCGGCATCTGCCAACTTGCTATTATCCTCCATGTATTATGAGCAATCCTTACATCAATGGAGAAGTAAACGGACCGTTCCATGGACCATCTAAGGTTGGATGCTTACTTTTTGCCCAACGAAAAAAAATTACTATTATTTTAACCGGAGTTAAAGCGCCTGCTGCCAGTGTAGTTAAATTTGATGTCGTAGTAACCGTCGACAAAACAAAATTAGCTTTTGAAGAATAGCCTACAGTAAGCCTTGTATCTGTTGCAAGTGCAGGCAAATTTGCTGCACCTAAATAAAATACTCCAAACGAATATTCCAGCAAATCGTAACCTTTTAGCTTATGAGGGCGACCGCTTTGAGCTTTCGCCGTATAAACTTTTATATGAAGCATAGCATTCAATTCAGGCAAAAGTTTAGGATAAACCCCTTCGAGGGTGAGTATGGTCTTATCCAGCTCTTTGGTTTTAGGCACAGGATGAATTCCTGTAGGAGGAATTACCAATGATGTGGGTAAGTTAAAAGCAATACAATCATCTGAATTTAAACTTACAGTGGCTCTTACAAGCTCTATCAGTTTGTTGTTTTCAGCATAAATTATTACATTAGCAATAATACCTTCCAATTTAATTTTAACTGAAGTGGTATAACCGCCTTTTTTGTTGGTATATAAATTAAATAATGGCGTCCATTGTGAAAAAAATAATTGCCATTGAGAAAGATTTCCAGCAGTCCAGTTAAAACGGACTGCATTCGTTGGCACACCTAATACTAGGTATGCGCATGTCTGTGCGATATAAACGGCAAATGCCTTTATGCTTCGCGGTATATTTGATTTATCTGACATTGTATAATTTTTTAAATGTTAATTATTAAGCCGTTAATTTAATATAGAAAAAGTTTGATCCTGACTCGAAAGTATTTACCTGTAACCTCTGGGTGTGCACCTGTAACCTCTGGGTGTTCACCTGTAAGCTGTGGGTGTGCACCTGCAACTTCTGGGTGTGCACCTGCAACCTCTGGGTGTGCACCTGCAACTTCTGGGTGTTCACCTGCAACCTCTGGGTGTTCACCTGTAAGCTGTGGGTGTGCACCTGCAACCTCTGGGTGTACACCTGTAAGCTGTGGGTGCGTACCTGTAATTTATGGGTGTGCACCTGTAAGCCGTAGGTATGCACTTGTGATTCACGCGTGTATGCTTGTGTTCCCTGGGTTTGCACTTGTGCCAAAAGGTTATTTTGTTTCATTCTGAAATTCGACATTCCCATGTCGGTATCTTCCTTTCCCATAATGTAAGTTTTAGTTTCTACTATGTTTGCTGTTGTTTTCATTTGATAATTGTACTTTTTTATGCTGAATTATTTATGTTTGAAATCGTACTGTAAAGTTACAACCGCCAGAATGAGAAAACGCGGGTGGTATGAAATCTATACATGAGTGGTATCAAAACCATACACGAGTGGTATCGAATTGCTACGCGAATGGTATTTCCATTTTAGTACAATTTAGTGCCGAAAAGTGAGTTTTTTGTCATCTTTTGGAACAGGAAACAGATTTCTTTGCATTTTGCATGAAAAATAAATGGACAGAAAGAGTGCTTTTGATTCGCTTTTACCCAAAGCTAAATAATTGTCAGTTCAAGTAGTCCGCCAGCCGGTGGACGTATTGAGAACAGATTAAAGTAAGTCGCATATCGATACGCTGCACTACTCGATGTAACATTATTTTTATCGGGTATTTTATTAGGGAAAGTTATTTATGCATTCCCTGAAAGATAAGTAATGGCTTTAAGCTGGAGTTCGCCGAATTTGTAACGCGAAACGGGTATTTTTTGATCGCGGAACACTATTTCATTATCCTTTATAATTGCTTCCTTTAGTATCCCTAAATGAATGATCCATAACCTGTGGCACATATAGAAAGATTCATGGGGCAGCAATGGGTAAAGCTTGTTAATGCCTATGTATGCTTTTTGACGCCTGTCATCTTCGTAATATATTTCGCAGCAACGGCAAACTGCTTCGCAATAATAAATATTTCCTAAAGGACAAAATATTTCCTTGCCCTCGTAGGCTATAAGCAAATTGTTTCCCACTCTTTTCACATCATTTTTCATGGCTCCAGGAAAGTAAATTATAAAGTAGTGTTTCTCTTACATAAGATTATTTTTAAGTCATTTTCCACAACAACGTATAATAAATATAACTGCCTATCTGCTTCGAACAAGTTGAAAGATTTATTATGTCAAAATTTAATATTGATTTTCTGTGTATATCTGCGCTATCTGCGGGAGTTATTTCTGTTTCCCGCTGATTACGCTGATTTTCGCAGATTGAAAATAATTTAAAATCCATTGTTATACAAATTCGCAAAAACAAATTATAAAATTATTTGCATAACTTGATTAAAACAGATAGGCAGTTAAATATATAATATTGTGTGAGTAGCGAAATTTATTTTAATATTTAAATTAATTGTATATTTGCTGTAATATATTGGCTTAATTCGTTCTTTAAAAGAAATTTAAGATAAAGCGTCAGCTTTATTCTTGTAAGGGAAAACTGGTAATTTTCAAACAGAACATGATTAATAAGCAGCACGCGCCGACAGGCGTGGGCTGTGGACTTATTTGTTCTGTTGGGTATACCAGTACCTCCCTTACGAATATAGCTACAGTTCCACGCTTTTTTTATTAATTAACTCTGTAATAGGGGCTGAAGCAGGTATAAGGAGAAAAACATGAAAAAAACCAAACACTTAATTAATTTCGGGGTATTGGCTTTAATACTGCAATTTATGCTGATACCTAACAGTAAAGCGCAACTGCCAATTAACGATCCTGCCTGGCATATTGACACAAGTCTGTCAGATGAGTTTAACGAAAGCAGCATTAATGTTAATAAATGGGACACAACCTATAATTATTGGGATAGCCTTAATGGGTTGTTTTATAATGTAAACAACGGTGCGGAATGGGATTTTAACAGAAATCTTATTATGACAGGTACATCTCTGAAAATTAAAGCAGATACCCTAAATCCAAACCAATATAAAGCGTGGGGTACTTTTCCAGACCTTAAATATGGTACTTATGGTTCCGGTCTCACATACGCTTATCAGGGAGGTATGATAATGGCAAAAGGTCAAGCTCAGTATACATTCGGTTATGTAGAAGTTAATGCCAAATACCCTTCAAAGAAATACCCATTATGGCCAGCATCATGGCTTTGGAGCAATAGTCGCACCTATAAATATTATAATGAAATTGACTTTGCCGAAAACAGCGCTTTACAATCTTATGAAGGAAATCATATTGGAAATAATTATCATGTGGCTGATACTTCAAGTAATTATTATAATGGTGTGAATGGCGGAACTGATGTTACTCTTCCCGTTGACTCATTATCCGGCGGTTTTCATAAATTTGCCGTACAATGGGACCCGCACAGAATAATATATTATTTCGATGATGTGACAACATCAGCAATATATGATCCAAGCGGTGACAGCATCCCGCAAAATGCCATGACTTTATACTTTAATTTTTGTGTTGACCCTTGGGCAGCGTATCTCCCTGCAAACTGGAATAATGATACTACATATTTTAATCTACCTCATCATGGTGATAAAACTCCTACGCATTGGCCACAGTACCTTGAAATTAATTATGTGCATTATTATACATTGAATCAAGCTTGCGGAACCGATCTTACTATATGCACCCCAACTGATTATAGCGCCCGCAAAGTTCAAAAATCAATAACAGTAGGCGAGGGAACATGCACGCCTGATTTTAACGGAGCCGATACTGCCCACAGTTACACGCTTAGAGCAGTAAATTATGTAATACTTGGTGCAGGTACTACCATTAACCCTACAGGCACAGGTTATTTTGCAATTGATATGACAGCTTGTCCTTAATAAATAAAATAGTAATAAAAAAATTAATTGAAGATGAAAAAAATCATAATATTCTTAGTTTTTTGTTATGCTGTTTCTATAGCAAATGCACAAAAATGGTTACCTGTTGGAACCGGAATGAGTGATATTGTTCTTACATTAGATACATTTAATTCTGAACTTTATGCCGCTGGTTATTTCACCAGTGCGGGAGGTAATACCACAGATTATATTGCCCAATGGAATGGAGCATCATGGTCGCCTGTCGGGACAGGGATGGATGGTAATGTTCAGGCATTATCCGTATGTAACTCGCAACTTTGTGCAGGTGGAATGTTCGGTAGTGCGGGAGGTAATAACGCCAATGGCATTGCCGAATGGAACGGAACATCATGGTCGGCACTTGGAACAGGAATGCAGCATTTCCCTGCCGGTGATCCGGGTTTTATTTATGCATTGGCAGTTTATAATAACGAGCTATATGCAGGTGGTGATTTTCTCACTGCGAACTCAACTACTACTGTCAATGATATTGCCCAATGGAATGGAACAACATGGTCATCTGTTGGAACATCAATAGGGATGAATTATCCTGTAGCAGCTTTAACTGTTTACAACGGAGAACTATATGCAGGAGGAATTTTCTCAACTGTAGATGGTATTTCCGCCAAAGATATTTCTAAATGGAACGATACAACATGGTCGGCTGTTGGAACAGGAATGAATAATATTGTTATAACTTTATGTGTTTATAATGGAATGCTTTATGCAGGGGGATATTTTACTACAGCAGGTGGTATTCCTGCTAATCATATTGCCAAATGGAACGGAACAAACTGGTCGGCAGTTGGAACAGGGATGGATAGTACTGTTGGTGCATTATGTGTTTATAACGGGGAGCTATACGCAGGTGGAGATTTTGATACAGCTGGGGGTAACCCTGCCAATCGTATTGCTAAATGGGACGGAACAAACTGGTCAGCTGTTGGAAGCGGAATGAATAATATTGTTAGAACTTTAGCAGTTTACAATGGAGAACTGTATGCAGGCGGGGATTTCGATACTGCAAGTGGGAACCCTGTAAATTATATTGCTAAATTGGATACTGTTACAGGCATCATGGAAAATTTTACAAAGGATAATGTAATAATTTATCCAAACCCCGCAAGCGGTAAACTTTACATAAAGCGTGCAAAAAACGATGTTATGGAAGTGAGCTTGTTTGATATAGTGGGTAAGCAGGTAAGCGCAGCAATAAAAAGCAATAACCAAACAACAGCCGTGGATGTAAGCGGTTTAAAGGATGGGGTTTATCTTGTTAGTATAAAAACTACCGAAGGATTGCTAAATAAAAAGTTTGTAATACAAAAATGAGAATTAATTTTCCGTTTATGAAATTTAAATAAAGTATAAACACTTAAAATACCTAATATGAAAAAAATCATATCGATTATGATAATAGCTTTCGTTATTTGCACGGCTTTTAATAAGCCTAATATTACTTTGGCTACCGATTACCGATAACCGCTCACCGATAACCATTAACATTGTCGATTTCCCAAATGGTGTTTACGTGCTTGAAGTTAAAACCGAAAGTGGAGTGGGAGTGGAGAAGTTTGTTAAAGAGTAGTGAGTTAGGAGTTATGAGTATGGAGTTGTGAGTTCATAGCTCAAATGTTAGATTATTCTTTAATAAGTACACTGAAGACACAGAAAATATTGATTTAAACTGATAATTCAAAGAGCTAACCACTAAGTTGCACAAAGAAACACAGCTGCCTTTTCTTCGAGACGTCCCGAAAATCAATTTGACTGCCCCACACCCTAAAGGGAGCAAATTGATTTTCTTCACATCCGCCAGCCGGCAGACTGGGGCAATGAAGAAAATCATAATCCTATAATAACCTTTTAGCAGGCAGAAATCTTAGCTCATCCATCCCTTTGATATTAGTGTGATTCATCAACTCTGGTTTGTGTTTTAGTAGCAATAACAGGCTGTTGATAAATAAATATCTCTTTTTATGCTGTAAAATCAACTATTTGTATTATATTTGTAGTGCAAAACGCACTATTCTCAAGCAAATGCGCATTATCACACCACATAATACTGCATTTTCCCTGATACATATCCGAGTGTTTACTCACTCATTTACCGTAACTTATCTCCATAACAATGCTTTACTATCATCCGGGTTATGATCATAATAAACATTCAGTTATCCCAGATTTGCACGCTGGTATGGATACACAAATGTAAGATCGAATACCTGGTAGCCATATTGAAAGAAAGGGGCTATATCAAATACCGGAGAGAATTGTTCAAGCTGTTTGAGAATCCCGGCGACAATGATTTTGTACGATGGGACGGCAAAAAATTTCCTATTCTGGCATATTTGCTGCACCTTTTGCACGAGAATAAATACTTCATCATAACCGGAAATAAGGGTTATTTTGCCTACGCCGAGAAATATTTTACAGATTTCGAAGGAAATAAGTTAAAGAAGGACTACCTGAAAAACCTCTGTACAAGGGTTAAAACAGAGGAAACCCGCTTTGCCTTGGTACGTGCGGAAGTTGACGAAATTATCGCTGCCATTTCGAGCAAGTAAAATTAGGCTATTGTTTTGCTATTGTTTAGCTATAGCTTTGCTATTGTCGGAAGCCGCTTGACTATTGGGTTTGAAGGATAGTATCTTTGTAAGCGTAAATCAAAAAAAGTATTAACATTAAAAACGTAAAACTATGAAAACAGAAATTTTAAAACCAGAGCCAATGAGCTATGGAGAAAGATTTGTAATGACGTTTACCATGATGGCAATTACAAAGAACCTCCCCAAGATCAATCTATATTCTGCTTAAAATGAGCGATCCTGTTGACTTGGTAATTAAGGAATGTTTAGCCCTGAAAACTACCGGGGTTGCAGCAATGGCAGGGATGTACAACTACTGATATAACGGTACATAATGCCGCTAATTTGCTTCAAACTATGGTAAATGGCACAGCGCTAAAACCTCAGCTCTATACCAGCAACCAGGTATTGGGCCAGAAAAAAATTGCGGTCGACCTGTATAACAAGGTGATTAATTTCATGAAAGGCGCCAGCAACGATGCCGCCGAGGCTGTAGGTGATATTACAGCAGGGATAACACTGGCTAATACCTGTGGTGGCAGATTAGCAAAGAAAATAACAGGCACACAGCCCGATTTTGGGGTAAATGCAGCCGGACCCGGCTGGGTACAAATTCATGCCAAGAAAGCTGTAAAAGGACAGGAAGGGCATATTTTCAGGTGTGCTATAGTTACATCTAAAGGTTTAGTCCCTGTTAAAGGAAGCTGGGTTGATCTGGTTTCATTAGAATGCACTATTGAAGTTACCGACCTTACAAGCGGAACTATACTGGCTATAAACCATACGGGCATATTAACCGTAGGGCATGGCGGTAAAACTCCTGTTATTACTCCTATTAAACTGAAAAAAGCCACCAAATTGGCTGCAAGCAAGAAAAAACATCCTGTGTTCAGTTTTACTTCTCCCGATCCTTATGTATGGGACGGATGGATATATGTTGTGGTGCAATAGTAAGTTTGGAGTTTGAAGTTGTGAGTTTAGAGTAAGAACCTGCCGAAAGGCAGGTTTTTTTATTTACTGCCTCTGCTTCTTTACTAACTGATGTTGTGCAAAAAAGTATTTTATCATATTAGATTCCTCATTTCACTTCGTTTCATTCGGAATGACAATTTATTTATTTTCTTGTGGGGGATGAGGTGGCGATTCGCATTAGGCGAATCGCCACCTCATCCCCCTGTTATTTCTCAATCAAACATGTCATTCCGAACCCCGATTTTGTCGGGGTAAACTCCGTGAGGAATCTTATTTAATAAGGATATAAAATTATCTGTGCGTAACATGAGTTACTAAACAAACACAATTGCAGCTTGAGTTGGTCAAGTCTCTATAGAGTAGGTTCAATTGTCTATTAATAGGTTCAATCGTATAGAGGGTTGATTCAATTGTCTAGAGAATTGGAGAAAGTGCCTATTGAATTGATTCAATTGTCTATTGCATTGAAGCAAGTGTCTAGTGAATTGATTCGATTGCCTATCGAATTGAAGCAATTGTGTAGTGAATTGATCGCAATTGTCTATCGAATTGAAGCAAGTATGTAGCGTATTGATTCAATTACCTATTGAATTGGAGTAAGTGTCTAGAGAATTGAAGCGAGTGTCTAGAGAATAGGAGTGAGTGTCTAGAGAATTGGAGTGATTGTTAGAGAATGAAGCGAGTGTCTGGAGAGTTGGTGCAACTCACCTGACTAATGGCATTAAAGGGAGTAACAACCTTTAATACAGCTTTAGATTAAATTATTTTCGATGAATTTCTTGTATATTGAAAACATTATATATATTATTGCGCAATCTAAGCAATGGAACGCTTGGAAGAAAGTTTAAGAACTGCTATGGGGGGGTCAATAATTTTCGCTATACTTTTGGGGATGGTTAACAAGTGGAATATTAATTTGAATGGCAAAAAATATGAATACGCAAAGAATTTATGTTTTTTAGAATATCTAAAGGAAATGATTCAGGAAATCCGATCGGAAAATGTCCTTTAGAATATAGTGACATATTACGAATTAGAAGAAATTTACATCATAATCAGATTACGCAAATTGATTATGAGAAAATGGACACTTGGATTTTATTTTTAATGAATTATGGCAAAATAAAACTTTACGACAGGGGTGGGGATTACAAATTTAGATTTAGTACAACCAATGAAATCTTGGATTGAGAATTATCTGATTTCTGGTAAAATTTATTGGAATACAGATATAAATTGTGATGCGGCAAAAGGGCGTTGGAACATATTAAGAAGGATTCCGGAAATTAATATTGACGATGTTTTATTAATACCCAAAACTTCGAGTGCTGAATTAAATGATTTCAATAAATTCGCTGCATGTCAAGTGAAAAGAAATATTATTCTGATTACCTTATGCATATTCAAGATTTTGGACATTGTTTAAAAGTAAAAAATCTTAAAGAATTTGATTATGGTAAAATACTTTAATGCGAGATGATTCTAGCATACTATATTTGTGGGCGGTAACAGAAGTTAAAAAACATCATGGTCGTTTTGTTAAATTTAAAAATTTTGTACAAAGTGAGTTTAAAGTTATTATATAAAACCAAATTATGAATAAAAATTAAACATTTGCGTTTTCTATCCACGGCACTAACTATTAAATGTGCAAAGTCAATTGAGTCAATTTTGTGATTGTTTTTTTAGTTACTTTGTCAGACATTAAAAAAAATTTATAATTTTAATAATTTCCACAAATGCCACAACCACTGATACCCTCTGACCCTAATATTGTAGCGGCTGATCCCGCTAAAGGATTTTTTGTATCGATGCTCATAAAGGACATTACCTTGCGTGACGCTATTGGGGATTTAGTTGATAATGCAGTTGATGCAATTAAAGCGAGAGCTGACGGTTCAACTGATTTAACAGGTTATGAAATTGAAATCAAACTTGGTAAGAGTTATTTTTCTATTTCTGATAATGGATTTGGAATGGAAGCAAAAGTAGCAAGAGAGACAGCATTTAATTTTGGCAAATCTGATTCTCATATTTTAATTGAAAAATCGATTGGACAATTTGGGATAGGAATTGAAAGAGCTTTTTTTAAATTAGGCAGTAAAATTGTTGTTAAATCAAAAGCTAAAACTTCACAATTTGAACTAACAATTGATGTTCCTGAATGGCTTAAAGAGCCAAAAAAATGGCAATTTGAATTTGATGCAGACACACTTAAAGAGCAAATAAAAAATGATACTAAAAATACAGGTTTAGATATTCATATTTCAAATTTAAGTGATGATTCCAAGATTAGTTTCTCAGATGAAACTTTTATTGATAAGCTTCAGAAAGAAATTTCTTTAGAGCATATGCTTAATATAAACAATGGACTAGTAATAAAAATTAATGGGGAGACATTATTGTCAACCGAAATTACCTTAGTAAATGATGAAAATATTAAACCAACATATTGGGAACAAATATTAGAAAATCAAAGTGTGAGAATTTTAGCTGGAATATCTTTAAAAGAGAAAGGGGATGATGGGGGCTGGTATATATTCTGTAATGACAGATTAATTATTGCAAAAAATCAGAGTAAGGAAACTGGATGGGGTGATGGCCTTCCTAGATACCATTCTCAATACTATAGATTTAGGGGATATGTCTTTTTCGAATCTATTGATTCATCTAACTTACCTTGGAATACTACTAAAACTGGGATGGATTTAGATTCTCCTTATTTTAAAGAGGTAAGAGGACATATGATATCTATGACAAGACAAGTAATGGAATTACTTGACAAATTAAAAGAAGAAAAAGTATTAGATAATCCTGGTGAAAATCAAACATTGAATCAAGCAATTGACAAAAGTTTGGAAACTACCGTTCCGGTTACAGATGTATTAAAACAAAGTGTTAGTTTACAAAATAGATTTCAATATCCAGCCGTGCTTTATAATCCACCCAAAAAGAGTAAGGTTGTGAAAATCTCATATCAAGTTTCGCCAGATAAATTTGAAGCTATTAAACAACACATGGATGAGAATAATCCTAAAGAAGTTGGGCTGAATACATTTAATTATTACTACGATAACGAACTATAAATTTAGATATGTCAAGTAGCTTTGAAAAAATAAATTACAATCTAAGGCCAAATAAGTGTATTGAAAGGAAAATGATGTGCGAAACATTAAGTAGGTTATCTCATCTTGAACACTTACATAATTATAGATACATAGGACTTGGATCACCTTACTTCTCTGACTTTTCTTTATTTCATAAAAATTTAGGGATTACAGAATTAATTCAGTATTGAAAAAGAAAAAGAAAAAAAAGAACGTTTTGAATTTAATATTCCTTATTCGGGAATTAAAATGCATTTTGGACATTCAGAAACAATACTTCCGAATTTAGAATTACATCTTAAAAAAAATATTCTTTGGTTGGATTATGATGATAAAATTTCAGATTTTATGTTTTCAGATATAGATACTTTCTTCTTTAATTCAATGCCTGGTAGTTTTTTTATTTTGTCATTAAATGTTGAACAAGATCATATGACATTAAAACCCGAAGACAAAGAAAGTAAGATATCATTAAAAGAGTATCGGTTGAATCAGCTATTAAAGAGAGTTAGTAAAAGCAGATATCCAAACAAGTTTAATGATTTTAATTTAAACACTAAAAATTTAATGGAAGTTTGCTATGAAATGATAAAAAGACAAATTGATTCAACTTTGATAAGTAGAAATAATAAGAACGCAAATAAAATATTTTACAAACAAGTATTTAATTTCAGTTATAAAGACAATGCAACAATACTAACAGTTGGGGGAATAGTATTTAATAGTACACAAAAGCTGCAAGTTGATAAAATGGCTTTTGAAAATTTACCTTTTTTTAATGAAGGAAATGAAAGTTATAAAATTCAAAGCCCAAATTTAACATTTAGAGAAATAAAGGCATTAGATAAAGCTTTGCCAGATTCGTTAGAAATAATTGAAGATAAATTCAAAAATGAGAAACTTCAGAATATTCCACTTATAAAGGACGATATAATTAATTATGCGAAAATTTATTGTTATTTTCCAACATTTTCTGAAACTAATTTATGAACGAAATAAAAACAAGAATTAAAGTACTTGATTTGTTTGCAGGGGCTGGTGGTTTTGGGCTTGGCTTTCGTTTAGCAAATCCAAAATATAAATTAATTTGTTCATTAGAAGTAGATAAAATGGGCGATTGAAACGTTAAAAGCAAATAATGATGAGAAGCAAAAAATTATTCAGGAAGATATAAGAAAATATAAAAACTCTAAACAAATTTTAGCTGCTTGTCCTGTAAAACCTGATGTGATTATTGGTGGACCACCTTGCCAAGGATTTAGCTATGCTGGTTCAAAGCGACCAAAAGATCCTCGAAATTCTTTATTCAAAAACTTTGCTCAATGGGTTAATGTATTACAGCCAAAAGTATTTGTAATGGAGAATGTGAAAGGTCTTTTAATTGGCAAAAATGAAAAGGGTGAAAAAGTAATTGAAATAATTAAGGCCGCTTTTCAAAAGTTAGGATATACAGTGAAAATTTGGGAACTTAATGCCGCAAACTATGGTGTTCCGCAAAACAGAGAAAGAATATTCATCGTTGGCAATAAATCTGGAGTTGAAATATCTGAACCACCTATTACGCATTATTTGCCAACAGAAAAGAAAAAACTTAACGGAAAAGCAAAAACATTAAAACAAGCTATTTGTGTTATAAAAGCTATTGGTGATTTGCCTACGTTAAACGCTAGAGAGGGAGAAGAAGTATCTGTTTATAAAAATAAACCAAGAACTGATTTCCAGAAAGCAAGTAGAGGAGATACTGAAATTTTATACAATCACGTTACAATGGGTCACAGTAAGCGGGTTGTGGAAAGATATGAACAAATACTTAATGGCTGTACATTACAATAATTTAGATAGATAATATCAAGTTGAGAAAGCGAAATGGGAAACGGCGTGCTTTTATGATCGAGTTTTCTTTTTTTCTTTAATTATAGGGCATCTGAAACGATAACAAAACACTGATTTCTCGATACAATACAACCTGCATCTCTTCATTGAAATTTTATTCATCCAAATCAACCTAGAAATATTACATCAAGAGAAGCTGCAAGGTCACAATTGTTCCAGACAATATATTTTTAAGGGTAAAAGCGAGACAAATTTCCTCAAAACTATTAAACAATTGGGAAAAGAGAAGACTAAAATCTTTCTTTCTCAATATAACCAAATAGGAAATGTTGTTCCACCATTGCTTGCAAAAGCTGTCGCAAATAGATCATCGGATTTTATTGAAGAAAAAGAATCGATAACAAATTAATTCCTAGAATAAATCTAATGTTGTGTGCTATTTGATGTCGCTCCTTAAGTTTCGCGCTCACCTAACTTGTTTGGCATAGTTTGCAGCTACCTCATTAATAAATTGCTATAAGAAGTTTGTAAAGGAGCGGTGAGTTAGGAGTATGAGTCAGGAGTAAAATAACAAAATAGGGAAGCATGTTTCCCAACTCATAACTACGAACTAATAACTCAATTAAGCGCCAAGCAGTTTCTTTACAATTTCCGAAACCGTTTTGTTTTCGGCTTTGCCTGCAAGTTGTTTGGAAGCCATGCCCATAACCTTGCCCATATCCTTTATTCCGGCAGCGCCTGTTTGGGTAATAATATCTTTTATTAAAGCGGTAAGTTCGTCTTCGCTCAGTTGCCTGGGAAGATACTCCTGTGTAACTTCAGCCTGGAAAAGGTCGTGAGAAGCAAGATCATCACGTTTGTTAGCAGCAAATATTTCGGCAGCTTCTTTACGCTGCTTGATAAGCTTTTGAAGTATCTTTATTTCGGTGTCTTCAGTAACAGCCGTGCCCGAAGTATTGGCAAGCAGCAGTTCAGCTTTAATAGCACGCAAAGCTTCCAGTCGCTGGGCTTCCTTTGCCAGCATGGCTGCTTTAATGTCAGCATTTATTTTATCAACTAAACTCATAATTTTTTTAAATTCTAAATCCTTATACCTATATTATAGTGTCACATCGAGTAGTCATGAGTAACGAAGTGTATCGAATGACGTATCGAGATGAGACTATATGCATTTATCTGTTCTCGATACGTCCGCCAGCCGGCGGACTACTCGAACTGACAAGTGTTTTATGTTTAAGAAAATTCAAAGATTAATCAACGTTATCGTGCAGATACGAATTGTTCTGGTTCAGCTTGGTTTGTTTGTTTTCATCTTCAGATAACGACAAGCGCGAAACATGCGATTCGGAAGAAGGGGTTACATTACTTAAAACAACATTCTTCCTGAGATATGCAGGTTCTTTTTCATGTTCAATAAGTCCCTGTGCGGTCTTTATCTTCATGCTGAGTTCCCTTAGCTTATTGATGCGTTCCTGGCTTTTCCTTATCACATCAGGGTTTGCGTCGCTAACTGATTCTTCTTTAGGAAGCGGTTTAACTTCAACCTTTTTTTCAACATTGGTGATCAGGAAAGGTTCGTTGGCTTTATTCTGTTCAAATACAGGCTGTGTTTCCGGTGTTTCGTTAACAGGTGCAGGCTCATCTTCAAGCGTGAAAAGAGTAATGACTTTTTTCGGCTCTTCCTTTTTAACTTCTTTCACCTCTGTAAATTCAGGAGTCTTAGTTATAACTGTAAAATCGTTCAGATCTTCATGCTCAGTCATAAAAGCATTTATATGCTCTTCAACAACTTCTTTCTTCTCTTCTTTTAATTCATTCACTAAAGGATGTACAACTTTTTCTTTTTGTTTTGCTGCAACAATGGAGGGAGCGTAATCAAATGAGCCTGAAGAATCGAAACCAGTTGCAATCAATGTAACGCCAATCTGGTTGCCTAAGGATTCGTCAGTACCATTACCCCAAATAATTTCAGCAGTGGAGCCTGATTCATTCTGAATATATTCAGTGATCTCGGAAACTTCATCCATCTTAATTTCTTCCTGCCCCGATGCAATATAAAGTAAAATATTACTTGCGCCTTTAATTTGATTGTCATTAAGCAATGGTGAATTCAAAGCCATTTCAACTGCCTTGATAGCCCTGTTTTCGCCTTCTGCAAATCCTGAACCCATGATAGCAACGCCACTGTTTTTCATAACGGTCTTCACATCTTCAAAATCAACGTTGATGTAGCCGGGAACAGTAATAATTTCAGCAATACCTTTAGCAGCTGTTGTAAGTATATTATCAGCCTTGCTGAAAGCTTCGGAAAGACATAGGTTTCCATAAAGCTCTCTTAATTTATCATTGCAAATAACAAGAAGCGTATCAACATTTTTTCTCAATTCCTTGATGCCTTCTTCTGCCTGCAATTTCCTTTTTCTTCCTTCAAATGCAAAAGGAATGGTAACAATTGCAACGGTAAGTATTCCCATTTCCTTAGCTGTAGCAGCAATTACAGGAGCTGCACCTGTACCTGTACCACCACCCATTCCGGCAGTAATGAACAGCATCTTGGTATTTTTTTCCAGATGTGATTTTAGCTGATCTATATTTTCTATAGCTGAATTCTTCCCGACTGATGGGATAGAACCTGCGCCGCGTCCTTCAGTTAAACTGGCGCCAATCTGTACTTTCACAGTAACGGGGCTGTTATCAAGCGCCTGCGAATCGGTATTGCAAACGATGAAATCAACTCCTTCTATGCCCTGTTTGAACATATGGTTAACAGCATTGCTGCCACCGCCGCCAACTCCAATAACTTTAATAATAGAAGATTGGCCTTTTGGTAATTCGAATTGTAGCATTTCAGTCATAGGATTTTTTCTGATTGGATAAAAGTATATAATAGAATAGTGGATTGACGAGCTTTAATTAATAATTTATTAACACGAATTTTGCTTAAAATGTTAATATTTTTCTACGAGTTAATTGGCTCCTCCGTCTTCAAAAAACTCTTTACCTTTTGCAAATATTTTATCAAAGAAACTTCCTTTTGTCTTCTTTGAGTGCGTTTGAACGACATTCTTATCTTTTACTTTTTCTTTCACTTTATCTTTATTCTCCAATTTTTCCAGACGATCAAATCCCTTTATAACCAAACCGACACCTGTTGCAAACATAGGGCTTGCAATTTCTTCAGAAACATTTTTGGCCAGATGTTCATTCGGATAACCAATTCTGGTATCCATACCTGTGATGAATTCAGTTAATTGTGATATGTGTTTCAATTGTGCGCCACCACCAGTAAGTACAATACCTGCGATCAACTTTTTCTCATAACCTGAATTCTTTATTTCATAATAAATATGTTCAATGATCTCTTCAGCCCTGGCTTGAATAATACTGGCAAGATTCTTTAATGAGATTTCTTTTGGGTCTCTTCCTCTCAAACCGGGTATGGAAACTATCTCTTCATCTTTATTCTCGCTGGCAAGAGCAGAACCGAATTTAATTTTCAATGCTTCAGCCTGACTGCGAATGATGGTACATCCTTCTTTAATATCTTCAGTTATAACGTTTCCACCAAAAGGGATCACAGCAGTATGACGAATGATGCCATCCTGGAAAATAGCAATATCCGTAGTACCACCACCTATATCAACGAGAACAACACCTGCTTCTTTTTCTTCATCACTCAGCACAGCATCGGAAGAGGCGAGGGGCTCAAGTATCAGCTCTGCTACTTCGAGTCCGGCTTTGCTTACACATTTGTGTATATTTTTTGCAGCAGCAACCTGACCTGTGATAATATGAAAATTTGCTTCAAGGCAAATACCTGACATTCCAACTGGGTCTTTGATCCCCGGTTCTTTATCCACTATATATTCCTGCGGAATAACATGGATTATTTCTTCTCCCGGCTGCATCACCAGTTTGTACATATTCTCTACAAGAATATCAATATCTTCCTGTTTTATTTCATCTTCAAGCGTGTTGCGCATTATATTGCCGCGATGTTGTATACTTTTAATATGTTGTCCAGCAATACCAACATTCACTACACAAATATTTACTCCGGATTTCTGCTCCGCTTCTTCAACTGCAGCCCTTATCGATTGAACTGTCTTTTCAATATTTGCGACCACTCCGCGTGTTACACCGATAGATTCTGATTTCCCGATACCAAGGATCTCAACTTTTCCATGCTCGTTCCTGCGACCTACTATGGCTGCAATTTTTGTTGTGCCGATGTCTAGACCGACTACTATTTCTAATGATTCCATATTTGTGAAATTAAATTTTTGAACAAACTACCTGATTTTTATATTTTAAATTGATGGATTTGTATTTCTCCCAACCTATTTTATTTAAACATTGCTTGTAAAAGACGAGAAGATTGGTAAATTTCTCTTCCATATTGTCAATGCCTCCAAAAATAACTGTCTGGTTGCCAATCTTGGTAAATAGTTCTATATCTCCTTTGTTATTAATGAAAATCTCTTCCACCATGGCTTTCCAGAAATTGTCTTTTGTAATGAATTGAGCCATCCTGTATATTTTATAAATGCTGGTTTTCATAGTTGAGGTATCTGCTCCTGTGGAATCAGAGACATCCAATTTCATAAATGGATTATAGAAATCTTTTATAAAACCATTTGCCACTATCAGTCTTGCAGAATATTTAACGTTAGTAGGCATCATTTTTCCTTCTTCATCAATATAAAATGATTGACCATATTTGCTGTAAACCTTAACAATGGGCTTCCTCTGCAATATGTTTATTTGAACATCGCCCAAAATAGAAACAAACACATCAGCCTTTTTTATATAAGGAATTGTTAAAAGCGATCCTTCTAATTCTCCGGCGCTAATATCGTATAATGGGGCTCCTTTTATTTTATATCCTTTTTGCGCAAAGAATGATTCTATGTCTCCATTTGTGATAAAATAATCATCACTGTTATATTTTATGAAAATATCCGACTTGGTGCAAACCTCCGACTGATGCTCCTGATATGCGAATCCAAGCAAGGTCGATAGCCCTGCAATAAGGATGATCCAAACTAATATGATGAGAATCTTTTTCATCATAGACTTTTAGATATTTTCAAAATGTTTTTCAAACTCTTTTCAATAGGTTCTACCAGCTGGTCTATATCTCCTGCACCAATTGTGATAAGTACATCAAGTTTCCTTTTTATCAACTCTTCAATTAAATCTTCTTTTTTACATACCATTTTATTTTGTAATGGTATCTTCTTAAGAAGGTTTTCCGAAGTAATTCCTTTAATAGGCAGTTCTCTTGCTGGATAAATGTCTAACAATATCAATTCATCTAGCATGGAAAGACTTTTAATAAAGCCATCAGCCAGGTCTCTTGTCCTCGTAAACAGATGAGGTTGGAAAACTCCTGTTATCTTTTTACCGGGATAAAGCTCTCGTGCTGCATTAAGGCATGCTTTGATCTCCTCCGGATGATGAGCATAATCATCAATAAAAATTAAATCATTCGTCTTTATCCTGTAATCAAAACGCCTGCAAACACCTGTATAACTGTGAAGCGCATTCTTAATTTCTTTTGGTTGAACACCTATATTTAAAGCGACTGCTGCTGCGACAACTGCATTTTCAACATTGTGTTTCCCGGGAACGATGGATTTGATTTTTATGTTTAAGTCATACGGACATTTGATGATATAATAAAAATATCCATTTTCAACTCTTATATCATCAGCATAGTAATCTGCCTTTTCTACTGCGGAATAGGTGAGAGGTATGGTTTTAATATTTGTTAATCCCAGACTTTTCTTTAAGAATAATTTACCATTATTTTTAATTTGGTTTGCAAACATCCTGAATGATTCAACCATGTAATCCTGATTCCCATATATATCAAGATGATCTGCATCCATTGAGGAAATTACTGCAATATCAGGATGTATCTGAAGAAATGAACGATCGAATTCGTCTGCTTCCACAACAGCGATCAAATTCTTATCTGACAATATCAGGTTAGATTTATAATTCTTGCTAATTCCTCCGATAAATGAAAAAATATCTTTCCCTGATTGCTTTAATATATGAGCTATCATTGAAGTGATAGTTGTTTTGCCATGTGTGCCCGAAACAGCTATTGTATAGGCATCTTGAGTTATGAGTCCCAGTATTTCAGCTCTTTTATGAATTTCAACTCCTTTTTCTTTAAGGAAAATATATTCTTTATGCTCTTTAGGAATTGCCGGGGTATAAATGACAAGGTCAACATCATTTGGAATCATTTCAATATTCTCATCGAAGTGTACTTTAATTCCTTCTTTACATAGTTCGTCTGTCAGGGTTGTTTTGGTCTTATCATACCCACTGACCTGCGCTCCCTTAGCTTTGAAAAATCGAGCAAGAGCGCTCATCCCGATACCACCAATACCGAGTAAATAAACTTTTTTTATTTTTTTGATGTCAACCATCTTCTATCTGTTCTCAACCAATTTTAATACTTCCTCTGCTATGTGATTCGCGGCATCAGGTAATGCTAACGATTTAATGTTTGTACTCATTTGCTCGCATTCCATTGTATTCTTTATAAATTCCAAAACACTTGTTCCTAATATAGTTCTGCAATCGGAATCTTTTATAAGTTTTGCAGCTTGTTCTTTTACCAATGCCAGTGCATTTTTTGTTTGATGGTCTTCCGCTACATTTGGAGATGGAACAAGTATAACAGGTTTACCAATGATACATAATTCCGAAATTGATATTGCTCCTGCTCTCGATACAATCATATCTGCAGCTGCATAAGCTAAATCCATCCGGTTAATGAAATCGAATATTTTTACTTTTTCATTTAGATTTTGATCTACAGAACTCTTTGCTGTATTAAAATAATATTTGCCTGTTTGCCAGATTATTTGAATTTTATTATTTGTAAATAATTCCAGATTAGTTTGAATGCTTTCATTAATAGTGCGTGCTCCAAGGCTTCCACCAATTGCTAATAATATTTTATATGATGGATCCAGTCCGAAAAATTTTAAGGCCTCAGATTTTTTATTTTCAATTTGCACTGTATCCTGTCTTACAGGATTTCCTGTAATAACAATTTTGGATTTTGGAAAATATTTTTCCATGCCTTCAAAAGCAACGCATATCTTGTTAACTTTTTTAGAAAGATTAATGTTGGACTTTCCCGGAAATGAATTCTGTTCCTGTATAAGTGTTGGAATTCCTTTCATAGATGCAGCTTTCACTATGGACCAACTTGCATAACCTCCCACACCTACAACAACCTCAGGTTTGAAAGCTTTTATGATCTTTACAGATCTCGATAGGCTTGATAGAATTTTAATGGGAACCAGAATGTTCTTGAAAGTGATTTTACGTTGAAGTCCGCTAATCCATAACCCTTCTATTTTATAGCCTGCAGCGGGTAATTTTTCCATCTCCATTTTCCCTTTTGCACCTACAAATAGTATCTCAATTTCTTTGTCAATATTTTTTAATGCATTGGCAATTGCAATAGCAGGGAATATATGACCACCTGTTCCGCCGCCACTAATAATAATTTTTATTTTATTTTTAATTTCCACTTACAGTATCGTTTACTTCTTCAGTTTTTGCTTCTTCTTTTTTGTCACTTTCTTCCTGTATCAATTTTTCTTCTTCTTTATCGGATTCTCTGCTAACACTTAAGATAATACCTATTGCTATTCCTGTGAACCAAATAGAAGTACCTCCCATACTAACTAACGGCAATGGCTGACCAGTAACAGGAAGTATATTTACTGCGACAGCCATATTTATAAATGCCTGAAATACTAAACTAAAACAACAACCAAATGCCACGAATGCGCCAAATGAACCTGGCGCTCGGGACGCAATCCTTACACCTCGAAACAGAAGTATCAGGTACATTAATACAATTACGATTGCTCCTATTAGCCCATACTCTTCTGTAATGATAGAATAAATAAAATCTGAATAAGGGTGAGGCAAGAAGTTTCTTTGTGTGCTATTTCCAGGCCCTTTCCCTAAAGTACCACCTGTTGCAATTGCTATTTTCGATTGTTCAGGCTGGTAATTTTCATCCCTATTATTATTGTTTTTGTTCCCATTTTTAAATGATTCTATCCTGTTTCTCCATGTGCCTAAACGTCCCTGTGAAGATGAATTCAATAAGATGACAACGAATAATGAAAACAGAACAGCTGCAATTCCTAATAATGCAAAAATATACTTCATATTGATCCTGCCTATAAATAACATGACAAGACATGTTGAAAATAGTACAGCCGCAGTAGAAAAGTTTGCAGGTAAAATAAGTGCGCAAACAATTAATATGGGAACCATAATTGGAACAAATGAAGTTTTGAAGTCCTTTATTTGTCCTTGTTTCTTTGATAATAATCTGGCTACATAAATTATAAGCGCAAGCTTGGCAAAATCGGAACTCTGGAAGGTGAGGTTAATTTTAGGAATGGTCAGCCAGCGACTTGCTTCATGTACATTTGTTCCGGTAAATAAAGTCAAGAGGAGCAGAGGAACAGTTATAAACATTGCCAGTTGTGATATTCTCGAAAAGTAGGTGTACTTGATCAGGTGGGCAATATACATTAACACTAGTCCAAATATCAATATGATAAAATGTTTAATAAGATAATATTCAGTATTACCCTGCTGGCGCATATATGCCAGCATTCCTGTTGAACTATAAACTGACAGCAAGGAGAATATGGATAGTATGATCACTACTAACCATATTACCTTGTCGCCTTTTATGTTATTGAAGAATTTCAATTCTTATATATTTATAATTCGCGAACAGCTTCTTTAAACTTTCTTCCTCTTTCTTCATAATTCTCGAACATATCGAAACTTGCACAAGCCGGTGACAGAAGAACAACATCGCCTGTTTTACCAAGACGATAAGCAGTTCTTACAGCTTCCTCGACTGATTCAACATCAACAATGACCTTGTCCGTATCTAAAAATGCCTTGTGTATTTTTTTATTATCAGCGCCCATGCAGATAATTGCTTTTACTTTTTTCTTCACATTTTCATGAAGAGAATTATAATCACTACATTTGTCTTTACCACCCACAATCCAGATAATAGGTTTAGATGTGGTTTCAAGTGCATACCATGTGGAATTTACATTAGTGGCTTTTGAATCGTTTATAAATTCAATGCCATGAACATTAGTAACATACTCAAGCCTATGCTCCACACCTTGAAAATCCATCAGGCTTTCTTTTATACCGTCTTTCCTGATGTCAAGAATTCTGGAAGCAATGCCTGAAGCAAGCGAGTTGTAAATATTCGTTTTCCCTTGCAATGCGAGTTCGTGAATGTTCATGTTGAATTGTATTTAGTTACTATTTTTAATTTGTTTTATTTCCTTTTTATTATCTCAACTTTAATGTAACGACTGTCATAATTGCTAGTAATATTCCTACAATAAAGAAACGCATCACTATTTTTGCTTCATGATATCCTTTCAATTGGTAATGATGGTGTAGAGGTGACATTTTAAATATTCTTCTTCCGATACCATATTTTCGTTTGGTGTACTTAAAATAGGCTACCTGAATAATTACAGAGATGCTTTGTATAAGGAATATGCCGCATAATATCGGAATCAATAGTTCTTTGCGAATGATAATAGCAAACACTGCTATAATACCGCCAAGGGCTAGGCTTCCCGTATCGCCCATAAATACTTGTGCCGGGTAGGAATTATACCAAAGGAAACCAATGCAGGCTCCAATAAATGCTCCGGCAAAAATTGTCAGTTCCGGTATGTTTGGAATGTACATGATATTAAGATAGTCGGCAAAAATGATGTTACCCGAAACATAAGCAAGTACTGCCAATGCAGTTCCGATTATTGCCGAAGTCCCTGCTGCCAGACCGTCTATCCCGTCAGTAAGATTTGCGCCATTTGAAACGGCTACAATGATGAATATCACTATTGGAATGAATATCAGGAAAGCATATTTTTTGTAACCGGGTCCTAACCAAGCAAGCAGATCAGCATAATCGAATTCGTTGTTCTTGATAAATGGTATAGTGGTTTTTGTAGATTTTATTGACTCTTGTGAAAATAATTGTGGGGAATCACTGTAGTCTTCCATCTTCATTATATTCGTTGTGTTCACTATTCTTTCCGAGTTGTTCTCCTTTTCCCTGATAACAACAGAATCATTAAAATACATGGTGCTGCCAATTATAATACCAAGTCCTATTTGTCCGAGTATTTTGAATTTACCGGCAAGTCCTTTTTTATTTTTCTTGAAGACTTTAATATAGTCATCTATAAATCCTATTGCTCCAAGCCATACTGTGGCTACTAGCATCAGTATGATGTATATGTTATTGAGTTTTGCAAACAGAAGCGTAGGAATTACTATTGATGCAAGTATGATCAGCCCACCCATTGTAGGAGTTCCTTTTTTCTGAATTTGTCCTTCAAGTCCAAGGTCGCGTATGTCTTCTCCAACCTGTTTTTTGTGCAAATAATTGATAACTCTTTTCCCAATAAATAGTGAGATCAGCAATGAAACAATAATTGCCATTGGTGCACGGAAGTTGATATACTGAAAAACTCCTGCTCCTGGAAGATCAAAATGGCTCTTTAAATAATCAAATAAATAATAGAACATGGTGTTCAGGTTAATTGATTGTAATTACTCAGCAACTTTTATTAATATATTTTTACCACCACTTAGTTTTTCCCGCAGATAGCGCAGATTTACGCAGAAATAAAATCTGCGATTATTAGCGAAATCAGCGGGAGATAATTTTTTAAAAGATTGTCCATACCCAATAAAAATAATTTAGATGGTATGTTTTAGATACCCTCATTTTGCTCAAATATTTCTTTTACTACTTCTTTATCATCGAAAGGGTGTTTTACTCCCTTTATCTCCTGATACTTTTCATGACCTTTCCCTGCAAGAAGAACTATACTGCCGGGTTTTGCCAATGCACATGCTGTTTTTATTGCTTCTTTCCTGTTTAAAATTGAAATGACTTTCCTTTTAGAAATAATATCTACTCCTTCCATCATATCGGCTAATATCTTTTCAGGATCTTCCGAACGCGGATTATCAGATGTAAGAATCACTTTATTGCTGTATTCGCAGGCAATTCGTGCCATTATCGGTCGCTTTGCACTATCCCTGTCGCCACCGCATCCAACAACTGTGATAATTTCTTCATGCCCTTCTTTAACAGCGGTGATGGTGCTTAACACATTGCTTAGTGCATCGGGAGTATGCGCATAATCAATAATTGCAATGGTTCCGTTAGCTGCTCTTACATAATCAAACCTGCCTTCTACTGCTTCAAGCCTGCTAAGTATGGTGAGTACGGTATCTTTATTTTCACCTAATAAAACTGCTGCTGAATAAATAGCAAGTAAATTGTAAGCGTTGAAATTTCCGATAAGCTTGAACCAAACATCAACCCCATCAATATTTAATTGTAATCCGGCAAAACTGTTCTCTATGATTTTTGCTTTAAAATCAGCAGGACTCTTTAGTCCATATGTGTGCTGCGAAGCTTTGGTATTCTGAAGCATCACTTTTCCGTTCCTGTCATCAACATTACTCAATGCAAAGGCATTCTTGCCGAGGGTGTCAAAGAATCTCTTTTTTGCAGTCAGGTATTCTTCAAATGTTTTATGGTAATCAAGATGGTCGTGTGTGATGTTCGAAAATATTCCACCGGCAAAATCAAGCCCTGTTACCCTGTTCTGAACTATGGCGTGTGAACTGACTTCCATAAAACAATGAGTACACCCTTCTTCCACCATCAGCTTCATCAAACTGTTCAGTTTTATGGCATCGGGGGTAGTATGCGTGGAGGGAATTATTTCGTCGTTTATTTTATTGCAGACGGTTGATAATAGCCCGACATTGTAACCCAGTTCCCTGAAAAGTTTATGTAATAGTGTTACAGTGGTAGTTTTGCCGTTTGTGCCGGTAATACCTGTTAGTTTTAATTTTGATGTTGGGTTATCGAAATAATTTGAGGCTATCCAGCCTAAAGCTTCGCTGCTGTCCTTAACTTTAACATAAGTTGTATTTATATTTAAGTTCTCAATTTCATCCTGATGGACAATGGCAGTTGCACCGGATATGATAGCCTGTTCAATATATCCATGCCCGTCGGTTTTTGTGCCTTTTACCGCTATAAAAAGACTGTTTTTCTGAACATCTCTTGAATCAAAGGTAATATGGTCAATAGCTAAATCGGAACTGCCCACTACCTTAACTATGCCTGATTTATATAATATGTCCTTAAGTTGTTTCATTCGTTATTTTACTGTATGCTCTTCTTAATTTACTGTACGCTTACCGTCGTTTACTGTATGCTTCGGTTAATTTACTGTACGCTTACCGTCGTTTACTGTACGCTTCGGTTAATTTACTGTACGCTTACCGTCGTTTACTGTACGCTTACTTTCATTTACTATATGCTTCGCTTCATTTGCCTACTGCTTACTGCCAACTGCCTATTGTCTACTTTCATTTATATTCAGATTATTAATGCGTTACGCGTTTTTACCATTATCTTTATTCGGTGTTTTATTGTTTTTTGATTTGTTATTGTTTGTTTTTTTATTCTTATCAGAATTAGTTTTACCTTTAACCGGAGGATTTTTATTGTTTTTCTTGACATTATTCTTTGGATCAACAACCAAAGTAGAATCGGGCACAACTGGAGCTATTGGAACAAGAGCATATTCGTCTAAAGACTCTGTTTTTGAAAGGGTTAAATCGATAACACCACCTTTAATAATTATAGATCCGGGTGCTAATGATTGTGCTGCAACTTTTCCCTTACCGCTTACATTGACTTTTAGCCCCGCATTTTCGAGCATGTAAATCGCATCTTTTAAGCCCATACCTGTTACATCGGGAACATAACCGTATTTAAATGTCTTTTCTCTCAGCAAAACACTTTTTGAATCAGCCGAAGCATAAACCCATTCGGCGCTGGGGTTTTGAGAAAGTGTTGAAAAATCAAGTTTCTGATAAATCACGGTCAGATCATTTTGATTAGCTGCTTTAACAAAAGGTATTACTGCGTGAGAGGCCGGATCGCTTATATGTTGAAGGATTCCAAGATGCGTGGCATATACCCTGTCGGCAATTTCCTTGAAAACAGGAGCAGCTACAGCAGCTCCGTAATATGCTCCTTTTGAAGGGCTGTTTATTACAACTATGCATGAATACATGGGGTTATCAGCAGGAAAATACCCCACGAATGAAGCTTTGTAGTTAATATTGCCCTCATCGCCATAACCTTTATTGTTTTTTGCTACCCTTGCTGTACCAGTTTTTCCTGCAATTTTGTAAACGGAATTTTTCAGACTTCTTCCAGTGCCGTTTTCTACCACACCTTCAAGCAAAGATTTTGCTTTAACAACAGTGGCTGGAGAACATATTGAATCTTTTAATACTACCGTGTTAAACCGGGTAACAGTTTTTCCTAATCTTTGTATTTCTTTAACAAATTGAGGCTTTACCATTTTACCATTATTTGCTATAGCGTTGTAAAATGTTAGGATCTGCATGGGTGTTAACCCAACTTCATAACCAATTGCCATGTGCGGCAATGTTAGTCTCGACCAGTATTTGCTTTTTGGATTATAGATTTTAGGTTTTGCTTCACCGCCAATATCAACCCCTAATGGCTGATCAACCCTCATGCTGTACAATTTATCAGTGAACCGCTGGGGATTATCCTTGTATGCTTTAAAGATGGCTTGTGATATTCCTACATTTGATGATTCCACAAATGCCTGCCGTACAGATTCGGGTCCGAGACCATCAATATGTGAATCCTGCATTTCCTGGTCATAGTATTTTATTTTGCCGATGGTTACCATATCATCCAGTTTCACCATCCCATCGTCCATGCCTGCTACCAGGGAAAATAACTTGAATGTTGAACCAGGCTCTGTTGCTTCGCCTACTGCAAAATTTTCTTCTTCATCGTAAGCACCATTCTTACCTCTTTTTAAATTTGCAATAGCTTTAATTTGTCCGGTTGAAACTTCCATTAACACTGCGCATCCATGATCGGCATCATTAGCCATAAGATTTTTCATTAATGCGTTTTCGGCAACATCCTGAATGTCGATATCGATAGTTGTAATTACATCGCTTCCGTTTTGAGGATCAATTTCGTTATCATTATCGTTTAACGGCATCCAAACACCTCCTGCAATTTTCTTCCTCAACCTGATACCGCTAATGCCTTCAAGAGTTCTGGAATAATAGCCCTCCAATCCTACTTTTATAATTTTATTGGTATCGATCTTTACAACTTTCCCGTTTTTCTCAACCGTGCTATCGCCAATAACATATCCAATGGTTCTTTTGGCAAGTAGCTGATAAGGTTTTACTCTTTTACCCTTTTCCTCTACCAGAAGACCACTTTTTTTCCTGCCCAACCTGAAAATGGGAAACTTTTTAATAGCTTTCAGCTCGTCAAATGTTATTTGTGATTTTTCATCATCAAAATTTGATCGGTGTATGAGTGCGTATTCTTTTTCGTCAGCTTTTGCATTACTTAGAATCTTCTTATACTCACTTTTAGACTTATCCTTGAACATGCTGGAAAGACACAAGGCCAACGAATCCACTTTGCTTTCAAAAACATCATCTGCTACAACCTGTGCATCCCAGAAAATATCAAAAATTGGAACAGAAGTGGCAAGAAGGCTTCCGTTATCAGCACAAATATTGCCCCTTATGGCTTCAACTTTCATAGTGTCGAGCGACTGCATATCCGACCTTTTCTTCCAAGTGTCTCCTTCTATGAATTGAATGTGTATTACCTGCCCTATGATAAAGAAAGAAAACAGAAGTACTATCATGTACACCAGATAGACCCTCCACATTATATCTTTCTTCGATTCCTGCATAAAACAATTTCTTATTTAGCGCCTTTTTTTGATGTATCGTTAACTGCAATAATTTTATGCGGTGGCACAACGGACTCTTTTAATCCATAAGGTGCAATCCTTTTAAATACTTCCGACTGCCTGCTGCATAGCATTAATTTCGATTTGTTATCAATGCTTTCAGATCTTAATTCTTTTATTTCTTTTTTTATTTTCTCAATCTGGATGATCTTCTTTTCGGCGTAATATGAATTTGCTATGTACAGTATTGCCATGAAGGCAAGAAAAAACACAAAAGGCAGGCTTTTGATAGCAGAATCCTTGGTAAGAATGGTGCCATCCATTACACTTTGTACAGCCTTTAAAATTGGGTTTTGCTTCCTTTTCTTTTTTTTCTTTGGAGGCTCTTCCTTAACAACTTCAGGTTGCTCTATTACTTCGGGTTCTTTGTAAGAATTGCTGCCCATTAATTTTTAATTGCTATTCTTAGTTTTGCGCTTCTGGCACGTTTGTTTATTTCAATTTCTTCTTCACCAGGAACTAGGGGTTTTCTTGTAATCATTTTATAAGGAACCTGTTCATGTCCGTAAAAGTCTTTCTCAATATTTCCTTCGGCATTTCCTGATTTCATATAATTCTTTACAAGTCTGTCTTCCAAGGAATGATAGGAAATTACAACTAACCTTCCTTCCGGCTTTAATACTTCAATGCTTTGTTCCAAGAACTCATCAAGTGCTTCTATTTCGTGGTTTATTTCTATGCGTAATGCCTGGAATACTTTAGCATAGAATTTGTTTTCCCTGCCTCTTTCTGCAAACCTTTCCAGAACCTTTTTAATGTCATTAACGGTGCTGATTTCGTTATACTCTCTTTCCAATACGATAGCTTTGGCCAGGCTTTTAGCATTGTTTAATTCGCCAAATTCAAAGAACATTTTTTTTAATTCTTCTTCAGTGTAATTTGCCAGCACTTCTTTTGCACTTTGACCGCTTTTCCTGTCCATCCTCAAGTCGAGTTCCGAGTTAAAGCGAGTAGAAAAGCCTCTTTCGGTATCGTCTATCTGGTGCGAGGATATTCCTAAATCTGCTAGTATGCCATCAACGGGAAGAACTTTATAAAACATCAGGAAATTCTTTATAAACCTGAAATTTGCATTAACCAAAATCAAACGCTCATCATCAATAACATTATTCAACGCATCTTCATCCTGGTCAAATGCTATTAATTTCCCACCCTTTAATCTGTTTAATATTTCTTTTGAATGTCCGCCGCCACCATAGGTAACATCTACATAAACCCCATCGGGATTTATATTCAGCCCATCAATGCTTTTTTGAAGAAGTACGGGTTCATGATACATCATCTTTCTTTTCCCCTTTGTCCTTCTTAGTCATTACTTCTTCAGCCAGTGATGAAAAGTCTTCAGGCTCGTTTGTCTGAAGCTTTGTATAAGCTGCCTTCGACCATATTTCAATCCTGTTCGAAAATGCAAAAAGCACAATCTCTTTATTTATGCCTGCATATTCGGTAAGTTGTTTTGGCAAAAGGAGCCGGCTCACTGAATCGAGCATTAATTCGGTTGCTCCACGGTAGAAATACCTTACAAAATCACGGTTTTTCTTGTTATAAAGATTTAGCTGATTTACTTCATCACTAATTACTTTCCAAACATTCTGGGGATAGAGTACCAGGCAATTTTCGAAGCCACGGTTAACGACAAATTTGTCCTGAACTTCAGGAGGAAGCTGCTTTTTAAGACCTGCAGGAAGCATAAAGCGCCCCTTAGCGTCTATTTTGCATTCATATTCCCCTATCAGGTTTGCCATTTTACACGAATTGTTTTAGAGCTGTAAAAGTATACAATATTCTACCACATTTTACCACAATTTACCACTTTGTTGATAACTTTTACCACATTTTGATTCACTTGATTTTAAAAAACTGTTTTCCTGTTGTTTACAGTTGTGGCAAAATTCGAAAGGTTGATAACGCTGTCAAAATCTTTGGACTTTAATGCTTTGTTATGGAATATTTAAGCAATAGGCAAAAAGGTATTTAAAGAATCCGTATTTTTGTGTGATACAGTATCGCCAACAAAATGCATTAATTAATGGCAGAAATAAAAGCTGATAAGATTGATCTGGAAGAAATTATCAGGAATAAAAACCCCCGATTGCTAAAACTGATACCGGGTTTTATTCTTCGTTATGTGAAAAGGGTTATTCATCAGGATCAGGTGAATGGAGTGCTTGAAAGATACAAGGAAAAGGAAGGGATTGATTTTGTGGAATGTACCCTGAACGAAATGGGTGCGAAAATTAATGTAATTAATCCTGAAAATATTCCTGCATCAGGGAGATATATCCTTGCTTCCAATCATCCGCTTGGAGGGCTTGACGGAATGGCTTTAATGCTGGTGGTGGGAAAAGCCGGAAGGCGTGATATTGTTTTCCCCGTGAACGACCTGCTGCTTTATTTAAGAAATCTTAAGGTGCTTTTCATTCCTATTAATAAACATGGCAAGAATACCGAAAACAAAATGCTGCTTGATGATACTTTCGCTTCGGATGTTATAGTGCTTTACTTTCCGGCAGGACTTTGTTCGCGGAAACAAAAGGGAAAGATATTGGACCTGGAGTGGAAAAATACATTTATTAAAAAGGCTATTCAATTTAACAGAGATATAATTCCGGTGCATATTGATGGAAGTAATTCGAATTTTTTTTATAACTTAGCAAACTGGAGAAAACGTTTGGGTATTAAAGCAAATATTGAAATGCTTTACCTGGTGGACGAAATGTTTAACCAGAAAAATAAGGATGTAAACATTACTTTCGGGAAACCTGTTTCGTTTGAAACATTTGATTGCAGGCACAAATCAAGGGAATGGGCCGAATTGATGAAACAACATGTTTATGAATTAGGTAAAGACAGAAATAAAGAATTTTCATACCATTAAAATAACAGAGACTGATAAATGATGAAGGAAATAATTCCTCCGGTTGATAAAATGCTTCTTGAACAGGAGCTGACAGAGGATAAGTTTATTCGAAACACTAATCATAAAAGCAACGAAATTTATATCGTTACTAACAGCGATTCACCAAATATTATTAAGGAGATAGGGCGTTTGCGCGAGATTACTTTTCGCAGGGCAGGCGGTGGCACAGGCGAAGAAATTGATATTGATGAATATGATTTCAGCCATGCTCCTTACAAACAATTGATTGTTTGGGATCCCAAAGAGCGTGAAATTGTTGGTGGTTACCGCTTTATTCGCTGTGGCGATGCTTTGAAGGATGATAATGGCGAATACATGCTTGCAACGGCACATCTTTTTAAGTATTCCGATATATTTGAGAAATATTACATGCCTTATACCATTGAACTTGGGCGTTCTTTTGTTCAACCTCATTACCAACCTTTGAACGACCCGCGTAAAGGTTTATACGCGTTGGATAATATTTGGGATGGCTTAGGCGCTATTGCTATTGATAATCCTGACATTCGTTATTTTTTCGGAAAAGTTACCATGTACCTTAACTTTAACCAGGAAGCGCGCGACCTGATTTTGTATTTTCTTCATAAATATTTCCCCGACAGGGAAAACCTTGTAACACCGAAATTCCCAAGGGGGATACAAACCGATATTCGCCAGCTTATGGCTATTTTTACCGGTAATTCTTACCAGGAAGATTATAAAATATTATCGCATAACGTTAGGCGATTAAATGAAACCATTCCGCCTTTGGTTAATGCTTATATGAACCTTTCGCCTTCCATGCTCACTTTCGGCACAGCGCTTAATGATACTTTCGGCGATGTGGAAGAAACAGGCATTTTGGTTACCATTAGCGATATTTACGATATGAAGAAAGACCGCCATTTACACACGTATAAAAAAAATATCAAGAAATAGTTTCAATCCTTTATTATGCAAATAAAATCAGCAGAATTTGTTTTAAGCAGTGTAAGCAATGAAAAATGTCCCAGGACCTCCTGTCCTGAATATGCTTTTATAGGCAGGTCGAACGTGGGGAAATCGTCGCTTATCAATATGATAGTTGACAAAAAGAACCTTGCCAAAACATCGTCAACACCGGGGAAGACCCAAATGATAAATCATTTTATAATTAACGAAAACTGGTATATTGCCGACCTTCCGGGCTATGGCTATGCTAAAGTATCGAAAGATAACCGCAGCAAATGGGATAAAGTATCGAGGGGTTATTTGCATAAACGCCAAAACCTGCTTACCACTTTTGTTCTGGTTGATTCGCGACTGGTGCCACAACAGAACGACATTGATTTTATGGAGTGGATGGGCGAAAAAGAACTTCCGTTTATTATTGTTTTTACCAAGACCGATAAGCTGAATCATAGCGAGATTACATTGAATATCGAGCATTATCAAACTATAATGAAAGATTTTTGGGAGGATTTGCCCAGATTTATCATGACTTCGGCCGAAACCAAAACGGGGCGTGAAGAAATACTAGAGTTTATTGAAAAAACCAATAAGGAATACGGGGAATTTTGTAAATAGTTATCGGTTTGGGCTGGCTGTAGCCATTTAACTTTTAAAACAGACCATCAAATGCCTGTCTTTTTCATCCAAAAATCGCAAATAGCTGATAATTAGACACTCCCACTTTTCTAATTTGAAAAGAATGTTAGCTAAGTTTAAAACATACTAACAAAGTTTAAAAAAATGCTATGTATGATTGATTAACCGGAAGCAATTACAATAAATTCACCGGCTAAAAAGCTGCATTGTGATAGCTGGATGCAAAACAAAGGTAGAAATTGTATCCCTTATTTTTTTGTGTATATCCGAAAAAGCCATAATTTCGCAAACTACTAAAGCCATACAATTTTGGAGACCTTATTTATTATCATCCTTATTGTTATTTTCCTTAATCTTGCCGCCAGGTATCTGCTTCCTATTGTTTTGCGGCGAATGATGAAAAAGTTCAGCAACAGGTTTCAGCAAGGCATGGATAATTCCGCCAATTATCAGCAGCACCAGGATAAAGAAGGCGAAATTCATATTGATTCCGTTACTGATAAAAACAAAAGCCACTCTAATGATGTAGGCGAGTACGTTGATTACGAAGAAATAAAATAAGTCCGTTCATTCAAACATCCATTTATGAAAGATTTTAACGTTAAAAAGATTTTACCGCACCTGATTGCCATAGCAATTTTTGTAGTTATTACTCTGGTTTATTTCGCCCCCTTAATGGAAGGAAAACAGTTGAGCCAGAGCGACACACAGCAGTTCCAGGGCGCTTCGAAAGAAATTTCGGATTACAGGGCTGCCACAGGAAAAGAAGCCTTGTGGACCAACAGCATGTTTGGCGGAATGCCGGCTTACCAAATATCGGTTGTATATTCTTCGAACCTTGTAAAATATATTGATCATTATTTGCATTTATGGCTACCCGGACAGGCAGGAATGGTTTTCATTTATTTCCTTGGGTTTTATATTTTACTGCTGGTATTTAAGGTCGACCAGAAACTAAGCGCCATTGGCGCCATAGGGTTCGGGTTCTCATCATTTTTCCTCATCATACTTGCCGTGGGACATAATACACAGGCAATTGCCATTGGATATATGGCTCCTGTTGTTGCAGGCGTGGTGCTTAGTTTCAGGGGGAAATATTTAGGAGGAGGCATTTTAACTGCGCTTGCACTTGCGCTTGAAATTAATGCCAACCATGTACAGATTACTTATTACCTGATGCTGATAATATTTGTGCTTATTATTGCTGAATTCATTTATAAATTAAAGGAAAAGAAATTAAAAGAGTTTTTCCAAGTAATTGTTATCCTGGCTTTCGCAGGGATATTGGCTGTTGGAACTAATTTCACCAATCTATGGTCAACCTACGAATATGGAAAAGCATCCACAAGAAGTAAATCGGAACTTACGTCAAATTCAGAAGACAAAACAACTGGCCTAGATAGGTCGTATGTTACCGATTACAGCTATGGAAAAATGGAAACATTCACGCTGCTAATACCTAATTTCATGGGTGGTTCATCAGAAGGTGAACTGAGTAGAAGCTCAGAAACATATAAGTTTTTTAAAGAAAATAATGTTCCTAATGCTGAAAAGATTATCAAGAGCCTGCCTTTGTACTGGGGTCCGCAGGGTTCTACTTATGGACCTGTATATGCAGGGGCAATACTGTGTTTCTTGTTCGTATTGGGATTATTCATTGTAAAGGGAAAGTATAAATGGTGGTTGCTTGCTGCCACTATACTTGGTATTATGCTGGCATGGGGAAAGAACCTGATGTGGTTCACTAATATCTTTCTCGATTATGTGCCGGGTTACGATAAGTTCCGTGCGGTTTCCATGACAATGGTGATAGCAGAATTCTGCATTCCATTATTGGGTTTATTGGCATTGAAGAATATGTTCAGCAGCGAAATTACAAAGGAAACAAAACTAAAGGCTTTGAAATACAGCAGCATTATTACCCTTGGAGCAATAGTGTTGTTTGGATTTCTTGGGGGCATGTTTTTTGACTTTATTTCCAATAGCGATAAAGAACTGGCTTCCTATGGTTATCCTGTAAGTGCTTTACAAAGCGACCGCCATGGATTGTTAATGACAGATAGTTTCAGATCATTCATATTTATAGCACTTACTGCAGTGGGTTTATGGCTGTATTCCATAAATAAATTCAAGAACAAGAATATTCTCATAATTGGTATTGGAGCCCTTATCCTTATTGATATGTGGACTGTTGACAAACGTATGTTGAATACTGATAACTTTGTAAGCAAAAGCAAATATACTGCTGAGTTCATAAAAACAAAATGCGATGAAGCTATACTTGCTGATAATTCATTGGATTATCGTGTACTGAACCTCGAAAACCCATTTAACGATGCCAAGACTTCATATTATCACAAGTCGATCGGGGGCTATCATGGAGCAAAGATGAAACGTTACCAGGAATTAATTGAAAATAGCATCTCCAGGGAATTGCAGATGATACAGGCTGCTTTCTCCTCCAAATCTCCTGATTCTGCATTGATGATAACGCTAAAGCATATTCCCGTTCTGAATATGCTGAATATGAAGTATATTATTTATAATCCACAGGCTCCTCCAGTAAGAAACCCATTTCCATTGGGCAATGCATGGTTTGTTGATAACTATAAAGTGGTTCCGAATGCTGACGAAGAAATAGTTGCAATGAGAACATTTAATCCCTCGCAAACAGCTATTATCGATAAGCGTTTTGAGAACATAGTTTCTAATTACAGGAATAAAAAAGATACTGCTTCGTCAATCTCCTTAAGCAGCTACGAGCCTAATGACCTTGTATATAATGTTAAAACATCGAAAGAGCAATTAGCCGTTTTCTCTGAGATATATTATGATATGGGATGGAATGCTTATATTGATGATGGTGCAACACCCGCTCCATATTTCAGGGCAAATTATATTCTTCGCGGAATGATCGTTCCTGCAGGCGCACATAAAATTGAATGGAAGTTTGAGCCTAAGGTATATTATACAGGCGAAAAGGTTTCTTATGCATTTAATATTCTGTTAATTCTTGTTGTAGTCGGTGGATTAGTCATGGGAATAATTGGCTTGAATAAAAAGAAGATGACTGATGCGGCTTAATGCCATAATCTCATGAAAAAAGTTTTAATCATTACATACTACTGGCCACCAAGCGGAGGTTCAGGAGTACAGCGCTGGATGTATTTCTGTAAATATTTAAAGGATTTTGGAATCGAACCCATTGTAATTACGGTCGATGAAAAAAAGGCTTCTTATAGAAACCTGGATTTTTCTTTCTGTGAACTTGTAGAAGATATAGAAGTTTATAAAACAAACACATTGGAGCCGCTAAAGTTTTATTCAAAAATAATGAGCGGAGACAAAAATGCTGCAATTCCTACAGCATTTGCAGGTGAATCTCAACCTAACTATTTTCAAAAAATTAGTCGTTTCATTCGGGGAAATTTTTTCCTTCCCGATGCAAGAATTGGTTGGGTTAAATATGCCGTTAGAATGGCGAAAAATGTAATAGCCAATAATGATATTTCTTATTTAATAACAACAGGACCTCCGCATTCAACACATTTAATAGGATTGAAATTAAAAAAATATTTCTCAATACCCTGGATGACCGATTTCAGGGATTCATGGACTGCTTTGCATTATAATAATTTTTTATATCGAACTAAAAGTGCCAAGCTTAGAGATGCTGTCCTTGAAAAAGAAGTTTTATCTAAAGCAGATTTGGTGCTAACAGTCGGTCCTTCGCTGAAAAGACATCTTGAAATAAAAGGCAATATTGACCCTGAAAAAGTCTATTATATTTATAACGGATATGATGAGAATGATTTCCGAGATGTTGAATATCATATTGATTCTGATTCTTTTACCATAAGCCATATCGGAATGCTTTCCGACTCGCAGCCAATAACAGCATTTCTCAAGGCTCTAAGGTTTTTTTACGATTCCAATCATCCTATTTGCAAGCATTTAAAATTCAAATTAATAGGTAATGTCTCTCAGAACAATATTGACGAAACAAAATTAATAGTTCAGGACCTGCCCTTAGAACATATCAATTATGTTGAAAAGAAGAAAGCTGTTTCATTTATGCTGAGTTCAGATCTTTTATTCAACAGCCTTGCCGAAATGGAAAACAGCGAATTGATTATTTCCGGAAAACTTATGGAATATATTGCTTCCGGAAAACCGATTATTTGTATTGGCAATCCTAAAGGGGATGCTGCTAACTTGCTAAAGGAATTTAAGTACAGCGCGGTTTTTGACCGGAAGGACGTTAGTTCAATCATTGAGTTTTTGGAAAAGATATTTAAAAATTGGATTAATAAAATTACATTTGCAGATACGGATAAAAGAGTACAACAATATAGCAGATATCAAACTACAAATCAATTAGCTAATCTATTAAAAAAATATTTATGATCAATAATGGATTTCAGGATATTCATAAAGTCTTATTTTTAGGACCACATCCTGATGATGCTGAATTTTCGAGTGGAGGTACAATCTCGAAATTACTTGAAAATAATATTGAAATACATTATGCTGTGTTCAGTATGGCTGAAAAATCTATCCCAAAGGGCTTTGGAGCGGGGGCTATAAAGAAGGAATTACTGGAAGTTGTGGATTTCATTGGAATAAAAAAGGAGTTTCTATATTTATATGATTTTGAAGTTAGGGAATTCCCAAAATATCGTCAGGATATTCTGGAAGAAATGGTTAAACTGAACCGGCAAATAAATCCCGATCTTGTTTTCCTTCCCGCCGAATCAGATATTCATCAGGACCATAAAACAATTTATGAAGAAGGTATTAGAGCTTTCAAGCTGTCCAGAATTCTTTCTTACGAAATGCCTTGGAATAATTTTTCTTTTCTTTCAAACATGTTTGTCATTCTTGAAGAACGGCACCTAGTTAAAAAATTGGAAATGCTAAAGCTATATAAAACGCAAGCATTTCGTCAATACAATAATGAAGAATATTTTAAATCATTAATGAAAATCAAAGGATTTCAGATCAATGAAAAATATGCTGAATCATTTCAGATACTAAGATGGAAAATATATTGAAACTAAAAGATATTCTGGATTATTTTAAATCCAGATCTTATACAATTATCAATTCTGATATTGAGTTAACAAGAAAAATAATTGGGCCAAGAAATATATCAGAAGCTTCAGGAAATCATATTTCATTCCTTTCATCAAAGTATGAAGCAACAGCTGATAAATTAATTGAAAAATCGCATTCCGCTTTGGTAGTTGTTGATTCAAAGATTTATCAGAGTTTTGATGATTCGTTAAAAAAACAGATAACAGCATTTATTGTTTTATCTGAAGCTCCTAAAAAAACATTTGTTGATTGTCTTCATCATCTTTTCAGAGAAGAGGAAGTAATCAGAGAGATACACCCCTCAACGGTCATTCACCCTTCAGTAAAATATGGCAAGAACATTTATATCGGTCCCAATACTGTGATAGATAAAAATGTTACTATCGGGAATGATTGTTTCATAGGTCCAAATTGCCATATTCAAAAGGGAACTATTATAGGAAACAGGGTGATAATAAGATCGAATGTAACGATAGGAAATCAGGGATTTGGTTTTGTGAAAGATGAAGCCGGTAATAATATTAATTTCCCGCATTTTGGTAATGTTATAATTGAAGATGATGTGCAGATCGGCAGCTCTACCTGCATTGACAGGGGTGCACTAAGTGATACATTTATTAAAGAAGGAGTCAAAATTGATAATCATGTAAACATCGGCCATAATGTCCAAATTGGTAGAAACTCCCTTATAATTGCATTTACATGGATTGGGGGCAGCACTATAATAGGAGATAATTGCTGGGTTTCACCGTCCGTTCTTTTAAAAAATGGAATAACTGTTGGCGATAATTCAACTCTTTATATGGGATGTGTCGTGACAAAAGATGTTCCCTCTAATGTAACTGTTAGTGGATATCCAGCCAGAATTATTGAAAAAAAACAATAAGTTTTTAATATTTCTTTTCTGTTTTTCAAATCTGAACTTATTGAGAATATTATGAATGTTCTTCATTTACGAAAATAAATTCAAACAAAAATTATTAAATTTGCAGGAATAAATTACTAAAATACAAAATGACAAATCAGGAAAAATTAATACATGCGTTTTCAGAAGCGTTAAATATTGAAATAAACAAAGTAGTTGATTCTCTTGCTTACCAATCAATTCCGCAATGGGATTCAATTTCACATATGGTTTTAATCAGTCGGCTTGAAGAAGAATTTGACATTTCCATTGAAACTGACGATGTTATTGAATTAAGTAATTTTACTAAGGCCAGAGAAATTTTAAAAAAACACAAAATAGTTTTTTAAAATGCTTCTTAAAGACAAAACTGTTCTGATAACCGGTGCTTCGAAAGGCATTGGTCGTGCTACTGCATTATTATCTGCAGAAGAAGGAGCTCATCTTGTGCTTTTGTCCAGAGATATCAATAAACTTTCCGGTTTAAAAAAAGAGATTGAAGAGAAATACAAAAGCACAGTAATAATTTTCAAAGCTGATGTGCGAGAACAGGAAACATTAAAAAATATTTTCAAGGAATTAAACACTCTGAAAATATTTATTGACGTACTTGTTAATAATGCAGGCATAATGAATGACGCCGTTCTTCAGATAGTGAAACCGTCAATGATTAAAGATATATATGAAACAAATGTTTTTGGTTCAATGTATGTTGCTCAGTTGGGTATAACTTCGATGCTCAGAAAAAGAAAAGGTTCCATCATAAATATAAGTTCTATTATCGGGACTAACGGAAATATAGGGCAGTCGGTTTATGGTTCCAGTAAAAGTGCAATTATAGGATTTACGAAATCATTAAGCAAGGAATTATCCCCAATTAATATCAGGGTTAATGCAGTAGCGCCTGGATTTATTGACACAGATATGACCAAAAGTATGGACAAGAAATATTACGAAAAAAATATTCAGTCAATAGGAATGAAACGCATCGGGCAGCCCGAAGATGTAGCAAAAGTTATTTTATTCCTTGCCTCTGACCTATCTGAATATGTTACCGGGCAAATTATTGGCGTTGACGGAGGTATGATTATTTAATTTATGTTATGAGAGGATTACTCGACCATATTTCCGAAAATAAATCGCTTACTTATATCGATGTTGAAAAGAGGAAAATTTTCAAATATTGTGACATCCCTTTCAATGAAGATCTTTTAAAATCATCTGATAAAAAATTAGCATTGCTGTATATTGATAATTCAATTTACTCTATTATTACTTTATGGAATTTTTTTAAGAGTCCCCATGCATTTGCATTGCTAAGCCCTCGACTTGATATTGAGTTTAAAATACAGCTCGAGGAAAATTACAAACCAGATTATATTTATGACTTGACACGTAACAAAATAAATAGTTACCATCAGATATCTCTTACCAGTGACATTAGTTTATTTTATAATGAATTTCCCAAAAAGAATATTCATCCTGAAATAAAACTGATGCTAAGTACATCGGGAACTACAGGTTCTCCTAAATTTGTAAAACTTTCTGAAAAAAATGTACTAAGGAATGCTTTGTCTATAATTGATTACTTGCCGATAAATCATGAGGATTCCACGCCAATAAATCTTCCGATTTATTATTCCTATGGGCTGTCCATACTTACCTCCAATTCAATAGCTGGAGGGAACATATACTGCTCTAACAAAGATGTGCTTGATAAAAGATTCTGGTCTGATTTTGAAAAGTATAAATATTCAAGTCTGGCGGGAGTTCCCTACCTATATGAAATGTTAAACAGGATAGGTTTTACAAAGAACCATTATCCCTCATTGCGATATTTAACACAGGCAGGAGGAAAGCTTAATATTTCATTTGTTGAAGTTTTTCTGGAATATGCCAAAAGAAATGAAATAAAATTTTTCGTTATGTATGGACAAACTGAGGCAACAGCAAGAATGTCTTATTTGCCTTTTGAGAGGCTGGAAGAGAAAAAAGGTTCTATCGGAATGGCAATAAAAGATGGCATTTTTTCCATTGATGGTGAAACCGGTGAGTTATCATATTCAGGTCCTAACGTTTTCGGAGGATATGCGGTAAACATAAACGATCTTCAGGAATATATTTCCGATCAGGTTTTGAAAACAGGTGATATAGCAAGAGCTGATGAAGATGGTTTTTATTATATCACCGGCAGATTAAAAAGGTTTATGAAGTTATTCGGACAGCGCGTTAACTTAGATGAAGTAGAAACAATTCTGAAAAATCATTTTCAGGGCATGACATTTGTCTGCGTTGGACTTGAAGATAAATTTCTCTTTACAGGAAGCAATAACAAAGATTTTAAAGGTGCAGATGCGATAGATTTTTTAAGTAATAAATTAAATATTAACACCAATTTTATAAAATACGATTATATTCAAACAATCCCTTTAACAGTTAACGGGAAAGTTGATTACACGGCTATAACAGAAATTCTTTTAGGTAAATAAAGTTGTCCAATGGAGCTTCCTGATTATATTAATATTGCACAATATTCCATTCCTCAGCAAGAAAAGAATTTGCTTATGACAGAAATGTTAAATAAGCTGCACCTTCATCACCTGTCTAATTCTGCAGAATATAAAAAGATTTCAAACCTTGTTTTCCATGTTAAAGGCAATGTTTTAAAAACTGAAGAGTTACCTTTTTTGCCGGTAAGTATTTTTAAAGACAGAAGAATTAAAAGTATTTCTGACGATAAAGTATTTAAGGTGCTTACCTCAAGCGGCACTACCGGGAGTATTCCAAGCAGTATATTCCTTGATACCGAAACCGCACAGTTGCAAACGCTTGCATTGTCGAAAATTATTACCCATATTCTTGGTCAGCAGCGTTTGCCGATGCTTATTGTCGACTCAAAATCTGTTTTTAAAGACAGGTCCACTTTCTCAGCAAGAGGCGCCGGAATACTTGGGTTATCTGTATTTGGGAGGAATCATCATTATATGCTGAATGAAAATTTTGAATTTGATGAGGAATCATTTTATTCATTTTTTGAAAAATTTAACGGACAACCATTGTTGATTTTTGGGTTTACTTTTATGATATGGAAATATCTTGTCCGGAATAAATTTGATAAAAAGATTGATCTTAATAAAGCCGTTTTAATTCATAGCGGTGGTTGGAAGAAACTTGCCGAACAGCAGGTTGATAATACCACTTTTAAACTTAAATTGCATGAAAAATTCGGATTGAAACACATATATAATTTTTATGGGATGGTTGAGCAGGTAGGTTCTGTATTTATTGAAAACAGCGACGGTTATCTTCATTGCCCTAATTTCTCGGATATCATTATACGCGATCCTATAGATTTTTCAGTGTTACCAATGGGCGGTGAAGGACTTATTCAGGTGGTCAGTATTCTTCCCAAAAGCTACCCGGGGCATTCTCTGCTAACAGAAGATATTGGTGTTTCCCTAGGCGAAGATAGTAGCAGCAATGGATGGAAGGGCCGTTATTTTAAAATTAATGGCAGGGCCAAAAAGGCTGAATTAAGAGGCTGCAGCGATACATTTGCCTCTAGGATTTAAATCAAAATGGATATCAAACAACTCATACCCCGGTCAGCTTCTTTTTTTGATGCAGCATCAATTAAAGAAATAAAGTCATCATATCCGCTCAGGCCTTTTGATAAATGCATAGTTGGCTTTATTTCTGAATTGTCAAAAGCACTTCTCGGAAATAATGAATTCAACAAAGTCCCAGCACTAACAGCCCTGGGTTTCTGGTTACGTAAAACCAATATCGACAGAATTTATAAAGAGAATTTCACTTCGTTTGATAATAAAACAATTTCAGTATCTCCGGCAGGACTTGTTTTTCACATTTGTCCATCAAATGTGGATACCATTTTTATTTATAGCCTAGCTATATCATTGCTTGCAGGAAATAAAAATATAGTGCGTTTGTCTGATCGTGCAAATCATCCATATATTCAATTTCTGTTAGACACAATAGGTGTGCTTCTTGAAAAATCCGAAAACAAAATTTTAAGAGAGTATATATATGTTATAAGCTATGGACACGAAGACGAAATTAATGCATATTTTTCAGAAATTGCGGATATCCGTATAATATGGGGCGGCGATAGTACAATTGGCCATTTCCGTAATTTTAAAACCAATTACAGAACGAAAGATATAGTATTTGCAGATCGAATATCATACGCCATATTCAGTTCTGCGGAAATATTGAAATTAACGGATAACAATTTAAAAGAACTTGTCCGAAAATTTTATAATGATTCATATACTTTCGACCAGCTTGGTTGTTCTTCTCCGCAAATGATCTTTTTTTTGGGGAATGGTGATGATAATGTAAAAACCGAACAAATTATTTACAAAGCTCTTCTTGATTTTTCCTTGAAAAATTATGAAGCAGATATGTTTTCTATAACAAGTTTGAAATTTAACAAACTGGTGGATGATATCCTGAGTGAAAGGGTTAGCAGTCATCGCAGCGATGACCATCATTTATTTTTTGCTGCTGTTAATGAAGGACAATTTATTGAACATAGTTGCGGAGCCGGATATTTTTATACAAAACACATCAATAAAATATCTGAAGTTTTGCCTTATATTTCTAAAAAAGTTCAGACCATGAGTTATTTTGGGATATCAGAACAAATGATTCTAGAATTGGCCAACAATACTGTCGGTTCAGGTTGTGACAGGCTTGTACCAATTGGCAATGCTCTTGATTTTGATTATATCTGGGATGGATATAATCTAATAGAAGAACTGACGGTTAAGAAGAAAATATTGTAAATCTCGCTTCCAGTTACAGCCAAATACCTGATTCAATCATTTCTAACGATTTCAGTACCCAATATTAATTGATATCCATTTCCAGAGTATGGATAAATTATGATATATTGATTCTATTAATGTATTGTAAGTATTTTGAAATGAAGTAATTTGACATTTTTCAATAGAACAATTCCTTATGCAAAAAATAGAAAGCAGTGTCATCCCACTTTCCATTTTGAATTAATTTAATATCTTAAACTTGACCATGCTAGTGGCGAGTGTTTTCTCATCGTTTCAAACTAAATGATTAAAAAATGAATTGACTTGCTTTCATTTTTAAGTTAATTTTGCATAGAAATTATCAGGGTGTACCATCATTCGCTATGCAGGAAAAGAACGAAGAAAAAGAACGGCTGGAAATTATTAAACGCTACAGGAATTTGTTGAAGGCTTGCAAACCCAACACAAATGCAGAAGATAAAAAGCAAATCCGGAAAGCTTTCAATCTGGCGGTAGAGGCACATAAGGACATGAGGCGAAAATCGGGCGAACCTTATATTTATCATCCTATGGCAGTCGCTCTTGTTTCGGTTTCCGAAATAGGTCTTGGCACTACTGCCGTTGTTTGTGCCCTACTCCATGATGTGGTTGAAGATACAGACTACACTTTATCTGATATCAGAGCAATGTTTGGCGAAAAAGTCGCCAGAATCATTGATGGTTTAACCAAAATTTCCGAAATTTTCGATCATAATTCTCCTCCTGTTTTCAGCGTTGGGACACCCTAAAAATTTTTATTAATAATTTGGAATAGCTCTTTTTGTTCATCATCCATCTTCAAAAGCCTATTTTTAGTGACTTTCGAGTCAGGAAGAGTATATGTAATCTGATACATATTATGCGTAACTTCAGCAGCCTTTTTCAATGACAGGCTGGATTTTTCTGCATATAACACCCGTTCTAATTCTTTGTAAATACAGTAAGCTGTAAAAGAAATACAGATATGAGCTTCTATTCGATTTCTTAGCCTATGATATATTGGTCGTATTCGTAAATCTGTTTTTGACATTCTAAATGCTTTTTCAATATGCCAAAGATTTTTATAGTTTTCTAACACTTCGTTGTCGGTAAGCTTGGTATTTGTAATGTATCCCTTTAATCCGTCCCATTGATTATCATTTGAATATTTTTCATAATCAATCTCAATCTTCACCTCACCAATCATCTTAAGATATTTGTTGTATCCTTTATTGTTAATGTTTGACTTGGTTAGCCTGCCCGCATTTATTAGCTTCTCTAACCGATGTAATCCGCGTTGTCGATTATATGCGTCCTTTGAAGCTCGTACGTTAGAGTAATTAACTACAAGTCTTGTTGTGATAGATTTTTTTATACTGAGTATAGAGCCATCAATATATTTATTTCTCAGGATTTGATCCTTGATTTTGTCTGGCTCATTTTTTAATCGCGCTCCAATTATATACTCATATTGCTTTTCTTCTAATGCTTTTATATTATCGTTTGAAAGAAGTCCTGCATCAGCTACAACTACTGGCTTATCCAAGTTAAACTTCTTGCTTATCTTCTCAAGAAAAGGAATGAGTGTATGTCCTTCGTATGTGTTGCCTTCATAAATATCATAACCTATGGCATAACCACCCAATCCAACTAGTAATCCAATAAAGATTTGTGGATTCCGGTGTTTTCCGTCTTTGCTAAATCCTGTTTTCCGTAAATCATCTTCGTCACTGGCTTCAAAATATAGAGTAGTCATATCATAAAACACAACACTAATATTCCCTTGCAAAACTCTTAATGTATGCGCAAATGCAATTTGTTCAACTTGTGCTTTTAGCTTGTCGTTGAGCTTATCCAGAAATCTATAGATTGAATCAATATCAAGCATTACACCTTGATAACGATATAAATAATCTATGGTTTTTAATTTGCTTAATGGAAATGCCATTCGTGATATGACCAAATGACGAAACATATCTTCGTTAATTTGATTAAATCCTATAAAATCATAGATTTTACCAAAAATAATTTCCGGCCCCAAGGTTCTTATATTTGAATTTGACAGTGTTTCAACCAAGGAATCTGCCATATAATCTTCCTTGGAAATAAACAGTTCCTGCTGCTTCTTAATATTTTTTATCTCTTGTTTTGCTAGTAGAACAAGTTCTTCAATTTTCTGCTGCGTGGTGGCAGAACCTATCGTTTTATGTACTTTATATTTGCCATAATTCTTGCTGATTACTTCTACTGACGTGCTTCCTGAACGATTTCTATTTTCTCTTACAAACATGTTTCTCAAATTTCGGGACACCCAAAATTACAAAACATATCAATAATAGCAAGGGTTATAGCGGGTGTCTCGAACATGTGCGGAAAACAGGAAAGCAGTGTCATCCCACTTTCCATTTTGAATTAATTTAATATCTTAAACTTGACCATGCTAGTGGCGAGTGTTTTCTCATCGTTTCAAACTAAATGATTAAAAAATGAATTGACTTGCTTTCATTTTTAAGTTAATTTTGCATAGAAATTATCAGGGTGTACCATCATTCGCTATGCAGGAAAAGAACGAAGAAAAAGAACGGCTGGAAATTATTAAACGCTACAGGAATTTGTTGAAGGCTTGCAAACCCAACACAAATGCAGAAGATAAAAAGCAAATCCGGAAAGCTTTCAATCTGGCGGTAGAGGCACATAAGGACATGAGGCGAAAATCGGGCGAACCTTATATTTATCATCCTATGGCAGTCGCTCTTGTTTCGGTTTCCGAAATAGGTCTTGGCACTACTGCCGTTGTTTGTGCCCTACTCCATGATGTGGTTGAAGATACAGACTACACTTTATCTGATATCAGAGCAATGTTTGGCGAAAAAGTCGCCAGAATCATTGATGGTTTAACCAAAATTTCCGAAATTTTCGATCATAATTCTCCTTCCATGCAAGCAGAGAATTTCAAGAAAATGCTTTTGACCCTTTCGGATGATGTACGTGTAATCCTGATAAAGCTTGCCGACAGGCTACACAACATGCGTACATTAAGCCACATGCCAAAAGATAAGCAGCTTAAAATATCTTATGAAACGCTTTATCTTTTTGCCCCGCTTGCTCACAGGCTTGGACTTTATACCATTAAAAGCGAACTGGAAGATCTTGCACTAAAACATACCGAACCTGATGTTTACGAAAACGTATCTCAAAAAATTAAAGAATCCGAGTCGGAACGTACAAAGTTTATAACACGCTTCATCAATCCCATTAAAAAAGAAATGATAAAGCAGGATATTAACTTTACTATAACTTCACGTATGAAAAGTGTAAATTCTGTTTGGGAAAAGATGAAAAAGAAGGAAATACCTTTTGAAGAAGTATTCGACCTTTTTGCCATTCGTATAGTAGTGGATCCTCCGCCTGAACAGGAAAAAGCTGAATGCTGGAAAGTATATGCAATAGTTACCGATTTTTATCGCCCTAATCCCGACAGGCTTCGCGACTGGATATCAAACCCTAAAGCCAACGGCTATGAATCGCTTCATACGACAGTTATGTTTAATTTAAAAGATACCGGAAGGTGGGTGGAAGTGCAAATAAGGAGCAAGCGTATGGATGAAATTGCCGAAAAAGGATATGCTGCTCACTGGAAATACAAAGAAAGCAGTTCAGCAGAGAGCGGGCTAGACGACTGGCTGAAGAAAATTCGCGAGCTGCTCAAAAGTCCTGAAGGAAATGCCCTTGACTTTCTTGATGATTTTAAATTGAATTTATTCTCTGACGAGATATTTGTTTTTACTCCTAAAGGTGAATTAAAAACATTGCCTATTGGTTCCACCACCCTTGACTTTGCATATAATATCCATTCAAAAATTGGCGATAGTTGCATAGGTGCAAAAGTCAATCATAAACTTGTGACGTTAAATCACAAACTGAAAAGCGGGGACCAGATAGAAATTATAACTTCCGTTAAACAAAAACCCAAAGAAGACTGGCTCGGATACGTTATCACTGCAAAAGCTAAATCACGTATCAAATCTGCATTAAAAGAAGAAACGAAAAAGGTTGCTGAAGAAGGCAAGGAAATACTAATGCGTAAATTAAAACAGCTCAAAATTGAATTTAATAACGTAAATATTTCGAAACTTCTTAATTACTTCAAGATTCCTAATTCCCAAGATCTATACTGTCAGATAGCTGTCGGGAAGCTAGGATTGCGCGAATTAAAAGCCTATGTGCAGGACAGGGATCGCAATAAATGGCTTAAATATCTCACATCACCTTTTACACGATTAACCGGAAACAGGGAAGAGCAGGAGCCACGTGCCAAGCCTGAAATAGCAAAGCAGTTAAAAAATAGCTCTGATACGCTTTTGATAGGTGACAATTTAGATAAATTGCAATATACCTTGTCGCCATGTTGCACGCCCATTCCAGGTGATGATGTTTTCGGGTTTGTTACGATAGGGGAAGGAATAAAGATTCACCGCACCAATTGCCCAAATGCAGTTAACCTCCTGTCGAAATATGCATACAGGACAATTAAAGCAAAATGGACTAACAATGAAGCCCTTGCTTTCCTGGCTGGAATCAAAATTGTTGGTATTGATAAAGTTGGCATAGTAAATGAACTTACCAAAATCATTTCAAACGACCATAACCTGAACATGCGATCTATAAGCATTGACACTGATGCCGGAAAATTTGAAGGTACCTTAATGCTTTATGTGCACGATACCAAGCATCTTCAAGATCTCATTATTAACCTGAAAAAAGTGGAAGGTGTAAAACAGGTCGTCAGGATAGACAAGGCATAATTAATTTGCCTCCATTGAATTATTTTATTTAGAAAATTTTCAAATAATCATTTCCTGATTAAAATTATTTGTAATTTTATGCAATAAATTCTTTTCACATGATTGACCAGGAAACTTTAAATACTGTTAGGCAAATATTCACAACATATCTTCAAACCAATGAACACAGAAAGACACCTGAAAGGTTTTCCGTCCTGAAAGAGATCTATATGATAGAAGGTCATTTTGATATTGAGGAGCTCTATATCCGCATGAAAAACAATAAATATAAGGTAAGCAGAGCCACTCTTTATAATACTATTGACCTTTTACTTCAATGCGGATTAGTAATTAAGCATCAGTTTGGGAAGAATGTAGCACAATACGAACGTGCTTTTAAATTCAAACAGCACGACCATGTGATGTGCACTGAATGCGGAAAGGTGATGGAATTTTGCGATCCAAGAATTCAAGAAATTGAATCTTCCATAAGTAATTTGTTAGACGTCGAAATAACTCATCATTCTCTTATCTTTTACGGGAGATGCAAAAGGCACGCTAACAGGATATATTAAGTGCTTTAATTAAAAAGCATTCTCTAATATAGAAAACAGATAACAGAAGACAGAAAACAGCAAATTGTTTTTAATGGGAAATAGTAAAAATAATTTTAATGAATTAATGTCAGAAAGACTTTTGTCGTTTGCATCAATTATTATTAAATTAAAAACCAAACTTTGCATGACATACGCCGGAAGACATATTTACGGGCAATTGTTTAGAGCAGGTTCATCATCAGGCGCTAACTATGAGGAATCTGTTGCAGCAGAATCTAAAGCAGATTGTATTCATAAAACCCAACTATCTTTAAAAGAGGTTAGAGAATCGAACTTTTGGCTTCGATTAATAAAAAAATCTAGCCTGGTTAATGAAGAAGATACTGATCTAAAGTTTCTTTTGCAGGAAAGTTCCAAATTTATAAAAATATTCAGTAGTTCACTTGTAACAGCAAAATGCAACAAAAACTGAAACAATATTTTCTCTTTTCTATTTGCTGTTTGCTATTTTCTATTTTAAATACCTTTCATCATTTATTAATAAAATCTTTATACAACCGTGACAAATGTTGATGTACTCTTAGGCCTTCAGTGGGGTGACGAGGGCAAAGGTAAAATTGTGGATGTCCTTACACCTCAATATGATGTTATTGCCCGTTTTCAGGGAGGCCCTAATGCCGGACATACGTTGGAATTCGACGGGATAAAACATGTTCTTCACACCATCCCTTCGGGTATCTTTCATCCTGCTAAAATCAATATTATTGGTAATGGCGTTGTTATTGACCCTGTCATTTTTCGGAAGGAAATTGACAAGCTTGACGAAAGAAAGGTTAATGCAACTAAGAACCTGTTGATATCGCGCAAAGCGCATCTTATACTTCCCTCGCACAGGTTGCTTGATGCCGCCAACGAAGCTTCGAAAGGAAACCTAAAAATAGGTTCCACCTTAAAAGGCATAGGCCCCGCTTATACAGACAAGACTTCAAGAAATGGGATCAGGGTAGGTGATATTGAAAAAGTAGGTTTTCTCGAAATTTATGAATCACTAAAACAAAAGCACCTAGAACTTGTCAGGAATCTCTGCTTTGATTATGTGAACTATAAAATTGATGGCGACTCATTTGAAACTTACGAAGTCAAATGGTTTGAAGCCATTGAAGGAATGAAAGCTTTCACTTTTAATGACAGCGAAATATTCATAAATGATAAACTGCAAGACAACAAAACAATACTTGCTGAAGGTGCACAAGGCTCCATGCTCGACATTGATTTTGGCACTTACCCTTATGTTACTTCGTCCAACACTATATGTGCCGGAGTTTGCACGGGGCTTGGAATTTCGCCCAAAGCCATAGGCGAAGTGTATGGCATATTTAAAGCATATTGCACCCGCGTAGGTAGCGGCCCCTTCCCTACCGAACTTTTTGATGAGAATGGTGAATTACTAAGAAAGATTGGCAATGAATTCGGTTCCACAACGGGCCGTCCGCGCCGATGCGGATGGCTGGATATGCCGGCGCTTAAATATTCCATTATGCTTAACGGAACTACTCAGCTTATTTTGATGAAAGCCGATGTACTTAACACCTTTCCCGTGATAAAAGTTTGCACGCATTACCAGTACAAAGGGAAAAGGATGGATTATATTCCTTATGAAATAATGCCCGGCGAACTTACTCCCGTTTATAGCGAGATGAAAGGCTGGAACACTACACTTGATAACATAACTTCCTATGCTTCACTTCCTGCCGAACTTAAAGACTATATAACCTATATTGAAAAAGCGGTAAATGTTTCTGTAACATTCATTTCTACAGGGCCAGACAGGAAGCAGATTATAAAAAAATAAGCGCATAAAGTTTTAAATGTCTAGAGTTTGGAACCAGAAAAAGGATGGAGGCAAGGACAATAGGCTTTTCCTTAATCTATATTAAGTGAGAAGAAGATTTGATCATTTTTTAATTTCCTTTTCTTTTTAGAATTTCCCTCACACTTCCTGCTAAAATTGCCTGCACTTTTGGCATTTTTACATGCTGCAAAGGGATTATTACATTTTCTATAGTAAATCACTCCAAGTCAGTAACGAATTACTGCAAGTCCCCAGGGATTCAGTGCAAGTCGCTAGGGAGGTACTTCAAGTCGCTGGGTGAGCACTGCTATTTTCTTAACGAACGGCTTCGCTTATATTCTTTTATGAATTTGTGGTGATGAATAATATTTTTTTCGTTTCACAATCGATTAAACATTTTTTTTAATTTTGTTTAAAATTATACAATTATGAAAACTTACTTTGCCATTTTAGTTTCATTATTTATCAGCATCAGTGTTTTTTCGCAAAGTATTAAAGAAAGCGATGTTCCTGCAGGGGTCCAGGATGCTTTTAAGGCGAAACTACCAAGTGTTACACCAGTTTCGTGGGAAAAAGACACTACTATGTTCGTAGCTAGTTTCACCACCAAAGATAACCAGAAAGGAACTTCAGCCTACACAGCCGACGGAACCTGGCATAACACCAAATACGCTGTGCCCGACAAGGAATTACCAAGTCCTATATCGGTTGATATAAAGCAAAACTACAAGGATTATAAAATTAAAACAGCTAACCTTGTGCAGGAGCTTGGGACTAATAATTATTATTATTTACTTATAAAGAAAGATGGTATTGCCCAACCCTCTATGGAACTTACCTACTCATTGGCAGGAAAATTGATTAAAAAAACCACTCCCAAGGTTAATCCAAATGTTATCAGCACGGATAATCCTACCAAGTTTGACACTACAAATACCAGCGGCAATACTGAAACAATTGACAAAAAAGAACTTCCCTCCCCTGTTTTAACCTATATCAAGCAGAATTTTGATGGTTATGTTATTAAGGATGCTGCAACAGGCACTTATAATAAGGCTTTTTCGTATTATGTAACGGTTAAAAAGGCAGGCATGAAAGAAACCCATCAGTTGATATTCGATATTAACGGAAAATATACCGGTACCACAGATAAGCCAAAACCAGAAGACGAACCTTAAAACGACATTTTCAACTGTGGATTCAGGTTGAAAGTTTTTCTATGATATTTTGAAATGCCTTCTTTTTCTATTGCTGCATAATGTGCTGTAGTGGGATAACCTTTGTTCTTTCCCCAATGATAGAGGGGGCATTCCCTGTCAAGCTTCTCCATGTATTCATCCCTGTATGTCTTGGCAAGAACAGATGCTGCGGCAATTGACATAAAGAGGCCGTCTCCGCCAACTATGGTTTTATGAGGTATAGTTTCAAATTTCCTGAATCTGTTTCCGTCAATAAGCAATAGCTGAGGTTTTGTTTTTAGCTTTTTTATTGCTTTATGCATGGCATTAATGGAAGAATTCAATATGTTATCCCTGTCAATTTCTTTATTAGATACTGAGGCTACGGCATAGGCAACAGCTTTTTTCTCAATAATTTTACGAAGCTTAGCTCTTATTTGTGGAGTAAGTTTTTTTGAGTCATTCAATGATGGTTCATCAAAATCGGGAGGAAGGATTACGGCAGCAGCAAATACAGGACCGGCAAGACATCCGCGCCCTGCCTCATCGCAACCGGCCTCAATCAAATCGTTAGTATAAGATGGATGTAACATAATATTATTTTTTTAAAAGATCATTGAAATATTCAAGATATTTGTTCTTTTGCGAATCTACAGAATATTTTTCAATAACTGTTTTTCTCCCTTCAAGCCCTATACTCCTTCTCAGTTCTTCCGATTCAATTAACATTGAAAGTTTATCAATCCATTCCTCTTCTGAAGAAGCAAGAAATCCATTTACTCCTTCAGAAATTATTTCTTTATTAACACCAACAGCCGACATTACTGTCGGAATTTCCATCGCCATATATTGCAATCCCTTAAATCCGCATTTGCCCTTAGCCCATTCATCATCAGGTAATGGCATAATACCAATATCAATTTCGGAAAGCTCTTCAATCTCTGCATCGCAATCCCACATCATTCCATATATATCTAATTCACAGTTCTTATATGCAGGACAACCTATCAATTTAAAATAAACCTTATCGCCAAATTTTTGTTTTATTTTTTTCAGGAAATCTTCTGCCATTCTGAAATGTTTGATGGTGGTTTTACTACCCGTCCATCCTATACAAATTTTTTCTTTTGAAGAAAAAGGTTTTATTCTTTTATGATAAGTGGTATCAATGGTTGTAGGAATTATCTTAACATTCTTATTAAATCTTCTGGCATAATCTGCAATGTAGTTATTTCCTGCAAAAACCATATGCGATAATCCTATTATTTGGCTAGTTTTGGCAGGGTTCTTCAACCATTTCCAGTGCTTGTTGCCTTCCGAAACATCCATCAGCCAAATTGCATCATCAAAATCAAAAATAAGCTTTGAATGCTTGCCGTATTCTTTTTCAAAATAGGTGGAACGAAACATCAGCGCTTCCCTTTGTACAAATACTATATCATATTCTGAAAGATGCTTTAAATCATTGTACCTGATTTTATATGATTTTCTTAGAAAGGAAAATTTGCGGAAATAATTTCCGTGTTTATAAATGTACGTATCGTCTTCTATATTAATTAACCACGAAAATTCATAATCAAATCCATTTTGTTTCAGGAAATCCAGGTATTGCTCAAAACGAAAACGCTGACTGGGTGACCTGTTCGGGCGATGGACCGCTACAAAAAGAATTTTTGGCATCTTAAACTTGTCAGCTGATTTTTAAACAACAGAAACACCAAGGCTTTTTAAAACAGATTCAAAGATCACTTTTCCATCAGTGTTTCTCAATTCAGTATCAGCAGCCCTTTCAGGATGAGGCATCAGTCCAAATACATTACGCATTTCGTTAGTAATCCCTGCTATATTCTGTAAAGACCCATTAGGATTTGATTCTTCAGTTATTTCTCCTTTTTCATTGCAATATCTGAAAAGAATCTGGTCATTTTTAACTAGTTTTTTTATAACTGATTCTTCTGCATAATATCTGCCTTCTCCATGAGCAATGGGGATTTTCAACGGACGCTTCATGTCAGGCATAGAAGTAAGTAACGAGTTTTTAGTTTGTGCCTGTATAAAAATATTTTTACAAATAAACTTCTGGTTATTGTTATGTAGCAGTGCACCCGGTAATAATCCCGCTTCGCAAAGAATTTGAAAGCCATTGCATATCCCTATCAGGTAGCCACCTTTGTTAGCGTATTCAATCACGCTTTCCATAATAGGTGAAAACCTTGCGATTGCCCCTGATCTTAAATAATCCCCAAACGAAAATCCACCGGGAAGTACAATAAAATCGCATCCCTGCAAACTTTTATCCTTATGCCATAATTTAACCACTTCTTGTTTTAAAATATTTTTTAGAACATAGATAATATCATGATCGCAATTGGAACCGGGGAAAATAACAACACCAAATTTCATAAGTTTCTATTTTAATATGTGTAAAATTATCAAATTTTTTTATTAAGTCAATCAACCAAATAGTCCTGATCTTCCTGTAATAAGAATTAAAGTAAGCAAAATCAGGATTCCTTCGACCCAAAGCTGTTTTTTTGCATTGGATAAATAAAGCGTTATCAGAATAGAAGCGGAAGGAAGTATCATTATATAACTTAGAATACCATATTTTGCGCTTGGCAATAACGAAATAGAACTGACTAAAAAGAACCAGATAATAAACGATAAAAACTTTCTTATTCTGATCTGCTTTTCATTAATGGTTATCATGAATTTGAATAATGACAGGAACAAGACAACTCCCAGAAATGAAACTATAATAATAACATATAATGAAAGATGGAAATCCTTAAAACTGATAAGTGAAAAAGCGCTTTTATAACTTTCTATTTTGGATATCAGGCAATCATTCCAGAAATAAAATGTGCCGAGGAAAATGTATGGAAGGATTAATCCCAAAATACTAATGAACCATTCCCTCCATGAAAAGATCCTGAAAATAATGAATCCTATCCAAATAAGCAGTATTAGAATAAAGGAAGGGAAATAGAACATTGATGCTACCGACAAAAGTGTTCCTATATTAAACACAGTTGCATACGCTTCGCGTTTTTCATAAAGCGGCAAAAACATTCCTATCGCTGTGATAACAAAAATATTGATTATCAAAATTGGATCAAGCATTATGATGTTGCTGAATAAACTTGATATTATAATAAAAATGTATGCTCCGAGATATGAATTCTTTGGAATCAAATCATTCTTTGTCAACACATGATTTAAAAGCAATGCTTCTGAAATTATTAATGCTATTGCAATAAATGCACTAATAATTTTGTATTCATGAAGAAGGGTGTAAACGAATTTGTATAAGGACGACATAGGAATAATGTCGTATAGCGGTAAAACATTTATTAATGTTTTTGACCAGAGTACTATTGCGGAAATAATAAGTATGGCAAGTGAACTGATGCTGTTTGAATTGAATAATTTTGTCAGCATAGCGAAGAATTATAAATAGGAAAACAAATCACAGCCTATATCTTTCCTGCAATATTTTCCTTCATATTTGATTTTCTCAGCACTTGCATAAGATTTCTTCAAGGCTTGTTTCATCTGTTTATCAAGGGAAGTAACAGCCAGAACCCGTCCTCCATTCGTTAATATATCGCTATTAGTTCCGTTAATTGTTCCCGCATGAAAGATCAAACTGTCGTTAATATTTTCTAAGCCTTCTATTGTTTTCCCCTTTTCAAAATATCCCGGATAGCCGTGCGACACAAGCATTACAGTAGTTGCAAATCTCTCATCAATCTCTATATTAATTGTTTCAAGTTTCTCATCTGCAATTGCAATTAGTATATCCAGCAGGTCTGATTTAATCCGTGGAATAACAACTTCGCTTTCGGGATCGCCCATCCTGACGTTATATTCAATTACAAAAGGCTCGCCATCCACATTCATTAAACCAATAAAAATAAAACCTTTGTAATCTATTTGTTCATCCAGCAATCCTTTAATAGTGGGTTTTATTATTCTATCTTCAACTTTTTTAATAAAAGCTTTATCAGCAAAAGGAACCGGTGAAACAGCCCCCATTCCCCCTGTATTTGGGCCGGTATCCCCCTCTCCTATCCTTTTATAATCTTTTGCTTCAGGAAGAATCTTATATGATAATCCATCGGTAACTACAAACATGGAAATTTCTATTCCCTTTAGGAACTGTTCAATTACAACCTTTTTGCTTGCATCGCCAAAGCGAAGGTTTTTAAGCATTTCTTCCAATTCCTTCTCAGCCTGCGATAGTTCATTGCAGATAATAACCCCTTTCCCGGCAGCAAGTCCGTCGGCCTTCAAAACATACGGCGGCTCAAAAGTATTCAGGTATTCAATTGCCTGCTGAAAGTTATCGGATATAAAAGTATTATGCTGTGCTGTTGGGATATTGTGGCGGTTCATGAATGCTTTTGCAAAATCTTTGCTTCCTTCCAGCATTGCACCAAGCTTTGAGGGACCAATAATCTTTACATTCTGCAAATCATTATCTTCTTTAAAGAAATCTACAATTCCTTTTACCAGAGGATCTTCAGGCCCCACCATTACCAGATCAACATTGTTTGCAATAACAAAATTCTTTATCCCGTCAAAATCAATTAGTGATAACTTTATATTCTCGCCACAAAAAGCTGTTCCTGCATTTCCGGGAGCAATCCATAACTTGTCAAGCTTCGAGCTTTGTTTCAACTTCCATGCAAATGCATGTTCCCTTCCACCGGAGCCAAGTAAAAGCACATTCATATATACTACTTTTAGAAAAGCAAAGTAACAAAAAAGTAAAAGACACTTTATTTACATTCCGGCTAAGTTTTAAACAAATTATCAGTCATTCCATTGAATTAAATATATTTGTACAATACTTCGGATACTTTTTATATTCAGGGCTTAAGCCCTCAGTCAATAATTGATTTATTAACCACACCTTTAAAGGCCTGGTTACAATAAACTTCACTTTTTCACTGGACTTCAGTCCTGATATTGAGAAGTTGTCCTTTAGTGTGTAAATCTTTACAAAATTGTATTCAATGGTACCATTTAATATTCCTTTGCTTACGGGAGAGGAAATCAAATTCATAAGGCAGGTCAATACCCTCAATAAATTTTCAGGCGAAGGGAGTTTTAATATTAAATGCTGTGAATTAATTAAACGGGATCTACAATGCAGGGAGGCTTTTTTAACTTCTTCCGGTACTCAGGCGCTTGAAATGGCTGCTATACTGGCGAACATTAAAACCGGTGATGAAGTAATTATGCCTTCTTTCACATTTCCATCATCCGCAAATGCATTTGTTTTACGTGGGGCTAAAATTGTATTCGTTGATATTAACCCAGCAACGATGAATATTGACGAGAACCTTATTGAAAATGCAATTTCTGAAAAAACGAAAGCAATACTTGTGGTTCATTATGGAAGTGTTGCCTGCGAAATGGATAAGATTGTTGAAATTGCCCGCAAACATAAGCTGTTACTTATTGAAGATGCAGCACAGGCTTATAAAGCTAAGTACAAAGATAAATTCCTTGGGACCATAGGCGATATAGGTTGTATAAGTTTTCACGAATCAAAGAACATACATTGCGGTGAAGGCGGAGCTATACTGTTTAATAATGCTGCACTTACTGAAAGGGCTGAAATTATACGGGAGAAAGGCTGCAATAGAAATAAGTTTTATCGCAGAGAAGTGGATAAATATACATGGGTTGATATTGGTTCTTCTTTTCTGCTTTCCGAATTAAATGCCGCTTTTCTTTATGCACAGCTTATTAATGCTGATATTGCAAACAACCGGAGAAAAAATATTTTCCAACAATACGAGAATAATTTATCTGAACTTGTCAAAGAAAATAAAATTGAGCTTGCCCAAATACCTTCACATTGCCAGCCTAACGGCCATTTGTTTTATTTAAAAACCAAAGACATTAGCGAAAGGAACAAGCTGATAAAATACCTTAACACTAATGGAGTGCATGCATGTTTTCATTATGTTCCGTTGCATTCCTCGCCTGCAGGAAAGAGATTCGGGACCTTCCACCATGAAGATCAATGGACTACTGCCGAAAGCGAACGACTACTCAGGTTGCCTATGTTTTTTAAATTGAAGGATAAGGAAGTGGATAAAATTACTGATGCAATAAAAAAGTTTTATTCTGCTAAGTATAAAAGGCAATAAGTAAGAGGCAAGTAAAATATTTATTAGTATAAAATTCAATTATTCAAGTGCACATCAATTGAAGCAACATTAGAAGCAATGTGCTACTTCAGAAGGTCTTTCGCTTTGATTCGAACTATATGCCCATCCTTCCAATAAATCAGTTCGCCATTCTCTTTACCTTTCTTTTCAAGAAGTCGCTGAAATGCAAGTTCAATCCCGTTTAAAATATTTGTTCGAAGAACTTTAGTATTATTTTCCATTTGCTAATTGATTTATTTTTGTCCAAGTATTATTATCACTGATTTGCTTATCCTTTGTTGCATTCCCTTCGGCAATCAGCCTAAAAGGGTTTTCCGAATTATCAATAATCATCCAATAGTCAGATATCGGGAAATATAAATTAAACAAATTTTTTACTCCGCTTAAATATCTTCTTTTTATCACATCAACTGCAATGCTGTGCCCTCCTTCTTTTACCCGATTTTTAACTCTTTCTATTGCCAAGTCGGGCGAACTAAGCCAAAAATAAAACTAAAGTAACAAAATAACCTGATTCTTTCGCTTCTAAGATTGTATTAACATAACTTCGCGTGGAAAGTGTTGTTTCAAACGCAAAGTCAACACGATGTTTTATCAGTTCTTTTATCCGCTTAAGCATCAGCCTTCCTGCATCAATAGCTGCTTTGTCGGATTGGAAAGGTGAAAGACCACGAGCTATTTCATCAGCATTTACAAATTCACGGCAGTCGAGCATTTCCGGCAAAACAGTATATGATGCGGTAGTCTTTCCCGCTCCATTTGGCCCAGCTATGATAAATAAATTCTGCATTGTAAATATTTAATGCAAAAATAGTCATTTAAACTATAACACTATTTTTAACTGTACTACCCTTTCATTTCCTTTTTTGAATTTACATTTTCTAATGATTTCCGCTTACCTTTTCTTCCATAATGAAGATTAATACACTACTGCAGAAAGCGATAGACTGCTTAGGCTGCCGGTGTTTTACAAACTGAAAGATGAGGAAGTGGACAAAATTACCGATGTAATTAAAAGATTTTTACTTTGAGAAGAGTCAATAGTAATCCTTTAGAAAAGAGTTTTTAATTTTTATAATAGCTTTAAGAATTTAGATGCTTCTATAAACAGAATCGTATTTTTCAACCCCATCTTTCAGCGAAAAGTACTTTATGGCAGCCTTTCTGATGTCAAGCCCGGATGTTGGCTGAGGAAGCATAATTTGTTCTATTACCCTGTTATATTCCACTTCACTAAATTCATTAATTATAAAACCAATGTCAGATAAAATGCTATCCACATCGCCTATCCCTTTATTACAAATAATAGGTATTCCCATTCCCATCACTTCTCCCATTTTTGTTGGCGAAGAAGCTTTCTTCGAAAACACCGGCTTAATAAAAAACATTGAAGCTTGGGATAACGAAAGCAATGCAGGCACTTCATTCCGCGCTGCTTTTTGAATGATAATTTTATCCGAAGGAATACCTTTTTGCTCAACTTCCTTTAATATTTGCATTGGTGGTTCGGGTGTTATAAAAAGGAATTTTGCTTTATTGTTTTTCGATAAAAGACACTTAAAGAAATCGAGCATTTCATCAAGCATATACCAGGTGCCTATGGAACCAAGGTAAGAAATTACGAAATCCGATTCTCCAATTGCAAGTTTTTTTCTCCATTCTTCTTTTAACTTTTCATCAATATTATCACTATTGAAAAGTTCAAGATCCGCGCAACAAGGGATTACCTGTATGGGAATTGAATGGTTTGTCAGCTTCCATGATGTAATTTCTTCTTTTGCTTTCCCGGTTAATGTGATGACATAATCGGCATTTAGCAGAAATTGTTTTTCTTTCCTTTTGAAGTATTTATAAATTGAACGATATACAGGATTCTTTACATTCCATATTTTTCCTTCCACTCTTTCATCAGCCCAAAACCCGCGCATATCAAAAACGAATTTCGTTCCAAATTGTTTCTTCATCTGCAATCCTGCAAGAGCGGAAATATAACTCCTGCAGTGAACAATATCAATTTTGTTTTCCTTTATTATTTTCCCGGATGTTTTTTTAATCCTTCTCAGGTCGGCTAAGGTTGAAAGTACAGGTGGGCTGGAAGTATATTGCAAAGGATGCCAAATAATTTTTGCATCGTTCAATAGAGTGTGTATTTTCCCGAATTCCTTCGAATCGAGGGCGCATTTTTCACAACTGATAAGATGAATTATATACCCCTTTGCTGTAAGACCTTTAAGATAGGGGATCACTTGCGATTGTCCCAGGTTATCAGTCATTCCGTCGTATGAAATATAAAGTATATTCAAAATTAGTTTTTGTAAAAATAGGAAAGATTTTTCAATACATATTAAATTGTATATGCAGGATCATTTAGGAGTAAATACTGACTGATTGTTCTCGATACCAGCCTATCCGGCAGACTGGCGTCCGATAAATGACGGAACACTTGAACTGATAAACATCCTGATATTTTATGAAAGCTTAAGGAGCTAATAAAGTGACATTTTTCTATAAAGGCCATTGCATTTTAGAAATGAATCAAAAGTGTTTATTAACACTTCAAAGAGCTTTAACCGCAAAGGATTATTCGCAATATTTTTCATTCTAATAGTGCTCTTGAATGCAGCGCATTTCGCAAAGTGCGCAAAGACGATATTGGCTGTCTGTTCTCGATACGTTCTTCTACAACCCTTCGACAGGCTCAGGGTGACATGGCTCAGGACTATTCGAACTGGTAGTTCCCATAAGTCGCTTCTCGATACGTCCGCCGGATGGCGGACTACTCGAAGTGACAATTTTTATCAATTAGATTGCTCGGGCAAAAGTCCCAGCAATGATGAGTAAAATGACTTTCCGAAGAAACCTAATGTTGTATTGTAGTAAATGAACTTGTATAAAACAAAAAAATAGTTATTTCAAAAATGTTACTTTTACATCAGCAATAAATTTATGTGCGGAATCTGCGGATATTATTCAACTAATAATAAGTTTTCTGATGAAGACCTCATTAAGATGTCATCTGCTATTGCTCACAGGGGGCCTGATGCAGAAGGGTTCTTTCATTCTGAAATTGCAGGTTTAGCACATCGCCGCTTAAGTATTATCGACCTTTCAGTTTGCGCCAATCAGCCCATGCACTCGCATAATAAGCGTTATGTCATGGTGTATAACGGAGAGATTTATAATTACAAAGAAATTGAAACCGAAATCAGAAATCAGAAATCAGAAGTCAGAATGAAGACTTCATCAGATTCGGAGGTGATACTGGAAGCATTTGCCTTGTGGGGACCGGAGTTTGTCAACAGGCTGAACGGGATGTTTGCAATTGCCATTTATGATAAGGAAGAAAAGATATTTTATTTTTTCCGCGACAGGATTGGCGTTAAACCATTATATTATTACTGGGACAGCTATAATTTTGCTTTTGCATCCGAACTTAAAGCATTAAAAAGGGTAGAGTTTATTAATAATAATATCTCAATAAATTATCTGGCCATCAATGAATACCTGCATCTTGGATATATACCTGAGCCACATTCCATCTATAATAAAATATTTAAATTCCCTTCTGGTTCATGGGCAAAACTGAACAGCAAAGGTTTTGAGATAAAGAAGTACTGGAATATTAATGATAAGATTTCTGACAATCTTATTACAGATGAAAATGAAGCAAAAGAAAGGCTGAAAGAATTGTTAATTTCTTCTGTAAAATATCGTATGATAAGCGATGTTCCTTTTGGAACTTTTTTAAGCGGAGGTATTGATTCTAGTCTTGTTACCGCTATTGCACAATCTTTATCTACTGAGCCTGTAAAAACTTTCAATATACGTTTTGAGGATTCAAAATATGATGAGAGTCCTTTTGCCAGAGCTGTTTCTGAATACCTTGGAACCAGTCATTTTGAATATACGGTAACAGAAAAAGATGGAATAGAGCTGATACCTGAACTGATGAATATTTATGATGAGCCATTTGCCGATTCATCTGCTATACCAACTTTGCTTGTCTCGAAAATGGCAAAGCAGCATGTCAGCATGACATTGTCAGGTGACGGGGGGGACGAATTATTCATGGGGTATGGGGCATACAAATGGGCTGAAAGATTAAATTATCCTTTGATTAAAAATTTTCGTGCTCCAATAAAAGGAGCATTATCAATTCTTAGCAACAGGTATAAAAGGGTTTCGCATCTTTTTGAAAAAGTGCCTAACGACCAACTTTGCAGCCATATTTTTTCCCAGGAACAATATCTCTTTTCACGTTCAGAAATAAAAGAACTACTGAGGCCAGAGTTCTATTCTGATTTTATGCTGGATGAAAAACCAAGGCTGGCAAGGAAACCCACAGCAGCTGAGGAGCAATCCTTGTTTGATCTTAAGTATTATCTGAAGGATGACCTGCTGGTTAAAGTTGACCGGGCAAGTATGCATTATTCGCTTGAAACAAGAGTCCCGTTGCTGGATTACAGAATAGTAGAATTTGCGTTCAACCTGAATCCCTCATTGCGAAGCAAGAATGGAGTTTCTAAATATTTATTAAAGAAGGTTTTATTTGATTTTGTTCCCGGAAAATATTTTGACCGTCCGAAACAGGGATTTGCTATACCTTTGCAAAGGTGGATGAAAAATGGTATAATATACCCAAAAGCTGATAATCGAGGATTGAATAATTTTTTCAACAAGAATGAGATCGAGCGCTTTTATAAAGAGTTTTACATAAAGGGAACTGATTATTTGTATAACAGGGTTTGGGAATTGATAATGCTGAAGCAAGTGCAGAAATAGAAGTTTTTACTCCATTAACTTTGATAATTAATAAAGTAATTGAATAACAAAATACTTTTAAAGTGAAGAATTAATTTTGCAATTACATGATATTTGTAAAATAACAGCATAATTATGGAATGGGACTTTTCTTATACTATAATTGACTTTCTTTACACCCCAATTCTGATCATATTCATTTTATTAATTGGATATAATGTAAAGAAGAGAAAAGAACAGGAAAACCCTGTTTATAAATATTACTTTGCCGGTTTATGTGTTAAAATATTTGCATCCATAATATTTCTGCTCATATACACAGAATATTACGGATACGGAGATACCATAGATTACTTAAAAGGAAGTTATGCCATGTCGGGATTATTTTTAAGCAATACCGGCCATTACATCACTACAATTCTAGGTAACAAAGCTTATGCAACAACCATAGAAAATTGGAGAACAACGTTTGGTTATTTTGACATACACACAACCTGGCCACCACATTTCATGTGGAAAGATTCCAATTGCAGGACAGTTATCAATTTAACCAGTATACTAAATTTAGCTGGTTTGCGTGCTCTTATGCCAACCACTATTTTATTGGCGGCGCTTTCCTATCTCGGAGTATGGAAACTTTTTCTTTTCTTCACAAATTTCTATCCGCAGCTTGCAAAAAGGCTAGCTATAGCCGTGCTTTTCATGCCGTCTATTGCATTCTGGGGTTCGGGGGTAATGAAGGACACCTATACTTTTGCTGCATCAGCCTGGCTGGTATATAATATACTTATGATCTTTGTTAAGAAAAGAAAACTTGCCCTAAATATTATTCTCGCCATTATCAACGCCTATATCATCATAAAAATCAAACCTTATATTTTTGTAGCATTACTTCCGGGAATCATTATCTGGATATTTTTTAATCCAATAGCCCGAATAAAAAACAAGGTACTGGCAATGACACTTGTCCCGGGTATCATAATTTTCTCAGTTGCAATCATAATACTTGTTTTTACATCATTAAGCGGACAATTAGGTAAGTATAACAGTATAGACAGCACCATCGAAAAAGCTAAAATCACACAGGAGGACCTGACACGAACCGAGCAATATGGATCAAACAGCTATAATGTAGGCAAAATTGACGGGACATTCACAGGCATGCTTAAAGTGGCTCCGGCAGCCATTATCGCAGGGATGTACCGTCCTTTTCTCTGGGAGGCAAGAAACCCTGTTATGCTGATCTCGGGCTTAGAGAATTTTTTTCTGCTAATTATTACTATTTATTTACTTATCCGATTAAAATTTTTCCGTTTTTTCCAATTCGTATTTTCAGATCCCATCCTGATATTTTCATTTCTGTATGTGATTATTTTCATGTTTTCGGTTGGGCTGGCTTCTGCCAATTTCGGAGCACTTGTCAGGTATAAAATTCCAGCATTGCCTTTTTTAGTCGCAATTGTATTCATTATGCTCGATAAATACAACGCATATAAAAAGATAAATGAATGAATTAAATATGATTACCGAATGAAAAGGGAATTGAATCTGGAATTTTCAAGAGTTGAATCGCCTATATATCTTATAGATTAATTCCAATTTTTTTCTATCGTTAGGATAATCCTCAAAAGTTCTTAAGGGGAGCTTCATTATTTCATCGAAATCCTCCAGGGAAATACCCAGCTTTTTACAAAAATATTTTTTATCTTCCTCCAGCGTTGCATCATCATGCGGCATCTGTTCCAACAAGGACAATGCTTCCTCTCTATTCAAATCACCGGCACAAATTTGTGAAGAAAAAGTTGCCTTGCGGTAATCAAATCCAAATTTTACAGGTAATATATACGACTGAACAAACTTGGTATAAACAGATTCATGATGCTTGCCTCCATAATTTCGCCATCCGAATTCCCGCGTAAGCATATCTATGACTTCAGATTTATTATATTGAATATAGTTTAAGAGATAAATCATCCTTATTCTTTTTATAAACTTGTAGTATAATTCCTTTTGAAAACCAAATAAAGGAAATTTTCGAAGTTTCTTATCGTTAAATTTACTATTAATCGCTATTAAATATTTTTCATCCTTTGCATTATAATGCCAGCTTTTGGGTAGTATACCTTCGGTAACATAATTACCACCACTAAAAATATATTTTATATTGTATTTTGCCGCTACTTGATGCAATACAGCAGAAATTGCAATATCGGTAGGTGTTTCGATCTCGGGTACAGACGCTTTAAGAAAAGCCAGCTGTAAATTACGAAATTCTTCCCAGTCCAGAACGTATGTATAGAGTTCAATATCCAGTTTTTTCAGCATTTTATTAATATTGCTGACAGCATTTTCAGAGTCCCATCCATTATCCATGTGCACAGCAAGCGGCCGCATTCCAAGTTTTTTCAATAATACGGCAGTATAAGAGCTGTCCTCACCACCACTGACACCAACTATACAATCATAAATTTTATTTTTACCACTATTTTTTATTTTAGTAATAATCCGTTTTAATTTATTATCGCTCAACATAACAGAATATGAGCCATTGGATATATTCCCAAAATATTCACGACAATGGTTACAGAAACCGTTAGAGTCAAAATTTATTTCAGTATCGCTAGTATCCATCACACAACGAACACATTGCCGATAAACAATTTCTTTTGAATTCTGCGTTTCCACAATCTCATTAAGTATCAAAGCAAGTTGTCTAGTATTGACCTTTCTGGAATATTTATCTATTTTACTTTTATTAAAATGTGGAATAAGAAGAGGGTCATTTAAATATTTGTCATATTCTTTATTTAAAATAACAAATGCTTCTTCACAGTTTGCGGCAAGAATGCCTAAATTGACATCTGCAAGCGTCTGTTCAATAATATCATTATCCGTAGGGCACAGCAATACAGATTTGTGAAGAGCTATATATTCGTATAATTTACTTGAAGGCACACCTTTAATTTTATCATGTGCAATCATCAGCATCAATTGCGAGCGCGCCTGAATTTCAAGGATATCCTTTTTAGGTGTCCTAGGTGAAATAGAAAAATATTTTTCATATCCTCTCAGAAGTCTCATCACCCTTCTTTCCTGCACCTTATTATATGCAAGACCATGAAAGTTAAGCATCACATTAACATCAAAATTTCTTTTATTAATAAATCGGATAAAAGCTTCAACAAAAATTTCAACAGGCTGACTTTGATATAATGTTCCGTTAAATGTAATTGTAAATTTATCAAATAAGGGCAAATCCAAATATTCAAGGAATTCCTCCTCCACAAACCCATTATGAATGGTAAAGCCTTTTATATTTACAAAATCCGAAATCTTTTGGCAATAATATCCGGATATTGAAGTAAAAAAGGAAGCCGAACCCACCCATTTTTTTTCACTAAACTTTTCTATTTTTGAAAGCTGGCGATATATAAACCCAGTATTTTCAAATAATTCGGAAGTATTCCAATCATCGCGGTAATCTGCAAGCCACGGAATATTATATTTTTTCTTTAATAAATAACCAAACCTAAATAACGTAAAAGGATTTGCAGTGATAACAAGGAGTTTTACATCAGAATTTTTTTCAAGATACGTCTTGCAAAACCTATATATATCAGAATATGAAACATTAACAAAATTCTGAAGGATCAATTCGAAAAAAGTAAATATTTTACTGATAAAACCGAGAGATGTATTCCCAAGATTTCTATATATTTTATCTTTAATACCCGCCTTATACGGCAGATAAAACACCTCATGGGTTTCAAATTTCTCATGAAGAATTTCTTTACCACTAGAGATATGAATATCTGAAGGGACAGTTATTTGCCTCTCCCAGTTCCTGGTGATAATAACCGGATAATATCCATAATCAGCAAGATATCTGGCCCATCCATTTGCCCGGTTTGATGCAGGCAAGTTGCAGGGTGGGAAAAAATACGATATTATTAAAACCCTTCTCAATTAACTATATATGCAAAGGTTTCCCTGTAAAAAAAGACTTTAATTTTCTTAATTTTTTAATATAATTCACATATGAAGGGTAATCTGTGTGCATACACACAGGTAAATTCATAATGTCCTCAAATTCATTTTGAGTAATTCCAAGTTTTTTAATAATAAATGCTTTATCCGTTATTAATAAATCTGTACTGTAAATTGGTTTTTTTATTTCTTCGAGAGCATAATCTCTTGAAATCTGACCAGAACAAATAAGAGTAGATAAATGGGATTTTCTTTTATCAATGTTGAATTTTTGGGGCAGAATATATCCCTGATAAAAGCGTGTAAAAATATTCTCATAATGCTTATATCCATAATCACGCCAATCCAGTTTATCGATTAAAAAACCCTTCACTTCATTTTTATTGAATTTCACATAATTCAAAGGAGAATGAATGCCAATATGGAGAAAATATTTATATAAAAAACTTTTGAATATACCAATAGTCGGGAAATCAGTAATTCTTTTTTCACCGAATTTATTATGAATTGCATGAATATTTAAAGAATCGAGCTTATAATGAGAGAAATTAGGAGGAAGCCATCCTTCCGTTTCTGTGTTGTAACCCAGTAAAATATTTTTTAAATTAAATTTATAAGCAATTTTAAAAAGTGCTGCCATAAATGTATTATCAAAGGGCAGTTCAATATCCATGACAGATGCTTTCAAAAATGACAGATGCATATCCCTCATATCTTCCCAATTAATCACATAGGTATATAAATCAACGGATAATTTATTTAAAACGGATTGAATATTCTTAACAGCAAGATCCGAATTCCATCCATTATCCACATGCACAGCCAATGGGTTCAGTCCCCACTCTTTTGTCAAGTACAACAAATAAGTACTATCAACGCCTCCACTAGTCCCAACAATGCAATCATATTGCGAATTCTTCTTTCTGGATTTTTTTAAAAAGGCCAACATTTCACCCAACTTATCCTTAGCAACATCACCTCTAAATATTGTTTTATTCTCTAAGATGTCATAAATATGACAGATATTGCAGACACCCTGAGCATCAAATATAATATCAGGATAGTCATTTGTATCAAGAATACATCTAGAACAAGCCTTAAAATCTCTTTCAATATTCATTTTCAACATTCAATTTTATCAGAAAACCATTGGCTATGCATTTTAGTAGCAAAGATAAAAGATAATAGAAACATTAGAATGTTTATTTTTGTTGATTATAAAGATGACGCAGAAATGTCAAGAGTTTTATTTCTTTTTACAGATTTCTATCCTTACGAGCCTTATGAACCGTATATAGAAAATGAAGCTGATTTTCTTTTCACGACATTTGATAATATATATATCTTTTCACAAACAGCAGTTAAAATTCCATTACACCATCTTCCAAAGCATGTAAAAAGTTTCAACAGGCCAATAAAGGTTCGATTTCTTTCAAAAGTTTCAGCCCTGTTCTTTACGAATTTCCGATTATTTCTGGATGAAAAAGACTTTATACATAATGTACTAAAATCAAAATTTACACTAAATAAAAAAAGAATTTTTCTGATGGAGTACAGGAAAGCAAGAAGGTTTTCGAGACCCGTATTCAATCTCATAAAAAAAGAGGAATCCAATAACAATTTGATTTTTATCTATTCCTACTGGAATGACTATAAGGCAATAGCAGCAGCGTTATTAAAAGAGAGATTTCCTTTTGTAAAAGCATTTTCAAGAGCTCACGGCTGGGATGTATATTTCGAGAGGAATACTGAAAATTATCTTCCTTTAAAGAGATTCATGTCCAAAGAACTTGACAAAATATTTTATGTTTCGGAAAACGGACTACAATATACGGCAAGGAAACTTGTAAATTGTAAAAAGATGCAAGTATCAAGGTTAGGAATTAGCAATAGCACCTCATTTGCAGAAATAAAGAAAACCGAGACACTGACCATAGCAAGCTGCTCGATTTTTTCCCCGATAAAAAGGATAGAACTAATTATAGAAGCTTTATCCATTATCCCTCCACATATAAAAATCAAATGGATACATTTTGGAGACGGGCCGAAATATGAAGATTTACTAGCACAATCAAAGAATTTATTAGGCAGTAAAAAAAATATTGAATATGTTTTTAACGGATTTATTCAAAACAGAGATTTACTTAACAATTATTTGAAAAGGAATATTAATCTATTCATTAATGTCAGTTCAACAGAAGGATTGCCTTTGACTATTATAGAAGCTATGTCTTTCGGAATACCAGCAATTGGGACAGATGTAGGCGGAGTTTCAGAAATTATTGAACATGGAATTAATGGAATATTATTGCCAGCAAATCCAACGCCACAGGAAGTAGTAAAGGCTATTGATCATTTTCATAACATGGAAGATGAGGAGTACAGGAATTACTGTTCAAATGCCTATCAAACCTGGTTTACAAAATTCAATGCCGAGAAAAATTATCCTGCATTCATAAATGAAATGCTTGCATAATACTATAGCTTCATTGATTTCAGCAGAATGATTCGGAGAATCATTTTTCTCATCACCGCCTGTCTGATAGGCAGGAAAGGTTCTTTCCCCTTAGCAATCACACTTAGTAACTGATGTTACGCACACAATAAATTTGAATAATCGTTCATATTTTTTAAAATAGATAGTTCTTTGAAAGCGGCTTTAATAGCTGCAAGGTATAATTTAGATTTTAAAGCGAAATGATTCATTTTGTTGGCAGATTTAAGTTTTTCTAATTTAATGTAAGCCAACATTGATGCAAACAAATGATTTTGCTGGGTTCGTTCTGTTCGGGTTGGAGACTTTTCTGCTCCGGTATTTTGTTTAATGCTTTTATGGTATTCTTCAACGCCCCATCGTTTTTTATAGAACGTATTAAAATCATCGGATGATAATTCCAAGTTGTTCGTTACCAAATACATTTCTCCCATAGAACCATCTTTGTTTGTAAAGACTTGTTTACATAGAAGAACAGGAATTTCCAAGTCCTTCAAAAAAACTTTTATGGGTGTTTTTGGAGTTATGTCCAACTCATCAAGCCTTATCCAGTTACCGGCACTTCTATCCTTTTGTGATAATGCTATAAGGCGATTGCTTTTCATATCCATTAAGAAAAACTTCTTTTTTCGATGAATAAAAAGCATATTATCCGATGAAGCAAACCAACTATCTGCTAACACGTATTGGAATTTGAGTTGATTACGAATACATTGTATTATCATCTCTCGCATCAATTCGTTTTTAGTTACTGCTGATGTTCGCTTGATTTTTCCTGTTTTTGGGTCGGTGTAGCTCACATCTTTTTTTACACATTCAAAAGCAACGGGTATGCGAAGAGGTATCTCATTATCGGGCTTCTGACTGTGATAAAAAGCTGTCAAAAGATTAATGCCTTTTTTGTTCCGGTTTTCGCTGTGATCATAAAACCAACCGATAATTTCATTCTCATCTGTGTATGGTTTTTCAAGCAACGAATCATCGAAAATCAAGCAGGCAGAATCGTTTTCAAATTCCCGAACTAATGGCTTTACTTCTCGCCATAAGTCTTTTGACTTAAAACGATGGTCATTTAATAACCGAGTGATTTTATCATGCGAAATGGCGCCATCTAAAGCTTTTGATAAACCTGTCGCTGTTGTTTGACCAAAGCTGCTTAGCAAATAGTCTGTGTATAAATCTAATAATCCTTGCATATAGCAAAGCTATATTGCTGTCAAAGAACGTTTATATTGTATTATTGTTTTTAATCAACAGCCTATTGTTAATTTTTGCGTAACGTGAGTTAGTAAGAAATTGCTACAGCCTCCAGGCAAGTCGGTACAGGTCGTTCGAAATGACGTTTCTATCATCTGACGAGCCCTAATATTTTCCTGGTTATATTCACAGGGGAATATCTTGCCAAAGAAATTTTAAAATCAATGAATTTATTTTTCTTATCAACTAATTTCTCAACGCGAGAAACAATTTCCCTGAACCTATCATGAGCAATATATTTGCAGAAATTATTTTCAGGGCTGGAATGATTGTACCTTGAAACATCAAAATTATCTGGGATCAGACCCAGAGACTTAGTAATCTCATAAGCGGCAGTACCCCTGTAAGGTGTAAAAATACTGTAAGTAATACTACCGGGAGTATTTTTAATAGCTTTGACCGTATCCCTCAATGTTTCTTCTGTTTCTTCTGGGAATCCAACCATATAGAAGGCCATAACATGTATTTTATGTTTTTTAATGCGCTTTATGGCATCCATTGCATCTTCAACAGTAATATTCTTTTGAATTTTTTTCAGCATACTATTATTACCCGATTCAATTCCGATTTTTATTAAATCACAACCGGCATCTTTCATCGCTTTCAACACATCATCCGTAATCAAGTTAACATGCATCTCACAACTCCAATGAATCCCATTACAATTTTCTTTAAGCATGTTACAAAGACTGAAAATATACTTTTTAGTAATGCCAAAAGTGTCATCATCAAAATTAAAATAAGAAAGCCCCTGTTTACGGAGCAAATTAATTTCATCCGCCACATTGCGGGGCGAACGGTATCTTATTTTATGCTGCCATATTTTAGATGAGCCACAAAAAATGCAATTAAAAGGACAAGCACGGGTAGCAAATATACCACGAAAAGCAAACAAAGGATACTCAGCGAAATCCTTTAGTACTTCAGGCGCATATAAATATGGCGAAGGCAACACATCAAGATCTTCAACAAATTCCCGTGGAGGTGTTTCGGCAATTATTTCGCCATTATCACGGAATATCAAGCCTGCAATATTTGAAAAATCTTTCTTTTCGGCAAAACAATTTATCAATTCAATAAAAGTATATTCCCCTTCCCCTTTGACAGCGACATCAAAATCCTTACAATCCAGCACCTCTTTTCCAACCATGCTCACATGAGGACCTCCCACTACAACCAATATATTCTTGTTGAATTTCTTACAAATAGAAGCAACAATACAGGCAGAGTAATAATTCTGAGATTTAGATGTGATTCCAACCAGGTCGGGGCCATATGATCGAATAGTATCATGAATATCATTCCACAAAAAATAATTTCTATCATTAAGATTATTGATATAATTATGATATCCTTCCTTTGCCAAATAAGATTGAGTCATGGCAATACTCAGGCAGACAAAATCGCTATTATAAACCATTACCTCGTGAGGAGTATTTTTTTTAATTGCAGCAGCCAAATACCCTAAAGAAAGGGGGTATTTATCAAGAGAATATTTTCTATTAAACAGCCTGTAAAAAGGAGGTTCTATTAATAATACTTTCAATTTAGTCATCTGTCACCTTGTTTATTTTCAGCATAATTCAATTACATAATCTAACATGAGTCAATATATACTATATTATCAACCAATAGCTCATCTTAAGGCAGCTCAAACTCATAACAGACCTGCAAGAAAATAATGTTTGGCCTCATTACAATTGTATTTTGCTAAAAAGGATATTAAGTCCAATAAGAGATTATTTAGCTTTGCATTATGATGTATGTGTTCTTTTTCCGAAGAGCCCTAAAATTAATTCCTTGCTCATTTAAAGTATCAATTAAAATACTGGAAACTAAATTTTACAATTCGTTCATTAGTTTTTGATAATACAGCACTAAATTAGCAACATATGCATTAATATCATACTGTTTTACAAAATTCAAAGCAAAATCAGCCATTTGCCTGTAAAGAGCCCGATTATTAACCAGATCAATAATCCTATCTGCAAACTCAACCGGATCCGGCTCAGATAAAATAAATCCATTTTTCCCGTTAAGCATAAAATCCCTATTTCCCATACCGTCAAGGCAAACAACGGGCAAACCAGCAGCCATAGCCTCAAGCATCACCAAACCAAAAGCCTCGTAAATAGCAGCATGCACATAAATATCAGCATCGTTCAATAATCGCTCAACATTACTGACATTTCCAAGGCAAAAAATCCTGTCGGAGAGCCCATAATGTATAATCTTTTTTTCCACTTCAGATTTATTCATTCCGCTACCAATGAGCGTAAGACAAAACTGTTGTCCTTTATCAGCCATTATTCTAGCAACTTCAATAAGAAAAGACTGGTTCTTTCTTGCTTCAAAACTACCAATGTTAATTAATTTTATTATTTGGTTTTCAGATTCGTGATCAAATTTATGCTCCTGTTTCATAAACTTAGCCACATCAATCGCATTAGGCATCAACATTATTTTATGCAGGTATCCGGGGAGATTCCGTTCTAAATAATGTTTTGTATCATTTGAAATAGCTAAAAAATTATTCCCACATGCTTTATATTTCTTAAACATTACGTTCCTTTCATAGAACTGAGTCAATCTGTGTTTACATAAAAGTGTCCGTAAACCTAATTTTTTAAACTGCTTAATATTATCATGGCAATGGGTAACATAAGTTATATTGGGCAAAATGATCCAGCGGCTTAAAAATTCTGCTTCAAAGAGATGAGAATGAATAATATCCGGTTTGAAATCGTGAATTATTTTTAAAAAATCATCCATATCGGCTTTTGGTCTTCTCCAAAAAGACAGAATGACAGAGGATGCACAATAACGGATTTTTATATTTTCGCTTAATTCAGGGTATTCATTTTGCTCATGCATTACGAGCAGCATTACTTCAACATTTGCCATTCCGGCTATATTATTACATATATCCAGAGCAAGTCTTTCGGCCCCACCTTTTTTCAAGGTAGAAATTACATATAAAATTCTCATTTCAACATTTCCCAAAAAGCAAAAAAGATATAAGCCGATTATCAAAAGGCTTATTCAAAATAAGGATATTCGAGATTTAATTTTTTGCAAATTTATGGTATTAATGAATAAGCAGGAAATAATCCAAACAGGGATGCCGTTTGTCATAGTCCAAATTATAACACAAGTTTTTCATCAGACATTATTTCAATATATTTTGAACAATAATTGCGAGCAACAATCAACTTATATAAAAGAAACACTTTATGTTTCGTTTCAATTATCAGTGGCTTTAAAATAATTGAAATGCCTAAATAAAAAATAGCTTTTAGTTTAATATTGTTTAAAATATAACTTCTAGCAAGGCAAAAGTAAATATAACTTTTCAAGTATCTTTTATTCGCCAGAGAAATCTCAGAAGCTGGATGCGGCTTAGCGAAAATATATTTGTACAGGCGAAGGACTTCCCTAAAAGTGGTCCTATTCTTTAAGTTCACTGTTCTGTAGGTATGATCAACAATGACCACAGAATGAGAGTTAACATGGAATGCCTTAAATTCATTCACAATCCTTAACCACAATTCAACGTCCTCACCAACATAAAATGAAGTATTGAACAAATGCTTTTCAAATATACTGCTGTGAATGCAGACCTGCTGGGAATGGGTAGAATTTTTTAGAAAAAAATAAGGATCATTCTGATATTCTTCCTTCGTATCAATTTTTACTTTATTTCCGCTTTTAAACTCGTAATACATATTGCAATAAAAAAATGCAACAGGGAAATTACGGGCAGAAATTTCATTATAGAAACTTTCCAAATGATTTCTGAGGTAATAGTCATCACTGTCAAGAAAACAAATGTAAGCCCCTTTTGAATTTAAAATGCCAAGGTTCCTTGCTGCGCAGCGTTCCTTTTTTTCCTGATAAATGTATGTAATCCGTTTGTCATGGTAACTTAAAATAACCTTTTTTGTATCATCTGTTGAACCATCATCAACAATAATCAATTCCCAATCCTGAAATGACTGCCGGATGACACTGTCAATGGCAATACCAATAAAAGAGGCCCTATTGTATGAGGGTATTATAACAGAAAAAAAAGGTTTATTGCGCTGATTCATCCTGTATTTAACAAGGTAAATTTTTTACAAATCAATTACTGAAAGATCCAACTCATTTAAATATGAATCTACCAAACTAATTTCCGACACATATCCATTTTTGCAAAAACACAAAATACCTTATGTTCATCCAATAAATTCATAAATTTGTGCTAAATTACTTTTTTTTCTTATCAATAGATTAAAAATGAGAAAAATTTTATGTTTGGAATGGGGGCTACGGGGATTAATTAATAGCGATCTACACAAATAATACAATGCCCTCCATCTGTTCTTTCGGAAAATATGAAATCTTGCCAATCCAAAAAAAACGCTGCTCCATGCAAATTTTTTGCTTTTTGGTGAAACGACGTTTCCAGGGTGTTTTTTACTGAAAATAAATTTTAAAACTCCGACCATTTCATAATAGAAACTTCTATCATTAAATTCATAAACTGATCTTCCGGAATGAATCGTAGTAACAATATCATACTGTTCAATAAAATTAAGAGAATAACCATCACAGACTATTCTAATCCACAATTCCATATCTTCTGAAATATGGATATTTTCGTTAAACCTATGTTTGCTTAGTATAGTCCTATGAATGCAGGCCTGCGGCGTTCCAATAATTCCACAAATAACAAAGTCAAGATCAGTATTAAATTCATATTTTGATTCTTCTCTTTTAGAAATTTTCCCAGCTTCCTCATAAGAATTCCCAGTATAAAAAAAAGCCACGGGATAATTTCTTTTTTTAATTTCCCCATAGAGTTTCTCCAATCGTTCAGGCAAATAATAATCATCGCTATCCAAAAACGTTATATAATCTCCAACAGCTTCCTCAATGCCGGCATTACGAGCAGCACTTCTTTCCTGATTGTTCTGATAAAAATACCGAATCCTATAATCTGTTATGGAATTAACTAAAGCTTTAGTATCGTCCGTTGAGCCATCATCAATAATAATAAGTTCCCAATTTTCAAAGGTCTGATTTTTCAAGCTCCCAATAGCTTTGAGCAGAAGAGAAGCGCGGTTATATGTAGGGATAATAATTGAGAAAAGGGGGGCCATCAGTTATTTCAATTTGCGCGCTATAAATTTTATTCCTAATCCAAACAAAGGGATGTGATATAAAGCCATAACAAGCATTGATTTATTAGAGCATTTATTGTACCCTCCGGGTAACAGAAAAACGAATTCAATACAGACCAATACATAGATGCAATTTTGTTTTCTTTTTCATACCTGACAGCCAGATGATAATGGCACATTGCAAGCAAGCGTTTTTTTGCCGATAAAGGTAATATTTTTCTCAATTCTATTTTACTGAATATGCGTCTAAAGTTCCTTAATTCTTTTTCAAATCGGTAATAATCCCCAATAGTATAAGAGCCCTGATGAAAATTCAATATGTTCGTATATTCAACAATAGAAATAATGGGGTATTTAAGTGCAATATGCAGCCACAGGTCAATATCTTCAAGACCGGGAATTTCAGGGTCAAATTGAAAGTCATTGAGGATGTTAGAATGAATAGTGACGCAATCACAATTGAATGTATATTTTAAAATATACTTAAATATATTATGGTTTTCTATGGGCTCATAATCCCTCTTCCCGATGGGCTTATCACCGAAACGCTGGTAACTCTTAGTAAATAGAAGCGCAACAGGCTCATTTCTTTCCACAATATTTTTATATAAGACCTCGAGATGATTTTCAAGAAATTCGTCATCGCTATCAAGTAAACAAACATATTTTCCTTTTGCAACTGCTAACCCACGATTACGGGAGGCCCCTCTTTCCATATTCCTTTCATTTCTGAGAAAAACCAGCCGGGAATCATCAAAGGATTCAATAATTTCTTTAGAATTATCAGTAGAAGCATCATCAATAATGATATATTCGAAATCGGTGAACGTTTGATTCAATACACTATTAACAGCAGCCGGAAGGAATTCTGCCCTGTTATATGCCGGAGTTATTATGCTAAAGAAAGGGGAATCATTCATAATTTACCAAATAGTTTTTTTACATAAAGTTTTCTTCTAAGATAAGCCAGGCCTTGTCTTTCTTCTGCATCCAGTTCTATTGATTCGATGGCTGATGCAATTTCTATAGCAATTCTCAAATCGCCTTCATAATAATGACGGCGAAGAAAATCATACAGATAATAATTAATTGCTTTACAGACGTTAAGAGTAGGGTGATCGGGAATATTTTCCATTGTATATTCCTCATCAACAGTATCCATCAGCTTCCTGATGACGGCCTTAATTTTTGCACTTAATCCATATTTTTTAGAAAGGAATAGAAACATATTGTTCTTCTCTATATTAAAGGCGGAACAAGGTTTAATTTTAGAGTTATCCATTTCTTTAAACGTTTTGGATCCTGAATGAATCCTGTAATTAGCAAGGACATGATCGGATTTCATTACTCCCGAAGAACCGTAAGACAGCAGGTACTTCAGCCAGAGCTCCAGATCCATCAGATAGTGCAGCCGTTCATTTAACAATCCAAATTTTTTGATATCATCCAATCGCCAGAAAGTAACGGGTTGAGTCATTGAAGTACGGGCAAACGTTTTTTCCACACTTTCATCAAGAAGAATTCCATCGAGCAAATGCTGATCATCATTTTGATTACTATTTATAATTCTAACTTTACCACTCACCACCCGAATAGTATCATCCAGGAATATTTTCCTGACTTCGTCCAATGCTCCGGGCTCAAGATAATCATCGCTGCCAATCCAATTAAATATTTTGCCGGAACACTTTTCCAATCCTTTATTAATTGCATGACTTTGCCCTTTGTCAGTTTTGCTTTCCCAAAAAGACAATCTATTTTCAAATTTTCTAATTATTTCAATTGAATTATCTGTACTGTTTCCATCCATAATGATATATTCATCATCAAGATTCAATTGAGACAATACAGAAGCTATTGTTTGTTCAATGAAAAGCCCCTGATTAAAAGATGGTGTAATGATTGAAATTTTGGAACCCAGATCCATGTTGATTCTATTGCGAACTATTTAACTAACTCTTCAAAAGCAATGCAGTTTTAATATCCAATCAAAATTCATAAGAAAATCATTTTTCCGTTATTGCGAGACCATCTTCCCGAAGCAAACTTACAATAAATCAGAGATTGCTTCACTGACCCTACAAGCCGTGTCAGTATGTTCGAAATGACGATTCTGTTTTCCACAGTATTCTATTATTATCAACCGTTACATATACTATTCACTATTTCCATAAAGAGCTTTGCTGATGAAAATTGCTGCATCCTATAATCATATTGTTCAATTTCAGGCGAATGGGACCAATAGTTTTCCATAATAACTGCTAATGCATTCTCATCAAGTGGGTCGAAAAAATGGACGTTTCTCTTCATCTGTTCTCTATGCACCTTCAGGTCAGACAACAAAACAAATTGATTCTGGGCCTTACAGTCCTCCACGACAGTGCTCCAACCTTCAAACAAAGAAGGCTGAATTACAGCAAGAGCATTTGCCTGAATAAACAATTGTTCCTCTCTTTTAATAAAACCTAACAATCTAACATTTGCTTCCAACCCATTATCTTCTATGTATTTTTTCAACTCTTCAAAATAATTTTCATTACGATTATCAAAGGCTTTTCCTGAAAAAACAACTACAAGATCTTTTATCTTATCCTTTAAATAATTCAAAGCATGAAGAATCACCAAATGATTTTTATGCTGCCAGAATTGATTAGGTGTGAAAAAATATTTTGGCGGTAAATTATATTGCCTATAAATACTGTCTCTTGATAAAAGTTCATATGGCGGATGAACCACTGAGAAAAAGAAGATATGTGGCTTAACATCACTATCCGGGAAAAACCGAATAAAATCATTAAATGCAGAATTACTGCTAAGGATCAAATTTTCTTTTGAAATACAAATCTTTTTATAAAATTCACGTCGATATAATAATTCATCTTCATTGAAAAATTCAGGAAAATATTTATCCTGAAAATCAGGAATCCAGTAGATCAATTTGATTCCGGGCTTTAGCTGGCTTATGAATAATTCAGAACCATAAGACACAGGGAAAATCACATCCACTTTTAATTTTCCAACCTTGACGTAATAATGCCTGAGTTCAAATATATTTTTCTTACTAACAAACCTGCAAATTTTATTAATAATCCGTTTGGGTAGTGAAGTTGAATGAATTAACAGAAATTCAAAATGATTTACATAAGAGTAGCCAGAAAGATTAAGCTTTTTAAAATCGTCATTGCTTGAAATAATTGTCAATTCAGGTTTTTCACTATCAGGCAATAATTTTAAAGTTTCTATTAAATTTACGACATAATAAGCACCTGCAACCCAATTTGGGTCATAAGAAAAAATCAGCCCTATTTTAAGCCTTTTGCCCATTCAATATATTTATTTATACCTTCGTGTATATTCACATGCGGAGAGAAACCCCACTTCCTGATCTTGGAAATATCCGCATGCCAATTCAAAGGATCGCCTGTCCTTACCTCCCCTGAGAAGCTGAAATCCCTATTCAATATTTTGAAATATTCTGAAACAATATCATTCATAAATATTTCCTGTCCATTTGCCACATTTACCACTTCGCCAGTAAAATCATCGCTGGTAAAAGCCAATTCCACTAATGCCAACAGGTCATCAATATAAATAAAATCACGACTTTCATTACCTGTGCCCAAAATATTTATTGTTTTATTATGCAGTGATTTCTGATACAAATCCCAGAATATCTGTTTCTTTAACCCAACTCCATATGCTGAAAAAACACGCAGGCTTAAGGTAGGCACTTTAAAGCAATGATAAAATTCCCTGCAAAGCTGTTCGCTTTGAAATTTATGCCAGCCATAAGGAGACAATGACCTGACAGGAGCATTTTCCCTTACTGGAAGGGTTTTGGGGTTACCATATACGGCAGCGCTTGAGAAATTAATAAATTTACACCGAGGATTAAACTGACGGATATTTTCAAGAATATAAAATACATTTATTACATTCAGCTTATAATCCGGATATATATATTTAAAAGAAAACTGAACATCTCCTGAGCCAGAAGCATTAATGCAGATGTCAAACTTATGGTCAACGAACAAGGAAGAAAAATCAGGATACTCCGAATTTAAAACAGTATAATTATCCGCCTTTTTTGGAATAATATCAGCACCACAGACATCGTATCCTTTGGAAGAAAAGAATGCAAATGCATTTCTTCCAATGAAACCTTCAGAACCAATAATCAATATTTTCATATTAATTTTTTAAGGCAATAAAACTATAACACCTACCCGGAATATTTTTTTCATCAAATAATTTACCCAATTTCAAGCGATACATATAAGACACCAATGGTTTCAATAACCGGAAAGCATCAAGGTGATATTTTATGATTCCATTATTAATAATATCCAAACGTTTTTTTTCCATTTCCATCAGTTGAAATGAAGTAAGAGGGAAATAATTAATAATGCTATCAAAATATTTTAAGATACAAACAAGGGATAGGCCGGCCTTTTTTATAGCAGAGCTATATTCCTTTAAAGTAAATGCATTTTCTCCGAGATAATATTCGTGTAAAGGATGGTCCTTTAAAAAAATCTGCTTATCCCTATGGTTATAAATTACATGCTCCCTTACAGCGAGCATTATTCCTCCTTTTTTTAACAAACGAGAAACTTCAGACAAAAGCATCCTTAAATTTTCAGCATGATGAAGAGCCTGGCGAATATAAACAATATCAAAAGATTTATCTTCCAAAGGTATATTTTCACCAAAGGAACTGATAACAGTAAGATTATTAATACTATTTTTTCTTTTCAATATCTGAATTGCACCATACCCCACACTATCACCAGGATCAGGTTCAACCGCCGTAACATTATATCCCCGGAGGGCAAAACTCACAGCAGCGATTCCATTTCCAGCGCCCAGATCCAGCAGATTCATATTATCAGCAAGCCCATTTTTTTTTAAAATAAGAAGCGTTTCCTTAAATTCATCACTGTTGCTAAAGCGATCCACATTTAACTGAATGTCTTCATCCAGATATGCTTTTTCCACCAAATCCTTAAAATCAGGAATAGTACGAATATACTTTATCGTTTGCTCCCAGTTCATACTTCTTTTCTGAATTTTATACAACAAACGCATCTGCAATGAGCAGCACCATCTAGACCTTTTCCATTTCCTGTGTGTGGATTAAACGAACGTGAATTCATACATTCAGACTCTTCAGATAATAACCAACCATCAGGAGTATATCTAAAAAATGTCGATATACAAGAACCAGTACTCAATAATTTCTTTTGCATACGTATAACCATTTCCTCATCAAACTGCTGAAAGAATCCATGGTTTTCAAAAGATCCAAAGGGAAAAGTAATTAAGAGTAGTCCCTGATTTTTCAACACTCTTACTAATTCATCAACCGCTATAAGGTAATCATAACTTTTCACAGATGCATTGGGGTTAAAACTTTCTTTATACCCATACATCGTATTATCCATATCAATATGCTCCAAGGTCGACATGCAAACAATCTCGTCAAAATAATTATCTTTAAAAGGGATATCTCTCAAATCAGCATATATGTATGAAATCTTACGTTCATTAAAATTTGGAGTTTCAGGATAAAACGTCAAAATTGTTTTTTCTTTACGAGCAATAATATTATTGTTTAAAATGGCCTCAAAGTTCAATGCAGAACCGGCATCCATCAATTTATCCGCATTATCGGATAAATTGGAGACCATCCATGGATATTCAACAATTCTTTCATCAATTCCAATTCCATAATTTACAAGATCTTTTCTTGTTTTAAACCGATCTATCAGTGTTTCATCATTTAAAGATCGCTTTATTAATTCCCATTTATACTCATGATAACCTTCAGACCAGGGGATCTTGCCATTTTCAATATACTTTTGTATTTTATGGTCAATTGAATGATCAACATCACCAGGTTTGAATAACCTTTCACCTAATTTATTTTTAATTCTACTGAACATATCGCTCTCGTTGCTATAATTTTTTAACCACTTTTGCCGGATTACCTGCAACCAATGTAAAAGGAGGCACATCCTGAGTAACCACTGCACCAGCAGCAACAATGGCTCCTTCACCAATAGTAACACCTTTTAAGATGATACTATTAAAATTTATCCATGCATAGTCATTAATTACAATTTTGGCAGTTATTATATTTCCTCTTTCCTTCGGGAATCCATGCTGAATAAGTTTAATAAAGCCCTCCGCTCGCTCTATACTATTAATTTCATGCGAGTTACTATCAACGATATTGACGTTATGAGAAATCAAAACATTATTCCCAATTTCTACCAGTTCACCAGACCAAATGTGGCAATTATTGCCAACAAAGCAGTTATCCCCAATTTTAATATTCCCACCACTTGCAAAAACTAATAATTCACCTCTAATATGAGAATTCCTTCCAATTTCAATTTTTCCTTTATCAAATTGGAAATTTGATATTGATGATTCCGGATACATACAAGAATTTTTTCCTAAAGTTATCCATTTTTGATTTTGCTGAAGTGTAATTTGATTTATTTTTTGTGAAATAACTTTATAATCAATGTTTCTAATGAATAAGTCTGAATTAATAATTTTCCAAATAATCTTATTAAGAATTTTCATAGGATGGGTTCAATTTTCATTGAAAATTAAAACAAATGATTTTAGAAAGGTTTTCTTTTCCACTATTTATTCATTTTTAATTTCTATTTCTAAAAGTCATATTATACGGAGTTCAGCTTTCAATTTATTCTTATCAGGCAAGATAAAGATTCATCTGAAAAGCGTCCAAGTTTTATCTTTAGTTTTCAAAAACAAGAATACTATTTTAATATATATTCTCATAATATTTTGGATTAAAGATAATCCAATCTTGGCTGGTTTTTCATATTCAATAGCAGCAATTATTTTATTTGTAAAAATATTCCAGTTATATTTATTTTCCAAAACAATTTCTTCATTTTTCTGCATCCCAATTAATTTTTCCTCCGGAAGATTATTTAATAATTCAATCCGTTTGGAAGCGCCCTTTAAATCATCAAGCGGAATATTAAAGATCCAATTATCCTCGTAATATCCGCTTTCCCTGGTGCAGACAGGAATGAGACCCCAGGCAGCGGCTTCGAGAATAGTAGTGGGATTTGGGTCCGAGCTTCCTGTTGTTATAAGGAAATCATATTCTTTTATAATATCCCTTGTGGAATCCAGAGAAGTATCCAGCACACCATAATGAATCAAATTATTATATTCCGGCAAATTACCCAACCCAATCCAACCGAAAGATATTTGGGGATTTGCCTTTATAAGTTTCAAAAGATAATCAGTACCCTTATATTTTAACATGCTTCCAATATACAGAAACTTTCTTCTGCCTATCGGGGAAAACCTATTTTTTATAAAAGGAAAATGACCCCTATTAACAGCAAGGTCCATTAATTTAGCAATCTGACACCAATGGGAAAAGATACTTTCACACATATTATCGAACCAGTATTCTCCAGTAATTACCAAGAAAACATCCACATATTTATAACAATCGTCATAAACCGCAAAAGTCGGAACACCATGATGGTAAGGGCATATCATAATAATCTTACTCCAGCCTTTATTTTTCATGCTTTGCTTAAAGACTGTTTTACGCCATTCATGGGGATGTCCTAATAAAATATCTCCCTCTTCGGGATAAATAGTAATTTGATCGTCCCAGTTATACAACTTAACATTATAAAGATCCGACAACCTTTTATCAACTTCATTTGTGATGGCATTAGGTGTGGAAATCCTGTTTCCTTTAGCGTATATAAAATGAACTGTCATTTCTTTAGCAGAATTAATGCATGCATGTGATTGTGAAGAGAAGGAATGGATTTTAAAATTTTATTTACTATCCGCCCAGCTTTAGTAACTGAAAATTTCCAGTCTTTAAAGCTTATCAAACCAGTCCATTTAAATAAGTGATACAATCCGTCAATATGGCAAATCGGTTTACTTTCAATAATTTCAAATCCTGCCATTCTGCATTCATTTTTGAATTGGCGAGGTGTAATCCGATATTCAAAAAAATTATTCTCTTTTGGATATATGTAATATTTAGGTTTTTCGATGGCCGGTTTCCTGAACAGGGCTCTAATATTATTATTTTTTCTCGGGTCAATTATCCATTTAATCTTCCTACAATAATGTTTACATAAGCGAAAATGGTTTAATACCGGTATTGTAATAATGGCAATACCACTAGGTTTCAGGACACGAAACAGAGCCTCCAGCGGATCCAAAAATCCTTTGGGAAAATGCTCAACCACTCCATAAGACGCGACTAAATCAAAATGATTATCTTCAAACGGCATAGCTAAAATATCTCCCTGAATTATATTTAATTCAGGATGTGCTTTATGAATAAAATCCACAGCAGCTATATTCAATTCAATACCAGTTACCTTCTTATACCCTTTTTCAGATATGAATCTAACAGTCGCCCCAATACCGCAGCCTGCTTCCAATATTTTAACATTATTATCTTTCCCCGCCAAATAGTCAAATAATATACTCAAACCTTCATGACGCGGACAGGCTTCAAAAAGAGATTGGAATTCTTCAGGCTCCCAAGGAAATTCAACACTTTCAGTCATGAAAATATTTTTTTAGTAAACCTCTTCTGTACCTGTATGAATCAAAAATTTTCTTATAAAATGATTCTAATGTATTTTTATGTCCATCTGCTTTTTTTACACCCCACATAATAATATCCATTAATCTTCTATCAAGTTTCTTATTGATTTCAATATTTTCAGGGAATGTAAACATATTCGTATTTATTTCGCAGACAGGCATATCCATAAAAGGAGATACCAGCCTAGTATTATGGGTACCAGAATATCCAATATTACTAATTAAGTTCTTAAAAGGGACAACTATCATACTATCATTCAAAATCATATATTTAATTAAATCAATTTCCCACATTTGCACAATTCCCTTCGTATCATTTATAAGCATATCAAATAAATAAGCAGCATATTCAGTATTTTTATAACGTGCATCTATACTATTTTTGATACCCTCCACCTTTACATCCGAATAATCTCCGGATTCAATCCATGTTCTTTTCCAAGTTGCCCAACCCCAAATATTAAGAAGAGATGAAAAAAAACAAGAATCTTTCTTATATTTATTAAAAAAAAAATTCGTTCCTGCAATCATACCGATATTATCAATATTACGATATTTAAGAAGCATTTGTTCTGAGAAATAAAAAAAACTTATATCCGGCAGACAATCATCTTCCAAAATAATTCCTTCATCGACCTGCCCAAAGAACCAATCAATAGCTGATTTGATTGCCCGCTTACAACCCAAATTATTTTGCCGGAACAGCGTATTGACCCTGCACTCCCAATCTAAACCCTGAACAACTGATCTAGTATTTTCGCAAAGTTCAATCTCATCAGGCATATTTTCCCTAGGACCATCAGCAGCAATAAAAAGCTGGCGCGGGCGAACTTTCCTAATAACCTCAAATACGCGCCGGGTGGCATCCGGCCTGTTAAATATCAAAAACAAAACAGGTGTATCAAATCTATCCATTTACAACGGAATTGAAATTTACCAATCGGTTGGGGTTTATAATCACCCCCTTAATACCAAGAATGGCATGCAATTTTCCAAGTTCACTAAAATAGTCATTTTGCACAGAAAAACTGCGTTTATTCTGAAAATAAAACCTGAAAAATAAGATCAAAAATCGTTTTAAGAAATTTAACAAGCCAAAGTTATCCTTCAAAACTTTTCTTCTAGAGAGAAGATTATATTTAAAAGAAAATAAAAGATAATTTCGGTTGTTGTAATAATAATAAATTCTTTCCAGCGACTTATTTAATTTTAAAGACCGAGCAGAATCATGACATACCGGGGCAGAGGCAACAACATAACTAAAAATCTTATGTTGCCATGCCCTATAACAATAGTCGAGTTCTTCACCATACATAAAATATGAGGTATTAAGGAAACCCATTGTCTGAATAACTTTTAACGGAATCAAAAAACTTGCCCCCAACACAAATTCTGCAGGGCATATCCCATCAGGTAATGCAGATAAAGGTTTGCCGGAATATAACTGATCAGCAGAGATTGAACGATCAACTTCAAAATCACTGGTTATTCCATATCTTCCCGCAAAAATTATTTTTTTGAACTCTTTGTCGGTCTGGACAGAGCCAAAAACAGCATCGCCTTTTTGCTCCCAGGCTTTAACCAGATTTGTCAGCACATCCTTTTTAAAACTGATATCGGGATTAATTATCCACATTGCATCAAGTCCATTTTCCTTCAAATACAGATAAGAGGCAAAATGGCCGGCAGCATAGCCCTTATTTTTTTTTAAACAAATTATATGGATATCGGGATGAGCATCCCTTATCAAATTTACACTCTCGTTTGGAGAGTGATTATCAACAACTATAATTTTAAATTTTGGATAGGACAGTTCTTTGCACAAACTTATACATTTTACCGTATCCCAATAATTCATCCAATTAACAAGAGAGATAAGAATATTTGGTTCGAATATTTTCATTTACTGGAAACGATAATTACATTGTGTTAAATCATAAAATTCACCTACCTGATATTTTTTTCAGTTTGCTAATTATACGGTTTGCCATACTTATTTCAGTATTTTCCAAAAATGAACGGGTAATTTTTTTCATTGGAAATCCATTCATTGAAATATTTTTTAAAATACTTTCCCATTTTTTATTGTCAGGATTTTTAATACAGCAAGAATTCACCATACCGTGATCACTATCAACAGGTCTTAAAATTTCAAATTCAGGCATTAACAATATCTTACTGAAATCCTCCTGATATCCTATCATCTCGAATTCATGCGGCCGGAAACTTTTGACATCTTTACTCCAGAATTCAAATGCAAAATCCCTCCGAAAAATACAGTTGACTCCAACAATAAATGATTTCTGATCATAATTCAGCTTTTCAAACATACCCTTGTCATAATGGTACACTTTGCACACAGAATCAAAATAAAATGGTTTTGCCTGAGCATATATTTTTCGAAAAAGACTAAAAAATGTCACAGGAATAATATCAACTTTATGCTGATCGGCGATATTAATCATCCGGAATAATTTCTCTTTGTCATCCAGAACACAAAAATGGTCGTCTTCAAGGTTTAGAATATATTCAGCTGATGTTTTTGACAATAAACCCGAATAAATTTTCCCATAATAATCTTTTTGGGCACTAATACAGACAACAGGGAATCCAATTTTATCCAAATATTTTTTAACCGGCTTCACTAAGGCTTCGCCCTGTTCAATATTAATAAATAAACGGGAATTATCTTTTAAAAATGAAAGGCTATCCAAAACAGCTAAAAAATATTTCAAGCGTTTTATTTCTTTTACGCGGACATTACCAACGATATCAATACTATTAATCACAGGAATAAAAATTAGGAGAAATACTTCAAATCAAATATATCATCATTTTTTTTGCCAGAAACAAGCACTCCAGTCAATCATTACAATTTCATCGGTAATACTATTTTCTCCCCTGAAATCAATTACCGCCTGTTTACATGCCGGCACCGCCTCCCAGTCATCAATAATAACGTAACCACCGCGTGATAATTTAGGATATAAATTTGTAAGGGCGTCCATAGTAGATTCGTACATATCACCATCAAGCCTTAAAAGAGACAATTGCTTTATTGGCGCAAGGGGGAGTGTTTCTTTAAACCAACCTTCCAGAAATCGCACCTGATCATCGAAAAGCTGATAGTTCAAAAAGTTTTGCCTCACATCGTCAGCTTTTACGGATAATTCTTTTTTGGTATAATGAACATCTCCCCTGTCTGAAGGGTATTTTTCGCCATCCGGCTTTGGCAATCCCTGAAATGAATCAGCTACCCAAACAATGCGGTCAGTGATGTTATAAGCTTTTAATACTGCTCTCATAAATATTGTCGCCCCACCCCGCCAAGCTCCAGTTTCAATGAAATCTCCAGGAATATTTAATTTAATGATGCTTTCAATCAGATTTTGAATATTATTCAACCGCATTATTCCTATCATAGTTTCAGCAAACAGTGGCCAATCGTATCCCATATGCCTTAAATCTTCATTATAAGGAATATATTCCGCAATATAGAGCCCATACTTCTTTTTTAAATAATTTTCAAGAAAATTCAATCTTATCCCTTTCCGGCCATTATATTTCACCAGATAACCAGTTTTTCTTAATGAATCGGTAAGATTCTTTTTAATTAGTTCAAGATAAAGATGACGAATTTCTTCTTCCATAAATATATAAATTTCCTACAAGTCAATTCTTTTACCATTTTTAACGATATTGCTTCCTTCGGTGTTATCGCCTTTGAAAATAAACACCAAATTGTGATAAAGATGAATGGCTATGATATTCTTATCATAATAGGAAGGCCGGTAATCTTCAACTGGAAATTCTTCATAATTCAAGCCATCAGCCAAATTTTTAACATAATTCATACCAGTGCCAAGCGACATATTGCCCCTAACATCTCCGCCATAATCTTTCCAATAAGAAGTCTGTACATCCTCCATCACATAAATTCCGCCCTTATTAAGATGATGAAAAAGTGTTTCAAATGTACTGATCACGTCCTTATTTTTATGACTGCCGTCATCAATAATAATATCAAACGGTCCAAAATCAGCGGCGTACTTAAGAAGAAAAGCGCTATCGGACTGGTCACCCTGAGTTATATTTATTCGTCTATTTACATTTAATTCCTTTTTATAAATATCAAATGAATAAATATCACCAAAGGGAAAGTAATAAGACCACATCCGTAATGAATTGCCACCATTATAAGGACTATTATACCCGCCCACTCCAATTTCAAGTAACTTTAATTTTCTTTTTCTAAACTTTTTAAAATGTTCCTGATAGTGTTGCGTATAAAAATGCCCTACATACTTATCAGAGTCATGGATTAAAGACAGTTTGGCTAAATTATTTGCAAAAATAACTGAAGTAATATGCCTTAACAAACCATACTTTTTTATCAGATTTACTATTCGCAAACGCATAATCACATATTATAGGAGTGAAAAGAAATGGTTTTAATTCCGGGGATTAAAAAGGAATCCGGCAAGATTAACTTGCCATTTTTAATAAAATCATTTTTTTTCATACTCTCATTAAACCAATATTCAAAGATAACAGGATAAAATGCTTTGTCAAGAACAAAATTTGCATAGGTCTCATATTCTGAAAAAGAACATTGTTCATTTTGGCCAATTACATCAATAATTGCAGCATCCCAAGGCCTTTGATGGATATGTTCTATATGCTTATGCAATTCAATCAAAATGCTTTTCCGAAACAACATATGATGACAAATAAAAGAGACCGGCATACGGTGTTTAAACCGGGTAAGCAAATAATACGTTTCGAAATAAGCATTGGTGAATTCATTTGAAAATTCGACAATATATTTTCCTTTAAATTCAAATTTTTTGGGTTTTATTATTAATGTATCACAGTCTAAAATAAGAATATGTTCTTCGCTGCATACTTTGCCGGAATTGAGTTTTAACAATTGCTGAAATATCCATCCTGAAGCATCCCTGCCATCGATATAGTAATTAATTCTTTCTCTGCTATAGCCCAATACACTTTTTTCATCAATAAATATACAGTTCAGCTTTGCGGCGACTTCTTTTATTTCTTCAGAGGCAGGAGCAATAATATAAATACCGCTAATGGGATGCATCACATTCATCCTTGCATACATCACAACAAAAGGCAGTACATCCAAATCTTTTTTTATTACCGGAATAAAAATATCCAGCGGAACATTACTGCCCAAGTGGTGAAAGCGCAATAATTTATCAAAGAAAAAAGACTGATAAAACTTAAATCTCCTAAAAAATTGCTCGCGAGAAAAATTTCCAGAGTCAGAACAATAAAGAGAATGATATTCCATTAAGTATTTCTTTAACGGAAACTCACCGGGTATATTAGAAAACGATTTTATTTTTCGGGAAAACATGGATAAATTATGGCTTGATATTTCTAAAATTTTGCAGCAAGCGGCTCCATCTTACCACAGGCGTAAATGTAAAAATAATCAGTTTTTCCAATTAAATGATAGTTTTTTTTGAAGATGTCAATTGTTTCATAATCGATCATAGGAGTTTGGGGGTCAAAGTAACATTTCTGGCTAAAAACCGCACCTTTAGCAGGTATAATAATCAAATCCGGTACACAGTCATAAAACAATTCCTTCAAATAAGACATATACTGTGTTTTAGAGAATTCCAAAGCGGAAATCACATCCGTGTCAATATACATTGGACTGCCATTATAGACTGCCAAGTCCTTGATAAAGGTATAATACAAATAATCAGCGGAAGTATAGCCAACCATTATTTTCTTTCCTTTATTAGAATTAACGAGACTATTAAAATCAGCATAAATATCATCGTACAAAAGGTGGTCCCTATGCATTTTTACAAATCCAGGTATCTGGCTACCAAAAAGGAGAAGAATAAAAATGAAATAAGCCAACCAAGATGATTTCAAAAAAATATTTTCCTTAAAGTGATTCCGGAACAAAATCAAATAATAGAATATTACAGGAATAAAAGGAAGGATATGATGCTTTTCAAGATTTTTCAACGACAACAACAAAGTAAGCGATATGGCAAAAAACAGAATAAGCAATGATCGAAAATATAAATCATGAAATAACTTTTTACCATTATGCAGGGCAAAAACAAATAAGGGCAACATAAATAACAGAAACCACTGAAACACTATAATAAAATTATGGAAGCTGAATCGCATGCCTTTTGAAATGTTCACCAGAAAGTGCAAATAATTATTTACTGAGCATTTTTCAGATACAAGAAAAGGCAATATCGCAATCGCCAAAAAAGAAAACAAAAATATACCCATTTGTTTAATACTGTTCCTCTTTATATACAAGTATAAAATTGGCAGAAAATACATCACTGATGTAACTTTCAAATTAATACAAAAACCTAGAGCCACAGCAATAAGTATTATTTGCCAATACCCTCTTGTATTATGCAGGGCAAATAAAGCAAAACACACGAATAAAAGAATAAAAGAGTCCGGCCTATCCCAAAAACTTATATTTGAAAAAAGCATGTATGATGCAAGCACCATTGCCGTATACATCAATGCATTTTTCAAACCGGATATTTTCAAATAACATAAAAACAAAAAAGTGCAGGCAATCAAAGAAGCTGCAACACCAGCTATTTTAGCCGAAATAATGGAAGGATCCAGAATGCGAAATACGAGGCTATTGATAACATATACCATAGGCCCATATCCGGTCAAATATAAGTGATCTTTATCCAAACGGGGATAAATATCCTGCCCTTTGTAAAAAAGATAAGAAATAGAAGCAACCATAGATTCACCATGGTCTAAATATGACCTATAACGAAATAAGTAATAAAATGCAGATAAAAAATAAAATGCAATTACCAAGGCAAACAGCCAATATAAATCAAGAGGTTTTATTTTTATAACAAGTTTCTTAGTCTTCAAATAATACAGATAACAGACAAGAAATAAACATAAGTACCACAACAGCATATTATCAAAAATAAAACTGAGGTTATAAAAAACATCAGTTATTTTAAAGAATATTCTTTCAACAGTTACCATTACAGAGTATGCTATATTTTTTTCAAATAGGATAATTGAAACTTTTAGTCATCATAATATAAATATGATAAAAGGGGAATTCAATTATAAATCATTTTTCATTATTTAAATAGGGTTTCTATATCTATTAGGAGGATTATTTTTGTTTATTGGTTTCCCATCTAAGAAAAGGCCTAAGCACTCCATGCATTTTACCCATATAGTCACCCCTGCATTTTGAATTTATATCATCAACAACGGCAAACTGCAATTCGAACTGAGTATGAATAATGACAGGATTATGAGATGTAATACAAACATTGAGCAAATACTCCTCATCATTCAAAAGATCAGGGGGAAACCAGCATACAGCACGGTGAATCCCAACAGAAAAATCTTTTTGCAAGGTATCCAGAGATTGAAAGACTTTTACACCCTGATCTGACCTGATCAAGAATTGGCCCCCGGCCTGGCGCCGTTTTGCTTTATCTCATAAACTATTTCCAGCCCAAAATCCTGACTGACCGTAATAAGATCAATATCGCGACCTTCTTTATCAATAAAGCGCACACTTAATAAATCGGCATAATTATCACCAGGTCTGTCTTTATGATTTAACCAGTTAATATTATAGGTAGTTATCTGGTTTGAATTTTTGAGATATTCGCTAACAATGCTATCACTGCTGCCTATATTTCTGATACGGCCATCACATAAATATATGCTGTTAGGACATAAGCCGGTAATAGCGCCCATATTATGGCTGACAAATAATACAGTACGGCCATTACCGCCGGCAATTTCTTTCATCTTACCCAATGCTTTCTTCTGGAATTCAGCATCACCCACAGCGAGCACTTCATCCACGATCAGAATTTCAGGTTCCAGATGGGCAGCCACAGCAAAAGCAAGCCGCACATACATGCCACTGGAGTACCTTTTTACAGGAGTGTCGATGTATTTTTCCACTCCTGAAAAATCTACAATTTCTTCTAATTTATTACGGATATCTGCTTTTGACATTCCCATAATAGCGCCATTCAGAAAAATGTTCTCGCGTCCTGAAAGTTCGGGATGAAATCCGGTTCCCACTTCCAGCAAACTTGAAATACGACCTTTAGTCTTTATGATACCTGTGGTAGGAGCAGTAACTTTTGAAAGTATTTTTAAAAGAGTGGATTTCCCTGCGCCATTCTTTCCAATTATTCCAAGCACTTCACCCTGTTCTACTTTAAGGTTGATATCTTTTAATGCCCAGATGTGGTTAGAGTTGGGAGTTGGAAGTTGGGAGTTGGGAGTTGGTTTATTTGTATGTCCGATTTTAAGAGTTGGGTCTTCCCGGCCCCTCATACTGGCAAAAAGGCGGTTGATATCATCCGCCAGGGTTTTAACTCCCACATACCCAAGCCTGTATTTTTTGCTTATATTTTCAATTTCAATAACGTTCATCCCTGTTTAAATTACACCCCTATTTAATCAAATTCAAAGCCTTATCGAAATTAAAAAAAATATTATAAATAATATTTAACTTATACTTGGTTTGGAAAGTGGGTCTGTACATCATAGAAATTATTATCATTATAAAAGAAACCATTTTTTTTCTCCTAAACAAATAAAACTTCGCTATTCCAAGGTAGCAATCACATCTAAAGCTTCTTCTTATTGCAGGTGATATTTTTTTTCTGATCTCTGAAAGATGCAAAGAAACACGGAATGATTTCAAACTTTCTTTATAAACGTTCCTTTGCATAATATTAATTGTTCTGCCGGGGTGGATTTTTGCCACGACAGTTCTTTCCTTTATGGGTATCAAAGGAAATTCATTCAATATCCGAAGCCATAAATCCAAATCCTCACCAATATATAATTCATTATTATAAAAATGCTTGTTTAAAATGTTTCTATGTATGCATACCTGGGGAGGGCCTATAATATTACGGGCAATAAATTCCATATTATTCGTACTTGGGTTTTCTTTTTCTTCCGGCAAAAAAAGAATTTCGTCAGATTCCTGAAATATCTTAGAATATAAAAAGGCTACAGGGTTACCCAAACTATGCAAAACGTTATAAATAACCTCCAGGTGATTAGTAAGATAAAAATCATCGCTGTCGAGAAAACATATATAATCACCTATTGCCATTCTTATACCATTATTTCTCGCAGCACTGCGTTCCATATTTTCCTGATAGAAATATTTAATTCGTCCGTCGCTGAATGAAGCTGCAATTTCACTGGTATTATCTGTAGAACCATCGTCAATGATGATCAGCTCCCAGTTTTCATAAGTTTGATACAATACGCTTTCAATAGCTTTAGAGAGCAGGATTGCACGGTTATATGTAGGCAGTATGATAGAAAAAATTGGATGTGCTTCCATATATTTTCTAAACGATGATCTTTTTCATCCTTAACTAAATAAAATATGCAAGAGAACGAAATTATTAAAATAATCTAACGCGTATTATAACTAAATTCTATCCTGCAATATTCAGTATTTAAAAAAATTGAGGGAAAACAGATTTTTCATATTCATTAAATTTTTTACTTATCACAAAATTACGGCTAATGCCAATTGATAGGGCAATTTTATTTAATTTATGTACATCGCTTTGGATTGAATTAATTTTAACTTCAAATGCTATTTCCTTATTTAAAATAAAATCTATTTCGGCAGAATTTCGTTTATTATAGAATGCTAAGTTGCCATAAGATTCTAATTGATTGCAGACGGTAGTTTCGAATAGCTGGCCTTCAGTAACTTTTGAAATTACATTTAATATCCCTGTATCTGAAAAATATACTTTTTTACCCGCAGCAACACTTTTGTCTATACTTTTTGAGAATTTCGGAATAAGTTTTAAAAAGAATATTCCCTGCAAAAATTCTAAATAGCTATACACTTTCACTCTGTTAATTCCCAATTCTGATGCAATTTTTGAGACATCGATCATATTCCCGTTACGAGGCGCTAATAATAAAATCAGGTCGCGTAATTCGCGAACATCTTTTAATTCAGTAAATATCTTAATATCTTTTTCGAAAAAAGAAGCGAAAATATTTTTTAAAACTAATTTTTTTGTTTCAGTATCAGTAGTAAGCGCAACCTCAGGAAAACCGCCATATTCGATATATTCATCATAATAACGGTTTCTTTTTGAATATTCATGCTTTGAATGTTTTTCAAAAAAATTATCCATTGTTAAATGATTAATTTCACTTTCAGGAATCACATTGTTAAAGTACAAAAATTCGCTGAAAGATAATGGAGTGAGGACATACAAGAATTTACGCCCGCTCAGTGATTCGGGAAATAAATTACGCATATAATAATTTGACGAGCCTGTTACAATAAACTTTACATGATAATGGTCAATTAAATATTTAATGATCTTTGTAATTTCAGGGTAGTTTTGTATTTCATCGATAAATACAAATAATGGTTTACCTTTTGTGGCCGATGCCTGTTTTATTAAATCAAAATAAATTTGATTATAATCAATCGCTTCAAAAGGCAGGATGTCTAGCGGATTATCGAAATCGAACCAAAGTTTCGGTCCGCGTATATCGTCATAAATCATCTGCAACAGCGTGGTTTTCCCTACCTGCCGCATTCCGCAAATAATCAGAGCATTTTTATGTTTAATTTGATTTACTAACTCAAAGTAAAGTGATCGTCTCATTTATTTTGTAATTTTTATTTTACAAATATACACAATAATGTAAATATAATTTTACAAAACTGCATAAATTTTTCAAATGCCCTAATGATGTATCCCCTATTGTTGATTATACGGTTATGATTTTTAAATGGTCAGCTTAAAAGGAAACATACAGCTTTGTTTCTTCTCTAAGTGCGACTAACGTATACCCTGCTGTGATTGCGTATTTTTGACTCATCCCGTTCCCTTCTCTACCAGTAGAGAAGAAACTTTAATATTCCCCTCTTTGCTTGCAGAGAGACCTTGTTCCGATTTATCGGGAGGTTAGGGGGTGAGTCAGAAAAAAGATTTAAACCTAAAATACAATTATCATATGTGAAGCTTCGAGACGTCCTTCGATTACCCTTCGACAGGCTCAGAGTGACATTACACAGAAAGTCATTACCCGCCAAACTATTTATAATATGAAGTTGTTCAAAGTCGGTTGTTGACAAAACACCAATGGCACATAAATATTGAGAATCAATAAATAGTACCATTGGTGAAAAAAAAATAATGATAAACAAAAGTATAATAAAAAAGAGATTTGTCCGCATTTACAATTCGGAAATTTGATGGGTAACACAAAAGTCAAAAAATATCAAGTAGTAGCGGCAATACTGTATCGGTTAAAGACGGGTTGTCAATGGCGAGAGTTACCAATGAAACAATTCTTTAGGACGGCATACAAATGGAATAGCGTATATTATCATTTCCAAAAATGGAGTAAAGATGGTAGCTGGAACAAAGTATGGCAATCTGTATTAGAAGCACACAAGCACATTCTAGATTTATCAAGTATTCAATTAGATGGTACACATACACCAGCCAAACGAGGCGGAGAAGCAGTTGGTTATCAGGGTAGGAAAAAATGTTCAACAAGTAATTTATTAATAATTGCAGATAATCAAGGTATTCCATTAGCTTGTAGTGAACCTGTTTCAGGTAATCATAATGATGCGTATAATTTGGTAGACACAACCGATAAAATGTTTTCTAATATCAGAGCATCCGGTATCCGAACTGACGGATTATTTCTTAATGCAGATGCAGGTTTTGATGTATCAGAGTTTCGGCAATATTGTATGCAAAATGAAATTTTTGACAATATTGATATGAATAAAAGAAATGGATGTGTGTCGGAAAATATATTTGATGAAATACTTTATAAATGTAGGTTTGTAATAGAGCGAACCAATGCCTGGTTGGATGCTTTTAAAGCACTATTGGTTCGTTTTGAAACAAATAAATATCATTGGAAAGCATTGCACTTATTGGCATTTTGTGTTATTTTATTACGTCAACTTTGAACAACTTCTATTATTTGTTTATTCCGGACTCAAGTTTTTTAAACATTTTTTTTACGAACATTTTAAATTTATCATTGAAAGGATAATAAATATCTTTATCGCTTAATTCACAAGCAGGAATCGTTCTGCAAGGGCCTCCGATTTTGGTAAAATTTTTATTATCAAGATCCGATAAAAGCATCAGTCTTTTATCACTATTATAAATATCATCAATTGAAGTTTCCAGTACGTTACCTAATTTCATTTCATTTTTAGAATCCAGACAACAGGCATACCAGGTTCCATCGGGTGCTATAATTGCAGAATGTTTAACCGTATCAATAAAAGGACATATATATTTAGTATAGTCAATTTTGCCAATATCTATTTTTTCTCTTTCTGCATAACCGCTGATACCCGCCCGTATTACCCTGTCCAAATTGGGATTAACAACCTCCCTGAGCAAGTAGTTTGCTGTTCTGTGATAATTATCTCTTAAAAACAGATGGCTGCCCTTAGCCTTTATAGGTGTGAATCCAAGGCGCTTTTTAATCGTTTTTACATAACTTTTATACGTTATAGCATAAACAGTCAGGCTTAATTCAGGATAATAGATGTCCCTGTTTTTAATAAATGATCTAAGGTTAGCAATTACTTTATCAAAATTTATTCCCTTTACTTTATAATAGGATTGCTTATATCCATCAATATTCGTGTACCATGTATTTATCAATTTCTTTTTCAGAATAATTTCAGATCTTTCAGGAGTAATAAGCTGAAAATTTGTAAATAATACAACATTAATATCAGGAAGTACATTTTTTATCAATTCCAAAATTTCCATGATATTGGGATTTAAAAAAGGGTCTCCCTGCTCATGAATGTATATTATAGATATTTCATGTTTCTTTGTTGCATTTAATTCTTTGATTTCTTTAACAATCTTTGCAACAGTATCAACAGCCATTAACCGAGTAGGTATGCTTTTCCAAGGTTGCTGGGGCAAAAAACACATTTTGCACCGCATAAACTTGATAGTGATAAACTAACTGAAGTTAACATTTTTAATAGTTCCTTTAAGATTTTTCAACATATTTATAAAAGTAACAGATTTTATTTGATTTAGGGGAAGTTTCCATTCACAATATAAAAAATGATATCTATTTATTAAATCAAAAATATTTGATAAATATAGTATTTTTATTCATTATACTGAATAAAATAAACTGCTTATCCACTTCGGTCAAGTAAAATGAAATATCAATATATTACTATATAAAAAGATTAAAAATGCGAAATCTTATTGACCACATAGTATCATAGGGACATAGTCCGCGGGGCGGATCACATAGATTTACAGTTTGTATAAACAGCAAAATATTTATCTTTTAAAGTCTCTGCACCTAATAGAACTACGTGTTATACTAACGTGAGCTATGGATTAGATGTTTATTTCGCCCCTACAGGGCTTTATATTCTATGATATTGTTCTTTACTACCTATATAACGCTCCTAACGGAGCTTTGAGAAGTCCTGTAAGGACTAAATATTGGTAAAAAACATATCCCGTTAACCTGAAAAACCCCGTAGGGGTGCAATATCATTTAAATGATAATCCATAACTCACGTTTTACTATGTTTCTAATGTGCCTATGTGGTAAAGTAAACTTGTTTAAAGGAGATAAGCAGTTAAAATAATATTACATAACTGATGTTACGCAAAAAAGTATTTTGTCATACTTAGATTCCTCATTTCTCCGCCAGCCGGCGGATCCATTCGGAATGACAATTTATTTATTTTCTTGTGGGGGGCTGAGGTGGCGATTCGCATTGAGCGAATCGCCACCTCAGCCCCCAGTTATCCATCAATCAAACATGTCATTCCGAACGAAGTGAGGAATCTTATTTAATAAGGATATAAAATTATCTGTGCGTAACATGAGTTATATAAATACAAATATTGAAATTCTTACAAAATTGAATCTTGCCTCATCCATTTCCATGCAGGCACTGCTTTTATTTCTCCGAATTTATCATCCTGATCAAAAGTGACTATTATTCCATTTTGGGCTTTTGTCATAGCTATTGCAGATTGAAGCCCTTTAATTTCTCTTTCAAGGTTATCATCCGTTAACTGCCAGCATACCTGAATAGCAGTAGTTATTTTTTCATTTTTCCTCAGGAGGAAATCACATTCAGAACCTCCATCATTAAAATATAATATGTCTTTGGACTCCTGTCTTAGTTTTATATACACTGTATTTTCCAGCATTCGTCCCAGGTCTTCGCTAAATGATAAACTATTTGCTCTTGCCAAACCGGTATCCACGGAATAAACTTTTCTGGGATTAACTTGCTGCTGTTTAATTGAAAATGAAAAACGTGGAATAAAATCGAACAGATAACTTTCTTTCAGGTAATCACAATAATCAATAGTTGTACGTACTGATTTTATACCTAATACCTTTGAGATATTATTAAAACTTACTTCTTTTCCAACATTACTTATGAGGTGCATAGCAAGTTTTAAAATAATCTGTTCATTTTTAATATTTCTTCTTACTGCTATATCGCGGATAACAATATCACGCAATAATGTCCGCAGATATTCATTGTCCCTTGTAATCAGGAATTCAGGAAAACCACCCCCCGTTAGATAATTACTGAAACTATTTATCCCGGCCTTTTCTTTTGTCATCAGTAAATATTCTTTATAATTAAAAGGGAAGAGTTCCGTCTGTATATGCCTGCCTGTAAGTTTTGTGCCAAGTTCACGGCTAAGCAATGAAGCATTAGACCCTGTGATAAATATTTGAAAACCTTTATCGTGTGCCGATCGTATATACTTCTCCCATCCCTCTATATTCTGTATCTCATCGAAGGCAAAACATGTTGCCTTTTCGGCAAAGGCTATTTGTTCTAATTTTTTAAAATCATTCAGTTCAAAACCTTCTAAGCGGGTATCTTCAAAGTTGAGGAATATCTTCTTTTCTACATTTTTTAAAGATTGTTGTAGCAAAGTGCTTTTCCCACAACGCCTTATTCCGGTAACAACTATTACAAATTTGCTTTTTAAAGAAAGCACTTTTTCCCTTTTTACATGTTTGGTTTTAATTACTGTTCGCTTGTAGTCTTCAATAACCGACCTTAATTCGGATGCTGTTATCATAATCAATATTTTTTAACAAAGATATATAGTTTGTATTACAAATACAAATTAATATGTATTTAGAATACAAAGGCATGAATAACTATCACACATGGTGTAATACAATTACTCAGTATGATTTGGTCTATAACGAATTTGGTATAACATGCCATAGAGTAGGCGGTGTTATAGTACAATTTACCTGTCCCGCACCGAGGTCTGGATTGGACTATTACACCGGTGGGCCATATCGGTATAAAATAATAAAAATTGAGTTATTGCTTTCGTTTTAAAACAATTTTTAAAAAAAGAAGGTAAAGGAGAATGTATGTCAGTAGGGTAGTTTTGTAAATCATACTCGGATCTCATCAGTCCCGGCTTGTCCTATTGCCGTCAAGCTAATGATTAATTATTGAGACATAAGTCCGTGTCTGCATTGTGATTCATGACCAATGATTGCTCATTTGCCACGACCTTTAGGTCGTGGAATAAAAATCGTGATATTAAAGGACTTTAGTCCAAATCAGAAACCTCTAAATAGTGAATTATTGAGCGATTTAAACAAAATTCATTATGTTAGCTTGACACGAAAGCGACTTGATGGAATACTATTCCCAAGATCATTTGGACAAAAAACACTAACTGCCCCGCATAAACTTGAAAGAGATAAACTAACTGAATTTAACATAAAAAAAACAAATAAGATTATTCATATTAAATTACTCCCAAATCAGGAACGCTTAAATGGTTTAGAAATAATTTTGCGTAATTTTCCAATATGTAAAGAATCAATAAATTTACTTAAAAAAGGAACTGCTTCTAAAGGTATCCATAAAGGAATATATTTTTTGATCATTAAGTGGGAAAATGCTTCATGACAAAGAGAGATATCTTCTTTCGAGAATCCGGGATAGCTAATAAGGGCTTCCTGCCTTTCAAAATAATATTCTTTTTCAGGCACCCAACCGTTTCTAAAACATTCTTCACCTAATTTAGTTTTAGGGTAAGGATAGAAAATTGAAGGTTCATCGCCTGCCTTTATTTTGCGACAAAGACGAACGGTGTCAAGAAATAATTTTTTGTTCTCATGGGGTAACCCAACCATAATAAAATCATTGTGATTAATTTTTAATTCATTAACCCAATTAAAAGTTTCAATGATTTGTTTATTAGATATATTCCTGTTAAGTATAGTTTCTCGGAATTCTTCATTTCCATGTTCGATTCCTATGCCTACATTTGTGACTCCTGCTTCTTTTAATAATTTTAACATATCTTCAGTTACTGTTCCTACTCTCAAACAGCAGCGAAAAGGAATGCCGTATTTGTTCTTATAGATATTAAAAAAGTCATAAAACCACTTTTTATTTAAAGAAATTATATCATCATCAAACAATACATAATTAAATTTAATTTTCTCATAAGCTGCATCAATTTCCTCAAATGCTTTTTTTACACTTCTTTGTCTGTAATATTTATGTTTATTCGGATATAATTCAGACAATGCTTTATTCGAACAATATGTACAATCAAAAGGGCATCCTCTGCTGAAATTAAACCTTATCTCGCCACTAACCGGATTAAAGCTTTTTCGGAGATCAAACACTTCTTTATCGGGGAATGGAAGTTCGTCAATGTTTTCAATTAAAGGCCTGATGGCATTAATTATATATTCATTCCCGATTTTAAAACAACAGTTCTTTATAGAATAATAATTTTGCTTGTTTTCCAAAGAGCGAACGAGTTCAAGAAGGGCAAATTCTCCTTCGCCCCTTACAACACAGTCGACTCCAGGGATATCAAGTACCTGATTTGGCGAAAAGGTGGGATGCACACCACCACAAACAACAAAGCTATTTGTTACAGATTTAATATTTT
>CAWHOW010000046.1:0-111108 GCA_963831005.1 uncultured Bacteroidota bacterium
ATGCTTGCATATATGGAAAAAGCTGCTCATCGTCACCGGCTGAAGCGACTGGGACTGGATGATGTATTGGAATATTGTTTCACACCTGATACAACAAACGTGATCCCTTATTTAAAAGGTGATGCTTTTGTTGATGTTCTGAAAAAGTAAAAACATTTAATGATTGTGTTTTCGCTGTCAATGCAAATTGTGTAATTTTGCAGAGAGAAATTTAATCCCATTTTTGGAGAAGACTAATAAATATATATCATGGAACTTAAAGGAAATACTGTTTTAATTACCGGAGGTACATCAGGCTTAGGATTAGGCTTTGCCGAAGCATTGTCTAAACTTGGAAATGTCGTAATTATCTGTGGCAGGAGGGAGGACAGGCTGAAAAAAATTAGTGAACGCATTCCATCCATTATTACTTATCGCTGCGATGTTAGTAATGAAAACGACAGAAGAGAGTTGATTGACTGGATAAAGAGGGAGTATCCTGAAGTTAATGTATTCATCAATAATGCCGGGCATACAAACAGGACAAAGAATTGATAAAAGCTTTAATCTGCTTAAGGTAAGGCAGGAAGTGGAAACAAATTTCACGGCTCCCATTTATTTGTGCTCATTGTTTGTTGAACATCTGAAGACGAAGAAGTCGGCTGCAATTATCAATATCAGCTCAGGGCTGGCTTATGTGCCGCTTGCATTCATGTCTATTTATTGTGCGACTAAGGCAGGGATTCACTCATTTACATTATCGCTGCGCTATCTTTTAAAGGACACAAATATCAAGGTGTTTGAAGTGGCTCCTCCGGCTGTTGATACTGAATTAGGTCATGATCACCGGGGAAATGCTTCTCCATCGCATGGAGGTATCAGTGTTGATGAGTTTATGGCCGAAACCCTGCAGGCATTGAAGAATGACGTCTTTGAAGCTGCCATTGGCACTGCAAAGAACCTGAAAGAAAAGAAGGAATTGCTGTTTAATATGATGAATAAATAATGATTAATTAAGGAAGAAAATCATTACACAGTAATATGTTTTATAAAATTTATTAAGTTTAATAATATTCTTTTTAATTCTATATGATAAAAGCTTTGATATTCGACTGGGAAAATACCGTGATGCGCGATTTCCCAAAAAGTAAAGGACCGATGTTTGAATGGGAACATGTTGAAGAAATCCCGCACGTTAAAGATGCTTTGGACGAACTCAGGCACAGCTATATTAATTGCATAGCCTCCAATGCGGGTTTTTCCGATACACTTTTAATGCGTAAAGCGTTGAAAAGAGTACATATTGTAAAATACTTTTATTTTTTCTTCACCTCGAAAGAGCTGGGTCATGAAAAGCCTGATGAACGTTTTTTCCATGCGATTTGTGATAAAATTAAAATTCATCCCGCTCAATGCATAATGATTGGCAACGATTATAAAAAAGATATCGAAGGGGCCAAAGCAGCAGGCATGCAAACCATACTGTTCAATGAAAATTGCGCTAAGGGCAAGTTTCCTTATGCCGATAAGATAATTAATTCAATGACGGAACTGATAGGTATGGTTAAGGAATTGGATAATAAAATTGAGTAATAGATATTAAGTTAATTAGTTACTTGCCTGCCTGCCGGCAGGTTATTTAAACCACAAGAGTTACACCGTCTGTCACGATGAGGAGTTCCGCTTTCTTTCGATACGCGGAGTTTATCCTGACGAAGGAAGGGCTACTCAAGATGACGCGGGACGTATAGAAGCGTTGGTTAGCCCTTAACAAACTTCCTAACCACCACCCCTTTTTCTGTTGTTGCCTTTATAAAATAGACGCCGCCTGAAAAACCACTGCAATCAATGGTTTTAGCAGTGGTTGTATAAAGCAGCCTTCCTGTAATATCCGTAATCTCTATTTCTTTTATTTGCACATCCGTTTGTATTTGCAAAATATTGATAGCAGGATTGGGATAAATAGAAATATTTTCATATTCTGTGTTTTGCGGATTAATACCAACATTAGCAATTGAAATAAAATTCCCAAATGCATACGGATAATTACCAACCGAAACTGTAGCAGTAATAGTATTAGTAGCAGTGCTAATTACACTTACTGAATTAGAACCTTCATTTGCAACATATACCTTGCTTCCATCGGGGGTTACAGATATACCAGCAGGCTCAGAATCATTACCAATTGAAATTGTTGCTGTAACAGTATTGCTAACAGTATTTATAACATCTACCGTACCGGCATCACTATTCGCAACATATACTTGGCTTCCATCGGGGCTTATACATATACCAGAAGGACCAGAACCAACTTTAATTTTAGCCGAAACAGTATTTGTAGCGGTGTTTATTACTTTTACGGTATCAGCAGTCGTAACATATAGCTTACTTCCATCATGGCTCACACACATGCCACCAGCACTAACTGCAATTGAATCTGTAAGAGTATTAGTAGCAGTATTTATTATATGTACTGAACTAGTACCCCCATTCTCAACATATAACTTGCTTCCGTCAGGGCTTATAGCTACACCATACGGTTGATTAAAACCTGTAATAGTAGCCGTAATAGCATTAGTAGATGTGTTTATTACACTTACTGTATTTGTAAATCCATTTGTTGCAACATATACCTTGCTTCCATCTGGGCTCACACACACACCATCAGTACCAGAAGAACCCCAAGGGCCAATAGTAATTGTAGCCGAAACAGTATTTGTAGCTGTGTTTATTACACTTACTGTCAAATCAGCATAATTCGTAACATATACTGTGCTTCCATTAGGGCTCACAGATACACCCATCGGTTTATAACCAACCGGAATTGTAGCTATAACAGCATTGGTTGCACAGTTTATTACACTTACTGTACCTGGAGTTAATCCATCACCCACATTCGTTATGTATGCGGTTTGTGCTTTTCCGCACAAGCCAATAGCGGCGAGCATAATTAAAAATGTAATTTTTTTCATACGTTTTATATTTTGGTTAAACAATAATTTATTTTTTCACATAACGAGACATTCGAAGTCTTAAAGACTTCGAATGTCTTTCAGTTCTGTTTTAATAGATAGCTGCCACCACTTTAATAATATCCGATTGCACGCCTACGGGTTTATCTTTTTCAAAATATTGCAGCTTGTACATGCGGGTTTCGGGCTGTGTTCCGGCATTTTTACGTGTATCGACAAAAGGCGAATAATTATAACGCCCGTATTCAACCCAGGTTATCACGGCCTCGACATCAACCTTGGCTCCTGCCACGGGGGCGGCGGCAGGGGCGTTTACATAAACTATAACACCATCGGCATCGCCTTTTGTCCATTTAATTTTAATTTCAATACCGCTATTTTCAACTACTTTACCAGCGGGTTTAAGCACGGTTTTTTCTAAAGGAGTAATACTGCCTGCACTTTTGCCCGGGGCAATAATTTTAAGCGACTGCCCTATGGCTTCGGTATAATTTGCACTATTTTTAATAAGCTGCACTGTAGTTTCAATCCTTGAAATAATTCCTGCCGGAACCTGTACCGGGGTTGCGGGCAGCACGGGCGATGCCGGATAATTTGTAATAACTGTACCAATTTTTCCTTTTAATAGAGTATTTTTATATTCTGTGCGCTGGTGCAACTCAGCCTTGAACATATCTTCCATATCGAGCAGGTATTTACATGCCAGATAGTCGTTCTCAATTGCTGCAATTTGAGCGGGTGTTAGCCCCAGGCTTGCGCCTATGGCTTGTAAGCGCTGTGAAAAGTTGAACATCCAGCCTTCAATGTCTCTTTCGCCATTTGGCAGATAATGATAGTCCATATTTTTTTATTTTTTTGGTTAATACTTGCCGGCACTATTGCAGGCTTAATTTATTAGGTTTAATACATAAACACTTCGGTATATTTTTAAAGTATGGGACTAAAGTCCCCGATAATAGCTGGATTTATCCATAACCCCAGACTTAAGTCTGGGGTTATGCAAACAGCCTTCAAATATTGGGCTTTAGCCCTGAAAAGTATCATCATATTAAAAAAATTACTGAACTATTAATACATAAACACTTCGGTATATTTTTAAAGTATGGGACTAAAGTCCCCGATAATAGCTGGATTTATCCATAACCCCAGACTTAAGTCTGGGGTTATGCAAACAGCCTTCAAATATTGGGCTTTAGCCCTGAAAAGTATCATCGTATTAAAAAAATTACTGAACTATTGATACATAAGCATAAGGTAATTTGTTGCCTGCAACACTCCCCGTAGCAATTGCCAAACTGTTCCACGCACATGCGTAGCCCTTCCACGCACAGGGAGTACTCTTCCACGCACATGCGTAGCTCTTCCACGCACAGGGGAAACTCTTCGCGGCAACTGCTAAACTGTTCCACGCATAGGGAGAACTCTTTGCAGCAATTGCTAAACTCTTCCACGCACAGGGATAACTCCCCGCAGCAACTGCTGAACTGTTCCACGCACATGCGTGGAGTTCCGTGGGAACTGCTAAACTGCTCGTAGAAACTTTAGTGAACCCCGATGCAAAAGATTTATTCCTGTTACAGGATGCTAAAGCACAGTGGTAAACCTGCATTTCAGCCTTGCCTCGCTGTGAAATGTTAAAGTAACCGGGCTTGTAAGATATGCGGGTTGAATAAGGTAATAGAAAATAGGGTTTAATGCAGGTGGCTTCCCGTAAGCTTACAGTTCCAGAGTGGGATATATTAAAATGCGTTGTTGGCATTATTGGTAATTTTAAGATAATCACTTATCTTTTTTCTATCTAACCCCAAAAATCCAACATCAGATAAGATTGACAAATGTAGAAATTATTCTTTATTCAATAGCAAATATTTTTAACAATTATTTAAGAAATCATTAACAAATAATCTCAAATGCTAATATAATAAAGGGAGTAGTAGGCAGTTGCCAGTCCGCAATTGGCAATGAATGACCATTAATGACAATAAATGACTATTTTAGAAGGAGGCAGTAAGCAGGAGCAGTAGGCAGTAGGCAAAAAAGAGAATGACAACTAATGACCTAATGACAATGGATGACAGGAAGTAAATAACGAATATCGAACAAGGAATAATGAATTAAGAACTGCTTACTGCCCCTGCCTTCTTTTCACCGATTACAGTTTACTTATTACCGATTACTAATGACATAATGACAGCCCCGTTATTCACGGGATAAACTCCGCGTCTCGAAGGAAAGCGGGACTCCTCAGACTGACGGCAGTTATCAGCATTTTCAGTGCAATCAGTGTTCCTGGTAAAGAACAATTAAATAATCGAACAATTGAACAAACGAATGAAGAACTTAATATCCTATTATCCTATTAACCTATTAACTCAATAACCAATAACTCAATACACTCTTATTTTAACTTCATCGATTCCACTATCCCTTTAATTTTTGTATCAAGTATAGCATAGGTTTCGTCAAATTTGGAGGCATCAGTTAAAGGAGCTTTCACCCCGAAATAGAATTTAATTTTTGGCTCCGTGCCCGAAGGGCGAACAGTTATTTTGCTCCCATCCTTCAGGAAGAACTGCAATACATCGGATGTTGGCAGGTTGATTATATGTTCCTTTTTATTCACAAGGTCAAATTCCCTGTTGAATTTATAATCTTTTATCATGATTACTTCCTGTCCGTTAATTGTTGCAGGCGGAGTATTCCTGTAATCTATCATCATCTGGCTTATTTCTTCGGCGCCTTCTTGCCCTTTCCTGGTAAGCGAAAGCAGTGTTTCTTTATACAGCCCGAATTGAGTGTAAATATCAATCAGCAACTGGTACATAGTTTTGCCTTTGCTTGCAGCCCATGCAGCAGTTTCGGCTATCATGCAGCAGGAAATAACGGCATCCTTATCCCTTACAAAATCGCTAACCAGGTAGCCGTAGCTTTCCTCTCCTCCGCCAATGAATGTTTTCTTTCCTTCATTTTGCTTTATGATCTCGGCAATATATTTGAAGCCTGTAAGCACATCTTTGCTTTCTACACCAATTGAGTTTGCTATATCTTTCAGCAGTTCGGAAGTAACAATTGTCTTTACTATATATTCTTTACCTGTAAGCTTTTGCTTTTCTTTCCATGCATTCACAAGGTAATAGATAAGCAGTGATGCAGTTTGGTTTCCATTTAATAGAATGAATTCGCCCGCATTGTTCTTCACTGCAACGCCCACTCTGTCGGCATCAGGGTCGGTTCCCAGTAAAATATCGGCATCAGTTTCTCTGGCTTTCTTCAGCGCAAGCTCAAGTGTAGCTGGTTCTTCAGGGTTCGGCGATTTAACAGTAGGAAAGTTGCCATCAATAACGTTCTGTTCATCAACAGGGATAATATTTGTGAAACCGGCTTGCTTTAATGCCTTAGGAACAAGATAAACACCGCTGCCATGAATAGGCGTGTAAACAATCTTTAAGGTGTTATGCGCCGCAATGATCTCGGAATTCAGTGAAAGACCTTTTACTCTGGCCAAATAAGCTTTATCAATTTCTTCTCCAATTATTTCAATGTTTGCTTTAATGGCATTCATTTTAACATCAGCAATGCTTTTGATCTTCTGCACTTCGGCAATAACATTCACATCGTGCGGATGCACCAGTTGGCCACCATCGTCCCAGTAAACTTTATAACCGTTGTATTCTTTAGGATTGTGCGATGCAGTTATAACAACCCCGCTCTGGCATTGCAGATGCCTTACGGTAAATGAAAGCAAAGGAGTAGGGTGAAGTTCCTTAAAAAGAAAAACCTTGATGCCATTGGCAGAAAGTACATCAGCAGTTATCTGTGCAAACTCCCTGCTGTTATTTCTTGAATCGAATGCAATGGCTACTTTTAACTGTTTAAGCTTGGGGAACATCAGCAAGAGGTAATTTGCAAGTCCCTGTGTTGCCATAGCAACAGTATATTTATTCATGCGGTTTGTTCCGGCTCCCATTATGCCGCGCAACCCGCCTGTTCCGAATTCAAGTTCGCGATAAAAGGCGTCAGTCAATTCTTTAGTGTCGTTATCTATCAGATATTGAACCCGCTTTTTTGTTTCTTCATCAAAATCACCGCTAAGCCAGTTCTTAGCTTTGGCAAGAATGGCGCTGTCAATTTCACTCATAATAAAAATAGTTTAACTGTTGATCTTTCTGATACACTCTTTCAGGCTGTCTTTCCAGTGAGGAATAACAAGGTTGAACTGCTTCTTTATCTTTGATTTATTAAGGACACTGTATTGAGGGCGCACTGCTGCAGTGGGATAATCTTTTGTTTCAATAGGCGTGATGGTGCATTGAATTTTTGCAAATTCGGTTATTTCTCTGGCAAAATCGTACCAGCTTGTAACACCTTCGTTGGAGTAATTGAATATCTCTGATTTATTATTAGCATGATATGTTGGAACAATATCCAAAATTGTTTTAGCAAGATCCTTTGCATAAGTGGGATTCCCAATTTGATCATAAACAACATTCAGAGCACCCTTTTCTTTGGCAGCTTTAATAATAGTCTTCACAAAATTACTGCCATAAGATGAATACAACCATGAAGTGCGGATGATGATACTCTTGTGTGCATTAAATATAACTTCAACTTCACCGTCAAGTTTTGTTTTGCCATAAACAGATTTCGGATTGGTCATATCGCCTTCTGAATATGGTTTGCAGTTCCTTCCATCGAAAACATAATCAGTGGAAATATGCACCAATAAAGCGTTTTGACTTGAGGAAAATTCTGACAGATATTTAACGGCTGTAGCATTGATCTGAATTGCCTTTGCTTTCTCCGATTCGGCTTTGTCAACAGCAGTATAAGCGGCACAGTTTATTATACATTGAAATTTATTCTTTGCAAAATATTTTCCCAATGCATCATAATTAGTGATATCAAGTTCATCAATATCAGTAAAAGTGAAATTCAGGTTTTTATATAATGGCGACAGCTCTCTAATTTCACTGCCCAATTGTCCGTTTGCGCCGGTGATAAGAATATTCATCGTTTATTAAATTATACCTTTGAAATAATCTATAGTTTTCATCAAACCTTCTTCCAGGTTGATTTTAGGTTCCCAGTTCAATTCCTTTTTGGCAATTGAAATATCGGGTTGCCGCTGCGTTGGATCATCTTCAGGCAAAGGCATGAAGATAATTTTTGATTTGGATTTCGTAAGATTAATTATATTTTCGGCCAGTTCCTTAATGGTAAACTCATTTGGATTACCTGCATTCATGGGTCCGATAAAATTATCAGGAGTTTTCATCATACGGATCATTACTTCAATCAGATCATCCACATAACAAAAACTTCTTGACTGAGAACCATCACCATAGATAGTAATGTCGTTTCCTTTTAATGCCTGTACAATAAAGTTTGAAATAACCCTGCCATCATTAGGATGCATGCGGGGCCCGTAGGTGTTAAATATTCTGAGGATCTTTATATTGACATCATTCTGCCTATGATAGTTCATGAATAACGCTTCAGCACAACGTTTGCCTTCATCATAACAAGCCCTGATACCAATAGGATTAACGTTACCCCAATAAGTTTCAGTTTGAGGATGAATTTCAGGGTCACCATATACTTCACTGGTTGAAGCCTGCAATATCTTTGCACGAATACGCTTAGCCAACCCAAGCATATTAATTGCACCCATAACAGAAGTTTTAATTGTCTTGATAGGGTTATACTGATAATGAATAGGGGAGGCGGGGCAGGCTAAGTTATATATTTCATCCACTTCAATAAAAAAAGGCATCGTTACATCATGCCTGATGAGCTCAAAATATGGATTGGTTAAAAGATGAACAACATTCTGCTTTTGTCCGGTAAAATAATTGTCAAGACAAATTACTTCATTCCCATCATTTAACAACCTTTCGCAAAGATGTGAACCTAGAAAACCTGCACCTCCGGTAACCAGAATTTTTTTCTTCATGTAGTCTTTTTTTTAACTTTTTATTCCAATACAGAAATAGTCGAAGCCTTCAGCTTTCATTTCATTGTTGTTGTATATATTGCGCCCATCAAATATAACAGGTTTCTTTAAGAGCTTTTTAATTAAGGCATAATCAGGCAAACGAAATTCTGTCCATTCAGTAACAACAAGCAAACAGTCGGAATCTTTTAAAGTGTCATAAGGGTCTTCGGTATAATTAATGGAATTACCTATTCTGCGTTTAGTTTCAGGAATAGCAACCGGATCGTATGCTTTCACTTTACATCCTGCTTCCAACAATTTTTTAATAAGCACAAGAGAAGGAGCTTCCCTCATATCATCAGTTTGGGGTTTAAATGAAAGTCCCCAAAAAGCAATTTGCTTTCCTGAAAGATTGTTATTGTAATATTTCTTGATTTTATTAAAAAGAACGGATTTCTGATCATCATTAACATCTTCAACAGCTTTTAGAACCCGCATGCTATAACCATTCTCATCTGCTGTCTTGATAAGAGCTTTCACATCTTTCGGAAAACAGGAACCTCCATAACCAATACCGGGATAAATGAATTTAGTTCCTATTCGGGTATCGCTTCCAATACCTTTGCGTACCATGTTTACATCTGCACCAATTATTTCACAAAGATTAGCAATATCATTCATGAAACTAATTTTGGTTGCCAGCATTGAATTGGCTGCATATTTTGTCATTTCTGCTGAAGGGATATCCATAAATATAATAGGATGTCCATTCATAACAAAAGGCTTATACAAATGGTTCATGATTTCTTCGGCTTTAGCCGATTCAATTCCAACAACTATTCTGTCAGGTTTCATGAAATCTTCAATGGCAGCTCCTTCTTTAAGAAATTCAGGGTTTGAGGCAATATCAAATTCAAGTTTGCTGTTACGTTTATCAAGTTCTTTCTGTACTGCTGTACGAACTTTCTCTGCGGTGCCAACAGGAACGGTACTTTTAGTCACAACCAGAATATATTTATTCATGTGCCTGCCAACTTCAGAAGCAACAGCCAAAACATATTGAAGATCTGCGCTGCCATCTTCATCAGGTGGTGTGCCCACAGCAATAAAAATAACATCAGCTTCATTAACACAGCCAGGCAAATCAGTAGTAAAATGCAACCTTCCTTTTGCAACATTCCTTTTAATAAGATCATCTAAACCCGGCTGAAATATAGGGCTAATTCCTTTCTTGAGATTGTCGATCTTTTCCTTGTCAATATCAACGCAAATAACGTTAATTCCAACATCGGCAAAACATGTTCCTGTTACCAAACCAACATAACCTGTCCCAACAATAATCGCTTGCATAAATTCATTTATTTTTAGGTTAATAATATTCTAAACAAACAAAAATAATTATATTTAATGAATTAGCTAATGAAAGAATAATAATGATATGGTGTATAAATCATTTTATGATGAATCTTTCTGGAAATAAAACTTTTAGTAATTAAATGCAGGATAGAAAAATAATCATGATATCTTTTTCTTCAACTCCTTCCACTGTGCAGTGTAGGCTTTCTTAAAGCAATTATACCATTTCTCGCTATCGGTATATTTCTTAATAAGAAAAGAGGGCTTTTGTTTACTGTTAGTGTTAAAATCCTTAGTGGCAAGCTTGTTGGCAAGGGCTTTCTGCACATCAAAGGTATAGTTATCCGGATAAGACTTTTTGCGAAGTATCTCAAGGAATTTAAACGCATTATCATTATTGCCCTTATCGAAATAATAATAAGCGCATTTGTAAAGATAGTTGTTGTCCGATTGCGTAGTTAGGTAGTCAAGCAAAGGGGTATGCCCCAGCCCGCTTGATTTTACATTGTGTGCATTGTAATAATTATCGCATTCAATGTACTTATCAATAGCATTGTAGTATTTTGAAGCCGAGGCAAGATTCCCCGATTCGGCAAGCATTCGCTGGTATTCGGCAGCATAAAAATACTTATCCTTTGTTACCTTTGCCAGCGAATCCTTCAAATGGCAGTCAGTGTTATCTTTAACTGTTTTCAGGCACTTAGCCAGGTAGTCATCGGCTTCCTTGAACCTTTTCAGGTTGATATTTATCTGTGCATCCCTGTAATATTCCTCGTAACTATCTTGTGCGTACCGGCATTGCTGCGCATGAAGTTTGGTGTTGTAATCGGCAAATGCAAGCTTAAGGATGCTGTCGTTCGTAAGCCAATACTTTGTTTGCAGTGATTTAGCTGTATCGGCATACTGTTTGGCCTTATCAAACTCGTTGCCCCAAACCCTTATGCAGGCTTTTTCCAGGTCATTCAGAATAAGCGGTTTTATTGCAGTTACCAGCAGCGAATCAACCCGTTTATCAGCCGCAAGATTATATTTCTTCTCTAATGTTTTTGCCAATTGGAAGCTCGCAATGGCCTTAGCCCCGTCCTTAGCCGAAAGGTAGGACATTCCATCGGCTATATACTTGTCGTAATATTGTTTCTGTATCAGCGCCGTTAACGAATCTGTTTCATGGGCATCACTTATTTCCTGCTTATTCGCCTGCTGAAACGCCCTTGTTTCGGTAATAATCTTCTCCGCTTCAACAGGGTTATTACTGCGGATGGCCGACTCCGCTCTCCTCAGGAATATCCTGTACTGTCCTTTCTTTGCTACAATAATAGAAGCCTCCAGCTTATCGCTGCAACGAATAGAGGGATATTCTTTGCAATATCCTTTGGCCTTTTCCAGGAAAACAAGCGCCGTATCGTATTTCAACTGTTCATTTAATAAAAAGCCGTGCTGGGTAAGTCCTTTTACCAACTGGCTCAACAGGTCGTCAGCTTCAGCCGAAGAAATAATATCCATTGAATTATCTTTCTGGTAGTTCTTTGCTTTAACAATATATATTTCGGCAAGGTAAAGTATATCCTTATTCAGCGCCTCCTGCGAAACAGTAACAAAGGAGTTGTAAACCCCGTATTTGGCCTTTGCTATATCTTTCTGAAGTATCTCATTGCAGTTTATGGCAGGCGAAGCCGTGCAGAAATCCTTAGCTTTTTCCAGCACATCAATGGCTTCATTAAACTTCTCTACAGCCATAAATTGCTCAGCTTTCGAAATAAAATCCTTATAAATATCATTCCCCAGCTTCAGTGTAAGCTTCAGTATCTGCGGATCAGGGTTAAGTTTGGTAGTGATAACGGATATATTCTTTGCAGCAGCTTCAAGGTCTTTCTGAGTGTAGTAAATAGAAGCGGTCTGGTAAAATGCAGCCGAATAGAAAGGGTTGGCTTCAGTTGCTTTGCCCATAAACTTCAACGCATTCGTGTAGTCGCCCGCTTTAAAATACTCCATGCCTTTATCATAATAAGCTTTGTCAATAGTGCCAAGCATATTATTTATCATGAACCTCATTTTGCGGGTTTGCTGGTCAAGGTCGGTAAATTTATCTTTAAATCCGGCAGGGTCGTTATTCTCCAGATGAAGCTTTTCGGGATATGATTTATTTTTAAGTTCATCAACCATCTTCTCCACGTCTTTCAGTTCGAAATCATACACCTTAACCATTTCAACATTGTCCAGATTGATAGCCTGTAGTTTCTGTATGGCCCCCGAAATAACAAATTCGCTGTTGTAGTAGTCGTTAATGAACTGAACCTCTTTCTTAAATGCAGTTAGCCCCGAATCGGAATAATAGAACAGCTTATTCTTTATTGCAATAGTTGGTTGCGACATAAGCTGCATATTCTCCACACTTATATTATCTTTTATTCCTTTTCCCTGCTTTACTTTTATTCCTGCAATAGGCACAGTCGCTGCTATCGACCCATCCTGGTTTTTTATCTCTATGGTGAAATCAGCATAATCGGGAAAAAGGCAATCGGATACATTGAATTTTTTATAATAAATATCCCCCTTGCATTTCCCGTCTTTAATATCAATCGAAACAGCATGCCAGTAAGGGGTCTTATTATTCGAGAATAAAGTAACTTGTAAGAGGTAAGAAAATGAATATTGGGTATAATCAAGCATTTTAGGAATGCTCTTCGATAGTTCCTCAATGATATAATTAGTGATTTTCCCTTTCTCGGAGTTTACATCCGAATATTTAATCAGAAAGGAATCCTTTTTATTTTCCGGCAATAAATTCTGGGAAATATTCTGGCTGTTAGCGAACTTATAAAAGAAAAGAATGCATATTAAAATATAACCAAAACGCTTCATTACAGTCGAATTCATAATAATATTAGGGAATACCCCAAAACAAAAGTAGTATAAATATAAGACCGGGAAAGTGTGAAAAGGAAAAGATATTAATACCTGACTGTTAAGAATATTAAAGTATGATTAAACAGTTCTGCATTTGTTTTTGTAAAGCCTACATTGAATCTGGCTTCATTTTATAAGATATTTTAAAATTTATTTTTTTATACGTGATTTTATTTTAATTTTGCAATCCTTAATTATAAGAAAGTAGTTCTTTATTAAGAATGGTTCGGTAGTTCAGTTGGTTAGAATACGTGCCTGTCACGCACGGGGTCGCGGGTTCGAGTCCCGTCCGGACCGCTAAAAATAAGCCCTTGTAAAATTAATTATTTTGCAAGGGCTTGTTTTTTGGATGAAAATAAGAGCAATGCCCGTATTCAAAAATTTTATTTATCTTCCTCTATTGCAAAACAAAAAACCACCGAACTCGTTGAAAATTCAGTGGTTTACGTTTTGTTTCCTTTATTATCAGCGGAGAGAGAGGGATTCGAACCCCCGGAACCTTGCAGTTCAACGGTTTTCAAGACCGCCGCAATCGACCACTCTGCCATCTCTCCGTTGCAAAAATAATATTTTTTTTAAAACAGCGGCGAAATTTTATGCCTGTGTTCAACAATTTGAATATAATTACCGTTAACTTGATAGATCCTACCGATAACTGATTCCTGCTTGACAACTATATTACGTAAAATTATCTTTGTAATGAAAATGAAATTATGACAAAGAACGATAAACATATTAATCATGTTTTGAAAAGTAAAATGAGTGGTAGGAAATTTAAACTTAATTTTTTTATGATATTCTGGTTATTGTTTTTTTACAAGAAATCAAAAGCCAAACTTTAATATTTTTAGAAAATTAATTTGTAAAAATTAACTACCTTTGTTTAAAATCATTCAATCTATGAAAAAGATATTGATGTTATTAGGATTTCTTGCTGCTATTACTTCATCATATCCAAAGAGCATGCAGGCATACTTGTCGCATGCAACTTTTTATTCTCCAAAAGATGGACCTTATGTTGAAACATATTTGTCAGTTGTTGGCCGGACAGTAAAGTTCGTAAATGTGGCAGACAACAAATATCAGGCAACAGTTGAAATCACAATAGTATTTAAGCAAAATGATATAGTTAGAGGTTTTAAGAAAATAGACCTGAAAAGCCCTGCGATTGAAGATACCAACAAAATTGACTTCACATTTATGGACCAGCAAAGATTTCAATTGCCAAATGGAGATTATAATATGGAAATCCAAATTGTTGATATTAACAAGCCAAAAGCAGTTCCATTTAAAACATCAGAATCAATTACGATTAATTTTCCCGCAGGAAAAGTTAGTGTTTCAGGAATTCAGCTTGTTGAGTCCTACAAGCCTTCAGTTTCATTGAATGCAATTAGCAAGAATGGTTACGATCTGGTTCCTTTTACAATTAATTTTTATCCTGAGACAATTAACAATCTATCTTTTTATGCTGAGGTTTATAAAACGGATAGTCTTTTTAAACCTGAGGATAAATTTTTGGTGAATTATTTTATCGAATCAAGTGAAACAAATAAAGTGTTAAGCGATTATTTTAAATTTAAAAAAGAAAGTCCGAAAAATGTGATTGTGGAATTCAATGAATTTGATATTTCTATGCTTCCTTCAGGAAATTATAATTTGGTTGTTGAGGTCAAAGATAAAGATAATCAAAGTGTAGCCATCAATAAACTTTATTTCCAGAGAAGCAACCCTTCTGTGCATTTCAACATTAAGGATATTGCTACACTTGACGTAAGCAACACTTTTGCCGGAAAGATTACAGATATTGATACTCTTAGGGATTATATTAAATCTACTTACCCTGTTTCTACTCAGATCGAAAAACTGTTTGCTGAAAGCAACCTGAAATCATCCGACCTTAAAACACTCCAGCAGTATTTCTTGAATTTCTGGATGACTCGCAATGAAAATGAGCCTGCTAAAGCATGGGCGAAGTATTTTATTGAAGTCCAAAAGGTAAATCATGCTTATAGTACAATGATCAGAAAAGGTTATGAAACTGACAGAGGCAGAGTGTATTTACAATATGGACCACCAAATAGTATCAATTCTGTTGCTTCCGATCCAAATTCATATCCGTATGAAATATGGCATTATTACACATTAGGTAGTCAAAGAAACAAGAAATTCGTTTTTTATGAACCTGACCTAATCACTAATGATTATGAGCTAATTCAATCAGATGCCATAGGCGAGATTAGTAATCCCGCTTGGCAGTTAGTGCTTAATAAACGCAGCGATTCAACCAACAATCCTGATGCAACCAAAGGACAGGATTATTTTGGAGGAAAAGCAAACGATTATTATAATAATCCCAGATAAAGACTTTCTTTCATTCTCTTTTTATAATTTAGCAGTTCATTTATCAGCTTAAAGTATGATAGTGTTCAATTATTTCCTAACTGCAATCATTTGGGTGATATCTATAATGCCTTTCTGGATACTATATGGTGTCTCGGATTTTATGTTTGTTGTAATCTATTATTTGGTAGGCTACAGGAAGAAAGTTGTTTATGCAAACCTGAGGAACTCTTTTCCTGATAAATCAGAAAAGGAAATAAAGCAGATAGCCCATAAATTTTACCATAATCTTTGTGACTTGTTTCTTGAGGTGATTAAGGTAAAAACCATATCTCAGAAAAAACTTGTAAAGAAGCTCAGGTTTAAAAATATTGAAATAATTAACAGGCTATATCAAGAGGGGAGGAGCATCATGGCAATTGCAGGGCATATTGGCAACTGGGAGTGGGTAGGCGTTAATATGAAATATTTTTTCAAGCATAAGCCTTTTGCTGTGGTAAAACCATTAAACAGTAAGTTCTGGGAAGAATACTTATCGCATATAAGACTTCGCTTTGCAAAAGAAGGACTTATTCCTTTTAAACAAACATTAAGAGTATTAGTGAAGAACAAGAATTCTATTTCCCTCACTTTATTAGCCGGGGACCAAACACCTACTAAATCAGAGATTGAATATTGGACACCATTTCTTAATCAAGATACCCCTGTTTTCTTAGGTACAGAAAAGATAGCAAAAGCGCTTAATATGGCTGTGCTCTTCTTTAATATACAAAGAGTAAAACGGGGACATTATGAGATTGAAATTTCAGTGCTGACTGAGAATCCTAAAGATACCGCTGAAAATGAAATTACAGAAATGCATGTACGCGCTCTTGAAAAAGCTATCATTGCGCATCCCGATAACTGGCTTTGGAGCCACAGAAGATGGAAACATAAGAAAGAACAAACTAACAACTAATCCCCGAACATGCCTCAACTCCTTTTTATTCTCATTATAACTTTTCTTGTTGTTGATTATTTACTTGGCAGATGGCTTGATTACCTGAATAGTCTGTCCTGGAGCAACGAATTACCCGAAGAACTGAAAGGCATTTACGATGCTGAAAAATACAAGAAATCGCAGGACTACCTGAAGGCAGGGCATAAATTCGCTTTGCTGACAAGCACACTTACTTTTGTTGTAATGCTGCTGTTCTTTTATTTTAAAGGTTTTGCAGGGGTTGATAATATTGCCCGCGAATACTCTTCAAATTCCATTATCATTGCACTTATTTTTTTCGGAATACTTGGTTTTGCTGCTGATATCCTTTCAACACCTTTCCAATTATACAGCCAGTTTGTGATAGAACAGAAATTCGGATTTAATAAAACAACAGCTAAGACTTATGTTTTCGACAAATTAAAATCGTGGCTGTTGGGAGCATTGCTGGGTGGTGGATTGCTTTCACTCATTATCTGGATATATAATTCCACAGGCGAATATTTCTGGCTGATTGCTTGGGCTGTTATTATGGCTTTCATGTTGTTTATGACCATGTTCTTTTCCTCGCTGATAGTCCCTTTATTCAATAAACAAACACCTTTGGAAGAAGGCGAACTAAGAAATGCAATTAATGCCTTTGCCGTTAAAACAGGCTTCAGGCTTGATAATATATTTGTGATTGATGGTTCCAAGCGTTCCACAAAGGCTAATGCTTATTTCAGCGGACTGGGAATGAAAAAAAGGATTGTACTTTACGACACCCTGATCAAAGACCACACTATTGAAGAACTTGTGGCAGTACTTGCACACGAAATAGGTCATTACAAAATGAAACATACTCTGAAAGGAATGATAATGTCAGTGGTTCAGACGGGGCTGATGCTTTACATAGTTAGCCTGTTTATCGGCAATCCTGTTTTATCGCAGGCATTGGGAGCAGGGCAGGGGAGTTTCCACATGGGTATACTGGCGTTTGGATTGCTTTATAGTCCGCTGTCGCTTATGTTGGGTATATTAATGAATGTGCTTTCGCGGAAATACGAATTTGAAGCCGATCGTTTTGCCGGTGAGAACTACAATACTTCAGCCTTGCAGCAGGCATTAAAAAAACTTTCGGTAAACAACCTAAGCAACCTTAAGCCGCATCCGCTTTATGTGTTCTTCCATTATTCTCATCCGCCTTTATTGGAAAGACTTAAAGCGCTTGATAAAATAGGTTGAGATTGTTAAACCAGTACATTTCAAAACTTGCGAACTAGATTATCAGCTATTGGCATTTGCAAGATTGAGGGAGTTTCAGCCGAGTTGATTTTATCTTTTAAGTTTAATATCCGAATAATTAAAGTTCTTTGAGGTTCTGTCGAGATACTGAACGGATATATTAGTAAGCTTATAATAATTTATATATTCTGTGGAAAACAAAATGTCATTTTCATAAGTGGCTTTCTCTTCGGGGCCTATTGGACCTAATATCTCGCAATTCATGGAATTCTTTCCCTTATCATCCTTTACATTATTATTGTCTGAATCATAAGGTACAAGAGTAAAACTGATGCTTTTAATTATTTTAGCAGAGGTGTTATAAAAAGTAATATATGCGCCCTGAAAACCTTTAGTATTATCTAAAACGGAAATATCATCATATACCCAGAATGGCTTTGAATGCAAATAAACATAGTTGACACTATCGTTGTTATTCAGTACTTTTAAATTATTGAATTCGTTTATTTCCTGTGCCATCATGCTGATAGCATTCCTTGAGGAATCCTGCGACGGCTTTGTAAGCGATAACATATACGGTGTAATTACCAGGTTCTTTTCATTTATATATCCGATAAAATCTCTATCGCTGGTATATTTACAAATATAGCCATTGTTTTTATAACTTAAAACAGTTACTGTATCGCCCCTTGACAAATCAACACTGTTCCTGCCATCAAACATGGTGACATTAGATGATACAATTGTTTGCTTCTGTGCAACAGCTATTAAACTAAGGATACAAAACCCGAATAATAATAATTTTCTCATAGTTTTTTATCTGATGTTTCCATTTTCCATTGAGCCATTATTGCAATGCAAAATTAGTACCAGATTTATTTCCACCAACTATTTTCATTTTTAAGTAATTCGATATCTTCTTTTGATAGTTTGGAATTCTTATTGTTTTCAGAGGTTAATTTAAATGCTCTTGTATAATTCTCCCAGCCATTCTTATAATATTTCTTACCTGGCATAAATGATTCCGTTCCTGTATCTAAAGTGCCGAAAGTATCGGGAATCCTTCCTGTGCCCCAGTTGCATGCTATGCTTTGCTTGGTTTTGTAATTTGTAAGTTTGCCTTTAAACTGGTCGTTGCAGGCTTTGTTACCTTTTAGGTGATCGTACAATATATTATCCATATTATCTAATGTAATATAGGTTGTCAGTTTTCCAGTGATCTTTCCGGAAGATAGCTGAGTGCTGTCTTCGTAGAGTATCAATGAACTATTGATATATCCTTCTTTAACATTTGCCAGGTCGGGATTGGGGTTGTTTTTATATATCCTGATTGAATTAACTGTAAGAGTTCCTTTAAATGAAAAGATATCCGATCTTACTTTTGTTTTCCCTGTAACCCTGTACTCATTGATCTTTGAAGTATTTTTTTTAACTGTAAGGAAATGGATATATAGCCTTTGATAATCATCACAGGTAAACCCAATAAGTTCCAGTCGTAAGGATTTCGATTCATCTTCAAAATAAACAGTATCTGTACCCCATAGTTTATAAAAATCGAAATCCCTTATCTTACTTGAATAGTTGGTTGTGGAAGTGTCGTTCACTGAAGTTGCATCGGTTGATTCCTGCTGAGCCTTACAAGTTGAAAAAACGGCATGAGTAATTAGAATGCTGATTATTATTCTAAAGCTAAAATGTTTTATCTTCATATATAAATTTGTTTTTACGTTTAATCATTGCCTGCCTCTTCGGCAAGGCGGGCAGTGACGGTTTATTTCTTTTTCTGACTCACCTCTAACCCCTCTCTGCAAGCAAAGAGGGGAACCGCTTTTAAGTCCCTTCTCTACTGGTAGAGAAGGGATTTAGGGATGAGTAAAATTAAAGCCTCCTCCCTGCTCCGCCGCGGCGGATGTTATTAAACCACCCTGCGCTGCAACGTCTGTCACGCTGAGGAGTCCCGCTTTCCTTCGATGCTTCGAGACGCGGAGTTTATCCTGAGGCAGGAAGGGCTCCTCAGCATGACTCATAACTACCCATTATGACGCGGGACGTCTCGAAGCGCACCCGCCATTGAAGCAATGCTAAGTTATGCACTGTTTATATAATTGGTGAATTTTTTACTGTCAATTTGTAATCTTTATCAAGGTGATAATGTTTAATAGCAAATATATTAATTATGCCGCCTATAATTATTGCAGTCCCTGAATAAATACAGAACAATTCAAAACCAATTTTGTTCTCAGCTGAATTCGACCCAGCAGCGGCTCCCAATGCTGAGATAATAAGTCCATACGAAAAGATTAAATCAACCCCGCATCCAAGTCCTGATATTGCTTTCATTCTAAGCGAACTTATTGTCTTAATATCATTTAATGGCACTGTGTATCCTTTAATAAATATTGCAGTATCGCTTATTGAATCTAGATTGCCTCTTAATATATTATCAGTGTGATAAAATGATATACTTACATGTCTACCAGTCTTTATTACTCTCGTCTTTGGCTCTGTCGTGCATTGAAGAAAGAGATATTTGTTGTCTTTATTATGATGCTGGGAGTAACAATTAAAAGAAATTAAGAATGTAAATATTAACCACATTCCAAATTTCAATGATTGCTTGTCTATCCTAATTGTCATTTTAATTTAATTTTAAATAGTGCAACTTGTGCATTGCCGTTATTATATTTAATATCCGATTACAAATACTTATAAGCGTTTATAAGTGTTTAACTCCGTTTATTTTTCCTCCCAAAATTAACACTTTTTATCATTCGGTTCCAAAGTTTCTATAGGAAAAAGCTATTTCCTTCTTTTTCTTTTTAAGGAATTGCATCCAATAAGCCTGTTTTATTCAAAACACAAGTATGTTTTGCATTCATCCGGCAGGTTTTTGCCAAAACACAAGTATGTTTTGCATTCATCCGGCAGCATTTTGCCAACACAGAGTTGTGTGTTGTGTTCCTGCAACAGCATTTTGCCAACACAGAGTTGTGTGTTGTGTTCCTGCAACAGCATTTTGCCAACACAGAGTTGTGTGTTGTGTTCCTGCAACAGCATTTTGCCAACACAGAGTTGTGTGTTGTGTTCCTGCAACAGCTTTTTGCCAACACATAAGTGTGTGTTGTGTTCCTGCAACAGCTTTTTGCCAACACAGAGTTGTGTGTTGTGTTCCTGCAACAGTTTTTTGCCAACACATAAGTATGTTTTGCATTCATCCGGCAGGATTTTACCTGTTTTAGTCAATCTAAAACGGTTAATGTATTTTTACCGGCAAACTTCTTCTGAAAAATACTTTATCGTTGTATCTTTTGATTCATTTCTCACAACGGACTTACCTATTCTTTTCCGAAGGGCATTACTGAAATTTGGCAAACTGCAAAGGTGTAAATAAAAAATTATTGAAATTTTTTCATTTGATGAAAGGATAATTTACCAGATATAAACCCAAACCTACCACTTATGTGGTAAAAGCTGCCAGATATCAAATAAGTCGTTACAAATTGTTTTTAACGCATTATATTTGTTCAAAATATAATATCATTGAAAATCATTAACTGAAATAGCTGAATAAAAAAGTTTAACTAAAATTGAATACCATGAAAAGAATAATTATTTTAGTAACTCTAGCCATTATTGGCTTTAGCGCAAATGCACAATGGCAGCAAACAAGCCTTGATAGCGGCAGTATAAGCTGTTTTGCAATAAGCGGGAATAAAATATTTGCAGGACATGATGATGGCATTGGCTATGGTGCCGGTGTTTATTTTTCAGCAAACGGTGGAAGCAGTTGGTCTTCGGCAGGTTTAACTGACACTAATGTCTGGTCATTAGCCATAAAAGGGGATACTGTTTTTGCTGGTGAAATGTTCGATGGCGGGACCTACAAAGGAGGTATATTTTATTCGGCAGATAATGGGAGTCATTGGATTGAATCAATTAATCCCTTGGTGGGTAGCAATGTCGTAGCAATTGTCGTAAGTGGTAATAATATTTTTGCAGGGACAAATGGCGATGGAGTGTTTTTGTCATCAAACAATGGAAGCAGTTGGGCTGCTGTTAACAGCGGATTGGATGATAAGATGGTCTATGCATTAGCCATAAAAGGGGATACTATTCTTGCAGGTACTGATAGTGTTTATTTCTCCGTAAACAACGGTAGTAGTTGGTCGTATGCGAATACAGGCTTGCCGCCTGAAGGTATTGATGAATTTGCTGTAAGCGGGTCAAATATTTTTGCGGGAAATAATTCATATGGTACAGGCATGTATATATCTACTAATAATGGAAACAGTTGGTCTGCCATAAATAATGGATTTTCGGGTAGTGCTATATATATTACTGCTATAGCAATAAGTGGTGATTCTGTTTTTGCAGGAACTGAAGATGGCGTATATTTAACTTTGGATAGTGGGCAGCTTTGGACTCCTGTGAACAATGGTTTACCTGATAATACTTTAATATGGTCATTAGATATCAAAGGAGATACTCTTTTTGCTGGAACTGGTGGCAATGGTGTGTGGAGATGTCCTTTATCAGAATTAACAGGTATAAAAGAAGTAGATAATACTCTTGGAAATATTGCTGTTTATCCAAATCCTTCTGTAAATAATTTAACAATAGAAAGTCCACAGGGTTCAATAATAGAAATCACAAATATGCAAGGACAGTTGATTAAAAGCATTGCAAACACTTTCAATAAAACAAATGTTGATGTTTCAGCATTTCCAAGCGGAGTGTATATTGTAGAAGTGAAGACTCAGAATGGAGTAGGAGTGAAGAAGTTTGTAAAAGAATAGAACTGTCAGCTCCGTTCACATATAACTACTGGCATTTTTTATTCACGCTCAGCACATAGGTTTTTATGATGTCAATCTTTTTGGCAGTTTCGCAGCCTGCAAAACCAACAAGGTCGGAATAAGTTATCTTATCTTTATACTGCTGCAAATATACTTGCGAAAGAGGCAGGTACGACCAATGCCATTTTTCTTCTTCATAACCTGTAGTGCGTGCAGTATCTTTTGGGGTATATGTTTGGCAGAAGCCGAATTTGGGAGCATTGTCAGTAAGCCATTTGTAAACCTTTTTACCCGCATCGGTCTTGTAATACGAAAGCTCAAGGCTGTTCAGATCCATATCGGTTCCCCAGTGGTGGCGCGATGTGCCCGGCATAGAACTATATTTTAATACATATTTCGATCGTTCAACAGGGTCGGGATATGATTTTGCAATGTTCTTCCCGTAATACAATACCTTGCCAGTCCACTTGCCTTCCCATATCTCCTTTTGTTCATTGAACGAACGGAAAGCCGAAAGAATAGAAAGCTGTATGCCATCTTTTATGGCAGCATCATGCATCTTCACAAAAGCATCATAAGCTTCTTTGCGCAGGTATAATCCTTTTCTGCTTGCATATTGCGGATCAACCTCAGTAAAATGAGCATCGTTTGCAGGGTTCACTTTGCCAAGCAGGAATTCCTTACTTACAGTATCTTTTGTTATGGACTTACCGGAAGTGTTGGTGATGTTGTTGCTTTTATTTTCAGCATTTGAAGAAGTGCAATCCTGGCAGGCAATGGCAAATAGCGAAATGATGAAAAGAGGGAATAAAAAAAAAGAAATGAATTTTAACAGGCTGTTTTTCATTGAATACTTTATTAATTCATAATGTAAATGAATGAATTTATTCTAATTCTTCTTTCAAGTTAGATTCCTCACTACGTTCGGAATGACAGCAATATTATTATTAACAGGGAGGAGCAGGAAAGCGCCCGCTTCAAGCGGGCGCTTTCCTGCTCCTCCTCACACTCCATAAACAACAATGTCATTCCGAATGGATCCGCCTTCTGGCGGAGAAATGAGGAATCTAAATATAAAAAATACTTGTATATGTGCCATTAATTAAATAATTCAATAACCTTGCTTCCCGAAGAAAGCACACGTTTAACAGCATCGGAAATATGTTTGGCTGTCATACCGTATTTCTCCATTAGTTCCAATGGAGTTCCCGATTCTCCAAAGGAATCCTTCATACCTATAAATTCTATTGGAACAGGATAACTTTGGGCCACCACTTCGGCAACAGCGCTTCCAAAGCCCCCGTTAACCTGGTGTTCCTCGGCAGTAACAATAGCGCCTGTTTCTTTAGCAGCAGCAATTATTATTTCCTTGTCAATGGGTTTAATGGTATGAATATTAATAACCCTTGCATGTATTCCTTCTTTTTCCAGTTCATAGGCAGCCTGTAATGCCTCCCAAGTCATATGTCCTGTGGCGATAATGGAAACATCGTTCCCTTCTTTAAATAATTGTCCTTTGCCAATTTCAAAAGCTGTAGTTTCTTCAGTGAAGTCAGGCATAGGTTCGCGTCCATACCTTATATAAACAGGGCCATTCAATTGTTGCAATGCTGCCAGTGTTACCAGTTTAGTTTGTGTTGCATCGCATGGCGAAAGCACAGTCATGTTTGGTAATACACGCATAACGGCTATATCTTCTAATGCCTGATGAGTAGCTCCATCAGGACCGACCGATATCCCCGCATGAGCTCCCCCAATAATTACATGAAGGTTATTATAGCAAACCGAAACGCGTATCTGGTCGGTTGTTCTTAAAGCTGCAAATACACCATAAGTTGCAAATACAGGTATCTTCCCCGCAAGCGCCAGTCCTGCTGCAACGCCTACACAGTTTTGTTCGGCTATTCCAAGCGAATAAAATCGTTTGGGGTATTTTTCTGCAAAAAGATTTATTTTGACTGATGACGTAATATCGGCTCCAATTGCCACTATGCGGGCATCGGTTTCGCCAGCTTCAAGCAGTCCTTCGCCAAAGCCCCCACTTGTTGCCTTATTGCCTTTATTAGTGAATTGAGCCAGTGAATTATTATCAGTTTTCTTCATAAATTTTCACAAACCTACATTATTTTTCTAAAATACACAAATGCAATCTTAGATTGGCTAGATAACCTTATAAGCTACTTCTTAAATTTGTTAAAATTCAGGTCTTAGTTGTTAATATTGTGATAAGTGAAATTATTAAGTAATACTTTTGCAAACTACCGCTTTATAAATATTCATATTAAGTTTAATAAATACTAAAACAATGAAAAATTACAGAAGAGTTTTACCTTTATGTTTACTGTTGGCTATTGCTTTCGGCATTAGCAGTTGTTCCAAAGATAGTACTGCAACTACAGGTCCTCAAGGCCCTGCGGGTCCTTCGTTAACAGGAAATCTTAGCGGGCATATTTCTTGTTACGACCAGTATGGTGTTCCTGTTTTGGTTAATCTTGGTAAAATAGGACTGACAGATTCATTGAATGCTACCCATGTTGTACATCCTGATTCAACAGGCGCTTATACGTTTGCCGGTCTGACTACTGGAAATTATACATTTTATATTCATGCTATCGGTTATGGTTCAACAGAAGTTGAAAATCTGCAGTTTGTTGGAGGCGGGACTACTATCCATGATGTGAAAATTTCGCAGATACCTTCTTTCAGCATACTTACATTTTATGATTCCCTGGCGCCGTCTACTGATACCAATATTTATTTAAAAGGCACTATACCTCCTGATGTTCAGGAGAGAACAGTTGCTGTTTTTGTAGGGGGAAATTCAAGTGTTTCTTCTCTTCCTCAGAATTATCTTGATTATTTTTCATACAATACTTCTACAACAGGATCAACTTTCTCTGTCAAGATTCCCAAAACTACTCTTAATAATCTTGGATTAGCCTCAGGATCTACAGCATATTTTATTGCTTATGGGGCTGCATATAATTTTACGGCTTCTTCTGAATATGAAGATCTGAATACAGGAAGAATAGTATTTAATGCTTTGGGTACTCCTAGTAGTGTCATTCCCGTGACAGTTCCATAACCGTAAAACTAATATTAAAGAAAAAAGCAGTAGAAATACTGCTTTTTTTATTTACCTACTTCAGTTCCGGTGTCCTTTGTTTCCCTGTCGCCCTGCTTGAATTTGTATTGTAATGTAATGAAATAAGCGGGTTCATATAAACTGGAAAATTGCTTGGTGTTTTCTTCTATTCCTCCAAAATTGTAATAGCTTCCGCGTTGCACCAGGTTGTTCAAAATGTTATTAATACCCAGGGTCAATAATAGTTTTTTATTAAAGAACTTATGTGTTAAACTTAATGACGAATTGATATAATTATAATTATATCCCTCGAAAGTTATTAACCGGCTGAAATAATTGATATAAAAAGTCCCTGTAGTTTTGTCGCTTAAATGAATATTGGTATTGAATTTAAAACTATAACCAAAATTATTTTCTTTAGCTTCATTCCCACTTAAATCAATTGAACGGATATAAGTTTGATTAATTGAAGACGACAAATTAAAATCGTATTTCTTATTTAGTGATACCCAGGAAGAAAGTTCAATTCCCACACTGCTGTTGTGAGCTATGTCATCAGGCATGGTTAAAGTAATGACATCAGATACAGGGACAGTTAAATAGGAAATATTATTGTTGGTAATGCTATAAAATACATCTGCATTGATATTCCATGTTTCTTTAGTGTATGTATATCCAAGGTACAGATTATTATAAACAGTCGGTTCTAATTTGGAATTACCGACAGCCCAATTAAAAGGATTGGTTTTATCAATAAAATCGCATAACTGGGTATACCATGGAGCTCCAACACTTTTAGAATATGTGAGTTTTATTTCCTGTAAACTATCGGGTGCATACACTATGGTTGCAGAAGGCAGAAAATTAAGAAAACCTTTAGTTACATTGAGCAGCGTATCTTTGGAATTAACAGTATAACGTTTAAAAGCGATATTGTCCTCATCATACTGAGCGGAAATACCTCCATCGAATTTCCATTTCTTAATTGTGGTACCTAATCTGAAATATACAGTTTGACTGCCCCTGGCTTAAATTATTATAACTTGTCAACGGTAAAGAATCCTTATTATCCTTACTGTAGATAGTACTTTCTTTTTCTTTATATGTATAGTATCCGTTGAACCCGCAATTCCAGCGCGTTTTTTTATTAACAGGGTTATTGTAATATATCCCCGCATATACCAAAGGTCTTGCCTGATTCCAATTTGTTTTGTATTCGAATGAACTGTCAAAAGGTGTATTTGATATATATTGATAATTATAGGTATTTGGTGTAATTGTATTTTGTACCTCATCTTGTAAGCCTCCCCAGGCAGATAATTCCTTGCCGATAGAATCAAATTTATGATAATAGGAAGCATTAAGCCATTTGCTTAAATCATGATTTTCACTTGTTGAAATATCATTATACTGTTGAAAAACTGAATTCGCATTTTTATTGTTTTGCTGAGAATAATTCTCAGAAGAATTTGTTTCTATTTCTTTATAAAAACCACCTGATAGCCTAATCCTGGTATTTTCATCGGGCGAATACCTGATGCCTCCATAATCCCATACGTCATTTTCAATATCCTGATTGCTGGTATTATTGTTCAAAGAATAATTGGTCGAATCATAGTTAAGGGTTCCTTTCGTTGTGCTGCTGCCATATGAATTTTGGTGATAATAATTGCAATTGTCAAAGAATATAACTTTTTTTATTTTATAATTTATATTTATATAATCCCTGCTCCTGTTCAAATCTTTAAATGTTACGGAACGATTATCGGCCTGAACTACACCGCTAAATCCATCGGTAGCGAGGTTTTTCATTTTAATGTTTATAATTCCTCCCTTGCCTTCTCCATTGCTAAGCGAAGCATCGATCAGTTCAATTTTTAAAACACTTGCTACGGGAATCATTTCAATTTTGGGATAAACATATTCAGCAGGTTGGTCGTCAACATAGATAGTTGCCGGAGCTCCTTTATACATTACATTGTCATCTTCATCCACAGTAACACCCGGTAATGTACGCAGAAGATCAAAAATGTCTTTTGCCGACGTTGTCTTTGCATCATCAATGTTGAATACTTTCCTGTCGAACTTTTGTTCCATATAACTGGTTTTGCCAATTATAGTGGCTTCTTTCATCTCGCTGGCATTGGCATGAAGTAATACTCTGCCAAGATTGATTTTTGGATTCCCTGAATAGATTATTTCAATTCTCATTTCAGCATAACCAATATACTTTATGAGAATGTATATGCCTTCCTTATAAGAAATATTCTTTAATTTAAATTCACCGTTTTCATCAGTAAGCGCTCCCTTAATTATAGAGTCAGTTTTACTCCTGATGGTAACTGTCCCGTATGATAAGGCTTTTTGAGTAGTGGAATCTGCAATAGAACCTGTAATATCAATAGTTTGAGAACTAGCAAGCAGTGATATTAGAGTGAAGAGTAATGATAGAAAATAAATTTTCATCTGATTATTTTTTTGTTTTTTAAAGGTCAGATGGAATTGCTCATGTCTTGTTAATTTTTATTGGTATTCGTGAAATAAAGTTTCTCCATGAATAATCAGTTACGCCTGCCTTGTCTTCGAGACGTCCCGCGTCATCCTGAGGAGTGAAACGTCTCGAAGGAAAGCGGGACTCCTCTGACTGACGGCAGGCAAGGTTGTCGTGAAGGTTATTGCTCATGGCTATTTCACAGGCTTAGTTCATTTGAATTACAATAAATACATTATTCGTATTTCATCAGCAAAGTAAATATATTATATCCGAATTCAAAAGTGCTAATTGATATCTGGTTGGTTTTAGCTGATAAGTGGTAGGTTTGGGTTAATATGTGGTAATTCTTTTGCCTCTTATTCTTTTATAATTTTCGAAATAGCAACATCTTTGTCATTCTTCACTTTTATGATATACATACCTTTTGCAAGGGTCGAAATATCAATAGCTGTTTTAATCATCGATATTGGTTGCTGTAATAATAATTCACCTGTAATAGAATAAACATAAAATGTTTCCTGTCTTGATATGAGAGAGACACTCAATGGTAATATAATCGCTTGCGGGATTTGGGTAAACGGAAAAATCATCCGAATCTTTCATTCTGTTAACAACATAAGCGCCTGCGCAACCATTATAACCGGCCACCTCGTCCCAGAAATTCGATTGCTCTGTCCTTAATCCGCATTGGCTACCTTCAGGAGTGGCTTTAAGCTCCATATAGCAATCTGTAATACATCCTTCGTATTGTGGCCAGCTTACCAATCCGGTATCATTGGGATTTCCCGTGTTTGCAAAGTTAACCCAATACCTGAGCATTACATTTTCCACACTGTCATCCTGTGGAGTGGCAGTGTAGACTGTATTTTCCCATGTATTGAATACATAAGATAATTCAATGCCATGATAGGCGCCATAAGGTGCGAACACAGGAATATTCGTATGCCCGTAATTAAAGAAATACCTCCAAACCGATGATGTTTCATTTTGACTGACACATTGTGCAGTTATTCTGGCAGGATCAATAAATTGTGCATCTGTTAGTAAATTAATGTATGATTGCCTGGCCACAGAATCATTAGTTCCCGGGGGATATAATATAAGGGCCTCAGGCCTGTGTGCAACAGGCACCATTAAATTTACCAAACTTGTTTCCATTGCCGGAGTTACTATTAATGGGGCTGCAAGGCTCATCTCATTTGAATTAGAACCAATCATGAAAGGTACTTTATTAAAATGTCCGGTTAAAATGTTATAGTAAGGGGAGTTTGTGAATACATAACCATCAATAACCCCTTCCCATACTCCCTGTGCAATGCCATTTGCCAAAGGAGATGTTTCATTTTTAATAATTGAATCTGCAGGCAGTGATCTCATATATGCCAGCTTAGCAGAATCTGTGCCTGTATTAACAAAGGTATCTACAAAAGCAATTCCACTGCTTTTGGCATCAGTATAAATCCCAAGAGACGGCGCGGCGCTTTCTATGCATGCCCGCTGAAATAATCCTGAGGCTAAAGAAGTGGTAAGTAAATTGCCAACATCTTCTCCACCGGCACTTTCTCCGAAGATCATTATTTTAGTTGTATCACCTCCAAAATTTGATATGTTTTTTTTAACCCATTTCAATGCCAGTATCTGGTCGAGTACGGCATAATTGCCTGATACTCCATTTGCATTTTCCTGCTCTAATGCTGGATAAACAAGGAACCCCAAAGGACCCAGCCTGTATTGAATTGTTACGACTACTGCATTACCTCTTGCAGCAACATTCTTCCCGAAATAAGTCTGTGTCCCGTAATCAACTTCGCTTGCGCTTCCCTGTTGGTTTCCGCCTCCATGGATAAAAACTAAAACAGGAAGATGTGCAGTTCCAATTTGCGGAGACCATACATTCAGATAAAGGCAATCTTCGTTTCCTACTGTAGTTCCTACTGTAGGATTATTTTGCTGATAATATTTTTGGGGACACACAGGCGCAAAACTATCAGTTGCCAATACACCCGACCATGTATTTGGGTTTTGCGGGGCTTTCCATCTCAATGTTCCAACAGGAGGAGCGGCAAATGGTATTCCCAGGAATTGATAAACACTTCCGTTCATGCTTCCCTGTATTTGCCCGAATTGAGTGTTTACAGTTTGCGATTTTAATGAAGAGAATGCATTAAGCAGAATAATAAGCAGAATGAAGAATTTTGTTCTCATATGTTTTTACCAATTATGATTAAACCTTTTTGAAAACCATTTATCCGAATCTATCATTATAACAATACCGACCACCGATGCTACAGCGCCTACACCTGCAACAATATCGCCAATGCCGGAAGATGCTGATGAATGGTGTTGGCCATAAGTATTTGTGGTGTTGGTAGTATTTGAATAATAATTATTTCTTCCTGTTCTACCAAATCGCCCATTTGCAATTAACATAACTCCTGCCATAGTTAATGCCGCTCCGGCTGTACTTCCAATAACACCATAAATAAATTCAGTGTGATGCTTTTCCATATGCAGATTGATTTCCTTTTCTGATAATTCAAGTTTATTTATCCTGCCTGTCAGTATGTCAATATCTGTATTTAAATTTCTATTTGACAAGTCTTTCAAAGTATCTTTTGCTGTGTTCGCTGTAGTATCATTTGCAGTAATATTTTCAGTGCTTTTCCCTGTTGAATTATCAATAATAAAAGCCATATTACTACTCAGAGGAGTATCTTCATCAGTCAGAACAGAGTACCTGTCTTTGTATACCACAGTGTATCTTTTCATCACGTGAATGATATTCTTCATACGGTACGAAACAACTTCATCAATATTGATATCATCCGGATTGCCATTCTCTTTAAAGTAATATATTTTATCGGTTATTTTAATTGCCTTTATTTTAACGGTATCTATTCTAACATGAAGTGTGTCTGTTGCTTTATAATCCTTAATATTTGCCCTGGTATTTTTATATGCTATCCAATCCTGCGAATAGGCATGAGTCATAGATAGTATAAAAATCAGTATCAATAGTTTTTTCATTATTCAGATATTGAAACTACTTAAAAAGCCACTATTAGTTCAGGCAAATATACACAGAGCTTGTTTGAGATTATGTTAAAATTTAAAATAATTCATCGGTGCGGTTAAATTTCCTGAAAAATTTTATGACACTAATGCTTCGGCAATTCTGTAAGCTATTTTGGCAGTTGTGCACGCCGCATTTTCTGTTGCGCCTGCCGCAAAACCTATTGGAAATGACGCAATATCTGTAGAGAATGCCACAATATCTGTTGAGAATTCAATAAAATCACTTGCTTTTACTGAAAAATCACTTGTTTTTTCGGCAAAATCAATTCCTTTTGTGGTAAAATCTGTTGCGCAAGCGGAAAAACTACTTGAGAAACTTGAAGAACGAATGCAGAGTTGTGGACTGGAATTACACCCTGAAAAGACGAAGATTGTTTACTGCAAAGACCACAAACGAACCGAGAATTATAAACATGTGAAGTTTGACTTTCTTGGGTTCACCTTCAAACCACGAACATCAAAGGGGAAGGAGGATGGATATAAGTTTCCGGGATTTGATTTAGGGATTAGCGTTAAAGCAGGGAAACGTATTTTAACAACGCTGCGACAAAGCCACTTTCATCGGTGGACATCAAACACCATTGAAGGTATCGCAGCAGAACTGAACCCCAAATTTCGGGGTTGGTTGAATTATTACGGAAAGTTTCGGAAATCAGCAATGTCATTTATTTTTTATAATTTTCATCGAAGGCTACTTAAATGGATTATGAACAGGTATAAAGCAATAAGAAACAATATTGGCAAAGCCTACGGTATGCTTATGCGTATTAGAAAAGCAAAACCTACATTGTTTGAACCCTGGAAACATGGTTTCTTTGTCAAAGGTTTAAAAATGACAAAAGCCGTATGAAGCGAGAGTTTCCCGTACGGTTTTGTGAGAGGCTTGGGCTGAAATGCCCTTGCCTACTCGACTTTGCAAGCCCCCACAAGCCAATACACAAACCAAAGGCTTGCAAAAAAGCTGCAATTTCCCAACGCATCTTTATTTTAATGATTTCTTAAAATAAACTTAACTATTTCTTTTTTATATCAGGAAATTTATTAATATCTTTACATATCTTTTCTCGCCTTATTATTAACTAAACTACTTGCCTATGAAAAAACTCCTACTTCTTCTTTCACTGTTCGCTGTTTACTGTTCTCTTCTTCCTGCTCAAAACCTTGTACCTAACCCGAGTTTTGAAGAATATACTATTTGTCATAATAATTATTTTATGCTTCCTACTGATTGGTATTCATGTAGTGCAACTCCAGACTATTTTAATTCGTGTGATTCAACAGGTAATTATTCCGTACCAAATAATGGAGATGGAAATCAAATCGCATTTAATGGAGTTGGTTATGTTGGTCTTTATACGGTTTATTATAGTTTCATGAATGGTGATTACAAAGAATATATTGGATGTATGCTGAAATCTCCTTTAATAATTGGGGTAAAATATTATATTTCATTCCATGTTTCATTAGCAGATATTTCAAATTGTGCATCAAATAATATTGGGTTATTATTTTCAACAAAATCATATCAAGATTATCAACCCTATGATTCTTCAAGCTGGGATATTCCAACAAATAATTATGCTCAAGTCAATTGTACATCAATAATATCAGATAAGCAAAATTGGTCGGAAATTAAAGGAAGTATTATTGCAGATTCTGCTTATCAATATATTAATATTGGTAATTTTTTTGATAAAAATCATACTGATACTTTAATGTATAATAACTATCCTGGTTATGCATTTTATTATATTGATGATATATATGTTGGAACTGATTCGATTGAAACTGTTAATTATATTAAGGACATACAACAAGAAATAGATTTATTTCCAAATCCTGCACTCAATATAGTAAATATTAAATGGAATAATAGCCTTGCAGCAAGAACTTATTATATGGTTTATGACGTATATGGAAAATTAATATGGCGTACTGAAAATATTGAAAAAGAATTTTCAATTGATGTTTCGGAGTTTCCAAAAGGTATTTATATAATGGAAATAATAGTAAATGATAAAACTTTTTTTAAAAAATTCATTATTAATGCGAATCAAGGGTTGGATTAAATAAAAAAACAGAGTTATTAACTATTTGAATGTTAGTAAAATATGAAAAATATATATTTATATTAACCTGATAATAAATATCTTAGCTATATGTTCCACCAAACAGACTAAGATATGATTACCAAGCATAATAAAGACAAATTAATAGAAATTTATTTTTATATCTGTGAAAAATTTGAAAAAGATTTAAAATATTGTTGTCAACGATACAGTAATAATGACGAACCTGAATTTACAGACCAAGAAGCAATGACAATTTATCTTTATACCGTACATCAAGAAGAGCATTTCAAATGTAAGCAGATACATCGTTTTGCTAATGAATATTTGCGTTCGTGGTTTCCAAAACTACCATCTTACTCAGCATTCAATAATAGGATCAATAGGTTGTCTGAGGCATTTACTCACTTGATTAGACCGTTGCTTGCAGAATTTACCCCCAAAGATTGTTCTTCAGAATTTAGTCTTTTAGATTCAATGCCAATAATTACATGTTCCGGAAAGCGTGCAGGGAAAGTGGCATCAGATCTTACTGATAAAGGTTTTTGTTCTACAAAAGGAATATATTATTACGGTGCAAAACTTCATGCGTTAGCCTATCGTCGTATAGGACATTTACCTTTTCCAGAAGAACTATTGATAACTCCTGCATCAGAAAATGATCTAAATGTGTTTAAACAAGCTTGGAGTAATATTGAAAACAGAACATTTTTTGGTGATAAAATTTATCATAATGCAGATTTCTTTTCTCAAATTGAATCTTCTCAAAACTCTGTAATGCTAACCCCGGTAAAAGGTATTAAAGGACAATCGGAGAGAGAAAAACAATTTGATAAAGCTGCTAATGATTTGTTCTCAACAGCGGTTTCAGTAGTACGTCAGCCAATCGAATCCTTGTTTAATTGGTTGATTGAAAAAACAGATTTTCAAAGAGCGAGTAAAGTGCGTTCAACGAAAGGCCTCATTGTTCATGTCTTTGGTAGAATTGCCGCAGCTTTTATTTACTTAATTTTTAACCCTTGATTCGCATTATTAACTAAAAAACAAAAATCATGAAAACAAAACTAACTTTTTTAATGAAATTGTTTATTTTGGCTTGTGTTGTTGGTATTTCTGTGGGGAAGGTAAATAGCCAAACAACAATTGTGAACTTCGACTTCAATAGTGGAAGTTCATACGGAACATTAACGCCAACAGATGCAACTAATGTTAGTTGCAGTACAACAGGCACGGAAGCGTTTCTTACATATTCCGGCACAGCTTCCGGCAGTCAGGCATTTGTTACTAATTCAACTGCCGGAAATGCTCTTGCTATGAGCAACAGCAGTGGCACCAATACCCGATACTGGACTTTCCAACTCGGCGGTAGTTCTTTAAGTTCCTATAAAAGTTATGAGTTGTACTTGCAAGCACAGCGTAGCGCAACAGGAGCGCAAACTGTTACCATAGCCTACAGCACAGACGGGACAAATTATACCAACTTTGGTACAACCATGTCGCCCGGCAATGGCAGCTTTACCGAGCAGGTTTTTGACTTATCAAGTATTACAGCCATTAACAACCAAAGCGCCGTTTATATCCGCATTATGGCAAGTGGCGCAAGCGGCACGGGCACTTTGCGTATTGATAATTTTGAAATAGAAGCCGTATTAAGCGGCCCTCCGGGAGCAACAGGTCCTACCGGGGCAACTGGTCCAACTGGCACAACAGGTGCTACAGGGGTTACCGGCCCTACAGGTAGCAATGGCACTAATGGTGTTACTGGTGTAACAGGTGCAACCGGTTCACAGGGTATTCAAGGTGTAACAGGTGTGCAAGGCATTACCGGAGCTACAGGCACGTTTAATGGTAGCCCTGTTGATTCGATAATTGTAAACGATTATATTAAAGTTGACAGTATTAAAACAAGCCGCATACTTCCTATGCCGGGTGATAGTATTATACGTTTCGGTTCGCATACTATAAATGTCAATACTAATGCAAATACGGTTTCATGGACAACTACTACTCCGTTTCCATTAAGATATTGTTATTCTTCCCACCATTTTGTAAACATTAGCGGCTTTACTTTAGCTAATGGCTCTTCTGTTGCAGAAGCGACGAATTCAATGGCGCTTGGAAGTAATGTTTATGTTGATTGCGGAGCAACAAATTCTTTTGCAGTTGGAAACAATGTTTCCAATTATACCCCTAATTCATTTATGTTGGGTTTTGGTGGAACAACTTTATTTGTGAACTCAAGCCAGGTTGGAATAAATAATATTACTCCCGCTCACACACTTGATGTTGTTGGTGATGCGCGTATTAGTGCATTACCTTCAACAGCAAATCCTACTTATAACACTGTTCTTGTTGACCCATCTGGAGTATTATACCAAGGGCCTGCAGTGGGCAGCGGTCTTCCATGGCTTCTTACTGGAAATAATAACGCATCATCTCCGTTGAATAATAGATTAGGAACTCTAAATGGTGTTAGTGTGCAATTTTATGCCGGAGGTGCTTACCGCGGGTATATAGATTGGAGTACTGGTTTCTGGGGCATAGGCGATCCTATTACTCCTGCCAATCGTTTGCATTTGTATGATGCAACTCCTGGTGGTAATTTTATTTATACACAATGGACAAATGCCTTAACAGGAACTACTGCTACCGATGGTTTTCTTGTAGGTATAGCTGCCGATGGTACGGCTCAATTAATTCAGCAGGCAAATAAAAATATGGAGTTTTTTACAACTGGCGCTTTACCTGCTGTAACTATTAATAATGGTGGCTGGGTTGCAATAGGTGAAGGTTTTACAACACCTACAAGCCAATTGCATTTATATGAACCTTATAATAACACTGTTTATTCACAGTTTACAAATATTATGACTGGTTCCACATTTAATAATGGTTTTAAAGTAGGTATATGGTCCGATGGTACGGCACAATTACTTCAACTTGATACAATGGACATGGTTTTTTATACTTCAAATATTGAACACTTACGTATTACTAAAGGAACTGCTGTATCTGTTCCATCAAATCCTGATAATGGCGCCGTTATTCAAACTGACAACCTTGCTCATTTCACTATTTCCAATAATGTAGCAGATACTGGTTATGGTTCTTTCGACAATTATACAGTATTACGGGTTATAGGCGATAGCACGAATGATGGTAATACTGATATTATACCTGTTGCCGAATTCCGCAGAACATATTCCAGCGGGCAGGAAACAGATATTAAAATTAGAGGACAAAGGGATCAACTTGTCACTTCAACAACTATTCCTACATATTCTGCAGGTATTATGCTTTCAAATTATAATGATGAGCGATTGTATCCTACAAATCCACCAGTAGATTATCCGATGGCTAAAATTGCAGCAGGTATGGAACGTAGTAGCGGACAAACAGGTAATTTATGTCTTCTTACAAATCAAGGATATACTCTTGGAGGATTACAGGAAAGAGCTCGAATTACCAATTTGGGTCTGGTCGGAATAAATATTACTTCACCCACAAATCGTTTGGAGATACACGATAATGATACTACTGCCAATCAAGCAACTCCCGTTACTCTTATTTCCAATTCAATTGGTAATAGTTTTACATATACTCCAAATCCTCTTGGTGGTACAGGCTTTTCCGGCTTAAGGTTCACTGACCTTAGAGCGTTGTCAACACCTGATACTGTCAATCCGGGTCCGGGTGTACTTGCATTGGATACTAATGGAGATGTTATTTATGTGCCTGCAGGAACAGGCTTTGGCACTTGCGCCATTCCAACCACTTTTCCGGTTGGTGTTAACGGTGCAATTAATTTAGGTGCTCACAACAATAATTTTTATTTTGAAGGAAATGGTTCAGGACATACTACTGATAATTCTGTTTTAATTGGCGAATCCTGTTCAACAGTTCCTTTAGGTAAATTGGTAGTAACACAGAATACGGGTGTTTCTTCTTCTACCGCAGTACATGTTACAAACGCCGATCAGTCAGCAACAGGTATTTACAGCGAAGTAGGTAGTGCAGGAACTCCGGGTTTTTATATTGCAGGTGATTTTCTTGCAAGTGGTGAAAAACTTAATTATGCAATAAGAGGCATAGCAAATGGCATTATCGGAGGTTCGGGTACGGTTAATCAGGCAGGTCATTTCGAAGCATATAATGGTGCTACAAATTATGGCATATATTCTTCAGCAACAGGTGGTGGTAATTATGCCGGCTATTTTAATGGCGATGTTTATATCAACAACGGAACTTTTTCGGGCAACGGTTATGTTAGCGGTTCCGATTCTATGTTTAAAACTAATATCAACCCTATTTCAAATGCCCTAAATTTGATTAATCAATTAAAGCCTAAGTCATTTTATTTTGATACTACTAATGTATATGATATAAAATTAAGCGGTCAAAAACAATATGGTCTTGTTGCGCAAGATGTACAATCTGTATTACCTGAATTGGTTTATAAGACACATAAACCGGCTGAATATGATTCATTAGGAAATATTAAAGTTTCTGCTGTTGATTATAAGAGTTTGAATTATCAGGGATTTATTGCTATTTTGATTCAGGGAATGAAAGACATGAAAGCAAGCAAAGATTCTCTGAATACAAATTTGAACAATCGCATTGACAGCTTGCAAAATGTAGTTGCCACTTACTCATCAAGGTTCGATTCTCTCGAAGCTATGATTAACAGGTGTTGTGGGCAGAATTCAAAAGCCACACCTAACGGGCAGACAGGTAACAGCACATATCAAAGCAATGTTCAATATGTTAAGCTTTCAACTGAAAGTGCAATAATACTGAATCAGAACGACCCCAACCCCTTTGCCGAGGAAACCGATATAACTTATTTCCTCCCCGAAACTGTGGGTAGTGCAACCATTATGTTTTACGATAATAACGGTGTTATCATAAAATCAGTGCAACTGCAAAGTAAAGGCAACGGAACTTTACATGTGTATGCCTCCGACCTTAGCAGTGGAATGTACACTTATGCTTTGATTGTGGATGGAAAAATGATTGATAGTAAAAAGATGATGAAAACAAAGTAATAATAGTTTAAAGATTAATAGAACAGCGGCAGATTTGTTACCGTTGTTCTATTATTTATAATCAGATTCTAGTTTTATAAATATTTTTATACTCTATTGTAATGATTAAAAATAATTCATTTATGAAAAAACCTTTTTTTCTTCTCATACTTTTAATTTTCCTTTCTTCACTTTTTACTGCTCTACAAGCGCAGAAATCCGATATTAAACGCACATGGCATTGGTATTTTGGCGATCAGGCAGGTTTAAATTTTAGCAGTGGTTCGCCTGTGGTTGATACGAATGGACAACTAATTGCTTACGGTTGCCATGCTTCTGTATCTGATACAGCAGGTAATTTACTTTTCTATTCCGACGGATGGAACGTTTGGAATAAAAGCCACCAACTAATGCCTCACGGAACAGGGCTTCTTACACGTTTCTCAGATTCATTCCGAAATACTCTTGCTGTTAAACAGCCGGGGAATAATAATATCTATTATATTTTTGCATGGCAGGTAGATAGCGCAGGTACAGAAACTGAGTTTGATTATGCCATTGTTGATATGAATTTGGATGGCGGTTTAGGTGATGTAACATCCACACAAAATATTATTATGATAGGTATGATGGGTTACGCGATGGCTGCAACAAAACATGCCAATGATACAGATGTATGGATAATTGCAATGAAACGTTACACAAACTCCATGTATGCTTTTTTACTGACAAGCAGCGGAATAAATTTAACACCTGTAATCAGTCAGGCTGGCATAAATCCCCCCAATACTATGCCGTATAATTTTAAATTCTCACCTGACGGAAAAAAAATGGGTGCGACATTTAATCTTGATGGATATGAAATTCTTGACTTTGATAAATCTACGGGGATTTTTTCCAATCCCATAGTTTTTCCTTCTTGCGATTGCGAACCTTACGGAGTGGAATTTTCTCCCGATGGAAGCAAAGTGTATTTCGCAGTTCATTATTACATTATAGGGTATACAGACGGTGGGGCTCTTTACCAGGTAACTTTGACAGGTGATTCAGCAACTACGATAAACTCAAAACTATTACTTGATACATTAATAACTGCAAATGACACCATAACGGGTAATGACGATTTAGGTTTAATCTTTGGAATTCAATTGGCAAGCAATGGGAAAATTTATACTACACATGACTATGAATCCAAATTAGGTACAATAGCAAACCCAAATGTTTCCGGTTTGAGTTGTAATTATTCAGACAGCGTAATATATTTACAGGGTAGAAATTGTTATGCCGGACTTCCTCTTTTCATGAGTAATTATTTCTATACCGATACATTAACCGATTTAAATAATTATTTTATTGAAAAAGATGCCATTATCCTTTACCAGAACGACCCCAACCCCTTTGCCGAGGAAACCGATATAACTTATTTCCTCCCCGAAACTGTGGGTAGTGCAACCATCATGTTTTACGATAATACAGGTGTCATCATTAAATCAGTGCAATTACAGAGCAAGGGCAACGGCACGTTACATGTATATGCCTCCGACCTTAGCAGCGGTATGTACACTTATGCTTTGATAGTGGACGGAAAAATGATTGATAGTAAAAAGATGATGAAAACAAAATAGTGAAAGGTTAAAAACTTAACAAAAAAGCGGGAAGAAATTTCCCGCTTTTTTATTGCCTATTGCTTACTGCCTACTATTTCTTTATGCCGTTACATTCCCCACTACCACAGCCGAACTATGGCTTTTTCCGTGTGCCAGTATTATTGTAACATGAATATCATCCAATGCATTCGGGTTATCAACCAACAGCCAATGCCCGAAAACACCGCCAAAATCCTTCCCAACCTCAAGTTTCAATTCCGTCTCTGCTGCAATTTTCCCACCGCTCTTAGTATGTTAATTACACATTCTTTTATTTATATCCCAGTAAAGTAAAAAAAACAATTTCCTTACAAGATTTCCCTCAACTTTTATGCTTATTCAGAAGGAAGATAGATAGGTTCGATTGTTCTTATGTTCAATAGTCATTTACTTCGTGTCAATTGTTGTAATTGATAGTCATTCAAAATCTAAAACCACAAATCAACATACCACTTGATATTACTGCGTTTTGTTAATAACAGACTGTGTCTTATTAGCAAAATCAATATGTTGATAAATATTTTTCTCTTTCTGTACTGTAAAATCAACTGTTTGTAGTATATTTGTTGCGCAAAATTCACTATTATCAAGCGAATGCGCATGATAAGACCATATAATAGCCCATTTCCCGTGGCACATAGCCTTGTGTTTAATCACTCATTTCCTGACACATATATATAAAACAACTCCTCAATTTTATTCGATTTATTAAGCTATGAAGAAACACTATGACACAAGCACAGATTATATCATTATGCCGGATGGTATGGACAGACAAAGGCAACAAGCACTACCTTATTAATATATTGAAAGAAAAAGGCTTTATACTTAAAAGTAAAGAATTGTATGATTTGTTCAAAGATCCTTACAATTGTCCTGATGTACGATGGAATGGCGATAAATGGGAGTATCTTGCTTTACTGCTTCACCGTTTATGCAACGAAGGTTACATTTCTTTAAAAGTCAATAAAGGTAACTTTTCGTTCGCCGAAAGGCATTTTACTGACTTCGCCGGTAATAAAATTAAAAAAAAGTCTCTGAGAAACCTTTGTTCCAAGGTGAATATTGAGAAAGACCGCTACGCCTTTGTCCATGAGGAAGTCAACGCTATAATCATTGCCATTTCGAAGAAGCAAAAATAGGCTATTGATGGGCTATTGATAGGCTATTGCTGAAAACCGCTTGACTATTGGGTTTTAAGCATAGTATCTTTGTAATCGTAAATCAAAAAAAATATTAACCTTCAAAACTTAAATTATGGAAACAACAATTGAAAAACCAAAGCCTATGAGCTATGGAGAAAGATTTGTAATGAACTTTATCATGGCGTCATTGGTAAAAAATCTTCCATTGATAACCGTTCTTTTGGCAAGCAAGAAAACAACAACCCCGACATTGATCAAGGATTGTAATTTACAGAAAACGCTTGGCGATCCGCTTGTGGTTGCGCCTCCGGTAAGCGATGTAACAATTAAAGGACAAGCGACCACTTTGGATAATACTTACGATGGCTTCTTAGGAAAGCCTCCTACATCAACATCGGCACAGGTAACAACGGAAAGAAACATTTGTATTAACTCGTACAACCAGAATGCCCTCTACATTCAGTCAATTGCCCGGAACGCAGCGATTGCAGCAGGAGATGTTTCCGTAGGGATACAGGTAGTAATTCGCTGCGGTTATAAAGTTAAAAAGACCAAAGCGCCTTCTACCCGTGCATTTAAAGTAACTCCTTTTGGTATAGAGGCAGTTGCTATAACCACTAAAGCGGTAGGTTCCCGTGCCGGTTATATACGCCAGTATGGCACTACACCTACTAAAGGAGTACCTCCTACGGTGTTTGCCGAATTGCTTTTCAGCCTTGAAGCTGATATTGTGGTTAACAATTTAAAGAGCGGAAGCATTTACGGTTTTCGTGAAGCTACCGTTGTGCCAATAAAGCGCACCCCAACAACCACGCCTACTTCCCTTGTTAAAAAAGCCTCTACACCTACAGTTGCATCTTCCGCGCATAAAGCCACTTTTACTGATGGCGCAACTTCACACTATACATGGGGTAACTGGGTGTATGTGATAGTTCAGTAAAAAAGTATTTAGAGCCTGCAAGTCATGTAGGCAGGTACACTAAAGTTTGGAGTACTTAGAGTTAAAACCTTTAAGTACTCTTTTCTTTTTAGAAGTTTGCTGCTTATACTTTTAATCATAGAAGAAAGGAACGTAATTATACCTGCTTTCTTTATAATCATTATCCTATTCTTTAGAAGGAAAAGGCTAAGGAATGTAATCATCGGTCCGATGATTACAAGAATCGGTCCGATGTTCCTAAGCATCTGTTCAATGCTTATGATAATCGGTCAAATGATTACAAGCATCAGTCCGATGATTACAAGCTTCGGTTAAATGATTACAAGGAACGGTCCGATGATTAGAGGAATCGGGTAAATGATTATAAGTATCGGTCCTGTAATTACAAGCATCGGTTAAATGCTCCTAATGATCGGTCCGATGATTACAAGGATCGGTCAAATGATTACAAGCATCAGTCCTATGATTACAAGCTTCGGTTAAATGATTACAAGGAACGGTCCGATGATTAGAGGAATCGGGTAAATGATTATAAGTATCGGTCCGTGGAAGCGGTACAGTACAAACTGCTTCGGTAAAGTTATACTATATTCCATGGGATCTCGTTACTGACTTAGCCCATCTTACTGTTGCAAAAGGTGACCCTTCTTCGTGGATAGATATTGGTGGTACAGCATCTGCTATTGGTCTTCCTTCGGGACATATTACTTCCAGTATAAATTTTACGAGTTTCAGCCATTTTGCACTTGCAAATTTAAAGGGGGGGCATAACCCACTCCCAATAGAATTGCTATATTTTATTGCAAAATGTGACAACAGCAAAGTCAATCTTACGTGGGCAACGGCTTCCGAAACGAATAATGATTACTTCAATCTTGAAAAGAGTCATGATGGTTCAACATTTGAAGTCATAGGCATTGTCCAGGGTGCAGGATTCAGTAATAGTTTGCTATATTATTCCTTGACCGATGCGGATCCTTACAACGATATTACCTACTACCGCATTAAACAGACCGATTTTAACGGAAATTTCACTTATTCGGGTATCATTTCTTCTTCATGCAGTAATGTTGCGTCTCTTGCTTTGCTTGTTTCACAGTCAGATTATGGAATTAATGTATTTATCACTCCTGGCAGCAATAAGAATATAGCATTAAGTGTATTTGATATTTCAGGTAAAATGATATTCTATAAACACATCAATACAATAGATGACCCATTGACCATAAGCCCTAATCTTTTTAGCAGTGGTATATATTTATTCCGCCTTCAATCCGAAACTGAGGATATTGTAAAAAAGTCAATTATTAAAGAGTAAATAATTAGTAATTTTACGTATTTTACCTCGATATATCTAAATATCTTTAAATAAATCGACACCCCGATATTTAATTATATATCTATTCAGAATTCAGCTTTGTCTAAATCTATTTAGCTTTTTGGCTTTTTGCCTGAAACACCTATTGACATTGATATTCCGGCTTTGTATCTTTGTTGGGCTCATTAAATATAAGAATAGAGTTGAATACAAAGCCTGCAAAAAAGTTTATTTTATCAGTATTTATACTGCTATTTGCAGTATTATATGCTAATGCACAAACAAATACTGCCTCGACATCAGGTGCATGGGGAACTCCGGGTAACTGGTCGTTGGGACATGTACCATTAGCTTCGGAAAATGTTGATGTTCCTGTTGGATTTGCAATGACAGTTGGTGTTGCTGCAAACTGTGCGAATATCAGTATTGAGGGCTCAGTAACGATTACTGCTGCATTTAGTTTAAGTGTGGCTGGTAATTTCACCAATACCGGTACATTTTCAGCCCCTGCCAATACTACATTAACATTTAATGGTACCGGAAACAGATCTGTCATTAGCGGAGGCGGTACTTATACCACCATTGCAGGCACCGTTGTAATGAACCTTGGAGCGTCGAGTGATACACTGGATGTACAGGATGCTAAATTTATTGGCGGGATCAATACAGGCGCTAAATATTATTTTACATTTACCCAAGGTACATGGTACATGGATGAAACTATCACTGCTTTAAATGATAGTTATAACAGCGGTTCAGCAGTTGCACTTACCATTTTGCCTAATGCTATAGTGGAAGTTAATACTGGTTCTACCATGAATATTGCTAAAAATGGTACAACCCAAAATGTCCTCTTAGAAGGCGAGCTTTTTGTAAATGGAGGTACTGTTAATGTGCAGACTGGACAACCGACCAATAGCGCCAGGGATTTCAGATATAAGTCAGTTGGGGTATCAACTCCTACTTTAGCTGTTGCAAATAACGGCATTCTTAATATCGGTGCTGGGTTTAATGCATATACACAGCCTGCTGATGCTGTTGACTCTGTCTCTTTTATTATGTCATCCGGTGCCATTTTAGCTGCAGCAAATGGGTATTCAATGTTTACAACATTTCAGGTTAATAATGTAAAAGGTTCAAAAACAACCATGTCAGCAGGAACAATTACATTACAACAAGGTGTTGATGCTGCATATGCTGACATTGATTTTGGAGGCAATTTAATTTCTCCTTATGTTGTAAGTGGGGGAACTATACAATTTGGAGATGCTTCAACAGCTGGAGGTACCAATTTTGCCTTTGTTCCTTATTCCCATTCATATTATCCTAATTTTTATATTTATCCCACTACAGGTAGAATAGTTCAGGCTATTAATGCCGGTGTTACAAGTTTTGGAGTTTACAGTCTTAATATTGGTGCTGGTTCTATTTTTGATATGGAGCCATATGCTACAGGTTATCAAACGGATACAATGTATATTACCGGAAGCGACGGAACGAATGCTTTTTTAAATAATGGAGGAACATTTCAGCAAAGGCAGAGCACGGTGTTTTTTACAGGGAGTTTGACACAGGTGATCAACAGCACTGCTGCTGCCCAAACCTTTTATAACTTAATTATCAATAACGGTGGAACCGCAACTACCACATGTGGAGGTTCTATAACTACATTAACCACTCAGAATTTCACAGTCAATTCAGGCATATTTTCTCCTGCTCCTGCTAATGGAGGAACTGTTACAGCTATGACCATTAATGGTGATTGTATTTTAAATACCGGTGTTGGCTCAACTTTTAATGCTCCTCCAACTATAAATCTTTCGGGAAACTGGACAAATAATGGTGGCGCATTTAATAGTAATAATGGTCTTGTTATTTTAAATGGCGGTGGCAAGTTTATTAATGGAACTGCAGTTACCCAAACATTTTATGATGTCAAAATTAGTAATTCTACTACTATTAGCGGGAGCACCGATACATTAAATATTTTGGATGTTTATACCCAAACAGCAGGCACATTTACAGGCCCCGCTGCTTTCGTTTTAAATATAGGTCTGGATTTCTTTCTTAATGCAGGTACTTTTACGGCTACGGCAGGTTCATTTATCAATATTGCCAGGAACTGGTCATGGACAAATGGAGCTACTTTTAATATAAGCACTAGCACTGTAACTTTTAATGGCGCTGTTAACCAGTCTATCATGGGTACTAAAGCTACACAGACATTTTATAATCTGGTTGTAAACAATACCGGTGCAGGCACTTCGTTAACTTATGGCGGCTCCTGTACCACTGTTACTATTAACAATAAACTTACCATGACTAGTGGTATTTTTAATGTAAGCACAAATACCTTAAGCGGGGCGGGAAAAATTTCTGCTACAGGGGGTGACCTGCAAATTGCAAAGTTAGCTACTACAGAGCCAGAATTAATAGGAGCATATACAATTACTGGTGGCACTGTTACATTAAATGGCGCTGGCGCTCAAACATTACAATCCACAGCTGCAGTACATATTATAATCTTATTTTTACAACTAGCGGTGCTAAAACTATTACTGGATTTGGTCCAATGTTAAATATTAACGGTGATTTTACTGTTTCAGGTTCTGCAACAATCCCTAATACAAATTCACAAATTAACCAGGCAGCAGCCAAAACATTCTATTATTATTCAACAGGTACCACTACTTTGAAAAATGGAACTCTGGTGACATTTGGAAGCTATAATCAGAACGGAGTAGGGGGAACATTTGCAGATGGTGGAAGTAACAGTTAATATAACAGGGGCCACTTTTACTTTGACAGCAGGAACTTTTACCAGCACAGGAACTGAAGTATTCAAAGGAGCTATAGCGCAAACATTAACAGGCGCCGTAACTTTTAATAAATTAACCATAAATAACCCAAACGGCTTAACGATTAATAATGATGTTACTGTTAATGCTATTCTTACATTTCCAACGTTAACCCAGGAAATATTACTACAGGTTCAAATAACGTTATCATACCAAATGGGGGAACTGTTACTGAGCAGAGTCCGAGCTGAGGATGGGTTATTGGTAACCTTAGAAAATATATGGCCTTAGGGGCTGCAACAGCACAAACTTTCGAAGTGGGGGGTAATTATTTTTCTAATATTGCCATAACAGCTAACGTTACCGGGGTAGGCAATGTTACCTGCAGTTTTACCGAAGTTGAATATCCCTTTATAGCCAGTTCCATGATCAATGCTAACAGTGATGTTAATGGTTATTGGACCATTACCAATAACACCGCTACTATCCCTACTTACAGTTCAACATTTAACTTTAATAATAATGACCTTGATGCATCTGCTGTTCCTACATCTTTTCAAATTCAGCAATATGATGGTATATCATGGAATAACACGACCGTCAGTTCGCAGCTTGCTAACTCCACAGCATTTACAGGTGAAGCGGCATTCGGAACTTTTGCTGTTGGTAATATGATACTTTCTTCGGGTATTTATAATGCAGTAACAGGCGCAATGAACTGGAGCCTAAAATCAAATTGGATACAATATGAAGCCGGGACCATCTCAAGTTCTGCATTAAGTAATATTGTAACAGGGGTAGGTACATCTTTTACAACGCAGTTAAAAGCCGGAGATGTTATTTTATTGCAATCAACGCCAGGAACTGCATTAGGAATAGTTTCGGTTGTTAACAGCAACACTCAGGTTACATTAACGGGAAATGCGGCATCTACTACCGGAGGCGTTGGTTTTGGAAGACAAGTTGTGCCTGGAGTGAATGATGGCATCAATAAAGCAGTGAATGATATTGTAAATATCGGTAATGCAAGTGCAGGTCTTGGTTCAACTACAGTAACCTATGATATGACAGGTGACACTATATTACAATTGGTATTTACACCTGCAATGAATGTGGGAAACACTGTTACACAATCAGGTGCAAACAGTTTAACTATTCTTAATGATGTCTATATAAACCAGCCTAACTCGGCGAACACCAATAGATGGCTTATCAATGGAGGCACAGCCGATGTGAAAGGAAACCTTTATATAGGAAACGCCCTGTGTGCAGATGGAAATGCGGGGCATAACGCTAATGTGGGGGTTACAAGCGGCACCTTAACTGATGAATTGAACCTGGATTTCAGATCTACAACGGCTTCTTGTGTTGTGCTGGATTTAGGCAGCGCACCCGGTACAGGTACTGTAAATCTGGGAGCATCACTTGTATTGGAATGCGGTGTCGGGACTCTTACACCCGGCGCTTCAGGAAGTAATTTTAACTATAATATGTCAGCAGGTGTAGGTCTTCCTCAATCTATAGTGATGAATAATGCAAATATTAATTATAATAATTTATTAGTAAATGCCACCTATTCTTTCGGCGCCTCTTTAAATGCCGCAGTCACTGCTGCTAATGTAACGGGAAACATTGTAGTGGGGAATGGTTTAAATTCCAGCACTTTTCATAATGGAGGATTTGCAATAACCGGAAATGCCGGAGCAATGTTTAAGGTTTTTAATTCGTCTACATTTGAAATGTCTTTGGCAAGTACTTATCCTACAGGTTTTGGCACTTTTACATATGGTGCGTCGAGTACTGAACAATATCATCAAACTACAACTCCATTTACCATTACTGTAGCAACATATGGAAACCTGCAATTAGAACCTGCTGCAAATACAGTTACATACAAGTTTCCGCCAACTACTACTGCGGTTGCTGGAGATTTAACTATGGGAAATGGCATAAATACCGGTGCAGTTATTGATGCGAATACAAATAATTCCCCTATTACAGTAATTGGGAATGTAATTATAAATGCAAATACTACGTTCTCAGGCAATGGCAATGCTGTCAACCCGATAAATGTCGGCATTAACTGGACAAATAACGGAGGAACATATACATCTAATAATGGAACAATTAATTTTAACGGAACAGCTAATCAGTCAATTAATGGTACGCAGGCAACTCAGACATTGTATAATGTTACCATTAATGAAACCCCAAATTCTGTCGTCCTGAGCACAGGTGGCAGTACCACAACACTGAATGTGAATTCAATTACAATGACTACAGGTAGTTTTACCGCGCCTGCCACTTTGAATATCACAAATAATTTAACATTAGCCGGTACTTCCGGTACTTTTAATGCAGCGGCTAATATTTATATTGGAGGTAACTGGACAGAAAATGCCGGTTGCACTTTTACTCCAAATGCTGGTACTATTACTTTTAACGGTACTGCAAACCAATCTATTACGGGAAGCCTTGCGACAGAAGCATATTATAATTTTGTTATTAATAATACTGGCGCCGCAGGTAGCAATACTATTGATGCAAGTTCATTCGCTAATTTGTCCACACAGAATCTCACTTTGATAAAAGGTAATTTTACAGCTCCGGTTATTTTTTCTGTTAATGGTAATTTATGGCAAAAAGCAACATTTAGTACTTTTTCTACCCCATCTACTACGAACCTTTACGTTGGTGGAAACTGGACTTATGATGGCGGGACATTTACACCGGGAACTACTATAATTACTTTAAACGGAACTACAGCTCAAACTTTGGGAGGTTTATTGGATTTTCCAAGTATTGCCAATATAGTTATTAATAATACTTCACATCCTGCATATAAAGCTATCACGCTAGGTACTCCGCTTACTATTACAAGCACTTTAACATTAACAAGCGGTGATATTATTACTAACCAGACTAATCTTCTAAGCCTGAATGCCGGAGCAGGCAGTGTTACAGTAAATATCAATCCATTTAACGCAGGGAACAATACTCAGGATAGCAGTTATGTCAATGGGCCTATGGTTCAAACAGTGGGTGAAACAGGACTACATACATGGTTATTTCCTGTCGGAGCAATTAATCATATGGTACTTGCTGAATTAAATTTGAACCAAACTGTAGCTGCAACAACTACATACAATTGCCAATTTATTGTGGCCAATGCTAATGCAATGTTTGCTTCTCTTGCACCTATCAATAATGTTTCACAATATGGGTATTGGAAATTATTCCAAAATCCAATAACCACTGCATTTACAAGTACTATAACATTGTTTTATAACAATTACTTTAACGTTCCTTTTCCTGCTAATTTAAGAGTTGCTATTGCAATAGGTGATGCCGGACCATGGACTACTAATGGCGGTACAGGTACAAGTGCATGTTCAGGGGCATCACCACCTGCTTGCCAGGGTGATATACCTTCAACAATTACCTTTAATACATCAAGCAATTATTTTACTTTGGGTAGCATTACACCTGGTAATAATCCATTACCAATTGAATTGCTATATTTTAATGCCCAATGCAATAACAATAAAACTAATTTAACTTGGGCTACTGCTTCAGAAACAAATAATGACTACTTTAATGTTGAGAAGAGCCATGATGGTTCAATATTTGAAGACATCGGCTTAGTTCAGGGTGCAGGATTTAGTAATAGTTTGCTAAATTATACCTTAATGGACCAAAATCCTTATAGTGATATTAATTATTACAGGCTTAAACAGACTGATTTTAATGGAAACTTTACATATTCAGGTACCATTACTTCTTCATGCAGCAATGATGATCCTTTATCAATGGTAATTTCTCAGTCCGATTACGGAATTAATGTTTTTATAGGCCCTGGCAACAATAAGAATATTGCATTAAGCGTTTTTGATATTTCAGGTAAAATGCTCTTCTATAAACATATCAATACAATTGATGATCCATTGACGATTAGCCCTAATCTCTTTAGCAGTGGTATTTACTTATTCCGACTTCAGTCCGAAACCGGAGTTATTGTTAAGAAAGCAATGATAAGGTAATTATTGCGAATATTTCCCGGTTAATATTTTATAATCCCTGACATTGGCAATTACGTACTGGTTTGAAGACTGGCGCTATACTGTTGTTCTGTAATAAATCGGTAGAGTATAGAGCTTACATCATTAAGTGTATCATTTTCAGCAGACGGTGTTGTAGCCCTATGGAGACTTGCTGTAACTGTCTAGAGACTTGCCGTAACTCGCTATGTAATTATGGCTTTTTAATTGAATTTAGCAGGTAGTACATAAAAAAACCTGCCTGCCCGTCCGGTAGGAAAGCCTTTCATCAGGTCTTATACTTTTTTGGCATATATTTTGTGCCTGACATTAAAATTTATTTTGTTAATAACATGCAACCATTTTATTTTTTTACGTCTTATACATGAAACGAGTTAGTAAATAAAAGAATTATGCATAAAACATTTACTTACCTATTGACTTTTACATTTTAGTTTTGTATATTTGACAAAGTTCATGCATTAAAAAAGGTGCCATATGAGAACAATATCTACTATAAAAGTTGCACAATCAGTATTTATACGGTTAACATTAGTTACTGTTATATTTATTTCGATGTGCTTAATTTCATTTGGAGCTAACCGTTATTCGGTGGCAAATAACAATTGGTCTTCTACAGCAACATGGTCTGCAACTTACGGGGGTGCATCAGGCGCATCAGTTCCTGCAAATGGAGATGTTGTTGTTATTAATAATAATTATACAGTTATACTAGATGTTAATACTGCCAATTTGAATTCTTTAACTATTAGTGCAAATAGTACATTATCAACATCAGGTGCCAATAATGTTACCGCCACTACGCTTACTATTAATGGTAATTATATTAATGCAAGCACTGGTACAGTAACTGGCACCATGACAGTAAATAGTGGTGGAATATATGAGCATGCTCAGGATGCCGGCACTATTCCAATTGCTACGTGGAATGCAAATTCAACCTGTTTAATAACAGGTGTAACATCCTCAACTTTACCTAACAATTTCGCCCAGACCTTCGGCAACGTTACCTGGAACTGTGGCGCTCAGGCTTCAGGAAATTCACTTACCAATGCTAATTATAGGTACATGGGCACTCTGAAAGTACAAAATACAGGAACTTCAACACTTCAGCTAGTAAGAGGAAGTTTTACTGGTGAAGTAGCAAATTATGTTCAAACAGGCGGTTCTGTATTTATTGGAAGTAATGCTACTGCTACCAAATCCTTTACTGTAGACAATAGTTTCACTATTAGCGGCGGTACTTTTGACATGGATAATGCAAACCCTCCCGGTGCAAGTACTTTTACACTGTATTTGGGAGGTAATTTTACAAATAATGGAGGAACTTTTACAATGACTGCTTCATCCAATAGCACATGTATTGAGGATTTTAACGGGACAGGGGCACAAACTATTGGAGGTAGCCAGGCAACAACTTTTCATAATTTGACTATAGATAATACATTTGCAACTAATGACCAGATAACTCTTAACAATGATGCAACCGTTGATTATGTCCTCACGCTTACTGATGGAATTGTAAATCCGAATGGCAATATATTATTACTTGGAGCAGGCGCTACAACGACAATTGGCTCTGCAGCAAGCTATATTGATGGCCCTATGAGCTATGATATATCTACTGCTAATGCAACAACATTGAATTTCCCGTTAGGAAACGGAAATGATTATCGTCCTGTTTCTTTAGCCTTGAAATATACCATTGCACATAATAATATTTACACGGCCCAATTGTACGATGCCGATGCAAATGCTATTGGATATGCACTTCCAGGAAATGTTTCAAACATTTCTAAGGTTCATTATTATCTGATTTCAATAAATTCAAATCCTCTCTTTATTTCATCCGCTAATCTTACAATAAATTACAGTACAATCAATGGTGCAAATGATGGAGTAGCTGACAATGGTAATTTAGGTATTGTCGAATCGAACTCCGGTCCTGTGTCCCCATGGGTTGATATTTCTCCAGCTGTTGGCGGTGGTAGTGCTAATGGAACTGGTAATATTACTTCTAAGGCATTTACCAAGTTTGATAGTTACTTTGCGTTAGCAAATAGAACCCCGGGAACTAACCCTCTACCTATAGAATTATTATTTTTCAAAGCTTCCTGTGAAAACAATAGCACTAAGCTTTCTTGGGCTACAGCTTCTGAAACCAATAACGATTATTTCAGTGTCGAAAAGAGCCAGGACGGTTTTACTTTTGAAAATATTAATAACATACCAGGTGCAGGTAACAGCAATAACACTCTATTTTATAGTGCAACAGATGAGAAACCTTTTTCAGGTACTACATATTACAGATTAAAGCAAACCGATTTCAATGGGAAACTTTACTTATTCTGATATTGTTTCAGCTTCATGCAGTCAGGATAGCCATCTCTCTATGATAATTTCGCAATCAGGCAACGGAGTTAATTTATATATCACGCCAAATAGCAATAAAATAATTACACTTTCGATTTTTGATATTTCAGGTAAGATGGTTTACAGTAAAGATGTTAGTACTATATCGACAGAAAGCCCGTTAACTATAAGCCCTGATATTTTTAGCAGTGGCATATATTTTTTCCGGCTACAGTCTGAAACTGAAAATGTAATTCAGAAAATAATGATAAGATAATAGTAGAAATTCAGGTAGTAGAATTAAGCTTTTAGTTGCTTTATGAAATCTTCGGCCTCTTCTTTTGAAGGGGCTTTCCCATGCCAGCGGTAGTCGTCTTCAATGCTTTTAACTCCTCTTCCCATCTTGGTTTTTGCGAGGATAACAGTGGGACGGAAAACACTCTGTTTAGCTGACTCACATGTCTTGATAATATCTGTATGGCTGTGACCGTCGCACTCAAAGACGTCCCAACCGAAAGCTTTCCATTTTTCACGTAAGGGTTCTATTTCCATTACCTTTGATGTTATCCCGTCTATCTGGCAATTATTGCGGTCCACAATAGCGGTAAGATTATTTAATTTGTAATGGGCTGCGCTCATTGCTGCTTCCCATACGCTGCCTTCCTGTAACTCCCCATCGCCATGAATGCTATAGATATGCCATTGTTTTTTATCTGCTTTGGCCGCAAGCGCCATACCTACAGCAACGGATAATCCCTGCCCCAAGGAACCAGCGGAAAGCTCAATGCCGGGCAGCCCATGATCTCGACCCGGATGTCCCTGCAAGCGGGAATTCAATTTGCGAAGTGTCATTAATTCTTCTTTGGGGAAGTAACCTGCTTCTGCTAATGTTGCATAAAGTACCGGTGCAACATGACCGATAGAAAGAATGAGCCTGTCCCTGTCAGCCCAGTCAGGCTTCTTGGGTTCATGATTAATGACATTAAAGTAAAGACTTGTAAAAATATCTGCTAGTCCAAGTGAACCACCTGTATGCCCTGAACCGGCTTCTGCAAGCATCCTGATAATGCTAATACGTATTTCTCTCGCTATGCGTTGCAGGTCTTTAACAGAAGAAGTTTTACTCATTTTAGTTTTTTATAGGTCTTTTATGAATGCCACATTCTTTATTTTCCGGCTCTTCCCACCACCATCTGCCGGAACGGATATCATCACCAACTTCTATTGCGCGTGTACACGACTGGCACCCGATACTGGGAAATCCTTTATCGTGTAAAGCGTTATATGGAACATTATTCTTTTTTATGTAATCCCAAAGGTGTTTTTCTGTCCAGTCGAATAAGGGGTTTAGCTTTATCATGTTATTTCCTTCATCCCATTCAACAAGGGGAGTGCTAAAGCGGGTAATGGATTGTTCCCGGCGAAGGCCGCATATCCAAACTTCAAGTCCTTTGAAAGCACGCTTTAATGGAAGTTGTTTGCGAATATTGCAACAGAGTTTTCTATTCTCAACACTTTCGTAAAATAGATCAATGCCTTTCTCATTCACCATTTTATCAACCTGAGCAGTATCAGGAAAGAAGACTTCAATATTAATGTTGTAGTGCTTATTGGTTCTTTCAATTAAATCATATGTTTCCGGGAAAAGCCTGCCCGTATCTAGTGTGAATATTCTTGCTTCTTTATTAATCTTTGAGATCATATCTGTCAGCACCTGGTCTTCAGCACCCAGGCTGGATGACAATGCAATCTTTCCTTTGTATACTTCCAGGAAATACTTCAAAACCTCTTCAGGCGATGCTTTATGAAATCTTTTGTTTAGTTCGTCAACATTCATCTTTATGATAGATCACTTAGTTTAAATATTTCCTTTGGCTTAATGCCTTTCTCTGTCATTTGCACCGTGCAGCATTCATTATAAAAATCATGTTCAAAGAAAAGAATAAGGTTTTCGGCAACCGCTCTTTCATAAAAGGCAGTCTTTTCTTTCAGCGTAAACAATGGCTGTACATCAAAACTGGGAACGTAAGGCACAGGAATATTGGTTAGTGTAGCAATGAAATCAGCCATAAAAACTACTTTCCTTCCATGGTAGTCCATTTCTGGAATGATCTGACCTTCGGTATGTCCATTATACATCTTCAAAAAAACACCATTGAATAGTTCTTGTTCTTCGTGTATGAATTCAAGATGTCCGCTTTCAAAGAGAGGGATATAGTTCTCCACATGATAGGAGGCCTTTTCTCTGGGGTTAGGTTCAATAGCCCAGTCCCACTGCGCTTTGGAGCAATAATAATTTGCATTAGGGAAAATAGGTGTAAGCTTTGTTCTTTCATTATTGTATCTTACACAGCCACCTACGTGGTCGAAATGGAGATGCGTAAGAATAACATCAGTAATATCGTTAGTTGAAAATCCTTTTTCTGCCAAACCTTGCTCTAAGGTATTACCCGTAATATGAAAATGAGAAAGGTATTTTTCATCCTGCTTGTTTCCTATGCCGGAATCAATAAGGATTTTGTGGTCTTCAATCTCAACTAAAAGCAATCTGTTGCACACCTCAATAAGGTTGTTATCGTCAGCCGGCACTGTCTTCGACCATATTGATTTTGGTACTACTCCGAAGCTTGCTCCGCCATCCAATTTAAAATTCTCTGCATGTATTACATGAAGGTTCATAATCCACAATTCATTGTTAATAACATTAGTGCAAAGGTACGAATTATAAGAAATGATTTCTCTTAATTTTGTGTTAACAAATCCAAACGTGTTTGCAACATATTGAAATTTCAGCTAATCCGGCACTAACTTACGCTATTCTATGAAAGTACATTTTATAGCTGTAGGCGGAAGCGCCATGCACAACCTGGCAATTGCACTTCATTTGAAAGGTTATATAGTTACAGGTTCGGATGACGAAATATTTGAACCGGCAAAAGGCAGACTCGCGAAATATAAATTACTTCCTGAAGAAGAAGGCTGGAATGAATCCAAGATACATCAAGGGCTGGATGCCGTTATTCTCGGCATGCACGCAAGGGCTGATAATCCTGAGCTGCAAAGAGCGCAACAACTTGGGCTGAAAATATTCTCATACCCTGAATTTCTTTACGAGCAGTCGAAGGGAAAGAAACGTGTGGTGATAGGTGGCAGTCACGGCAAAACGACAATCACAGCAATGATACTTCATGTGCTGCATTCGAATAACATTGATTGTGATTACATGGTTGGCGCCCAACTTGAAGGATTTGATGTGATGGTGAAACTGTCGGACGAAGCGCCAATCATGATAATTGAAGGTGATGAATACCTTACTTCTCCAATTGATAAACGGCCTAAGTTCCATGTTTATATGCCTGATATAGCACTTATCAGCGGAATTGCATGGGATCATATCAATGTGTTTCCTACTTTCGATAATTACATAGAGCAGTTCAGGATATTCGCCAACCTTGTTACTGATGGCGGAGCTCTTATTTATTGTGCAGATGATAAAATAGTGACAGATGTTTGTGAAGCAGCAAAAGCAACGATAGAGAAGATTCCATATTATCTACCCGAATTCAAAATCTGCGATGGCAAAACTTATGTGTATGATGACGGATCGATATTTCCTATAAGGGTATTCGGCGATCATAATCTTTTAAATCTGAGCGGGGCTAAACTTGTATGCAACAAGCTTGGAGTTACAGATGAACAATTCTACGAAGCCATTGGCCAGTTCAGGGGTGCTTCAAAGCGACTGGAATTAGTAGATTCGAACGATTCAGTTAGCGTGTATAAGGATTTCGCACATTCTCCCTCTAAGCTAAAAGCCACTACCATTGCCGTGAAAGGCCAATTTCCCGAAAGGAAACTTGTTGCCTGCCTTGAATTACACACCTTCAGCAGTCTTACTGCGGAATTCCTGATGGAGTACAAAGGCGCAATGAATGATGCCGATGTTGCCATAGTTTATTTTAACCCTCATACCATAGCACATAAAAAGCTTCCACCTATAAGCACTGAGCAGATAAAACTATCTTTTGGCAGGGAGGATATAATGATTTACAACGATAGCAGCAAACTGTTCAGCGATCTTAAGAAAATGGAATGGGAATACACCAACCTTTTACTGATGAGTTCAGGTAATTTCGATGGCATCGATTTTTCTGAGCTTGCACATCAGGTTATAGCAAAATAAATTTTATCTTTGCCCTCTTAAATCATCATTATGAAAACTAAAACCATTTTTTCAATTGCTATTGCTTTGGCAATAGTTGCATCAACTGTTGTTAAGGCACAGAATAATTCAGTGATAAAGTTTGATTCGCTGTTTCATCATTTTGGAAAGATAAAGGAAGAAGCCGGGCAGGTGTCGACAACATTTAATTTTAGCAACACAGGTACAGATACTTTGAAAATTGTGAGCATCAGGCCTGCAATAGGAAGTATTGCCAGCGACTGGACGCATGGGCCTATATTACCCGGAAAGCAGGGTTATGTAAAAGTTGATTTTAACCCGAATGGCAAACCCGGTAAATTTTCAAAAGGCATTATGGTTGCCACAAATGCCAAGGTTTCTTCGGTATTGTTAACAATATTAGGGGAAGTGATACCGCGCCTTAGGACAGTTGCCGATTCATTCCCTGTAACATTAGGAAATCTTTTGATGAGAACAAACCACCTTGCTTATATGGAAATAAAAAATACTGTTATCAAAACAGATACACTCTTGGTTTATAACAAATGGTATAAACCCATGACATTTTCTTTCTCCAACCTTCCGGCATGCATTACCTGCAAGGCAGTGCCCGAAACTGTGCTACCCGGCAAAAAAGGCATGATACTGGTTACCTACGATGCAGCCAAGAAAAACGACTGGGGTTTGGTATATGATTTTATCAATATTAATACGAACGACAGCACTGATGCTGCCAAACAGCTTACTGTGAGCGCTATTATTGTAGAAGATTTTTCGAAACTGACACCTCAGCAAAAACTGGATGCGCCTAAAATTAATTTTACCACTGAATCGTATGATTTTGGTACTATCAAAGCCGGAGAAACAGCAAAGTTCAGCTTTGATTTTAAGAATAATGGCAACAGTGACCTTATTATTCACAAAACTAAAGCCAGTTGCGGATGTACTGCTTCCACACCCGAGAAAACCACTCTTAAGAAGGGCGAATCCAGCAAGATCGATATACAGTTCAATTCCGTTGGAAAGAAAGGTGAGCAACATAAAACCGTTACTGTTATAAGCAACGACCCTGCCAAGCCGAACATTACTCTGAATATTAAAGGGACTGTTACACCCAAGGACGATCCTATTACTAAATAGCTGTCGGGTATTTAATAGCCGAAGCGAAGTAAATTAGCGCTTATCTTCCCTTCAATAGTCAGCCTGCCTTTAGTTGGGATTGATTTTGTCGCTTTTTGAACTCCATAATGCGTTTTCGGTGATAAATATGCCGCTTGCGCATTACGATACGCGGCGTACGCAACACGATACGCGGCGTACACAACACGATACGCGGCGTACACAACACGATACGCGGCGTACACAACACGATACGCGGCATGCGCAACACGATACGCGGCGCGCACAACACGATATGCCACTTGCGCAACACAATATGCGACTCGCTCAATACAATATGCGGCTTGCGCAACACAGTTTACCGATTCTGGAAATAAAAAAGTAAACGCGAGATCAGAAGAACTATTGAATCAGAATAATGCTCTCACAATTTCCACTATAGGTTTGGAATTACTCATGGTAAAGAAATGCAGGCAGGGAGCACCGGCTTTTAAAAGTTCCTTACACTGTTGTGTAGTCCATTCAATGCCAACTTTTGCAGCTTCTTTGTCGTCTTTGCATTTCTCAATGGCATTATAAAGGTCTTCTGGGATGTCAACATGAAAGGTGCTTGGTATCTGGCTTACCTGTTTTTTCTGTATTATAGGTTTTAAACCGGGTATAATAGGAACAGTTATCCCTTTGTTTCTGCAATGTTCAACAAACTCAGTATATTTTTTAGTGTCGAAGAACATTTGCGTAACAATATAATCAGCTCCGCCGTCAACTTTATCTTTCAGGTATTTCAGGTCGGCGGAAAGGTTTGGCGCCTCGAAATGTTTTTCAGGGTAACCGGCTACTCCAACACAGAAGTCAGTTTTAAATTCATCCTTTACATCATCTTCAATAAAAATACCTTTATTAAGGTTTAGCACCTGCTTTACAAGTTCTACAGCATGAGTATGCCCATTGATTTCAGGCCTGAAATCTCTTTCGTTCTTTGGAGGGTCGCCGCGAAGTACAAGGATATTCTTTATTCCCAGGTAACGAAGGTCGATAAGTGCATCTTCGGTTTCATTATTCGAAAACCCGCCGCATATCAGATGTGCTACAGCATCCACTTTGTACCTGTGCATAATGGAAGCGCAAATGCCAACAGTGCCGGGGCGTTTACGTATGCTTACTTTCTCAAGGAAGCCGTTTGCTCTTTCTTTGTAGGTGTATTCTGAGCTATGATAGGTAACATTGATGAAAGGAGGTTTAAATTCCATCAGTGGGTCAAGTATGCCGTAAAGCGAATCTATGCTTTTCCCCTTAAGTGGTGGCAATATTTCGAATGTTACATAGGGTGAAGTGCTACACTTTAGATATTCAATTACTTTCATATTATATCAGATTATACTTAAAAATGCAAAAGTAAGGCAAACAACTAAATCTGCAACCATTGAATTTAGATTTTATTAATATCGGAGAATTTCCGAACTTTGCACTTTAAAGAAGTCCCCTCTAAAAAGAGGGGACCACAGGGGTGTGTCGAAAACGTGTATTGTAGTTGAATAATGAAAGTTATTTATGATTCAAAGCTTAAAGAATATGCAAGGCATCTGCGCAATAATAGCACTAATGCTGAGATTAAGCTTTGGGTGCAGTTAAAAGGAAAGCAAATGCATGGCTATGATTTTCACAGGCAAAAACCTATAGGTAATTATATTGCGGATTTCTTTTGCAATAAATTAAGATTAGTTATTGAAATTGATGGAAGTTCGCATGATTTTGATGAAGTGCAGCAAAAGGACAGAAACAAGCAGGATTTCCTGAACAAATTGGGAATTACAGTACTTCGTTTTACTAATAGAGAAGTGATGACAAGTGTTTTTCTGGTTGTTCAAACAATTGAAGATTACATTAGTGAATTTGAAAAGGAAAATAAAATAAACATATAACACACCCCTCTTTCCCCTCTTAATAGAGGGGAAGCGGATATAAAATATGAACATTAAAGATATTATTAAAGAAAGAATCCTTGTGCTCGACGGCGCTATGGGAACCATGATACAGCGCTTTAAGCTGAAGGAAGCTGATTACCGTGGCGAAAGATTCAAGGATTTTGAAAGAGATGTTAAAGGCAATAACGACCTCCTTTCTTTAACACAGCCTGACATTATTCGTAGCATACATAAAGATTATCTTGAAGCAGGAGCTGATATTATTGAAACGAATACCTTCAATGCAAATGCCGTTTCCTTGTCAGATTACAGGATGGAAAGTCTGGCTTATGAAATTAACAAAGCCTCTGCTGTCATTGCAAAAGAGGTCGCAAAAACATATTCAACTAAAGATAAACCAAGATTTGTTGCAGGTTCAATAGGTCCCACGAATCGTACTGCGTCTATGTCGCCCGATGTGAACGACCCAGGTTTCAGGGCTGTTTCTTTTGATAAATTGGTTAAAGCATATTCCGATCAAATTAGAGGACTTGTTGATGGTGGAGTGGATCTGTTATTGATAGAAACTGTATTTGATACCCTGAATTGCAAAGCTGCTATATATGCAGCAAAAGAAATATTCAGCAGCACGGGAATTACAGTACCCTTGGTAGTATCAGGAACTATTACCGATGCTAGCGGACGTACTTTGAGCGGACAAACTCTCGAAGCTTTTTATATCTCCATCACTCATGCAGATTTCTTTTGTGTTGGGTTGAACTGTGCAATGGGCGCAGCACAACTGAAACCTTATCTGCAGGACTTATCAAAGATGGCGGATTGCAATGTTCATGTTTACCCTAACGCGGGGCTTCCCAACCAGTTTGGGGGTTATGATGAAACAGCTAAGCAGATGGCTGTTATAGTTGAAGATTATCTGAAAGAAGGGCTTGTAAACATAATTGGCGGTTGTTGCGGTACAACCCCGGCACATATTAAAATATTATCCGAGATCGCTTTAAAGTATAAACCACGAGTTATTCCTACTAGGGAAAAACTATTACGCCTCAGTGGGTTGGAGCCATTGGTTGTTTACAAAGGAAGCAATTTTGTCAACATAGGCGAACGTACCAATGTTTCAGGTTCTAAGAAATTTGCAAGGCTGATAAAGGAGGAGAAATATGAAGAGGCGCTGGCTGTTGCCCGTCAGCAGGTAGAAGGCGGAGCACTGGTGATTGATATCTGCATGGATGAAGCCATGATAGATGCTGAGAAAGCAATGACCAAATTCCTTTATCTTGTGGCTTCAGAACCAGATATTGCAAAAGTTCCTTTGATGATAGATTCTTCAAAATGGTCGGTAATAGAGGCCGGTTTGAAATGTGCCCAGGGAAAATGTATAGTGAATTCCATTAGTCTGAAGGAAGGCGAGGGTGTTTTTATAGAACATGCAGTTTTATTGAGAAAATATGGCGCTGCTGCCATTGTAATGGCATTCGATGAAAAGGGGCAAGCTGATACTTTTGAAAGGAAGACTGGTATTTGCAGCAGGGCGTATAAAATATTGACAGAAAAAGTAGGTTTTCCTCCCGAAGACATCATCTTCGATCCTAACGTACTTGCTATTGCAACGGGCATTGAAGAGCATAACAACTATGCTATAAATTATATCAAAACGGTGAAATGGATAAAGGAGAACCTTCCATTTGCCAAGATAAGCGGGGGTGTGAGCAATCTTTCATTTTCTTTTCGTGGAAATGATAAAGTACGCGAAGCTATGCATTCCGCATTTCTCTATCATGCCATACAGGCAGGAATGGATATGGGAATAGTTAACCCTTCACAGTTGGAAGTATACGATGAAATTCCGAAGGACCTTTTAGCACTTGTTGAAGATGTAATTTTGAACCGGCGTAAAGATGCTACAGAAAGACTGCTTGCTTTTGCTGAGAATTATAAAGGCACTGAAAACAAGGAAGAGATAGAAATAGAATGGCGTAAAGGAAGTGTTCAAGAACGCCTCACTCATGCATTGATTAAAGGGATTACTGATTTTATTGATGATGATGTGGAAGAAGCACGTCAGCATTACAAAAAGGCATTGCATATCATAGAAGGCCCGTTAATGGATGGGATGAATGTAGTTGGCGATCTGTTTGGTTCGGGTAAAATGTTTTTGCCTCAAGTTGTGAAAAGCGCCAGGGTGATGAAGAAAGCGGTGGCTAAACTTCTGCCTTACATGGAGCAGGAAAAGGAAGCAGGCAGCAATTCATCAGCGGGAAAAATATTGATGGCAACGGTTAAAGGCGATGTGCATGATATAGGTAAAAACATAGTAGGAGTGGTGCTTGCATGCAATAATTATGAAGTGATAGATCTCGGTGTAATGGTTCCTTCAGATAAGATATTGCAGGTAGCACGTGATGAAAATGTTGATATCATTGGCTTAAGCGGCTTGATAACTCCTTCGCTTGAAGAAATGACGCATGTGGCCGAAGAGCTTGAAAAAACCGGAATGAATATTCCTTTAATAATAGGAGGAGCTACTACTTCCCAGATTCACACAGCAGTGAAGATAGCCCCGCACTATCACGCTCCTGTGGTTTATGTGAAGGACGCTTCAAAAGGAGTTGGTATAGTGTCGAGTTTACTTTCCAAAGAAATGTCGAAAGGCTTTATCACTGCCCTGCACGATGAATATGAATCGCTGCGGAATGAACACCTGAATGCAAAAAAGCAAAAGCTGGTATCGCTGAATGAAGCAAGGTCTAATGCTTTGAAGATTGACTGGAAAAAGGAACTGATTGCAAAGCCACAGTTCACGGGGCTAAAATATTTTAATGATTACTTGCTTGAAGAACTGGCTGACTACATTGACTGGACATTCTTCTTTTATGAATGGCACATGAATGGTAAGTTCCCCGCCATATTTAACGACCCTGTTAAAGGAAAAGAAGCGAAAAAGCTTTTCGACGATGCACAGGAAATGCTAAAAGAACTTATTAAAGAAAGGTGGATAACGGCAAACGGAGTTGTGGGTATTTTTCCTGCAAATTCAACAGGCGATGATGTTGAAATACATAGCGAAGGTAAGCAGGAAAGGACAGTATTCCATTTTTTAAGGAACCAGCAAAGCAAGGACAATGAACCCAATTTATGCCTTGCCGACTTTATCGCACCTAAATCTTCCGGGCTCACAGATTATTTGGGCGGGTTTGCTGTTACTGCAGGCTTTGGTGTCGAGAATAAGGTAGAAGAATTCAAATTAGCAAAAGATGATTACAGCGCAATTATGCTGAAAATACTAGCTGACCGCCTTCCCGAGGCATTCGCCGAAGTATTGCATCTTAAAGTGAGAAGAGAATTGTGGGGCTACGCTGCCAGCGAAGACCTTGCAATGGAAGAGATACACAGCGGAAAGTATGTTGGTATTCGTCCGGCTCCAGGTTATCCTGCCTGCCCGGAGCATAGCGAAAAGACTGAACTTTTTAAGCTGCTTGATCCCGGAAATAACACAGGCATAACACTTACTGAATCTTGTATGATGGTTCCTGCATCTTCAGTTAGCGGCTGGTATTTTGCGCATCCTCAGTCTAAATACTTTAATATCGGGAAGATTGAAAAGGACCAGGTAACTGATTATGCCCTTCGTAAAGGAATTCCTTTTGAAACAGCCGAAAAATGGCTTGCTACATTGCTAGGATATTAGAGTTATATGGCCTTCAATTCAAATATTCAATATTAATTATTAGTTTAGTTACATTTCACTTATTAATATTGACATACGAAGTAAAGAGCTGTTTTTAATTTTTATTAACCAAGAAAAATTTTGTATTTTATGATTAATATCAGAAAAAAGTTGTACCTTTACTTTTTCCGTATTCTTTTGTTTTAATGAAAATTCTTCTTGTAGCACCCTGTGCTGCTTTTGAACAGCGCCCTAACGCGATGGGCATCCCTCAGTTAACCCTTTCTCTAATAGCCGGAATGACTCCGCCTGAACATGAAGTGGATATCTGCGAGGAAGTTTATGGCGACACTATTAACTTTAATGGAGGCTACGATGTTGTAGGCATCACTATTATGACGCAGACCTGTATGCGGGGCTATGCGATTGCCAATGAGTTCAGAAAGAGAGATGTTACCGTTGTTTTCGGTGGGATACATGCTACATGTCTTCCTGAAGAGGCTAAAAAATTTGGCGATGCTGTGGTAATTGGAGAAGCCGAAGGTGGTCTGTGGACAAAAGTATTGAACGATATAAAGAAAAATAAACTACAGTCGTTTTACAAACTCGACGCTCTTCCTGATCTGCAGAATGAATCTTTTCTCCGAAGGGATCTTATCAAATGCAAATCGGGATTATTTTCTGTAGTGCCCATTGAGACTACGCGCGGCTGCCCATACAATTGCGATTTTTGTACTGTCTCGCGTTTTTTTGGAACAAAGCAGCGGCATAAATCAATAAGAAATATTATTCCCGAGGCTGAATCCTGTCCGCAGAAATACCTGTTCTTTCTCGACGATAATATTGCTTTCGATAAAAAGTTTGCAAAGGAATTATTCCTCAACCTTGCCCCTTTAAATAAAACATGGGTGGGGCAGGCATCCATCAATATTGCCAAGGATGAAGAACTTATGAAGCTTGCCCACAAATCAGGATGTGGCGCATTGCTTATTGGTTTTGAATCAATGACAAATAGAGGTATGAAGCATTATCATAAATCATTAAAAACGATAGATGAAAATGTGGCCGCGGTGAAAAGGCTTCGCCATCATGGCATACTTACAATGGCATCACTTGTTTTCGGGCTTGACAGCGATACGGAAGATGTTTTTGAAACAGCTCATGAATTCCTGTACAGGGCGAAAGCTGCTTTCTTCCAATCATGCATTGTTACTCCGTACCCGGGGACTCCCATCTTCGAGAAAATGAGAAGCGAAAACAGGATACTTACTGACGACTGGCGCAAATTTGATGCCACCAAGGTTGTAATAACTCCTAAGAACTACAGCCCTGAAAAACTTTTGGAATGTTCCAATGACATGCAAAAGCAGATGTACAGCAATGCTTCTATTTGTAGCCGTGCCCTTCCTAATATGCGTTTAGGTATTGTCCCTTCTCTTTTTTATCTTTCACTAAACAAAGGATACCAGAGCCGGTTTCGCGAAAAAAAGTTATTGGGTGTTCAGCATAATCAATCAAATATGCCTGTTGATTTTGATGTTACCAAGTATGTTATGCCTTTTAAAAAGGACAGAACGTATTCGCAAACAGGCAGGGGAAAATTAGCTGAAATGTCGTAATTCTTTTTGCATCAAGTCAGGACTTGCACTTTTCTCACGAAAAAGTTCAATTTTATTCTGAAATAGTTGATAATTGTTACGAAATTTTTGATTTTCGAGTCGGAATTTTTGATTTTTCTCCCAGAATAATTGAGTTTCGCTCTGAAATAATTGATTTTCGTTCGGAAATATTTACTTTTTCTCTTGAAACTTTTACTTTTCCTTCTGAAATTTTTGCTTTCTGTTCAAAAATCTTCAACTTTCACAATAAATTTCCCCCCTTTTTTAATGATGCAAGAAAGAATAATGTTGTAATTTTGGGGTAATAAAAAGATATATATGAAAAAACTATTATTTATTCTATCCCTTGCAGTTTGTAGTATAGCAAATGCACAAATCAGTGATGTCTTTAATTTTGGCAGCGCCAACGGTACTAATCCTTATGGCGGTTTAACGCTTTCAGGAAATGTTTTATACGGAATGACATGGGAAGGGGGAACACAGGGCGATGGAGTTATCTTCTCTTATAATACTGTAAGTGGCGTGTATAAGGTTCTGCTTAATTTTGCCGATACCAACGGGGCTAATCCACGAGGCTCATTAACTCTTTCGGGAAAAACGCTGTTTGGGATGACCGAGGAAGGTGGCGCACACAGCCGTGGACTTATCTTTTCCATAGATACCAATGGAAATAATTATAAGGATTTGCTTGACTTTGCAGATACTAATGGTTCGTCTCCATGGGGTTCATTAACAGTTTCGGGAAATATGATTTATGGTATGACAGAAAATGGCGGAGTAAACGATGACGGACTTATCTTTTCACTTAGAACTGATGGCAGCAATTTTAAAGTCTTATTTGATTTTGATGGCACTGATGGGCAGGCTCCTTATGGCCCATTAACTCTTTCAGGATCCTTGCTCTTTGGAACGACTTATGGTTGTACCGGCATAGTATGCTCTCAAAGTTATGGCAATGTTTTTTCTATAGATACCGATGGCAGCAGGTTTAAGGTTCTGCTTAATTTTAATAGTGGGGGAAGCAGTGCAACTTATGGCGGGTATGCACATGGTGCATTAACCATTAATGGAAAAGTGTTATATGGAATGACGTATGCAGGAGGCGCAAATCAATTAGGCATAGTGTTTTCCATAGATACTAACGGAACTGGATATAGAGATTTGCTTGATTTTAATACTGCTTTAGGAATAAATCCTTTTGGCGATTTGGTGCTTTCCGGAAGCGAATTATATGGAATGACCAGCGGTGGCGGGGCGCACAGCGAAGGTGTCCTTTTTACCATTGATACCCTTGGCGCGGATATAATGATCTGTTTGATTTCAACAGCACTGATGGTGCAAATCCATATTTTGGCTCTGTGGCGCTTTTAGCAAGCGCAATATTTGGAACGACTGTGAATGGTGGTACAAACAGCTATGGTGTTATATTTAAGTACGATAGCTTAACTACAGGAGTTTCACAAATAGCAAAATTAAACAACCAAATCAGTATTTTCCCAAATCCCGCAAGCGGGGAAATACATGTAATCAGTGAACAGTCAACAGTAATCAGTATTGACATATATAATATGCTGGGAGAGACGGTTTACACTTCACCGATTACCAATTACCAATCACCGATTATCATTAATATAGTTAATTTCCCAAGTGGAGTGTATATTGTGAAAGTGATGACGGAGAAAGGAATAGAGGTTAAAAGGTTTGTAAAAGAATAACAGTTCTTGGCATTAATTCTACCTTCAAACAATTAAGCCTAATTAATGTGTCTTAATTAATAATGCTTATTTTTACCAAAAAATTAATTATGGCAAATCAGAAAGATTTAGATGCGCATTATACCAGGATGGATAAAATATTCCGTTTAAGCTTAGGTGAAAAAGGCGCTTACAGTTGTGCAAGGTTTGATGGCGATTTTTCAATGAGCATTGAAGATGCTCAGTTAAAAAAGCATAAGTTTATTGTGGAAGGATGCAATATTAAAAAAGGAAGCAAAGTCCTTGATATTGGTTGCGGATGGGGTGCATTTCTCGATTATATGAATGCTCTGGGTGCAAATACTTATGGCGTTGTTTTAGCTAAAGGGCAAGCAGATGCATGTATAAAAAATGGCTTGAATGTTAAACACATGGATTCCAAGGATATTACACCTGAAACATTCGGTAAATTTGATGCTGTAACAGCTATGGGAAGCCCTGAGCATTTATGCTCAGTTGAGCAGTATAAAGCTGGTAAACAGGATGAGATCTATAAAACATATTTCAAGCAAATTTCCGATTTATTGCCTGTTGGAGGGCGTTTTTATTGTCAGGCAATGGTGTTCGGGCCTAAGATGGTTAAATTTGAAGATATTCCATTCGATAAGACTGATCTGAAGAAAAAGGAATTTACTGATGAAGAGTTGATGGATATTATTTGCCGTGTATTTCCGGGTTCATGGCTTCCATATGGCAAAGAAGGATTAACAGAACCTGCCAAAGAACACTTTAAAGTAATATCAATTGATAGCGGAAGGCTTGATTATATTGAAACCATTAAAAGATGGACAGCAGCATTTGTAAAATACAGTTTCAGGAAGTATCTGCTTTTTGCTTCATTTATTCCAGATTATTTACTAAGCAGTTCTTTCAGAGAATGGATGCGAAGATTCAGAATACAGGCTAACTTACTGGTTTTTGAACGGCTTATATTTGAACATTACAGAATAGTGTTTGAAAAGATCAAAGATTAATTTATACATTTCTTTGTTTGACCGTTTACAGTTAAACAAGAAAGGTTTATTTTGCTTATTAAATTAGCATTTTGTAACCATTTACTTAAAATTACAGTAAAAAAGAGAAAAAGTTAATTACGAACAGTTTGATTTGATTTATTTTGAAAATAATATAGGAGTGTAACAATTAAATTATTATAATTGCATAATTTTTTAGACCTGATTTTAAGCTATTTTCATATAAATTAAGAATAAAGCGAAACTTAATTATTAAAATTGTAGTATAAAAAACAAAAAATTGATTTGATTTAATAATTTTATTTAGTTTTACAGTTCGAAATAATTAAGATTAACTGGATTAAAGGAAAAAAATGAAATACACAAAGAAATGGTATATTATTTTACTAATTTGTGTAATCACCATTACAGCATTCGAATCGTGTAACAGGCATCATCGGTTCAGAAGCATGATGAAACATAGAAGGACTGTTAGATACCATAGTCCTTATCAGAGAAGATTAAAGAGAAAAACTATCGCCATTGGTAAGAACTATATTATCAAAAATAAGCGCGACAGGCCTCTAGGACAAAGGAATATTGTCCATTAGCGAACTTCTTCATCCCAATTTACATCTCATTATCCTGTCTTTATTGTGAATATCTCTATAGGTAGTTATATCTTTTATGCCAAGTTCTTTAAGGCTAATTTCTAATTCAGAAGATAAATTTTCATTAATTTCAAAATAAATAAAGCCTTTTTGTTTTAAATGTTTTATTGCAAACTGAGCTATTGCAATATAAAACTTGAATGGGTCATCATCGGGTACAAAAAGAGCTAATGGAGGCTCGTTTTTGGTTACATTCGCTTTCATTCCCTGCTTCTCAGATTCTAATATATAGGGAGGGTTACTGACAATAACATCAAATGCAGGGAATGATTGAGTTCCTTCTTTACTCAAGATGTCATATTCCAGGAAAGTAATATCAACATTATTTATCCGAGCATTCTCTTTAGCTATTTTTAAAGCATTTTCAGAAATATCAAGCGCATAAGTACTACTCTTTTGAAAATTTTTCTTTAAAGAAATAGCAATACAACCACTTCCTGTACCAATATCTATAATGCATGCATCTTCTTTTGTATTTTCTTTAATAATCAGGTTTACGAGTTCTTCCGTTTCAGGGCGGGGAATTAGAACATCAGGTGTAACTTTAAACTTTAATCCGTAGAATTCGGTTTCTCCCAAAATATATTGAATTGGAATATCCTTTTTTAACTTTTCAAGAACATCAATTATAATATCTAATTTTTTTTCATCAATTCTTTCATCTTTCCTTAAAACTATATCTGTTCGTGAATATTCAAGAATGCTCTGCAGAGCATAATAAACAAAATTCCCTATCTCGGTTTCTGGATATTTGCCTTTTAAATCATTTTGATAAAGATTTGAAACGTCTTTTACTTTCATCCCAACAATATTAAGAAGATAAAATTACTGTAATTATTGTAATTTTGAAGCGATGAGCGAAAATGATAAATATATAAGTCGTTGCATAGATTTGGCGAAAAATGGGAACGGACTGGTTGCGCCTAATCCTATGGTGGGTTGTGTAATTGTTCATGGTGGGGAAATTATTGGAGAAGGTTATCATAAAGAATTTGGTGCCCCACATGCAGAGGTTAACGCAATCAATGCTGTTTCTGATAATGGGCTACTTAAAGATTCCGTTTTATATGTAAACCTGGAACCTTGTTCTCATCATGGTAAAACACCACCTTGCGCTGACCTTATTATCAAAATGAAGATTCCAAAGGTTGTTATTGGAATGAAAGACCCTTTTGCGGAAGTTGCAGGGAAAGGAATACAGAAATTGAAGGATGCCGGTATTGAAGTGATTTCTGGTGTCATGGAAGATGAGTGCAGAGAATTGAATAAACGTTTCATTACATTTCACGAAAAGAAACGTCCTTATATTATTCTTAAATGGGCTCAGACAAAAGATGGATTTATTGGTAAAAATTGCAAAACACCTTCAGAATATAAACCTACATGGATAACAAGTGAAAACTTAAAGAACCTTGTCCATAAATGGAGAACCGAAGAGCAGTCAATTATGGTTGGAACAAATACGGCACTGCTTGATAATCCTCAATTAAATGCCCGAGAGTGGGAGGGAAGCAGCCCAATCAGAATAGCGCTTGATAAAAACCTAAGGCTTCCTGAAACGCTTCATATATTTGATGGTTCTGTGCCGACTATTATTTTCACTTCTTCAAAAAAAGTTAATAAAAGTATTAAGAATACTGAGTTTGTCGAAATAGATTTCAACAGGGATATTGCATTACAGGTGTGTGATGTTTTATTTGAAAAGAAAATTCAATCGTTATTTATTGAGGGTGGAACCATGTTGTTACAAACCTTTATTGATAGCGGTATTTGGGATGAAGCAAGGATATTTACCGGAAACAAAGAATTCCGTGAGGGTGTGAAAGCACCTGAAATTAAAGGAAAGATAATTTCGGAAGATGTGTTTGCCGGCGACAGACTGGTAGTTATGAAAAGGAAATAGTATAACATTTATATTTCATAAATCAGGGCTGAAGCCCATTGTTATTAATTTTATACTAACCCCAGACTTAAGCCTGGGGTTATGCAAACAGTCAATAAATAAAGGGACTTTAGTCCTGAATCCATAGGTAATATGTTGTTTGAAGATACATATAGAACCATCGAAAGTAAAGCAGATGGAGTGTTTAAGGACAGGGGCAGCAAATTTATTGCGCTTGCTTTTCCGGTTAGTACAGAGAGCGAAGCAAAGCAACTGCTTGCCGATGTGCGCAAGGAATATCATGATGCCTGCCATCATTGTTATGCATACCGGATTGGCGCCGACAAACAAACGTTTCGCTCTAGCGACGATGGCGAACCTTCGGGAACGGCAGGCAAACCTATTTTTAACCAGATACAATCGAAAGACCTTACTAATATATTTATTGTGGTGGTTAGGTATTTCGGCGGAACGCTGCTGGGTGTACCGGGTTTGATCAACGCTTATAAATCGGCGGCGGTGGATGCACTGAATAACGCTATGTTTGTTACCCGAACAGTGAACGATGTGTACGAAGTTACCTACGATTACCTTGCCATGAATGATGTGATGAAACTACTGAAAGATAAAAAACTTGAAATCCTTTCTACCGATTTCGCCCTGAAATGCAAGGTGGTTTTTAAGGTTAGGAAAAACGATTCTTCTATGATTTATGAAAGCCTGAAGAAACTCCCCTCGCTGGAAATACTATATATAAGGACTGAGTGAGTGAGGTTGGGAGTTATTAATTTTTTTGAAACAATTGGAAATTATTAGAAGGTTTATAATTCTTCGATTTTATCTTCTAATTTTAACCAAGTTTGAAACCAAATTCTTTTTGGTTTATCTACTTCGCAAAATAATTCTTCTACACCGTCGATGACTTTGTATATTTTTAAGCCTCGTTCAATTAACGTGAATTTATTTTTATAAGCAATTTATAAAGCAAGTTTTTTATATATATCTTCTCGCTCTTCATTATATACTGCACTTGCTATTGATGATCTACTTTTCATATAATAATTAAAATACTAAATCATTTTCTTTTCCCTTCAATCTCCCATCTTTCCCCTTCAAATATACTTATTTCCTTAAAATATCCAATCATTGTTAACGACTATACAGTTATTGCTAACAACTGTACAGCTAATGTTAACGACCGTACAGTTACTGTTAACGACTATATAGTTATTGTTAATGCGTATGCAGCTATTGTTAATGACTATACAGTTATTGCTAACAACTGTACAGCTAATGTTAACGACCGTACAGTTACTGTTAACGACTATATAGTTATTGTTAATGCGTATGCAGCTATTGTTAATGACTATACAGTTATTGCTAACAACTGTACAGCTAATGTTAACGACTGTACAGCTATTGTTAACAACTATACAGTTATTGTTAACGCGTATGCAGCTATTGTTAATGACTATATAGTTATTGTTAATGCGTGTGAAACTATCGTTAACAACTGTACAGTTATTGTTAATGCGTATGCAGCCATTGTTATTGACTAAACAGTCAATGTTAATAGCTGTGCAGTTATTGTTAACGACTATGCAGTTACTGTTAATAACTGCACGGCCGTTACCAATAATTAATAAAGTATGTTGTTAGTTAAGCCGGTATAAGTTCCGAAATGATATTGCTCCAGCTAAAATCGTTAGCAAGAGCGCTTACTATAGGATAATTTCCTTTTCCAACCGGTGCCGAAGCATCGAACTGGAAATAAACCCTTACATCCTTAGGAAGTACATTGATAATAACAATTGATTTATGGGTTGATTTAACCTGTGTCCAGGTTTTTTCATCGGTGCTCCAGCGCCAGTGGTAGTTTGCGCCTTCACCCAAACTGGGGCATTCCAGCTTTGCGCTGCCCGAACTAGTTTCCAATACTTTAAAAATATGCTTTGATGACTTTCCATGCTCATTGGGTTTCAGTCCGAAACGTGCAAAAATAGTAGCAATTTCAACTAAATTACCGGGATACTTCATGTTAGCCGTGTTTTCAATATAGCTAACCAGTATATCCGTATTATGCATCAATGTCCCCATTTTAGTGGTTTCGTCGCCTGTAAGCGATTTAGAAGCAGCATTCCCCCTTGCCAGCATAGCCGAATTCACAGCATTTATAGACGCATTGTAAGTAAGCACATTAAGTGGCGCCGGAATGCCCGAAGTGGGTACATCAGGGTCAACGCCCATCTGGTTAATTAAAGTAGTAGTGAACGGAACAAAAAATTCTGCCTGATGTTCGTGATATTCACGAAGGGCTTTCACCCAGGTAATAGTGTTTTTCATGGTTTGATTGGTTTTAAAAGATTAATAAATAAAAATGTTTTTTACGGGACAAAGCTATATCAAGCATTTAAAAGCGATGTTAAGCTAACGTTTTTTAATTATTAAGTTTTTATGAAGAAATGTTTTTGGGGAAATAGAATCAAATAGCAAAGGGCAGTTTGGGGTAAGCGGATAACTTAATAAATGATATTGCGCATAAGTGATCTAATTTTGTTTTTTAATGAGATTCCTCACTCCGTTCGGAATGACATGATGAATTTTGAAGTAATGAGGGGATAATGCGGCGATTCGCCTATTGCGAATCGCCGCATTATCCCCTCATAAAAGATAAATAAATTGTCATTCCGAATGAAACGAAGTGAAATGAGGAATCTAAATTTGATAAATATTGATTTGCGCAGTATCACTTAATAATTGTAGGTTTTTATCACGTTTCAATAATAATTTAATTATACCTTTGCACCTTATTATAATGAAAGAATTAAAGAAAATATTAATTATTCAAACCGCTTTCATAGGCGATGTAATTCTGGCAACACCTATTGCCGAAAAGCTGCATTATCTTTATCCCTACGCGGAAATTGATTTCATGATAAGAAAAGGCAATCAAAAGCTTTTCGATAATCATCCTTATATCAAGCATTGCATTTATTGGAACAAGAAAGAAAACAAGATACGGAATCTTTACAAGGTCATTAAGGATGTCAGGAAAAATAAGTACGATCTTGTTATCAATCTTCATCGCTTTTTTAATTCCGGACTTATCACTGTTTTATCCAGGTCAAGGCGCACCATAGGTTTTGATAAGAATCCGCTCTCAATTTTTTACAGCAAAAGGGTTAAACATGTCCTCGACCAGAATATTCCCGGGATGCATGAAATTGACAGGAATCTAGCGCTTGTGGATGAATACGGGGAGAAGAAAAGATATATGCCCCGGCTTTATCCATCCATATTCGATGATGAAAAGTTTAAAGAGAAAGATTTAACGAATTATATTTGTATTGCACCTGCATCCGTTTGGTTTACCAAGCAATATCCAATGGAAAAGTGGGTTGAATTCATAAAAGAAATTGATGAGTCAATTGGCATTTGTTTTCTTGGATCAAAGACTGATAAGGATCTATGCCGTGATATTATTATAAGGTCGGGGCATAAGAAATCATTCAACCTGGCAGGACTATTAACTTTAATGGAAACAGCAGCATATATAAAAAATGCGAAAATGAATTTTGTAAACGATTCATCGCCCATGCATATTGCTTCTGCCGTGAATGCTCCTGTAACCGCCATTTATTGCTCCACGCTGCCCGGATTTGGTTTCGGGCCTTTGTCGGATGTTTCTTACATTATCGAAACCGAAGAAAAGCTGGCTTGTAAGCCCTGCGGAGTTCACGGAAAAGTGTCATGCCCTGAAAAACATTTTAAATGCGCATTAACCATACAGACTAAAAAATTGTTGGATATTTTAAATGAATATTGCCATGTATGAAGAAATTTGCAATTGCATTAATGTCCTGACAAAAGGCGGCATTATCCTTTACCCAACAGATACTGTTTGGGGATTAGGCTGCGATGCCACTAACCAGAAAGCAGTAGCCGGGATATACAAAATTAAGAAGCGCAACGAAGAAAAGCGTATGATTGTTCTGGTTAACGATATGGAAATGCTTAAAGGATATGTAAATAATATTCCTGAGATAACCTGGGACCTGATAAATAACCTGGAAGAACCTACTACCATTATTTATCCTGAAGCCAAAAACCTGCCAAAAAATCTTATTGGAGTTGATAACTGTATAGCTATAAGAATTGTGAAGGATGAATTTTGCAACCAATTGATAACCTTGTTTGGAAAACCTATAGTTTCAACTTCAGCAAATATTTCAGGAGAAACAGCTCCATTAATGTTTAATAATATTTCTGAAAAGATTATTCAGTCAGCTAACTATGTTGTCAATATTGACCATAGTAAACTAAAGCAGCTAAAGCCTTCAACCGTAATTAAACTTCATAAGGACGGAGAATATGAAGTGATCAGGAAATAAAATCAATTCCATTGAAGCTCGCTATTGACCTTCCCATATTAACTCTTATTTCTGAAACTGCAATCAATGCGGGGCAGGAAGCATTTGTTATTGGAGGGTTTGTAAGGGATAAGATAATAAATCGCCCGAATACAGATATTGATATTGTAGTTATCGGAAGTGGAATAGACCTTGCCAACCAAGTTGCTAAAAGATTAGGTCACGGGGTAACAGTAAAAGTTTTTAAAAACTTTGGCACGGCAATGATTCGTACAGGGGATATTGAAATTGAATTTGTAGGAGCTAGAAAAGAATCATATCGCAGCGATTCAAGGAAACCTATTGTCGAAGATGGCAGTGTAGAAGATGACCAGAACCGCAGGGATTTTACCATTAATGCTCTTGCAATAAGTTTGCAAATAGAAAATTTTGGAGAAGTAATTGATCCATTCTATGGCTTAGAAGATATTAAAAATGGCATAATACGCACTCCTCTTGATCCTATTATTACTTTTTCTGATGACCCTTTAAGAATGATGAGGGCTATTAGATTTGCTGCACAGCTTAATTTCAAAATAGAAGAAAAAACATTCAATGCAATTGCAAAAACAAGGGAAAGAATCAGCATTATTTCAAAAGAAAGGATTTGTGAGGAATTAAATAAGATATTGCTTTCACCAACACCTTCCATTGGTTTTACTCTATTAAATAAATCCGGATTGCTACAACTTGTCTTTCCTGAAATTGCTGTTATGAAAGGAATAGAAACAATTTCGGGTAAAGGACACAAGGATATTTTTTATCATACACTTGAAGTTGTTGATAATATTTCAGCAAAATCGGATAATCTATGGCTTCGCTGGGCTGCTTTGCTTCACGATGTGGGTAAGCCTTCTACAAAAAAGTTCGAACTAAAGGCTGGCTGGACATTTCACGGGCATGAATTTGTTGGCAGCAAAATGATTCATTCTATATTCAGGAAACTGACATTGCCTTTGAACGAGAAGTTGAAATATGTAGAAAAGTTAGTATTGCTGCATTTACGTCCAATAGTTCTTTCCGAAGATGTGGTTACCGATTCGGCTGTAAGAAGGCTTCTTTTTGAAGCAGGTGATGAAATAGATGATCTGATGATGCTATGTGAAGCTGATGTAACTTCAAAGAACCCCGTGAAAGTTTCGAAATTCATGAAAAACTTTGAACTTGTTCGTGAAAAATTGAAAGAAATTGAAGAGAAGGATAAAATACGCAACTGGCAGCCACCTATTACCGGTGAATATATCATGAAAATATTTAATATTGCACCTTGTAAAGAAGTTGGCATTATTAAAATTGCTATTCGTGATGCTATATTGGATGGTATTATTGGTAATAATTTTGAAGAGGCAGAAAAATTAATGCTGGAAGAAGGTAAAAAAATAGGACTAAAAGCTGTTAAACTTTAAAAAATACTTGATTTTAAAAAAAAATCATTATATCTTTATACCGACAAAATAAAAAATTATTTTTGCATAATAATTTATTAAAACCTAAACAATATGCATGTATACAGATTTAGAATATTGATTGAAGATGTTGATGATTTTTACAGGGATATTGAAATCATGGCAAGCAGTACATTTGAGGACTTTCATAAAGCTATTTTTCAATCTGTAGATTTCGACGGAAAGGAACTGGCTTCATTCTTTATTTGCGATAGCAAATGGACCAGGAAGAAAGAGATCACTCTTGAAGACATGAGTGAAGAAGAACAAAATGAAAATTCTCCTCTCATTATGAGTGAATGTAAGTTGGCTGAATATATTAATGACCCTCATCAACGATTGATTTATGTTTACGATTTTCTCAATATGTATGAGTTCTATGTTGAACTTTGCAAAATAATTCCTGCCGATAAAAAAGTTAAGTATCCCAGGTGTGTTAGGAAATCTGGCATGATACCAAAACCGGGAAGCTATGCTTCTTCCAGCATTCCATCTGAGTTTGACGAAGAAGGTATTTATGTTGAAAACGAAGCGGATATTAAAGAGGAGGATGATACTTTAGGATTATACTCTGATGCTGACATTGAAAGCGGATTCATAGAAGAATCCGGCGAAGTATTGGATGATGACAAAATCTGATAAAACTCTCATCATTATCACAGGGCCTACCGCAGTGGGCAAAACAACTTTAAGTTTAGAATTAGCAAAATTGTTTCAGACAGAAATTATCTCTGCTGATTCCCGTCAGTTTTATACTGAAATGAAGATAGGTACAGCGCCTCCTTCGCTTCAGGAATTAAAAGAAGCGAAGCATCATTTCATTGGGCATTTGTCAATTCATGATTATTTTAATGTTTCAAAGTATGAAGAAGATGCTGTTCATTTAATAAATGAATTATTCTATTATCATGACAAATTAGTGATGGTTGGAGGATCTGGTCTATATATCAATGCTGTAATACATGGTATCGACAACCTTCCTGATCCTGAAGAATCAACCAGGGAATATTTAAAGAACATTTATAATTCAGAGGGTATTGCTTCATTAAGGCAAATGCTAAAGGAGCTTGATCCCGAATATTATGCCGAGGTAGATTTGAAAAATCATACAAGGTTAATAAGGGCTCTTGAAGTATGTATAACAACGGGTGAAAAATTTTCATCACTTAGATTAAATGCTAAAAAGAAAAGGGACTTTAATTATATTTTAATAGGACTTGAAAGAGAAAGGTCTGAACTTTTTGAAATAATCAACAAGCGTGTTGATAATATGATAACTAACGGTCTTGTTGAAGAAGCAAGAGAATTATATCCTTTTAAAAATTTGAATGCCTTGAATACAGTTGGATATAAGGAATTATTCGATTTCATTGAAAATAAGATCTCGTTATCTCAGGCAATAGAAGATATTAAGACTAATACCCGCAGGTATGCAAAACGACAATTGACCTGGTTTAAAAAAAATCAAGACATTGCGTGGTTTCATCCTGATGAAAAGAATAAAATTAAAGAATATATTTATCAAATTTAATCATTCGGTTCTCGTATGAAGAATAGCAAACGATTTCTGATAATAGGAATTACATCTGCAGTTGCAGTTATTGCGATCATATCTTTTTCCTTTTTTATATCTGCGTACACATCAAACCGTGATAATCGTGCAAATGAAAGAGGAAAACTTATCAATCACCCTGATACTGTTCTTACCGGTAAAACATTAATACATGATACACTACTGGTAGTTAATAATCATAGTGTAATTATAAAGATTTGCCCTCACAGGAAAAAAGGGACGTTCCTTGTACTGCATGGATGGAACCTTCCTGCCGACGACTGGTGTACAAAGACATCATTATGTTCTAAAGTACTTGAAAAAGGATACGATATAGTAATGCCTGATATGGGAAAAAGCGTTTACCAGGAACATAATTATCCCGAAACTTATCCCGAATGGAGAACATTCCCAACCCGCAGATGGTTATCGGATACACTGATTCCAATGCTTCAAATGAATTATTCCCTTTTAATTGAAAATGAAAATAATTATATAGTTGGTTTATCAACTGGCGCAAGAGGTGTTGCATTAGTGTTACTCGATTTTCCCTCTCTTTTTAAAGGTGCCGCTTCATTTTCGGGTGATTACGATCAAACAAAAATGCAAAGTGATTACCTTATTACAGGTTATTACGGCCCTTATGAAGCTTTTAAAGAACGCTGGATTAATCAGGATAATCCAATTACACGTATAAAGGAATATAAAACACCTATTTATCTTGGGCACGGCAAACTTGACCAGATTGTCCCCCCTGAACAAACTGTAATGTTTTATGATTCCTTAAAGAAATATCACCCCGAATTAAAAATAAAATTAAGCATGTCTGACGGGCAGCACGATTACTATTACTGGGATTCGGAAGTAGATAATTTCCTTAAATTCTTTGGGATTTTATAAGATATTTACACTTATTTTACTTCTACATTTCACTAATAAGGGTTGATTTGCCCTGATAAAATATGATTTTACTGTAGAACCCCTCCGCTGAATAGTTCCAAGCGCCCGCTGAGCATCGGTCGCTGGGCTATCCCACACGCCGCGTGGCTTCCAAAAGCGCCCGATTGGAAGAGGAAATCGGTCGCAGGGGAATGAAAATCGAACGCTGCGCTGTCAAAAACACCGCTTGGCTGGCAAAATCGTCCGATGCAGGGCGTTCAGCGAACGATTCCACCACAAAATCGCCCGCTGGGGGAAGAAAATCGGTCGCTGCAAGGTGTCCAGCGAACGATTATGGAGTAAAATCGCCCGCTAGATTGTCCCAATCCCCCGCTGGGGAAAGAAAATCGCCCGATTCTACGGTAAAATCCCCGGATAGGGATAGAGAATCTCCCGAATTAAAGAAAATAGCAGCGGAAATTATTGCAAAACTTATCGTAGCCTGTCGGCTGACTTCACTAATTTATCATCCTTCTTAATGAAAACATTAGCTATAATAAGGAAAACCATTGTAATTAAAGGGAGTATCAACCCAAACTGCCAATGCGGAACAGCTGTACGTAAAAACCCGTCTAACATATGTGGAATCCAGAGATAAATGGTGCCTATAAATAGTATAGTAAGGAAAACATTATAATTATTTATCTTTATTTGCCTTTGCCTGTTTTTAAAACTAAATAATGAAACAATTGTCAGGATTGTAGAAACACATATAATTACTAATATAGGTAGGGTTCCCAGATCAATAATTTGCTCATTACCGCTAATTAACTTTATAGAGAATAAACTGATCTGGTAAACATAATCGGGATTAGTGCTTGCATAAACCCAAAAAGGCAGAAAAAAGCATGCTGCACATGCAGCAAAAGCGCCAATTATAAATAATGTTTGAATTCGCTGAAACATAGATTTAGTATTTAATTTTTTCGCAAAAATACTAATTCGGATTTAATAAGCCACAGGATTACCATTTCGCATCAAAAAAATAAATTAAATATTTGTTTTGTTATAAATATATTTTGTAATATTGCACAACAATTCCCTTTTACTTTTCCTTTTTCAATCTTGAATTTCTCAAACAAAAACTAATTATTACTATTTTATTGATTTTTTGTCTTTAGATTTTTAATCACTAAACCCCATCAAAATATTTCTATTAACTTAACTAATCATTCATGTACGACATTATTGAACTGAACAACAAACTCGCATCCGAGCTTAAAGACATTGCAAAAGAATTAAATGTTCCGAAATACGAAACACTAAAAAAACAAGAACTCATATACAAGATCCTTGATCAGCAGGCATTGAATCCCGCACCGCAGGACCTTCAGGCTGAAAAGAAAGAACGCCACCATATTTTCCGTACAAAGAAAAAGCCCGGAGAAGGAAGCACATCAAAACCCGAACATAAAGTACATGTTCCGGTTGGATCATCCGATTCAGTTACACCCGAAAATAAAGAATTTGTTATCGATGATACAGCTGTTCAGCTTAGCGATGAAAGCCTTACTCCAATTATAGTAGAAGACCCTGTTGAAACACTTCGTCTAAGTGACGTATTAGCGGATACACCAATAGAAAGCCCAGCAGTTATTGACTTTAAAGAAACAAATAATAACGAAAATACTGAACAGGAAAACGAATTTAAAGAAGTTCAGAAGTCTGAGGAACAGGAAAAGAAAGATACTAACCAGCGTAACACCAGGTTTCATGAACGCAGGCCACAGGAAAACAGTACCGATTTTGATGGTATTGTAGTTAGTGAAGGAGTGCTTGAAATAATGCCCGATGGTTATGGTTTCCTCCGCTCTTCCGATTATAATTACCTCAATTCACCCGATGATATCTATGTTTCTCAATCACAAATAAAATTATTCGGGTTGAAGACAGGCGACACTGTCCGTGGAAGTATAAGGCCGCCCAAAGAAGGCGAGAAGTATTTCCCACTTATTAAAGTGGAATTGATAAATGGCCGCGATCCCGCAGAAGTGCGCGACAGGGTTCCATTTGATTTCCTTACACCTTTATTTCCTATTGAAAAGTTTAACTTAACTGGTAATCCTGAAGGTAGCATTTCAGGAAGGGTTATTGACCTGTTCACACCTATTGGTAAAGGACAGCGTGCTTTGATAGTTGCACAGCCAAAGACCGGTAAAACAGTTATACTTAAAGAGATTGCCAATGCTATAGCATACAATCATCCCGAAGCATATATGATCATCCTGCTGATAGATGAACGTCCTGAAGAAGTTACCGATATGGCACGCAGTGTGCGCGCTGAAGTTATTTCTTCAACATTTGACGAACCAGCTGACAGGCATGTTAAGATTGCAAATATTGTTTTGGAAAAAGCAAAACGACTGGTAGAATGTGGACATGATGTTGTTATTCTGCTTGACTCTATCACTCGTCTTGCCCGCGCTTATAATACAGTTGCTCCAGGTTCTGGTAAAGTTTTATCGGGTGGTGTTGATTCCAACGCACTGCATAAACCTAAACGTTTCTTTGGCGCAGCCAGGAAGATTGAACATGGCGGTTCGCTTACCATTGTTGCTACAGCTCTTATCGACACAGGTTCCAAGATGGATGAAGTTATCTTCGAAGAATTTAAAGGAACCGGTAATATGGAGTTGCAGCTCGACAGGAAACTATCCAATAAACGAATATTTCCTGCTATCGACCTTGTTGCTTCCAGCACTCGCCGCGACGACCTGCTTCTTGATAAGGAAACCTTACAGCGTGTTTGGATACTCAGAAACCATCTTGCCGATATGAACCCGCTTGAAGCGATGGAATTTCTTAAGGATAAAATGAAATTTACTCAAAGTAATGAGGAATTCCTTATTTCGATGAATTCTTAAAGACATTTTGAATGCCTGAAGTTTAAAGTACTTAAAATTTAAACGCCTCTTGTGAAAACAGAGGCGTTTTTAATTTATGTGTATTTTTGTCATCATATAAAATAGTTTAATTATTATCTAAATATTTAGCTCTTTATAGAGATTATTACAAGGATAAAAATAGTATGATTAAACCTAAAGCCATATTATGCTGGAGCGGTGGAAAAGACTCAGCTTACTGCCTTCACAAAGTCTTGTCCGAAAAACAATTTGATGTAAAATACTTACTCACCACTATCAACGATAACTTCAAAAGAATATCGATGCATGGTGTAAGGGAGGAATTATTGGATAAGCAGGCTGATGCAATAGGGATTCCGCTACTGAAGGTTTGGGTTAGCGAAGGAACCAACAAAGAGTATGAATCACAAATGGAGAATGTATTGTTACAAGTAAAATCTGAGGGGATTGATAATGTTATTTTTGGCGACATCTTTCTGGAAGACTTAAGGGTTTATCGTGAGAATAACCTGTCGAAGGTGGGGATGAAAGGGGGTTTTCCATTATGGAAGATGGATACTACTAATATTATAAATGATTTTTTAAGGTTAAAGTTCAGAACAGTTATTTGTTGCACTAATGACGGATACCTTGGGGAAGAATGGGCAGGAAGAGAAATTGATAATTCCTTTCTTGAACAATTGCCTCCCAATGTTGACCCTTGTGGCGAAAACGGAGAGTTTCATACATTTTGTTTTGAAGGACCTATATTTAAAAAGAAAATAAACTTTAAACTGGGTGAAACAGTTTATAAAGCTCTTGAATTGAAAACGAGTAATAGTGATATAACTTCTGTCAATGTTAAAACAAAAGGATTTTGGTTTTGCGATATATTGACCAAAGTATAAGCTAATAATAGTCAAAATACAATAAACATTTTATTATTTCATGTTAGATAAGAATAAAATAACCCTGAGAAAGGCTGTAAGAGGGGAAATTGATGCAATCATCAATAACAGGATAACCTTTCTGAAAGAATCGCAGGGATGCCATTCGGATGAAATGGAAGTTAATTTAAGGAAATCATTAAAGCCGTATTTTGATAAGGCATATAAAAGCGACACCTTCGTTTTCTGGATTGCTGAATACGAAGACAAGCCTGTTGGATTCAGTGGCATGGTTATTCGTGAGCAACCGGGTAACTTTGAAATACCAAACGGCAGGACCGGATACATCTTAAACATGTTTACACTGAAAGAATACAGGAAGAATGGAATAGGAGCTATGCTTTTCCGGAAACTGTTAGAAGAAGGTAAACAAAGAAATCTTGATAAAATTGAATTGCACGCCACTCATGACGGAGAGCCACTTTACAGGAAATTCGGATTCAAAGAGCCAGACCATAAAGCATTAGAGATCTTTGTAAAATAAGATACTTCAGTCACTAAAATTACCTTTGATAGGGATAATTTACATAGACTATCATTATTACAAGCCTTAGGATAATCAGCACCATGATCGCCGTCACCATGTCATTTGATATTTTAACATTCGTTTAACTGCCAGCTCCCTGAAAAGAGTTAAATTTGTCACTTCAAAATCATATATTATTTATTCCTACATATAAACATAGGAGGTTATTATGAGTAATCTGACAATATTAGAAATTAAATCAGCATTTGGTCCAAGTACCAGGTCGATGTTCCCTGTTGTGATAAAGGATGGCAATGAAATGATACTTGTTGATACAGGTCTCCCCGGCCAGTTTGAGATGTTAAAAGCAGAGGCCGCTGCCAAAGGAGTTGATATGAACAAGCTGACAAAGATCGTGATCACGCACCATGATATTGACCATATTGGCACCCTTGCTGCGCTGAAGAAAGCTTTCCCAAATGTTAAGATATTATCTTCGGCTATTGAAGCCGATTATATCAGCGGCAAAAAGGAATCCATAAGGCTTGAGTTGTCGAAGAAGAACTTCGATAAGCTGCCGGAAGAACAAAAAGCAAATGCCCTGAACTTTCAGAAGATGTTCTCAAATGTTGAAAGAACCACTGTTGACGTTACTTTAACTGAAGATGGCCTTTTGACTGGCTGTAAAAAAACCAAGGTAATTCATACTCCCGGTCATTTGCCCGGTCATATTTCGGTGTACTTTGAGGAAACCAAATCATTGATAACAGGCGATGCCATTGGACATGAGAACGGCAAGTTCTTCATCAATCCAAACTACACTATTGACAGGCCTCTCGCTAAGGAATCAATAAGGAAGTTCCTGAATTATGACATCACGAATATCATCTGTTATCATGGCGGATTGTTCGAAGGTGATTGCAAGAAAGTATTTCATGAACTGACAGAAGCACAATAATCAGATCACATTTTATACCTGTTAAGCTTGTATTTCGTGGACGGGATCAATTGAATGGAAAAGGGATTGAATAAATACTTTGCTAATGTAATTGCAGGAATTAAAACCACCTTCCGTTCCTTAAAGTATAAGAATTATCGCTATTTCTTTTACGGACAAAGCATATCGCTCATAGGAACGTGGATGCAGCGTATTGCTACTCCCTGGCTGGTTTACAAGATGACAGGCTCGGCATACCTGTTAGGCATAGTTGGTTTTGCAGGACAGATTCCCACTTTCCTTATGGCTCCTTTTGCCGGTGTAATTGTTGACAGGTTTAACCGCTATAAGATACTTGTACTCACACAGGTTCTTGCAATGATACAAGCATTGGTATTAGCATTCCTTGTCTTGAACAATTCAATAATGGTTTGGGAGATCATTGTTTTAAACATTTCACTCGGTATAATCAATGCTTTCGATATGCCATCGCGGCAGTCGCTGGTGGTAGATATGATTGATAAAAGGGAAGACCTCGGCAATGCTATTGCTTTAAATTCTTCAATGGTAAGCGGTGCACGTATACTTGGTCCCTCAATTGCAGGAATCCTGATTGCTATAACAGGGGAGGGAACATGCTTTCTTTTAAATGCCATCAGCTATATTTTCGTTATTGTTTTCCTGTTAATGATGAAGATCACTCCAAGAAAAGCAAAACCTCAAGGCACTGATGTTCTAAAAGGTTTTATTGAAGGATTCAAATATACATTCGGTTTCATGCCACTTAGATATGTAATTGTACTGCTTGCTCTGATAAGTTTTATGGGTATGCCTTACACCTTACTCATGCCAATCTTTGCAAAGAATATACTTCACGGCGGGCCTCACACTTATGGCTTCCTGATGGGAGCCGCTGGGGTAGGCGCTTTAGTAGGATCGATGTACATGGCATCGCGGAAGAATGTGCTAGGTATGAGCAAAATAATTGCCATCGCGGCTGCTACATTTGGTGTCGGGCTCGTAGCCTTTTCTTTTTCTCATTTCTTTTTGCTTTCAATGGCATTGATGCTGTTAGTGGGCATAGGTTTTACTTTGCAGATGGCATCAAGTAATACTCACTTGCAAACCATAGTTGACGACGACAAGCGGGGAAGGGTGATGAGCCTTTATGCTATGGCTTTCATGGGCACTGCTCCCTTTGGCAGCTATTTCGCGGGAACTATGGCAAGCCTTATTGGTGCGCCTTACACCCTGCTGGTTGGTGGCGTGGCATGTATCATTGGCGCTATTGTGTTTGCACGCAAGCTTCCTAAAATTGAAATGCTTATCCATCCAATATATGTGAAGATGGGCATAATCAAAGAAGCTGGGGCAGGAGCTAATGCAGAAACGGAAGTGATTATTCCTCCGGATGAATAGGAAATATAATTTTATCTTTGAAGCATAATCAATAACTAATTTCTAACAATTAATAATATCAATTATTTAAGAGATGATTTTCTTTTTTACTCATCCCTAAATCCCTTCTCTAACAGTAGAGAAGGGACTTGAAGGTTCCCCTCTTTGCTTGCAGAGAGAGCCTGTCCCGATTTATAGGGAGGGCAGGGGTGAGTCAGAAGACAAGATAAAATAATTGATTTAACTGCATATCAATTATGGCTAAAGCAAAAAAACTTAACTATGGCGTTGATGCCCCTAAACTAGTAAGGAACCTGTTTCTATTCGCTGTCCTTCTTTATGCTTTTGCTATCAATTTTCCTGTGCTTCATTTTGGTGGCGTTGTTACTCATACATTTTCTATTTGTTTTATAACAGCTACTATATGTTTTATGGAAGGCGTGATGATGCTCCTGTATGCTAAGGTAGGCAAGTTCAGGCACAGGGAAAGGATATTGAACTGCATTGACTGGAAAGGCGATGAAATGGTTCTTGATGTGGGCACAGGCCTCGGACTGCTGATGATAGGCGCTGCAAAACATCTGAAAGGTGGTAAATCCATCGGTACGGATATATGGAATAAGAACGACCTTTCATCAAATAACAGCGAATGGGCCAAACTTAATGCAGTAATGGAAGGCGTTTTGGATAAAATTGAAATAAGGAATGAAAATATTTTGGCCACTGGTTTCGCTGATAATTATTTCGATGTTATACTAAGCAACCTTTGTTTGCACAATATTTACAACAGGCAGGAAAGGCAAAAAGCCTGCGCCGAGATTCACAGAATATTGAAACCTAACGGTACTGCTATAATTTCCGACTTTAAAGGCACTAAGGAATATAAGAACGAGTTTCAAAAGTTAGGAATGACCACCGAAAAAATAGGAACCTACTACTTTGATACGTTTCCCCCTCTTACCATCATTAAAGCGGTAAAAGAAAAATAAGCTGGACTTTAGGGTTTTTGATCTGATATTAATTATAAATGGTGGTTTCATTGGTAAACCAATATTCATATCTCCATTTAAACCTTTTATTGGAGTGAAAACAATAAACAATAACATAACAACAGCATTAAATGGCAGCACAACTGTTTTAACCAATGCCACAACAGCCAGCCTCGGCGGCACATAATCATTAAGTATTGCCACAAAAACAAATCGTATTGCCATAAATGTCTTGCCTGTTAGCATGAAAGTATCAACCAGTAGCACAACGGGATTTAACTTTGTCACAACAACATCAATTTATGCCACAACAATATCAAGTGGAGTCACAACACTGTTAAAAGGAATCACAACAGTTAAACAGGTTGTGGTTTCCGTTAAACCGGTTGCAGCAACAATTAAACTTGTTGTAGCATCCATTAAACTTGTTGTGATAACCATTAAACAAGTTATTGTTTCAGTTGAACCGGTTGCGGCAACAATTGAGACTATTGTGGCATCCGTTAAACAGGTTATTGCAACCATTGAAAGGTTTGTTACAACAATTGAGATTGTTGTGGCAACAATTAATCGTGTTGTGACACTACTTAATCGTGTTGTGGCATTTTCCATGGCATTTTGCGAACTTCAAGTTCGCGGATATGGAAAATAGGCTATAAATAAGAAGGTAGTACGAAATTTCCATGAACCCTACCTTGCAGTCAGGCTCTGTATCTCCTTTGTGTTCTCCGGGTTTATCAAAAATTCGAAACAAACAACAATCGAATAAACGAACATTCAATGAAGATTTAAGTGACAAATGACTATGAATGACACCTACTCCACACTAACTACTAAGTACTAATCCAACAAATGTACTACAAGTCCACTACGTAGTTTCGGTTCAAACCAAGTAGTTTTAGGAGGCATAATGTTACCTGTGTCGGCAATGTTTATCAGTTGTTTCATGGAAACAGGATAAAGGGCAAAAGCAGCTTTCATTTCGCCGCTGTCAACTCTTTTCTTCAATTCGCCAAGTCCGCGTATGCCACCAATGAAATCAATTCTTTTGGAAGTTCTCAGGTCGGTAATGCCAAGTATCTTATCAAAAACAAGACTGGAAAGTATAGTTACATCGAGCACACCAATTGGGTCCATGTCGTTATATGTTCCGGTCTTTGCATTCAGCGAATACCATTTACCATCCATATACATGCTGAATTCATGCAGCTTTGATGGCTTAAAGATAGAAGTTCCTTTATCTTCAACATCAAAATACTGTTTTAGTTTTTCAATAAGCTGTGCTGAAGTAAGCCCATTAAGGTCTTTCACCACGCGGTTGTAATCAATAATCTTAAGCTGGTTATCGGGGAAAATAACAGCAAGGAAAAAGTTATACTCTTCGTTGCCGGTATGATGTGGGTTCTTCTGTTTCTTTTCATTACCAACTAAAGCAGCAGCAGCTGTGCGGTGATGACCATCGGCAACATATAAATAAGGTACTTTAGTGGCAAAGAGTTCAGTTATCTTTTTAACGGTTGCATCATCATCTATCAACCAGAAATGATGACCGAAACCATCGTCGGCTACAAAATCATACACAGGAGGATTCTTAATGGCGTTAATCACAATATCGTCAATCTCTTTAACGGCAGGGTAGGAGAAGAACACAGGTTCAACATTTGCATTGTTGATACGTACATGCATCATGCGGTCTTCTTCTTTATCCTTGCGTGTAAGCTCATGCTTTTTAATAATGCCGTTCATGTAATCGTCAACATTGGCGCAAACGGTTAAACCATATTGCGTGCGTCCATCCATGGTTTGTGCATACACATAATATATCTCTTTCTTTTCAGGAACAAGCCATCCCTTTTGCTGCCATTTCTTGAAATTCTCAACAGCTTTATCATACACTTCTTTCGAATGTTCATCGGTTCCCGAAGGGAAATCAATTTCAGGTTTGGTAATATGAAGCAATGATTTCTCGCCTGCTTCAATTCTTGCTTCTTCCGAGTTCAGCACATCATAAGGACGTGAAGCGACTTCTTTTACTAATTCTTTAGGCGGTCTTAAGCCTTTAAAAGGTTTTATTCTTGACATGGTCCTATGTATTATAGTTGTTAAAGATTCAGGAATTTCATATACGATACATTAAAGAGTAGCGATTTTCAACATTGCCCCGTCCCTGAAGGGTGTATTGAAAATCAATTGTGAATCCTTTAGGGCTTTGGGGCGAACAAATTGATTTTCTTTGTAAATATCATAATCAATTATTATTTTTTGAAAATATTATTCAGTTCAAAACCTAATCGTACTCCTGCATATAAAAGCTGGTTCTCGATTATTGGATAACATTTATTGATATAATCTTCGCTAATGGTATCAGTGTAGCTGTAAACTGTATCAAGATATTTGCGCGTTTGGTTGAACCAACTGATGATATCGCCATCAGTAATATCTTTTAATTGCTGTTTGGTTTCTTTAGATAACAGGCTTTCAATAACATCATAGGAGATGTTTTTGTATTCAATGATATCGCTATCCCATATATGATGCAGGTTTGTAGCTTTTCCATTGAAAGTAACCTTAATAGTGTTTCCGCCTTTATCAATGCCATAACCAACATGCAGCGGTTGATGGAAATCGCCCATAAGATGAAACAAAACTAAAAGGTTAAAATGAATGTCATCTTTGGAAAGATTCTTTCTGTTCATCAGGTTATTGATAGCTTTCTTCATCTGCGCAATAACGTTATTTCCTTTGGCAATAGTATCGTCGTATTTATCATCTTTCTCCAAATCCAGGTAATGCCATTCTTTCATATAATCATACTGGTGATTACTGCGCATCTCATCCATCCATGTGGAAGCTGATTCCCATGTCATATCGCCAAGATATTTATTTACGGAATCCTGTATATCTTTTCCAACATAACTTTTGGCAACATCGGCAACTATCTTATGCCCAACCGCACCCCATCCGAATGAAAAGGATATTGCAGTGAATAGCAGAACAACTAATAACCCTAATTTTAATTTCCTCATTTGTTTCCTTTCTAAATGTTCTTTCTAATTATTATCTTATGTTACGCATTTTTAATAATATTTCAATGTTGTCCGACTAAATTCAGGACGCTCCTATGGAGCTAATGGCGCATTTGTAATTAATTCTATAAACAGTTAACTCCTCCGGAGTTTGTACTGTTTAGTCCCAGCGGGGCGACCTGTAACTTCGACAAGTTTCTCTTTAACTGTAAATTCGGCACTGACTTTCTACTATATTTAATAATTATTTTTTGCTTGCGCAACATCACTTATTATTAAAGAAAAAGTGAAACAGATAAAATTCCTAATTCACTCTTTCCTATTTCACTATTTTGCTCTTTCCTATTTTACTCTTTCCTATTTCCCTAATTCACTCTTCCCTATTTTACTTAAATCCAATTTTTCTTTTAATCTATAGGTCTAAAAATCTTATTGTTTTTTTATTGATTGCAACTTATTACTTGCCATAAATACAGCATAAGAATTATATCCGTTATCTTTTATGTGGTTTATGCAGGCATTGCGGTCGGATTTAAATATTAAAGCAAAGAATTTTGAAAATATATTGTTGAATTTCTTGCAATCCTTAGCGCTGGAAAACGTAGTGCAATCAGCACAGCTTAAATATATATTTTCAATGCAGCAGGAACGTACTTTACACCATGTGGCTTTTACATTTTCTTTGCAGCCGGGACATGTTCCCTTTAAATATTTTTTGCAAGCGCCGCAATATAAACCGCAGTATGCAATAAGGTTTTTATCAGCAATTATTTCTTTCATTGTCCGAAATGTTATTTGTTAACTTGAAATGTTTTATCTCCTTTAGTAAGAAAGTTTACAATCTGGTTGGCAGCAGCAAGGCCAGCATTAATATTGGCTTCCGATGTTTCAGCTCCTTGTTTTTTAGGAGTGCTGTAATACCTGTTCTCATATTTCAGTAAGTCTGCATGACAATCAGGAGCAATATCAGAAATGTATTTGAAGTCTTGTCTTTCTTCTAATATTTTCTTCATATCATCTTCATTGATCACTTCTTTTCTGGCTGTGTTAATAAGTGTACCACCTTTAGGCATCTTCGACAACAGGGTATAGTTAATAGATTTCTTTGTTTTTTCATTTGCTGGAATATGCAATGAAACATACTGACTGGTTGAATATAATTCTTCCAGGTCTTTTACAACCTTTACTCCATCTTTAGTAATGGCATCAGCAGGAATAAAAGGATCGTATGCATACACTTCCATGCCAAAACCTTTGGCTATGCCCGCCAACATGCGTGGAACAGCTCCATAAGCATGAAGTCCTAATTTCTTTCCTTTTAGTTCACTACCCGCTCCGCCTTTAAATTGTGCACGAGCCATGAATATCATCATGCCTGCTGCCAGTTCGGCAACTGCATTTGAATTCTGACCGGGAGTGTTCATTGCAACGATACCGTTTTCAGTAGCAGCGGCAAGATCAATGTTGTCATATCCTGCACCTGCACGAACTATGATCTTGAGGTTTTTGCCTGCTTCAATTACCGCTTTATTTGCTTTATCGCTTCTGATGATAACTGCATCCACATCGGCAACAGCCTTTACAAAGTCATTAGGATCAGTGTATTTTTCAAGGAGAACAGTTTCAAAACCTGCTCCGTCAAATATTTTCTTAATGCCATTCACTGCAGCAGCAGCAAATGGTTTTTCGGTCGCTATTAAAACTTTAGTCATGTTTGTTTGTGTTTTAGAATCGTGTTAATATTATGCCTTACTTTTCTCAAATTCCTTCATGCAGTCAACAAGTGCTTGAACGCTTTCAATCGGGAGAGCATTATAAGTAGAAGCCCTGAAACCGCCAACTGAACGATGGCCTTTGATTCCTATCATACCATTAGCTTTGGCAAAATTCATGAATTCTTCTTCAAGAGCTGCAAACTCAGGTTTCATAACAAAACAGATGTTCATTAATGAACGGTCTTCTTTAGCAACAGTACCAACGAATATTTTGCTGTTATCCATTGCATCATAAAGCAGTTTAGCTTTTTTCTTGTTCATTTCTTCCATCACCTTAACGCCCCCTATAGATTTCAGCCATCTCAGTGTTTCCATAATTGTATATATAGGAAGGCAAGGAGGAGTGTTGTACATCGAACCTTCAGCAATATGAGTTTTATAGTCAAGCATTGAAGGGATCTTGCGGGTTACTTTTCCAAGTACATCTTCACGAACAACAACAAATGTAGCTCCTGCAGGTCCAAGGTTTTTCTGTGCTCCACCATAGATCATTGCATATTTTTTTACATTAACAGGGCGTGAGAAAATATCCGATGACATATCAGCAATTAATGGAACAGGACTGTCGAAATCAGTTCTTATTTCCGAACCGTAAATAGTATTATTAGTTGTGATGTGCATATAATCTACATCTTTTGGAATTTCCCATCCCTTAGGAATGTATGAGAAATTCTTATCTGCTGAAGAAGCCAGTATCTGTACTTCGCCAAATAATTTTGCTTCTTTTATTGCCTTCTTAGCCCAAACACCTGTTTCAAGGTAAGCAGCTTTCTTTTCAAGAAAGTTATAAGGAATCATGCAGAACTGCATGCTGGCACCGCCTCCAAGGAATAATACATGATAACCTTCTGGGATATTTAATTGTTCTTTAAATAAAGCAACTGCTTCATCAATTACAGCCTGGAAATCCTTACTGCGATGTGATATTTCAAGAATTGACATGCCAATCCCATTCAGGTCGAGGACTGCTTTTGCTGTGTTTTCAATGGCAATTCTAGGAAGAATTGAAGGTCCTGCATTAAAATTATGAACTTTTTTCATGTTAGGTATTGATTTTTATGGTTAATAAATTGATTTTTCAAATGACGGTCAAAATTGCAAATTATTTTTCAATTGGAACAGAATCTAAGATAATATTTTTTTGAAATAAGAGGAAACAAGTGTATCTTAATCAATTATTGACTGAGAATTATGTTGATATTACTGATTTCTCTGATGGTCTTTTTGCTCCTGGATGATTTCAAGCCTGTGGTTTTTCTCCTCTTTTGATTCTTTGGGGTTCCTTGCATCAATATCTTTTACAAAATTCCATTTCCCTGATTTGAAAATGAAAGCATCAAAAATGTTTGTTTCAGGATAATAAAACTGATACTGTCCTTCAAGGTTTGGATCAAGCGGTGATAGCCTGTCGAAAATTATCATCATCTTTTTCTTTTTGTTGTTCAGCATATTCTGCTTATCGTATTTCAGCGACATGCTGACAGTCTTAGAATATTCGAAAATAACTCGTTTACTGCGTTTCTTGTCGTATTTAAATATATCAGCGCCAAATATGGGCTTATCCTTAGAATTGAAAGTAAGCACATCTATTATCTTTTTTTGAGTAATATTGTCATTCCCGTCCCAACCCAGCAAAGTGTAATATTTCTTACGACCGTATTTGTTATAAATGATTTTATAGTATTGAGCGCCGTACCAATTATTGTTGTCTAGCAACTGGTCTTCGGGCTTCTTAATCTTATCCCTGCTGTCTTTAAGCGGGAATAAAATATATTTATTCTCTTTATCGCTCCAAGTCTGCACAAACCCGAAATAATCATAAGTGCCATCACTTTTTCTAAGGTTCCATACCAATAGCCGGAATTTTTTATCGTCAGAAGTTAGGCGGGCAATTGTTTTCAATGAATCGAAAGGATAATCGAAGGTCTTATCCGACGACATCAATGCTGTTTCAAGCAGTAATTGAAATTTTTCGTTAGCATTGTATTTAATGAAATCTGTATCGCTTTTAATAATGATCTTCCCCAGTTTCTTTAACGAATCTTCAGCTTTCTGAAGGTATGACAGCTCCTGCGAAAAACTGAAAACGTATTGGAAAATTAGGAAAACTATAAATGATAACTTTTTCATTTAGGTTTAGGGTTTTCGAACTATAATAGGCTTCTTTGGAAAATCATTATTTCCGTCATTGCGAGGGCTTTTTGCCCGAAGCAATCTAATTGCCAATAAGAGATTGCTTCGCTTCGCTCGCAATGACGTATCTGTTTTCAGAAGAACTATAATGGCAAAATTAAAATTTTATTGTGTCAAATGTCAAAGGCAATTAAGTATTTTTGTGAAGAATTAATAATGATAACCTAATAGAACACTGATAACGCTGATTTCTTATGATAAATACTGATAAAATCAGTGGGAATCATAATCATCTGTGTCATCTGCGTTCCATTTTTACTTATTAATATGGATTACAACAACAGGATAAGTTTATTTGATAAGCTTGGATCTAAACTTTCTGCTTATCTTAAAGATGGCTTTCCCACTGCATTTGAGCAAGCTATTGAACAAAGCAAACAACATAATCCCTGGTTTACTGAGGCACATATCCTTTTTGCCATAAAGTCAATTTCAGAATTGTTGGAAAAAGATAAGCTTAGCCAATGGCTCGAGCCATATAACCTGAAGTTGAATGAAAGTAAAACCTGCAAAAGTGGCGGTTATCATGGCAGGGAATATTCCCCTTGTTGGTTTTCACGATTTTCTATGTGTGCTTATTTCGGGCAACACATTTATCGGGAAACTTTCATCGCAGGATAAGTTCCTGCTTCCTGCCATTAAGAGCCGAACTAATTAAATATTGACCCTTCCATTGAGAATGCTATCATATTGACAGAAGAAATGCTCAAGGGTTTCGATGCAGTTATCGCCACAGGCTCCGATAATTCGTCACGTTATTTTGAGTATTATTTCGGGAAATATCCGCATATTATCCGTAAGAACAGAAACAGCATTGCTCTTCTTAGCGGAAATGAAAGCAGGGAAGACCTTGAACTGCTGGCAAGCGATGTTTTCCTTTATTTCGGGCTAGGTTGCCGCAATGTTACCAAGCTTTATGTGCCTGCCGCTTATAATTTCACTGCATTGCTGGAAACCTTTAATATATATAAGGACAGGCTTTCCATGCATAACAAGTACATGAATAATTACGAATACAATAAATCCATTTTCCTTATTGACCGTGTTGCCCATCTTGATACCGGTTTCTGCCTGCTAAAAGAGGATATAGCCCTTGCCTCGCCTATTTCAGTCTTGTTTTATGAGTATTATAAAGATACTGCAGAAGTGCTGAACAACATTTCAGTTAAAAGGGATAAGATACAATGCCTTGTGGCAGGAGAGAAGCTTACTGATTTTACCGTATCCTTTGGCAAAAGTCAGCAGCCAGAACTATGGGATTATGCCGACGGGGTGGATACAATGAAGTTTTTACTGGATTTAAGAAACATTTCCCCACTATGAGTAGGTTTAAATTGGCTTTAATAGAGCAATAAGGCGCTAATTACCTAAGAGGTTTATATCAAACTCAGCTTAAATTTCAAAAAAATATTTGATTTTTTAAATAATACTTTTACCTTTGCACTCCGAAATTAAAGAAAATAAGAAATGAGAACAGAAATTCACCCTAAAGAATACAGGTTAGTTGTATTTAAAGATATGTCGAACGAGTATACTTTTATTACTCATTCCACAGCACAAACAAAAGATACCATTATAATGGAAGACGGTAAGGAATATCCCGTTATTAAGCTTGAAATATCTCATACATCTCATCCTTTTTATACAGGTAAAATGAAATTGGTTGATACGGCAGGCCGTGTTGATAAATTCAGGAATCGCTATAAAAAGCATTTGGGTAAAGATACCAAAGAAGAACCTAAGGAAACTCAAGAATAACAGCACTTCCGAATTTATTTTAAATCCCCCGAATCTTTCGGGGGATTTTTTTCGTATGAAGGTATCATATATCAAAATATTTTAAAAATGAATTACATACTTTTCGACAATCCCGGCCGCGATAACCTGCTGCCACTAACCTTTACACGACCAGTATCCGATATCAGAATAGGGATACTTACCATACGTGAGAAATGGGAAGCATACCTCGGTGTAAAGACTTCATCTTTAACGGAAGATTATTTAAGTCTAAAACACCCAATTATCAAGGGGAAACAGAATATCCTTATCAATGGTTCTATTTGTCCGAATGAAAAACTGGTAAGTCAAATAATAAAACTGAAACCTAACCAGGCTTTGGTGCATGAAGATTACCTTATTGCAATTCATTTGAATGAAGCCGATATAGATGATCTTGAAAATGCCGAGAATATTGAAGATGTAGAAACTACCACTCTGCATTTGAAAATTGAACATCTTTGGGATATATTTCAAAAGAACGGTGATGCTATTGTTGAAGATTATAACCTATTAACAAAAGGAAGAAAATCAATAAAAGCCAGCGAAACCAATACTCTTATAAATCCAGAACATATATTTATTGAAAAAGGTGCAAAGCTGGAATGTGCTGTGCTGAATGCCACTGATGGCCCTATCTATATAGGCGCAAATGCTGAAATAATGGAAGGTTCAGTTATCCGGGGGCCTTTTGCATTGTGTGAACATTCTATAGTTAAAATGGGAGCTAAAATATACGGACCTACCACGGTTGGTCCCCATTCAAAAGTTGGAGGTGAACTTAATAATTGCGTAATATTTGGATATTCCAGTAAGGCGCATGATGGTTTTCTTGGGAATTCAGTTATTGGTGAGTGGTGCAATATAGGCGCCGACAGCAATAATTCTAACCTAAAGAATAATTATGCTGAAGTTAAGTTATGGAATTATCCTGAGAAAAGATTTGTGGGAACAGGATTACAATTCTGCGGACTTATTATGGGCGATCATAGCAAATGTGGCATTAATACCATGTTCAATACGGGCACTATAGTAGGCGTAAGCGCTAATGTATATGGTCATGGTTTCCAGAGAAACTTTATTGCATCGTTCTCATGGGGCAGTTCTTCTGCCGGTTTTCAAACATTTGATATCAGCAAGGCCATGGAGATTGCTGAAAGAGTTCATGAGCGCAGAAATATTCCTTTTGACGAAAAAGATAAAAATATCTTAAGGCGCATTTTCAAAATGACGAATGAGTATCGTTATTTATAATTGGCATAATCCTTGACTAAGGTAGGCCCTGTACTGAGATAACAATAAACATGACAGTTTGACATAAAAGGAGTTTTATAATGAAGGATTTTTTATATGATTTAAAGAAATATGATATACCCGGTATTCTTGAAGAAGATACCGAATTCATCCCTCTTCTTTCCCCGGAAGACGAGGAGCAGATGAATGCCGAGGCATTGCCTGATATATTGTCAATTCTTCCGTTACGTAATACCGTTCTTTTTCCCGGCGTTGTAATCCCAATTACTGTTAGCAGGGATAAATCCATCAATCTTGTAAAAGAAGCTTATAAAGGTGATAAGGTAATTGGTGTTGTTTCTCAAAAGGATGTTTCTGTTGAAGACCCTGCATTTACTGACCTGAACGTTGTTGGTACCATTGCCAGGATATTTAAAGTGTTGCAGATGCCCGATGGCAGTTCTACCGTAATTATACAAGGCAAGAAACCTTTCCGCATGGGCGAGTGCATACAAACAGAGCCTTATTTTAAGTCAACTGTTCTTCCTTATGATAATGCTAAGTTACCCAAGAACGACAAGAATTTTGATGCACTTATTTCTTCCCTGCGCGACCTCGCTATTCAGATCATAAAGTTATCACCCAATATTCCTTCGGAAGCTGGCTTCGCTATAAAGAATATTGAAAGCACTACCTTCCTGATAAATTTTGTTTCTTCTAACCTCAATATTGATGTTGCTGAAAAACAAAAGTTGCTTGAAATTGTTGATCTGATTGAAAGAGCTAACCAGGTGCTGGTTTATCTTACTAAAGAGATACAGATGCTTGAACTCAAGAACCAGATACAATCAAAAGTAAAGGTTGATCTTGATAAGCAGCAGCGCGATTATTTGCTTAACCAGCAGTTAAAGACCATACAGGATGAGTTAGGCGGTAATCCGAACGAGCAGCAGATAAATGCACTGAAGGGAAAAGCCAAGAATAAAAAATGGAAAGCTGAAATTGCAGAGGTTTTCGAAAGGGAACTTAACAAACTGCAACGCATGAATCCGGCAGCAGCCGAGTATTCCATCCAGATGAATTATATTGAAGTGATGGTTGAACTTCCCTGGGATGAAAAAACCAAAGATAATTTCAACCTGAACAGGGCGCAGAAAACATTGGATGAAGATCATTACGGGCTTGATAAAGTTAAAGAAAGAATAATAGAACATCTTGCAGTATTGAAATTAAAAGGTGATATGAAATCGCCTATTCTTTGTCTTGTTGGCCCTCCGGGAGTTGGTAAAACCTCTCTTGGTAAGTCTATTGCAAGGGCTCTTGGCCGGAACTATGTGCGTATGTCGCTCGGCGGTTTGAGAGATGAAGCCGAAATTCGTGGTCATCGCAAAACCTATATTGGCGCTATGCCCGGTCGTATCATTCAGAATATTAAAAAAGCAAAATCATCTAATCCAGTTTTTGTTCTTGATGAAGTTGATAAAGTAAGCGGTAATACTGTTAGCGGCGATCCTTCGGCAGCTTTGCTTGAAGTGCTGGACCCCGAACAGAATAATACTTTTTACGATAATTTCCTCGAAGTTGATTACGACCTTTCGCATGTAATGTTCATTGCAACTGCTAATAATTTAAGTACTGTTCATCCTGCTTTGCGCGACAGGATGGAAGTAATTGAAATCAGCGGGTATATAATGGAGGAAAAGCTTGAAATAGCTAAAAGGCATCTTATTCCGAAACAGTTGAAGGAGCATGGTGTTGATAAAAACCAACTGACTTTTGTTAAGAAAATACTTGAGAATATTATTGACGATTATACCCGCGAATCGGGCGTAAGGACACTTGAAAAGAACATTGCTAAAGTGATTCGTCATAAAGCCAGGTTCATTGCAATGGAAGAGAAGTATGATAAGGTAATTTCTAAAGATGACCTGCTTAAAATACTTGGTATTCCTTATTTCCAGAAAGATCGTACCACGGTTGGCGATATTGCCGGAATAGCTACCGGCTTGGCATGGACTGCTGTTGGCGGCGAAGTGATGTTTGTTGAAACCAGCATCAGCAGGGGTAAGGGTAATCTTACACTTACCGGTAACCTTGGCGATGTAATGAAAGAATCCGCTTCGCTGGCTTATGAGTATTTAAAAGCCCATTCAAAGTTGCTTGGCATAAATGATACTATTTTTGAAAAATGGAATGTGCATATTCATGTTCCCGAAGGCGCTACTCCTAAAGATGGCCCTTCAGCGGGTATCACCATGTTTGCGTCGCTTGCTTCTGCATTTACTCAACGGAAGATTCGTAATGATGTTGCCATGACCGGCGAAATTACGTTGCGTGGAAGAGTTACACCTGTTGGCGGCATCCGCGAAAAAATGCTTGCTGCAAAGCGCGTAAATATTAAGAACATTATTCTCTCTGCTGATAACAGGAGGGATATTGAGGATATTAAACCCGTTTACCTTGAAGGCCTCACATTTCATTATATCAAGGAAATGAGCGAGGTTATCGACCTGGCGCTACTTAAAACCAAGGTGAAAAATCCAGTGGTTTTCGAATAGTTTTATTAGTTAGGGGTTCGTAGTTTGTAGTTCGGTTGTTCGTTTGTTCAAATGTTCGATTGTTCCTTAAATGGAACACTGATTACACTGATTTTACTGATTATGCACTGATATATTCCAGTCGCAAGTCTCAATCTTCAGAATATCTGACTGCCACTGCTCCTGCCAACTGCCTACTGATTTTTGTTCTTTAATAGGAACGTGGATGATACTGAAAATGCTGATTTACGCTGATTTATTCCATTTGCCGTTACGTTCTCTGATTACTTATTCATTTTCACGCATAGTCGCAGTGTCGCAAATTTTTTTAATCCGAATTCATTCATAGTTCTAATCTGAATTAATTTCCTGCCTACTGCTGCTGTAACTGCCTCACATAATAAATGACTTAATGACAATTAATGACACTGCGAAGCAGCAAATGACAATAAAACACTGCCACTGCTCCTGCCAACTGCCTACTGATTTTTGTTCTTTAATAGGAACACTGATAACTGCCTGCCTGTTTTCCTTGAGTATAACAAGAATATGTGATAGTTTAACAAACTAACGTGATAGTTTAACAAGAATGGTTGTTATCTTAACAAGAATGGTTGTTATCTTAACAAGAATAGTTGTTAACTTGTTAAGAATGGTTGTTCACTTAACAAGAATAGTTGTTCACTTAACAAGAATGGTTGTTCACTTAACAAGAATAGTTGTTCACTTAACAAGAATGGTTGTTATCTTGACAAGAATGGTTGTTATCTTAACAAGAATAGTTGTTAACTTGTTAAGAATGGTTGTTCACTTAACAAGAATAGTTGTTCACTTAACAAGAATGGTTGTTCACTTAACAAGAGATACATCTTTCTTGATAAGTTTCCTCTTTAAAATAAAAAAACCCGCCGTTTCAGGCAGGTTTTTATGGTATTTTTTATTAAAAAAACTAAAAATAAGGATATTCTAGGTAACTGTAAAAATAGGATATACTGTCCACGGGCCTTCTTCGCCTGTTTTGCTCTTCAATATGGGTGCGCTGCGGAAGATCCATTTTGAACCCGATGTTAAACCTGTTACGGTTTTCTTATCATTCGAAGTACCCCTTAGCAATACCAGTCCCCAGTTAACGCCGTCGGCGCTTTGTCCCCATTCATGATAACCGGCTTCGGGAGCCGAAATTATAATAGTGCCTGATGTATCGGTATTTTCAGGGCCAATTTGCTTTTCCCTGCCCGTTGAACCTTTAATATCAAAATCGGCGCTTTTAATAATAGTAGCCGCATTTACAGGGTTATTATTAGCCACTTTTTGCACATCAGCCAGGTAGCTGGTAACATCGCTTTCAACCAGTTTTTTTGCATCGTTCCTGAATTCTTTGGTAACAGTGGGCGGGTTGGCTGTAAATGATGATTCCGCAGTATCGAGGGCGCCTATATGAGTATTGAAAGTAGTGAGCGGAATAGTAAATGTGCCTGCCGGAAACCATGTGGAGCTGCCCATTGATTTATAATAGCTCTTCACATTGTTTATATAATCGTTAATGGTGTTGCTTATTTTACGCACGGCAATTACTTTGCGTATAACCACTTTAATCGGGAGGCTTTTTTTCTTAGTTGCTTTCTTTTTCGCCATTTTTTTAATTTAAAAATTATGAATTTTAGAATTAAATTGGTTACGAAGATACTATTTGTTTTTTAATTCACAAATAAAAAAAAATTATTTTGTTAAAAAATATTACATTTGCTATTAAATAATAAGGAGTAAGCCGAAAATCCTTTAAAAGGGTAGGGAAAATAAATTAATGATTAAAAAAAATTATACCGAAATTGAGGAAAATGGAGGAAAACAAATTTTTGAAATAGAAGATAAATTTCAAAACAAAAGTGTTTCTTTGGATAATTTATTATCCCAACTTAAAAATATTTATTTACATATTCCTGAAAATTATCTAAATTCATTTGAAGAAGATGGAAAAGTATATTTTAAATTTTGGAATAAGGATGAATTTACGAAGTATGTTGAAATATTTAAACCTCAAAATGATTTCTTTTGGATTAGTAATACTTATCCTAAATGTTGTTATTTAATTGCTATGATTTTAGTAGAAAAAAATCAGTACAATGATGCTATTTCCTATTTAGAAGATGGATTAATATTAGAGCCTGATAATCCAATAATTTTAAACGAAATGGGGTTTACTTATAATGTAATTGCAACAACAACTAAAAACAACATTTATAACAGTAAAGCTATTGAAAGTTATAAAAAAGCTTTTGATTCGAGAATTTATAATTCTAATAAACAAAAGGCAAGATCATTAAGAGGGCTTGGTTATGTTTATTTTGATATGAGAAATTTTGATGAATCAGAGAAGATGTATTCGGAATCTTTAAAGTATGAAGAACACCCGATTGCGAAAAAAGAAATTGAAGGTATTAAAATGATGAAGAATGTTAGAAATAAATTTTTATAAGGAACAATAAATATATTTATTATGGGATTATTTAGTGGTTTTAGAAGAAAAAGAAAGTAATACAAAATTTAGTTTGAATTCTGGCAATCCTGCGCTTGATGAGTTATTTAAACGTACCTTTCCAAAAGGTAAAATAGAGATTGATAAAGGAGCGGAAGAAGTTTTAATATTACTAAATAACAAAGTTGATAAAAATACAGCTGGGCAGATTTTCATAAGGGCAGCTACAAGAATGGAATTAGAAATAATAAAACCTGATGAAAGCAATAATAAATTCACTGATTTAGACTTGAAACAATCATTAAAAATACAATTTCCCGATTTAGAAATAAATATTGAACAATGTAAGAAATTACACGGCTATTTAACACTGAGAATACTTTCAAGATCAATTGGTGGTGATTTACCACATAGCACTGCAAACGGTGATTATGTTTTCTAAATTTAAATAATTAATTGTTAAACTTAAAAATTAAAGCTATGTTGAATATTGATTTATTAAAAAAGGAATTTGTAAAAGAAATGAAACTAAAAATTAAGAAGTAGGCCGATGTTTTAAAGGAATATTGCCAGTTAAAGCCCGCTTGATGCATTATTTACAAGAAATAGGTGAAATTTCCAACTTATTAATGCAATGTTGGTTTAATTAATTTAATAAATAAATGAACAAAAGCTTTAGTAGATAATAGATAACATTTCATAAAAATTGTTATGAGTATTTTTTGAGTCGAGACATGTACCTATAAAGAATATTTTAACAAGAATTTACAGTAAGAAACAGCTTGTTATTATCGAATTTGATAGTAAAAAATCAATATTTTTATCACCTAACTCTATCAAAACACAGGTATAGAAGTTTTTGAATTAGAACTATTGATTGGCTCTACATTAAGGATAGATTTTTATAAAAAAGAAGAAAAACTGTTAGATGGTAAAATATGTGATAAAGATAACCTTATTGTAAAAGAATATTTTTTTGAATTACAAAAGCCTTTGGATAGATTAAGAATCGAGAATAAAAAGCAACTATTGCCTTTCAAAAAAATTACACAAATTTTTTATTTTAATAAATTCAATAAGGATAGTGTCGGTATTTGAGACAGAAGATGAAAAAGTTACATTTATTACATTGTACAGATTTGAAAAACAATCTCAACTAGATAAAAGCGAGCAACATATTTTAATTGGTTCATATATTTACCCCGAATATTATGAAAAGGGAGATAAATTTTCAGATGGCAGAGAAGTTAAATTTGATAGAATACTTAAGTTTATAAATTTAAGATATTCAGATAAAATTGAGGAAATGCACAATAGTTTTGAGAACTCAATTGGCTATTATGATGGAGAAGAATACGATAATTCATCAAATGATGTAACGCCGTCTGATTATGGTTACAAAAGTTGGGATGAAATGGCATTTAAAGAAGTTTTTGAAGGCGATATTATAGCTTGGAATCACTATTTATGGAAATAATTTTATTAATAAAGAAGTTGTAAAAGTATAACGAACTGTAAACCGTTGCACGCTTAAATATCAATTTAAATAAATTTTAGTAATTTTGTATAAACAATTATTTTATGGAACTTACATATAAAATATTACTGCACAAAGAATCAAAGGGGGCTTACACAGTTACAGTTCCTGCATTACCGGGATGTGTTACTTATGGCGCATCTGTGGATGATGCCATTAATATGGCGAAAGAAGCAGTGCAACTTTATATTGAAGAACTAAAACCCAGGGGCGAAGATATTCCTGACGACAGTGATACGCTTGAATATTCTCTTAACCTTGCTACTGCATGGACTCTTCTGCTAAAAACCTTATTCGTGTTCTTTTGATTAACGGTTTTATTTTTAAACGCTCTAAAGGCAGCCACCAGTTATATTATAATTCTAAAACCAACAAAACAGTTATAGTGCCTATGCATGGCAGCAAGGATATGCCTAAGGGTACTTTCTTCGCTATTCTTAAACAGGCAGGTATTGATAAAACTGATGTATAAACTGTTTTATTGACTACCGCTACTCCTGCCTACTAAAAAAACAATTCCAAAATTACTCGTTCTTATCAGTTTTGCAGAAAGTGATTAGAACGAGTTATGCCGATAAGAACATATAAAATAATATCTTTTGCAATCTGTTCCGTATCGGTAATAATCTTATTTTTGGCAATATGTTTCGATACTATAAAATAGCTGTATTATTACTTTTCCCTCTTTTGATGCAGTTTGTGTCATGCAGTAACCATAGTTCGGATAGCCATAAAACCGTATTCCGTTATAACGAATCTGCCGGTATTACTTCTCTCGATCCCGCTTATGCCAAGGATCAGGCATGTATCTGGGTGGATAATCAGATATTTAACGGGCTTGTTCAATTGGATGATGATCTCTCTGTAATTCCCTGCATTGCTAAGTCGTGGACTATTTCAAACAATGGCAAACTATATACCTTTCACCTTCACAATGATGTTTGTTTTCATGATGATGACCTATTCCCTAATGGAAAGGGCAGGAGGGTAGTTGCTGCCGATTTTGTGTACTCCTTCAACAGGATCATTGATCCTAAAGTTGCTTCTCCCGGTGCATGGGTGTTCAATAATGTTGCTGATGCAAAAAGCGATTCCTCCTTCAGCTTTAAGGCTGTAAATGATTCTACGTTGCTTATCAGGCTCAAGAATCCTTTCCCTCCTTTTATCGGTTTGCTTAGCATGCAGTATTGTTCGGTAGTTCCTAAAGAAGTGGTTGAGCATTATGGTAAGGAGTTTCGCAAGCATCCCGTTGGTACTGGTCCTTTCTGCTTTAAAATGTGGAAAGAAGGAATAAAGCTGGTTCTTCTTAAGAATGAACATTATTTCGAAACAGATGATAAGCACCTTCGCCTGCCTTATCTTGATGCGATAAATATTACTTTCAATGCCGACAGGCAGTCTGCTTTTCTTGAATTCCTCAAGGGCAATCTTGATTTTATGAATAGTGTTGACCCCAGTTATAAGGATGAACTCCTTACCCGCAGCGGGCATCTTAACCCTAAGTATAGCGATAAGTTCAATATCATAACCCGTCCTTATTTGAATACAGAATATCTTGGATTCATGGTCGATTCTCTTTCGCCTTTGTTCCATTCAAGTCCTGTGCGTTTCAAAGCTGTTCGGCAAGCCATCAACTACGGTATCGACAGGAATAAGATGATTAAGTATTTGCGCAACAATATTGGTACTCCCGGCAACTATGGCATGATTCCTCCGGGCACGCCTTCTTTCGATTCCATTGAAATGAAAGGCTATGCTTACGATCCTGCTTTGGCTAAAAAACTCCTTGCTGATGCAGGTTTCCCTAATGGCGAAGGTTTGGGCGAGATTACATTAAGCACCGATAAGAATTACCTTGATATTTGCGAATTCATTCAGCAGCAGCTAGGCGAACTTGGACTGAAGATAAAGGTAGATGTTAATCCTTCGGCAACATTGAGAAGCATGATTGCAAAATCAGAGGTCAGCTTTTTCAGGGCTTCATGGATAGCCGATTATCCCGATGCAGAGAATTATCTTTCTCTCTTTTATAGTAAGAACTTTTGTCCTAAAGGCCCCAATTACACTCACTTTTCATCATCTGCTTTCGATTCCCTTTATGTTCAGTCACAACTTATCACTTCCGATTCTCTGCGCTATGCCTGTTATCGAAAGATGTGCCGTATTGTTAATGAGCAAGCCCCAGTTATAGTGCTTTATTACGACCAGGTGCTGCGCTTCTGCCAGAAGAACATCAGTGGCATGACCTGCAACCCCATGAATTTACTCAACCTGAAAAGAGTCAGGAAAACAAATTGATTCCTTCTTATAATGATGCTAAACAGGTTTGAATAAATATTGAAAGGAATCGGGGAATAGAGAGCATCGGAGAATGGGCTATTATTCCCCGTTTCACCCATTCCCCCTGTCGCCGTTTCAATGCATTTATTTTAGCAATCTCATTTTCAGTATATATATTACTGCCTACTGCCCCTGCCTACTGCTTACTTTAGTAATATTATTCTTTTAAAAATAAATCTTCCATACAACCTTTCCTCAAATTTCTTTATCTTTGTAGCGATAATAATTCATACCATGGTTAAGCAGAAAACACAGCCCAAAACAGGAAGCGAAGAATCGGTTTCTCCGCCTAAAGAGCTTGTGCTACATAACGACGATTTCAATACCTTCGATTTTGTTATCAGCTCCCTTATTGAAGTGTGCAAACACGAACCCGAACAAGCCGAACAATGCGCCATGATTGTTCATTATAAAGGTAAATGCACCGTAAAAACAGGCCCTTTTACCGAGCTTGAACCCATGCATACCGAGTTCTCCAACCGAAATATTACAACTACTATTGAATAATTAATAGGCGGGATTAAACTGTTGGTTTAAATTGTTCGCAATTTTCGCAAGTCCTGTTGCAGGGCTCCACATGTATGTGCACCTCGATTTTCTTTATGTGGCTTTCAATTTCTTTTTCAATCTCGTCGCATATATCATGCGATTCTTTTACCGAAAAATCCTGCGGCATCACCAGGTGAAGGTCAACATATTTCATATTTCCTGCCTTACGCGAACGCAACTGGTGGAAATCAATGCAACCATATTTCTTTCTCGCAATAGCTTCTTTAATGATGTTCAATTCCTCGTCGGGAAGCTTTACATCAAGCAAGGGCGAAAATGCCTTTATCAGCAATAAGTAGGATTGCCTGATGATGAGCACGGCAACCAATAAAGCGGCTATGGAATCTAGCAAACGATAACCTGTTATCCACATCAGCAAAAGCCCAATAGCAATGCCAAGCGAAGTATAAATATCAGTTCTCAGGTGAAGTGCATCGGCCTCAAGTGCAATGGAATCGGTCTCTTTGGCAACTTTGTACAACCTTTTTGAAACAAAGAAATTCATCACCGATGAACCAAGCATAACAATAAAACCAATGCCGATATGTTCAATTTCTTTCGGGTTTAAAATCCTTACAATCGCTTCGTAAATTATCCATCCGGCGGCAATAAAGATAAGCAGCGCCTCAATAACCCCGGAAATATTCTCAAACTTCCCATGACCGTATGGATGTTCTTCATCGGGTTTCCTGTCGGCCATCTTTACCGAATAAAAGTTTATTACGGACGCAAGCAGGTCCATGGTTGAGTGCATCACCTCGGAAATAATACTCACCGAACCTATAGCAAAACCAACAATAGCTTTTAGAACGATAAGAAAACTATTGGAATAAACAGACAGGCTTGCTGTGGTGGTTTTTTTATTCATTTACATGCCGATTAAACCATTCAGGATAACGGTAAGGTAAAATGTGTAGTTCAAATGTGGTGCAGTAAGGTAGCCCATTTTGGCATGAGTGTAATACATATTAAAAGTAGGCATAACAGAAATAGCATCGCTGAATTTCATATCAATACCACAGCCCGCAAATGCGCCAAAGCCCACGCCACCCTGGTTAATCTTGTAATACATATCATAATAATTTGCAATACTGTATTGGAAACCTTCAATATTTATCTTGTTCTCAACAAACTTAGTATCCGTAAGGTTTATTCCGCACTGTAAGAATGGACTGTAAAGACTCTTCGGGCTGAATGAATAGCAATAACCAAGGTCGATAGTAGTGCGTTCCTCGGTACCCCAGATGGATTCCTGCCTTATCGAATCGCCCATAATAAACCTTGGATTTATTTCATTAATTGTAAAAACATCTTTAGCGGTAAGCTTTGTATAACCAAACTGCATGAAAAAACCTGAGTTCTTATGTGTGTATTTTAGGTAAACACCTAAGTAAAAAGAAATGGAATAATGCATTTTAGATGGCAGTGAGTTAGGGCTAAAGCTAAAACTGTCGTTTAACGCTTGTTTAATAGCGTTGTGATTGTAATAATAATTAATTGTTGAATCAACGTTTCCAGAACCATGTATTCCAGAACCATTATAAAATTGAGCTGTATTGGGGTTAGCATGGTAAAACCCCAAGTTAGCTCCCACAAAGAAGCCTTCATTTGCCTTTTTCTTTTTATGCTTATGAATAGAATCAAGTGAACAAACAAACTTCTTCCCTAACTGTTGGTTGCTATTAAAAGGGACATTAAAACTTATTTGACCAATTGAAATAAAAGGAGAAATAAATAGGATGAAAAGGAATAAAGTTTTACTATGCATCTGAATTGTGTAAATTAGAAACAAAGGTAAGCTTTCTGTTAAAAATAAGGAAGATATTTTGCTGAATTGTTTTTTTTGTAACTTTGCAACAGTTTAATGGCTCCGTAGCATAACTGAATAGTGCATCTGACTACGGATCAGAAGGTTGGGGGTTTGAATCCCTCCGGAGTCACTAAGAAAAACAAGCCTTTCAGAATTTACCTGTAGGCGTTTTTTTTTCAAAGTACATACAAAAGTACATACAAACGGAATAAATAAAACTATTACCAAAAAGAAAGGCTTACCGTTTCTGATAAGCCCTTTAGAATCCTAAGAGAAGTTTTATTTTGTTACTGCTCTATTATGCTTCACCAATTATTTTTATAATAGAACGTTAACTGTACCAGCATAAGAAGAAATTGAAATTTCACCTGTAGTTGGGTTTTTGAATGCTATATAAGCATAAACCGTATTTCCTACACAGAAAGGCGAACATGTTATAGTTAATGTTCCAGTAGAACGAACAGATGAAGAAATGTCCTCAAACATAAATCTGTTAGAGGCATCGATTAAAAGTATCATGCCAACATCTGTACTTGCTGCATTACCTTCACCTGTGTTATCAGTCCAGGTTAAAATAACTTTACGACCAGCAGCATTTGCAACCGAAACGGTATCAATACCAGTTAATGTACCCGTAGCCACTACCAAATTAGGGTAATTAATAGTAAACGAAGGATAAGTTCCGGAAATTGCTGTTGAAAGGTTTAACTTTACAAATGCATTATAGCCTGACATCTTAGCATAAGCCTTAGCAAGGCTAACACGTACAAACGGCAAGCATTTCCTTCCTAATGCTACTATAAGTTTAAACTTTGCCCGCTGGATCTTTTGAGCAGTTGTCTTAGGATTGTGCGGATTTGCTTGGTAGCTTCTTAAAGTGTTTACACTTTTCCATTTTGAACCTACGACCGGACCAACCTTGCCAGTCATTTTACCGAGGATGCCCTCTGTGATTTTTCCCATTTTGTTTGTTTTTTTTGGTTTATATTATATTAATTAAAAAATTACACATGTAAAGCCCCTGAACGCTGCGTGTGTCCAACGAGGTTGTTCTTTTTAGTAAATGTTATGCTTTGAGTAAATGCCAAGCAATAAACGTCCCCAAACCCTGCTAACTCATGTTTTAATGTTATGGTAGCTGTGGCATCTGATCTGACAGCAGCATCCAGGAATATCTGTACAACATCCATTGCTTTATTGCAGGCACAAATATGTATTTTATCAGTTGCTTTAGCATTTGGAAGATGTTCGTCAGGATCCCAGATAACATTAATAGTATTTGCAGATGTCCTTGACCAGCTTTCTTCGTTGAAGGAATCGAGTACACCGCTACTGACATTAAACTTATTTACATTAACCGAAGTAACTCCTGAGACCGTTTGCATTGCATTCATTAAAGTATCTGCCAGGCAGGCAATAGCTGCGCCCTGATGAATAGCATGGCCTTTCCATCCGATTTTAACTGCCGGAAGGAATTTTTCTATTACAGCACAAGCAGCAGCAAAAGGTGGAAGAATTATTGGTTTCTTGCCTTGTGTTTTATTTGACATTTTAATGCTCATTTTACTTGTTTTTTTAAACGGACTTGGTACGGCGTTGATACGGACCGAAAACCATACTTACTTTTATATTTAAAATTAATTCACTGTTACTACTAAAAATCAATCATGTTTTGTTAAAATGAAAGTTTAAATAAATTTAATAAGAAATGATAAAGCATAACATTTAATAAGAAAATGATAAAAAAGGTATACTTTTATTTCAGGATCTGGGAAATGATCATAAAAAAAGGGAGCTTTTGGCTCCCCGTTTTAATTTTTAAGTGCAAATTTTTCTGTTTGTACCAATTACGTCACTTCCATACTTGACACGAATTTCATCAATTGATTTCGGGCTGCGGTTTACACTTTTGAACTCAGAGGGTCTATAGTACCACATGATCTTTTTGGGGGCAAAATAGAAGCCTATTTGCTTTAATTTGCCCCTGTGCGGATATGTATTGCCTGAAATCCATATCCAGTTACCGATTAATTCAATTATTAAGCCATCAAGACCGATAATCTGATTTATGATCTCAGGGTAGCGAATGAAATCTTCCTGGTCTTCTTCGGATTCTTTGCAAAATCAAACAAGGGGTTCTTTCGGATTTCTTCATACTCATTGTTAATTTCCTGCATGGTTGCCGTGTTCCCTCCTCTATCGGGGTGATGCAACATGGCTAACTCTTTGTACTTGCGCTTCACTTCTTCGAGTGTGTGGCAATCATAAAAATATTTTATGTTCATAATTTAAAGATTTAGTTAATAAATAAATTCAGGTTCTGCGGTTTGGTCAGCGCACAGGCTGCCGCATAAAAAAAATATATCATTAAAAAAGCCTTATGCAACCAAAAGCAAAAGGCTGAGGTGAAATGCAAGGTTTTTTCAAAAAAAATTTTACACATTGAAAAAGCCAAATGAGAACAAGTAAAAATTTTTTTGGCAAAACCCGTAGGGTTGACCTTGCATGAGCAAAGCCGTGGCTACCTTTGCAGAAGACTTTTATTAATGATTACCGATAAATCTTTGTCAGGATTTCAGCATAATCAAAATTTACAAAATGTGGAATTATCAAGGAGGGGCTGGCGTACCTGCCTGTTTCGGCAGGTTAATGTTTTTGCTTATGGGAAATTGTAAGGGTGGGAAAAATCAGCGGACAGCGAAGGGTTGAACAAATAAGGAAAGCTGCAATGCCGCCGGAAAGGATTGCCGGCTTGTGTGCTAAAGGCATTAGGAGTGAGATGAATCGCCAGTACGTTCCTCGGGACAGGCTCCGCCGAAATGTAACAAAGAGGGGTGAATGAACTGCTAATACCTTTACCGGCGGGTTTGATTGATTTAATTTATGGAACGTAATAATATTGCTGCTTGACGTTTTTGTTCAGGGTAGGGCTGTACTGCTGATTTTGTTGCAATAGAAACTTTATCAAAAGTAGATTGCAAAAACCATGATCACCGATTTCATCGGGACAGGCAGCCCCTGATACGGTATTTAAAATTGAATGCGTGGTTTCTATCTTTCAAATTATTCTATTCCTTTCATTAGAAAAAATAGGAATGCGGGATTTAATCAAACGGAATGCCAACAAGCAGGGTTATACAGCCTTGAGCTATATACGAAGTGAAGGCTGCAATAAAGTGAAACGGGTTGCAGCCGGAACAAGTTCAAGCTTTCAACGGGCGAACCACTTGCGAACGGAGCAAAGGGTGGAAGGCAGAAAAGCCCGCAATGAAACGAAGTGGAATGAGGGCGCTGCCGACCTATGTAGGTACTACACAAGGGCTGGCAAGGGTAGATGCTATTGAAAATGTGAACTTTTATAAAAGTAATTTTGCAGCTACTCTTGACAGCCCGCAGCCCGCTTGCGACCGCAGGTGAGCCAAAAATAAGAAACTGCCGCTGGACTGCAAAGGGGCTGAGCGAATTGAGGCGATATGAAATGAAAGGAAGTGAGGGTTGCGAACGACTGAAATGGAAAGAGCCGAAAATGAGTGAAGCTCCTTGCAGGACAAAAAAGGCAGTGAGTAAGAAGAAGGAGGAACTGCAAAAAGCTTGACAGCCTTGCTTTAGCAACCTTTGGCGACACTGCTCTTATTATACCTTAAAAAACTTACACTATTA
>CAWHOW010000047.1:0-22575 GCA_963831005.1 uncultured Bacteroidota bacterium
TAATGGTTCTCATGATTGAGTTGTATTAGGATTGTAAAATTAAGAATTTTTGTTTTGAGTACAACAAGAATTATGCCTTTTTGCTTTGGCTATTTTTATACTTTTGATTTTGTAACATGAACAAACGCCCAAAAATATATGTAGCTCTTCCTGCCATCAACGAAGCAGAACTGCTTCCTTTGTGTTTGAAGTGTATAGAAGAGCAGTCGTATAATAATTTCCATATCGTTATTTGCATCAATCAACCTGATGATTGGTGGGAGATTACTGATAAGAGAATTATATGTGAAAACAATATTGCTCTTCTTAAAGAGCTTCAGAAAAAGGATAAAAACACTTTTACCATCATTGATAAATGTTCCAAAGGCAATGGCTGGAAAGGAAATAATAAAGGTGTTGGCTGGGCAAGAAAAACTATTGTGGATTACATTGCCACTATCGCAAATACCAATGATATAATAGTAAGCCTTGATGCGGATACCACTTTTGGCAGAGATTATTTTTCTTCAAATGTAAATATATTTTCAAAGACGAAGGCTGTAGCACTTGCAAATCCCTATTACCATAAGTTAACAGGCAAAGATGCCGAAGACAGGGCAATTCTCCGGTATGAAATATATATGAGGAATTATGCGATAAACCTTCTCTTGATTGATTCTCCTTATGCTTTCACTGCGTTGGGAAGCGCTATTGTGTTGCCTGTTTCATCGTATAAAGCCATTGGTGGATTAACACCTAAGCTGAGTGGCGAAGACTTTTATTTCTTGCAGAAACTAAGGAAATTCGGAAACATTGCCGTTTATAACATCGAAAAAGTTTACCCTGCTGCGCGCTTCTCCGACAGGGTTTTCTTTGGAACAGGACCTGCTATGATAAAGGGAAATAATGGAGATTGGGAAAGTTATCCTGTTTACCATCATTCGCTTTTTGGAGATATCAAAGATGCCTATGACTGTTTTCCGAGATTATTTAAGGATGATTGCGAAACACCAATGGACTCTTTTCTGCAGGAGCAATTCAGGGAGAATATATGGCAGGCATTGCGAGAGAACCATAAAGATGAAAAGCATTTCATAAGGGCATGCCACGAAAAGATTGACGGACTAAGGATATTGCAATATCTAAAACAGAAACAGTCAATTTTAAGGAAGAGCGATGAAACATGTCTTCTGGAAAATTTAGCCATGGTCTATAGCCGCTTGTTTAAATTTGAAAAGACAATAAGTATAGACAACTTTGAGTTTTCCAAATGTACCATAGATTTGCTCAATGATATCAGGAATTATCTTGTTATGATTGAAGAGGCTTTGCAGAAAAAGAAAATAATGGCATGAAGCTAATTACTATCCTCGGACCAACTGCAACTGGCAAAACAAGTCTTGCCGCACATCTCGCCTATCACATCATTGGTGAGATCATCAGCGCCGATTCTCGTCAGGTTTTTAAACATATGAATATTGGAACGGGCAAGGATTACAGTGATTATAGTGTAAAAGGAAAAGCTATCCCATATCATCTAATTGATATTGCTGAGCCGGGAGAAGAGTTCAGCGTTTTCGATTTCAGGAAAAATTTCATTAATACTTTTAATGAGATCACATCAAAAAACAAGACCGCAATCCTTTGTGGCGGAACAGGGCTATACATTGAATCTGTTTTAAGGAATTATAATCTCGCTGAAGTGCCTGAAAATAGTGAATTAAGAAATACTCTTTCTAACAAGTCCATAGATGAACTTACCGAAATTCTTTCCGATCTCAAATCTCTTCATAATACAACAGATACCGTAAGTAAAGAGCGGCTGCTCCGTGCTATAGAGATAGAATATTTTCAGAAAGAAAATATCATTAATGAGTCAAGACTTCCGAAATTTGATTCTTATGTTTTTGGTGTTAAGTACGAAAGGGCTGTTGTAATGGAACGCATCACTGTACGATTAAAAGAAAGACTTCAAAGTGGAATGATTGAAGAAGTTGAATCACTTATTGATAAAGGTGTTTCTGCTGATAGGCTCAAATCATACGGACTGGAATACAAATTCATCACTCATTATCTTTTAAACGAAATAACCTATAATGAAATGTTCAACTTCCTTAACATCGCAATTCACCAGTTTTCCAAGCGTCAAATGACATGGTTCAGACGCATGGAAAAGAATGGGATCAATATTAACTGGATTGATGGGAGTAAACCTCTTGAAGAGAAAATTCAAATAATAAAGAAAATGCTAAATAGTTGAATGATGTTTGATCTACTCTTTTACAAATTTCTTTACAACAATTCCTTTTTCACTTATCACTTCTAACATATATAATCCTCTTGGAAATGATGATACATCAATGGATGCAATATTATTATGTGCAGTCTTTTCCAAAATCAAATTACCAATAACATCATAAATGAATAGATTGTTAATTGTGTTTTGAAAATTCATGACTTCAACAGTAATATGATTTATTGTAGGGTTGGGAAATACAGAAATGTCAATTGATTTATTAATCTCATTAATTCCCGTATTGCTGCCTGCTTTAGCAATAAAAATATCTGTTGCACCCTTATTTACAAGTGTATCAGAACCAATGCAAAGAGTGTCGCTTAAAAAATCACCTGTTACAAAAATATTACCCGAAGCATCTAATGCTATGGAATTTGCTTCATCCGACTTCTTGCCACCAAGGCTTTTTGCCCAAATCATATTACCATTGGTGTTATATTTAGTAAGGAAAATATTATAATTGCCATTATTGGTCAGGGTTGTTGAGCCAAAAGTAATTGTGGGACTATTAAAATCACCTGTTATATAAGCATTTCCTGACACATCAGCGACTACAGAATTTACCTGATCATTATCAACTCCTCCTGCATTTTCAGCCCAAAGCGCATTGCCGCTTGCATCGTATTTAACAAGAAAAATATCATTAAATCCATTATCTGTATTTGTCAAAGTAATATTGTCAAAGCTAACAGTGGAACTGCTATAATACCCAGCCAGATAAGCATTTCCGGCTGTATCCACTGCTACCGAACTAGCTTGACCCATATCTGTTTCATTTGCACTTTTTGCCCAAAGCACATTTCCCTGAAAGTCATATTTTGAAACAAACACATTATTTCCTGCTTCATTTTGCAAAATGGTGGAACCAAAGTTGATTGTAGTACTATAAAAATATCCTGCAAGGTAAGTATTCCCGGAAGCATCAACAGTTAATGATGTAGCATAATCATCGTTTGTACCGCCTTCGCTTTTAGCCCAAAGCACATTCCCGGTAGAGTCATATTTTGTCAGAAAGATATCTAAATATCCGGCATTCATCAAAATATTATTGCCAAAACTAACAGTTGCACTTGAATAATATCCTGCAAGAAGCACATTCCCGGAAGCATCCACAGCAACAGCGGAGGCATAATCTTTACTAGATCCTCCTGCACTTTTAGCCCAAATCACTTTTCCGTTATTGTCATATTTTGCAAGGAAAAGATTGTATGTGCCATTATTAATTAATGTTATTGAATCAAAGTTAATGGTATCGCTTTGAAAATATCCGGCTACATAGATATTGCCTGAAGCATCTACTGCAATTGAATTTGATTGGTCCAAACTTTTTCCACCCGCACTTTTTACCCATAGTAAATTCCCATTTATATCGTATTTTGCAATAAAAATATCATACCCGCCTGCACTTTTTAATGAGTCAGTACCAAAGTATAAGGTGGGACTTTCAAAATACCCGGTTACATAACAATTTCCTAAAGCATCTGTTTTAACTGAAGTTGCGATATCATAAGCAGAACCGCCTGCACTTTTTACCCATTGCCATCCAGAAACCTGAGCAAATAAAATACTATTCATGCTTGTGAAAGCAAGTATAATTAACAGTAAGCCTTTTTTTCTCATGATGCTATTATTGAGCAGTAAAGGTAAATGTTAATTTAGTGGTTGCAAGACCATTTTCATCATCACAAATCAAAATCATTTTTGTTGCTTTCAGACAATCAACATAAAATATACCATTTAGTGAAGTAGGCGGAATTAAACCAAATGGATTAACACTTTGAGGCAAAAGAAGGAATTCTTTTGATTTTTTGGAATTCAGCCAGGTCCAATAGTTTTTATCAGTTATTGTTGGAGCTTCTGTGCCGGTAGAATTATTTGTTTTAGATTCAATAAAGTCAAAAGTAGCATCTTTATTAAATGTAATATCAAAAGTGGAGCTAATCCATAAAGTAGCATTTGCATCAATAAGAGTGGATCCATCATAGGTGATCGAATTGCCGCCGCTATACCCTGAAATACCGGTGAGTTTCCATTCGCGGCATAATCTTCCATTTCTTGATCTGAGAGAAATAAGTGGATCGTCCTTCCCCTTTTTGCAAGATTGAATAGTAAAAGAACCAATAATTACCACTGTAATTATGAATAAATGCAAATAGCTAAATTTTCTCATTTTTATTCTTTAAGCTTTAATAAAATTGTGCAAATATACAAAGACTACCCGAAAAACAATATTGAATTCATATATCAGATATTATGACAAAAAAAAATCTCCTCATTGCTGAAGAGATTTCTTTTATTCTTTAATAAAATATTATTGCCTTGTAAAAGTAAAGGTAAAATTATCGGAACTACCTACGCCATTAGTTATTGATTCCCTATTAGATTCTAATATCATTGTAGAATGCGAACATTTATCAACATAAAAAGTTGCACCGCCGGGAAAGAAGCCATTACTCCCTGCTCCATCAATATAGAAAAATTCTTTATTCTTATCGGAATTTGACCAATACCATTCACCAGTTCCGGTTTGAAAATCCGAAGAACCAGATTGGGCAATACTTGACGACCAAGTAACCACTCCGTGTTTGCTAATAACCATAGTATAAGTGCCTGTAGCGCTTTCTGGGCTACTACCAGTTGTTGTTGATGTATAAACAGAACCATTATAAGTATCAGTTGTTGTAGTATTTGTAGTAGCATAATCAATATGGGTTCCTGAAACTGCGGATAATGTCCAGTTACCTTCCATTCTTCCATCTCTTGACCTTAATGAAAGAAAAGGATCATCTGCACCTTTTTTACAAGCCGGCAGTATTAAAACTGTGGCAATTAATGCTAGTAATGCAATTTTTACTTTTTTCATTGTTTTATGTGTTTTGGTTAATAAAATGTTTACTGTTAAAAGTGCGACAAAAGTATAGATTTTTTTGTATTTACCAAAAATATTAAAAAATTCATTTCAAACAATGTCTCCAACTGAATAGACAATGTCTCAAATCGCAGATATCAATCTTATTAATACCTGTCAAAGTAAACTTTGTGATGTTGTATTGATTGATAGAACAACTCACACAAGAAAAGTTTCTAACACTTTAGCCCGAAGTTTTTAGTTTGATCAGCACCACCCATGCAGCAATTTCGTCCATAAGGGTTGATTGTATCCCGCCGTGAAGTATGTTTACATATCCCTGCAAGTGCTGGGTCGGCTGCCATTCGGTATATATTTCATCGCCATCTTCATAAAATTCCAGCCTTAACCCTGTTGGGTTATCAGGCGAACAGCCAAAACAACAGTAATCTTCTACTTTGATATATGGATTTTTGATCTTACGCATATTTGCGGCAAAGATAAAAAAGAAAAAGAGTTTAAACTTTTTGCTGGTTTAGGAATATTGTTTAAGAAAGCAGTTTTTGTTCGTTTATTAAGCATTCTTCCCAAATAATATGTATTTCTTGTCAAGATAACAACCATTCTTGTTAAGTTAACAACTATTCTTGTTAAGTTAACAACCATTCTTGTTAAGTGAACAACTATTCTTGTTAAGTGAACAACCATTCTTGTTAAGTGTTAACAACTATTCTTGTTAAGTGAACAACTATTCTTGTTAAGATAACAACCATTCTTGTTAAGTGAACAACTATTCTTGTTAAGTTAACAACCATTCTTGTCAAGATAACAACTATTCTTGTTAAGTTAACAACCATTCTTGTCAAGCTAATGCATATTCTTAACAAGAATGAGGGTAAAATGAACAAGAATTCACATTCTATCATTCACTCATTCATTCATTTTCCCTTAATTATCATAAAATATAAGCATTCTTAGCAATCAGTCAAGATATAGTATATTTGCATATAAATTTTATCCCTATGGAATTATCAGCATTAACATCAATAAGCCCTGTTGATGGGCGCTACCGAAACCAAACCGCCGAACTTGCCCAATATTTGGGCAATGTCTCTTAACGTTAGGACAATATCTCTTAACGTTAGGACAATATCTCTTAGCATTAGGACAATATCTCTTAGCATTAGGACAATATCTCTTAACGTTAGAACAATATCTCTTAGCATTAGGACAATGTCTCTTAACGTTAGGACAATATCTCTTAGCATTAGGACAATGTCTCTAAACGATTAAACAATGTCTCGAGATTGCGAAGGAAAGACAGATAATGACGGATTTTTTAGTTTTTAGAGTTTCATTTAATGCTCTTTATTTCCCAAAAGCGGCACAAAACGAAATTCACCCCATTCTTTTATTTCAGTTTCTGATTCGGAGATTTTGGTAATTGTTGTCATTATCTGAATACTTCCATTGCCAACCGGAATAACAATACATCCCCCTATTTTTAATTGTTTTACTAACTCATCTGGAATATTTTTGGCTCCGGCCGTTACAATTATTTTGTCGAAAGTGGCATAAGAGGGCAGTCCTTTATAACCATCACCAAAAAACATTTTTGGATTATAACCTAAGGTAGGTAGAAATAATTTTGTTTTATCATAGAGTCCTTTTATTCTTTCAATAGTATAAACTTTAGTTTCCATTTCTATTAAAACGCATGACTGATAACCTGAACCTGTACCTACTTCAAGAACTTTATCCCCCTTTTTTATCTCTAAGAGTTGTGTTTGAAAAGCAACTGTATATGGTTGAGATATTGTCTGTCCTTCGCCAATAGGAAAGGCTTTATCAACATATGCAAACTCGAGGAAAGAAGAATCCATGAACAGATGCCTGGGAATTTTCTCTATAGCAGCTAAAATCCTTTTATCTGTGATACCCTTTTGGCTAATCTCTTCAACAAGTTTTTTCCTTAATCCTTTATGTTTAAACGAATCTATCACAGCTTTTCAAGGTTGTTAAAAATTGGCTAATTTCTTTTGCGAAAATAATTAAAAAGAGATGACCATAATAAATTACTTTTGCAGAAAAAAGGTTATGTTGAAGATAGGCGTTCTCGGGGCAGGGCATTTAGGAAAGATTCATATTAAATGCATTAAAGAAATTAAAGATTATGAATTTATAGGTTTTTTTGACCCGGATAATGAGATTTCTGAAGCAGTAGAAAAGGAATTTGCAATTAAAAAATTTAATTCAGTTGAATATCTGATTGAAGCTGTGGATGCCGTTGATATTGTTACACCAACAGTTTCTCATTATCAATGTGCTTCTGTTGCTTTACGGAAATCAAAACATGTTTTCATTGAAAAACCTTTAACCACTTCGCTTAACGAAGCTAAATCATTAATTGATCTTGCAAAAGAAGCAAATGTGAAGGTTCAGGTAGGGCATGTGGAACGTTTCAACCCTGCTTTTCTTGCAGCACTTCCCTATTTTAATAACCCTATGTTTATTGAAACTCATCGCCTTGCTGAATTTAACCCTCGTGGAACAGATGTACCTGTTATTTTGGATTTAATGATTCATGATATTGATATTATTCTTAGCGTAATAAAATCAAACATTAAGAAAATAAGTGCCAGTGGTGTTGCTGTTGTAAGCGACACACCTGATATTGCAAATGCAAGAATAGAGTTTGACAATGGATGCGTGGCAAATCTGACTGCCAGCAGGATTTCTTTGAAGAACATGCGTAAATCACGGTTCTTTCAGAGGGATGCTTATATTTCTGTTGACTTTTTGAAAAAACAGAGTGAAATTGTTCGGATGGCAAATGTAGAAGGGGAAACAAATCCTTTGTCAATAGTGATTGACCTTGGTGAAAACAAAGGTAAAAAGCAGATTTTCTTTGAAAAGCCTGAAATTAAGCCTATTAATGCAATTAAAACCGAACTGGAAACATTCTATGATGCCATTATTAATAATTCAACTCCTCCAGTAACAATTTTAGACGGATATAATTCTCGACCTTGCATATAAAATAATCGAAAAACTGACATTAAGCACTAATATTCTTTAATTTTCAACAGTTTATCCCATTTGTAATAACTATTTTTGATTTTTTTCGTAAAATATTTTTTGATATACACAATAAATATTAAATTGCTTAGTTAATTTGAATTATATGAACTAAAATTATTGCGTATCGATAATGTTTTTACATAAATCTTTTTTTACTTTTTTCGTTTTAGTGTTTCTTTTCTTTTGGTCTTCCTGCGATCTGAAAGTTGCAATACCTTCATATATCCATATCGATTATATGGCTGTCAGTACTTCAGCACATCCTTTATATGGAAGCAGTTCCAGCAAGATTACAGATGTGTGGGTATATGCTGATGACCAGCCTATAGGAGCATTTGAGCTTCCTGCCACTATCCCGATATTAATGACTGGAGTGCATACCATTACAATAAAACCGGGAATTAAAATCGATGGTATTTCCGAACTCAGATCAATTTATCCTTTTTATATGCCTTACACAGCCAGTATGAATCTTGTGGCTGGCATTAATAATGCTATTAAGATTAATCCAACTGTGGTTTACTCTTCTTCTACAATATTCCAGTGGGAAGAAGATTTTGAACAGGGCATATCAATTGATTCGGCAAATTTTAGTGATACTACAATTAATTTAACTCTTATTAACCCCAACCCTTGTACTTGTCCGGACTGCCCTTGCAGTGACCCTAAAGTGTTTGAAGGGAAATATTCTGGAGTTATTGATTTGGATGCTGCACACCCATATTTTCTTGGAGACACAAAATCATATTATCTTCCAAACGGAGCTGACCCTGTTTTCCTTGAAATGAACTATAAGTCAAACCAGAGTTTTGATGTTGGTATTTATGCTAACAGCGCAACCGAGATTCAGCCAATTGACATTATGACCATTAATGCTTCGAACACATGGAATAAAATTTATATAAACCTGCAAACTGCAATAAACAACAACTTGATAAATGCCACTCTTTATCAAGTATATATTAGAGTTAACAAAAGTGATACGGTGGCAAATCCGGAAATTTTACTGGATAATTTAAAGTTGATTTATTTATAAGGGGAATATGAACAAAAAACTCCAGGTGCTAAAATATGTGATTGCTGATATATTATCAGTATTGCTTGCCTGGAATTTGTTTTTCTTCTATCGCAAGATATCCATCAACCACCAGGCTTTTCACTTAAAGGAGCAAATCCTGATTGACAATAACCTGCTGCTGGGTATTATTCTAATCCCTATTTTTTGGCTTATACTATATTTGCTTATAGGGACATATACTAAGATATACCGGAAATCAAGGCTAAAGGAGCTTGGGCAAACTTTATTAATTTCTATTATAGGTGTTATATTGCTTTTCTTTGCTGTACTTATAGATAAAGATGCAAAAACATATAAAGATTATTACTTCTCTTTTTTCATTCTATTTATATTGCATTTTGGAATAACTTTCGCTTTTCGACTTATATTGACTTCTATTACTGCTTACAGAATTCATCATCGCATAATTGGATTCAATACGATTATTGTAGGCAGCGATAAAAATGCTATTACATTGTACAATGACATTGAAAGTCAGACAAAATCGGCAGGGAATAAATTTGTTGGGTTTGTACATGTTAAAAATACTGGAGAATATCATCTCTGTGGATACATGCCTCACTTGGGTCATTATAAGAACATTTTAAATATTATCAACACAAATAAAATTGAAGAGGTAATTATTGCAATTGAGCCTTCGGAGCATAAAACAATTGATAAGATACTGACAGAAATCAACGGAGCCAATGTGGTTATTAAAGTAATCCCTGATATGCAGGATATATTGCTCGGTTCTGTTAAAATGACCGCAATATGGGACGCTCCCTTAATTCAGATATCCCCTGAATTAATGCCTGTCTGGCAACAGTCCATAAAGAGAGTGATGGATATTGCTATATCACTCATAGTATTAGTTGGACTATCACCAATTTATATAATTACAGGGATACTTGTTAAAATGTCTTCCCCAGGTCCTATATTTTATTCACATAACAGGATTGGATTACACGGAAAGTCTTTCAGGATGCATAAATTCCGTTCTATGTTTGTTAATGCAGAACAGAACGGCCCTCAGCTTTCGAGCAAGAATGACCCCCGGATCACTCCTTTCGGAAGATTTATGCGTAAAGTAAGACTTGATGAAATACCCCAATTTTATAATGTTTTAAAAGGCGATATGGCATTAGTAGGTTACCGCCCGGAACGACAGTTTTTCATTGAACAGATCACCAAGACAGCGCCGCATTACAGACTTCTTTTTAAAGTTAAGCCCGGTATCACTTCATGGGGACAGGTTAAATACGGGTATGCCGAAAATGTGGAACAAATGGTAAACAGGTTAAAATACGATATTCTCTATCTTGAAAATATGTCTATTTCAGTTGACCTAAAAATCCTTATTTATACTGTGCTGATAATTATACAGGGGCGCGGAAAATAGTTTTAAAGCTTACCGCTTTCAATTTGCTGAACAATTTCTTCTATAGCTTTATCTTCGCCCAGAGGGTCGTATTCCACTTTAAGGTTATTGCCGAATATTCGGGCAATTGTTTGCCAAAAAACCGCCCTGATGGAGCCTCGTAATTCTTTTACTATCTCATAGGATGTTACTCCTGTTTCCCTGTAAATAAGTTTAAGGCAAATAACACCCTGGAAATGTGTCATATCTTCAATCTCGTCAGTAAACTGGCTCTTGATGTCTTCTTCCGCTTGTTTTAATTTCGCCTTCTTTACAGTTTCATCCTTGATGGTGTCAAGCAAATCATTATATTGCTTAAGCTTTACGCTTGCAAGCACGGCATAAGGATATACTTTCTTCACATCCCTGACTAGTTTGCTATAGTTTGCCGTATTTATTAGAGGCGCAGCCGCATCCGACGGCGAAATAGTTACTTCATCCAGAATGTAAATGGCCACGGTATCTCCATTATCAACATTTGCCGGAAGCGTGTAACCGTCTGTTTTGGTTTGAGTAAAAGCAACAACCCATAAAACAATAAATATCCCTATTAAGGCCACCCGTTTCATTTAAATTTGCTTTATGTATTGTATCCTATACAATTTTCATGCCTCCAACCTCACCGGCAAACAAGTTTTATAAGGCAAAGTTACGAATATATGTTTTTAGATGCTAATTGAAAGTGCTATTTCTTTATTGATAAAAGCGTTTCTTATAAACATTGCAGCAATAATTCTCACAATGTCCTTCAATAACCACTCAATAGACGCCATAAAGACAGGGATGATGTCTTATTTCGTAAATGATTCTACTTATATCATTTCCGCAGACGCTGAAAAGATACGATTAGCGTCTAATATCATCAACTATGCGTCTACTATCATCATATCAGACGCTGCTATAATCATATATGCGTCTTATATCGTCTCCGCAGACGCTGAAAAGACACGATTAGCGTCTTATATCGTCAATCTATGCGTCTACTATCATCATATCAGACGCTGCTATCATCATATATGCGTCTTATATCGTTCTCCGCAAACGCTGAAAAGACACGATCAGCGTCTTATATCGTCAACTGATGCGTCTACTATTATCATCTTAGACGCTGCATTCATCTCTGGTGCGTCTATACGGGCTTTTTATTACAATGTCATCCCATTCTATCAGTTTCCAAAGGTGTAACTGAAAGTGACAACTGTAATTCTTAAATCTAAAATCGTAAATTATCAGGCAACCTTTAGCCGTTCAACGTTGGTCTTGCGGAGTTTTTCCTCTGCATAAGTAAGACTGATATTCACATCAATAGCTTTGCCATCGGAAGGAATATCAAACATGGCATCCATCATAATAGCTTCGCAAATGGAACGGAGCCCGCGTGCGCCAAGTTTGTATTCTATGGCTTTGTCAACGATAAAATCATAAACATTCGCATCGAATGTAAGCTTGATCTTATCAATTTCAAAAAGCCTTGTATATTGTTTTATAAGGGAGTTCTTGGGTTCAAGCAATATCTTCCTTAAGGTATCACGGTCTAATGAATGAAGGTAAGTAACCACAGGCATACGTCCCACCAGTTCGGGAATAAGCCCGTAGCTTTTCAGGTCCTGCGGGGCAACATATTTCATCAGGTTATCCTTATCAACTTCTTCTCGGTCTTTCACGCCATAACCCACGACATTCGCTTGTATCCTGGAAGCTATCTTCTTTTCTATCCCGTTGAAAGCGCCACCGCATATAAAGAGAATATTCTGGGTGTTTATTTGTATCATCTTTTGCTCGGGATGTTTGCGTCCTCCCTGAGGAGGAACATTAACCACCGAACCTTCTAAGAGTTTAAGTAATGCCTGCTGAACACCTTCCCCGGAAACATCACGAGTAATGGAAGGGTTATCACCTTTACGGGCTATCTTGTCAATTTCATCAATAAATACTATGCCCTTTTCCACTGCTTCCACATTGTAATCGGCAACCTGCAGCAGGCGTACCAGTACACTTTCAACATCTTCGCCCACGTAACCGGCTTCTGTAAGAACGGTTGCATCGGCTATGCAAAAAGGCACATGCAACATCCTTGCAATGGTCCTTGCCAGCAATGTTTTCCCTGTGCCTGTTTCGCCTACAAGGATAACATTCGATTTTTCAATTTCAACTTCCTCTTTTGTTTTCTGAAGCGGAATGCTGATACGCTTATAATGATTATAAACGGCAACTGACAACACTTTCTTGGCCTCATCCTGCCCTATGACCCACTGATCAAGGTGCCGCTTTATTTCAACAGGTTTCAGCAACTTAAAATTAGGAGTGAATTTGCTTTTCTTATTCAGGGCATCTTCGTTCACTATGGCATAAGCTTGTTCAACACAATGGTCGCAGATATGACCTTCCAAACCTGCAATAAGCATATTGGTTTCCTTTTTAGCGCGTCCGCAGAAAGAACAGTGTGTAGTGTCTTTTGCCATTTTTACTAATTATTATTTTTTGGTATTTCTGACAAGTATCTCGTCAATCATGCCATAATCCTTGGCTTCCTGGGAGTCATCCAGTAATCGCGGTCGGCATCTTTCCAAATCTTATCATATTTCTGTTTAGAGTGCAAAGCGATAATATCATATAATTCTTTTTTCAGCTTCTGTATCTCTTTCGAAACGATTTCTATATCGGTAGCCTGTCCTTCTGCTCCGCCCATTGGCTGATGTATAAGTACCCTTGAATGAGTTAAAGCAGTCCTTTTACCTTCTTTACCGGCGCAAAGTATCACAGAGCCCATAGATGCAGCCATGCCTGTGCAAATGGTTGCCACATCGGGAACTATATACTGCATGGTGTCGTAAATACCAAGTCCTGCATAAACAGAGCCACCCGGTGTATTCAGATATATCTGAATATCCTTGCGTGAATCTACCGATTCAAGGAAGAGCAACTGTGCCTGAATAATATTTGCAACATAATCGTCTATTGGAACACCCAGGAAAATGATCCTGTCCATCATAAGACGGGAAAACACGTCCATAGTTGCAATATTAAGCTGACGTTCTTCAATAATTGTAGGCGATATATAACTCCCGTAAGCAGAAGTGTATCTGTCAAGAGTAAGACTGCTAATACCTCTATGCTTTATAGCATATTTTCGGAATTCATCATTGTTATGTGCCATATTAGTAAATTTTATTGTTCAACATTTAAAGTTCAAATAATAGTTATTAGTGATGATGATCGTGATCATGTCCTTCAGAAGCCAGTTTATTAAATTCTTCATAAGTGATGGCTTCATTTGTTATTTTGACTTTGCTTTTGAAGAGATCCTTTAGTTTCTCATCAAATAATTTATCATAAATCTTCTTTACCTCTTCTTTATTTTTAAGGAAGCGTTCTGCAAGTTCATCCAGCTTATCTTCCGGAAACATGCTGCTATCAACTGAAGTAACAGACTTACGGAAATAATCCTTAACATATTCTCTTACATGCTCCTCGGTAACTCTAATATCGTTTTCCTTGATGATCTTATTTTCTATTAATTGCCATTTAAGAGAATCCTTATAAGAATCATATTCCTTCTCTATCTGCTCTTCCGTTATTTTATCACGATGTTCGTCCAGCATCCATCTCTTCAGGAATGCGTCAGGTAAAGAGATATTGGTCTTTTTCAATAATACTTCAACTACATCGCTTACAAATTTACTTTCGCATTCGTCAGTGAAAGAAAGTTTAGCATCCTTTCTTATTCTTTCTCTAAGCTGCTCTTCACTCTCAATTTTATCAGCCTGATAAACCTTTTCAAACAGTTCCTGGTTTATTTCAGCAAGTTCCACATGATTTATTGCAAGCACCTTAAGGCGGAAAACCTTATTCAATTCATCAACTTTGGATTCATCAATAGCAAGTATATATGAAATTTCATGATGGTCTTCAAATGTTTTGAAGATATCAATATCCACAACATCGTCCTTCTTTAAACCGATAATCTTTTTCTTGGCGGTTTTATTTTTAATCAGATCAAGAGCAATAGAACTCTTATTTTTAACTCCGCCTTCTTTTACATTGCCATCTTTATCAAGCTCTTCGAATTCGCCATATATCAGATCATCATCAGCAATCACTTCAGGGTTTGTATATTTCCCATATCTTCTGCGAATATCAGTCATGTACTTTTCTACTTCATCTTCACTCACTTCGATGTCATAAAGCTTGGCTTTAATATTTTCAAGTTTTTCAATTTCAAATTGTGGCTTTAGTCCTATATCAAAGAAAAATTGAAACTCCTTCTGTGTTTCCCAATCAATATCATTAGCTTTATCCTTATTTGGCAGCGGATTACCAAGTACATCTATTTTATTCTGATCGAAATAGTTGTACATGGAATCAATAACAACTTTATTTATCTCATCAACCATTAAGGCTTTTCCATACATCTTCTTCACTACGGTAAAAGGCACTTTCCCGGGCGGAAACCCGGAAGATTCATTTTTTTCTGATGATCTTTCAGCTCTTTATCCACCTTTTGCTGGTAATCTTCTTCTGAAACCTCAATCTTTAGAACAGCATTCAGTTCATCAATCTTTTCTTGCGTAATATTCATCTTTGATCTTATTAATTCTTACAATTCACTATAATAGTTACAATTGTGCGGATGAAGGGACTCGAACCCCCACGCCTCACGGCACCAGATCCTAAGTCTGGCTCGGCTACCAATTACGACACATCCGCATTTCTGATCAATATACTTTTAATAAGTGCAAGTGATTTCGAAATAATATTTATAGAACGATTATTTACTTTATCCAAATAAGTTTGCAAAGATAAGAATATTTTAAAACAGGTAAAAATCGGCATGGTACATTTGATGCTTATTATTTATAAAAACAATATCTTTGCTTAAGCTTTAAATAGAAATAAAGGAAATAAACTGGTTCAGATGAGCTATTCGGATGTTTTACGTTTTTCAAGGGTTAATAAGATCAGAAGCGCTCTTTTATTACTTCTTTTAATTATAATGTTGGGAACGAGCGGTTATTTTATCATCGAAAAATATTCCCTTCTCGATTCTCTCTACATGACTATTATAACTGTTGCTACAGTGGGTTTTCAGGAAATACACCCATTATCTGACAGCGGCAAAATATTCACTATCTTTTTGATATTATCGAGCATGGGTATATTTATATACTCTATTTCCGTTATTACAACAAAAGTCATTGATGGTGAGTTCAGGAATTATTTTAAAGATTTCAGGGTAAATGCAGAAATAAAAAAAATGGAAAATCACATTATTGTATGCGGTTACGGGCGTAACGGGAAGCAGGCGGTTGCTGAACTGGCTATCCACGGACATCCTTTTGTTATAATAGAACAGAACAAGGATGTTATCAAGGAATCGGAAGAAAACAGCGGAATGTACTTTATCGAGGGTGATGCAACCATTGATGAAACGCTTTTCAAGGCAGGAATTAAATCAGCTAAAGCCGTAATTACATCTCTTCCTATAGATGCAGATAATCTGTTTGTAGTCTTATCAGCTCGGTCAATGAATCCCAACCTTACTATTATAAGCCGAGCTACCAGCGACAGCTCGGAGAAAAAGTTAAAAATGGCAGGCGCAAACAATATTGTATTGCCGGAAAAGGTTGGCGGTGCTCACATGGCTACACTTGTACTTAAACCCGATGTGGTTGAATTCCTTCAATGCATTTCAGTATATGAATCGACTACTGTGAACCTTGAAGAAATATACTGCAGAAATATGCACGAAAGTTTCCGGAATATGACTTTAGCAGAACTTGATATACGGAATAAAACAGGGGCTAATATTATAGGCTTTAAAACTGCCGAAGGGAAATTTATCATTAATCCTCTTCCGGAAACCAAAATTCTTACCGATGCCAAATTATTTGTGCTTGGAACGCCTGCACAAATTTCGTGCATGAAGGATCTTCTTAAAACATAGGATATGTCAATTCTTCAACAATTATCTTCACAAACAGGAAACAGGTCGGAGCAACCGAACAGAAAAGTTGCGGATCAATGTATCAAACACCCTGAATTGCTACTTGAAATTGTAGCAGAATTAAAATCAAAAGACGCTAAACTTTTAGGAGATTGTGCGGAAGTAATGACCTTTGTTGCTGAAACAAACCCTGAACTGGTTTCAATTTATTTTAATGATCTTCATCCGCTTATAAAGCATAAGAATGGCAGGGTAAAATGGGAAGCCATGCACGCCATTTCCTTGATAGCACACCTGGTTCCCGATCATATCTTTTCCATTCTTGTAGAACTGGATGATATTCTTCATAAGGAACAGGGAGTTATAGTAAGGGATTATGCTACGCAAACCATTTGCAACTTTGCTCAAACAGGCAAAGATGCAGCAGGTATTGCTTATCCGGTAATGAACGAAATCCTGCACTTCTGGGGCGAAAGGCACGCAAGCAGGGTAATTGAAAGTTTTGCAAAACTATATGTCCTGCTTCCGGGTTTAAAAAACGAATTGATTTCAGTAGTTTCCGAATATGAAAACAGTTCACGTGGTATTTTTAAAAAGGCTGTCGCTAAACTTAAAAAAGCAATTAATTAAATCTAAATTTTATCGATATGAAAAAAACAGCATTCTCATTTATTCTTACATTCTTTCTTTTGAATGTTATGGCACAGTATCCTGCAACATGGAACTCAACCGGTATCGGAGGTGGTGGTTCTTTGTTCTGTCCGTCTATTAATCCCGGCAATTCTAATGAATATTATGCCGCCTGTGATATGAGCGAACTTTTTCACACTACCAATTTTGGACAAAACTACAGCATTGTCAATTTCCAGCAGATGCAGTCGTCTGATTTCACTATGGTTAGTTTTACAAATAATGCAAATATCCTTTATTGTATTAACTATGCCAATAATGAAACTATACCTGTTAAAAGCACTGACGGAGGTATTACCTGGAATGCACTTCCGGGAAACCCTGATGCAACACAGGAAACCTTTGGCATCTGGGCTGATTACGCAAATCCTAATTGGGTAATTATTGCATATTACGGTACAGTTTATTTTTCAAATAATGCTGGAACTTCTTTTACTGATATTCACGATGCAGTGTATAATGGAGCTGGTGTTTTGGTAGGAGGCGTTTACTTCAGTGGGAACAATATTTATATAGGAACTAATGATGGCTTATTAGAATCAACTAATAGTGGTGCTAATTTCAATATGCTCACCACTACAGGCTTTGGTGCCGGTGAACAAATAGCTTCATTCGCAGCGGCTACTGAAAATGGCGCTACAAGATTCTTCTGTCTTACAAGCGATTCCAATAATATTTACTCTGGATTAGTTGGAAGCGATTACTGGGGTTTCCTTACTGGAGTATATTCCATGGATAATAATTCCGGAACTTGGGTACCCAGGATGAATGGCATAGATAATTCTAGCGATTTCCTTATGTATGTGGGAACGGCACAGAATGATACAGGTACTGTTTATCTTGGGGGAGGCTCTTCGGCAAGTGTGCCTGATGTTATGAAATCAAGTAACGGAGGGCATAGCTGGACACACGTATTCAATACAACCAACAACCAGAACATTAATACAGGTTGGTGCGGAGACGGTGGTGATCATGGCTGGAGCTACCCTGAATGCCTGTTCGGGCTTTCAGTGGCCGCTAATAATAAAGATGTAGCTATATTTACCGATTATAGCGATGTTCATAAGACCAGTGATGGCGGAACTACCTGGCAGCAGGCATACCTTTCGCCTGCCGATCAGAACCCTGCAGGTGCGCTCACTCCAACAAAGCATTATTATCATAGCGTAGGATTAGAAAACACTTCAAGCTGGTTTTTGCATTGGAGTGATGCAAATAATATTTTTGCTGCATTTACCGATATATATGCCATTCGCAGTAAAGATGCCGGTCAGAGCTGGGCGTTTGATTATTCGGGGCCTACAACTAACACCACTTACTGCATTGCAAAAAATATTGCTTCAAACACTCTTTATGCCGCTACATCTTCCGTTCACGATATGTATAAAAGCTATCGTTTGCAGGACGCCCAGCTTGATTCAGGAACAGGTCTGGTGATTTTCTCAACGGACAATGGCGCAACCTGGACTACATTGCATAATTTCACCAAACCAGTGTATTGGCTTGCTACCGACCCGAACAACAGCGACCGTATGTATGCTGCTGTAATAAACCATAAACAGGGTTTGGGGGGGATTTGGGTCACCAATAACCTCAGTTCGGGAGCATCATCAACATGGACTCAGCTTGCATCTCCTCTCCGGACACAAGGACACCCTGCTACTATGACTGTTTTGAATAATGGAAAGCTTCTTTGTACTTTTTCAGGAAGACGTAGGGATAACTCGCCATACGCTTTTACTGACAGTTCGGGAGTATTCTTATATGATCCTACAGGTTCAACATGGACTGATAAATCGGATGCAAATGAAAAATACTGGTGTCACGATGTGGTTGTAGATCCCAATGATGCTACTCAGAACACATGGTATTGCGGTGTTTACAGCGGCTGGGGCGGAAACGGTAACGGTATGGGCGGCCTGTATAAAACAACAAATGGAGGTACAAGTTGGACAAAGATACTTGATAATGTTGATGTAAGCTCCTGCACATTTAATCCTAATAATTCCAATGAACTTTTTGTAACTACCATGGGATATGGCTTATATTACAGCAACAATATTAATAATACTACGCCAACATTCAGTCTGGTAAACAGCTATGATTTCAGTGCTCCTGAACGTGTTTTCTTTAATCCTTACGATAACACCAAGATTTGGGTTACCAGTTTTGGACATGGTATGCAATGGGGCGATATGACATTAACGGGACTTCCTCCTGCTAACAACATGGCTAATGTTTCTGTTTATCCTAATCCTTTCAGCACCAGAACTACCATCGATCTTTCTAATTTTAATGGCGGTAGTTATACACTTGAAGTTTACGATATGATGGGACAATTAGTACGCACCATTAATAATGTGAACCAAACTCATTATAACCTTAGCTGTGATAACATTAAAGCGGGCATTTATATGCTTAAAGTTTCGGATAAGCAAAACAACTGTGCTGTAAAAAGGATAGTTGTAAACTGATGTTACGCACAAATGATTTGATATTGTCTTTAATTTAGATTCCTCACTCCGTTCGGAATGACATATAGAATTGATGGAAAAAGGGGGATAAGGTGGCGATTTGCTTTAAGCAAATCGCCACCTTATCCCCCACAAGAAAAAAAAGAAATTGTCATTCCGAATGAATCCGCCGGCTGGCGGAGGAATGAGGAATCTAAAAATGGGAAAATCCTCTTTTGCGTAACATCAGTTATAAATTAGAAAATAGTAAGTTGTAAGACTTATGTTGATCGATTACGGTTTAACTGTTTCTTTTCTCCTGCTTACTGCTTTCATTCGTTGCCTCTTACTGGCGGAACTATTCTTTCACAAACTTCTTTACAATATTTCCATTAGAAGTATTGATTCTTAAGATGAACATACCTTCTGGTAAAGAGGAAACATCTATGCTTGTTTTATTAGAAGCTAATTTCTTTTCTAAAACAAGATTACCAACAATATCAAATATTTGGACATTGTTGATTGCGCTCTGGATATTATTGATATCAATTGAAATATTATTTATAGCGGGATTTGGATAAACCGCAACATCGCCGGAAATATTATTGATTTCTTTAATTCCTGTATGATTGATTACTTGTGATAATGCCCTTTTCCAAACTCCCCCCGCAGTTCCAGCGAATAGTGTGTCTTCGCTTATTACCAGATTGTACACGCTGGAGCTATCTGTAAATCCTGTATTACTCCACAAATTCCAAAGATGTCCATTGTTTAATGAATAATATACGCCTACTGCGGTTCCTGCAAAAATGGTGTCACCAGTTGTGGCTAAGGCAGTAACATCAAGGGCATAACCGGTTAAACCTGTATCCATTGCAATCCAATGTGCACCATTGTCAGTAGATAAATAAACGCCACCACCATAGGTCCCTGCAAATAAGTTTCCACCGTTTATTGATAACGCATCAACGTTAAGATTTGTTAAACCGGTATCTAATTTAATCCAGTTTGCACCTGTATTTGTAGTTAAATAAACACCATCACCATAAGTTCCTGCAAAAATATTATTACTATTTACCAGTATTGAATTGACATCAGCAGTTGATGGTAATCCATTGTTTATCGCCGCCCAATTACCACCGTTGTTTGAAGACAAAAACATGCCGTTATTACTGGTGCCGGCAAAAATATTGTTATCGCTTATAGCTAATGCATTGACGTCATTAGAAGGTAAGGAATCAGTTGCTGCCCAATTGCTACCATAGTTTGTTGACAAATAAACTCCTTTGCCATGAGTCCCGGCAAAAATATTATTCCCGTTTATTGCAATTGAAAATGTAATAAAACCTGTTGGCAATCCATTATTAATGTCAGTCCAACTTTCCCAATTGTTTGCAGTCAAATGAACTCCGCCACTGTCTGTTCCTGCAAAAATGTTGCTCCCATTTACTTTTAAACAATAAACATTACCTGTATCGAGCTTGGTTTGCTGCCATTGGGCATTAGCTATGCTTACAATGCTTACAAATGCTATTAAAGTAATAATTTTTTTCATAAATAGTGGTTTAATTATTTAATGCAAAATTATAAAATATATATGAACTATGTAAATTCAATAGATTTTATTTGATTTTTTATTGTTTAAAATAATTGACAATAAAAATAAACGCTACAGGACTACCAGTAGCGTTTATGAAAAAATGTTTAACTATTAATTTTATTCCTTAACAAACTTCTTAACCGAAATCCCATTTTCAGTTTTCACATTTAATATATATACTCCTCTTGGTAATGCTGAAACATCTATGTTTATTTTGCCTTTTACAGTTAAGGTTTTAATTAATTGACCTTGAATATTTGCTATTTCTATTACTGCATCCTGCTTACTGCCACTGCCTACTTCTTCTTGTGGGTTTTCTATAATTAGATAATCAGTAGCTGGGTTGGGATATACTGAGGTGTTTAATGAATTACACATTTCATTTATTCCTGTATTTTTACATAAATATTCAACATCTGTAGGAGTTAGCGCCCTGTTCCAAAACATTATTTCATCTAATTTCCCATTAAAATATCCTACGGGCGTTAAACTAGTTGATGTGTTTTTCCTTCCTATGCTTCCCGGTGAACTGCTATAGGCAATATTACCGCCGGTTCCATTATAAGTTCCACTATCATTACGGCAATCAATATAAATATCCATATCGGTTGGCCCTCTGAATACTCCAATTATATGATACCATTGATTCCTGATAATATTTGTCATACCAATTTTGCATCTTCTTGAAGATGCAAGCCCCTGCAGCTCCACCATCGCCATAAACTATTCCCACTACAGTGTCGCCCGGTGATGGCCCGTTAGTAAGGCTTATCCAGCAACCCGTGTATTCCGGCACATAATAATCGGTTGTAAAAAGTTGTGTGTGTTCTAAATTATAAAAGTACACCCATAATGAAAAAGAAAAAGGCAGTTGTGGTTTTAGCCTGCTTTCATTTGGTAAATCAATATATGCGTCGGTAGCGCAGTTGCCATTAAAACTATAAGCGCTGTTTGCATTTCCAAACCTGTCGGTTGTTAAAGTTGCGCCATAAACAGTGCCATCATAACCATTGCCGCTTGAATCAAGGGCATTAGAGTTAAATTTATAATAAAGTAGCAGGCTGTCTGTTAACGATTGCGCTTTTACTTTGCCTACAGGCATGCAAACACTCAAGCCAATAATGGCGAGCATTGAAATAATAATTATCTTTTTCATGGTTTATTTGATAAATGGTTTAATTGCTAATTATTCCTTAACAAACTTCTT
>CAWHOW010000048.1:0-91758 GCA_963831005.1 uncultured Bacteroidota bacterium
ACCTCGTGGATAAACAATCCACTCATTTTGACAAGTATTCCAATTGGTGTTTCCCTGCTGAACACTTGATTTACGAATCAATGTATGGTTTTTGGTACATCCTGAGCCAACCACCCATCCAGTGTCAGAGGGGAAAATAGTATCATCTCCAATTTGATCCAATGCTGTGGTATATGATCCAAATGTTGAAATGTAAATGTACGTCAATGCCACTACATCCCTGCCTGTAAAATTCAAACTATCGGATAACATGTTAGCTTTGTTTCTTAATGCAGTATCAGCATTGGTATTTGCAATTACCCAAGTTTTATGTGCTGCGATAGTACCGCTTAAATTAATTAAAAAAGGTGGAGCGGACATTGAACCATTCACAGAGCCAAACAGGTAATAGTTGTCCAGATTTATACTATGAGAGGTCGGGTTATATAATTCTATGGCATCATCATGATTCAATGTATCCTGCACGTATTCGGATATAAATAATGATCCACAGGGTCCCGCATCTGGCGCGGGGTTAAAATTAGTAGAACTGTTACTGCTACATCCATTTGCATCGGTAACAACCACGGTATAGGTAATGAGAGAAGTAGGAAACAAGTCAGGTGGTGTCCAAACGTAAGTATAAGGAGGAGTACCGCCAGTAGCATGAAGCGGGACACCAGTCAAATAGTAAATCAGGTTACTATCCGCATTAACAACTGGTAACGGGTTTATTGTAACCGTTACTGCTGCTGTACCCGAACAACCGCTTGAATTTGTAGCTGTAACAGTATATGTTGTTGTATTTGTCGGTGAAGCCACTGGATTGTAAATACTGGTTGAGCTTAGCCCTGTTGAAGGACTCCATGCAAAACTTGTGCCACCGCTTGCATTTAATGTTGTACTGTTTCCCTTGCATATTGCTGTATCCCGCCCTGCTGATACAGTAGGCAAAGGATTCACGGTTACTTTTACTCCCGCTGAAGCTGAACATCCATAAGCATTGGATACTGTAACGACATAACTTAGGGTGCTTGTTGGAGATGCTACCGGATCGTAAATGGTCGTTGAATTTAACGCCGTCGAAGGACTCCATGCATAGCTGTTACCACCGCTTGCAATAAGTGTTGCACTGCCGCCTTTACATATTGTAGTATCCGCTGGTCTTACAGATATTGTTGGTATGGGGTTTATAGTAACCGTTACCGCTGCTGTTCCCGAACACCCGCTTGAATTTGTAACGGTAACGTTATATGTTGTAGTTGTTGTCGGTGATGCAACCGGATCATAAATACTTGTTGAACTTAAACCTGCTGATGGACTCCATGTGTATGATGTTCCACTGCTTGCAATAAGCGTTACACTGCTGCCTTTACATATTGCAGTATCAGGTTTAGCAGATGCTGCGGTAAAAGGATTTACAGTAATTGTTACTGCTGCTGTTGCTGAACAACTATTTGAATTAGTAACAGTAACGGTATAAGTTGTAGTAATTGTCGGAGATGCTACCGGATTGTAAATACTTGTTGAAGTTAATCCTGTTGAAGGACTCCATGAGTATGTTGTCCCACCGCTTGCATTTAGTGTTGTGCTGCTGCCTTTACATATTGCTGTATTACTACCTGCCGATGCAGAGGGTAACGGATTTACTGTAATATTCTTTGTTGAAGTATTAACAGTGCCACATGTACCGCTTGTAACTGCACAGTAAAATGAAGTAGAAGCTGTAAGATTTCCGGGATTATAGGTTTGTGTAGTAATTCCCGTTGAAGTTCCGTTCAGATACCACAAATAAGTATATGAACCAGTACCACCTGAACCTGTTGCTGTAAATGTGCCGGGACTTGTACCGCTGCATATTGGTGTTGTGCCCCCGCTGATACTTGCAGTTAAATTACTATAAACAGTTACGGTATAAGTTGAAGTATTTGCAGCCTGCCCGCAACTTGATACGGCGCAATAAATCGTTGTATTAGCTGTCAATGCAGGCGCTGTATAGGTTTGAGTTGTTACACCCGTAGAAGTGCCATTTTTATACCATAAGTAAGTATAAGTTCCATCACCGCCTGATCCTGTTGCTGTAAACATTGAAGGAGCAGTATTGTAACATACAGGGGAACTACCACCAGATAAACTTGCCGTTAATGTAGGGCAGGTTTCTTTGTATTGCAAATAATATGTGCCATAAGCTGCGCTATTGTATCCTGTCATTTGTACATAATATGTACCCGATGTAGTGCATGTCCATCCGTTAATGAATGACTCGTAATGTGTACATGCCCCTCCATCATCATTGGAAGCTGCTGTCGTACAACTACTGTTGATACCAAATATTTTCAGGTAAGTATCCCAACCTGTATTTGTGCCACATCCCAGATCAAGGCCACAAGTACTAAAATAATAAGTGTTTCCGGCAGTAGCATTAAAAGAGTAATAATCAGCCCCGCCTTGTATAATAGAATGCGCTCCACTACTCTGGCAACTGGAAGTTGGAGTAATAGTATAATCGGCAGTTGAACCAGAATATTTTGGATAAGGAACTAAATTCCAAGTTGATGATGTGTTCGTGCCGCAACTATTAGAATCTTTAACGTACCATTGAACTGCTGTACCACACCATGAAGCGCTATTGTATTCGAGGAACTGTAAATCTATATACTTATTTGTATCGCAACTCCACTTTTGCCATGATGAGCCGTTATATACATAGAAAGTATAATAAAAGGGTGCAGTGCCTGTTGTAGGGGCATTCCATGTAAAATGCGTTATTTTTCCGGGCTGTAACATTTGCATTATTTGCAGGTGATGCTAAAGTCGGCGCACCTGCCGCTGCACAATATTTATATTCTAAATAATATGTGCCATAAGCAGAACTATTATACCCTGTTAATTGTAAATAGTATGTGCCTGTTGTACCGCATGTCCATCCGTTAATAAAAGAAGTACCATTGCTGCAAGCCCCGCCATCATCATTATATGCAGAAGTAGTACAACTTCCGTTTGTCCCGTATATTTTCAAATAAGTGTCCCATGTAGTGTTTGTTCCGCATCCAAGGTCTTGGCTGCATGTGGTGAAATAATATGTATTTCCGGCAGTAGCAGTAAAGGAATAATAATCCGCTCCACCCTGAACAATAGAGTGCGCTCCGGTGCTCTGGCAACTGCCGGAAGGGGTAATTGTATAATCGGCAGTAGAGCCTGAGTATTTTGGATAAACCGACAGGTTCCAAGTTGAAGAATTGGTACTGCCGCAACTGTTTGTTGCTTTCACATACCACTGTGCATTCGTACCGCACCAAGAAGCACTGTTGTATTCGCTTAACTGAAGATTAAAATATGTATTAGAACCCGCACTATAGTTACTCCATGATGAGCCGTTATAAAAATATAAGGTATATGTAAAAGGAGTAGTACCTGTAGTAGGTGCACTCCATGTAAAATTGATTGTTTTTCCAGGTTGAACATTTGCATTGTTTGAAGGTGATGCCAGCGTTGGAGTTCCCGGCACTGTGCAGGGAGGAGTATATGTTACTGTCTCTGTCCATGTGGAATTGTTTACATAAAGGTTCGTTGTACTGCACGAACCGCTTGGGTAATCCCTGGATACTTTTATAGTGAAGGGAACAGCACCAGAAGAATATGTCCCATTTGCAATTGTGGAATTATGGTTCCTGTTACATTACAAGTACCAGCACTATTGGTATTACAATACCAATATCCATCAAGATTACTTCCTGAAACAAAACCAATATACCCGTCAGATAACCAGCTTGGCGAAACCGCAATATAAGTACAGGCTGAATTAGTTGCTGTTACAGTACTCCCGGCAGGTACAGTTACATTCATATTTACACTATTGAAACTGGAATAATAGCATGAAGCAATATTCCCCGATGTATAAGTGTTGCTTGCCGTAGGGTCAATTATTACAGGGTATGCCCTGTTTGCTGCCGTTAGCCAGCTTAAAGGAACAACAACTGATAAAGTATATTTTCCGTCCTTTTCTTTTATCCTGTATGAGCCAATAATAGTTCTGTCCTTTTCTGCGCTTTTATCAAGATTTTGCACGCCTGATTCTTTCTTTGTAGCCGAGCAACTCCTTTTTTCTGTATAACCGTCTGTTGATTCATAATAAACTGGAGTTTGAAAACGCCCTACCTCTTTCCCTGAACTATTTATTATTATCAAATCACCCTGCCAGCCGGAAATTGTTTCTTGTCCTTCTCCTGATTTAATTAATTGCCATCCCGCAGGTAGTTCTATTTTATCTTCAAATACAAGATAACCGTCAGTGTTATTATAATTAGGTCTTGCATTAATAATATAGTCTGACTTGGCAAAACAAAAATCTACCTGCTGATTCCTGTCAATATTACTCCATACATTATTAAACTAATACACTTCTTTCTCTTTTACATTGTTACCATTATTTTTATTATCGGCTATCCGACTAACTTCATTAAAGTTTTTATCCATTACTATCATATCCACATTATCCCCGAAACTTATATATTGGTCTTTCTCCAAAGCCATCGTTGTTTTGCCTGTACTCACATCAATTGAAATTGGTAAATCCGTTTTGGAAACTTCATAAATATTAGGTTACTCTTGTTTTGATACAATGTTCCATCTAAAGGAATCCAGTTCCCGCTTGCATCTTTATAATGAAAATAACCATTGGTCTGTACTTTGGTAAATGAACCGTCAGGATTGAGGAACGTACGAGATTGTGCGTCTCTCTTTTCAATCAGTTCTTTACTCTCGGAGGAATAACCATGTTTTACGGTAGCAGCTTGTGTAAGAGAATATTCTCGTGGATTAACTTCTTTTGCTTCTTTGGAAGTACTCCCTGTTTTCGGAATTATTGATGATTGTGAGTTTATGTTAGCTATAGGAGATTGTTTTTGCAACCGGACATTCGACTTCCATGCGCTCACATTATTAATGGTTTTACCGTTTTGCTCACTTTTATCTTTATTAGTTTTGACCCTTAACATTAGTATTCCATAAAAAGAATACAAAGAAACTGGAATTACAAAATAAAACAGGCATCTGTTTTGTAACCGGAAAAAAGTAAAGATTTTTCATGAGGATATAATTTTAGTTAATGATTAGATAGTCTTTTAAGTAAAGAACCATAACTAACCCAAATGTTGACGCATTAACAAAATAATTCACTTCATTTATTATTATTAATTTAATAATAGAAATGATAAAAACCGCCCAACTCCCCTAAAAATCCTTACAAAAAAGGGCGTGAACCTCTGCCTGAAGAATCAGCTTTTAAAAGGCATCGACAAACGCCTGTATAGACTGAAACAAAGCAAAAGGAACACACCCGTACGGGTGCGTCCACTAAAGCAATTCATATGTTCTCTTCTCCTGAAAATTGGTCGTTTTCTTACATGAGAAATGGTTAGTAACGCAACATCTTTGTTACTTAATTAAAGAACGATTTTAATTTTAACGATACAAATATAATTCAAAATTATGTAAAACCTAACCTTGTTGAAAAATTAATATAGCTAAACTTAACAAAAAGTACATCTGGCTATGCTTTTGAGAGGAATTAAGAAAAATATTTATTAACAAGGTGGTGACGTTTTGTTGATTTTAGAGACTATATATATAATGGCTTACAGATTTACTTAAGGGAACCTCTAAAAATTCAAAGCACATCATTGCAATCCCGAACACGTCATTGCGAGGAGGAACGACGAAGCAATCTGAGCAACGAATAAAAGATTGCTTCACTCTGTTCGCAATGACGAATTTCATAATAATTAGAAGTACTCTTAACTAAAATCATCAATTTTTAGCTAATTATCTCTTTAGTTTGTTTTATTGGTAATATTTAATCAGACTCATGCAGGGAATATGTTTCTTTAGCAAACATTTGTTAACAATATCGTTTTGCCTGCAATCATTTGCACCATGCTTGCAATCATAGGACTGATGCTTGTAATCATTTGACATATCCTTGTAATCATCGGACCGATCATTAGGAGCATTTAACCGATGCTTGTAATTACAGGACCGATACTTATAATCATTTACCCGATTCCTCTAATCATCGGACCGTTCCTTGTAATCATTTAACCGAAGCTTGTAATCATAGGACTGATGCTTGTAATCATTTGACCGATCCTTGTAATCATCGGACCGATCATTAGGAGCATTTAACCGATGCTTGTAATTACAGGACCGATACTTATAATCATTTACCCGATTCCTCTAATCATCGGACCGTTCCTTGTAATCATTTAACCGAAGCTTGTAATCATCGGACTGATGCTTGTAATCATTTGACCGATTATCATAAGCATTGAACAGATGCTTAGGAACATCGGACCGATTCTTGTAATCATCGGACCGATGATTACTTTCCTTAGGCTTTTCCTTCTAAAGAATAGGATAATGATTATAAAGAAAACAGGTATAATTACTTTCCTTTCTTCTGTGATTAGAAGTATAAGCAGTATATTCCTAAAAAGAAAAGAGTACTTAAAGGTTTTAACTCTAAGTACTCCAAACTTTAGTGTACCTGCCTACATGACTTGCAGGCTCTAAATACTTTTTTACTGAACTATCACATACACCCAGTTACCCCATGTATAGTGTGAAGTTGCGCCATCAGTAAAAGTGGCTTTATGCGCGGAAGATGCAACTGTAGGTGTAGAGGCTTTTTTAACAAGGGAAGTAGGCGTGGTTGTTGGGGTGCGCTTTATTGGCACAACGGTAGCTTCACGAAAACCGTAAATGCTTCCGCTCTTTAAATTGTTAACCACAATATCAGCTTCAAGGCTGAAAAGCAATTCGGCAAACACCGTAGGAGGTACTCCTTTAGTAGGTGTAGTGCCATACTGGCGTATATAACCGGCACGGGAACCTACCGCTTTAGTGGTTATAGCAACTGCCTCTATACCAAAAGGAGTTACTTTAAATGCACGGGTAGAAGGCGCTTTGGTCTTTTTAACTTTATAACCGCAGCGAATTACTACCTGTATCCCTACGGAAACATCTCCTGCTGCAATCGCTGCGTTCCGGGCAATTGACTGAATGTAGAGGGCATTCTGGTTGTACGAGTTAATACAAATGTTTCTTTCCGTTGTTACCTGTGCCGATGTTGATGTAGGAGGCTTTCCTAAGAAGCCATCGTAAGTATTATCCAAAGTGGTCGCTTGTCCTTTAATTGTTACATCGCTTACCGGAGGCGCAACCACAAGCGGATCGCCAAGCGTTTTCTGTAAATTACAATCCTTGATCAATGTCGGGGTTGTTGTTTTCTTGCTTGCCAAAAGAACGGTTATCAATGGAAGATTTTTTACCAATGACGCCATGATAAAGTTCATTACAAATCTTTCTCCATAGCTCATAGGCTTTGGTTTTTCAATTGTTGTTTCCATAATTTAAGTTTTGAAGGTTAATATTTTTTTTGATTTACGATTACAAAGATACTATGCTTAAAACCCACTTGTCAAGCGGTTTCCGGCAATAGTCCAGCGATAGTCCAACGATAGTCCCGAATGTTATAGCGAAATTTTCTTGATTATTTCATCAATTTCAGCGTGTACGTAAGCGTAGCGAGTTTTCTCATTATTAACCCTGTAACAGAGTTTTCTTAGTGCGTTTTCTTTCATTTTATTATTGTCAAAGTCGGTGAAATGCCTTTCGGCGAACCGAAAATAAGCTTTACTGACTTTTAAAATAATGAATTTTTCATTGCATAAACGGTGAAGTAGCAGGGCCAGAAACTCCAATTTATCCCCGTTCCATCGCACATCGGGGCAATTATGGGGATACTTGAACAAGTCGTATAATTCCTTTTGTTTAAGGATAAACCCTCTCTCTACCAGTATTTGCGCAAGTAAATGAATGCTCCCTATTTTTGCCCATACAGGTGTGCATGACAGGGAGTTATACATGCTTGCCAATACCATAAACGGTATCATATAATAGCGTTGTTTAGTGTCACGGTGTTAAATAGTAAGTGGGTGTACAAGCATGCATGTTTCACTATAAAAGGGATAGGATATATTTGGAATAGGCTCATCAGCACAGGGATTTAAAGGATTAATCAAATACAAATATACATCAAATAGTTGATTTTACTACATAAAACAAAATAAATATTTATCAACACCCTATTAATACTAATAAAACATCATGTTGAAATTTTAAACTATAGTGATATCAAGGAGATTGTTGATTTAAGATCCCTGCCTGCCGTCAGTCTGAGGAGTCCCTATTAAAGAACAATAGAACAACTTGCCTGTCGGTAGTCATGTTTGAACATCCGCCGCGGCGGAGAACATTCGAATGAGGATTTGTGTAATACTTGTTACCAGATACTTTGAATATTGAATTTGAGGCTTTGAACTTTGATTTTTTTTATATGAGAAATAATCATTATTTTTGAAGTGTCGTAATAACATTCATTAAATAATAAGTTTTGTAATTCTGATACTGATATGGAAAAGAAAAATGCAAAAATCCTCATAGTAGATGACGACCCTGATATAACACGGGCTATTCAGGTCATATTGGAATCAAAACAATATATTGTTTCTGCTACTAACAGCAAGAAGGAAGGCAGGAAGATGCTTGAGGAATTCAAACCCGATCTTGTTATTCTGGATGTGATGATGGATGGTATGTCTGATGGTTTCGACCTTTCGCTTGAAATAAAGAACACCCCCGGATTTGAGAAAACTCCTGTTTTGCTTTATACCGGTATTGATCAGAAAACAGGTGTTAATTTTAAATCGGCAATAGGTAATACAGCACAAATAAAAGCTGACGGGTATCTTGAAAAACCTGTTTCTCCGCAGGTATTACTGTCGGAGGTAGAACGGCTTCTGTCATTATAACAATATAACAGGATGTCCCAGACATTTTATGAGTACACCAGAAAGGTATAATGGTATAAGGTATAGAGGTTATATGATAAGCGCTGAAGTGGTGGCAACATGAAAGCCTTATTCCTTTACTTCCCTATTCCTTTATACCTTCAAATAAAAAAGCGTAAGTTTAAGCCATCTATAGAATAAAGTGGAGTTAATCCCTCAAAATATTAAGTACATCAATGGGGCCTATTGGCTCATTCGACTTAGATGGATAGCAATAGCGTGGGTTTGCATTGCAACTCTTTCAGCAAAATATATTTTTCATGTCCAGGTTCAGGATCTGTCTTTTTATATAGTTGCTTTTGCCTTAAGCATAGAAAACATTGTCTCTCTGAGGTTCCTTAGTGTTTTTAAACACCTACGGTTTAAAGAAAGATTTCAGAGACTTGTTAGCAGAATAATCAATTTCCAAATTTCATTCGATCTTCTTGCTTTAGCCACTATCATCCATTATTCCGGCGGTATTGAAAACCCGATTTTTGTTTGCTTTATTTTCCACATGGTCATTGCAAGTATCTTGCTTAAAAGGATGGATAGTTATATCCAGGCAACACTTGGCTTGCTGATGTTATGGACTATGTCTTTGCTGGAATATTCAGGTGTTATTGACCATCATAACTTATGGGTGCACAGAGTAGCAGAATACCACTTGTATCTTGACAGGCCATTTATAATTGAAACACTCACGGTGTTTACATTTACTTCTTATGTATTGGTTTATATGACAAATTTTATTGTAGGTTTGTTACGTAAGCAGGAAGAAGCCTATCAGCAGGCAAATAAATTATTGAACCAGAAAGATAAAATAAAAGATGAATATGTTTCTCGCGTTACCCATAATATCAAAGGGCATCTGACCGTCATTCAAACGAATCTTGCCATTATGAAGGACAGGACGATAGGCTCAGTTGATGAGAAACAAGTTGAATTTATTGATAATGCTTATAACCGTACTTCCAAGCTTACTTTATTTGTAAATGACCTGTTGAAGCTTACCCAGATGCGCTTAAATGAAAAACCCGAGATAGAAGAATTTTCATTAAGAGAAGTAATTAATAATGTTGTTGATGCTGCTTCCAAAAATGCACAGGCGAAATCCCTTAATCTAATTCATCACATTGATGATAGCATTGTCAATATTGTCAGCAACAGGTTTTCCATGGAAGAACTTATTACAAGTTTGCTTTTTAATGCTATTAAATATACACCTAAAAACGGCGTTGTCGAATTGAACGTAACCGATCACAAAGACACTATCCAGATTGAGGTTTCTGATACCGGCATAGGAATCCCGAATGCTGAACTCCCTAATATTTTTAATGAATTTTATAGGGCAACAAATGCAAAAGAATTAATTAAGGATGGGACTGGTTTGGGTTTGGCAATGGCAAAATATATAGTGCAACGGTATGGTGGCGATATTAGTGTTACAAGCAAAGAGGGAATAGGCACTAAATTCCGTGTTACATTTCCAAAGAAAATTACGGTAGTTAAAGAAAGATTATTCTGATAGAATTTCATAAGCCTTATGTGATAAACATTAAAAGGTCATTTGTTGTCATTTGCTACGCGTCATTAATTGTCATTTACTACCTGCAATATTTATGGAATAATAACTATGAATGACTATCAATGACTATGAATGACAGTTTGGTGTTGAAGGGAAGATCAAATTATTACCTGTTGCCGGGTAATTAAATTTCCACCAGATTATGTTTTATTGAAAACAGTATAAGGTTAACTGTATTTTGTGTGTTTGTTTTGCTTATCAGGTTTGTTTTGTGCCTTTCTACTGTGCGGTCACTAATAAATAACTCTTCACCTATTTTCAAATTGGAAAAACCTTTGCAAATCAATTGTAGTACTTCAAGTTCTCTTCTCGAAAATTCCGGTAGTTCCGACTTCTCTTTGAATTTTTTAGATACCACGTCTTTTGTAAAGTTTACAAGTAATTCCTCCGAAAAATAATTCCCGCCCTTCATTACTTTTTCAATTGCATTTTTGAAATCATTAAAGCCTGAATTCTTTAACATGAAACCTTCAACACCTGCATAGATCATCTTGTTAAAATATTCGGTGTCGCCAAAAGTAGTCAATGCAATAATTTTTAGATTGGGAAAATCTTTTAAAGCTCTTTCAGTAGCGTCAATGCCATCAAGAGTGGGCATATTGATATCCATAAAGACAATATCGACTTTTTGCTTTTTAATAAGCTCAAGAAACTCCTGCCCGTTGGATGCTTCCCCAACTACATTTACGTTTTCAATCATGTTCAGAAGTAATTTCATTCCCATCCTGAAAACTTCATGATCGTCAACTATCATTACTTTATATTTTTCCATACCGTTAATCTTAGATAACGTTAAGTCTATTTCTGCGATTTGAGATTGCTTCATCCTCCTTCGTCGGCTTCGCAATGACGTCATTGCGAGGAGGAACGACGAAGCAATCTGTATTGCACAATTTAGTTAACTTAACATTATGTTATATTTTTACATTAATTGTAACTTCCGTTCCCGATTCAGGATTACTTTTAATTCTGAATGTTCCATTAATAGCATTCACCCTGCTGATAATATTTGTTAATCCCATTCCCTTGTTTGTCTTGCTGCTCATCGCTTCATCAACATCAAAGCCTTTGCCGTTATCCTGGTATTTTAAAGTAAGTATTTTAACTTCTTTAGCTATGTTAATGTTTACAATATTGGCAGAAGCATGTTTCAGTGTATTATTGATAAGTTCATTAATGATCCTGTAAAGTGTCACTTCCAGATCCCTGTTCAGGTCATCCTTTTTAACACTAGTGGTAGCGAAATCGATTTTTAAAACACCTGTATTATTTATCTTTTCACTTAATGATTTTACGGCTGCAACAAGCCCGAAGCGACTTATAACATTAGGCCGTAAGTTATTTGCTATTTCTTTTGCATTCAGGATGGCTTCATCAATCAAACCTTTTGAATAATCAAGAAGATTTTCTTTCTGAGCATCATCAACCTGACCGGACTTTATTAGGCTGATATAAATATTTATGCTTGATAAAAGCGTACCAAGCCCGTCGTGCAGGTCTTTAGCGAATCGCTCTTTTTCTTTTTCTTCCGTTTCAATAATGGCATTAACAATTTTTCGTTCAGTTTGTTTTCGCTCCGTAATATCCCTTGCCATACTTAATATGGCTTTACCATTGCTGTATTCAATCAAACGGCTGTTGATCTCAACAGGAATTATTCTGCCATTTTTCGACAGGTGCTCCGCTTCAAATATTAATTTCCCTTCTGTCTTTATTTTTTCAAGCAGTGAATCAATGGTATCAACATATTTTGAAGATTTGATCTCGCGAAGGTGCATGCTCATGAAATCTTCCTTGCTATAGCCAAGCAGGTCAATTATTACCTGGTTTACTTCAACAAAATTTCCATAAAGGTCAATTACATAGATCTGGTCGCTGCTGTTATTGAATAATGTTTTGAAACGGTTTTCCGATTCTATGCGTATTTTTTCTTCCCTGTCCATTGAGAAAAAAACCTGCCCGACAAAAATTACACCTATTGCAACAAGTATTGATAACAGCAGGCCAAACCAGTCGTTAATGAACGAAGGCTTACTGCCGGTATCACTTACAATGTTTTGTATTAGTTCGAAAATTCGGATAAGTGCAAGAAAGGAGAATGCGGCTGAAAATGCGATCCATGCAGAACGCCCTTTTGCATCCTTAATCAGCTTAATTGACCATGCAGCGGTGAAGATTAATAAAATAGATGATATGATGAAAAGTACCAGATGCATTTAGATATAGTTTCTTTTTATAGCCTTCTATGTTAACTCAGTTGTGAAATACTTAACAAATGTATTAAGAAATAATGAATTATAACCAAAAAAAAGTCAATATTTATTATGATTTTTTACCTGAATTGACTGAAGATATAGCTTTATGCGATGACTTTAAATAAATAGAAGAAGAGTGGTAATATTATAAAGATTAAAAGAAATGAAAAGCTTAAAAAGCAATTAGAGGAGTAAGGATCAATTTATACTAAAGCTTGGCAGATTATCAAATTGCATACTTTTAAAACTATTTGCCTGGTCAGGAACAGTTCTCTTTAACTGGTAATAATCTTTTACATCAAAATGGTTGATATGATGTTCTTCTGAATATGATTTTTTTGATTGTGTTGTTTTAAGTTTTTCATAGTATTCTTCGGTTTCATCAATCAGCAATTGGAAAACGGGAGATAAATAATTAATTGTTTCATTATAGAATTCCTTGTAATCAGGTTTGCACTGGAAATTATCAATTAGAATTGACTCTATGGTTTGAATATAATTTCGAATTTCCTTTATGTCGAAACCTCCCACAAATAAATAATAAGCCAGTTTACGCAGGTAGAGCTTCATTTCCTCGATATCCTTAACCCTGATAATTGATACTATTAACCGAAATGTTAATTCTATATTTGAATATAAATCTGCATTTCTCATTTGCATGAAGAACCTGAATCTTGGGAAATTCTCCCTATCCTTTACCTGCTTTATCATTACGCTTACAAGATGTAATTGTTGTGAACAAATCCTCTCTGAAGCGCAAATGCTGTTGTAATAAACGGTTTTAGAAATTATAGCTTCGTTTCTCAATGTCCATTCAAGAGGAAAGCTTTTCATTTTCTCAATGATAGGCAGTAATCGTCTCGAAAGGTCATAGCGGCGTGTTACCTGCCAGTCGAGCGTTCTGCGTGTGTAAGAATTTTCTATAACCAACTTCTTGTCAATATATTTCAGCATCCATGGCTTCTCGAATGGAACATTGCCAATGATTTTACCCAGTATATATCTTGCATGAATTCCAAAGTATGCAAGTATTTTAGGCATAAGTAAAGGTTTTACTTTTTTACTGAAATAGAACTTTGTAGAAATCTCAAATATATCTTTGTGTGTAAGGGTGCCTGAAGCGCTTGCAATAAATGTATTGAAAGGCTTCAATGTTTTATGTTTCTGAATTATTTTTAGAAAAATTGTAATAAGATCGTTGATATGGATATAGGTAATAGCCGAATCACCTTTCCCTCCCAGTATGCGTGCATTCCATTTATCAGACAGCCAGGTTTTCAGAAAAGAGAATAGGGGAGGGTATTCGCACCAGTCGCTGTAAGCAGCAGCAAGTCTCACAGCGGAGCAAGGCACATCTGTTGAATATTTTAAAACTAGTTCTTCCCCTATTTTTTTACTGTGTGCGTAAGGAAAGTCATCATTCAACGGACTGCTTTCATTTACAGTAGTGTTGAAATCATTTGAAAAGTTGCATGCAGCAAGCGAACTGGAAAATATAAAATGTTTGACTTTTAGATATTTTGCCAGTTCAAGTATATTCTTTGTACCATTGATGTTGGTGTTCTGGTATTCGATATTATCATTCAATGTGAAATCATAATAACCCGCAAGGTGTACTATATAATCAGCTCCTCCAAGCAGAAGGATACCCTGTGCAAAATCCTCGATATTATCAATTTTACCTATATCAGCTTGTATCCAGTGTATGTTCGGGTGCTCTGAAATGCCTGCTTCTTTTTGTGAACGGCGTGCAATGCAAAATAGTTTGAAATTATCTTTGGTAGCCTCAATAAAGTTCCTGCCTATAAAACCTGAAGCCCCGGTTACTATAATAGACGGGATTTTCTTATTCAGGAAACTGATATAATTGTCAATCAACATGGCTGTGAGTTTTAAGTATGTTTAAGCAGGGCAGACCTAAAAGAGAATATTTTTCTGTCGCTTGTTTGCACAATGAAAAACAACAGTACGCCTATTCCCATTATCCCATCTGCTATGCCCGACAAAAGCACGGTAATAATATGATTGATGAAAATGAAGTAAGCTGCAAGGAATACCATTGCCAATAATTTTATGGCAATGATAAGCTTTACGAGTTCTGTTAATTTCAATGGATTCTTTGCGGCAGTGATGTAAAGCAGGCTCATAATGATGTGAAACACGCCACCCTGTGCACGAAAGAAATATTCCTGCTGTGGATTGAAACCAAAAAGTTGAATTAGATGCGATGGCAATAAAATCAGGCATATCCCTACTAAGAACGAATGCAGGGTAAGTGCATAAAGAAACAACTTGAAGAATTTTATATCAGATAGAAACCTGTTGACCATTTGTTGTGCCTTTTTTCAAGGTCAAAAGTATGCAAGCTAATAGGCTGATTTCAACGGATGTATTCCGTGTTTTTTGCGGGGATGTACACGCAAAGCACTGCGGGTTTTTCCGCAGTAGTATATATAATAACTAAAATAAGCAGGGCAAGAAATATCAATTGTCAATTTGTTTGGCAGTCACTTGCTATTTGGTTGATTATTCTGGATAGCAAAATGCATTTACTGACCAATTTAGTGAATGGCACTATGTGATTATCCAGAAAAACCTTTCGGATACCGATTTATTCTGTTGAAAACCTGGCTGTCCAATAGCACTACCCTTTTTCAGAATAGAAAATTCGTCTTTCTAACTAGAACAATGCAGAAACCACTGGAACAATAGCTAATATTCAAACTGTTTGTGCACCACCGCTTAAAGTAAAAGCAGATAGTTTTCTTCATTTTCAATTCAGCAATATTAATTCAGTGCAATAAAAAACCCGGGAATAATTCCCGGGTTTTTAACTCAATACTTGATGGTAAACCTAATCTCTTTTTTTAGAACTGAGAATGTTTCCGTCTTTATCACGGTAGTTTACAATCATTGGCATTTGTCCGGGTAAACTGTGTGTGGCGCATGAGAAGCATGGATCGTAAGCACGGAATGCCATTTCAACCATGTTTAGTACTCCGTCGTTCACTTCAACACCTTTTTTAATTAAACCCTGTGCAGCTTTTTTAAGCGACATGCAGATAGCTGCATTATTATTAGTTGTACCTACAATAATGTTGGCTTTGGTAACTATTCCTTTTTTATCTGTCCAATAATGATGAGTAAGTGTACCACGCTGTGCTTCGGTTATACCAACGCCTTCACCATGTATCTCGCCTAATTTAGCACGCAGGTCTTTGCTGGTAATTTCGCTGTCGGTAGCCAGTTCAAGACATCTTTCGGAAGCATATAATAATTCAATTAGACGTGCCCAGTGCATTGCAAGAGTGTTATGAACAGGTTTCCCGCCTAATGTGGTATACATTTTTTCATATTCAACCTGTGCAAGAGGAGTAGCCATACCGTCGGAAGCATTTAGGCGTGCAAGTGGAGTAGCATGATATACTCCTGAATCTTTACCGTCAACCAAGCCTTTCCAGCCAACTTTTTTCAAAAAGGGGAATTTTAAATATGTCCAGGGTTCAACATGTTCTTCGACATAGTCGAGGTATTCTTTACCTGAATATTTGCAATGCTCTTTTCCTTCCTGGTCAACAACGCGGACTTTACCATCGTAGAAGTTCACTTTGTTGTTGGCATCAACAAGTCCCATAGAATATAAATTCAATTTATATGGGCCATTGACAATAAGGTCAACATAATCTTTATTGGCAAGAACAACATCGCCGAATATCTTTAAAGAGAATTTAGCAAATTCAATAAAGCCTTTTGCTTTCTCTTCAACTCCTTTGCGCTGTTCTTCATTCAGCCCTTTTCTTACTCCACCGGGAATATTCAGCATTACATGTGTCTGGTGACCGCCAAGCAATGCCTGTATCTCCTGTGCTAAACGACGTTGCTTGATAACTTCTGTTCCAATTTCAACGCCTACTTTTCCAATTACACCGAGTACGTTTCTTTCAGCTTTGGGTGCAGTGGGTCCTACTACGAAGTCAGGAGCGCCCAATGCATAGAAGTGAGCGATATGACTGTGTACATAGTGAGCAGAAAGAAAGAGTTCCCTTATCTTTTTTGCTGCAGAAGTAGGCTCTACACCGAAAACACCGTCAACGGCTTTGCCTGATGACATGTGATGACAGCCGGGACAAACACCGCATATCTTGGTTACTATTTGCGGAACTTCTTCAACGGGGCGTCCTTCAATGAATTTCTCAAATCCCCTGAGTTCGGGAACCTGGAAATATACATTCTCAACTTCACCATCGTCAGTAAGAAATATTTCAATTTTGCCGTGACCTTCTAGACGGGTTACGGGATCTATCGTGTATCTTTTCATCGATTTATTATTTATTATGAATATTCCGTTTTATTTACAAATTTTCCTTCTGAATATTGAACCGGGTAAACTGAACCTGTAAAACGTTCCTGCAGGATCTTCGATACCTTCAATTATTTTGTCAATTTCTTCAGGTTCTTTTGCATCTATCATGGTTGCAATAGCCGACATCATTTTAGCTCCGGGATCTCTTGATTCGGAAGAAGGTCCATAACAGCCACGACATGGTGCATTGCCTTCCACACAACGGACTCCGCAACCACTGCGTGTTGCAGGTCCCATACAGATAACGCCTTGTTCAAGGAAACAGGTTTCTCCGTCATCATATACTTCCCATGGGCGATTGAATTTCTTGATAAGCTTGTTATCAGATTTCTTCCTTTTGCATTCATCACACTGTGCTTTATCACGAGCACCTATAACAGAACCTTTAGGAGGCAGTTGTGCGCCTGTTACAATAGCCATAAATACTTCAACGAGTCTTTCTGTCTGAGGAGGGCAACCTGGAAGGTAATAGTCAACATCCACAACCTGGTCAAGTGTGAGCACATCATTATAGAATTTCGGAAGAGTAAGTTTTCCTTCGGGCATATCATATTCAGTAAGAGGAACAACTTTACCTGGGTTAATAGTTGATTCGCTGTCAAGATAAGCTCTTCTGAAAATTTCTTCCTTCGTAGTAAAGTTAGCAAGTCCCGGTATTCCTCCCATGTGTGAACATGAACCATAAGCTACCAGTATCTTTGTTTTTTTACGAAGCAGTTTTGCCATATGCTCGTTTTCGCTGTTGCGAATAGCGCCATTGAATAAGGTAACATCAATATTACCATCGGGCATGGCTTCAACATCAGAAACTTTGAAATCTAAAGCTATAGGCCAAAACACAAGATCTGCATGTTCAATAACTGTGAACAGCGCTTCGTGAACATCAAGAACAGAGACACAGCAGCCGCCGCATGCTGCACCCCAATATACTGCCAGTTTTATTTTTGGTTTATTTTCCATTGGTTTGTCTCCTTATGATAAAGTTTCCATTACTTCTTTAACTGTACAAGGACCTAGTTTTGCAACTGCTTCGGTCATTTCATCCACTACCTGTGCAAATATTTTTCCTTCGCTTGCGCTTACCCATTCAAGTCTTAAACGGTCAGGGTGAATGCCAAGCTGTTTAATATATTTCTGTAAGAGGTGAAATCTTCTCAAACATTTATAGTTTCCTTCATGATAATGGCAGTCACCGGGATGGCAGCCGCAGATAAGGACACCATCGGCTCCTTCAGTAAATGCTTTCATCACAAATGTGGGTTCAACTCTACCGGAACACATCACCCGGATGGCGCGAATATTCGGCGCATATTTTATCCTGGATGTTCCAGCAAGATCAGCACCGGTGTATGAACACCAGTTGCACAAAAACGCTACGATTGTTGGTTTATATTCCATTTTTATACCTCCTGTAATTCTAATGATAATGACATTGACATTAATCCTTCTATCTCAGAAATGATCTGCTGATCGGTAAAGTGCCTGCTGCGTATAGCGCCTGTTGGACAAGCTGATCCGCAGGTACCGCAACCTTTACAAAGAATTTCATTGACAACCGACACTCTCTTTTCATCATTAAAGCTGATAGCTGTATAAGGACAAACTTTGATACATGTCTGGCATCCGCAGCAAACTTCTTCATTCACACAGGCAGTAGTAACTTCAACTGTAACCGAACCTTTAGCCATGATACCCATTATACGGGCGGCAGCAGCTCTTGCCTGTGAAACTGAATCGGGAATATCTTTTGGTCCCTGGCAACCGCCTACAATATAAACACCGTTTGTGGTTGTGGCGACGGGATCAAGTTTTGGATGTTTTTCAATATAGAATGCATTTCCGTCCATGCTGATACCGACAGAATGTGCAATTTCCTTAGCATTAGCATGTGCTTCCATACCTGTCATTAATATCACCATGTCGGCAGGAATTTCGACTGCTTCACCTGAAAGTTTTTCATTCAGTTCAATGAGCATGCTATAATCTTTGCCCTTCGACTGCTTAATTTTCGGTATATCATTTTGCTGGTCGAACATCATGAACATTACATGCTGACGTGATGTTGCTGCATAGAGTTCTTCACAGCCCTTACCCATGGCTCGCATATCAGCATAGAGTTCATAAATATTTGTTGTTGGTAATGCTGACCTGAGTTGGTTCGCATATTTCAATGCAGTTAGACAACAGGTGCGTGAACAATATTCATGTTGCTCTTTATTCCTGCTTCCTACACAATGAATGATGGCAACATTTTTAGGTTCACTGCCATCTTTCTTTACAATCTTGCCTTTGTTCAGCATTTCTTCAAATTCCAGCGATGTTATTACATCGGGAATTTTGCCATAACCGTAATTAATAACTTTTGAAGCATCTGAAGGCCTTAATCCTGTTGCTACAATAATGTTACCGAAATTCAACCTGGTATCTTTTCCATCCTTTTTAATAGTGGTTTCAAAGTTTCCTATATAACCGAAAATTTCTTTTATTTCATTATCAAGGAAAAGTTGAATGTTCTTGTGGGTCTTCACGCTTTTTACAAGCGGTTTCATCATTTGCTGTGCGCTTGTCAGGTAAGGGAACGTAAGATCAAGTTTTGCAGCATGGCCGCCAAGGTCTTTACTTTTTTCAATCAAATAAACTGTCTTTCCTGCATTAGCAATTTCAAGCGCTGCGCTCATACCGGCAATTCCACCGCCTATAATTAGTGTGGAAGGATTAATATCAACGGTACGTGCATCAAGTGGTTCGTGGAAATTCACACGGTTCACAGCAGCGGCAACAAGTGATTTTGCTTTCTTAGTAGCTTCAGCGCGGTCGGTATGTACCCATGAATTCTGTTCACGAATGTTAGCCATTTCGAACAGGTAGGGATTAAGTCCTGCTTTTTCTAATGCTTTCCTGAAAGTAAGCTCATGTATTCTGGGTGAGCAGGCAGAAACAACTATGCGGTTAAGCTGATGCTCCTTGATATCTTTTACAATAAGATCCTGTCCCGGATCAGAACACATATATTTATAATTCTTGGAGATCACGACATTGGGCAGTCTGCCAATCTCATCGGCTACGGATTCCACATCAACCATCTTCGCGATGTTGGTCCCGCACCAGCAAACATATACTCCTATTCTTGGTTTTTCCATGGTTATTGGTTATAATATTTTACGTTTTATTTTTTCGAAGCTTTCTTTAATGCTGCAAAATACACGGCAAACGGACGGTAAGCTAAATGCGACCATTTTGAGAATGGTACCTCTATCATGATCATCGGCACGAGTATAGCAAGGTGTATGATATAAGTATAATATGTGGCTGCAACCATTCCGTTTATCCTGAAAATATGGACAAGTATCCCGGTAATGGTAGTAAGAACAAGCATAATGATGAACAGCCAGTCGGTGATATGTGAGAATTTAAACTTCTCATTATTCTTTTTAATACGTCCGATAAATACAGCTACCAGTCCGAACATTAAACCAAATGTTGCATAATAACCTAGTATTCTTTGTGGTTCATACCAATGATAGATTTTATCTGTCTGGAACCATGGAAGGTAAACAACGATCATGGTGAACATTAAGACATAGCCAGACATCAATAACCAATGCCACAGCCAGTAATTTTTTCCTTCGCATTTATTGAATTTAACCTGTGTGGCAAAATGTACAACAAGGTTCCAGGCTTCAGTAAAATATGAAAAGAATTTTATCTTGACTGATTTATCTTTGATCACGGTTTTGTACCACATGCGCATGATATTTGTAATAAGTAATCCTGCTACAAGTAGAGCCATAGTCCAGTCGCCTGCTTCAATTAAATTATGAGGGAACATTTGATCTAACTGTACACCTCCTTCCGGAGTCAAAGCAGTGATGATTCCTGCTGTGTTGGCAAACAGGAGGAGAAATGTCGTAACCAAACCAATAAAAACTATTGCAAAGAATTCCCACAAATGTGATGTGTAGAATTTCTTTGAAAGTCCAGTCCAGTCATAAACAGAAGTAAGGTATCGGCGGAGTATCATCATCGTTTCACCGGGATTTGCATCTCGCGGACATGTAGATGAACAATCGCCGCAATAATAACAAAGCCATGGTTCAACGCTTGTTGTGATGGTGTCTTTTAATCCCATTTGTAAGGCCCTGTAGCCTTTCCTCGGGAATAAGAAGCCCTGTTCGGTTAGGGGGCAAACAGCAGTGCAGTTGCCGCAATGGAAACATTCGTTCCATGTTCCTTTACCGAATTTTTCAATTTCCAATACTAAGGTAGGATCTACTCTCTGACTCATATTTTTTCCTCCGTTAATGAAAGTTTTTTTACTTGTGATTCAATTTGTGAAAGAGAAAGGTCTTTAACACTTTTATTTATCTTGCCTTTCACTACACTTTGTAATACTCTTGACGCGGCAGCAGAAGCCTGTGCAACCGTATCAGGAATATCCTTTGGTCCCTGACATACTCCTGCTACAGAAATACCACCGGTGAATGTGCTTACAGGGTTACTTGCATTGTTTGCTTCCATGAACCAGCCATCATCAGTTCTTTCAATTCCAAGCATGTCAGCAAGCTGTGCGGCATCTTCTCTTGGTTCCAAACCAACGGCGAGAATTACCATATCTACTTTTTCTTCAAGAAGGTTTCCACCGAGAACATCTTCAGTGCGAAGCAGCAACTGTGTACCGCTTTGTTCCACCTTGGCCGTCCTTCCTCTTATCATGCGAACACCTTCATGTTTGATGCGTTCGTAAAATTCTTCATATCCCTTACCAAATGCCCTCATATCGATAAAATATTCGCTGACTTTAGCATCAGGAATTTTTTCAGTAACAAGGTGGGCAAGTTTTAAAGAGTACATACAACAAACCTTAGAGCAATATTTATTATAGTTCTCATCACGGCTGCCAATGCAATGAATTAGTGCAACACTTTTAGGAACATCACTGTCGCCTAAGAATATTTTTCTGCCTTTTTTATCTTCGCTTCTGTAAACTATATTTCCTCCTGTTGGGCCAGCAGCATTGATAAGCCTTTCAAATTCCAGTGAAGTGATGACATTTGGAAATTTTCCATAGCCGAATCTTTCAGCGCGTGAAGCATCAAAGATTTTGAAACCGGTAGCTACAATTATATTTCCAACATTAATATCTACTTCTTCATCTTTTTCATCCAGATTAATACAATCAGGAACAGGGCAGACTTTAACACAAACCTGGCATTTCCCTTTTTGGACATAAGTACAACTTTCAGCGTCGATAAGATATTTATTAGGTACTGCCTGTGGGAAAGGAATGTAAATGGCCTTTCTTAATGTGGTGGAAGCATCGAATTCGCTTGCTGCAACACCCGGACATTTTTCTGCACATGATCCGCAACCAATGCATGTAGCTAGATTTACACGGCGGGCTTTTTTCAGGACATGTACCTTATAATTACCTGCTGTGCCTGACACACCTTTTACTTCACAGTATGTCATTAATTTAATTTTAGGATGCTGACCGATATCAACCATTTTAGGTGTAAGGATACAAGCAGCACAGTCGAGCGTCGGGAATGTTTTATCAAACATAGCCATGTGTCCGCCAATGGTTCCTGATTTTTCTACAAGATAAACCTGTTGTCCTGCATCTGCAATTTCAAGAGATGCCTGGATCCCGGCTATTCCACCACCAATTACAAGTGTGTCGGGGTTAAGTGAGATCTCTTCAGTAGTAGCAGCAGTATCAAAAGACACACCTTCGATTGCACATGCCATAATAGCTTTTGCGCGTTCGGTATCGGATGGCCTTATAGCGCCAAATTCTCTGAAGCTTGCTACAAATACATCTTCCGGTTTATTTCCGGCAGCGACCATTGCCTTAGCAAAGTAACTTTTTACCATTCCCGGCATATCACCGGCAACGATGATCCTTTTAAGGTTTTCCTTTTTAATCTTATCAACTACCTTATTATTATCGCTTAATGAAATATCCTGAGAATCCCATACAACGGAAACATCAGAATTCTTTCTCACGTATTCGGCAATTGCAGAATAATCGACAGTAGAGGAATGACCATTTGGATTGTAAAAGTAAATTCCTGTTAGTTTTTTTTCTCCCATGTTGCAACTGTTAGCTGTAAAAATTTGATTTATAATTGATTTGAAAAATTATCTATATGTTAAATGATTCACATTTCGTGTATGCAAGTTTATAGGTTTTAATCACAATATTATATGACACATATCATTGTAAAAAATGATATTAGTCAGTTTTTAAACTGTGAATGGTTAAACTATTAAATGAGAATTGTTAGGAATAAAGACTAACAGCTTAAAGGTTAGCTATCCTGTTAAGACCCCTGACATCGGTTACAGTGATCTTTCTGCCTTTGATGGAGATATAATTATCATTTTTAAATTCTGACAGCAATCTGATAATGGTTTCGGTAGCAGTACCAACAAGGTTAGCAAGGTCTTGCCGCGATAGAGTAATGATGGTATTTGTGCTTTCACTTGCTAATTCAGCCTTAAATACTTTGTTCAATGTAACAAGAGTTTCTGCCAGCCTTTCCCTTACAGGTTTCTGAGCAATGGAGATGACTTTATTATTAGCATCTTCAAGCATTTCGCTTAATGAAGCAATAATTGAATTAGTGATTTGAGGGTATTTATTTAATATATCCTGGAAATCCTGTTTGGTAATGAAACAAACGATTGAATCTTCAATGGTAACAGCAGCCGAAGTATAATTTTTATCACACATCACTGATCTTAATCCAAAGAATTCACCTGGTAAAGCGAAGCGGATTATTTGTTCTTTGCCGTAAGCGCCGGTCTTATAGATTTTAACTTTACCTTTATTAAGACAATAAATTCCATTTGGCCTTGTACCGGAAGTAAAAATTGTCTGCCCTTTTTTATATGAGATACAGCTTTTTTTCTCGCTAAGGTCAAGCATATCATTCTTAGCCAGCTTGCTAAAAAATGATTTGAAAAGCACATTGCAATTGTCACAATTTTGCCTGACCATCATGAGTAAATATTATATCTTATCGAACAAATCTTATGCAAAATTACAACAAATTTTATTAATTCAGGTTACGCACAGATAATTTAATATCCTTATTAAATAAGATTCCTCACTTCGTTCGGAATGACATGTTTGATTGAGGGATAGCTGGGGGATGAGGTGGCGATTCGCATTGAGCGAATCGCCACCTCATCCCCCACAAGAAAATAAATAAATTGTCATTCCGAATGGATCCGCCAGCTGGCGGAGAAATGAGGAATCTAATATGACAAAATACTTTTTTGCGTAACATCAGTTATTAATTCAGGTAAAAGAATATTTGATTTGGTAATTCATGTTACGCATTTTTAATAATATTTCAATGCTGTCCGACTAAATTCAGGACGCTCCAATGGAGCTAATGTTGCATTTATTATTAATTCTATAAACAGTCAACTCCTACGGAGCTTGCATTATTTAGTCCGCCAGCCGGCGGACGATCTGTTTATAGAAAATAATTTATCCGCCAGTTGGCGGATAGCCCCGTCGGGGCGACCTGTAACATCGAAAAGTTTCTCTTTCTACTGTAGAATCGGCACGGACAGTCCGCTATATTTAATAATTATTTTTTGTTTGCGTAACATCACATTGTAATTCATACTCTATTATCTGAATATCTTTGAATCTTTGTGGAACAGATATGTCATAAAATTGTAATAAGTTCTCACAAAGTTTATTCACAAATATTTATTAAAATAAGGTGCTCATGAATATATTTTAAAATTGCCAACTGTTATTATCGAAAGCAACTAAATAACTATAGTAATCTGTTCGATAACTATAGTAATTAACTAAATAACTATAGTAATCAACTAAATAACTATAGTAATCAACTAAATAACTATAGTAATTAACTAAATAACTATAGTGATCAACTAAATAACTATAGTGATCAACTAAATAACTATAGTGATCAGCTAAATAACTATAGTGATCAACTAAATAACTATAGTGATCAGCTAAATAACTATAGTGATCAACTAAATAACTATAGTGATCAACTAAATAACTATAGTGATCAGCTAAATAACTATAGTGATCAACTAAATAACTATAGTTATCAGCTCGCTTTGGATTTTGGCTGAGGGGTATGCTTAGCGAAGGTGCTAAGTTAGACCTGGCAAAGAGGAAATGTTTTTAAAGAAACCTATAAGAAACAGTATGAATGGGAAAATAGCGGAATAAATTGATTGCAAATTATAGCTTCAATTCAGTTTTATATTCCGTTTTCGGCTCTTCTGCTAAGAAAAGTTCCAGTTCTTTCTGATTATTAAAACCACTTATTTTCTCTTTATATTTTGCTGCAGTTCTTTTATTTTCTATCTCTATTTTCCGGTTTTTACTTATTTGCAGGAACTTTTCTTCCTGGTCAATTCCAAGAAAACACCTGTTGGCTAAATTAGCTGCTATTCCTGTTGTGCTGCTTCCTGTAAATGGGTCTAATATCCATGCATCGGGTTTGGTAGAAGCAAGAATAAGTCTTGTTAAAACAGATAAAGGTTTTTGGGTAGGATGCTTTCCGCATGACTTTTCCCAGGGTGCTATTGCAGGTAATTTCCAGACATCTTTCATTTGCCTGTCGCCATTAAGTTGTTTCATTAATTCGTAATTGAAATAATGAGGTACATTCTCTTTTTTTCGTGCCCAGATAATTTGTTCTGTTGAATGTGTAAAATAACGGCATGAGAAATTTGGGGGAGGATTATTCTTTTCCCATGTAATTACATTGAGAATTTTAAAAGCACTATTAATTTAATAAATATTCAGCTAATTGAAAATGATCACATTAGGTTTGGTTATTTAAAAAATTGATCTAATCTTTGCAAAAAAATAATTATAAATGGATACATCATTTGAACGCTCAGTAAATACAAAAGTTGAATGGTTAACACCTCCCGAATTAGTTAAGAAATTAGGAGTATTTGATTTAGACCCATGTTGTCCTGTTAATGCACCATTTATTCATGCTAAAACAAACTTTACTATTGAGGATAATGGATTAAAGAAAGAGTGGTTCGGGAGAGTATTTTGTAATCCCCCATATGGAAAAGAGACTACTCCTTTATGGTTAGCAAAACTAAAAAAACATGGGAATGGAATTGCATTAATATATGCAAGGACAGAAACGAAGTACTTTTTTGAAAATATTTGGAATAATGCAGATGCTCTTTTATTCGTAAAAGGCAGAATACGATTTTATCATGTCAGCGGTAAAAAGGGTGGAACGCCAGGAGCGCCTAGTGTATTTGTAGCTTATGGAATTGAAAATGCAATAGCTTTAAAACAAAGTGGAATTGAGGGACGTTACTTAGATTTAAAATTATAATATTTCATAAGCAATAAATTCCGCAACATTAAATTCCGCATCAAAAATCCATGAATTTTCTTCTAATAATTTTTTCAATGCTTCGTCTGCATTATTAACATCATCAACAATCCCTATTACCTGCATGTTTTCAACATCAAAATCTTCGTTTGGCGCTGAAGTTTGTCCTTCTTTCGTTATAAAAATATATTTCTTCATAAAATAAATTCAAATTTTTGTTGTTCAATTACATTCTCATATTGTTTGTTTAAAGCTTCATAATTCAAGAAAGAGACCCTGTTATTATTACTTAAATCTTTAAAGGAAGAAAATTTAATTTTGTTTAAGTATTCACTTTTTCTTTTAATGTCTGCAACTATTACCATCCTTGCGTAAAAATCTTGTAAATCATTAAATTTTAATAATGAATTTTGAATATCAGTAGAGTGTTCAACTTCAAAAAAAGAATGAGGCATATTTCTTTCATTAAACCAAATAACATCAATTGTTGAACTACGTTGAACAAGATTTGGATAGGTATATGTTGGTAAATCATTCATTGTTCTGATGTCAGCTAATTTAGTATTTAAAAGAAAACGATTCTTGTCTTGGTGAGGAACAAATGTTTTCAAACCTTTTAAATTCCCAATTGTTAAAAGTAGCCCTTGAAAATATGAATGATTAAACTCAATAACCTCTTTATCGTTCTTGTTCTTTTCAGTTTCTTGAATAATACCTTTACTTTCCAATGATTTTTTATAACTCAACAAACCATAAAGCCCTGGCTTTATTCTATAAATATTTTTATCCAATTGAACAATTCTTCTTACGCTGGCAAATGGTGTTTTAGTGTTCCATTTACAATTTGTTATTTTAAAAACTTCTTGGTTTAATTGTCCAAGAGTGGCTACACCACCTAATTTTTCCAATGCAAGAATTACAGCTTCATTTTGTTTCATTTTTATACAGCAATTTTATAACTATTTAATTCACCTCTTTTATCAGCATTAGCATTTATATTTCTTCTCGCTTTAACTCGTGAAATTATAAAATCAGAATATATATCATCAAAGAAATTATCATTCTTATCTTTCCCTTTAACGTCAGAATTACTAAGCATCCATTTATGTCCTTTTGTTTCTACTTCCTTACAAAAGTTTCTTAGTCTTATTTGTTCATCATCATTAAACTCATCCTTTGCATAAGAATTAAAACTGGATGTTTCGCTTAAAGGTTTATATGGCGGGTCAAAATAGAAGAATGTATTTTTATCAGTATAAATTAATGTCTGTTCAAAGTCACCACATAGTATTTCAACTTTCTGCAATGCTTCATTAACAGCCAATATATTTTCCTTATCACAAATCATAGGCTTCTTGTACGAACCAATCGGAACATTGAATAAATTGCTTCTATTTACTCTATAAAGTCCATTAAAACAGGTCCTGTTCAGGAAAATAAACAATGCCGCATGAATAACGTTATCAGTATTTCTTGAATTAAATAACTCACGTTTTAAATAGTAGTATTCACTCTTTTTTTGTAGTTCTTTTTCAAAACTATGATATTCATGTTGCAATTCTGTCAGAACAGAAATCAATTCATTAGGATTCTCTGCAATAATTCTATATGTATTAATTAAGTCGGCATTAATATCATTTATTACAGCTTTTTCAATCTTTGGGAAATTATTAAGCATCCAAAACAAAATAGCGCCACCTCCAACGAAAGGTTCTATGTAGGTAAATTTAGTTTTTGTGATTTCCGTGGGTAATGACTTCTCAATATCATTTATTAATTGAGATTTACCTCCGGCCCATTTAATAAATGGCTTTGCTTGTAACTGTATTTCGAACATTTTATCCAGATTATTCCAAACAAAAATAAAGTAATTTATTTATAAATTTATTTTTTATTTTTCATCAATTGCAATTCAGCAAATAAAACATGAAACATTAAGAAGTTGGCAGCAGGCAGCAGCAGTAGGCAGTAAATAGGTAATCAGTAAACAGTAATCAGTGAACGGTAATCGGTGAGCAGTAATAAAATCAGTGGCGATCAGTATTTTCAGTACCGATAGTCCCGAAGGGACTCCTATGGAGCTATCGGTATCAGCGTTCTATTAAAGGACAATCTAATAGTTGAACAAAGACAGCCCCACCGCATAAATTAATTTTATCTGAATAAAATTTAAAGGGTTATTTTATAAGAAAAAAAAGATGTATTTTTGTATTAACTAAAAAACATTCATTTATGACAACTGTTGAATTAAAAAATAATTTTCATCGTTTGATTGACAGTATCGAAAACGAAAGCCTTTTAATGAAGTTTTATGATTTGCTTCTGAGAAAAAAAGACCAAGGTGACGGGAAGCTGTTGAATTACCTTACCAAAGAAGAACAGGAAGAATTGTTCCTGGCAGAAGAGGAAAGCGAAAATTCTTATAATGTTGTAAGTAATGAAGAACAAAAGAAAAAGCATAAAAAATGGCTTTCCAAATAGTCTGGTCTAAAAGAGCCGTAGATAAATTTGACAAGATTATTGATTATCTTATAAAAGAGTGGGGTGAAAGAGTTACTTCATCTTTTGTAAAAAAGGTTTACGGTTTTATTGATTTGCTTGCAGAATACCCTGAGATAGGCTCATTAGAACATGCCAAAAAAAATATTCGCGGATTTATTCTTATAAAACAAATTTGTGTTTTTTATAAAATCAAAGAAGATACAATAATTATTTTGTCATTCTTTGATACCCGCCAGAATCCTAAAAGAAAAAGATTTTAGTTTAGCTTACCGTTTCCGAATATCCATTTGCCGATCCCTTCGCTTTGATATGTCTATTGCCTACGTCCTTCTTAAACTCCGTTAAGCAAAAAGCAATTTCTTTCTGAGCCTCTGTGGTTTCTTTGTGTGCTTTGTGGTTAAAAATTTTCAATAACTATGAATGACAAGACTTGTCCCGCACCTAAGGCCGGGTAGTAAATGACATTTTACTAATGCCGTAATTTGCATTTAAATCTTTGAAATAATCCCTGCATATTCAAATTCTTCCATATTCACTGATTCCACAATGAAATTATTAATTGTAATTTTGCATTTCTTTATAAATGTACGCAAGAATTGAGGAATGAAAAGTTATAAGGATGATAATAAAGTAAAAGCTGTTCTGATCACTGTGAAAGGATTGGTGCAGGGAGTTGGTTTCAGGCCTTTTATTTATCGTCTTGCAACTGGATTAAAACTTAAAGGTTCTGTTGAGAATAGGAGTGATGGTGTATTTGTCAGACTTGAAGGTACTTCAGATACAATCAAAGAATTTCAGTCATTGTTAATTGTTAAAGCTCCACCAGCATCAAATATTGAATCTGTTAAAACAGAGAGTGTAGAACCTGTATTTTGTGATGATTTTAAAATTATAAAAAGTAAAAATACTTCGGAGGAAATTACAGAAATAAGTCCAGATATTGCGGTTTGCGATGATTGCCTGCATGACATGGAAACACAGGTACACAGGGTTGATTACCCTTTCATCAATTGTACAAATTGTGGCCCGCGCTTTACTATAATCAAAGATTTACCTTACGACAGGGAAAAAACAACTATGAAGGAATTCCCAATGTGCGAGATTTGTTACCACGAATACACTGATATCCTTGATCGTAGGTTTCATGCACAACCTGTGGCTTGCAATAATTGCGGACCAGTATACTCTTTATTCTATAATAGAAAAGAAATAAATAATATAGGTGAAATTGTTCAATCAACTGCTGATTTGATTGATGACGGGAAGATCATTGCAATGAAGGGACTTGGCGGGTTTCATATTGCCTGTGATGCTTTGAACGATGAGTCCGTTAATAGATTACGATTGCTTAAACATAGGGAGAGCAAGCCTTTAGCTGTTATGATGAAGGATATTGATGCTGTAAAGGAATTTGCTTTTATCAATGAGGAAGAAGAAAATGCTCTATTATCATGGAGAAGACCAATAGTTTTGTTAAAAGAAAAACATGACAAGAAGTTACCTTCATCCGTAAGCAATGGGCTTGGTACAATTGGCATCATGTTGCCTTACATGCCTTTTCATCATTTACTTTTTAAACAATTGAAAACAAATGCAATTGTTTTGACAAGCGGAAATATTTCGGATGAGCCTATAATAATAGATAATAAGGAAGCTGAGAAAAATATTAAAAAAATTTATGATGCACTCCTAGTTTATAACAGGGATATTTATAACCGAACTGATGATTCCGTTGTGTTTATTGCAAACAAAAAGGAGAGAATAATCAGGCGTTCAAGGGGCTATGTGCCGAACCCTGTGAGACTGGCTTTAGATGTGAACGGTATTTTTGCAGCAGGCGCTGAATTGAAAAATACCTTTTGTATTGGAAATGGAAGCCAGGCAATTTTAAGCCAGCATATTGGTGACTTAAAAAACCTTGAGACATTTGATTTTTATAAAGAAACTGTATCACAATTCAAAAAACTTTTCAGGGTAAAACCTTCGCTTGCTGTTGCCGATATGCATCCTGATTATTTTTCCACTCGTTATGTTAATGAATTAAATATTCCAAAGATATTTGTTCAGCATCATCATGCGCATATTGCCTCCTGCATGGCTGAGCATAAGCTGGATGAAAAAGTCATTGGGGTAAGTTTTGACGGCACAGGTTATGGCGATGATGGAAACATATGGGGAGGAGAATTTTTTATTTGTGATTTGAATGAATATGATCGTATCTCTCATTTTGAGTTTATCCCAATTCCCGGAGGCGATAGAGTAGCAGATGAACCATGGCGTATGGCTGTATCATATTTGTATAAAGTTTATGGAAAGGATTTCTTGAAACTTGACCTGCCTTTTTTGAAAGATATTTCATCTGAAAAAGTAAAACTAATTATTCATGCAATAGATAAAAAAATAAACTGTCCTCTTACATCAAGCGCTGGTCGTTTGTTTGATGCAGTATCTGCAATTGCAAACATTTGTACAGTAAATGGTTTTGAAGCGGAAGCTCCTATGCGTCTGGAATCTGTTATTGACAAAAAATGCAAAGAGCATTATGATTATAAGTTAGATCAAACTGTTTGCTTCGACCTGACAATTAAAGGAATTGTGGAAGATGTATTAAACGATGTACATGCATCTGTTATCTCTGCAAAATTTCATAATACTATAATTTTAGTAACTTTGGATGTTGCAAGAACAGCAAGAGAAAAATATTCTTTGAATAAAGTTGTACTGTCTGGCGGTGTTTTCCAGAATAAATATTTGCTTGAAGGAATTGAAAATAGTTTAGCTGAAAATAAATTTGAAGTGTTTACGCATTTTAAAGTTCCTTCTAACGATGGTGGTATAGCATTGGGTCAATTGGCAATTGCTGCTAAACGAAGAAGTCTTAAAGTTTATAAAGTTTGAAGGTTCGTAAAGTTTGAAAGTAAAAAGAGTGATTAATGAAATTTGATACGTTTGAAGAAATAATAGCGTGGCAAAAGGCTCAGGAATTAGCTTTGCATATTTATGAACTAACCAAAGGTAATAAGGACTATGGCTTTGTTGACCAGATAAGAAGGGCTACAATCTCAATAAGTAATAATATTGCAGAAGGATTTGAAAGAAAAAGTAATAAAGAATTTATGCAATTTTTATTCATAGCAAAAGGTAGCGCTGGAGAAGTTAGAAGCATGCTATATTTAGCAAAAGAATTAAAATATTTACAATCAGATAAATTTGAATTATGCAATGATAAGGTGTTATCCATATCAAAAATGATTTCGGGCCTGATCAAAACTTTATAAAGTCATTTACTTTATAAACATTATAAACTTTTTAACTTTTAACTAATATGTGTCTTAGTATTCCTGCAGAAATAATGTCAATAGAGGGGCAAATGGCCAAAGTTTCAATTGGAGGGACAATAGTTAATGCAAGTCTGCAACTATTGGAAAACCCAAAAATAGGAGAATATGTTCTTCTGCATTCCGGTTTTGCCATTGAAAGATTAAGTAAAGATGAAGCTGACGAAACCTTACGACTGTTTAAAGAGCTCGGCGAAATTAATGACCAATTAAATGCTGAGGACTCCAAACTTTAAATTCACAGTTAATGAAATATATTGACGAATACCGCGATAAATCAATTGTCCTGCAATTGGTAAAGAATATTAAAGCGATCTCAAGGAAAGAAATCAGGCTGATGGAAGTCTGTGGCGGGCATACCATGTCTATTCAGAAATTTGGCATACCAGTATTGCTTCCTGAAAATATACATCTTGTTTCAGGTCCCGGTTGTCCGGTTTGTGTTTCAAGTAAAAAGTTTATAGATCAGGCAATCGTTTATGCTGGGATGAAAGATATCATCATCACAACTTTTGGAGATTTAATAAGAGTGCCTGGTTCATCTTCATCGCTTGAAAAAGAAAAAGCAAAAGGTGCTGATATACGAATAGTCTATTCGCCATTGATGGCAATAGAAATTGCAAAACAGAATCCTAATAAAAAGATAGTTTTTCTAGGAATCGGTTTTGAAACCACATCGCCTACAAGTGCTGCTGCTATTGTGAATGCATACAATGAAAAAGTAAATAATTTTTTTCTTTTCAGTTCACATAAAATTATGCCACCAGCTATGGCCGCATTGATTGATGAAGGAGTTACTATTAACGGATATATATGCCCCGGTCATGTTAGCACTATAACAGGGTCACACATATATGAACCCATAGCTGCAAAGTATAATTTAGGTTGTGTGATTGCAGGTTTCGAACCTACTGATATTTTACAAAGCATTTTTATGCTGGTGAAGCAATTTGAAGAAGGTGTAGCAAAAGTTGAGATTCAGTATTCGAGAGTGGTAAAGCCTGAAGGCAATGTGAAAGCTCAAGAGTATTTAAAGGAGGTATTTGAATTGCGCAATGAATGGTGGCGTGGATTGGGAACGATTCCTAATAGTGGCATGATGATAAAGGAAAAGTACAGTATGCATGATGCCGAGAAGATGATACCTGTTACTGTTCCCGAACCTGAAGAACCTAAAGGATGCATTTGTGGCGAAATATTAAAAGGATTAAAGAGCCCTAAAGATTGTAAATTGTTTGGCAAGGTATGCAATCCATCTGATCCAATCGGAGCCTGTATGGTTTCAAGTGAAGGCGCTTGCCAGGCATTTTATAAATATGCAAGAGTAAAATAGAATTCCTATTATAAATGGATCAACTTCAAACAACAGCAAAAAGATCGACCATTATCATTGGAATGTTCTTGTCATTTGCATTAATCCTGTTTGCTGTTTTATTTTTCACTCCTTTATTGAAGCTTACTAATATCAGTATTGATAATATTTTTTTCTTATCAAGGCTATTTATCTGGTTAAGCCTGATCTTAATTTATATCTATGTCGCTAAGGTTGAAAAGCAAAAGTTTTTATTATGGAGTGATAAAAAATATTCATTTTTATATTACCTCGTTTCAATCATCCTGATAATGTTGGCAATGGTTTTCGCAATGCTCATTACAAGTTTGATTGTGAAACTATGCGGCTTTAATATAGCCAGTAATAAGCTGAATGAAGTTGCTCAGATTCTGCATAGCAATAAATTGTTACTTGTTTTTACTGCTTTAACTGCAGGCATTACTGAGGAATTAATTTTCAGGGGATATTTATTGTCAAGACTGCAGACTCTTTTCGCGAATAAATATTTATCAATAATTATTTCGGCTATTCTTTTTGGGATAGTACATATTAGTTTTGGGACCATTCATCAAATAATAGGCCCTATATTCATCGGACTTATCTTAGCTTTTCATTACCAGAAATACAGAAATATAAAAATTTTGATTATAACTCATTTTTTGTGGGACCTCGTAACAATTATGCTTCTCAAGGTTCATTAATTAGATATACTTAGGAGTGCTCACGACAGTTAATTATTTAAATTTTGTTTCCTAAAAATTTCATGCTTCCAAAAAAGAAAGAACATCCTAAAGAAAAATCACGTTTACATCCGCGAAACAGGCATCGTGAACGCTACGATTTCAAACTGCTTATTGAGAGTAGTCCTGAATTGGCTCAGTTTGTAAAGCTGAATATTTACAATGATGAATCAATTGATTTTTTTAACCCTGATGCAGTAAAGGCATTGAACAAAGCCTTGCTGAAACATTATTACGATATAGCTATTTGGGATATTCCTGAAGGTTATTTATGCCCACCAATACCAGGAAGGGCAGATTATATACATTATTTAGCCGACCTGCTGTGCAGTAATAATTATGGTAAAATGCCTGCAGGTGAAAAGATAAAATGCCTTGACATTGGCGTTGGCGCCAATTGCGTTTATCCAATCATCGGGATAAAAGAATATGGCTGGTCATTTGTTGGCACCGATATTGATACAGTTGCTATTGACAATGCAAATAAAATTATTGAAACTAATCCTGTTCTACAGGGAAAGTTAGAAGTCAGGATACAGGAGAAAACCGCTGATATATTTTTCGGAGTGATTCAGAAAGATGAAGTCTTTGATCTGACAGTATGCAACCCTCCTTTTCATGCTTCCTTTGCCGAAGCCAAAGCAAGTACCCTAAAAAAATTAAATAATTTAAGTGAAGAAAGAGTCACTGAACCCATAATGAACTTTGGAGGAAAGAATACTGAGTTATGGTGTAAAGGTGGTGAGCAAAGATTTGTTCGCGACATGATACGTCAGAGCAAATTCTTTGCAGATTCTTGTTTATGGTTTTCCACTTCTATTTCAAAACAATCACATTTAAGAAGTGCTAACGAAGCTTTAAAAAAGGCAGAGGCTGTTGAAATAAAGATCATACCCATAGGGCAGGGAAATAAATCGGGCCGTATTGTTGCCTGGACATTCTTCAATGCTGAACAAAAGAAGAACTGGATAGTAACAAGGTGGAAAGAAAAAGTCTAATATTTCATGTCTAGAGATTTATTTTCAAATACTAATCATAGTTAGAAACTACTAAATCATTCTATCCTGTCATTCAGCGATTCCCTGCTTTATTTAAAGTGTTATTTGCCGATTTTAACGATTTTTTAATTTTAATGTCAGCTTTTTTAAATTCCTTTGCGCCATATTTAGATTGAATAATGAGCAGTAAGAATACCCCATCGGTACATAATAAGCAAAACAAGCCCAATATCTTTAGCATACTTAAGCCATATTCCCGTATGGTGGCAGGCCTTATCATCATGGCTTTGCTGAGCAACAGCGTCAACATGCTCATACCAAAGATAATTGGTAGCAGTATCGACACCTTTTCGGCAGGTCATTATAAAATGATGACCATAGTTATTGAGTTCCTTACAGCCGCCATTGCCATATTTGTATTTACTTATTTGCAGAACATTATACAGACCTATGCCTCCGAAAGAGTGGCAAAGGACTTCCGCACCCGGCTGTCCGAAAAGATATCAAGGCAAAGTTATGCCTACATACTTAAATCCAACCCTTCAAAGCTCTTAACCAACCTCACCTCCGATATCGATTCCATAAAGATGTTCGTGGCGCAGGCTTTTGTTATCATTATTTCATCGGCATTTGTAATCATTGGCACCTGCATCTTGCTTATAACCATCAACTGGAAGCTGGCGCTGGCAGTTATTACCATAGTTCCCGTTATCGGCATCACTTTTTCCGTTGTGCTTCGCAAAGTTAGGGTTATGTTCAGGCGCGGCCGCGAAATAATTGATATGCTCAATAAGATCATTAACGAAAGCATAATCGGTTCAGCTTTAATAAGGGTACTTAATTCGCAGCAACCCGAAAGCATGAAATTCATGGAAACCAATATTGAGTCGCGCAACCTGGGTTTGTCCATACTTAAGTTATTTGCTACACTTATCCCTGTTATTATGTTTGTTGCGAACCTTGCTGTAGTAACCATACTTGCACTGGGTGGTCATTTTGTTGTGGCAGGCACTATGTCGCTTGGCGATTTTGCCGCTTTCAATAGTTATCTTTTATTATTGATATTTCCCATACTCATGATAGGCTTTATGAGCAATATCATTGCACAGGCATCCGCTTCGTACGAGAGAATATACACCATCCTCCAGGCACCTGAATCTATTGACACGGGAACCATCAGCAGCAATATTAAAGGCGATATTGTTCTGGATAAGGTTTCATTATTTTATGGCGAAAAACCGGTATTGAAGAATGTCTCATTTTCAGTAAAAGCCGGAAGCCATACTGCTATCATTGGACCCACTGCTGCCGGCAAAAGTCAGTTGCTGTACCTGCTAACAAATCTTATCAATCCAAATTCAGGCACTATAGAATTTGATGGAATAGGTATTGAGAAATATACAAAGGAATTATTCCATAGCCAGATCGGTTTTGTGTTTCAGGACAGCGTAATATTCAATATGAGCCTCAGGGAAAATATTGCTTTCAATGATAAGGTTACCGATGAATCACTGGCTAAAGCTGTAGCTACCGCCGAATTAACCGACTTTATTGAAACACTTCCGCTAAAGCTTGATACCGTAGTTTCAGAAAGAGGAACAAGCTTATCCGGAGGACAAAAGCAACGCATAATGCTGGCACGTGCACTGGCAATAAATCCTAAGATACTTTTGCTGGACGACTTCACCTCTCGTGTTGACAATAAAACTGAAAACAAGATACTTTGCAATCTTCAAAATAATTATCCCGGCTTGACCCTTATTTCTGTTACACAGAAGATCTCTTCCATTAAGAATTGCGAGCAGATCATCCTGTTGATGGAAGGCGAAGTGATAGCTACAGGCATGCATAAGGAACTGAAGGAAAGCTCGCCCGAATATGCTCAGATATATAACTCACAACGAAGCACACGCCACTATGAACTATAATCTGAATCTGGCACCTGACAAAGTGGTTAAAAAATTATCCAACGTGGCTTCCCTTAAGAAGTTATTAGGACTTATTGGCAAGGAGCGTCGTAATTTTATCATTGCATTTGCAGCTATAATGGTAAATGCAACTTTAAGTTTACTTGGACCTTACCTCGTTGGTCACACCATTGATACCTATGTTCAAACCAAGCAATATCATGGAGTGTTAGTATTTTCAGGAATCATATTAACGCTTTATATCATCGCTTTCTTTGTGAATTATTCCCAGATGCGCTTGATGGGTGGCATTGGGCAGCGTATGTTATTCAGCCTGCGTAATTCATTATTTAATAAGATACAGGAACTTCCGGTTGACTTCTTTAATCAGAATAAAGTTGGTGACCTTATTTCGCGCATCAACAACGATACTGATAAAGTAAACCAGTTCTTCTCTCAATCCCTCATGCAATTTATTGGCAGCATTATCACCATGATAGGAGCAGGGATCTTTCTTTTAAGTATTAACCTGGTAATAGGTCTTGCAGCATTGACGCCTGCATTGCTGGTTTGGGTATTCACTAAAATAGTTTCCCCCTGGGTGAAGCGTCGCAATGCGGAAAGTATGAAAAGCACAGGACTTCTTAGCGCCGAGATACAGGAAAGTCTTGCCAACTTTAAAGTGATCATAGCCTTCGACCGCCGTGATTATTTCCGCAAACGTTTTGAAGAGGCGAATAAGAATAATTATACCCAGTCAGTTAAAGCAGGTGTTGCAAACAATGTTTTAATGCCCGTATATACTCTTGCTGCCAATATTGGTCAGCTTATTGTGATTTCACTTGGCATATATTTAATTATAAAAGGTTATTTTTCCATTGGATTACTGATTAGCTTTATTGCTTATGTAACTAACTTTTATAATCCCTTACGTCAGTTGGCAGCTTTGTGGGCAAACTTCCAGGTAGCTATGGCAGGCTGGGATCGTATATCCCAAATATTATCACTAGAAACCAATCTGAAAGTTGTTGAGGATAAGAATTGCGAAACAAGTGCATCCTATCTTTCATTTCGAAATGTCTCATTCAAATATCCTAATGGAAAAGAAGTGCTTCACAAGGTAAATTTCGATCTTGAAAGGGGAAAGACCTATGCTTTCGTAGGGCCAACCGGTGGAGGCAAAACAACTACGGCATCACTTATTTCAAGATTATATGATGCAACCAAAGGTTCTATTTTACTTGATGGCAAAGATATACGTTCATATCAGCCAGAAGAGCGGACAAGAAAGATAGGTTTTATTTTACAGGAACCATTTTTGTTTACAGGAACTGTACGCGATAATATTTTGTATGGAAACAGCGAGTACAAGAACTTTACCAATGAACAATTAGCAGGGGCAATAGAAGAAGCAGGTCTTGAAAGTTTGCTGAAGCGTTTTGACACAGGACTTGATACTATCATACAAACAACAAGTGAGAGTATCAGTTTAGGGCAAAAACAATTGATAGCCTTTATGCGTGCAGTGCTTCGCAAACCAGAACTACTGATACTGGATGAAGCAACTGCAAACATTGATACGCTGACAGAACAATTACTCGAAGATATTTTAAAGAAATTACCTAAATCTATAACCCTCGTTATTATTGCCCACCGTTTAAACACCATTGAAAGTGCCGATGAAATCTTCTTCGTAAATGCAGGCAAGATAATACATGCAGGTTCGCTTAACGATGCTGTCAATATGCTTTTGCATGACAAATCGGAAAGCTAGCTAATCATCGGTAGGAAATATTAAAATGAACCACTATGATTACAGCAATAACTAACGCAAACATCTTTGACGGTGAGCGTGTGATCGATGAGCACACTGTCGTGATCAATGAGAAAGCTATCCATGCTATTGGTGGTAATGTACCGTCTGGAGCGAATGTTATTGATGCCCATGGAGCAACACTGATGCCCGGACTTATAGATTCCCATGTGCATACGGATATGAACGGTTTACATGATGCGCTTTTGTTTGGTGTCACAACTGAACTGGAAATGAATGGTCACTGGTCTGCTAAACAGCGAAAGGTAATATCTGAAAGATACGACATTGCAGATTTGCGTTCACCCGGAATGGGAGTCACATCCAAGGGAGGTCATCCAACTCAATATATGAGTTCGAGCAATAACTTACTTATACGTTGGTTTTACCATTATCCTGCTGTTTCTACTCCTGATGAGGCTGCCAGGTTCGTTGCTAAACAAGTTGCTAAAGGAGCTGATTATATTAAGATATTTATTGAAGATGGATCATGTGTAGGGTTTCCCGGACTTCCGGTATTAAGTAACGAAATTATCATTGCAGCAGTGAACGAAGCACATCGCCTGGGAAAAATGGCTATCGCTCATGTAACGACTGTTGAGGGAAGTAAGAATGCTATTACTGCTGGAGTGGATGGGCTGGCACATTTATTTTTTGATAACCAGCCTTCTACAGAACTTATAGCCGAAATAGCTTCCTCGGGAGCATTTGTATCCCCTACCCTAGCAACTCTATCCACTGCCTTTGGCAATAATGCAGCTGCATTGGCTTCCGACAAACGTGTAAGTTCAAAGCTAAGCAGGAAGTGGCTGGATTCACTTTCCAGAAGCATAAATGTTTACCCTCAGGGACAGCTCAAAGATGCTTACGCCAGTGTAATGGCACTCCACAATGTAGGTGTTGATATTTTAGCGGGCAGCGATGTGTCGGAGCCTATTCCTATACTTGGTGGATTAGCCCATGGAGCAAGTTTACATCACGAACTTCAGTTGCTTGTAGCTGCCGGATTAGAACCCATCGAAGCCCTTCGTGCAGCTACTTCCATTCCCGCACGTAGGTTCGGACTTACAGATCGTGGAAAAATAATTCCGGGAGCACGTGCTGACTTGCTTTTGGTTGACGGAGACCCGCTAACAAATATCAGCGATACGCTATCTATTATTAGTATATGGAGGTGTGGCGCTAAACTCAAAATCCGCTAAAGGAAAATTTCTTTTAAAAGGAAATTAATCCTTCAAATTTTCATAATTTTTATTTTATAAAATTATTACCTCAAAATAAAAATTTTATAAAGATTTCAATTTAAAGTATAAAGATTTAATAAAGAATTACGGAACCTTTATAAAACCTTTATATGATAGACATATAATATGATATTTCCTTTATAATTCCGAAGCTAATTTTGTATCATAATTTATAAAACTATTAGTTATGATCACAGAAAAAGAAGTACCTGGTGTTCTGGGAGAAGAATTACCGGAATTAAGAACCGAACTTGCAAAGAATAATAGCATTTTTAAAGCATTTCGTTGTTTTTACAATTATACAAAACAATGTGCTGAATCAGGCAACATTAAAAAACTGAAGTCATGTTTTGTCTTGGCATCGAAATTATTTCGAAAAGGAAATGATGCTGTCAGATCAGCTTTAGTAAATGTTTATATGTTTTCCATTTCCTCACTTATTGAAATTATTTCGCCCGGACAGGAACTTTTTAATAAAATATTACCTGCAAATTTGAAAAAAGCCTGCCTGAAACATATTGAAGATTTGCGATCCCATAACGATCGGAAAGATGAAAATTGTTTGTTTCAGTTTGAATCAATCGAATTACATAATGATTATTATATACCGTTTAATGTTTAACATAAAAATTTAATAAAATGAAAAAGATAGTTTTAATATTCCCGCTTCTATTATTCAGTTTAGGTACTGAATTGACAGCTCAAAAAATAAACGAAGGCGTTTATTTAACTGCTAAAGATTTTACAAACAGTAAAGTTTCATTTGTAAATGATCAACTGAACAAAAAATACAAGATCTGTTTGAATGAAGCTTTTAATTCTTCTAAAATTAAAATAATTAAGGGTGATTCGGTTATTAAGCTTAATAAAGAATCGGTTTTCGGTTATCGCGATAAGAAAAATAATAGTTATCGCTATTATAATAAAGCTGAATATAAAATAATGAATCCATCTGAAAAGATTCTAATGTATAGCAAATCCGAATCGGAAGGCGGGTTCAGAAGTTCTCATGCTGTTACAAAATATTATTTCAGCGAAAATGCAGCTTCGCCGATTTATGCGCTTTCAAAATCAAACCTGAAGGAAATTTTCCTGAAAGATGTATCTTTTATCGAACTGCTGAATGTTTACTTCGACAGTGATAATGATCTGGCAGCGTATGATAACATAAATAAAGGTTATATGCTTAACCATGTTTATGAATTAAGTATGCAAAAAAATAGTATAGTTAACAATAACTAAAGATCGAATGAGTGTGAAATAATTGTTAGAATAATAACTAATGGCTGAACAACCAAATCAGAAAAACACTAAAAAGTTAGCTCCTTTTTGGAGAGCAATTCTGGAAGTTGGGTTTATAGTCTTTCTTTTCTACTCGAATCTTTTGATGGGAGAATATACGCATTCGGGACAGGGAAAATACAAAGGCTTATGGTGGGCAATGCAGGATATAATTACAATGTCAAATTTCATCATAGCAATTGTTTTGGCGCTCATTGGATATTTATTTGTCGAGTTTTGGAGAAATAAATTGTGAAAAGGAACATATTATTAAATAATCTTGGCTAAAATCTCATAAGTATGAAAAAAATCATAGTATTTTTTCTGATAGTAATTGTCAGTGGTAATCTGTTTGCACAACTTACAGTATCGGAAAAAAGCCCATTCGACGGAATAGATATGTCGTGGCAAAACGGTAACGATCGCAGGGATTCATCAGTATTTAACAAGATGAAATATTTTACGCCCAATATCATGGTGGATATGGCTTATACACATTCCTTTAATAATCCCATTGATAATACGGTTGTAGGCTCAACCGCTTTGGCACGCGACAATGAAGTTCAGCTTAACGCTTTGAATTTTGGTGGCGATTTTTACTATAACGGAGCAAGGGCAGAAATATTAACACAGTTCGGCATGCGCTCCGAAGTTGTTCCGCGTAACGACCTTAGTCCCTATCGCGGACAGTATGATCTGGCAGATGTATATCGTTACCTGAGTGAAGCGAATGCAGGTTATCACTGGAATAAATGGTATGGTATTAATGTGGATGCAGGATTATTCATGTCGTACATTGGTTTGAATTCTTATTACCAGCCTGAAAACTGGGAATACCAGGCATCATATACATCGGATAATACGCCCTGGTTCTTTAATGGTATCCGTATCCAGATATTCCCTACTAAAAACTTAAAAATTGAGCCATGGATAATAAATGGCTGGCAAAGCTATGGTATGTTCAACAGTATGCCTGGCTGCGGGGGCAATATAACATGGGCGCCAAGCAGTAATGTAAAATTATTGACCAATGATTATTTCGGAACAGATGATGAAGGATACACAGGAAGACATCGTTTTCATTCAGATAATAGCCTGTTAGTGAAATATTATGATAATCCAAAGTCTGGCGGAATTACCAAGATGGCATTTTCTTTAACAGCAGATATCGGTGATGAAAAAGGTGACGGCGTTAACGGATTCAATCATTTTAAAACTGGCGACAGCATAAACGGATACGCGCAATACTTTGTAAGCGCCATGTTTTATAACCGTGTATGGTTTGGCAAAAACAAGTTTGCATGGACATTGGGCGGCGGTTTTATGGAGAATCCGGGAAGATATTTGGTATTAGCGCCTACAGGACAGGCAAGCCCCTTCCCCGACCCTAATAATCCTACACAAAGCGCAGGTCTGTTCCCATTTACCGAAAACGCAGGAAATCAGTTCATGGGATGGGATTGCTCAACAAATATTGATTATATGCCTAACCAGAGCATAACTTTCAGGCTTGAATTCGTTCACAGGGAATCAAGCGTGCCTTATTTTGCAGGCCCCGGCGGTGTAACATCGCAAACAGGTTATACAAATGTACCATTGGCTCCGGGCTGGAGACCTGATTTAGTAAAATCCGAAAGCAGGATAATTGTTGCTTTGCTATTCCGTATATAAAAAGTGAATTATAAACAGTAGTAATCACCAAGAAACTGTATGAATTTTATAAAATATTATAAAGGATATTGATTTTCTTTGGAAATGGGATAATCAATATGAGTTTTAAACAATCCATAAGCCTCCGCCTAATCCGGAGGCTTTTTTATTTCTCTTATAAAGACATTTATTTCAAATAATAGATAAATTGAAAAAATGAAAAATTTGATCAGTTCTATATAAATAGATGATTAAATTTTATGAAATGTGAAGAAAATATTAAGAATTCGAAAAAAATCGTCCATCTATTGTCCAGGATTATCCATTTCACAGTCGTTGCACAGTATAGATATTTGCAGCACTAAACTTTAAAAAAATAAATATGGAAATGGTTTTAAAAATTATGGGAGGTGCTTTAGGATTATTGGTACCTTATCTTTTTATAGTAACGATCTATAAAGGAATTAAAAATAGTCCTTTTGATGGAATCAAATTATCTAAGTACAGGAACACACTTTTTACGGTTATGTGTTTATGGGTTATAATAATTTGGATCTTGTCAATATCGGGATTAATGAGCTATCATGCAGGAGACATTATTCCAAGATTTGCTATTGCCTTGCTAGTCCCTGTATTAATTGGTCTCTATTTAATTAGATATAGAGATTTTCAGGTAATACTGACTTGTACACCATTGTCAACACTTGTAGGTGTGCAAATATTCCGTTTTGCAGGTTCTGCTTTTCTTATTATTGCCAATATGAAAATACTGCCTAAGGGATTTCAAATGGCCGGATATGGAGATATTCTGACAGGGGCATTTGCTTTATTTGCATGTATTGCAATAATTAATAAGTCAGGTTATGCCAAATTGCTGTTTTGGACTTATAGCGTAATAGGTCTGATTGACCTTCTTAATGTAGCATTTATGCTATTAGCTTACTACCCAATATGGAGTGATGCTGTGCCATCAAGTTCGGCTGCTGCCGATTTCTCATTGGTAATGATACCTGCTTTGGTGGCTCCTATTGCATTGCTTCTGCATATATATTCAATCAGAAATTTTTTAAAATATGAAAAGTAGCCTATTAAGATAATTAGTTCTGAAAATAATTGATTCAAAAAATTTATCCATCTATTAACGGGAATTATCCATTTCAGAGTAGATAAGAACCTTGCACTTTTGCATGGTCAATATTAATAAAAACTAAAACTTAAAAAAATGCAAAAAATTTCAGCTCTAAATCCTGACACAGCAACAGGTAAATTAAAAGAACTCTTTAATGCAGTTCAAAGTAAATTTGGTATGGTTCCAAACATGATGCGTACCATGGGAAATTCACCGGCGGTATTAAATGGCTATTTGTCATTAAATAATGCATTAGGTGAAAGTTCAATTGGTGCAAAACTAGGTGAACAAATTGCTTTGGCCGTGGCCAATGCAAATGGTTGTGAGTATTGTAATGCTGCTCATAGCTTTATTGGTGAAAAATTAATGGGTATGGATGACAAGACGATTGTCGAGGCAAGAGAAGGTAAATCTAAGGATTCAAAGACTCAAACAGCACTTTCTTTTGCAAGGGCTATAGTGGCTAAAAAGGGACGTGTTAGCGATTCGGAATTAAACACATTAAAGGAGGCAGGGTTTAATGAAGTCGCCATAGCAGAAATTATTGCATATACTGCATTAAATATTTTTGCCAATTATTTTAACAATGCATTAAATGTAAAGGTGGATTTTCCACAGGTTGAATTGTTGGAAACAGCCGCCGTTTAAATTATCATTAGGGAATGGATAAATTCAATTTATTTGTCCATTCCTTTTTTTATAAATTTATTAAATAAAAAAATCAGGAATATGTTTTACAGACGAAAAGTAATATTTGCATTATTGCAATCATTTGAAGGTAAGTTAGAAAAAAACCGCCTTCAGGAACTTCTTTTTTTATTCTGCATAAATAAAGAGAAAGCAGAGTATGATTTTGTGCCATATAAACCAGGATGTTTTTCTTTTTCTGCAAATGCCGATTTAATTGTAATGGTGAAAAGAGTTATGCTGACTGAAACTAACGACTATTTTATAAGCAATGAAAAGACAGATTATATAAATAGCCTGAAAGATGATGACCAAAAATTAATGGCTGAAATAATAGACCATTATGGAAAAATGAATGATAGTGCTTTAATGAAATACATCTATTCTAACTATCCATTTTATGCTATCAATAGTGCAACTGTTCAAAATGTTTTAACTAAAAATGAGTTGAAAAATGTGAATGAATGCAGGCCAAAAAACTTAAAAACAATATTATATACTATAGGTTACGAGGGCATTTCATTGGAAGAATATTTAAGCCGTTTGATAAAAAATGATATAAAAATTTTAGTTGATGTTCGCAATAGCCCGTTAAGCATGAAATATGGATTTAATAAAGGTCAACTTAAATTATTTTGCGAGAACCTGGGTTTGCAATACATGCATTTTCCGGAAGTAGGAGTTCCGTCAGATAAAAGGCAGGAATTAAATACCCAGGTCGATTACGATAAACTTTTCGATTCATATTGTAAAAATAGTTTGCCTAAAACAAAGCCGGCACAAATGAGTATTTTAGCATTAATTAAACAGCACAAACGAATTGCCCTTACCTGTTTTGAAGCAAACATAGATCAGTGTCACAGAAAGCATTTAGCGAATGCCATAGAAGCACTTCATGGATTTGAGTATGAAGTAATACATATATAACTTATGTTACGCAAACAATTATTTGTTATATTTAGATTCCCCATTTCTCCGCCAGCTGGCGGATTCATTCGGAATGACAGTGTTTATATGTAGAGTGTGAGGGATAAAAGGTGCGGCCGCCGCAGGCGGCTGCACCTTTTATCCCCCCTAATAATAAACGCACTATTGTCATTCCGAACGCAGTGAGGAATCTTGTTTAAAAACAATATTCATTCAACAATGCGTAACATCAGATATATAATTTACCCCTTAGAACAGATACTATAATATAAAGAATTAACTTTGAAGCTATTTTCAAATAAAACGGAAGTAATTTAAAATAATAATTTTAACGTATGAATACACAAACTGTTTTAACCTTAATAAATCCTCAGAACGGGAATCTTGCTTTTAAGATCTTTTCATTTAATGATGGCAGTTATTTCGACCATATTCAACGGCTTAATTATCATTCGATGATAATTATTACAGAGGGTACGGCAACACTAAAAGCCGACTTTTCTGAATACCCTGTTAAGAATAATTTTTTGCTCAGTTTCTCACCTTACCAGCCTTTTATGTTGGCAGATACTGAAAATATAAAAGGAATCTCAATTAATTTTCATTCTGATTTTTTTTGTATTTATAAACATCAACAGGAAGTAGTATGCAATGGTGTTTTATTTAATAACATTTATCAGCCGCCTTATGTAATGCTTTCGGAAGACGATATGCATTGCCTTCTTACACTTATCGAACAAATGAAAGTTGAAATGCAGGTACCTGATCTGGCCCAACACGAATTACTTATTTCGTACCTGAAAATATTTTTAATTAACGCATCACGGCTTAAAATTGCACAACTTCCCGAAGTGCAGGAAAAAGCAGAAACCGGTTCTGAACCTTTTATTCTTCAAAACCTGAAAGATGCTATTGAAGAAAATTATAAAACCCTGCATTCAGCCGGCGATTACGCTGATCTATTAAATATTTCACCTAATGCATTGGCTAAAATAAGTAAATCGCATTTTAATAAAACATTAACTGATCTTATATCCGAACGGATTGTAATGGAAGCAAAACGCGAACTTTACCTCACATCAAAAGCTGTAAAACAGATTGCCTGGGAGCTTGGTTTTAATGACGAATATTACTTCAGTCGTTTTTTCAAAAACAATACTAATATTTCTCCAAAGATTTATAGAGATACAGTTGGATTTGCCAAAGCAGAGAATTAATTGGTTGAGGTCGCTTACGCCCGAAGAGCACGTAAAACTTTTTACCTGCACCATTCTATTTATTCTTGTAATATTTGCTTTTTGTATTATGTTCTGAATGTTCTTTTAATGATAATGACCTAGTGTTGGCCGACAGCTTGGAAATTGACGGAAAATACTTTTGTTTTGTAATACTTTGAAATAGCGGTGGGGTAGGGGAGGGGCTGTACCACTTAGCTTTCCAAAATGTTAGAAGTTCCCGGAATGCTATTGAATCATGGCAAGATTTACTAATGGAATTGAACTGTTCTGATAATTTATTATTGAAAGAACCCTGGTATTACTGCTAAATCACATATGTACCCCTTTTATTTTATAATCTTTTCGCTAACACTTCTAAACTAAAAAGCGAATTTAATAATCTAGACCTCTAAGCTTGTAAAATAAACAGCAAAGCATCTTAGCTTTGCCGCAAGACTTGTAATCTTTTCATCCAGTCTTATAATCTATAACGTAAGGAATGTAATTATTTCCGAAATGATTACAAGCATTTCCGCTATGCTACTAATTTATTCCGAAACAATTACAAGCATAGCGGAAACAATTACAAGCATAGCGGAAACAATTACAAGCATAGCGGAAACAATTACAAGCATAGCGGAAACAATTACAAGCACAGCGGAAACAATTACAAGCATAGCGGAAATAATTACAAGCATAGCGGAAACAATTACAAGCATAGCGGAAATGATTCCTTGCACATCGGAAACAATTACAAGCATAGCGGAAAGAATTACAAGCACAGCGGATATTATTACTTTCCAGGCTCAAAATATGCTCGCGGCGGTTTTTTAAACCATGCACAACTGACAAAAAGGCGTGCGCTGCACTTGCGCTGATTTTGGAAAAGTTGCCATCTGCCAAAAAGGCATATGATGCACTTGCGGTGGTAAAATAATTAACTGCCTACACTAAAGTTAGGTTTGCGGTTTAAAGTGAACAAGTAATTAGTTAGTTGTTTTTATTTTGGAATAAAATAATTTGTATTTTTGGGAGAAATAAGATTGTAAAAGGTGAAGCAATCTACACAAAAAGTGTAATTATGTAACAGAAAAGGTGAAGCAATAAGTAAGTTATGCGTCATGCTACAATAATTTAAAATAAACTTAAAACAAAAAATAATATGATAAACATTGATTATCCAAACATTCTAAACCTTATTACAGACTATCTTGACCCAAAGCGGACAGAAAGTGCATCTTATTTAATTTGGTTTTTAGAAAACTATTACCGACTCGACACACAAGAAGCTATTGATTCGGTCTGCGACCAATGTGGCGACAAAGGTGTTGATGGTATTTATTTAAATGAGGCGAATGGAACCATTGATGTTTTCCAAACAAAAATTTCCCAGAAGACTGGAAGAACAATTGGCGACAGTTCTTTAAAAGAATTTTTTGGAACGCTATCACAATTTGACAGCAAGTTATCAATTCAAAATATAATTGATACAGGCGGAACGGCTCAAGTTGTTGGATTGATAAAAAGATTAAAACTGATTGAAAATTTTGACCAATATAAAGTTAGAGGTATATTCATCAGTAATGTTGAAATAGATGCAAATGGTGAAGCATATTTAGCAATAACTCCTTCAATTGAATTTATTGGAAAAACAATTCTTGAATCTACATTTATTTCAAATGAAAGAATTATTCCTCAAAATCAAATTGCTGAATTTGACATTGCAGGATTAAATATTTCCAAACATTTTGTAGATGCAAGTACTTTGGCATATATAATTCCGATTAAAGCAAACGAACTTGTAAAAATGTCAGGGATAGCAGATCAGTCCGTTTATGCTTACAATGTAAGAGGACCATTAGGCGGAACTAATGTAAACCGTGATATAGTGAAAAGTATCAAGGATAAAAGTTTGCATAAAAAATTTCCACTATTTCATAATGGTATTACAATTGTTGCTAATAAAATTACAGAATTACCTGATGCTGTTACACCCGAAAAATTAAGCATTGATACTTTTTTTGTAGTCAATGGTTGTCAGAGTTTGACAGCATTATATAATAACAAAAAAGAGTTAACTGATGACCTTCGTATCTTGACAAAATTTGTTCAGGTATCAGTTGATTCTGATTTGTCAAAAACAATAACTCAATTTTCAAACAACCAAAATGGAGTTAAAGCTCGAGACTTTAAATCAAACAACATTATACAAGTTCGATTGCAAAACGAATTCAGAAATGTTTATGGCACTCAGTATTTTTATGAAATAAAACGAGGTGAAGTAAATACAACTTTAATTACTATTTCAAACGAAGTTGCCGGAATTCATTTAATGTCGTTTGACTTAAAAGAACCATGGGGAACACATAGAAAGTATCAAGTTTTTGATGATAAATATACAGATATTTTTGGAAGACCAGAAGTTAGCGCACATCGTATTTTAATGCTTCACCTTATTGACCAAATAATCATTTCAAAGATTCCATCTATAACAAATCAACTTGTTGCTAAATATGCATTAACTCGTTTTGCAATAATGTTTATTCTTCGACAAATACTTGAATGCGACAAAACGGGTAAAGAATTATTGACTAATCCAGAATATTTCGTAAAAACAATACTTGATAGGACTGATTTTATTGACTGTGCAACAATGTTAATCAAGGACATTATTATTGATTTCAATGGGGAAGTTAAAAATCTTGGTGACGACTTTGACTATAAATCAAAGTTGAGAGATGAAGTTTGGATTAAAAAACTATCACAAGAAATTGTTAGTAGCTATCTCAAACAAGTAAGTAGAGAACGTATTGATTCATTTGAAATCGAATGGGCAAAAAAGATTGCTAGTCGTGTTTGAACCAATGAATAAACCTGAAAGACTTATATTTTTAGTTAAGTAGCACGAACGCATAACTTAGCATTGCTTCAATGGCGGGTGGTTGACGTTGCAGCAAGTACCTCTTCCCAAGCCCCTCTCCAATTGGAGAGGGGGTGTCAACTTGTTGACGGGGGTGAGGTAATGGGATGAGCAAGGAAAACTTGAATGAAATGATGATGTGCTTTTAATATTAATATGATAACAATTATTATTGACGGTAAAAACTTTAATAACATGGAAGGTTTTTACAATGAAATGGATAAAGTTCTTACCAAAGGACTAGACTGGGAAACAGGACATAATTTAAATGCTTTTAACGATTTGTTGTGGGGAGGATTTGGTGTTCATGAGTATGAGGAACCGATAAAAATTATTTGGAAAAATTCGCAAAAAAGCAAACTTGACCTGAATACACACTATGATGGTAAACCTTTGTTTCAAATTATTGTTGACATAATTAAAGAACATAAACATATTGACTTTATATGTGAATAAGCTGTTGCGCCGTAACAATATTGCTTTAATATACACCTTTAAAGAGGAGGAGCAAGGGATGATGAAACTATATGTTACATTTTTATATTAACACAACTCAAACTATGACAGATATAAATAATGAATTCGAAAATTCCTGGGGCAACCAGACAAGAGCTAAGTCATATTCGAAGCTTGAGTTCCCAAATACTTATTATTTAGCGTACAGGGATTTACCAGAAATAATCGCGAAACATGTGACTCTTAAACGAGCCATAGATTTTGGATGCGGGACTGGACGTTCAACTCGATTTTTGAAACGACTTGGTTTTGATGTAACAGGTATTGATATATCTCAGGACATGCTTGACATTGCAAAAAAGTTTGACATATCAGGAAATTACCAATTAGTTACTAATGGCAACTATGATCATCTTGGGATTGGGCAATTCGATTTGATACAATGCATTTTTACTTTTGATAATGTACCGGGGTGGGATAATCGAACAAACATCCTGAAAGGATTACGCAATTTAATTAAATCAACCGGCAGAATATTATGCCTTGATTCAACACCTGAATTATACACAAATGAATGGGCATCATTTACAACAGCAGACTTTCCTGAAAATTGGGAGGCAAAGACAGGAGATATAGTAAGAGATATTATGCTGGATGTAGATGACCGAAGACCAGTAGAAGACATTTTTTGGACTGTAGATGATTATCATAAATTGTTTAATATAGCAGGGTTAGAGATAGAATCAATATATAAGCCGTTAGGATATGAGAACGAACCATTTGAATGGATTTCAGAAAAAGAGATAGCACCATGGATAATTTTTGTTTTAAAAAAAACGAATCATTACCAGGAATTAAATTATTAACGAATGACAAAAATGTCACATAATTTGCATTACATCTATAATGATACAAGGCGGAGTTAGGAAGATTGAGAACAAATTGTGCCGTAAGTGCCTCTCACCTATCCCCTCTCCAATTGAATAGGGGACGGAATCTGCCAGCAGGCAAATGACAGGGTGAAGTAAAAGGATTAAAATAAATCATTGTTAGATATAAATTTTAAAATGTAAACGATGTTAAAGTTTCGTATTGTTTTTTTCCTGTCTGTTATTATAATACTCGATTTAATTGCGTTCCAGGGATTTTATGTATTCACTGAAAATTACTCTCTTTCAACAAGACAATGGGTTAATTATTCTTATTGGGCTGTTTCTCTTTGTTGTTATTTCCTGGTAGCATTTGCCCAATCCACATTATGGTCCGGATTGAATAAATATTTCAAAACATATAGCATTTCCATACTATTTATAATTATTGCCTCAAAACTTTTGTTGGATATATTTGTCCTGACTGCCGATATAATCAGTCTTTTGCAATGGGTATTAATGAAAATAATCTATCTGCTTACAAAATCCGAACTTCACGATCTTACAATACATCTTTCTGAATTTATTATTACGATTGGCTTGATAACTGCTTCTATACTATTCCTTACCATGATCTATGGCATGCTATTTAATACATATAGATACCAGACGAAAAGATTGAAACTCATATTACCCAATTTGCCAGCTTCATTTGATGGTTTCAAAATAATTCAGATCTCTGATTTACATACAGGAAGTTTTTTTAATTCAAAACCGCTTACTAAAGCGGTGAATATAATTAATGAACAAAAAGCAGATATTGTTTTTTTCACAGGCGATTTAGTTAATAACAAACATAAGGAAGTGCTGCCTTATATTGATATTTTAGGAAAAATTGAAGCAACATTTGGCGTGTTCTCCATATTTGGTAATCATGATTATGGCGACTATGTAAACTGGCAAAACAGGGAAGCCAAACAAAACAACATTCAAAAGCTTAAAGAAGTTCATAAAATGATGGGGTGGAATTTGCTATGGGATGAACATCGCACTATTGAACAAAATGGGGAACACATAACTGTGATAGGTATTCAGAACTGGCGTTCGCACGGCCTACAAAGCTATGGCAGTTTGGAAAAAGCTACTGAAAATATTCATTACAGCAATGTCAATATATTGCTTTCACACGACCCTTCTCTTTGGAAAAAGGAGGTAATAAAAAATTATCACAACATTGATCTCACCTTATCAGGTCATACACACGGTATGCAGTTTGGAATAGAAACAGCATGTATTAAATGGAGTCCTGTTCAATATATTTATAAAGAATGGGCTGGTTTATATAAACACAATAATCAATATCTATATACAAACAGAGGCTTGGGGTTTCTTGGTTATCATGGCAGAGTGGGAATCTTACCTGAAATAACTGTAATTGAATTGAGAAAAACTTAATTTAGCAATAATGATTTCAACTAAAGATTATAGATTATTGCCTGACGGGAAATCCTTACAGAAAATATGTAAAGCTATTTCAGTTTTAGATGCAATTATTTCTCCAGAATGGGAATATAGATATTACTCTTTCAATTCAAGATGGGGCAATAATGATCAATGTTTTCAAATGCGTAATGGTTCCGGCGACGAAATGCATATATTGTTTCGCAATGATGGTTGTGTTATTAATGGCTTTGCGCATGAATATGAACAACAAGATAAAGAGCAATTAACAAAATATTTACCTGCCATATTTAATGATTTTATTTTTGGAGAACCGGTAAAATCAGTTGGAACAACTTTTTGTTTGTGGACGACAGAATTTAACGACTGGAAAGTTGGGCAGATTAAAAGTTATAAAGATAACTCAGAAGAAATGTTATTCATTTTTGATGGTAAACCACAAACATACATTGATTGGGTCATAGAATATTTTGAAAAAGATAGTATTCCACTTAAAACAGTAACAGAAATTTATAACGGACAAACATTAACAAAAGAAATGGTTCTATCAATAATTGATGAAACTAAAGATTGGGAACAACTTAAAGCTGACTTAGAAGAAATTGATTATCCATGTAAATTTGATTAATCAGAGAAAACGCTTCATGTTACTTGAATAGCATAAACAATGCATCACTGAGGAGGCATGAATGAAAATTATAGCCAATGTATTTACAGGGACAATATGGATTACCATTACTTTAAATTTTTAAGCAAAATATGAAAAACATTAAAAGAAGTTATTTAATCATATTGACTGTATTTATAGCTTTTACATCTACCTGCGCACAAACAAAAAATGCTGTAGATTATTATGGTGATGCGGCCATGAAAAAATTAGGAGGCGATTATAAAGGTGCAATTGAAAATTACAAAAAGTTTATTGCTGTTAAAGGCACTGCAAATCATGAGGATTCTGTTTCTGTTGCCGATACTTATGTAATAATGGCCGAGATAGATGTGGATAATTGTAAAAATTATTCAGAAGCGTTAGATTATTGCAATAAAGCGTTGCAATTTGATAAGGAATACCAAAGCCAGTCAGAAGATCTGCTTTTCATCAGAGGAATAGCAAAGTTGTATTTAAAGGATTACGAAGGCGCCATTAATGATTTCGACAGTACGCAAACCATGACCTCAGCGCCTTTTTATAAAGGAATGGCTGTGTTTTTATCTGGCAATGAAAAGGAAGGATGCCGGTTAATTAAAGAAAGTTTGAACAACCTTTTTGGCGGATGCTGTGACCAAATATTAAAAGTGAATAATGCTGATTATATATTTGAAGAGTTCAAATGCTTTCCCCAAATAAAAAGAAAATGTAAATGCGAATAACAATTCAATGTTGGCTTTGAAAAATTTATAACGAAGTATAATTTTTAGTAATGATACTAAACAGGCAATGCATAATGGTTATTAATCCTATTTTAATCTTATATTAATTGCTAATTAATTTCCCACCTATGTAAGATTGATAATTTTACAATTTAAAATTAAATAATATGGCAAAGAATAATGAGAATCCTAAAGTTGATTTTTATTTTAAAAATGAAATAAAGTGGCATGACGAGATTGCGAAATTAAGAACGATTGTTCTTGAAAGCCAATTAAACGAAGTATTGAAGTGGGGCTGCCCTTGTTATACTTTTCAGGATAACAACATAGTTTTAATACATGTATTTAAAGAATACTGCGCATTTTTGTTTTTCAAAGGTGCATTGCTAAAAGACCCAAAAAGTATTTTGATTCAGCAAACAAAAAATGTGCAGTCGGCTCGTCAGGTTCGCTTCACCAATCTTCAGGAAATAGATAAAATGGAAGCTGTATTGAAAGCTTATGTTAAAGAAGCCATTGAAGTGGAAAAAGCCGGTTTGAAAGTTGAATTAAAAAAGACATCAGAATATGCTATTCCTGAAGAATTTCAAAATAAATTAAATGTGAACCCTGCTTTGAAAACTGCCTTTGATGCATTAACACCCGGACGGCAAAGAGGATACATTTATTATTTTTCTCAACCCAAACTATCTAAAACTCGCGAGTCAAGAGTTGAAAAAAGTGCGAAACAAATTCTCAATGGGAAGGGATTAGATGATTAGTAATTTCCTGCCGGTAATGTAGAGATGACGGAGCAAAAGATATGTTATCATTTGCGAAAATCAAAACAAAATACCTAATTTTATAGCCTCTAAGATATAAAACTACTTTCACCCTTTTTAATGAGTTCTGATACCCTTCCCAAACATCGTCACTTTAAAATGCACAAACCTTATGGTTATTTATGCCAGTTTGTATGCGAATTGCAAAAAAAGAAATTGATTGGTGAAGTGTATGAATTTCCCGAAGGTACAATGGCAATTGGTCGTTTAGACGAGGAAAGCGAAGGGCTACTCTTTCTTACTACCGATGGTATGATGAGTGAGATTGTAAGAAGCAAAAACATAGAAAAGGAATATTATGCACAGGTAGATGGAATGATTACTGATGAGGCACTTGAAAAACTTCGGACTGGAGTTGAAATAGGTATTCGAAATGTGAAATATCTCACTAATCCCTGCAAAGCTTTTCACCTGGAAGCAGCACCCGACTTTCCACCACGCATTCGTAAAATTCGCGACGATCGCCACGGACAAACTTGTTGGATCTCAATTACACTCACGGAAGGGAAAGAGCGACAGGTTCGTAAAATGACTGGCAGCAGTTGGTTTCCCAACTCTGCGGCTAATTCGCGTTCGAATTGGTGATATTTACCTTGGTAAACTTGAGGCTTGTAAAGTAATAGAGGTTGAGAGTTTTTTTTAAGAATAGCACTAAAAACACAAAAGAATTCCTACTGACGGATATATTTCTTATTTTCGTGTCTTTATAAATAGGATAACAAAAGAATATAATAACTAACGTGGCGACAAAACGCAATCACATAAATGAAAACAGCAACTATAACTACAGCAAAGGGAGTCATGAAAGTAGAGTTTTACGAGAAAGATGCTCCCGGCACAGTAAAGAATTTTACAGACCTGGCAAAGAAGGGTTTCTATAATGGACTTACCTTTCATAGGGTAATACCAGATTTCGTGATACAAGGAGGCTGCCCTGATGGTAACGGTATGGGTGGTCCTGGATATACCATTAAATGTGAACTGACAGGCAACAATCAGTACCATGATCGCGGTGTTTTATCCATGGCTCATGCAGGGAAAGATACCGGTGGTTCACAGTTCTTCATTTGCCATAGTCGCACCAACACTTCACATCTTGACCGCAAACATACCTGTTTTGGAAAAGTAGTGGAAGGTCTTGATGTGATTGATTTGATTAGACAAGGCGATAAGATAGAGAAAATAGAAGTAACCGAAACTAAGGACTAAACCGCTTATTAGCGTTCGCTATAAGGAAACAAATTACCCAACTGCAGATATGTGAGCGGAATTTAGTTATATTGATTCATCCCTGTCTGCCGAACAAACAGGGATGAGTCAAAATATTAATAGTCTATTGCTTCACAAACTTCTCAACATCTATTCCTTTTTCAGATATAGCTTTTATGATATATATTCCATTTGGAAATGATGAAACTCCAATGGTCGTTTTATTACTAACAGCCGAAAATGTTTTTACCATTTGACCCTGCAAATTAGTGATTTCTATCAAGGCATTCTGGGGACTTTCAACAGTTATGTAGTTTACAGCAGGATTTGGATATACAGCCATAATGCAGCCTTTATTCACTTCATTAATACCCGATCCGTCATCTGTTATCCAGTCTTTATAAACTCCTCCATCAACCCCTGCAAAAATAGTGTCTCCTACAATAATTAAGGCCTGAACAAGAGTATTAGAGCCTAAGCCATTATTAACCGGCCTCCACAAATGCCCGTTGTTTTCTGATAATATCACTCCCTGATAGGTAGTACCGGCAAACAAATATTTCCCTTTTACAGCCATTGCATTTGCATTTATACCAAGGTCAGTAATACCAGTATCTTCCCGTGACCAGGTGTTTCCTAAGTCAGGTGAAAAGAATACTCCACTGCCATAAGTACCGACATAAACTGAATCGCCTTCAATAGCGAATGCATCAACTTCAGTAGTGTCACCTGCCATGGTAGTGTCTGAAAAATTATTATTTTTCGCAGTCCAGTGTAGTCCTTGATCTGAAGAATAAAATACTCCACTTCCTTGAGTTCCCGCCCATAGATTACTGCCACTGACACCAAACGAAGTAATATAGGTGTAAAAAGGCAGGTCGTTATGGATATCACTCCATGTATGTCCATAGTTTGATGACAAATAAGTGTCGCAAAAAGTTGCCCCAAGAACATTGTCTCCAATTACAGCTAACTGATCAATATCATCACAAGCCAAACTTGTACCAGAAGTCCATGTGGTTCCGTTGTTTGCTGAAATGTACAAACCGCTACCCCAGGTTCCTGCAAATATATTGTTTCCGATAATAGCTATTGTAGTTACAGTAGCGGAATCTACCAATCCCAAAGAAGTCCACGTCCTTCCGTTGTTTGGAGATAAATACATACCACGGTTGGTGCCGGCAAAAATAGTATCTTCCCCTTTTGAAGCCAGCGAAAACACATCAGTGCTGTCGAGGCCCGTGTATTGCCATTGTGCTTTTGAGCTTAAGCTGAAAATGGCAAACAAAACAGTAATAGTAAATAATTTTTTCATTTTTTATTAATTTAATATATATTGCCTACTCTGTTTAAGCTTTTCGGCATCCGCTTTCAAAATTTATTTAATTTTTAAATGCAATTATACTTAAAATCCAAGATAAAACACAAAAAACGTAAAACGAATGAATGGAATTATTGAAATATACTAATTGTGTTCTTTTAATATTTTTTGTTTTGTAGAATAATTTTTTGATCTTAATTGATTTTTATAAATTTTCTAAATCTTACATACAACGACAAAATTATATCTTTTTAAGTTCTTGAACAAATAGAGAAACACCTGAAAGCAATAGGTGAATCACTTGTTTTTTATACTTACATATCCAGCAAGATTGTAAGGATAACAGAATCAACCTTATGTGTGCTTCTTTGGTTTATCTCGAAGTAAAACTGGACTACACCTTAGTGCCTATAAGCGCGTCATTGCAAATGTCTTAAATTACCTATCTTTGCCTGCAATCAACTTAATTTTAATAAGCTCTCATGATTGAATTCGAATTGCAGGGACATGAATTTATTCTGTTAAATAAACTGCTGAAAATATTGAACCTTGTTCAGTCAGGGGGAGAAGCTAATCAAAGAATAGCAGAAGGTGAGGTGATGGTGAATAATGCAGTTGAAAAACAAAAAAGAAAAAAACTAAGAGTTGGTGATAAGGTTGTTTTCCTTGAAAAGACTGTTCTGGTAAGATAATAAAAAGATATTGATAGCACAAAAACAATTTAACCATTCAACTAATAAATTGTTCAACTATTCTCCCGTTAAACAATTTATCTTTCTGGTTTCTCTCTATTTATAAGCTAATCACATTAACTTTGCAATTCAATTATAAATGTCATAATGATCTTTGAAGATTTAAATATAAACAAACCTTTACTTCAGGCGCTTGAAGATTTAGAATATACAAACCCTACGCCTATACAGGAGCAGGTTCATCCTCTCATTATGTCAGGCAGAGATGTTTTAGGTATTGCCCAGACAGGAACAGGTAAGACCATAGCCTATATACTTCCCATTTTACAGCAATTAAAATTCTCCGATCAGAAGCATCCACGTGTACTAGTAGTTGTACCAACGCGTGAATTGGTGTTACAGGTAGTTGCTGAAATAGGAAAACTTACTACTTATATGAACGTCCGTGTTGGAGGAGTTTATGGTGGTACTAATATAAATACTCAAAAACAACTTGTTTATAATGGATTGGATATACTTGTCGCCACTCCCGGTCGTTTGATCGACCTTGCTTTGTGTGGCGCTTTGCGGTTAAAATTAATTCAGAAATTTGTAATTGATGAAGCAGAGGAAATGCTGAATCTTGGCTTTCGAACCCAACTTCAGAATATCCTTGAATTAATACCTGCTAAAAGACAGAACCTCTTGTTTTCGGCCACTATGGTGCCGGATATTGAAAATATTATTTCTGACTTTTTTAATGCACCGCAAAAAGTTGAAATTGCAGCTCATGGTACACCGTTGGAACAAATTGAACAGATTGCTTATCATGTCCCGAATTATTTTACTAAAGCAAATCTGCTAGAATACTTACTGTCAACAAATGAAGAATTGAATAAAGTTCTTGTTTTTTGCGAATCCAGGAAACTGGTTGATCGCCTATTCGACCAGATAAAAGAAAAATTCCCTGACCAGCTTGCTGTGATACATTCCAATAAATCACAGAATTTAAGGATCAGTGCTTTGAATAATTTCAAGGATGGAACTTGCCGGGTTCTTATAGCCACTGATATTGCAGCGAGAGGACTTGATATTTCGGATGTTTCACATGTTATAAATTTCGATACTCCTAAAATTCCGGGAGATTATATTCATCGAATTGGCAGAACAGGAAGAGCCGATAAGCCTGGAATTGCCTTTTCATTTATTAATGAAGCTGAGCGGGTTTTCCAAAATGAGATTGAAGATTTAATGAAGAGACCAATACCTTTGGAGCCTCTACCTGATGATGTAGTTATATCAAAAATATTTACTAATGAAGAATTGCCGGCAACAGCGAATAAAAATTATTTAAAAAATTCTAAACTAAAAACTACAGGTGGAGCATTTCATGAGAAGCTAGAGAAAAATGTAAAAGTAAATCTTGGTGGATCTTATAAACGAAACTTAAGGCTTAAATACAAGAAGCCAAAAACTGTCAGCGATAGAAAAAGGAAAAAGAAATAAAGAGAAGTTGTCGGTTGAAAATATAATGTATCCATAGTAATCAGTCAAATTATATAAAAACAAAAGTATTGGACAGTGAAGCATTATCAAAGCTGGTAAGCATGAAAATGCCTTATGGGAAATACAAAGGTTGGATACTTTGTAATTTACCTGAGCCTTATTTGGTATGGTATCACGCAAAAGGTTTTCCTGAAGGAAAATTAGGAATGCTGTTGCATACGCTATATGAAATAAAACTGAATGGTTTGGAATACCTTTTGGAACCATTAAAAAGTAAAGTGTAAATAATATTGATCTTATTTTAAAACCTGACAAATGAATAATGGTAATATTTTGAAATTTTTGAAGCGTTTGTCAGATTCAATATCAGATAAAAGTTTTGCGAAACTGATTATTAGCAACAAACGAAATAAAGCCACTGATCTAAATTCAGTTACAGTGAGAATAGTGGAAATGAAAAAAGGTATGAGCCTCTCATTTGTTTATCGCTATCCCACTAAAGATATCACTAAAAATCATCTTCCTGTAGAAAGCATTACAATAATTGAAAAATTATTGAATGAAGAGTTTTTACAGACTGAATTATATACTTCCAAAGGAGATCTTTTTTTGAATATTAGTAAAAACAATATTGCTAAACTTAAAGAAAAAACATCAAGTATTGAGGAACTGCCTGCTATTGGTCATGATAAAATAAAGAACAGAATGATCAAAACTGAAAATAATGTTTATTTGAAAGAGCTGGGAATTCTGTCTGTAGATGGGAATGTAAAAAATAATATGCAGGATAAGTACAAGCAAATAAATAAATACATTGAGATCATTGACGGAATTGTAAAATCTGTAAAGTTTGATTCATCCTTTACTGTTGTTGATATGGGCGCCGGTAAGGGATACCTGACGTTTGCTTTGTATGACTATTTATACAATACTTTGAAATTATCACCCAATGTTATTGGTGTTGAACTCAGGAAGCAACTTGTAGATGATTGCAATCAGGTTGCTGGAAAATCATCTTTTGCTAATCTGAAATTTATTGAAGGAACAATTGAGAATTCTGAACTACCTTCAATTGACATGCTTATTGCGTTGCATGCTTGTGATACGGCAACCGACGATGCAATTTGTCGTGGAATAAAGTCAAACTCGAAAGTCATAATTTGTGCTCCATGCTGTCATAAGCAAATTCGTGGACAGATAAATCCAGATAATGTAATGAAATCAATTACACAATTTGGGATTTTGAAAGAACGGCAGTCCGAAATAGTTACAGATACTATACGCGCATTGATCCTTGAAGCTTATGGTTATAAAACAAAAGTCTTTGAATTTATTGCCACTGAACATACTCCTAAAAATGTTTTAATTGTTGGAGTGAAAGCAGGCAAAATTGAAGTTCCTAAAAAGGAAATTCTGGATCAAATACAAAATATCAAGAAGATATTCGGGATAGAATATCATTTCCTTGAGAAGCTCATGAATAAAGCTTAAGCATCCCAATCATTCATTTTCTCTTCAGTTATTATTTTTTGAGTAAGTTGAATAATTTCCTCTACTGAATGAGTATGTGCAATGATGCCGAATACTTTCTCTGATTCGGAAAATCGTTTACTGAAAAACTTCCACATATCTTTAGATTTATCTAAAACCAGGCTTGATGGGAGGTGTAATTGCATTTCATGATATAGATCAAGCATAAAAGTAAGAAATAATTTCTTATTTTCCTCATGTGAAGGTATCTGATTCCCTTTGATAATAGAAGGAAACAAAGGATTGTAGAACACACCTCGGCCTATCATCCATTTATTTATGCTTGGATATTTCTTTTGAATAACCTTATAATCTTCATAATTAAAAATATCACCATTGTAAATGATTTCATGCTTAAAAAGTGGAAGGCAATTTTGTAAAACATCATGATGAATCTTACCCTCATACATCTGAGTGCTTATACGAGAATGAATAATAATATTCTCTAAAGAAAATTCATTGAACACAGGTATAAGCTGGTATATCTCATCAGTATCGTTTAATCCAAGTCTTAGTTTTATGGATAGACTTTGTGGAATATTTGGAATGATTCTTTCAAGAAATTCTCTTACCAATTCCGGATAAGGTAATAAACCCGAACCTCTTTTTTTACGTGTTACGTTTTTTACAGGGCAGCCAAGATTCCAGTTTAGTGTTTGGTAACCCCAGTCATTTAATATCTTTGCCATATAAATGAACTGTTCCGGATTATTGCCTAATATTTGTGGGATTACGGGCATCCCATGATTATTCGCTGGCAATACATCTTTCGCTGTCCGCGTAATATTACTTTTCCCTTGTGTCAGCGAAATGAAGGGGCTTACAGCAATATCAATACCTGTATAATATCTGCAATAGACATTGCGGAAAATAAAATCGCTATAACCTTGTAAGGGTGCTAGTAAAATCATAAAGTTAAATTATTGCCTGTTTGCAAAAGTAGATATTTATGACGTTTTAAATATTAATTGCAATTAGAGGTAAATGTACGTCATAAAATGTAATTTTGTAGCAGCAATATCAACTAATAGGTTTCATTGTTATTAATTTAAATTAGACAATATATTCATGAAAAATGATACAATACTTCTAAATCATGGTGCCGGTGGGAAAATTACACATGAGCTTATTAGCAACTTATTTATAAAATATTTCCATAATGAGATATTGCAGGAGCAAACTGATTCAGCAATACTCAATATCGACAGCAAGTTGATTGCATATACAACGGATTCTTATGTAGTAGACCCGATAATTTTCCCCGGAGGAAATATAGGTAAACTTGCTATTTGTGGCACTTTGAATGATATTGCAGTATCGGGTGCAAAGCCCTTATATTTAAGTTGCGGGTTTATTATAGAAGAAGGATTACTTATATCTGACCTTGAAATCATAGTCAAATCAATGGCTGAGGAAGCTAAGAAAGCGGGAGTGAAAATTGTAACAGGTGATACAAAGGTAGTGGATAAAGGAAAATGCGATAAGATATTTATCAATACTTCTGGTATAGGCATGCTTCCTGAAAAGAATAAGAATATCAGTTTTGGAAAGGATATCAAAGTTGGTGATAAGGTTATTATCAATGGGAATATTGGTGATCATGGAACTGCAATTCTTTGTGCACGAAACAGCATTGAATATACAAACAGCGTATTATCTGATTGCGCTCCGCTTAATGAACTTATTTCAAAAGTGCTTTCTGTATCTGATAATGTTAAATTCATGCGCGATGCCACTCGTGGAGGGCTTGCAACGGTAATATGTGAACTGGCTGAGAAACATAATTTCGGAATTGAACTTTTCGAAGATTTACTTCCAGTGCAGGAAAGTGTTAGAGGATTATGCGAGATTTTTGGATTCGATCCTCTGTATATGGCTAATGAAGGGAAGGTTGTAATGATAGTGGGAAAAGATGATGCTGAAAAAGTTCTTGATACATTGAAAAAAGATTTAAATGGAAAGAATGCAGCTATCATAGGTGAGATCACTGAAGCAAATAAAGGAATGGTAGTGATGAAGACTGGAATAGGAGGGAAAAGAATAATTGATATGTTGGCAGGGGAACAACTTCCTAGAATTTGCTAGGTCTTATAAATTTCAAATTGAATCGGAGAATGGGGGATAGGGTGACAATTATAGTTAGAAACTCAATACTCATTACTCGATACTTATTACTTAATACTAGATAAAATGCACGAATTAAGTATAGCACAAAATATAATAGAGATAGTTAAAGATAACGCAGAGAAACAACACGCAACAAGAGTTTCTGAGGTGGAACTGGATATAGGAACGATATCAGGTGTTATTCCTGAAACGCTGGAATTTGTTTTGGAAATTGCAGTGAAGAATACCATTATGGAAGGTGCAAAGATCAAAATGAATATCTTCAATGCAAAGGCAAAATGTTTAAGTTGCGAAAAGGATTTCGATGTAGATGATATTTATACCCTGTGTCCTCATTGTGGCAGCCTTCAATTTGACATTATCCAAGGGAAAGAATTAAAAGTAAAATCAATTAAAATTGAGTAAATTTGTAAGAACTTTAAACTTTGAACATCAAAATTTAAACTGAAAGATATGTGCGGAACCTGTGGATGCGGTCAGCCTGATGACCATGTAACGATAAGAAAACCCGGTGAAGAGCATCACCACGAACATACTCATGAATACAATCACGAGCATGATCATGAACATGATGGCGATAAGCACACTCACCATCATCACCACGATTATAAACATGACCACGACCATTCAGACCATGAACATAAGCATGAGCATGAAAAGGAACACGATCACAATCATGACCACTCTCATACGCATGATGACGGTCATACGCACAGTCACGAAGTTCTGATAGAACAGGATATCATGCAGAAGAATGATAAGCTTGCTGAAAGGAACCGGGGCTATTTTGAAGCAAAGGATATTTTCACTTTGAATCTTGTAAGTTCGCCTGGCTCAGGAAAAACAAGCTTGCTTGAAAGAACAATAAATGATTTGAAGAAAGAAATTAAGTTTTTTGTGATTGAAGGCGACCAGCAAACTATGAACGATGCCAACCGCATTAATGCTACAGGTGCTCCTGTAGTGCAGATAAATACAGGTAACGGTTGCCACCTTGATGCTGATATGATAAACAAGGCTGTGAAGAAACTTGATGTGGCTGATAAATCTGTTCTGATAATTGAAAATGTGGGTAACCTTGTTTGTCCTTCTTTGTTTGATCTGGGCGAAGCAAAAAGAGTGGTCATTATCAGTGTTACGGAAGGGGAGGACAAGCCTTTAAAATATCCCAACATGTTCATGACATCTGACCTTTGCATTATCAATAAGACCGACCTTTTACCTTATGTTGACTTTAATGTGGAGAAAGCCAAAGAATATGCTTTGCGCGTGAACCATCATTTGGAATTCATTGAATTATCTGTTAAGACAGGTAAAGGAATGAATAATTGGTACAAGTGGTTAAAGTCAAAGACTCAATAGACTTATTTTAATTACCCTTTTCTATCATCTTTTGCAGGGCTTGCATTTCATCGCGTAAGCGTGCTGCTTCAATAAAATCAAGCTCTTTCGCGGCTTTTTCCATCTCTCTTTTAACTTTTGAAATATTTTTTTGCAGTTGTTCCTTGGTCATATATTGAACCACTGGATCGGCGGCAACATCAAAAGTATCCTTTTCCACATATGCTCTTGGAGTCTTTCCTTTGGCATCGGCAACGGAAGTTTGCCCCAAAATAGACTGTGTCGATTTGATAATCTGTGTAGGTGTGATGTTATTTTCTTCGTTATATTTTAATTGCTTTGCACGTCGGCGATCAGTTTCGTCCATCGTGCGCTGCATAGATTCGGTTATCTTATCCGCATAAAAGATAACCAGACTGTTAAGGTTTCTTGCAGCTCTTCCTGCAGTCTGGGTTAGCGAACGGCTGGAACGAAGGAAGCCTTCTTTATCAGCATCAAGTATAGCAACCAATGATACTTCTGGAAGATCAAGCCCTTCTCGAAGAAGGTTCACACCGATAAGCACATCAAATACACCCATCCTAAGGTCTCTCAATATCTCAACCCTGTCAAGGGTGTCAACATCAGAGTGGATATAACGGCATTTGATATCAAGCTTAGTGAGGTATTTGGCAAGTTCTTCAGCCATACGCTTGGTTAGTGTTGTTACCAGCACCCTTTCTTTCAGTTGAACTCTTTTTGCAATTTCATCCAGCAGGTCATCTATCTGATTTTGACAAGGCCTTACTTCAATCACAGGGTCAAGCAATCCTGTAGGCCTTATAAGTTGCTCCACCAATATGCCTTCCGATTTCTGCATTTCATAATCAGTGGGAGTTGCACTGACAAATATCACCTGGTTCATCATGACTTCAAACTCGTCAAACTTAAGCGGACGGTTATCCATAGCAGATGGTAAACGGAAACCATATTCCACCAACACTTGCTTACGTGAACGGTCACCACCATACATTCCTCTTATCTGAGGAACCGTGGCATGACTTTCATCAATCACCATCAAATAATCATCGGGGAAATAATCTATAAGGCAGAAAGGGCGTGAACCGGGCTTTCTTTTATCAAAATATCTTGAATAGTTTTCAATGCCTGAACAATAACCAAGCTCGATCATCATCTCAATATCATACGAAACACGGTCTTCAAGTCGTTTTGCTTCCTGCTCCTTCCCTATCTCACGGAAATAAGCAGCTTGCTTATACATATCATCCTGTATCTCGGTAATAGCTGATTTCATCTTATCCTGAGAAGTAACAAAAATATTGGCAGGATAAATATTCACATTACTGAATTCTTCAATCTTATAGCCATTCACAGGGTCGAAAGATTCGATGTTATCAATCTCATCACCAAAGAAACCTATGCGGTAAGCAATGTCTGCATAAGCAGGAAAAATATCAACAGTATCACCCTTTACACGGAAATGGCCACGATTAAAATTCAGTTCATTTCTTGAATAAAGCGAAGCGACCAATTGATGCAATATTTTATTTCGACTTACCTTTTCTCCTTTATTTATATGAATAACATTGGAAGTAAAATCTTCAGGATTCCCAATTCCATATATACATGAGACACTCGACACCACGATGATATCTCTTCTCCCTGACAATAGTGATGAAGAAGTGCTTAACCTTAATTTCTCAATTTCATCATTGATGGAAAGGTCTTTCTCGATGTATGTATTCGTTGTTGGCAGATAGGCTTCAGGCTGATAATAATCATAATAAGAAACAAAATACTCAACTGCATTCTTTGGAAAGAACTGCTTAAATTCACCGTATAACTGTGCTGCCAGCGTTTTGTTATGGCTGAAAATAAGGGTAGGTTTCTTTACTTCCTGAATAACATTCGCAATAGTAAAAGTTTTACCTGAGCCCGTAACGCCTAACAAAGTTTGAGCAAAATCATTCCTTTTGATTCCATCTACCAATTGTTTAATAGCTTCAGGTTGATCGCCGGTTGGTTGAAACTCCGCTGTAAGTTCAAAGTCAACCATCTAATTTTCCTTATTAAATTTCAAAAAACATTTCACAGGATAATGATCTGACATTTCTTCATTCACAGTTTCATAATTATACGACCTGAAATCTTTACTGTGCATAATATAATCAATACGGAAAGAAGGATAGACACCCGCATACGATTGTCCGAATCCATTGCCGCTTTCAACAAAGGAGTCAATTAATTCGGAAGTGATATTATGATACACATAAGAGTTTGGAGTGTCGTTGAAATCGCCGCAAAGAATAATAGGATACTTGCAATTCTTTATATGTTCTTCAACTATCCTCGACTGTGCCGCACGAATAATATATGCCTTTTTCAGTCGCTTTAAAATCTTTTCAGATCTTGTTGTAGCATCTGCATTTTCTTTCTTATGCCTGCTCTTAGCATAGTTCTCAGCAAAAATATAATCTTCTTCCTCTAAGTGAATGGATTCAAAATGCACATTATAAATTCTCACTCTTTCATTATTTATCTTCACATCCGTATAGGTGCACATGTTCCCGGAAGATGTAGGAAAATCAACCCTTCCAGTATCAATAATGGAATATTTTGTATATGTAGCAATTCCAAAATAATTCATATTCTTTGAATTCACCGTATAATCGAAATGACAATTCTTTGCAAGAAGGAATTTCTTCAGCGTATCAGTAGTATTAAAATTATGCGTGGCATCATGCACATACTCCTGAAAACATATAATATCGGGCTGCTCCCTTTTAAGGAAGTCATATATCTTATTCCTGTTAGTGAAATCATAGGCCCATTTTTTCTTATAATGATAAATATCAAAAACACGCACATTGAACGAAAGAACTTTAATGGCGTCTTTCAGTTCGCTTGCATCATACTTCCTGCTCGACTGCACCAACCTGAACAAATTATGATAACCAATAATAATTACTATAAAAGAAAGCAATGCAAACTTACGCTTGGCAATTAGCCAGAAAACAATAAATGCAATGTTGGCAAGCAGCAGCAAAGGATAAGCAATGCCGAAAAATGCAATGAGCCAGAATTTATCGGGACTGATATAAGCTGCAGTATAAGAAACAATAAGGCCGAGAGAGAATATGACATTAAAAAACAATATCACTTTCTTAAAAAAAGAAGTTTTGCCCTTCGACCTGGCTTTCTTATTTATCATGCTGTGAAAACAATGGATTATATATAAGCATCTTCATTAAGGTATAGAGGTATAGGGTATATATATATTGTAGTATTAATAACTTTCCTTATACCTTATTCCTTTATGCCTTATACCTTTCATCTTTTCAGGAAACAATATTACGAAATTTATTTTAAGTAAAACGCCTAAAATTGCAAGATATAAGTAGGTAGCTGTATGCAGCTTTTGATTTAGGTTGATACCTTGTTAATCAACAAATAGGTTGTCTCTTTTCTCTCAACTCTCCGTTTATTATATTTAAACTGCCTATCTGTTTTAATCAAGTTATGCAAATAATTTTATAATTTGTTTTTGCGAATTTGTATAACAATGGATTTTAAATTATTTTCAATCTGCGAAAATCAGCGTAATCAGCGGGAAACAGAAAGAACTCCCGCAGATAGCGCAGATATACACAGAAAATCAATATTAAATTTTGACATAATAAATCTTTCAACTTGTTCGAAGCAGATAGGCAGTTTATTTAATTTACTCCTTTACAAACTTTCTTACTTCCAATCCTTTTGCATTATTAACTTTTACAACATAAATCCCTTTTTCAAAAGCAGAAATATCAATGTTGGTTTTAGCTTGCAATATTTTTTGTTGCATTATCAATTGCCCCTGAATATTGTAAACAGAAATTGTTTGGTCCTCAGCAATGCTATTACTTTCAACAGTTATATAATTTGCTGCAGGATTTGGATAAACATTTAAACTCACTTGTTGTGCCACCAAATTATTCATGCCTGTTACCGCCTGAAAATAATAATAAACGCTATCACCGAATGCTATAGTGGTACCGGTGCTATCCCATTCTATGTTAACATCACTTTCATCTAAATTATTTACATCATAGGTGTCGGTTTCCCGCCACGATTTCACCCATGAGGCTCCATTCCAGGTTTGTTCCATGCAATTTATCTCGTTATTATGGGAATCATACATTAAAGTGTCAATATAACTATTCACCCATGCTGAGCCATTCCAGATAAAGCCTAGTTCACCTGTCCAATAGTTATTGGCATTATAGGTATCAGTTGCTTTAGTGTCGCTCACCCAAGTGCTGCCGTTCCAGCTTTTACCTGTCCAGTTTATTAAATTATTATCAGCATCAAAGGAATTGCTATATAACATTAAATTCACCCAGGTAGAAGTAGCTGTGTCGTAGCTCTGTTCTATTTGAGTTACTATATCATTACTGGAATTGTAAGTATAGGTACTGGAGTCTCCATATACAATCACCCAATTACTGCCATTCCAGTTTCGCTGAATATAACTTGTGTTATTATTGTGAATATCAAAGTGTCGGGTGTAAAGTAATTGATTTGCCCATGCTGTGCCACTCCATGATTGATATATCAGACTTGTCCAATTATTAAGCGCATCATAGGTATATGCGTTAAGTTGATAATTAACCCATGAAGTTCCATTCCATTGTTGCCTAATATCACTTATCAGGTTATTACTGGCATCATAGGTATTGGTGTCAATACTTCCATCTACCCATGCAGTACCGCTCCAGCTTTGATCTAAATAACTTGTCAGGCACTGGTGAGCATTATAAGCCATATTTATTTCTTTATTATTGAGATCCCATTGAAGTGTATCCCATACCCAGGTTATAACACTATCATCTATTGCAATGATTGATCCATGCGAACCGTCAAAAGGTTTTGCAGAGGGGAAATTAAATGCAGTTTGCTTATTTATATGTGAATGACTCCCAATCTTTTTATTACTAATAAGTAAGGCTGCCCTTTGCTTATGTATTGAAGAAGCATTTCGTTCACTTTGTGCAAAAGCGCTGCTAAAGCTAATAGTAGCTAACATAATGAATACAGTAACTAATTTTTTCATAGTATTATTTAGATTAGTAATTAATCATATTTTCGTATGCTTTCAGAAAGCAATAATACGAAATTTATTTTGAGTATGGTTATTGGAATAAGGTGGTTAAGGATTCAATTGTTCTTTAATAGGAATCGTACCTATAATTCTTAGAATCGCAATCTATATTCATAGAATCATAATCTAAATTCTTAGAATCGTAACTATAATTCTTAGAATTGTAATCTATATTCTTAGAATCATAATCTATATTCTTAGAATCATAATCTATATTCTCAGAATTATAATCTATATTCTCAGAATCGTAATTAATATTCTTAGATTCGTAAATACAATTCTCAGAATCGTAATCTATATTCTTAGATTGTTGGTTAGTTAATTCACGAAAATATAGGAGGCAGGTGGCGACATCCAGTATTGGGCTCCCCCCTCTTTTTCGCTGAGTATTACCCTTCCCCTGTAATACATTTTTATACCTGCGGGCGTGCTATGTTTATAGTGGAAGTGGCTATCGGGTGATGTTTTTGCAGGTACCCAGGTTATATTATCACTGCTTTCCTGTGTTTCGTAACATGCCTTGACGTTCTTGTCATACGCCTTAAAAATAAAATATATCGAACCGGGAGTATTGGTATCATTACGTACATCAAAATCGTTTTTTGTTCTAACGGCAGGTTTCCTGGTATGAAGCCCGCATTCGGAAACAAGTGTAATAGCTGTTAATTCATCTATGGCATTATTAGCAGCAATTTGTACCAATGCCACAAAGTTTTGCACATCGGTAATAACTGCTTGCACATCAATATCTCTTGCGTTGGCAGTACCTATAGCACGTGTTTCGGTTTTAACTTCAGAATCACGGGCAGTGGCCACTCTTCCTTGCGCCGCAGTGATATCGGCGGAGGGAATTGTAACATACAAGTTGCCGGGCGCGGTGCTTATGGCAATATAAAATGCAAGAGCATCGTTAAGAAATATGGATACATTATCATCATATATAAATATGGCGTTTACATGTTTTCTTTTTTTCATAACAATTTAAGATTAATAATTTTCAGCCTCAATGGCTAAAGTAGATTAAATAATTAACAAGTGGGAAATAATTGTCAGGTATTGTTAATTGACTATTGTTCACATTATTATTTTCTTTGTGAACTTAACTGACTGCCTCCTGCCGCTGCCTAGTGCTACAGGTTATTAATAAATCCTAATTTCTAAATTCTAAGCCCTAAACAAATTCAAATTACCCAATAGTCAAATGATACAAACAGTGCATGTTTTGAATTTTTGTTATTTGCATTTTGAGTTTATTTAGGATTTAGCTAATAGGATTTAGTGTTTTCTTTTTACTCACTGCCTCCTGCCGCTGCCTAGTGCTACAGGTTATTAATAAATCCTAATTTCTAAATTCTAAGCCCTAAACAAATTCAAATTACCCAATAGTCAAATGATACAAAAGTGCATGTTTTGAATTTTTGTTATTTGCATTTTGAGTTTATTTAGGATTTAGCTAATAGGATTTAGTGTTTTCTTTTTACTCACTGCCTCCTGCCGATGCCTAGTGCTACAGGTTATTAATAAATCCTAATTTCTAAATTCTAAGCCCTAAACAAATTCAAATTACCCAATAGTCAAATGATACAAAAGTGCATGTTTTGAATTTTTGTTATTTGCATTTTGAGTTTATTTAGGATTTAGCTAATAGGATTTAGTGTTTTCTTTTTACTCACTGCCTACTGCCGCTGCCTACTGCTTACTTCTTATTATTCCCTTCCCTGAAAAGGAATTGCTTTTCTTCGGGAGTAAGGCTGTCGTAGCCGCGTTTAGAAATCTTGTCGAGTATAGCATCCATCTTCTTTTGTTTCTCGGCACGTTCGGCATTGTATTCGTCATCACTAAGCGGTCTGCCCTGACGGTATTCAACGTGGAGGTTTGATTTCTTTTTGAATAGATTCCCAAATATATTGATATTTTTAATTCTTTTCTGCCAGTACATTATAAGGATAAAACCAAACAGCATCCCACCAAGATGAGCGAAATGAGCCACATCATCACCGGGAGAGTTTGAGAAACCGGAGTACAATTCAATTGCTCCATAAATAACCACCAGCCATTTTGCCTTCATCGGTATAGCAAAATAGATGTAAATGATTGAATTCGGGAACATCATCCCAAATGCGAGCAGTATGCCAAACACAGCGCCAGATGCACCGATGGTAGGTACATTATAAAGTAAATTGAGTTTACCCATAGATGGATCAATGAAATTCTTACCCTGTTGCAGATAGCTTAAACCATCAGCTACCACAAGGTTAATTTGATCATGTGACATCAATGCTTCAACATTGGATATCTGAATATATTGAACAAGCATTTGTATAAGAATAGCACCGACACCTGTAACCATGTAATAGATAAGGAATCTTTTAGGCCCCCAGTAGTTTTCAACAGCGCTGCCAAACATCCAAAGCGCAAACATATTAAAGAATATATGCATAAAACTACCATGCATGAACATGTAGGTAATGATCTGGTAAGGCCTGAATAATTTGGAGCCAAAGTAATGCATGCCCAAAACATTGTCGAGGTCGATTTTCATTGACGACTGTAATGCCCATGTGGCAAGGAAAAACAAACCATTAATAATAAGTAAGTTCTTTACAACCGGTGGCAATATCCTGAATCCTGTGGGCCTGAATTGTTCCATATTTAAAATTTCTTTATAATATATTCAAAAATCATTTTACTTCTTAATGTTTCAAGTTGCCCGTCATTGCGAGGAATGAAATGACGAAGCAATCTTATTAAATGTGTCAAATTAAGATTGCTTCACTTCGTTCGCAATGACGCTTTTCATCTTTAGTTATCAATAATTACTTAAATCTTCTTTCCATTTCATCAATCGATAAAATAAACATAGTTGATTTACCGTCAACCGATACAAAAGGCGCTTTGCAAGCAAAGAGCTGATCAACCAGAGAACTCATTTCTTCCTGCTGCAAAGCCTTTCCACGTTTCACCGACATATTCTTTGAAAGTGTTTTGGCAATAATCGTATTTCTGTTCTGATTTACTGTGCTCTTGCTTTGCTTATAACTTTCAAGCAAACCTTCAAGAGTATTCTTAATATTGCTTTCAGGCAGATCGGCAGGAATACCGTTAACCACAAAAGCTCCCTTTCCGAATTCATCAATATCGAAACCAAGAATTTTTATATCGTTTGCAATTTCTTTAATCAGCGCAACATCAGTAGATGAAAATTCAACAACCTGCGGAAACAATTGCCTTTGTTGCGGGTGGGATTCTCTTTTTTCAAGCATATCACAAAACTGTTCAAACAATATTCGCTCATGAGCAAGCTGCTGGTCAAGCATCATAACACCAGACTTTACTTGTGTTACAATGTAAGAAGCATGCAACTGCATATATTGTTTTGCTGTATTCTGTAATACTTCTTTTGTGTCCCAATCCGGGTGAATTATCTGTTGAGTTGCTTGTTCCTGCTGAGTCAAATTTGGTAGTTCCATCTGGTTGTCAGCATGACGGGGATATAGCTTTTCCCAGTTATCGCGATTGGATTTATTTACCAATGATTGATGCTGTGGGAATGATACTTTCTTTTCCTTATTATCAAAAGGGTTATAATCAGGATTTATCTTTATTGTCGGTGGTTTTATAGTTTCACCTTCTTTCAAAGGAGGAACATTAAAGCTGTTTTCAGGGTTGAAATCAATGCTTGGCGTTATGCTGAACTTACCCAGTGACTGCTTAACAGCCGATTTCATTATGGCATACATGCTTTTATCATCCTGGAATTTAATTTCAGTTTTAGTAGGATGGATATTTATGTCGATCTCTTTCGGATCAATAGTTATGAAAAGGAAATAGGATGGATAAGCGTTGGAAGGAAGCAACTCTTCAAAAGCCGATATTACTGCATGATGCAGGTATGCATGTTTGATAAAACGATTATTGACAAAAAAGAATTGTTCGCCCCTTGTTTTCTTGGCGAACTCAGGCTTGCCAATAAAACCACTTATATTGCAAATGCCTGATTCAAGCGAAAGAGGTAACAAACGCTGATTATAATTGCTCCCGAAAATATTAATGATACGTTGTTTCAGATTGCTTGCCGGAAAATGATGCGCTTCACTACCATTATTATGCATTTCAAATGCGATGGAAGGAAATGCAAGGGCTACACGGTGCAACTCATCAAGTATATGACTTGTTTCAACAGGAACACTTTTCAGGAAATTCCTTCTGGCAGGCACATTAAAGAAAAGATTTTTAATTGCAATGGATGTTCCCTCAGCACACTGACAAGCTTCCTGCGACTTTACTTCAGTACCTTCAATAATAATAGAAGTTCCAACCTCATCGCCTATCCTTTTTGTTTTCATTTCAACCTGAGCAATAGCGGCAATGGATGCAAGCGCCTCGCCCCTGAAACCCATAGTGCGGATATTAAACAGATCATTAGCTTCTTTTATCTTAGATGTGGCATGCCTTTCAAAAGAAAGCCTGGCATCTGTCTCCGACATACCGCAACCGTTATCAATTACCTGAACCAATGTTTTGCCAGCATCTTTAATGATAAGCTTCAGACTGGTAGCTCCAGAATCAATTGAATTTTCAAGCAATTCCTTCACAGCAGAGGCAGGGCGTTGAATAACTTCGCCTGCTGCAATCTGGTTTGCAACACTATCCGGTAATAATCTGATGATGTCGGGCATGCTTTCTTTCTGTCTGTTAAATGAAACTTGAAAATTCCGACAAAATTACCTAATATTTTCAGAACTTTGCATCAGCTTATTTATAAAAGAAGTTAAACTCCCAAAATGCATTTTGATTACCTGAAAGAACTTGAACATTGTGCTTTTTGTCCGAGGGAATGCCTTGCAAACAGGCTAAAAGAAAGAAGCGGATATTGCAGGAGTGGTCATACATTTGATATAGGTTCTATTTGCAAACACATGGGTGAAGAACCTGTTATAAGCGGAACAAAAGGAATATGTAATGTTTTCTTTACTCACTGCAACATACAATGTTCTTATTGCCAGAACTACCAGATAAGCAGGAATAAGAATAAATCTGTAGGAATAGAAATGGAGTTAAAAGAAGTAGTTTCATCCATTTCACCGATACTTGACAAAGGGATAAACTTACTTGGTTTTGTATCACCATCCCATTATATTCCCCAGATGAAAGCAATTATTAATGCTTTACATGAAAGGGGAAAACATCCGGTGATTGTTTATAATTCCAATGCTTATGATAAAGTTGAAACATTAAAATCGCTGGAAAATATTGTAGATGTTTATTTGCCGGATTTCAAATATTCTGATAAAGAGCTTTCAACAAAATATTCTGATGCTCCTGGTTATCCTGAAATTGCATTAAATGCAATTAAAGAGATGGTAAGGCAAAAAGGAACTTCACTAAGGTTGAATGATGACGGTCAGGCAGAATCTGGGGTAATTATAAGGCATCTTGTACTGCCGGGATTAATAAAGAATAGTATAGATACATTGAATTTGTTATCAGAAGAAATTTCTCCGCTTATTCATATTTCATTAATGTCGCAATATTATCCTACGCAAGAAGTGATGAATCATCCAATTATTGGAAGAAGTATTTCAAAAGAAGAATATGAGACGGTTGTCAGTGAAATGGAAAAACTAGGATTGCACCGCGGATGGTTGCAAGAATATGAAAGTAATACTCATTACAAGCCTGATTTCTTTAAAGCTCATCCATTTGAATAAACGTAAAAACATCCAACTTATAAGAAAAGAGAGATTTTATTTATAAAAGATGAACTGCTGATTGAATATTAAATAAGAAAACTATCGATATACCTGGAAAATATTTTTCAATAGTTTAAAGATTGCGGAGAGGGGGGGATTCGAACCCCCGGTCCATCTTACGACGGACAACGGTTTTCGAGACCGCCGCATTCGACCACTCTGCCACCTCTCCTCAAAGCATTCAAATTTCAGTGCAAACCTACATGAATTTTTAAAGATACACAAATGCCTGACTAAAATTTATGAGACATACCATGCTATACAACTAGAACTAAGAAAGGTTATTTGGACTCATAAGCCCCTATATCTGGAGCTATTTTAATTGTGCGGTTATGCCTGAGAATATCAAATGGTACTGTAAGTGCAATACTCCTCAATCCTTTTTCAATAGCAGCAGAGCCACTGCTAATCTGATAATTATTATTCGCAGTACTGGAAAATAAAGGGTCATTATTATAGATGCAGTTATTACATGAACTCAAGAAGCTTGCAGCAGAATCTAATTTTGTTTTTAACAGGCAATGGTCAAAATTATAGTTAAAGGCCGCGCTGGTAGAGTTATCCAATTCTATTTCGTCACTTAAATCGCCGTAAACAATGCAATTGCCGAAATTAGCCTTAAGGTTGCGGCCATGACCAACATTATTAATATCTGTATAATGATTATTAATGTCCAATGATGCTGTCTGTCTTACACTGTAATTCCAATAATTTCCAATAGTGCAATGTATGAAATTGTAATTTCCTCCAATATTTAACCATACGGCATTCTGTCCGCAATTGCCGACAACACAATTATATGCCTCAACCCAGGAACCTTGAGCAAGAATTCCAACAGCACTCATATTCTCAATAATTGTATTTGTAATTTTTAATGACGGCGCAGTACAGTTATCAGGCAAAGTATCAACCTGTATTCCTACTGTTCCATTTTTAATTACGGCATAATTAATATTGCATTCACTTCCTTCCGTTATCCATATTTTACTCCATTGCCCAGGTACTTGTTGATAATCATTTTCAAGCCTGTCACCCTGAAAAGTAACCTGATTTCCAAGTGTTCCTTCAACCTTCAAACTGGCATCCCTGTATACCCAGAGAACTGCATTAGGATGAAGGTAGACTCTTGTATTTGCCTTAATAGTAAGGGAGAAATTAGAATCAACAACGGCATAGCCATAAATAACATGAGGTTTATCATTTGTCCAAACATCATTATGGCGAATAATGGAATAAGGAGGCAAATTAGGTCCGAAATGATTAGGCGTATAATAATAAGCATTCTGTACCCAGGCAACAAGTTTAACTATTTGTAGGTTTCCATTTGTTTCGAACAAAATAGAATCATTGATAACAAAAGGGGAATTGCTGTTATTTGGGTCGACAGTTACTTTAACAAAAATATAAATACTGTCTTTGGCTGCAATTTCAAGGTTATTTATTTGTGAAGCGGCAGTTCCGTCAATGTTTAATTTGAAATTAGAATAGTTTCCGCCACCAAGCCTTATGGAAGATATTTTAATCTTTTCATTATTATTATTATAGACAACCAGCGGTATGGTAGTTGATCCCACTGTTGTAAATACAGTATCAAAGAGTATGGAATTGCTTGAAAAAGCAAGCTTTGCGCTTGAAGATGTAATGATTTTGTCTTTCCGGCATGAAGTAGTGGAGAGATACAAAACCGTAATTACAATTAATGAAGCAATAGTATTATATAGAAGCTTATTTTTGAGCATAGCCTTATTGCAAAATTAATTAATAATGGCCATTAACTATAAATATCATATTTTATTGTTTGCCAATTATTATAAGTCAGTTTGCTTCGCATTCTAAATTGACATTATTAGTAAGTGGTAAATTAACTTAGGAAGCTTCTTACCAGCCATATAATTAAACTCAAAACTATGCTGATAAGTATAGTGCTTGCAAGGGGCATATAGAATGAAAAATTATCACGTTTTATTTTTATATCACCTGGCAGATTACCAAACCAGCTAAGCTTATCGCCAAAAATCCAGACGACAAGTCCTGCAACAACAATGATTATTCCAATTATTACTAATATCTTTCCTGTATGCTGCATAATTACAAATCCGATTATTCTATAATTTTATATTTTTCCATTGCCCGTTCTAATGTACATGAATTGAAATGCCACCATTCCGTTTCTATATTATAAAAGCCAGCTTTATTCATAACCTTTCTTAAAAGTTTCCTGTTATCAATTTGTTCTGTAGATATTATGCCTTCTTTTAATAACTTAGTTTCACTTTCCGGGTATGCAAGTTCGCCTTCATAATCGAAGGGTGTTCCCATATCCAAAGCGTGATGCTTCTCGTCAAGGATACTAATATCAACTGCAGCACCGAAATTATGCAAGCTTCCAAGAGTTGGGTTTGAAAGAAACTTAATTTTTTCGTTGAACGGCACTTTTAATGTATCCCACATCTTCTGCTGCACTGAGCGTGGGCGAACTGCATCATAAATTATCAGTCGATAACCTTGTTTTAATTCGTTAAGATACTTTTGTGCCTGAACTAATTTTTTAGCAACATCTTTTTGCAAATATGCTTTATTGAAATTGCCATACATATTGCAATGCATGAAATTATCAACTGTTGCATACTTTAATTCTACTGCAATGTTTGTATCAAGTGTACGGACATCTATAAGTCCTGCATGAATGCATGTCTTTTCAATAACAGATAATGGTTTTCGGAATTTAAAATGGCTTAATTCTGTTCGATTAGGATTAGATAATGCTATCCTGCCATTCTCCTTGCAACCAATAATCAATAATAAAGCAATGAAACCAAGAATATACTTTCTCATTTCTTCTTTTGTTGATTGGTATTTTTAGGTGGCGCTGCAACAACATTAGCCACTATGGTAAGCTCTTTCTTGGGTTTAGGGGTGTTGCTGTATACGGTGATAGTCTCATCCCTCCCTCCCAGTTCATCCTTACTGTCGAAAAGGATATTTATCTGTCCTTTAGCACCAGGTAGAATAGGGTCTTTTGGAAAATCGGAAACCGTGCATCCGCAACTTGTTTCAACTCCTGAGATTATTAAGTCAGCTTGTCCTGTATTCTGAAAAGTAAAACTATATACTTTCTTTTCACCTTCTGTCACGTCACCGAAATTATGAAGATCTTCGCTGAAAGTAATTTCAGGTTTCTGCTTCATAGTCTTCAACGAATCACCCGACTGGTACATAATAATTTGAATCTTTCTTTCCAATGCAGCTGCCCTGCTGTATATGGAATTGCGCTGATCGTACGGGTTATCGCTAACCAGTGCATTAGCCTGAGATTTTCCCACAGGGTCTTCGTGTATCTCCAGTTTACCACCATCAGGGGAAATACCATTCATGTATTTTATAAACACACCATGATTATAGTCCCTGAAATAATTTATAAGGCTGGATATTCTTCGCTTTGCTAACCTGATATTATATTCAGTGGTCTGCAGAGGGCTGCAAAAACCTTTTACCGTTATCTTGATATTTTTACCTTTCTGCAAATCTTTCAGCAGCCATTGCGACATCTGCTCCAGCTTGCTGAAACCGTTCGACACATAATTATCAAAATACTCATCAATATCTTTAACCGCTTTAGTTTTATCATTGCCTTTTAATCCCTTTGAATATTCATCTTCATAAATTTCACGCATATCAATATATTCGGCAAGGGTTGTTTTGTAGTCAAGCTTAGTTGTGGTATCGGGAGAAGCTGGGTCGGGTATATCATTATGGAAATAAAGTGTAAGCGGCAATAGGTCTTTTATACTCTTTTCATAATTTACCGTATCATGCTTTGTTGCCACGACAGTATCATGTTTAGTGGATTTAGGCTTTTGCCATTCATACGACCAGATATCATTACAACACGTTTCGCCTTTTATGAAAAAAGAACCGGGACGGTTGGAAGTAAAATACCCGTCAGTATCAACTTCGTCAACAGTAAAATACAGATCATTATAACTGGAATTGATAGGATAACCCATATTTTGCGGGGGAGCCCATTCATTCAGTCCGCCTTTGGTTTTAAAGATGTCGAAACCGCCCAGTCCGCTATGCCAGTCGCTGCTGAAGTAAAGTGTTTTGCTTGCATTATAGTAATATGGGGATATTTCATCGCCGGGAGTATTTACTATGCTTCCTAAATTAGTAGGGTCGTAATACTTTCCATCCTTATAAACGGAATACCATATATCGTTCTTGCCCATGCCACCGGGCCTGTCGGAAACAAAATACAGCACCTCACTCCCATCATCCATTTCCTGTACAGTAGGCTGCGTGGAAGTATATCCTTCCATGTTTATCTTGTTGTTAAGCTTTACCGGTTCCTGCCATTTTCCTCCCTTCTGCTCGCTGACATAGATAGCACATTTCATATTTGCAATATTTTCCGGACTGCAACGTGTAAAGTACATGCGCTTATGATCGGGGCTATACGCCACATTTACATTGTTCGATTCCTTGCTGTCGATCTTAGCGGGCATTTCCTTGCCTTTCCCCCACCCTGCCATAGTTATCTTCGACTGGTAAATCTTTGCCAGGTCGAAGTTGGGAAGCAGGTAATCAAACTCTTCAGTAGAATTGGGGCGAAGCGCTGAATACAGAAGAACAGTATCACCCAGTTGAACAGCGCCAAACTCATCGTAAGGTGTATTTACATTTTCATTAAGGTGAGTGATAAGAACAGAAACTGTATCGAGCATTAGCTTTTTCGCATATTCACAGGCATCAATCTCGTGCAAGGCTTTTTTTGAATAATAGCTATCTTCCGGCTTGTGGGCTGTAAAATATAAATAAAAATTGTTCCTGGCTTCGGAATACCTGCCATTACTCTTGTTCATTAAAGCAAGGTAAAAAAGAGCCAATGGAAATTTATCGCTTTTCGAAGATCTGTTCACTAAAGCATACCATTTTTCAGCGCCCTTATAATCATTGAAAAGACGACAGGATTCGGCATACTTATATGCCAGCGGAATATCAGTGGTATCGTGATAAAGTACGTTATAATAATAAATGGAAGCGCTGTAATAATCACCATCGGTAAAAGCGGCATCGCCAAACTTTAGATTATCTTCCTTTGTTTGTGCCTTGATCGTAAAAGTGAAGCACAAACAGAACAAAAGCAGTATCTTTTTGGCGGAGTTTATTATTGCTTTATTGCACATGCATACAAAAGTAATGATATATTTGAATTTGTTTTATTGAAATTGACAAATGCTTTATTAAAGCTTTTTAATCAACTTGTTTATGGCTGGGAATTTATGTACTTTTGTATTCAATTATTATGCTTATTGGATAATCTGCGAATAGATTATTAACAATCAATATTTACAATTATTAAACCATCAATAGAATGAAAAAACTACTCACTTCAATATCGTTTTTACCTGGCAACATAAATAAAGTCCATACATGGGTAATATCATTGATATTAGTCTTGCTTGCTGCATGTAATCCATACATCACCAAGATCTATGAAGGGAATTATACGTTCGACCCAAGCCAGTATAATGAAGTAATTATCAATGAATCGCTGAAAACCTTCCTGGCTCAGAATAAAAACCCTAAGTTTGTTTTGCGTATTCCTGATTATTCAGGTTCTGTTACATCGGAAGAAAAAGCAGCCACTGAGCTTTATTATTCCACTATAGAAAAAACCCTGATGAAACATGGCTTTACGGTGCGCGACAGGTCCCTGCTAAACCAGCTTCTTCATGAAAACGAGAGCTACGAGCAGATAGCCAAAAAGATTGATACTGACCTTATCATTGAAATTCAAAACATCAAGAACTACAAAAGCGATGTATATAATTATACCATCCCTTCGAAGAATTTCAGCGGCAACTTATCAAACTCTTTTTATATAGTACCCGGCCAGAAGACAAACAGAAGCGGTGGTTGCGGCAATGGGTGCGGGCCAAGCACCTCAGCACCTGCCACCTACCAGCGCTTAGGGCCTATTACACGAAATTACACCCAGATCGAAATTAAAATTGTCCTTATCAAATCAGGTGAATTCGGCGGATACATGAAACTGAATTATGATGCTTATGGCTCCACAGCAAGTTTCTACCTTTCTGTTGACGAAAAAAAGAAAACAGGCGAAATTGCCGAAAATAAGGTAAAAAATATCGGGTGGGATGTAAATGACGTGAAATATAATTCACTTGACTTTAATTACTATATCAATCGCGACGACGGAAAAGAAAAGATATTTGAAGGGCTTACCCTGATGATGCTGAATAAAATGGGGCTGGTAAACTAAATTCAGCCTTTCGCTTAAAATCTTCCGCTGGTTTATTTCCATTTTCTTTAACTGCCTTAAAAGTAGAGAGTAAATCAAGACTGTTTTGTCTTCAATTTTGTACCGATTTGGTACAGCTAACTGGAGAGTTGGTGTAAGTCTCTCCTGAGTTACGGCAAGTCGCTAACGAGTTACGGCAAATCCCTAAGGAGTAACAGCAAGTCCTTAAGGAATAACAGCAAGTCCTTAAGGAGTAACAGCAAGTCCTTAAGGAGTAACGGCAAGTCCTTAAGGAATAACAGCAAGTCCCTAAGGAGTAACGGCAAGTCCTTAAGGAGTAACGGCAAGTCCTTAAGGAGTAACAGCAAGTCCTTAAGGAGTAACAGCAAGTCCTTAAGGAGTAACAGCAAGTCCTTAAGGAGTAACAGCAAGTCCTTAAGGAGTAACAGCAAGTCCTTAAGGAGTAACAGCAAGTCCTTAAGGAGTAACGGCAAGTCCTTAAGGAATAACAGCAAGTCGCTAACGAGTTGGTGCAACTTTCCTGCCTATCCGTATGGAATCCAGATAAATAGGTAAGCATTATTAAGAAAATAGCATATTTGTATAATTTTTAACACGAAAACAGCTTGAATGCGAAAATATTTTCACTTATTTTCTTGATTTAGTCTTTTTAATATAATATCTTTGAAGCCATTATTACTTAATAGATATGAAAAAACTACTATTTCTTTCCACTATCATAGCGATGATAGCATTTACAGGCAAAACACAGGCACAATCGTTATCGGTGCAAGTTGTACAAGTTGATTCTGTTTTGTGTTACGGGCAACCAAATGGCAGTATCACTGCCATTGCAAGCGGAGGTTCCGGGATTTATTCTTATGCATGGAGTACTACTCCTGTTCAAACTACCACAACAGCTTATAATTTGCCAGTAGGAACATATACGGTTACAGTTACTGATGGTTCTACTAATACTGCTACCGCATCAGCTACAGTTTATCAACCAAATCAATTAATGGCTTCAATTTCTACCAGTTCACCTGTTAAATGTTACGGGCAAAGTAATGGCAGTGCAACTGTTAATGTAATAGGTGGCATTCCGGCATATACTTATCAATGGGATGACGGGGAAAGCACTCAAACCGCTACCAATCTGCCGGCAGGCGTTCAGAGCGTAACTGTTACTGACAATAATGGCTGCACAGCTACTGCAATAGATACAATTACACAACCTACACGAATCAATATACCTTTAATTACTGATTCTATAAAGTGTTTTGGCGGTTCTACCGCAAACATTTCGGTAAGCGGTGTTTCCGGAGGGACTTCACCCTATAGTTATTTATGGACGGGCGGAGATACCGGGCAGTATTTAATTAATGTCCCCGTTGGAATTTATACTTTAACAGTTACTGATGCTAATGGATGCACTGCCTCTGCAAGCGCTATAGTATTGCAGCCAACCCCATTAACAATGAATATTGCTGCCGGTACTGATACTATGCTGACTTGTGGCGGTCCAGGAACTGGTACCGGTTCTATATCTTTAAATATTGTTGGCGGGACATACCCATGGAGTTATCATTGGAGTAATGGTTACAGCACACAGAATATTATGAATCTTACCGGAGGCACTTATACTATTACAATTACCGATCATAATGGTTGTATGATAATACACACATTTTACATTACACAGCCATCGCCCCTAGTTATTCACATAGATAGCCTAAATGCAAGATGTGTGGACACCTGCGATGGCCAAATAACAACTGCTGTTACAGGTGGGACGCCATTTATTACAGGGGATTATCATTATATATGGAACACAACTCCTCCTAAAACTACTGAGAATATCAACAATTTATGTCCGGGCTTTTATTCCGTTACCGTTACAGATTCCAACGGATGCCAGAAAACATTAAGCACTAGTATTGGCGTTTCCGACAGCCTGAAAGCATATTTTACTATCTACCCCGACACAACAACGCTGCATCATTATTATGTAGAAAATGACGCAACCGGTAATCCTCCCATTACATATGTTTGGAGTTGGGGCGATGGCACACAGGATACGGCTGCTTATCCAAACCACACCTATAGTACAGCAGGAAACTATGTTATTTGTCTTACTGTTTCAAATGTCCCATGCAGCAACACTTATTGCGATTCCGCCTATCTGCAAAGAACTTCAAATTCTTTAATATCCTTAACAGTAATTCCGGGAACGAACGGAATAAAAGTAAATGAATTATCCCCTAATTTAATAAAGGTTTATCCTAACCCAGCCACCGATATTTTACAAATACAAATCGGAAGTAATTCAGAAGTCAGAAGTGAGATGTCAGAATTAAGCGTATATGATATGGTAGGTAATTTGGTTTTAGAAAAGAATACTATGAGCAATATAACCAGTTTAAATGTTTCATCATTGCCAGGCGGGGTTTATATTGTTCAGTTAAGGACTGTAAATGGAATAATGGTGAGGAAATTTATTAAAGAATAATTATTGGTAAAAATAAGGGCGGCTTTGCTAAAGCAAAGCCGCCCTTATTTATTTATTTAGTAAAGTGAATTATACCTTTTAATGCTGAACGTCCTTGCAATACTTGTCAATCATTTTCTGTGCGTTTGCAAAGCCTTTATCTTTTGCCATGTTAAAATCAGTGCATGCATCAGCTTTCTGTTTCAGGTGGTTTTCAGCAAGACCACGGGAGATAATAATTCTGGGCATCATCCGGTTTTAATTCAACCACTTTTGAACAGTCAGCTTTTGCACCTTCATAATCTTTCTGCCCAAACTTAAGCAATGCCCTGTTCTTGATAGCCAAAAGGAAATCAGACTTCAACTCTATGGCTTTATTATAATCATTAAGTGCGCCGGTAGTATCCTTTATTGAATATTTTGCTTTACCTCGCAAGTTATAAGCTTCAACAAAATCAGCTTTACGATAGATGGCGGAATCATAATCAACGATAGCATCTTTATAGTTCTTTCCTTCCATTTTTATTTTAGCCCTATCGAAATACAAATTCTCCGAAGTGGGTTTCAGCCTGATGGCTGCACTATAATCGGCAATAGCACCTACAGTATCTTTTAATAAATATTTTGTTTCAGCTCTTTCAGAATAAAAATCGGAGTTATCGGCTTTATTTTTGATGGCATTATTAAAGTCAGTCAAAGCGCCAGCATAATCCTTACTGCCATACTTTTTACAGAGTGCTCTGAAATAATAAGCGACAGCCATATTCGATGGAATATCTGAATTCTTATTTATGGCATTATTAAAATCGCTGACTGCTCCGGTGTAATCTTTCGATTTATACTTGGCAAGGCCATTCTCATAATACGTTTTAAAACTGGTAGTGTCCTGCGCAAACACACCGACAACAATGAAAACAAAGAACGAAAACAACATAAATTTACCACAGAATTTAGATCTCATAACAATAAATTTTAGGGTTAAACAAATTAAGGAACTACAAAAATCTGAAAAAATTTCATAACACAAAAATTATTTAATAAGCTTTTAACAATTTTTAGGCCAGAAATCTTTTAAAGTGATAAAAAATGAAGTTTGTTCATCAGTTGTATTCGATTATATATTATTCTGTCACAAAAGAAAGAAGCAGGGTCACCCCTGCCCTGCTTCATTTTTTATGTAAGTTAATTTTAATTGGATATTCTCATAATCACCTATTCGGCAATTAATTTTCCTTCACTGTTAAGTGAATTACTTTCCATTCGGTAAAAATAAACGCCGCTGTTCAGGTCATTTTTACTTAATGTGATCTTATTTTGTGTGTAAATATGAGAGAAAACCTGCTCGCCAATCATGTTAAAAATAGTTAGCCTGATTTCCGGGTTGCTTGAATTATTATCTGTTTCAAAAGTCACTTCAGAGGTAAAAGGGTTAGGATAAACATTAACATTTGATGCCAATGTATTTTCCTTTATCCCTGTCAATACCTTACAGGAATGGGTGCATGAAGTTACATCTGGTCCGATAACTCCTGTATTAAGGTCAATGTTAATCGGCACAGTATTCATAGGAGTCTGGTCGCAGAAATCAATTGTTCCTTTAAAATAACCAGTGTTTGTAGAAAAAGCAGCAACACAAAATGTGCCTTCATTGCCCTTCAGTGTATCATCATTTGTAAAGTCGTTTCCAATTACAACAGCGCCGTTATTGTTGAATACAGCATGGTGAGCCGCTGTATCACTGTTTAAGAAATCATGCAAAACCTGAAAAGACACATTGGTGTCAACGGTCATATTTCCGGCATTTGTAAAATCGTCCGAAATATTCACTGTATCCTTGATAACACTTGTTCCGGCGTTCAGGAATTGATATGCTGTAGTAACGCCTGTACTTGTGTAAGTCCCGGTGTTAAGGAAATAAGTAAGATTAAGTTGACCGTCATTCTGAACGTTCAAGGTATTCATAAAATTAGTAACTACAATAGAACCTGTACTTGTAATATGCAATGTATTTGCTGTATAAAAGCTGTCCGCACCGTATATTTTTCCTGAGTTTGATATAGTTGTCGTATTGTAAAGTAATTGGCTGATATACATGGAATCAGTATTCGTTAATGTGCCGGAATATGCTGCAAAACGGTCAATTGAAAAGTAACCGTTATTAGTGAATGCTCCGCCATTCATGGCGAAAGACCTTATTGAAGCATCCTTTACGAGCGAGCCGCCGCTATTTATTGTCAACGAACCTGTGCTAATTTCCCAATTGGTATTCAAAACAATATGATGATTAATAATAATGTTGTCGCCAGGAGAAGGAATACAGCCGCAATCCCATGTTGTTGGCATCAGAAAATTACCATTAGCCACAGATGTAACGGTTTGACTTTGTGCAATACTAACTATAAGCATTGCTACAATCATAAAAGCAATAGTGTTGGTTTTCATAGTTTTTACTTTTTTAGTTTAATTCTAAATTAATAATTGATTAAGTGATTAATTTTAACATCTCAAAATTACTCTAAATATTGACCTTGGATTAGCGTACTAATACCTGATTTTTCAAAAGGTAAATCAGGTATTAGTACCTGTATTCCATATTTAATAATTTGACACCTCTTTTCAAATAAAAAATGCCATTATCTTTGCATCATAATGAATTTCGTTATTATCACTGAATACCCACTGTGGTTTCTGCTTTTCTGCGTTGTGTTTGGAGCAGCAGTTTCTGTATTGCTTTATCTAAGAAACAGTAAGTACAATTTTACGCCTAATCTAAAAAGGATACTTGCCTTGATCCGATTTATTGCAATTTCAGTTATTGCTTTTCTGTTGCTTTCACCCTTGATCAAAACAGTATCGAGGAATGTTGAAAAACCCATTATCATTGTTGCACAGGATAATTCAGAATCCATACTGATAAATAAAGATTCTGCTTTTTATAAAAATCAATACAATGAGCAGTTAAAGAAGTTTATTGATGAACTCGCTTCTCGCTATGAAGTGAAAACATATTCCTTCGGTGATAAGGTTAAAGAGACCTCATCTTTCAATTTTTCTGATAAGGTAACAGATATCTCATCCTTTTTTGATGAACTTCAAACCCGTTATTCCAATCGCAATGTTGGAGCTTTGGTGCTTGCCACCGATGGTTTATACAACAAAGGTCAGAACCCTCTTTATGCTTCAGGATTCGCTTCTTTTCCCATTTATACAATGGCGTTGGGCGACACCACCATTTATAAAGATTTGCTTATAAGCAAGATTAATTACAATCATACTGCATTTCTTGGAAATAAATTCCCTGTTGAAGTGATAGTAACGGCAAATAAATGCAAAGGCAGCAACTCTGTTCTTAAAGTTAGCAGAGGAAATGATGAACTATTTTCAAAAGAGCTTAATTTTACCTCAAATACATCTACTCAAAACATTTTACTCGATATTGAAGCCAAGCAGGTAGGATTGCAGCGCTATCATGTTGCATTAACTCCTATTAGCGGTGAAGTTACAGAAGCTAATAATGTTCAGGATTTCTTTATTGATGTTATTGACCAGCGGCAGAAGATACTTATTCTTTCCAACTCTCCCAATCCCGATATTGCTGCTATTAAGGAATCTCTCGAAAAGAATGATAATTATGAAGTGGAATCATCCATTGCATCTGATTATACAAAATCGTTTTCGGGTTATAACCTTATTATATTACACCAGTTGCCTTCAACGACTGACAATGCTTCCAGAATAATTGCAGCTATAAATAAATCGAATGTTCCGGTTATTTTTATACTGGGAGCGCAAACGGATTTCAACACATTTAACAGTCTGAAAGCCGGGATAAGTATAGTGGCGAATACCAAAACATCTATGAACGAAGCTTTGCCGGTTATCAATAATGACTTCCCCTTATTCACCGTTGGCGATGATATAAAACATCTTTCCGATGATCTTCCTCCCTTATATTCTCCTTATGGGACTTATAAAACAGCTAATTCAGCTAACATCCTATTTTATCAAAAGATTGGTTCTGTTGTTACAAAACAGCCTCTCGTTATTTTCAATCAGCAAGACAGGGAGAAATCATGTGTGATTGCAGGTGAAGGAATTTGGCGGTGGAAATTATTCGATTTTGTTCAGCATCAGAATCATGACATATTTAACAGCTTTATTGGTAAATGTATTCAGTACCTTGCAGCTGCAGAAGACAACAGCCTTTTCAGGATCACCGGCAATAATAATTTTTATGAGAACGAGAATGTCGAGTTCAATGCAGAAGTTTACAACGAAAGCTACGAACTGATAAACAAACCGGATGTTAACTTTACTATCTATAACAAGGAAAACAAGAAATATACTTTTATATTCAGCAAAACGTCAAATGCCTATCATCTTGATGCCGGAATATTTCCCGTTGGAGATTACCGCTACCAAGCCAACGTGAAAGTTGGAGACAAAGTATATGCAAAGAATGGCTTTTTTAATGTGCTTGCATTGAATATAGAATCCCTGAACACTACAGCCGACCATAAGATGCTTTATTCATTAGCACACAAACATGATGGCAAGTTATTTTATCCAAACCAGTTTGATGATCTTCTAAAGGCATTAACAAGCAGGGAGGATATTAAATCAGTTTCCTATACTCAAAAGAGGCTTAACGACGTGGTAAACTTGTTTTGGATATTTATTGTGATCCTCATTCTCTTTTCAGCCGAATGGTTCCTTCGTAAATGGAGCGGAAATTATTAATCTAACCTGACATTAAGTAAATTAAGGTGGGTTCTAAAAATTTTGTTTTTTAAAATCCTAAGCACTAAACCCTAAATTCTAAATAATTTCAAAATTCAAATGAGAAAAGCACCAAACATTGAATTAGCAAAGGTTTTGAACATTAAAATTTGTTTATTTGATATTATTTAGAGTTTAGAAATTAGAAATTAGAATTTGTTTTTAAGAATTATTAGAAGTCCCCTTAATTCTTCACACATCTTATAGAATAAGCATATGTTTTTAGAGAAGGATTCTTAAAAATATCCATAGAGCTATTTTCAATAAAATAACAATATGCATGCGCAGAGTCTGCTGTAGAAGATGACCAGTAATATGCATAATTACCAATGTCCTTATAAACACTGGTATTCCAGTCACCGCCGGGTATAGCATCAAAACCGCTGCTGTTTGATGCCCCTGTATTTGGACTGTTCCAGTGAAGAAATCCTGTTTCTTTCATCTTGCCCCCCGCAGCAAAATATCCTGTCAGGTAATTTATTAAAGTATTCCATTCAGATGTATCAGGCAGATGCCAGCCGGGAGGGCATACTAACCGGGCCGCATTCCAGCTGTATAATCTTCCATAAGTACTTTCTACACTTGAACTATTATTATACATATATGATCCGGAAGCAGTATCATAGTCAAGGTTTTGCGCCATCCAGGTCTGTGAACCTATAACAACAGTATTATATACTTTTTTATCACGGGGATCAGTAAACTGATTTACCACAGTTACCGAAGTATTGTTATTACTATTGTCCTTTTTGCAGGAAAGAACACAAAAAATGCAAGGGAATACATTTATAGCAAGTATAAATAATAGGAATCTCTTTTTCATCAAATTAATTCTTTACTTAATGATTCAAAAGTAGTTCAATCAGGATAAATAAACAAATAAATAATAAAATATCAACTTTCTTTACAAGACAGGGGAACCGTAATAAAATACATAAATCGTAATTTATAAGAAAACGATTAAAGCCGATACAGGCTTATTTGCACAAATACAATCCTATCACATTAATTGGAAATAATTTGCAATTACTTAAAACAAAGATGGACTATTGTAAGACTATTGACAAATTTTAACAAAATATATTTAGTTTTTACATAATATATGAAATATTATTTCTATATTTGTACTTGTTTTTTGCAGATGAATATATAAAAAATGTATTACAAGACGGCACGACACATAAACATATATAGATACTTGCATGTATCGCTTTTCGGAAACCATTATAACAGTTTGCAAAGCCTTGTTAACAGCATATCCGCCGAAACCCTTGCTACCGTATATATATATATATATATATATTCTAACTCCTTATTATCATTCAATTATTTCTTTAAATCAATCAGCAGCATGATGCCCCTTTCATTATTGGCTGGCTGGTTTGCCCACATGCCTGTTTTATCTAAATTGCAGATAATCAGGTCTTCGCAAATGAAAAACGCCTTCAAGTATGTGATAATCAAGCGTTGGTTTGTGGCATTCGGGCACCCGAGTGTGGCATTCGGGCACCCGAGTGTGGCATTCAGTCGCCCGATTATGATAATCGGGCACCCGAAGATGGCATTCGGGCACCCGAGTGTGGCATTCAGGCACCCGATTGTAACAAAGATGCACCTGATTATGGCAATCAAGCGCTTGTTTATGGCATTCAAGCGCCCGAGTGTGATTTATGTTGACCCGTTTGTCATGTACGGGAAGCTAATAGCCACTTATCAGGACACAAATAGCACTTATATATTCAATAATAACTCACTACTATTTACTAACCATTTAAAACAAAAAACTTATGGGAAAATTGATTAAAAAACTGATTCTTGCGTTAAATCTTTGGAGTTTAACCGAAGCTGCAAGAATAAAAAAACAACTCGACATTGCTAACGCGCATACAGCCAATCCTGCTCTGGTGCCAGGGCTTACTCCTACACCCGCATCGGTGATTACCATGATTAACACACAAAGCGGTTATTACACACTAAGGGATAGCCTAATAGAACAGATGAAACAGGTTACAGAAAACATACACAAGAACGGCACAGCAATCAACGACATTTTTGTTGACCAGTGGGCGCCACAAACACAGGTAGCCATTGGAACCGATGCTTCAAAAGCTAAATTACTGGGTTATGGAATTAAAGGCCAGGACACCGGGCATACCCCTGTTATTGCATCAATTGAAAAAGTAATAGTGCTATCGAGCCACCCTGTTATAGTTAAAATTGATGTAAATACACATGATGTACATTTCTTACATATACACAATAACCTTACAGGCAAACGCAAACTTCCGGCAGGTATGTTGCGTGTTGATATTTACGGATACACGGGTGCAGCAGGTTTAGTAATAGCCGACCTTGCCGCATTAATAGCCCTCGGCGGCGGATATTTGGGCGAAGCAAGCAGGGGAAAGTTTACAAATGTATTTACTACCAATACAGGTAAAACTGAATACTATGTGGCTGTGTATGTTGATAAGAAAACTAAAAAGCCTGCTTCACAAAGCCCTGTAGCAAGCGGGATTATTA
>CAWHOW010000049.1:0-131557 GCA_963831005.1 uncultured Bacteroidota bacterium
CCTGCACTGTTAAACCATTTCTTTAAGAAAAGAATAAAGTTCATCTAATGTTTTAAATTGAGTTGTACCGAATCGTGCGTCACCCCAAAATGCATGAGATTGTTCAATCAGTTTACCATTACTATAAACATCAGCAATTATAGCAATAGGTTCAGAACAATCAATTGTAGTTACAGCAATTAGATTATCCGTTGTAGTTGTTTTATCATTTAACATCGACGAATCAGCAGTCTTACCTATAATTATATAAGTGCCACTCTTACTAATACCTCTTCCTCCATCTGATATTTTTTCCATTTGCCCATCAACACTTCCACCTTGCATTGTTATTACTTTTATGCTGCCAAGCTTAATTTGTGGGCTACCTTTAAAGATTTTGGTAATTTGAATCACAGAACAAGTTAATATTCCTGTGTGTTTACCATAATAACATTCTTGTGAAATTACAATTCCCTCAAATACAAATGTCGCTGCTTTAAGGCCACGTTGGTGGTGTATTGATACTGTGCGTTGCATAGACACTTGCTGCGAATCAGAAAGTTGATATTGAGCATAGCTAAACGAATAGCAGGATATAAAAATTACTGCTGTAATAATTTTATTTATTAGTTTCATAATATATTAATTTTATAATTTAATGAATTTAATTGTTTGATATGTTCCATTTATATTTGCGGTAAAAAGATAAACACCATCTGCTAAGGCATCAATATTTACCTGTTCGGTATATTTTCCCATAGATTTCTTCTCATCATTATTTAAGATCATTACTTCCCTTCCTGAATAATCCAATATCTTAAACTGTATCATGGAGTTTTTATTTAATTCATACGAAATGAAAATATTTCCGTTATTTGCCGGATTAGGATACAGGCTAAGATTATAAGCGTTATTTGAAACTGCAGGTACACCGAGATGAGAATCTGTACAATTTATGGCACTTTGAACCAAAATGCTATAAGAGCCACATCCAAGTGAACCAGGAGAATTTGCAATACTTGTTTTCACCATATCTAATCCTCCAAGCAGACTTGCCGGTCCCGGATATGTACCGCCTGTTGTTATACTTACTCTTTGACCCTTAACAGTATTAAAATACATTAAAGATAATTTATCATTAATATGACCAATACCCAGAGCGTGACCCAACTCATGAAGAATATCATCATAAAAACACATTACTACCTGCTACAACATTCGTTGTTGTTACATTTCTTTATCCTGCTTTTGTTGTTTTGTTGTATCCGCTGGCATTGTTGGTTGTTCCACTTCTTCTTGCGCAGATAAACCATTTTCTTTGAGAAAAGTATAAAGGTCATCTAACGTTTTGTAATTAGTTGGGTTACGCCATCCCCAACTTGCAGTATTGCCATTGAAATCAATATGGTCAAAGCATTGAAGCGTAAGGATATTATCGGTTGCAATCATTTTGCTAATTAACCAAGATGTATCCGCAGAACAACCAAATATTATATAAGTACCATGATTATGAAGTCCTGATCCGGCATCAAATGGTCTTTCTGTATGCCCACCTATACTTCCACCCTGCTGTGTTATTACTTTTATGCTGCCAAGTTTAATTTGAGGGTTTCCTTTAAAGATTTTAGTGATTTGAAATACGGTACAGGTTAGCATTTCTCCTCCTTTACTATAATAACATTCCTGATGTGAAACGGTTCCTTCAAAGATGTATGCGGCTGTTTTAATAGATTTTAGGCTTAATTTCAAGTCACGCTGTTGCATTGATACTCGTTGCGAATCAGAAAGTTGATATTGTGCATGGCAAAATGAACCGCAGAAGATAATAATTACAACCGCAATAATTTTTTTTATTGTTTTCATAAAAATATGTTTTTAAAGTTTAATGAATTTAATAGTTTTGTATTCTCCGTTGATATTTGCAATGAATAGATAAATACCTTCCGCCAACGCTGAAATATTCACCTGCTCAGTATAAGTTCCGGCAGCTTTTTTATCATTGTTCATTATCATTACTTCCTTCCCTGAATAATCCACTATTTTAAATTGGACAAGGCAGTTTCTTATTTAATTCATAGGATATAATAATATTTCCGCTGTTTACAGGGTTGGGGAATAAATTCAGATTATATGAATTTCCTGAAATTGATTGCACACTGAGATTAGGATCTGTGCAATAAATTGTACTTGGAACTAAGATATTATAGGAACTACATCCAAGGCTGGCGGGATAGTATAACTTACTAGTATTTATTACATCTAATGCTCCCTCCAGAGTCGCTGGCCCCGGGTATGTAGTCCCCGATGTTATGTTAACTCTTAAACCCGGAATTGTATTCCAATACATTAAAGAATGAGTATCATTAATATGCTCAAGACCATGAGCATGGCCCAACTCATGAAGAATATCATCATAAAAATATTGAATACTATCAGCATTACTACCTGCTACAACATTCGTTGTTGTATCAAAGCTCCAATTATTTATTTTACTATTATTATTTATCTATTTCTGCTTTTGTTGTTTTGTTGTATCCGCTGGCATTGTTGGTTGTTCCATTTCTACCTGCACTATCAGATTTCCTTTTTCTTTTAGAAAGGTATAGAGTTCTTCTGTTGAATTAAATGTAGTGCCCCACCAATTTACTAATGGTATATTTGAATATTTGTCATGATTTTTAAAATTGAACCAAATAAAATCACTTACTCTTAAAGTGAGAACATTATCAGTAGAAAGCAATGTATCTGATAAAGAAGAAGGCTTAGGTAATAAAGACGGATCAGAAATTCCAAAAATAATATATGCTTGCCCTTTGCGAATTACTGGGCCTCCATCCTCAATAGTTTCTATTGAGACATTACCTTTATTGTCCTCAAGAGATCCACCTTGTGCGGTTATTAATTTAATAGTACCAAGTTTGATTTGACCATTCCCTTTCAGAATTTTGGTAATTTGAATGACAGTACAGGTTAAACCTTCATTTGCTAAATATTTTTGCTGAATAGCTTTACCTTCGATGATAAAGGGAGTATTACTCATAATATTTTTTTGGTGCTGCAATCTCAGTTCCGGATTACTATCATCAAATAGTATTTGAGTATAAGAAAAATGATAGCAAGAAATCAAAATTACTACTGCGAATATTTTTATTATTGTTTTCATAATAATTATTTTTTAAAGTTTTATTATTTTAATTGTTTGAAATTTCCCGTTGATATTTGCAGTGAATAAATAAATACCATCAGACAATGCATCAATGTTTATCTGTTCCGTATAAGTTCCGGCAACCTTTTTCTCATCATTAAGTATCAATACTTCCCTTCCCGAGAGATCTTCTATTTTAAATTGAATATTGGAATTTATATTTAAATTATATGAAATTATTAAGTTTCCATTATGCAACGGATTGGGATATACGTTAAGTTGATATTCGCTTGATGTAAGTGTAGATATTCCTAAAAGTTGAACATGGATCTGTAGTATTAATCATTTGTACATAAGTACAAGGAGTAATCTTGACAGACTTACTCGAATCTATAACATTCTTTGCAGCTTTCTGATCAGATGTTGGCCATGTTGTTATATCTTTGATCGGGTCGCCAGGACCCATCTCTGAATACATTAAGTCTTTAATATCATTAACATGATTTAATTGATGAACATGCCCAAGTTCATGTAGAATATTTTGGTAAAAACTGAACTCATTAGATGGTGGTGTGCCTGTTGTATCATATGACCATGCAATACCTGGAAAATATACAGAATTAGTTAAGTCCTGTTCAATTGCAATATCAGCATCACTAATAAACACATCACTATTAAAACAAGAAAGCGGGTGTGTTTTAGTAACTCCTAATGCTGGAAACACATCAATATTACTAAAATAAATAACACACACACCATCAGCTGCATTTCTGTTCGCTAGTGAATCCGGTGGACCTAAAACCCAGTTTACTCCCGTAACACAATTCCAATGAGATATTGCTTTTTTAACACAGGCATATGCAGCGGCATTATGAGATATACTAGTATCACAGCTGAATAAGAAACTCCCAGGTGAACCAGGTTCCTTCACAATATTTAATTTAAGTTTTTTACTAATTGTGGAACCGTTCATTACATTATAATACACATTAAGATAATCAGAATATTGATCACCACATTGATTAGATAAAGTAAGTGTTCCACTGCCGGGAGTACAATGAGTACTATCAAACATAATAGAAGGCAATTTTATGTCAATTTCATTGTCAGTCCAATTTTTAATATCATATGCATCTAATGGGAATATACCACCATTATTAGCATCAATTAAAGTCACACCAGCACTACCAGTTAAACCATTGCCAAAACCACTGCCACTAATAATAACAATATCACCTGTGCCAGCAAGAGCGCCACCACTTGGATTGAGTGAACTTTTAATGCTTGTTATTTCTGGTTGGCATGAAGTTGAAGTAATATTACCGATTGGATAGACGGTATTGCTGTAATTAATAACGTTATAATTATATGTATAAGTAGTATCGTAAACTTGAATAACTGTCCAAGTTGTGTCATAACAAGTCTCGTAACATGTTTCATAACAGGTCTCATAACATGTCTCATAGCAAGTTTCGTAACAAGTTGATAAATAACAATTACAGGTTGTATCCCAATCGCAAGGATAAGGGTTACAATCATAAGGGTTGCAGTCATATGGATTGCAATCATAAGGGTTACAATCATACGGGTTGCAATCATACGGGTCACTAAGTTGATATCCAGTTGTTGAATCATGCATGGTTATATGCGCAGTACTATCTAATTTAGTTAAATAATATGAAGAATGGCTTGTGCTCGATGTATCAGTAAAAGAAATCAATGAGGTTTGGCAACTGCGAAGTTTAAAATTAATCGTAAGCAATTCTTCGGGTGTAGATGTTAGAACCGTTCCGGGTGAAACAGGTGTAGAAGGGTTCCCAAATTTAATATCTAATACATTAAATGAATAATTACTTATAGTGGGATGTGAATAACCATCACCAGATGCAAAAGTTGAACTTTGTGTAACAGTTGCGGCTCCATTTGCAATATTACTGCCATATATGGCTGTGTCATAAGTAATATGAAAATCAGTATAATTAAAAATAGTATTGATTGAATCCGCTGCTGCCAAAATAGGTAAATTAAAATAGCTGGGATTTCCGCAATCTGGTTCGGGAATCGTATTTGGAAAAGAAAGTGTAAGACTGGCATCACCAGGAGTACAAACATTTAGAAATGATCCTAGATGGCTAAATGTACCTCGTGGATAAACATACCACTCATTTTGGCAAGTATTCCAATTGGTGTTTCCCTGATTAATACTTGGCTTACGTATTAGTGTATGGTTTTTGGTACATCCTGTACTAACCACCCATCCAGTGTCGGAGGGGAAAATAGTATCATCTCCAATTTGATCCAATGCTGTGGTATATGATCCAAATGTTGAAATGTAAATGTACGTCAATGCCACTACATCCCTGCCTGTAAAATTCAAACTATCGGATAACATGTTAGCTTTGTTTCTTAATGCAGTATCAGCATTGGTATTTGCAATTACCCAAGTTTTATGTGCTGCGATAGTACCGCTTAAATTAATTAAAAAAGGTGGAGCGGACATTGAACCATTCACAGAGCCAAACAGGTAATAGTTGTCCAGATTTATACTATGAGAGGTCGGGTTATATAATTCTATGGCATCATCATGGTTCAGCGTATCCTGCACATATTCAGAAATAAAAATTGCTCCGCATGGTCCCGCATTTGGCCCAGGATTAAAATTTGTAGTATCACTACTGCTACATCCTTTTGCATCTGTAACTATAAGAGTATAGGTAGTGGTAGAATTAGGAAACGGATTCTGAGGTGACCATACGAAAGTATAAGGAGGAGTGCCACCTGTAGCATGAAGCGGGATACCATTCAAATAGTAGAACAAATTACTATCCGCATTAGCAACTGGTAACGGATTTATTGTAACTGTTACTGCTGCCGTACCTGAACAGCCACTTGAATTTGTAGCTGTAACAGTATATGTTGTTGTATTTGTCGGTGAAGCCACTGGATTGTAAATACTGGTTGAGCTTAGCCCTGTTGAAGGACTCCATGCAAAACTTGTGCCACCGCTTGCATTTAATGTTGTACTGTTTCCCTTGCATATTGCTGTATCCCGCCCTGCTGATACAGTAGGCAAAGGATTCACGGTTACTTTTACTCCCGCTGAAGCTGAACATCCATAAGCATTGGATACTGTAACGACATAACTTAGGGTGCTTGTTGGAGATGCTACCGGATCGTAAATGGTCGTTGAATTTAACGCCGTCGAAGGACTCCATGCATAGCTGTTACCACCGCTTGCAATAAGTGTTGCACTGCCGCCTTTACATATTGTAGTATCCGCTGGTCTTACAGATATTGTTGGTATGGGGTTTATAGTAACCGTTACCGCTGCTGTTCCCGAACACCCGCTTGAATTTGTAACGGTAACGTTATATGTTGTAGTTGTTGTCGGTGATGCAACCGGATCATAAATACTTGTTGAACTTAAACCTGCTGATGGACTCCATGTGTATGATGTTCCACTGCTTGCAATAAGCGTTACACTGCTGCCTTTACATATTGCAGTATCAGGTTTAGCAGATGCTGCGGTAAAAGGATTTACAGTAATTGTTACTGCTGCTGTTGCTGAACAACTATTTGAATTAGTAACAGTAACGGTATAAGTTGTAGTAATTGTCGGAGATGCTACCGGATTGTAAATACTTGTTGAAGTTAATCCTGTTGAAGGACTCCATGAGTATGTTGTCCCACCGCTTGCATTTAGTGTTGTGCTGCTGCCTTTACATATTGCTGTATTACTACCTGCCGATGCAGAGGGTAACGGATTTACTGTAATATTCTTTGTTGAAGTATTAACAGTGCCACATGTACCGCTTGTAACTGCACAGTAAAATGAAGTAGAAGCTGTAAGATTTCCGGGATTATAGGTTTGTGTAGTAATTCCCGTTGAAGTTCCGTTCAGATACCACAAATAAGTATATGAACCAGTACCACCTGAACCTGTTGCTGTAAATGTGCCGGGACTTGTACCGCTGCATATTGGTGTTGTGCCCCCGCTGATACTTGCAGTTAAGTTACTATAAACAGTTACGGTATAAGTTGAAGTATTTGCAGCCTGCCCGCAACTTGATACGGCGCAATAAATCGTTGTATTAGCTGTCAATGCAGGCGCTGTATAGGTTTGAGTTGTTACACCCGTAGAAGTGCCATTTTTATACCATAAGTAAGTATAAGTTCCATCACCGCCTGATCCTGTTGCTGTAAACATTGAAGGAGCAGTATTGTAACATACAGGGGAACTACCACCAGATAAACTTGCTGTTAATGTCGGGCAGGTTTCTTTGTATTGCAAATAATATGTACCATAAGCTGCGCTATTGTATCCTGTCATTTGTACATAATATGTACCCGATGTAGTGCATGTCCATCCGTTAATGAATGACTCGTAATGTGTACATGCCCCTCCGTCATCATTGGAAGCTGCTGTCGTGCAACTGCTGTTGATACCAAATATTTTCAGGTAGGTATCCCAACCTGTATTTGTGCCACATCCCAAATCAAGACCGCAGGTACTAAAATAATAAGTGTTTCCGGCAGTAGCATTAAATGAATAATAATCAGCCCCGCCTTGTATAATAGAATGCGCTCCACTGGTCTGACAACTGGAAGTTGGAGTAATAGTATAATCGGCAGTTGAACCTGAGTATTTAGGATAAGGAACTAAATTCCAAGTTGCTGATGTGTTAGTGCCACAACTATTAGAATCTTTAACATACCATTGAACTGCTGTACCACACCATGACGCACTGTTGTATTCAAGAAACTGTAAATCTATATACTTATTTGTATCGCAACTCCACTTTTGCCATGATGAGCCGTTATATAAATAGAAAGTATATTTAAAGGGTGACGTGCCTGTTGTAGGTGCATTCCATGTGAAATGCGCTATTTTTCCGGGCTGTACATTCCCATTATTTGCAGGTGATGCTAAAGTCGGCGCACCTGCCGCTGCACAATATTTATATTCTAAATAATATGTGCCATAAGCAGAACTATTATACCCTGTTAATTGTAAATAGTATGTGCCTGTTGTTGTACATGTCCATCCATTAATAAAAGAAGTACCATTGCTACAAGCCCCGCCATCATCATTATATGCAGAAGTAGTACAACTTCCGTTTGTCCCGTATATTTTCAAATAAGTGTCCCATGTAGTGTTTGTTCCGCATCCAAGGTCTTGGCTGCATGTGGTGAAATAATATGTATTTCCGGCAGTAGCAGTAAAGGAATAATAATCCGCTCCACCCTGCACAATAGAGTGCGCTCCGGTGCTCTGGCAACTGCCGGAAGGGGTAATTGTATAATCGGCAGTAGAGCCTGAGTATTTTGGATAAACCGACAGGTTCCAAGTTGAAGAATTGGTACTGCCGCAACTGTTTGTTGCTTTCACATACCACTGTGCATTCGTACCGCACCAAGAAGCACTGTTGTATTCGCTTAACTGAAGATTAAAATATGTATTAGAACCCGCACTATAGTTACTCCATGATGAGCCGTTATAAAAATATAAGGTATATGTAAAAGGAGTAGTACCTGTAGTAGGTGCACTCCATGTAAAATTGATTGTTTTTCCAGGTTGAACATTTGCATTGTTTGAAGGTGATGCCAGCGTTGGAGTTCCCGGCACTGTGCAGGGAGGAGTATATGTTACTGTTTCTGTCCATGTGGAATTGTTCACATATAGATTAGTTGTACTACATGATCCGCTTGGGTAATCCCTTGATACTTTTATAGTGAAGGGAACAGTACCCGAAGAATATGTCCCATTTGCAATTGTGGAATTAATGGTTCCTGTTACATTACAAGTACCAGCACTATTGGTATTGCAATACCAATACCCATACTCAAGATTACTGCCGGATACAAAACCTATATACCCGTCAGATAACCAGCTTGGTGAAACCGCAATATACGTGCATGCTGAATTAGTTGCTGTTACAGTACTCCCGGCAGGTACAGTTACATTCATATTTACACTATTGAAAGTGGAATAATACATGAAGCAATATTCCCCGATGTATAAGTGTTATTTGCTGTAGGGTCAATTATTACAGGATATGCCCTGTTTGCTGCTGTAAGCCAGCTTAAAGGAACAACAACTGATAAAGTATATTTTCCGCCCGATTCTTTTATCCTGTATGAGCCAATAATAGTTCTATCCTTTTCTGCGCTCTTATCAAGATTTTGCACACCTGATTCTTTCTTTGTAGCCGAACAACTCCTTTTTTCTGTATAACCGTCTGTTGATTCATAATAAACTGGAGTTTGAAAACGCCCTACCTCTTTCCCTGAACTATTTATAATTATCAAATCACCCTGCCAGCCGGAAATTGTTTCTTGTCCTTCTCCTGATTTAATTAATTGCCACCCCGCAGGTAGTTCTATTTTATCTTCAAATACAAGATAACCGTCAGTGTTATTATAATTAGGTCTGGCATTAATAATATAGTCTGTCTTGGCATAATAAAAATCTACCTGCTGATTCCTGTCAATATTACTCCATACATTATTAAACTCAATTTCTTTCTCTTTTACATTGTTACCATTATTTTTATTATCGGCTATCCGACTAACTTCATTAAAGTTTTTATCCATTACTATCATATCCACATTATCCCCGAAACTCATATATTGATCTTTCTCCAAAGCCATTGTTGTTTTGCCAGTGCTCACATCAATTGAAATTGGCAAATCTGTTTTTGCAACTTCATAAATATCATGGTTACTCTGGTTTTGAGACAATGTTCCATCTAAAGGAATCCAGTTCCCGCTTGCATCTTTATAATGAAAATAACCATTGGTCTGTACTTTGGTAAATGAACCGTCAGGATTGAGGAACGTACGAGATTGTGCGTCTCTCTTTTCAATCAGTTCTTTACTCTCGGAGGAATAACCATGTTTTACGGTAGCAGCTTGTGTAAGAGAATATTCTCGTGGATTAACTTCTTTTCTTCTTTGGAAGTACTCCCTGTTTTCGGAATTATTGATGATTGTGAGTTTATGTTAGCTATAGGAGATTGTTTTTGCAACCGGACATTCGACTTCCAGGTACTCACATTATTTATGGTTTTACCACTTTGCTCAATTTTATTTTTATCTGAGTTTTGACCCTTAATATTAGTATTCCATAAAATGGATACAATGAAACTGGTAATTACAAATAAAACAGGCATCTGTTTTGTAACCGGGAAAAAGTAAAGATTTTTCATGAGGATATAATTTTAGTTAATGATTAGATAGTCTTTTAAGTAAAGTACCATAACTAACCCAAATGTTGACGCATTAACAAAATAATTCACTTCATTTATTATTATTAATTTAATAATAGAAATGATAAAAACTGCCCAACTCCCCAAAAAATCCTTACAAAAAAGGGCGTGAACCTCTGCCTGAAGAATCAGCTTTCAAAAGGCATCGACAAACGCCTGTATAGACTGAAACAAAGCAAAAGGAACACACCCATACGGGTGCGTCCACTTAAGCTGTTTCCTCTACACTTGATAAAATTGTCGATTTTATTGAAAGAGAAACCTCTTAGTAACGCAACATCTTTGTTACTTAATTAAAGAACGATTTTGATTTTAACGATACAAATATAATTCAAAATAATGTGAAAACCTAACCTTGTTTAAAAATAAATATAGCTAAACTTAATAAAAAGCATCTGACTTAGCTTTTGAAATGAAATAGGAATAATATTTATCAACATAGTGGTGACGTTTTATTGATTTTAGAGACTATATATATAATGGCTTACAGATTTACTTAAGGGAACCTCTAAAAATTCAAAGCACATCATTGCAATCCCGAACACGTCATTGCGAGGAGGAACGACGAAGCAATCTGAGCAACGAATAAAAGATTGCTTCACTCTGTTCGCAATGACGAATTTCATAATAATTAGAAGTACACTTAACTAAAATCATCAATTTTTAGCTAATTATCTCTTTAGTTTGTTTTATTGGTAATATTTAATCAGACTCATGCAGGCAATATGTTTACTTTAGCAAACATTTGTTAATCAATATGCTTTTGCTTACAAACATATACTCTTTGACCAGTCCTTACGGTTAGATGACGATTGTAATCATCTGCCATACCTTGTAGTCATTGGACCGATATTAAGAGCGATTTACCGATGCTTGTAATTACAGGACCGATACTTATAATCATTATACGCCGATTCCTGTAATCATCGACCGACGATTGTAATCATATAAGCCGATGCTCATAATCATAGGACTGATGCATCTGTAATCATAAGACACTATCCTCTGTAATAATCGGACCGATCATCATGTGCATATAACCGATGATTGTAATTGCAGGACCGATACTTATAATCATTTACCCGATTCCTCTAATCATCGGACCGTTCATTGTAATCATTTAACCGAAGCTCGTAATCATCGGACTAATACTTGTAATCATTTGACCATTATCATAAGCATTGACATTTGCTATAGGAACATCGGATCGATTCTTGTAATCATCGGACCGATTGATTACATTCCTATAAGCCTTTTCCTTCCAAAGAATAGGATAATGATTATAAAGAAAGCAGGTATAATTACGTACCTGGTCTTCTGTGATTAAAAGTATAAGCATGTAAGGCGGGTTTCCTTAAAAGAAAAGAGTACTTAAAGCATATAACTCTAAGTACTCCAAACATTAGTGTACCTGCCTACATGACTTGCAGGCTCTAAATACTTTTTTACTGAATAATCACATACACCCAGTTACCCCATGTATAGTGTGAAGTTGCGCCATCAGTAAAAGTGGCTTTATGCGCGGAAGATGCAACTGTAGGTGTAGAGGCTTTTTTAACAAGGCGAAGTAGGCGTGGTGGTTGGGGTGCGCTTTATTGGCAAACGGTAGCTTCACGAAAACCGTAAATGCTTCCGCTCTTTAAATTGTTAACCACAATATCAGCTTCAAGGCTGAAAAGCAATTCGGCAAACACCGTAGGAGGAACTCCTTTAGTAGGTGTAGTGCCATACTGGCGTATATAACCTGCACGGGAGCCTACCGCTTTAGTTGTAATATCAACTGCTCCTACTCCCGAAGGGGTAACTTTAAATGCCGGGGCGCTTTGTTCCGGTCTTTTTAACTTTATAACCGCAACGAATTACTACCTGTATACCTACTGACACGTCTCCTGCTGCGATTGCAGCGTTTCTGGCAATTCCCTGAATGTACATGGCATTCTGGTTGTACGAATTTATACAGGTGTTTCTTGCCGTGGTTACCTGTGCCGATGTTGCCGTTGGCGGCTTGCCTAAGAAATTATCGTAGGTATTACTGAGAGTGGTCGCTTGTCCCTTTATTGTTACATCGCTTCACAGGAGGAGCAACCACAAGCGGATCGCCAAGCGTTTTCTGTAAATTACAATCCTTGATCAAAGTCGGCGTTGTTGTTTTCTTGCTTGCCAAAAGAACGGTTATCAATCGGAAGATTTTTTACCAATGTCGCCATGATAAAGTTCATTACAAATCTTTCTCCATAGCTCATAGGCTTTGGTTTTTCAATTGTTGTTTCCATTATTTAAGTTTTGAAGGTTAATATTTTTTTTGATTTACGATTACAAAGATACTATGCTTAAAACCCACTTGTCAAGCGGCTTCCGGCAATAGTCCAGCGATAGTCCAACGATAGTCCCGATATGTTATAGCGAAATTTTCTTGATTATTTCATCAATTTCAGCGTGTACGTAAGCGTAGCGAGTTTTCTCATTATTAACCCTGTAACAGAGTTTTCTTAGTGCGTTTTCTTTCATTTTATTATTGTCAAAGTCGGTGAAATGCCTTTCGGCGAACTGAAAATAAGCCTTTACTACTTCTTTAAAATGATGAATTTTTCATTGCATAAACGGTAAAGTAGCAGGGCCAGAAACTCCAATTTATTCCCGTTCCATCGCACATCAGGGCAGTTATGGGGATCATCGAACAGGTCGTATAATTCCTTTATTTTAAGGATATAGCCTCTTTCTTTCAGTATATGTGCAAGTAATTCAAGGTAACCTCTCACACCCCATACAGGTGTGCATAACAGAGAGTTAGGCATGCTTACCAAAACAAAAAGCGGTGTCATACAACAGCGCTGTTTAGCGCTAATATTTTAATGAGCAGGTGTGTGAACACACAGGCAGGTTTCACTATAGAAGGAATAGGATATATTTGGAATATGCACATCAGCACAGGGATTCAAAGGATAAATCACATACAAATATACATCAAATAGTTGATTTTGCTGCATAAAAAGAAAAATATATTTATCAACACCCTGATTTTACTAATAAAACAAGACACAATATTAGCAAACTATAGTAATATCAATAGGATGAAAGTTTTGAGATTCCGGCAAGTAGATAGGCAAGTTTTAATACAATTCATTCAACGGGCGGCGTTCGGCGTTCTTATTCTTTTTATAATCGGAAACCGAAACATTGGTTATAAGTTTGAACTGGTTTGAAAGATATTGTACACTGCTGTATCCCATCATAAATGAAATTTCACTCAATGTATAATTCTCAAAATCGAGCAGCTCTTTAACTTTCTCTATCTTTTGCAGGATAATATATTTTTCCAAGGTTATATTCTCATGTTTTGAAAAAACCGAAGAAAGATATTGATAGGTGTATCCTAGCTTTTCAATCAGGTAATCTGAATTGCGGATAAGAGAGTTCGCATTATTATAATAATGGATAAGCTCTATAACAGCCAGCTTTATCTGTTCAACCAACAGTTTTTCCTTATCGGTTATCAGCTCAAAACCATTGTTCTTAATTATCTTTTCAATGGTATTGAAATTGATCTTTTCAGGGTTATAGCAAATCACTGTTTCACCCAGGCGTATCCTTTGCACCACCACACCTGCTTTTTCAAAATCCTCCTTCAGCACACGAATACAGCAATTGCATACCATATTCTTAATGTTAAGAATTGATGTAATTACCGCTATATTTGGTCTGGGGTCCTGCAATTTATTTTAATGCTGAATAATTAATTGATCAATGCATCATATAGTATCTCCACGGGATGATAGGCTTTACGCCCTGTACCATCTTTTATCTGGTGGCGGCAACTGGTTCCGGGTGCAGCTATCAGTATGTCGTCGGTTGTTTTGCGGATTTCGGGGAACAATACAAGTTCTCCTACTTTCATAGATACGTCATAATGTTCCTTTTCATAACCAAAACCACCTGCCATTCCACAGCAACCGGATTTTATTTCTACCACTTTAAAGTTGAAAGGAATCTCCAGCATCTTTTTGGTTGGTTCGGTTGATGCCAGTGCTTTCTGATGGCAATGCCCGTGCAACCTGATATTCTTTGTTTCCTTTGAAAATAATTCCTTACTGATGTTCCCCTTTTCAAACTCTTTTGTAATGAATTCGTCAATCATAAAACAGTTGGCTGCCAGTTTCATTGATGCTTCCTTCTGGGATTTATCAACAAGTTCGGTATATTCATCACGGAAAGCAAGTATCCCCGATGGTTCAATTCCAAGCAAAGGAGTATCCTCAGTTATCACATCTTTCAATAAAGCCACATTGGTGTTTGCTATCTTTTTAGCTTTTCGCAACAAGCCTTTTGAAAGATAAGTCCTGCCACTAAGCACGTGATCCGGTAATTCCACCCGGTAACCAAGCTTTGTAAGCAACTCTATTGCCCTGATACCAATTTCAGTATCATTATAATCTGTGAATTCATCCGCGAACAAATAAACTTTTCCTTTTGTAAGCTTACTCATATCCCTTTGTGCAGAAAATTTCCCGAACCATTTCCGCAACGTTATCTTGTATAGCTTTGGAATAGTACGCTTTGGCGCAAATCCAAGAAGCTGTTTTGCAGTACCTGAGAAAAATTTATTAGTGATAAAGAAATTAAACACGGATGGAAATAAGGCGCCAATACTGTTTGTTCTGGTGATATCAGCTATCATTCTTGCCCTGAAAGGGACTCCGTGTTCATCATAATAATGTTGCAGAAATTCAGCTTTATATTTGGTGATATCAACATTCGAAGGACATTCTGATTTGCAGGCTTTGCAGGATAAGCAGAGATCCATCACAGCATATATCTCTTTATGGTCAAATGGGTTATTATTGGGTGAATTTGTAAGAAATTCTCTAAGGATGTTAGCTCTTGCACGCGTTGAGTGTATTTCATCTTTGGTAGCCATATAGCTTGGACACATAGTTCCTCCAATAATGCTTGATTTACGGCAGTCGGCAGAGCCATTGCATTTCTCCACTGCCTTTAGTATCCCATGATCATGCGAAAAATCAAAAACAGTTTCAATTTTTTTAACTGACTTTGCCTGCTCATAACGCAGACTGGTATTCATGCGCGGAGTATCCGTTATCTTTCCCGGATTGAAAATATTATCAGGGTCCCAGGCTTTTTTAAGCTGTTTTAATAACTCATAATTATGTTCGCCAACCATTAATGGAATAAATTCTCCCCTCAGCCTGCCATCACCATGTTCGCCGGATAAAGAGCCTTTATATTTCTTTACTATGTTGGCGGCTTCCATGGCAACTGTCCTGAAAAGCTCAACATCTTTAGGATCTTTTAAATTTAAAGCAGGTTTAATATGCAACTCACCGGTTGAAATATGCGCATAATACACTGTTGAAAGCTTATGACAGGCAAGCATTGCATCAAGGTCATTTACATAATCAGGTAAAAGCTTCGGGTTTACAGCTGTATCTTCAATAAGTGAAACAGGTTTGCTGTCGCCGGGATAATTGGAAAGTATGCCAAGTCCTGCTTTGCGAAGATCCCATACTTTTTTCATATCGCTGCCTGAAACAACAGGAAAATGGAAACCATAACCGGCAGCCTTCATTTCACTTTCCATGGCTTTCACTTTTGATTCAATGATCGCTTTATCAACTTCAGCAAATTCAACTATTAGAATTGCTCCTGGATCTCCCTGAACAAAAAAGCGATTTTTATTTTGTGTGATATTTTCCTTGGTCAGATCCATGATGGCCTTATCCATCAATTCTATTGAATAAGGACCATGTTTCAAAGCAATAAGGTTTGCATGAAGCGCTTCGTGAACTGAATTAAGATGAACGCAAACCAATACCTTTTCCTTTGGTGGTAAAGGAACAAGGTTCAGTTTAATTTCTGTTATGAAAGCCAGAGTACCTTCAGAACCTGCGATCAGTCTGCAAAAATTAAAAGGTACGCCTTACTTTAGTGAAGGGTTCGCAATCCAATAATAGATCTATGGCATAGCCTGTATTCCTTCTTTTCAATGACTTATCAGGATATTGCCTTATGATCTCCTGTTGATTAACAGGGTTATTTAATATCTCGTAAACATTCTTGTAAATACTATTCTCTAAGGTATCACCCTGTATTTTATTTTGAAATTCTTCCGCAATTATCTGTCCAAATTCCGCTTCTGAGCCATCACTTAAAATTGTTCTTACAGCAAGTGTATGATCGCGTGTACTCCCATATACTATGGAGTGAGCGCCACAGGAGTTATTGCCAACCATCCCTCCTATCATGCATCGTGAGGAAGTAGAAGTTTCCGGGCCAAAGAAAAGTCCTTTAGGCTCAAGAATTTTATTTAGTTCATCAAGTATAACGCCGGGTTGTACCCGAACCCATTTTTCCTTCTCATTTATCTCTATAATCTGTGTCATGTATTTTGACACATCAACCACGATACCGCTACCTACAACTTGTCCGGCCAGCGATGTTCCTGCGGTACGGGGAATCAATGATGTTTTATGTTGTCTGGCAAAAGCAATGACCTTTTTAATATCATCATTGTTTTTAGGGCGGGTAACTGCTACAGGCATTTCGCGATAGGCTGATGCATCAGTAGCATACATGAGCCTGCTGGCATCATCGCAATACAAATCGCCTTCCAGTTCCTTTTTCAGTTCAAGAAGCTCTTCTCTTTTCGGCATAACCTATTATTCCTGATTATGCATCAAAAATACTTATTTTTTATACAGGTCTGTACTTTGGAAAATTCTATCAGCCGATTTAGCTATAAAGCCAGAATACAACTTCCCGTCCGTATCGGGATAACGTTTAGCAAATTCATAGTAGCATGAAGTAACATCATAAGTTCCTTCAACAAATTCCACAGGAATAACAGCAGCTTTAACACTTGATTGTTCAAGCAACTCCTCAGGCGTTCCTTGTATCTCCCCACCGGCATCATTAATAATAAATCCTTTGCTTTTCAGGAAAGCTATTCACTTTCTGAAGGGTATCATGCTTCTTTAAGGAGTTCACACTTACAGTAAAATGATTTACAGTAAATCCGTTCACATAAAGCCATGCAGCATATTCGGATTCTTTTCTGAGTTCTTCATAAATCTTAAATGATGGCTTCCCCCATGTTCTGCCACTGAAAATCAATTCATCAGAACTTGTCAATTCTTTTGGAATATTATCAATAACTTCCGTTACAGTTTCCTGAAGAAAAGGGCTAAAATCCTTTGTTACCAATTCACTGATGAAAACTCTCGGAGCTAAGGGATCATTTTCTATTTCGAAATGTTTGGCAAACAAATGCTTCTGTTCAAATATATATTGGCCTTTTTCAACATAGCCCATTTTAAGAAATATTTTTGACAAAACGTCCACGTTTACCTTGCTGTCGCTGAATGTACGGAAAGCAATATGGTCGTTCACCACTTCTTCTCCTTCGGCAATAAAAAGGTCATGCACTTTTTTTACATAAGGATTTCTGGAAGTATAATCCACCCATAACTTTGAAAATATATCTTGTGTTTTCATATTTCTTATTGTTTTGAAATTTTATGCAAAATTACTACACAAAAAACAGGTAATTGCAAGATTGAATATATTTTAACAGAAAAAAAACAATTAATAAGCTTTTAAAGTTTAAAATACCATCTGAAATATTTAATTTTGGAGTTGAATTCAAACTAAATAATATAAATTATGTCAGAAAAAATATCAGATAAAATTGCTCCCGGAGTTGTTGCCGGTAAAGAACTTCAGGAAATATTTCGCATAGCTAAGATGAATGAATTTGCTCTTCCTGCAGTAAATGTGGTTAGCACGAACTCAGTTAATGGTGTTCTTGAAGCAGCAAAAGCAGTTAATTCTCCTGTAATAATACAGTTCTCAAATGGAGGAGCTTTATTTTATGCAGGAAAATCTCTTTCTAATGAGAATGAAAAGGTTGCTATTGCTGGTGCAGTATCTGGCGCAGAGCATATTCACAAAGTAGCTGAATTATATGGTGTTCCTGTAGTTATTCATACCGATCATGCAGCTAAAAAATTACTTCCCTGGATTGATGGACTTCTTGATGCAGGAGAAAAATTCTATAAAGTTCATGGCAAGCCTCTATACAGTTCACATATGCTCGACCTATCAGAGGAACCACTGGAACAAAACATTGAAATATGTAAACGCTATCTTGAAAGAATGAGCAAAATAAGCATGACACTTGAGATTGAGTTGGGTGTTACCGGTGGCGAAGAAGATGGTGTTGATAATACAGGTGTTGATAATGCACGTCTCTACACACAACCGGAACATGTAGCACTTGCTTATGAGACCTTGATGAAGATCAGTCCAAACTTTACTATAGCGGCATCATTTGGAAATGTTCATGGTGTTTATAAACCGGGTAATGTTCATTTGCAACCTAAAATATTAAAGAATTCGCAAGATCATATTCAAAAGAAATTCAATACTTCGGCAAAACCAGTGAACCTTGTATTTCATGGAGGTTCAGGTTCTGCTCCTGAAGAAATTAAAGAAGCAATTTCTTATGGCGTTATCAAGATGAATATTGATACTGATACACAATGGGCTTTCTGGAGCGGCGTACTGAAATTCTACAAAAAGAATGAAGGTTATTTACAGGGTCAGATAGGCAATCCTGAAGGAGAAGATAAACCTAATAAGAAATATTACGATCCTCGTGCTTGGCTGCGTGATGGAGAAAAAGCATTAGTGGAAAGACTTAAGATTGCTTTTGAAAACCTTAATTGTATAAACAGATATTAATTCTGTTTATACATCCAAATAAAAAACCCTTCACTAATTTGTGAAGGGTTTTTTATTAATAATTATTTCATTTATTTGAATATTCATCTTCCAGATCGGGAAGATTTATATCATCATCCTTTACTATAAATGCATTCTCATATTCTCCGGATATCTTATGCAGGAAGCGTTGAGCATCCATCCTGCACCTGAAATCACCAACCCTTATTTTATAATTAGGTTCATGGTACATCAGGTAAGCTTCAACATCAGGATACTTTGCCTTGAATTCATTCATAGCAGCAACTGCACTGTTCTTTGAATTATTTCCTGAATCAAAAAATATCTGTATCCTGAAACCTCTTATACTTCCGCGATTTTCACTGAAAGCAATATGTTTTTCCACCAAAGTATTAATACGTGCATCGGAAACAACAATGTCAACATTGCCTGTTTTCTGGCAATATCCATAACGAACACCAAAAATTATTATTAAACCAAGAATAGCGTATTTAATATGCTTACTCATTATTAACCCTTATTGGAATTTACATCATAGATCTGTTTTGAGTGAATTGACAATACAGGGATCTGCGAGTGATTTACCATTTGCTGTGCATAAGGTCCAAGCCAGATATTTTTTGCGCTTTTCTCCTGCTCAGTCATTATCGCGATCAGGTCAGCTTTTATCTCTGTGGCATATTCAATTGTTCCGTCAGTGATATTTTCACAGAACTTAAAATGTTTATGACAAACAACATTGTTTGATTCAACATATTCAACGGCCTGGTTAGTGTATCCTTCAACAAGGTTCTTAATATCCTTAACATTCGTAGAATAAACTCCCAGTATGTGAACTTCCGCTTTGAATAATTTAGCTATTTCAGTTGCAAAAGGTACTTTCTGCCTTGTTTCCATTGTACTGTCAATAGGTACAATGATCTTTTTAATATGTTTGTGTTTCCAGATAAAACTTTCCTTAACAGTAATCACCGGACAAGGGGCGGATGTAACAAACCTGAATGCATTACTACCAATCCAAAACTCTTCAGCGCCTGAAACTCCATGTGTACCTGCCATTAAAATATAAGCATCACTGTATTTTGCCTGATTAGCAATCTCGGCATAGATCTTTCCTTTCCTTACTTTGTATTCCATTTTCCCGTTAAGCGAAGGCTGATATTTTTTTACGATCTTTTCTAAAAGGCAAACAATCTTTTCGTGGAATTCGTTGCCTTGTTTACTATACACTGACTCAGAACTCTGAGGCTTGTCAACATATACTAAAAGTATGTTTGCGGCAACATCATTTGCAATGGTAATTGCAAACTCAAGCGCTTTAATTGAACATTTAGAAAAATCGATTGCAACAAGGATCATTTTATCTTTTTTCATACTCTGGAATTTATTAGGATACAGTTATTTGGTTTTTAAAGCAATAATACGATAAAATCGATAATTGGATACAATATTAAAAATAATTTTTGAATCTATCTTTCATAAAAATGCATTTCCTGTATATATTGATACACCTTATCGGGCATAAAATAACTTACGTTTTTCTTCTCTCTTATTGCCGAACGTATGAAACTTGAAGATATTTCAAGATTTGGAGCTTTAACCCACTGTACATTCGGATGGGTTTTAAACTTCCCCCCTGTTGAATCAGGCCGTGGATAAACATAAATGCTAAAGTGCTGCAATATCTGTTCGTGGTTTTTCCACTTATCAAGATTCTCCAAATTATCGGCACCCATTATTAGAGCAAATTCTTTCTGCGGGTATTTCTCTTGCAAGTATGTCAACGTATTTATAGTGTATGAGGGCTGCGGAAGTTTAAACTCTATATCACTGGATTTAAAACGCGTATCATTTTCAATAGCCACATTTACCAATGCAAGCCTGTGAATATCGGTAAGTAAAGTTGATTTTTCTTTTAAAGGATTTTGAGGAGAAATTACAAACCAAATTTCATTCAGATCGGAATATTCAGCCATATAACCGGCTATCATCAAATGCCCATTATGTATGGGATTGAAGGAACCAAAATATAAACCGATCTTTTTCTTTTTATTCACTTGTGATAAAATAGAATGAATTATAATTAATAAATTTAAGAATGTAAAAACTCTTCAATCAAATCTTTAGCTTCTTTCACAGCTTTTTCAAGCTCATCGTTAACGATTATCTTATCAAACTTATTGGCAAATGTTAATTCGTAATTTGCTTTTTCTATTCTTTTTTTCAATGTTTCAGGTGTTTCGCTGGAACGGCGTTTAAGTCTTTCCTCCAATGTTTCAACAGAGGGAGGCATTACAAAAACGGCCAAAGCATTTTCTTTACCATACTTTTTTATGTTCAACCCACCCACAACATCCACATCAAATACCACAGAATTTCCCTTTGCCCAAATCCGTTGCACCTCTGTTTTCAGCGTGCCGTAGAAACTGTTCTCATATACTTCCTGCCATTCGAGAAATTCATTGTTTGCAATTCGTTTCCTGAATTCTTCTGCTGAAATAAAATAATAATCCACCCCGTCTTTTTCATTTGCACGCATAGGGCGACTGCAGGCCGATACCGAGAATTCCATATCATTCCTTGATTCTAATATTCGATGAACTATAGTTGTTTTACCGGCTCCTGAAGGGGCAGAAAATATGATAAGTTTGCCTTGCTTCATTTAAAGAATATTCAATAGTTGTTCTTTTATCTTTTCCAGTTCATCTTTCATTTGTACCACCAGCTTCTGTATATCGGCATCATTGGCTTTTGAGCCTATTGTATTTATTTCCCTACCTATTTCCTGTGAAATAAAACCAAGCTTTCGTCCATTGGTTTCGGGCTGTTTCATGGTATCAATAAAATAGTCGCAATGCTTTTTAAGTCTTACTTTTTCCTCGGTTATATCAATCTTTTCAAGGTAATAAATCAACTCTTCCTCAAAGCGGTTCTTATCTGTTTTATCAACACCTATAAGCTCTTCAAGGTTTTTCTTTATCCTGTCTTTAATAATATTCATCCTGTTCTTTTCAAACACTTCAATATCTTTCAATAGCTGCAGGATGCCGTTAATTCTTTTCTTTATATCATTTCCCAATATCTCGCCTTCATGAACACGGAATTCGGTCATAAGTTTCAATGCCTCATTCAGCGCCAGCAGGAAAGCATTCCATTCTTTTTCCGACAGTTCTTCATTTCCCGTTGACAGTACATCAGGCATTTTAAGCGCAAGTGCAAAATGATCGGAAGGAAATGTGTTGCCTGCTTCAGAAGAGATTGATTTCAGGTCATTGAAATATTTTAAAAGCAGGTTTTTATTTATTGAATAATTCGAAATACATTCATTATTCTCGAAATAAACGGCCACATCCACCTTTCCGCGTTCCAGTTCTTTCGAAACCAAGGAGCGTATCTCCGATTCTTTTTCCTTATACAGCCGGCATATCTTTGAATTTATATCAAGCTGCTTGCTGTTGAGGCTGCGTATTTCGATAATAAGTTTTTTGTCTTCCTGCTGGGTGAAAGCTTTACCGTAACCGGTCATTGATTTGATCATAGTGAATGTATTTGCTGCTATTGCTTTGTAAATTTAAACAAAGATACAAAGACTAAACGAAAAGCTATTAATTTATAAATTAAGGAAAAGTGAAAATTGAAGATGATTATTCTATAAAGCAGAGATAATTTAATTCACTGTTTCGGCTCATTTACCGTAATTCTCGCCTGGGGTTTTGTCTGCCTTTTCTTTAACAGCATATGCACCAAAACCGTATTTGTTATCAAAGTGAGTAAGGCATATCGGGCCAAAACCAGCTTTATAATACCAGCGAGCTATCTCTTCAGGGGTATGATAGTGTCTCCATCGGGGAGTAAGAGAGTCATACATGTTAATATTCAGCTCGTTTTTATCAATATTTTTGTTCATTGCTTTTAATACAGACGTGAACATGGAAACAATAACTTTCTGTTTTTTTTTATTAAGCCTGCAAACGATTACCCTGGCAATATCAAAGAATTTTCTTTTTACCCTCCATTTCAAATTACCTTTATTTGAGTAAAGCCAGATATAAAGTTTTCCGCCCTGTTTCACAGCATCAGCCAAACTATAAAATGTTTTTTCCGTACTGGGCATATGATGGATCACTCCGTTTGAAACTATGATATCAATCGTACCGTCTGCGAAAGGAAGCATCAGTAAATTGCCTTTTATGAAGCAAACATTTTTACTTTTTCTGTTCTTCTCGGCAAAAAATACACTGTCAGATAAATCAACGCCAAATGTCAGTCCGGAGAAAGAAGAGATATATTCCGTCAGCACGCCATTTCCGCAGCCAGCATCCATTATAAGTTTATCGCCAAGCTCCTCTTTACGTGATTGGGTTTCAAGCAAAAACTGTTCAAACCTGTCTTCAACAGTCCATCCCCATGTAGTGGTAACAGCATTGGTAAAATGATAATCCCATTCAGCGCTGAAGCTCCAGAAATCTTTAGTTCCTTCAAAAGATAATTTGTTATTGAACTGCTCGTTGATGGTTTGTAATTCCTTTTTATAATGATTTACAAATTCCAAAGGGAAGGCTGAGGGTAGCATTACAGGCACCCCGTTTAATATAGGATAGGCTATAGACAGTTCTTTATTGACAAGTATTCCGCTGATAATATTATCGTTCTCTTCATTAAAGCTGAAGAACTTTAGTTCGGCAGATGTTTGAGGATCCTTGATATAATTCAGAAATTTTTTCTCCATATCAAATACTATAAGCTGGGGTTCAAATTATTTATAACGTCTTTACCCATACTTTTTAATCAGAAAGGGAAAGAATGGGGGCAAATATACAAAGACCTGATGAATAGCAATTAAATAATGAAGGATGAAATAGGAAGAAAGGAACAAGAAATTAGTTCAATGTTTGATGTTTGTAACACCTGAATAAAAGTTTAACCACAGAGAACACGGAGTGTTTCAAAAAGAACACAGAGAATTGCCAACTGCCTCTTTAATAATTCGCCGGTCTTCAGTTTGCAGTCTTCATTGCCGACCGAGAACTGTCGACTGTTTACTGAACTATTCTTTCACAAACTTCTTTACAGCAATTCCTTTTTCTGTTTTCAATTTTATATAATATAATCCTTTTGCAAATGTTGAAATATCAATATTCGTTTTAGGTTGCAACATTGGCTGTTGTGAAAGCAATTGCCCCCGAACATCATAAACAGAAATTAATTGGTCTTTCATAAAAGAAGAGTTTTCAATGGTAATAATATCGTTAGCGGGGTTAGGATAAATTGAGATTCCGTCTAAAAAAGAAAGATTATTCATTCCCAAAGTAGATGAAGTTACAATAACCGATATCATTGTTGCATCTGGATTCAATCTATACAATGAATCATGTGTGCAATAAGAAGAGCCGCAACCATTCGCATCAGTGATTGTAAGACAGATATTGTAAAAACCGGGCTGAGAATATGTATGAGTTGGAGTTGCCCCGGTTGAATTAGGTGAACCATCTCCCCAATTCCATGAATAAGAAATAGGTGATGCACCAATTGCCATATTTACTACACTCCACACATGAGGTGTTGCAGTTGTACTCATAGTAAAATAAGCATTGGTATTTGAACAGTTTATACCAGAATAAACAATTTCAGTATCTGAACATGAAATGCCGGATTGGTTTGTAACGGTTAAATAAGCGATATACGTTCCAGGTGAAGGATAAGTGACATATACGTAAGAACTTGTTGATGAAGATGGAGTGCCACCGGGAAAACTCCAATTCCATGACACAATATCTAATGTAGACTGGCTATAAAAATGATATATATTGCTTGACATAGTGTCTGGCGAGTATGAGAACAGGGCATTACACGGCAAAGGAGTAGCACTTGTTATTGTAATTGTATCACAATATATTTTAGAACACCCGGTGCTATCATTTTTATAATAAGTAAGACAAACGGTATAAGTTCCATTATACAAGTATGAGTGTACAGGATTTTGTGTATTTGCAGTATAACCATCTCCAAAAGTCCAGTACCATGGATTAGAATTAGAAGAGCCAGAACAACTACTCGTAAATGTTACTGTATTTCCACTAATTGATTGAGTAAAGGAAGCATTAAGAGATTGATAGCATGGAAAAGTATTTATTGTATTGCAATAAGAACAAGTATCGCCCATATTTGTTACAGTAGTGAGGCACACATTATAAATTCCCGGTGATGCATATTGATGTGTAGGTGCAATAATTCCAGTGCTGTCATAGCTGCCATCACCAAAACTCCAAAACCATTTTGCTCCATAAAGGGAAGGTAGATTACTTGAAAAATAAACCTTATTAGATGTTGGGTATGTATTATTCCAGGATGTATCCATCCATATATTAAAGGTTGCGTTGCATGGATAATGTGGCCCATTAATGATTGTAATTGTATCGCAAAATGAACTGGAACAGGTATATATTGAAGTATCGGATGAAATAGTTAGGCAAACAATATACTTATTTGCATAATAAACTTGTGGAGAGGGGTTCGGAGAACTTGGAGGGCTAAACAGTTGTTCAAAACCACCATTCCCAAATGTCCAGGTATGAAGCACCAGTGAATTTGTGTCATAGGTAGAAATATCATTAAAAATAACAGTATCCCCTCCATTTATTGTATATGTAAATGCAGCATTACATTGTGCGTTAGCAAACCCAGCTATGCCTATAAACGCTATAAAAAGTATTAACTTTTTCATGGTTATATGATTTTTAATAATACAATTGATTAATTGTTCTTCAATAAGACACAAAAACATAAAAAGGTTGCATGGTTAATTATAAAAAAATATTCAGCTCACACTAAGTTAACCATAGCAAATATACAATAAATTCATTTCCATAACAAATTAACACTTTATTCTTTCAAATATTCATAAATATATGACCAAATATAAAGCTCAACTAAATTTTGAAATAAATCTTAAAAAAATCATAAAATCTCTATTCTCTCCTTTTTTTGGCACGTTATTTGCATTAAACCCATCAACAAAACAAAGTTAAATTTAATCCTATCCTATGTAAGCATCTTTACTTTCTGCATAAAACGACAAATTAAATAGTACCGTTTATGCTTTTAAAGCAAGAGTAAGATGTTTATATACACAAATCATATAGCAAGATTCAAAAACAGCAACAGAAGATTCTTCTATCTTACGCATTTCCCTAATTATTCTTTCGATTTCTTTTCTTTTTCTAATCAAATCTTCACGTATCGTAACGAATGGACCACAAACCGTAACGAATGGACATTGAACCGTTACGATTATTTATTGGATTATCACGATCAGTATTCAAACCGCATCAAAAGGAATTCAAAACGTAATGAAAGGATATTGAAACGCAACAAAAGGATATTAAAGCGTTACGAAAGATTAACAATCCGTGACAGTTGGAATACGCATCGTAACGATTCCATTACGCATAGTAACAAAACAATTATGCATTGGAACAATGCATTAATGAATCAGAACAATGTAATAATGAATCGCAACAATACATTAATGTATTGGAATAAAACAATAATGAATCGTAACGATGCAATAATAAATCGTAACAATGCAATAATGAACAGGAACAAAACATTAGTGATTTGTAATAATGTATTAATGAATAGAAACAATGCGATAATGAACAGGAACTATGCGGTAATGCATAGGAACGATATAATAATGAATCGCAACGAAAGTCAATGTATTAGTAAAAAATCATGTACAGATAATATGCAATCAAATATAAATAAAGACCTTCCGGGCATGCATCTGAAGTATTTTTTTTCAGGTCGTCCGGCTGAACATAAATATTAATTAAAATTTTTCGAGTTATGAAAGCAATAAAAGGAATAATGGATTTCGCAAGGTTTGCGATAGCGCTGCTCATAGAGTTTGCACGCAATACTGTTACGATGATGACGGGAAATGCTTATTTCCCAACGCCTCTGGTTCCGCTGGCGCAGATAACCTCTGCTGTTAACGACCTGGAGGCTAAGTTTAACCTCGCTCTTGGAGGCGGTAAAACAGCAAAGGCCAATATGCGGCTTGCAGTTAAAACGCTGGTTGCATTGTTGAAAAAGCAGGTTGCTTATGTTAATACTGTAGCTGCCGGGATTGAAGGTGTAATTTTAAGTTCGGGTTTCCATACTTCGGCTAAACCCAAACCAACTCTTTTGACTGATTTTAGTTTAATTCACGGGAAAAGTGCAGGTTCAATTATTGCAAAGCATAAAGCAGTAAAAGGAGCCCGTACCTATGTATGGCAGCGTGCCAACGACCCTTTGCCAACCATTGACAGTAGCTGGGCTTATGTTGGTTTCACAACCAAGCGCCAGTTTACTGATAACGGGCTTGTTTCGGGAAGCAGGCATTGGTATAGAGTGGCCTGGGTGACCAAAGAAGGATTGAGCGGATGGAGTGCGCCAATGTCGATAATTGTGTTGTAAGATTGGGTTGTGTTTGGTTTGTTGGGAGGGGCGCAACTTCTTGCGCCCCTCTTTTTATTCTAAAAGATTGTTTCCGGAAAATAAAAATTGTAAGCAAAAGTGATGGTCTGCTACAACTTATTGGTTTCATTTTATCCCAAAATCCAGCCTTACAGTTACCGAAGCAGTTTTATTCTTGGAAGCTGTGTTGAAAGCGCCCCCATAAGTATATTCTTCCGAACTGTTCTGCGCTGTAATCTGGAAGATTCCCATATCGGCTTTTCTTAAATTACCGAGATTACTCTTTGCATTGGTAGCTATAGCTTCAGCACGGTTGTGTGCATCTTCGGTTGCCATCGAAAGCATCTTTATTTTTAGCTCTGCAAGTTTAGTGTAATAGTATTCAGGAGCCGATGAAACAAAGTTAACGCCAAGGTCTATCAGTTCGCTTGCTTCACGCGAAAGATTCTCCACCTTATCCACCTCTTTCGATTCTATTTTCAGGTTTTGAGTTAAGATATATCCTTTGAATTCCTTTATTGAATGACCTTCTTTGTCGGATACATATTCATAATCCGATTCTATGGTAACTGACGAAAAGATAATTTCTTTTTCTTTAATACCTTTCGAGATCAAATACTTTTTAATTATCTCTGCATCCTGCTTCAACTCTGAATAAGCCATCTTGGTGTTCTTCGATTCGGCAGTAAAATAACCATCCCAAACAATCAGGTCGGAAACAAAATCCTGTTTGGCTAAACCTGTTACGCTTATGGATTCATTGCCCACATGTGTTCTTTTCCAAGCATGTCCAAGCAATATAGAAGCAATGATTATTGCAACTGCAACTATTATGGTATTAAAATGTTGTTTCATCTTGTATGAGATTTTAGTACTATGATTGAAAAATTTATTCTTTTATATGAAGCGGATTGAGTATTGCAATGCCTATGAACAATAATTTTAAAATAAATGACAGGGCTGAATTTACCTAATTCCAAATTCAAGTTTTACGGTAACCTTAGCCGTTTTATTTTTTGAAGTAATGTTGAATGTTTCGTCGGCAGTGTAAACATCGGTGCTGCCTTCAGAATATTCTTCCGAGCTGTTTTTGGCAAGCACATCAAAGGTGTTCAATTCAGAATGTTTCAGTTCGCCAAGCTTACAGTCGGAATTGTTTGCAATCAGTTGAGCTCTTTTATGCGCTTCTTCGGTAGCTGTTGCAATCATTTTCATTTTCAGTTCATCAAGTTTTGAATAATAATATTCTGTCGATTGCGAAGTGAAACTTATTCCCTGGTCAATAAGTTCGCTAACTTCAATTGAAGTGTTCTCAACCTTTTCCACTTCATTCGACTCCACTCTTAAATTCTGCGTAAGTATGTACCCTTTAAGTTTCTGGCTCCTTGATCCTTTATTATCAGTTACCCATTCATATTCCGATTGAACGGCAACAGGCGAAAAAGTTATCTCCTTTCCCTGTATTCCTTTCGAAGCAAGGTATCTTTTAAATATACCTGTATCCTTTTTCAATTCAGCATAAGCAGATTTTGTATCCTTTGCATCAGCCGTAAGATACCCTGTCCATACTATCTGGTCAGAAACAATATCCTGTTTAGCAATGCCGTTAACATCAATAGTTCCATTATTCATGTGTGTTTTCTTCCAAGAGTTTGCAAGTATCAGGGCGGCGATAATAATGCCTGCAAACATTAATATAGTATTAAAATGATGTTTCATTTTTTTAGTAATTTTGGTTAATAAGTGTACAAATTTATTCAAAAATGAATCAAAAACAGAAATTTATCGTTTAACATACAGTTATTTTTTATTAACAGGCCAATGCCTTTTTCAAAAAGTCCGCAATATCGCTTCTACGACGACCCTTTGCGCATGTACAATGCGATGCTGGATGATATTGAGCTGGCTAAAGAGTATATCTACATAGAAACTTATAAATACGGCAATGATCAGATAGGCATAAAATTTCGCGATGAACTCACCAAGAAAGCCAAGCAGGGAGTTAAAATAAAACTAATGATTGATTCGTGGGGGGCTTATGTTTCGCGTAGTTTTTTTAGTGAAATGATAGCGCATGGAGCAGAAGTTCGTTTCTTTAAAAAGTTAAGGTTAAGCATCGACTCCTTCACCAAGAGTCACCGTCGCAATCACAGGAAACTCATCATGATTGATGATACCGTTACATATATCAGTTCTGCTAATATTGCCGCCTATGCCATGAACTGGAGGGAATCTTCACTTCGTATGATAGGTGATATTACAATAACCTTTAAAGAAGCTTATCTCGAAAGCTACAGGATTTATAATAAATATATTTATGATAAATTAAATATTTCAAAGTCTTTATTCTTCAACAATTTTGAAATACTTCGCGATGTGCCTTCAACTGTTTTTCAACCTACACGTAAAAAATATATCGACCTTATCAGAAGCGCTAAAAAAGAGATCATTATTGAAACGCCATATTTCCTTCCGGGCAGTTATATGCGAAAAGCATTGATTGAAGCTGCGCTGAGAGGGGTAAATGTCAAGGTTATTTCTCCCCGCCATTCCGATGTTAACGTTGTTGATATATTACGCAATCGTTATCTTGGCGAGATGTACAAAGGAAAAGTGGAAATATTGTTTTACACGCCAAGGAACCTTCACTCTAAAGTATTTCTTGTTGACAGAAGTTATTTCATTGTTGGCTCATCCAATTTCGATTACAGGAGTTTCCGTTTTATGCACGAGATTAACCTGTATGGAAAAGAAAAAAGGATTGTTCATTTGCTCGAAAATCATATCAATGAAACAATCAGCGAATGCATACCTTTTGATTATGAAAAATGGAAAGATCGCGCCCTGATTCAACGCGCTTTTGAGAGGGTGTTAATTCCTTTCAGGCATTTTTTCTGATATCATCTTTTCTTTCTTGCTTACAAGATAAATTCCTATAAAAATTAAAGCTGCGGAAAAGAATTTTACCGGAGTTATTGTTTCGCTATATATCATAACTGCCAGTAAACTGGCTACCACCGGTTGTAGATAGATGTAAAAACTGGCTACCGTTGGATTAACTGTTTTCATTGAATATGCTGTTAACAGGTAAGCAAGGAATGTTGTCGCGACAACAACATATATCAATGCCGACCATGTAAACACAGTGAAATGTTCCCAGTTAACCGAGGAGAAAGCATGAAAAGAGAATGGGATGATTCCGATAAACCCGAATAAAAATGTCCATTTCATTACGGTAAATGTGTTGTATTTTTTCATCATAGGTTTTACCAACACAAAATAAATGCTGTATGAAACGGCATTGATGAACAGAAATATATTTCCCCTTAAAGGGTCAGCACCTGCTGAAAGTTTCTTCCCGTAAACTATGGTAATCAGCGCCCCTGTTATTCCAAGCAATATACCTATAAGCTTTGTTCTTGTTATTCTTTCTTTGATCAGTATCCCTGAAATAACAAGCACCATAATGGGTATGGAGGTCATAATAATTGAACCATCAATAGGTGTGCTGAGGTTAAGCCCTTCAAAAAATAAAAGCTGGTTTATGGAAACGCCGAAAATACCACATAAAGCAAGTCTCAGCAGATCCTTTTTGTCTGTTTTCTCATAGCAAAAGAATTGCTGTGTAATCCAAAATAGGATAGAAGAAACACCTGCACGAAATATAATGATTTCTATCGGGTGCAGATATTCCGGCATCAGGCTCTTGGCTATAGGGAAATTCATCCCAAAGAAAAGATTTGATAGAACAAGCGCTATATGTGCTTTTGAATTTTTAGACATGCAATATATAGTGAGGGGCAAAGATAATTATTTCAGGTTTTTCAATCTTCCTGCCGAATAAAAGTATTTTTTAAAATAAGCTTCGTTCAGGTCGCTTACCATTACGCCTTTTTTAGAAGAAGAAGCATGTATGAACTTCCCGTCATCAAGATAAATTCCAACATGCGAGATCTTATCGCTGTTTATTTTGAAAAAGATAAGATCTCCTGTTTTTAGATTTTTTTTCTTAACAGGATCACAGTTCTTTACAAGGTCAAACGCCGTACGGTAAAGGTTTAAATTATAAACATCCTTATAGAGTGTTTTAACAAAGCCTGAGCAATCAACTCCTTTTTTTGATTCTCCTCCATAAACATAAGGAGTCCCAATCCACCCGGCAACTTCTTCAATGAATTTTTTGTCCTCCAACCCTGTCAATTTTACTCCAAGTATCTTGGAATATTTATTATAAAAATCATTGTTGGAAAAAACAGGAGGGGCAATGGGTTGTTTTGTTGTGTGGCATGCCATTAAAAGGAAAACCAGTATTAGTGGGAAATTTAAAAACTTAAATATTCCGAATTTTTTCATCCTTTTGATTTGTTCCTGTAAAGAATTTAAACAAATAAAGATACTACTGTAAACGAGTCATAGCATAATCAGTAAACAATAAATACTCACAACTTATTGTTAAGAAATAAAAAAAGGAGGAATAAATCCTCCTTTTTTCCTTAACGCTTATCCTGCAGTTTAGGCAATTGCAATTTCTTTCGAAAGCTTTGCTGTTTCTTCTTTCTTTGGTAACTCCATTTTTAGGATACCGTTTTCGTAAGAAGCTTTGATTTGTTCTGTTTCAACAATTTTAGGAAGTGTGAATGACCGCGTGAAAGAACCAAAAGTAAACTCTTTCCTCGTGTAGCTTTTTGTTTCTTTACTTTGTTCGCTTTCCTTTTCCGATGAAATAGTGAGTACATTGTTTTCAAGATTGATCTTGAAATCCTGTTTTGTCATCCCTGGAACGGCCAGTTCAATTTGAAATGACTTTTCGGTTTCGGTTATGTTAGCTGCGGGCATTGATCCTTCGTAATTAAAAGGATAGAAAACTCTTTTTTCAAGATCTTCAAAAATGTCTGAAAGCATCGGCTGATTGTTAAATCTTACAAGTTTCATTTTTTTATCCTCCATTTTTTAGTTAGAACTTTTTATTATTTCGTTTTGGGATTTTCAAATTTTATACCACAGCATTTTTTAATAAAAAAACTTACAAAATGTCATTTCAAACATGGTTGCAAAAGACAGAATGTCTTAATTTTAGAGAGTTACAGCAATTTTTTCTGACAATAATTACATTTCAATTACAATGAAAAGGAATGTGTTTTCTAAACAAAATTGCAAATAAGGATTATTTAAACAGGATGCTTTAATTGAATAAGATTCTTTTTCAAAAAAGTATGGCGTTTAAGAAAGGTATATTAAACCCTTGTGTATGCAGGGTTTGAACATGTAATTAAGAATAGGAAATAAGATGTAGAAACCCTATTAAAGCGACTTGCAAAAAAAATCAAAAAAATATTGCACGATTATATTTTTATTTATCTTTGCGCATTCTATAATTAACCTATGTTTAATTAATTAAATCGTAAAATTATGAACAAAGCACAATTAATTGATGCAATTGCTAAAGAAGCAAAATTAACAAAAGTTGACGCAGGTAAAGCACTTGATGCTACTGTAAACACAATCAGCAAATCTCTGAAAAAAGGCGAAGGCGTTATCCTCGTAGGTTTCGGTTCCTTCTCAGTTGCTAAGAGAGCTGCAAGAACAGGTCGCAATCCTCAGACCGGCAAAGAAATTAAAATAGCTGCTAAGAAAGTTGCTAAATTTAAAGCTGGTGCTGCTCTTGCAAAATCAGTTAAGTAAATTAAAATGACTATATAAAAAAGACCATCCGAAAGGATGGTCTTTTTTTTTATTGATAAAGGAACGTTTTAAATATTCTATAGGCAAAGTCCGGTTACTGACTAATTAACAATGAATAAATGTATTTACCAGTTTCATCAGTTCAGCATAATTTCCTGATATCTTTTCACGCAAACCAGTATCATTATAGCTTTTAAGCTCCTTTACCATACCGCCTATCAAGTCCTGCGTAAACACATCATATTTTTTATAAATATCTGTTTGCTTTTTCAAACATTCAGCCGATTCCCAGCAGGAAACAGGTAATTGGTCAAGACCTTTGCAAATTTCCTTATGTTTATCATCGAAAACATTCACTCCCACGTATGATTTTTGAGCATATTCAAGAGAGTTTTCCATTTCAAGACCGTATCTTGCAGCAACTGTAAGCCCCGCCAATAATAAATAAATATCAGCAGAACCATCAGGACAACGGAACTCAACTGTTTGCTTATCTGAATAATCTGTATTATCCGTAGCTTCCAATGGATTTGCATTTTTTATCATATTGGCATTTCCTGTCCAACCAAGCGGTACTCTTACCAGTACAGAACGGTTTCTGTCGCCCCAGCAAATATTAGTTGGCGCTTCCTGGTGAGGAACGAGGCGAAAATATGATGAGGGTATTGTATTTCCAAAAGCAGTTAAAGAAGGTGCTAGCTGAAGATAGCCTGCTATTGCTCTTTTTGCAATATCTGATAACTTCCCGTTCTTCACCATCATATTCTTCCCGTCTTTCATAAGTCGAGTATGTATATGCATACCACTACCTGCTTTTCCAACAGTGATCTTTGGTGCAAAACTGATGGTAACACCATGCTTATATGCAAGCACACGAAGTATCCATTTAGCAATGATAAGCTGATCTGCAGCATCCTGCACATCAGTCGGGAGAAATTCTATTTCATTTTGTTCGTAAACTGTATTTTCAATATAGAAGTTTCCAACTTCGGAATGCCCATATTTTATAAGTCCGCCTGTTTGTGCAATTGCACGCATAGCTTCTATTCTAAGCTTTTCCCATTTAGTAAAAGGAACTGATTCATGATAACCTTTCTGGTCCTTTGCAGGATAAAGTCCTTCGTTTTCGCTTATTACATAATATTCCAATTCACCCATTGCTTCGAATGAAAGACCAGTCTTTTCAATCAAGGTTTCCTGAGCTCTTCTTAAAATATATTCAGGCGAGCTTGTCAGTGGCATTCCGTCTTTATTCAAATAAGAACACATAACATCAAGTGTCGGGATCTGATTAAACGGGTTCAGAAAAGCTGAACGGAAACGCGGCACAACATATAAATCGCTTGAACCGGTTTCGATGTATGAAAACAAACTTGAGCCATCAACTCTTTCTCCTGACGATAAAAGGGTATCAAGGTGTTTTTTACTGTTGATGATAAAGTTTAATGTCTTTAAGCGTCCGTCGCCACCAACGTATCTGAAATTGATCATTTCAATGCCGTTGTTCTCAATATAACGGATAACATCGCTTTTGGTAAAATCCTTAGAAGGTTTATTAAGGTATTTAACAAGCGGATTCGGATTTAATAAGCTTTCAAAATCTTTCATGTTTCTCTGGATTAATTTCTGGTTTTTCTGGCTGTGAAGATATAAAAAATAATATTCTGAGCAGGCTTTTACGTAGGGAGGATGAAAACGTTACCGCGTATAAACAAATAAAATTGCTCATAACGAAACCTTATATTCAATATATGTCTTATTCTTTTTTTCATATTTCTTGTCTTTTATCAGGTGTTTTGATACTTTTGTTATCTCATTTAAACCAAATCAACGATGCTCATTATTGGTATTGCAGGCGGTTCAGGCTGCGGGAAATCAACAGTTGTCAAGCAAATTATAAAGCGTTTGCCGAAAGATGCTGTAACCATTATTCCACAGGATTCATATTACAAGGATAACGGTCACCTTACGCCTGAAGAAAGAGCAAAAAAGAATTTTGACCATCCCTCATCTATTGAATTCAGCTTGCTTAATAAGCATATTGACCTGTTGCGCGAAGGCAAAACTATAGGCATGCCTATATACTCCTACCTTACCTGTGCACGCTCCAAAGAAACAATTCCTATTGAACCAAGAGAAGTAATTATTGTTGAAGGCATCCTTATTCTCACCAATCCAAAGATGCGCGAGCGACTTGATGTGAAGGTTTTTGTTGATGCCGACCCCGACGACAGACTTATGCGAATCATTAAAAGGGACATAGAAGACAGGGGCCGCTCGTTCCAGCAGGTGCTTGACCATTATGAAAAGTTCGTAAAACCCATGCACCTCCAGTTCATTGAGCCTACCAAGCGTTACGCTGACATAATCGTTCCCCAGGTGGCGCTAATCATGTAGCCATTGATATTCTTACTTCAAGAATAAAGATGAATGTTAGCAAGTAATGTAAGTTGAAGGGATATAAAATTAGAAATTATACTACTGGAAAAGATAAAATGCTTGTTGAAACAGATTGCTAAAACAACGAGGTTGGCTCTCCGCAAGGATATTAGAATTAAAATATTTACAAAATTTTATTCTGAATTATTATGATACAAGATTGGATGAAATACCTTGAACCTTTATTGAAACTATATGGAAAACGAAAACACCCGCTAAATTATAAAAACCGTTATCAGTTGCTGATAATGGTAATACTATCAGCACAAGACTCTGACAAGCATATCAATGAACTGGCTGAGAATTTTTTTAACGTTTATCCCTCAATGGAATTTCTTGCTAAGGCATTGCCTGAGGATTTGCATCAATATATAGGGTCTGTGCGAAATTTTGGTAACAAATCGGAATGGATTGTAAAGCTGGCGAAAACAATAAGCTGCGATGACAAAATACCCATAACCCTTGATGATTTGATTAAATTACCAGGTATTGGCAGAAAATCAGCTAATGTAATCATACGTGAATCGGGCACAAAAGCAGAAGGTATTATTGTAGACTTGCATGTGATACGTGTGGCACCACGAATAGGTATTGCTACAGGAGTTCAACCTGAGAAAATAGAGAAACAAATAATGGCAATAGTCCCGCAGGAGAGATGGAATGAAGTCGGGATGGCTATTTCGTTCTTAGGCAGAGAAATATGCAGACCAACCAATCCTAATTGTAATATTTGTGTAATGAATGTGGTATGTAACTATTATAATGAACTGACTAAAAAACCAGCAATTTAATTGCAAATAATCATGAGAGAGCATTGAATGGCTATTGAATAACAATTAATGATCAATATTAAACTCTAGAATTAATAACTCCCCTTCGGTATCGCAGCTATCAGCTTCTTTGTATAATCAGTTTCGGGACGGGCATAAATTTCATCAGCATCACCATATTCCTGTATCTTGCCGTCTTTCATCACTATCATCCTGTCGGACATAAATTTTACTACGGACAGATCGTGCGAAATAAAAATATATGTAAAGCCGAATTCATGTTTCAATTCATTCAAAAGGTTTAGCACTTGTGCCTGTATGGAAACATCAAGGGCGGAAACAGATTCATCGCAAATAATAAATTCAGGGTTCAATGCCAGCGCACGTGCGATACATATACGTTGCCGTTGTCCTCCTGAAAACTCGTGAGGATAACGGTTAAATTGATTTCCCGACATATTCACCCTTTCGAGCAATTCAAATACTTTAGCTTTCCGTTCTTTGTCGTTTGCATAAATGCCATGCACCTGCATGGGCTCCATAATGGCGCTGCCAATGCTGATACGGGGATTTAGAGAAGAATAAGGATCCTGGAAAATGATCTGCAGGTCTTTCCTCACCTTTCGTAATTCGTTTGTGGAAAGCTTTGCAATGTCAACACCTTTAAACATTACATTGCCATAAGTGGGTTCAATAAGGCGGAGTATCGTTCTTCCCAAAGTAGTTTTACCGCAACCTGATTCACCCACCAGTCCTAATGTTTCGCCGGGATAAACAGTGAAACTTACATCATCAACAGCGCGGATATAATCCTTTGCTTTGCCAAATATGCCTTTGCGAACAGGGAAATATGTTTTAAGGTTCTTTACTTCAAGTATGGGCGACTTTGAATAAAGCTTGTCAAGAGCGGCTTTCCTTTCTTCTTTCGAAACACATAAATTTGTATTGACTTCCACAAGCGAATATTTTCTTTCTTCAATGATACCCTCTTTGTTTTCGAGCATGAAATCGGATACAACAGGAAGCTGTTTCAAACGCTTCTCCATTGTTGGCCTGCATGCCAATAATCCTTTGGTATAGGGATGTTGGGGATTGGAAAATATCTCTTTTACATTCCCTCTTTCCACTATCTTTCCTTTATACATTACCAGCACTTTATCGGCAATTTCTGCAACCACTCCAAGATCGTGGGTAATAAAGATGATGCTCATGCCATGCAAGGCCTGAAGTTTTTTCATCAGTTCGAGTATGGTTTTCTGAACAGTAACATCAAGCGCGGTGGTGGGTTCGTCGGCAATGAGGATGGATGGATTGCACGACATGGCCATGGCTATCATCACCCTTTGCTTTTGACCTCCCGATAATTCGTGGGGATAAGAGTTGAAGATGTTCGATGGCCTTGGGAACTGAACTTCTTCAAACAGTTGTATGGTTTTTTCTTTGGCTGCTTTCTTTGATAATTTAAGGTGAAGGCGTATGGCTTCGGTGACCTGCCTGCCGCATTTTATAACAGGGTTGAGCGAGGTCATGGGTTCCTGGAATATCATGGCTATCTCTTTACCCCGATAATGCCGCATTTGCTTTTCCTGTAACGACAAGAGGTTGGTGCTGCTGCCATTGTTGAAATAAATCTCTCCTCCTGTTATTTTCCCGGGAGGTGAAGAAATAAGCCGCATAACGGATAAGGAAGTAACTGATTTGCCCGAGCCTGATTCGCCAACAATGCCAAGGACTTCGCCTTTGTTAAGCATAAAACTAACATCGTTAACCGCCCTGACAACATTATCTTCGGAACGGAATTCGGTTACAAGGTTTTTTACTTTAAGCAAAGGGGCTTCGCTCATACTTTTGGTTTAAAGCATAAAAGTAATAAAATTGTTTTGATGCAAAAAACCCCTCGATACTTTCGAAGGGTTTTGTTATTAATTCGTTGGTTTAGGTTCTTGCCAGTCAACTTTAAAGTAATTGGGCGGATATTCTTTCAGTGCGCGCTGTATCCAATCGGCACCATAACCAACACCTTTAGGATCGCGGCCACCTTCTTTTCCATTGTTAATATACCCATCGTTATACTTGGTAACGATAAAGGCATAGAGGTCTTTCCAGCGCGAAACAACCATTTCGGCATGTGTTACAGAGTAATCGCTTAAATACTGAACAGCCAGTTTATGATCGGTCTTTTCCAGCTCAAGCGCTGTTTTCTCAACAGCAGGCTGCATGGCAAAGAAATTACTTTCCAGTTCTTTCTGCACTGCCTGAACATCTTTTATAATGTAACAATACTTGGTATAAGTATAATTGGCAACAAGGTTAAACACCCATTCGGCCGAATTCCAGTCGAATTTGGTAACATCGGCTTTTGAAAATGATTTGGGCCTTTCCAGCATGCAGCAATATAAAGGCATGTAACAGTTGGAATAGGTATCGTCAACACCATACCAGAAACATCCGCCTATGGCATCGGGCATAGTGGAACGCGATTGCGCAACAAAGCTGAAACATGTTTGCTGTGTTGAAATAGGGCGTTCCCATCCGTACTTGGTAACGGTGTCGCCGGGAGCCTGAAAGTAAAGGTTTTTCCAGCGGTAAGGGCATCCGAAAGGTCCTGCCATAAAGCCTTTGGTCATATCGAATTCGGTTCCTTCAAAATGGTCTCTCATCAGCGATTCCACGTCGGCCACGCTGAGTTTCTTATCGGGCTTAATGAATAAAGGATAAGGTGCTGCGCCTTTAACGCCCCTCCAGTAATCGGGAGAGAAATTTTGCGAAGGAGCTGCGCGCCTGAAGATGCTCCATACACGATCCTGGCAAAGAAACAAAGCTTCGGGATCATCGGGTGAATAAGCATCAACGAAAGTAAAAGGTTTGCCTGATTTTGAATCCCAGTATCCCATCTTTTCGGCAAAGGAAAAGAGGTCGGGAGCATACATGCAGTTTTCCTTATCGTTAACAGGTATTTCGCGTATCCTGGCCTGGTTGGCATGAGCGCATATATAGCCATCGGGAACCCTGCGGGCAGCCCAAACTATGCCTTTTTCCTTTTCGCCCTTGCTTATCACTTCAAATATCCAGGCTTCGTTGGCATCGGAAACCGAAAACGATTCGCCTTCGCTGCAATAGCCATATTGATTGGCAAGCGAAACAAATGTTTGTATGGCTTCTTTGGCTGTTTTAGCCCGTTGAAGCGAAAGATACATAAGGCTTCCGTAATCCAGAACGCCTTTTTGTTTCTGCAGGGCTTCGCGTCCGCCATAAGTGGTTTCGCCAAAAGCAACCTGGTGTTCGTTCATATTGCCTATCACTCTAAAAGTATGGGCAACCTGCTTGATCTTGCCTAAATATTTACCGGTATCCCATTCATAAACGTCGAGCGAGTCGTTGGCAGCCCAGTCTTTTGCATCTACAAAATAGAGGGGTTCCATAAAACCACCTGCATCGGCATTATAACTTATCATAACCGAACCATCTTTCGAAGCGCCTTTCGAAACCAGTACATTGGTGCAGGCGTTAGTAACTTTAATTCCTGTGAATGTAGCCAGGAATACTAAAAAAAGAATTGATGTCTTGCGCATATATCGTCCGTTTTAAATACAGTACAAAGATAAGCAAAAAGGCAATCATGGAAATGGATAAATTACATTTTCAGGTGATGAAATCAGATAAAGATTATAGGGTTAACAGGAGGTAGTGGCAGGAAGAAGTAACAGGAAGCAGTATTTTTCTTTGTGAACCTTTGTGCCTACTTTGTGCTCTCTGTGGTTAGCTTATGTACGGGGAATAAAGAACAATTGAACAAAGATTTAAGAATAAAAAAAAGTTTAATAATGAAACATGCAGGATATAACAATAATGGTATCATTTGTTACCTGGTAAACAAGCCGGTGTTCTTTATTGATTCTGCGCGACCAGCATCCTTTAAGCCTGTGTTTCAGTGGTTCCGGTTTGCCAATACCTTTAAAAGGCTCCTGCATGGTAGCTTTAAGAAGATCAACAATTCTGTCGCGTATCTTCCTGTCATTGGCAGCCCATTTATCATACTGAGCAGAAGCTGTTGGCGTAAAAGCAAGGGTTCTCATTTAAGCTTGTCAATGTTAACCTTTGTTAATTTTCCTGCTTTAGCTTCTTTTAACGATTTATCAAGCATTTTGCGATTTGCCTCACGTGAAAGCAGATATTCGGTTTCATCTAGTTCTTCTTCAACAATAATAGAAATATTCTTTTTCCCGAACATCCTTTTCAGTTTCTTTAAAAAACTTTCATCTAAATCAATTGCTTTAATATGGAATGTAGTGTACATATCTCAAGTTTTTACAAAATTAATAAATTAAGATGAAACAAATTAATATTAAAGAATTTTTACATTTACTATTATCGGTTTTCAATTAAAAACGCAATCTGCGAAACGGAATTGACAATAAATTTCCGTAGCTTTTCTGCAAGTAATGTACAATTTATTGTAATTTTGACCGCCATTAAAACAAAGTAAAAAAACATCTTTAATAATCATGACTAAAAAAGAAAAGGAAAGTTTGCTGTTTTCAGAATTTCCTCCTGTTTCAACCAAAGACTGGGAAGAAAAGATACATGCAGACCTAAAAGGCGGCGATTATGATAAAAAGCTGGTTTGGAAAACAACAGAAGGCATAAAAGTAAAACCTTATTACAGGAAAGAGGATATTGAGAAGCTGGAATACCAGCATGCCCTTCCCGGAGAATTTCCTTATGTAAGTGGTAACAAAACAAATAGCAATGCATGGGAAATAAGGCAGGATATTGAAGAGCCCAAACCCGATAAAGCGAATAAAATTGCAACAGATGCATTAAGCCGCGGCGCTGATGCCATTGGTTTCAATGCCAAGGAAATTGAGTATGAAAAAGAAATGAAGGACCTGCTTGAAGGAATTGACTTGAGCAAGGTTGCTGTTCATTTTACTTCGGCTTCATCCTATCCGGTTATCAGCAATTTGTTTTTGCAGGAACTTAAAAGAAGAAAAATTGATACCCTCTCCGTTAAGGGAAGTTTGAATTTCGATCCGCTGAGTTATTTCCTGCTTTACGGTAAATTTTATTCTTCGCAGAATAATAATTTTGATGAAGCCGTTTCGCTGATAAAAGAACTTAAAAAAGAGAGCCCTCTTTTTAAAGCCATCACTATTAACGGACAATATTTTCATAATGCGGGCGCATCCATAGTACAAGAGTTGGCTTTCAGCCTGGCATCTGCAAATGAATATTTGGTTCAACTTACCGACAGGGGATTAACTGTTGATGATATTACCCCAAGAATGCAGTTTGTTTTTGCAATGGGTTCGAATTACTTTATGGAGATTGCAAAATTGCGCGCTGCACGAATATTATGGTCGAAAATTGTTGAACAGTACAAGCCGGCAAACGACGATTCGATGAAGATGTACATACATGCTGTAACATCTTTATGGAATAAATCCATTTACGATCCACATATAAACATGCTCAGGAGCACCACCGAAGCAATGTCGGCAGCTATTGGCTGCTGCGATTCGATGAGTGTGCAACCTTTTGATATTACTTACAAAAACCCTGAAGAATTTTCAGAAAGGATAGCAAGAAACACACAATTGATTTTAAGATCTGAATCATATCTTGATAAGGTGATCGATCCTTCTGCCGGTTCTTATTATATTGAGAACTTAACCGATTCTATCGTTGAGGTAACATGGAAATTATTTCTTGACATCAATGAAAAAGATGGATTCATTAAAGCAGTAGAATCGGAATTCATTAAAGATGACATTGAGATCACCTGCCAGAAACGCGATATGGATATAGCCATGAGAAAGCAGGTAATACTTGGCACCAATCAGCACCCGAACCTTAAAGAAAACATGATCGACAAAATTAAGCCTCATGCTAATATTAATGTGTTGGGTAGCCTTAAACAATATAGAGGCGCTCATGCATTTGAAGCCTTAAGATTATCGACCGAAGTTTATGAAAAGGATGGTAATAAACGTCCTTCCGTATTTTTATTTACGTTTGGCAAGGTATCGATGCGCAAAGCAAGAGCAGGCTTTGCCACTAACTTCTTTGGATGTGCCGGATATACAATTATTGATAACCCCGGATTTAAAACCATTGAAGAAGGCGTAAAGGCAGCCATTAAATCCGAAGCAGATATTATTGTTTATTGCAGTTCGGATGAAGAATATCTGGAATTGGTAACAGAAGCAAACAAACAATTAAAAAAATCAAATCCTGATTTAAAATTCATCGTTGCCGGAAACCCCACTGAAATAATTGAACCTTTAAAGCAAGCGGGAGTGGGCGATTTTATTCATGTTCGTTCGAACGTGTTGGCAACGCTGGAACATTACCAGCATTTAATGGGAATAATTTAAATCAATTTATTTTTCAATTTTATGAGACCTGACTTTAAAAATACTGATATACGATCGACAAAGAAAACTAAGTCCATCCAAAAAGAAAAAAATAATCAAGCTGAAGAAAACTGGATACCGGCAGAGCAAATTCCGGTCAAGCCTGTTTATGCACCGGATGATTTATTGAACATGGAACATTTGCATTATGCAGCTGGAATTCAGCCATATTTACATGGACCTTATTCAACCATGTATGTTATGCAGCCATGGACGATAAGACAATATGCAGGTTTTTCAACGGCTGAAGAATCGAATGCATTTTACAGAAGAAACCTCGCCGCAGGGCAGATGGGATTGTCGGTTGCTTTCGACCTTGCAACTCATCGCGGTTATGATTCAGATCATGAAAGAGTGGTTGGCGATGTTGGCAAAGCAGGTGTGGCCATAGATTCCATACTTGATATGAAAGTTTTATTCAATCAGATCCCTCTTGATAAGATGTCGGTTTCCATGACAATGAATGGAGCTGTTTTACCAATACTTGCTTTTTATATTGTTGCGGCAGAAGAACAAGGTGTGAGCATGGATAAACTTTGCGGCACTATTCAGAATGATATTTTAAAAGAATTCATGGTGCGCAACACTTATATATATCCGCCACTTCCTTCCATGAAGATCATTGCTGATATTTTCGAATTCACTTCGAAGAATATGCCGAAGTTCAATTCTATTAGTATTAGTGGTTATCACATGCAGGAAGCCGGAGCTACTGCTGATATAGAATTAGCCTATACACTAGCTGACGGATTGGAATATTTAAGAACAGGAGTAAATGCAGGAATGGATATTGATTCATTTGCACCCCGCTTGTCATTTTTCTGGGGCATAGGGATGAATCATTTTATGGAGATTGCAAAATTGCGTGCAGCACGAATGCTGTGGGCAAAAATTGTAAAACAATTCAATCCTAAAAATCCAAAATCACTTGCACTCCGCACACATTGCCAGACATCGGGTTGGAGTTTAACAGAACAAGATCCGTTCAATAATGTTGCACGTACATGCGTTGAAGCTCTTGGTGCAGCACTTGGTCATACACAATCATTGCATACAAATGCATTGGATGAAGCAATAGCTTTACCTACAGATTTCTCAGCACGTATTGCAAGAAACACACAAATTTATTTACAGGAAGAAACAAACATTTGTAAAGCAATTGATCCATGGGCAGGTTCATACTATGTTGAATCATTAACACATGAAATTGCACACAAAGCCTGGACACTTATACAAGAAATAGAAGAGTTGGGTGGCATGGCCAAAGCCATTGAAACAGGTTTACCCAAGATGCGAATTGAAGAAGCCTCAGCACGAAAACAAGCACGCATTGATTCAGGAAAAGAAATTATTGTTGGCATAAATAAATTCAAATTGGATAAAGAAGATCCAATTGATATTCTTGAAGTAGATAATACCGCTGTTCGCGAATCGCAAATTGCCAGATTAAAAAAATTGAAAGCAGAAAGAAATAATGAAGAAGTAAAAAAAGTACTTGATGATATTACACATGCATGTGAAACAGGAAAAGGAAATTTGCTTGCGCTTGCCATTGAAGCAACACGCAAAAGAGCTTCGCTTGGTGAGATTTCAACGGCATGCGAAAAAGTTTTTGGAAGATATAAAGCAACCATTCGTTCAATTTCAGGAGTTTATTCTATGGAAATAGCCAATGATGAAACATTTAAAACAGCACGTGAATTAGCTGATAAATTTGCAAAGCTTGAAGGCCGCAGGCCGCGTATCATGATCGCAAAGATGGGACAAGACGGACACGATCGCGGAGCAAAAGTTATTGCAACAAGTTTTGCTGATCTGGGATTTGATGTGGATATGGGTCCTTTATTTCAAACACCAAAAGAAGCGGCAAAACAAGCTGTAGAAAATGATGTTCATATTCTCGGTGTTTCAAGTTTAGCAGCAGGACATAAAACATTAATTCCTCAGGTTATTGAAGAACTTAAAACATTAGGCAGGGATGATATCATGGTAATTGCTGGTGGAGTTATACCATCTCAGGATTATGAATTCCTTAATAATGCAGGAGTTGTTGGAATATTTGGTCCCGGCACAAGCATCCCTGAGGCAGCAGTTAAAATTCTTCAGATTTTAATTGATGTAAATAATGCTGATTAATTAAATGAATTGCACACTTTTTGATAGGATGATTATTAAAAAATTAATGATATGAAAAAGCTGATAATGATTATAGCCATGTTTGCATTTGCTGCTTATACAAACGCCCAGGAAATAAATAAAACCAAGATAGATGATAAGTCGCAGATGGAAGACCTCATTGGTTTGTGTAATCGTGATGGGTTAAAATCCGATATTTTTAAAACATACTACGATGCCGAATATGAAGCTTACAAAACAAATGCAATCGATATCGGTAATTTAAAAACAGCCTTTGCAAATAAAATTATTACGGTAACCATTGTTATGGGTTCATGGTGTGGTGACAGTCAGGAACAGGTTCCTCACTTTTTTAAGATCATTGATGCAATCGGATTCAGTGAAAAAAATATTACAATCTATTGTGTTGACAGAAATAAAAAAACAGAAAAAGGCGAAACAGATAATTTAAAAATCACACTTGTTCCAACATTTATTTTTTATAAAGACGGAAAAGAAATAGGAAGAATTGTTGAATCACCAAAAGCAAATTTAGAAAAAGATATGCTTGAAATAATTTCATTTTAAAATAAAATTATCATAAATAAAAAAGCCCCTTCATTTCTTCAGGGGCTTTTTTATTTCATGTAAACTACTACCTTTTCTTCTTAGCAGGAGCTTTCTTTGCAACTTTTTTAGGAGCTGCTTTTTTTACGACTTTCTTCACCACTTTTTTCTTAGCAACTGGTTTTTTTGCAGCAGCTTTTTTTGGTGCAGCTTTTTTAACTGCTTTCTTTACCACTTTTTTAGCAGTAGTTTTTTTTGTTGTAGCCATTGTTTTTAAATTTTGGTTTTGCGCTACAAATATACTGCATTTAAGATTGAATAAATTAGTGTATTATAATATTTATTAATAATTTTGTTAACAATCAAAAGTGAATAAACTAGTTCACGTATGCTTCAAAAAAAGAATGATCCTTCTGCATTGAAGGTAAATAAAGGGATTCAGCAACCTTCAGCAGTGAATGATGAAGCTGCAAAAAAATTTATTCAGAAAAAAAAAGAAACACTTTCGCTGAATGAATTTGTTGAGGGAATACTTTCCGGCAACAGAACTATACTCAGTCGCGCTATAACCCTTGTGGAAAGCTCGCTTCCGAAACATTATAATCAGGCGCAAAAGATAATTGAACGTTGCATTCCACATTCGGGCAGCTCTATACGTATTGGTATTACAGGTGTTCCAGGTGTTGGCAAAAGTACTTTTATAGAAGCATTCGGAAAATATTTAACCGGCAATGGTTATAAACTAGCCGTCCTTGCTATTGATCCGAGCAGTGAAATTTCTAAAGGAAGCATACTCGGTGACAAAACACGAATGGAAGAACTTTCGAATGATCCAAATGCATTCATTCGTCCAAGCCCGTCAGCAGGCACGCTCGGAGGTGTTGCACGAATGACAAGAGAAAGTATTATTTTATGTGAAGCTGCAGGATTTAAAACTATCATTGTAGAAACTGTTGGTGTAGGTCAATCCGAAACAGCCGTGAGTAATATGGTAGATTTTTTTCTTTTACTTATGTTGGCAGGTGCCGGTGATGAATTGCAGGGAATAAAAAGAGGTATCATGGAAATGGCTGATGCTATTGTGATCAATAAAGCTGATGGCGATAATATTCTTCATGCAGATATTGCAAAAAAGGAATATCAAAATGCTCTTCATCTTTTTCCGCCTGCTCAATTCGGTTGGATGCCCTTAGTTGAAACATGTTCTTCAACTACAAATATTGGAATTGAAATAGTTTGGAAAATGATCTGCGATTATATTTCATTCACAAAACAAAATGGATACTTTGTTTCTAATAGACAAGAGCAAGATAAATATAGAATGATTGAAACAATAAACGAAAGACTAAAAGAAGATTTTTATAAGAATCCGGATGTGTCTAAAATATTATCATTAATAGAAAAAGATCTACTTGCCCAAGAAATTAGTTCTTACAACGCGGCACAAAAATTACTCGATACGTATTTTAAATCTATTGGAGAAAAATAAATAAGGAATTACTCAATAACAACTAGCACATCACCTTCCATTACTGTATCACCTTTCTTCACTTTGACAGCAGTTACTTTTCCTTCTTTGTCGGAATCGATATTGTTTTCCATCTTCATTGCTTCAAGTGTAATCAGTCGCTGACCCATTAAAACTTTATCACCTACTTTAACATGAACATTCAGAATGGCGCCAGGCAATGGCGATTTAACAGTTCCCCCACCTTTGGGTGCAGATGGGTTACTCGTTTTTTGAGTTGATTTTGCAACGTCAGTTGAGGGAACAACAGCTGTTCTTACAAGTATAGGTGTTTTAGTCTGCTGAATATTTTTATCAACTTCAACATTGTAAACATTCCCGTTTACCTGAACTTCGGCAATATTATCTTCGATGTTTAATATATCAACATCGTATGAGTTTCCTTTTATGGTGAATTTAAATTTTTTCATGTGTTTATTTTTTGTTTTTTAAGGTCACATGTAATACGCCATGAATAATAATTTCCAGTTGTTGTGAGATTTATTGCTCATGGCTATTTCATAAATATAATTATTTATACTGACGTGGTATTCTGAATGGAATTTGACGTAGCCCGTAAATCTTAGAGCTCCAGGGAGAATAAGGACGCATAACTTTTTGTATAGTGATAACAGCTTTCTCATAATCATGTGCATCCTGCAGGTGCATGCTTAAAGCAAGACCAATTACTGCAATCACTTCTTCATTGATTACAATTTCCTTTTTTTCTTTTTCAGGTTCCAGAACCTTGGGTGGAACTTTTTTCTTTTTGACGTGTATGTATTTATCAAATTTTAATTTGCTCATATCTCAAAAAAATTAAAGTGGTACGTTTGAATGTTTCTTCGGTGGATTTACATCCTTCTTTGTAGTTAACGATTGCAATGCACGAATAATTCTAAAGCGTGTATTCCTTGGTTCAATTACATCATCAATGTAACCGAATTTTGCAGCATTATATGGATTCGCAAACTTATCTTTATATTCCTGTTCTTTCTTGCGAATGAATTCTGCCTTTTCTTTTTCATCTGTAATTTCTTTCAGGTCTTTTTGATAAAGGACTTCTATAGCACCTTTGGGTCCCATCACAGCAATTTCAGCAGTTGGCCATGCATAGTTGATATCTCCACGAAGTTGTTTCGAACTCATTACATCATGAGCCCCGCCATAGGATTTGCGAAGAGTGATTGTAATTTTCGGAACAGTAGCTTCACCATAAGCGAATAATAATTTTGCTCCATGTAAAATGATACCACCATATTCTTGTGCCGTACCGGGCAAGAAACCGGGAACATCTACAAGTGTTACAAGCGGGATATTAAATGCATCGCAGAATCTTACAAATCTTGCTGCTTTTCTTGAAGCATTTATGTCTAAGACTCCAGCCAAATAATTAGGCTGATTTGCAACTATCCCAACAGGCATTCCGCTAAACTTGGCATAACCAGTTATTATATTAGGGGCATAAAAACGTTGGACTTCCATGAATTCACCCTCGTCAACAATGGTATGAATTACATCTTTTACGTCGTATGGCTTATTAGGATTTTCCGGTATAATAGTATTCAGTGAATCTTCAAGTCTGTCAATAGGATCGTTGGTAGGCGAATAAGGGGGATCCTCAAGATTGTTTTGTGGAAGATAAGATAAAAGTTTACGGATTAACAGCAGACCTTCTTTTTCATCATCGGCAATAAAGTGTGTAACGCCTGATTTAGTACCGTGAGTCATAGCTCCACCCAATTCGTCTTCAGTTACCACTTCTCCTGTAACAGTTTTTACAACCTTTGGTCCGGTTACAAACATGTAACTATTTCTCTTTGTCATTACGATAAAATCTGTCAAAGCAGGAGAATATACAGCACCACCTGCACACGGGCCAAAGATTGCAGAGATTTGAGGTATTACACCCGATGCCATTATGTTCCGCTGAAAGATTTCCGCATATCCGGCAAGACTTCTTACACCTTCTTGTATACGTGCACCACCACTATCATTAATGCCAATAATGGGAGCACCGACTTTAACAGCCTTATCCATCAATTTGCAGATCTTTTGTGCATACGCTTCCGACAACGAACCACCGAATACTGTGAAGTCTTGTGCAAAGACATATACTATTCGGCCATCTATTGTTCCATACCCTGTAACAACTCCGTCTGAAAGATATGTTTCTTTTTCCAGCCCGAAATCCCTACAGTTATGAGTAACGAACATGTCGAATTCTTCAAAACTTCCTTCGTCAAGGAGAAGATCAATTCTTTCCCTTGCAGTCATTTTCCCTTTCTTATGCTGTGCATCAATTCGCTTCTGGCCGCCGCCGAGCTTAGCCTGCTCCCTCTTCTTTAATAATTCTTCTATCTTATCCTGAAAAGCCATAACCTTTAATATTTATATTATTATTAATTCTTGTTTTCACAAAGTTCAGTAAGAATTCCAGCTGTTGATTTTGGATGCAAAAAAGCTATATTCAAACACTCGGCTCCTTTCCTCGGTAACTTATCTATCAATTGAACGCCTTTTGATTCCATTTCAGATAACGCATTTTCAATGCCTTTTACTGCAAAAGCAATGTGATGTATGCCTTCACCCTTTTTCTCTACAAATTTTCCAATAGGTCCTTCGGGATCTGTTGATTCAAGCAATTCGATTTTCGTTTGTCCTACCATGAAAAATGCAGTTTTCACTTTCTGATCTTTTACTTCTTCCAGCGCATAACATTTTAATCCTAAAATATTTTCATAATATTTTATTGATTCTTCAATATTTTTAACTGCAATGCCGATGTGTTCAATGTGGGAAATGTTCATAAGGCTTAAGTTGTTAATTAATTCACAAATGTATAAAAATATTAATTATGCATAATTTTTTCTTTTTGTATGCAGAGCAAAATTAATTGATTATTCAGTAATAAAAGACGAATAGAAAAATAAAATAATAAGGGTGTTATTTCTTCGGGAGCTCCCAGTCGAGATCCAGGTCCCAATTAGCTTTCAGTGAAAGCTGCGCAGGGTAATAAATAACTTTTTCGGGCTGTTGTTTTTTCAGATAGTTACCCGTATCCCATTTTTTATTATTATTTGCATCATAGATGATCCTGATCTTATAATTCCCGGGGTTAACATTCAGGAAATTAATGGTTTCAATTGAAGATAAAATCTTTTCCTGCACCATTATGCCACCATCGTCAGTTACTAATTGAACAATTAAGTTATATCCAATAGTGGCTGTTTTCAATTTTAGTTTAATATTACCGTAATTCTTTGAGACGGAAGTTTTAAAATTAATTTTCAGTGTATCATTAAGCGCTCCAAACATATCTTTAAATGTGCCTGGTGGAATAAAAAGAGAATAATTAGTCTCTTCTTTCCATTTATAATCCACTCGAATTATTCTTTGTATGCTATCACTGAATTCAAATTTTGGTTTAATTGTGTCTTTATGTTCTGTAAAAATAATTTTATTAAAGCTAACTTCCGTAAGAGGAGTATTGCTTGAAATTAACATAGTCTTATAATAATCAAAAGTTGAATTGTTGTTAATATTAACTCTTAATCCTACTCGTTTTGCATCATCAATTTTTCTGGATTTACTTTTGCCTGTTCCCTTTTTTATAAGTGTCAATTTTGCGGTATCTAAAACTATATGATTATCAGAAATCTGGATAGTAAGTGTATCCATATCGGGATTTTTTAACCAAAGAGTAACGGTGTCTTTTGTCTTATTTTCTTCCATCAAATTCCAATTTACCGGAATATTTTGGGTAAGGGGTATTATAGAAAGATTCTCAACCGGTTTTCGAAAAACAATCATAAGTTTTCCATACTTTGTTGCAGATGCTTTTAACATTTTTTGCTGGGAAGGTTCTTCCTCAAAAAGAAAAAGCTTATATGCAAAATTATTTTTCAAACTATCGGCTTTAACTGTGTCAATAGCCTGGGGTATAACCAAAGTATCCAGGAAGGCAATTTTTTCCCCTGGCCGATAGAGAAAATCACCACTCCCTCCATTTAAAACAAATATTTTAAAACTGTCATTTTTAATATTTGAAAAATTAAAAAGGCCATTTTCGTCCGTCTTTGCAATATAATTTGGTAGTTCTTTATAAGGGACAGAATCATAATTCGATTTGTAAAGCATGACAACTGCATCATTTTCGGGTTTCTGGGAAAATGAATTTATTACAGTTCCTTTTAGAACTAAAGAATCAATTGAATTGCCAGTTGAAAATACAAAACGGTAATTATTTAGTACATTATTTTCAGTGTTGTCAGATATAGATTTTCCAAAAGAAATAGCATATGTTGTATTTGGTTTTAGGGTGTCCTTGAATTCAACCAGCACAGATTTTCTCCTTATTTTAACCTCCGGTAAGTCTTTCATGAAAGGAGTAATTAAAAGCTGATTACCTACATCGGTGAGTTTAATAAATTTATCTAATTGTATTCGAATGTTTTTGCCAGTGAAATTCTTCGAATTATTCTCTGGAATTGTCTTAAGAACTTTCGGAGGTGTTTTGTCTACCGGCCCTCCGGATGGAGTTACAATATTTGCACATGCTCCAATTAGCATGACAAGAAAATACCACCAATATCTTTGAGAAAAATTCCGCATTTGAATATATGATAATGCAAAGATAAATTATTAACGATAAGTATCAAGTATCACTCTCGCTTCAACCGGTATCATTTAGTCTTTCGAAATCTAAATCTGCCGTAACATAAAATGACCAAATTGTAATAACAAGAAGGATAAAATGTTTTAATTGATATTAAAAAAATGTGATGTATAAATAATAATATTATGATAAAACGGAAATAGAATTCTATTGTTAATTTTTTCACAAATATTTTCAAATCGTATCTTTTTTATATTTAATTTTGCATAGGAATACCTAAATTATTGAGAAATACGTGTTTTCGCTGAAGAAAAAGAGTATAAACAAGGGATTGAACCGAAAATATTTACGTGATGAAAAGGAAATTATTGATACGTGATCTTACGCTCCGCGACGGCCACCAGAGCCTGTTTGCAACACGTATGAACCAGACGCAGGTCGACAGGGTGCTTCCTTATTATAAAGAAGCCGGGTTTTATGCCCTTGAAGTATGGGGCGGAGCAGTACCCGATTCAGTGATGAGGTTCCTCAACGAAAATCCATGGACAAGACTTGAAAAGATCAAAGAAGCTATCGGCGATGTGTCAAAGCTTACAGCTTTGTCGAGGGGAAGAAACCTTTTTGGATATAACCCCTACCCTGAAGATGTTATTGAAGGCTTCAACAGGAATGCTGTACAATCGGGCATTGGTATCATGAGGATATTCGACGCACTGAACGATGTGGAGAACATGAAATCTTCCATAAAATATGTGAAAGAGAATGGAGGAATTGCCGATTGTACTGTTTGCTATACAGTTGATCCTAAGTTCCCGACCAAAGAACGAGTAAAAGCGTTGCTTCACGGAAAGGTATTGCCTTATAGGATATTCACCAAGGAATATTTCATGAATAAGGCAAAAGAGCTTGAAGAGCTAGGCGCCGATATGATCTCCATAAAGGATATGGCAGGACTTATCCCTCCAGGCAAAACAGGCAGACTGATGAAAATGCTGAAAGAACAAATTTCCGTTCCTATTGATTTTCATACGCATTGCACTCCAGGATATGGACTTGCTTCATCTCTCACGGCTATCATTAATGGTGTTGATATCCTTGATACCTCCATTGGTTCTTTTGCCGGCGGCCCTGCTGCTCCCGCTTTCGAGATAATACAGATATTCTGTGATAAATTAAATATCGATACGGGGGTTAATTTAAAGGCTGTTGCTAAGATAAATAGAGAACTTCGGCTTATAAGGGAAGAGCTTGCCGATAGCGACAGTTATAAAATGTTTCCTATTGAATTCGATATTTCGAATTATAAATTACCTAAAGAAATTGATTCGCTTTTCGACCTTGCCATTCATGAGGCTAAGGAAGACAAAGAGCATGACCTGCTTGAAACCACACTTGAAATAGAAAAATATTTCAATTATCCCGAGCCGGATATGATGGTTAAAAAGGCAGAAATACCCGGCGGTATGTACACCAATATGCTTTCGCAGCTTAAGCAGTTAAAGCTTGAAGACCTTTTGCCGAGGGTTCTTGAATTGGTTCCTGTTGTTCGTGTTGCGGCAGGATGTCCTCCTCTTGTAACGCCAACCAGTCAGATAGTTGGAGTACAGGCAGTGAATTGTGTAATTGATGAAAATAAGGGAGTACCTTTTTATACTAATAAGTCGATACAGTTTGTTAACCTTCTTAAAGGTTCATACGGAAGAACACCTATACCTATCGACCCCGAGTTCAGAAAGAAGATTACCGGTTCAAAAAAAGAAATGCCTTACGATACTTCTAAATATAAGAAACAACCTAATCCAAAACTTGATGAATTTGGTGGAGTTCGTCTAGCACAAAACGAAAAGGAAAAGTTATTACTTGAATTGTTCCCTTCGGTAGCTAATACTTTTTTACGCAAAAAGATTGAAGAACGATTCTGGGCTGATATTTTCAGGATAGAAGAAGATAAAAATCAAAAGATAAGAAAAGATAAAGAAAAATATGAAAAAGCTTTCTCCTGAAGAAAAGAAAAAACGCCTTGAAGAAGGATTATATAATTTCTAATACCGGAGTTGAGATATTTTTATCGACGTTTATTAAAATCCTGTTGCATTTTTATTTGCAAATGCTTTAAAAATAAAGATGCTAAATAAAATCTTATTTTTGAAAAGTGAATTATTAAGGGGTGAAATTTTTACTATTATTGCAAGTTTTTTATGGAAGGCAAAAACATATATATAAAGGTGTTGGATAAAAAAATAATTGGTTTTATCAAAAAACATCATGTTCTGACACTTGCTACTGCCTTTGAAAATAAGCCTTATTGCTGCAGCTGCTTTTATTTTTATAATGAAACTACTAATGAATTAATTATTGCTTCTGACAAAGATACCAGACATATTTCAGAAGTAGTGAACCAACCTTATGTTTCGGGAGCCATTGCACTTGAAACAACCATGATAGGGAAAATACAGGGGATACAGTTTACTGGAGTGATGACAGAGTTGAACAGAGATGATGTTACTAAGATGAAAACCGCTTATATCAAACGTTTTCCGGTAGCTGCGTTTTCCGAACTCTTGCTATGGTGCATAAATATTGACTTTATCAAATTTACAGATAACCGGCTCGGCTTTGGAAAAAAAATGATCTGGCAACAGGAAAAAAAATAAATCCAGCCTATTAACAAAAACATCTTCTTTCCTTTCAGTTACTTAACGACTTCGTTAATAAAAATTATTTAATTGTTAATAAAAAGCTGTTGATGTCTCTTGTATGTTTATATATCTTGCGTATCCGTTTTTTAAGAAGGCGGATTTTTTTATCTTCTTATAAAACAAACTTTTAAAAAATTATTTGAAATAATTATAAAGACTGTCGGTTAGAATGGAAAACAATATCAGCAAAAACACGTCTACGAATACAGACAAAAAATCCAAATCAAACATCTATGATGATGTGCTCGAAAAAAGAACCAAACCCGATCTCTTTAACGAAACAGAGTCAGAAAGTAAAAAAGAAGATAAAGTGAAAACCGTACAAGAAACCACAAAGAACAAGACATACTCTTATCAGGAAGCTCTTGATAAAAGCACTTTATACTTTAAAGGAGATACGCTTGCCGCAAACGTATGGATAAATAAATATTCACTCAAAGATTCTGAAGGAAATTTATACGAATGCACACCTGATGATATGCATCGCAGAATTGCCAGGGAATTAGCGCGTATTGAAAAGCGATATCCTAACCCGATGAAAGAAGATGATATTTTCGATTTACTGAAAAACTTCAAATATATAGTACCACAGGGAAGTCCGATGGCAGGTATCGGTAATAATTTTCAGATAGGTTCTCTTTCAAATTGCTTTGTAATTGGCAGTCATGGGAATTCCGATTCATACGGCGGTATAATGAAGGTTGATGAAGAACAGGTGCAGCTTATGAAGCGTCGTGGTGGGGTTGGTCATGATCTTTCACATATACGCCCATCAGGAAGCCCTGTAAAGAACAGTGCACTTACTTCAACAGGTATAGTTCCTTTTATGGAGCGTTATTCCAATTCCACACGCGAAGTGGCACAGGATGGCAGGCGGGGAGCATTAATGCTGAGTATTTCCATCAAACATCCCGATTCGGAAAAGTTCATTGATGCAAAGCTGGAAGAAGGGAAAGTAACAGGAGCCAATGTTTCGGTAAAAATCACTGACGACTTTATGGAGTCCGTTGTGAATAATACACCCTATGTTCAGCAATACCCTGTTGATTCTAACAAACCAACAGTTAGTAAAGAAATTAATTCACAACAGTTATGGAAGAAGATTGTTCATAATGCTTGGAAATCTGCTGAGCCAGGGATATTGTTCTGGGATACCATTATAAGAGAATCCGTTCCCGATTCATACAAAGACCTTGGATTCAAAACAGTTTCTACCAATCCCTGTGGTGAAATTCCATTATGCCCGTATGACAGTTGCCGACTGATAGCTATCAATCTTTACAACTATGTAGATAATCCTTTTACTGAAAATGCAAGTTTCGATTCGGAACTTTTCATTAAACATGTAGGACATACGCAACGTATCATGGATGATATCATTGACCTTGAACTTGAAAAAGTTGATAAGATACTGTCGAAGATAGATTCCGATCCGGAAGACCTTGAAATAAAGAGAACCGAGATCACCATGTGGAATAACATTAAGAAAAAGTGCATTGAAGGAAGAAGAACAGGAATTGGTATTACTGCCGAAGGCGATATGCTGGCTGCTCTTGGAAGCCGCTATGGAACGGATGATGCTACTAATTTCTCTATCGAGGTTCATAAGTTGCTAGCACTTGAAGCTTACCGCGCATCTGTTAATCTTTCCAAAGAAAGAGGTCCTTTCCCAATCTATGACCCTAAGAAAGAAAAAGACAATCCGTTTATTAACCGCCTGAAAGAAGCCGATCCAACTTTGTATGAAGACATGGCTAAGTATGGCAGGAGAAATATTGCACTGCTTACTATTGCACCAACTGGCAGTGTTTCGTTAATGACACAAACTACTTCAGGAATTGAACCCGTATTCCTGATTGCCTATAAACGCAGAAGAAAAGTAAATCCGGGCGATAAAAATTCACGTGTCGATTTTGTTGATGATGTGGGCGATTCATGGGAAGAATACAATGTGTTCCATAATAAATTCCTGAAATGGTTAAAGATGAACGGCTATGATGTTGATAAAGTTAAACTGATGAAAGATGCCGAACTGGATGCCATTATTGAAAAATCACCATACTTTAAAGCAACAGCTAACGATGTTGACTGGGTTGCCAAAGTTAAGATGCAGGGAGCTATCCAGAAATGGGTTGACCATTCTATTAGTGTAACTGTAAACATTCCGAATGATGTGAAGGAGGAATTGGTAGCCGAGATCTATAAAACAGCATGGGAAAGCGGATGTAAGGGTGTAACCGTTTATCGTGAAGGTTCTCGTGCCGGCGTGCTTGTAGCTGATAAAAAGAAAGAAGATGTTGCTGAATTTAAAGAAACATCTGCCCCTCCGCGTCCCAAGAAATTAGATGCCGAGATTGTTCGCTTTCAGAATGATTATGAAAAATGGGTAGCTGTTGTTGGATTAATAAACAACAGACCTTACGAAATATTTACTGGAAAAGCCGAAGATTTTTATTTACCGCCTTCAGTTCAAAAAGGCTGGGTAATAAAAAATAAAGCCGAAAACGGTGACAGCCGTTACGACTTCCAGTTTGAAGACAAGCAGGGCTATAAAATTACCATTGAAGGATTGTCCCGCTTATTCGACAAGGAATACTGGAATTATGCAAAACTTATATCCGGGATTCTTCGTCATGGTATGCCTTTGCCATTTGTGGTTGAACTCATCTCAAACCTTAACCTGGACTCCGATTCCATCAATACATGGAGAACAGGTGTGGAAAGAGCATTAAAGAAATTTATTCCCGATGGTACGCAAGCTGCTGATAAAACCTGTTCCAATTGTGGCGACACGGAAGGATTGGTTTACGAGGAAGGATGTTTGAAATGCAGAAGTTGCGGCTATGCTAAATGCGGATAATTAGTATCTCAAATAACACAGTTAAAAACCGGCAATTTATTCTGCCGGTTTTTTTATTAGAGCTCTTCGGAAAATAGATACGTCATTGCGAACGAAGTGAAGCAATCTCTTCTTTAAATTAAGATTGCTTCAGTCGTTCCTCCTTCGCAATGACGAGAAAAATGATTTTCCGAAGATGTTTATTTATTCCTGTTCAAATATGCATCCACTCTTAGTTTCACATTTTCTCTGATATTCATCCAGAAAAGATTGTAATCAAGTATGTGATAGTTAGGAATACATCTATACCCTTTTGTGTTTTTCTTATGCACCCAGAGCAGTCCTGTTGGAGAAATTTTTGCATCAGCAATTCCTTGATCAATTCTTTTGAACCCGTACGGCACAGAACCGAGGTTCAAAGAAACCGACGCTTGTAATGTATCCGATCTCCAGGTAAGGGGATTAACGCATTCCAGATAGGTTCCCCAATATTTATCCGTTTCCATTCCCCATTCTCTGGAGTTCCAACAAATAACACAGCAGGTCTGTGCCGCAGAATCGCATACCGGAATATTTTTGAATTCATTCTTTTTTACCCATCCGCCAATCAGGTAAGCAGCAACTAATCTTTTCCTTAATAAAGAATCCTTTTCAAAATATTCATGAAGTAAACGTGTTGCCTGCCATGTTCCCTGGCTGTGTGACGCAATTATAAAAGGTCGTCCATTGTTGTAATATTTTAAATAATAGTCGAAAGCTGCTTTCACATCCTTATAAGCAAAGTCGAGTGCTTTTTTCCCGTTCTCGCTACCATTTCTAAACGAAGAAAGCACAGCCTGCCTGTATCTGGGGGAATATACTTTGCAGCTTCCGTTAAAAGCACTTGCCTGTTGACGGATGGTGGTCTTGTCAATTCTCCTGTTCAGTTTTTTATCGTTGACATCTGCATTCCAGTCTCTGCCTGCAAGGTAAATGGTTGGATAAATAAAAAACACATCGGCTTTTGCATCGGCTTGCCCGTCTTTTAACCCCGAACTATATGGCACTGCATCGGCACTGTCCTTTTTTGTTGGAAGCGCTGCCCAGTATTTTTCCTGTGAGTAATCGGGAGGCGAAGTTACCCTGTCATCTTCAAAATATTTTCTCGAAGCAAGGCATGAGGGAAAAGTAAATAGAAAAAGTACAAGTAAAATGTAAATAAAGTGATTCCTTTTCATCTGTGTATTTTTTTGTTTTTTAAAGTACAGGTGCCTGCCTTGTCTTCGAGACGTCCCGCGTCATCCTGAGGAGTGAAACGTCTCGAAGGAAAGTGGGACTCCTCTGACTGACTGTAGGCAGTGCTGTTGTGAACTTTTTTGCTCATGGCTATTTCATGAGGGATTAAATTATAAGAAATCTGGGTTCCTCCTGCAAACGTAATAAAAAATCATTTTAGTTTAACTTAACATTAAGCTATCCTTAAGTTATTCTTAATATCGATGGTATAATCCGAAACATTGATTTTAAATAACAAAATTGTGTATTTTTGTTTAGAATCAATTTACAAATGGAAAACAACGAATATAAAATTCTGCTGGTTGATGACGAACCTGATATCCTCGAATTTCTTGGATATAATCTTACTAAGGAGGGATACAACGTGTATAAAGCGGGTAACGGCAAGGATGCCCTTAAAATTGCTGCCGAAACCAAACCACACCTTATTATATTAGATGTGATGATGCCCGAAATGGACGGAGTGGAAACATGCAGGGAAATGAAACAAATGCCATCTCTGAATAAATCCATCATAGCTTTTCTCACGGCACGTAATGAAGACTATTCGCAGATTGCAGGTTTTGATGCAGGCGCTGATGATTATATTGCAAAGCCCATTAAGCCACGTGTATTTATCAGCAGGGTAAAAGCATTGCTAAGGCGTTTTTCCACTGAAGAAGAAACTGGTGATAGAGTTACTGTTGCCGGACTGGTTATTGACAGGGAACGGTATATGGTAATAAATAATGGAAAAGAGATCATCCTTCCACGTAAAGAATTTGAATTGCTGTGGTTGTTGGTCTCTAAGGTCAACAAGGTTTTTACCAGGGAAGAAATATATTCGAATATATGGGGAAAGGTTATTGTTGGCGACAGAACGATAGATGTCCATGTGCGCAAGATCCGCGAAAAACTCGAAATAGATAATATCAAAACAATAAAAGGAGTTGGTTATAAATTCGATATTTAACCTCAATGAAGAGTCTGAAAACGGGTAATCTTTCCGGTGTCGTATCCCTTATCATAACTGTCTTTTATATAGTATTCTTTACGGGCACTACATTTTATTTTTTTAATAAAATATTTTGGTTGTTTCTGTTGCTGTCTTCAGCGGCCTTATTTTTATTTTCTTATTTCATCATACGTTTTGTGCTTAAGAAATATATTTACGATAAAATAAGACCCATTTATAAAACCATTTTCAACCTGAAGGCTCCAAAAGGCAAAGATAATAAGCAACCCGAACCGGGCGGTGACATGATAGCTTCGGTAAATCAGCAGGTAATAAAATGGGCTGAAGATAAGAAAGAGGAGATTGAAGAACTGAAAAAACTTGAAGTTTACAGGAGGGAGTTTCTTGGCAATGTTTCGCACGAGCTGAAAACACCTATCTTTAACATACAGGGATATGTGCTTACCTTGCTCGACGGTGGCATTGATGATGCGGGAATTAACCGTGAATACCTGCTCCGCACGGAAAAAAGCATTAACCGCATGATACATATAGTGGAAGACCTGGAAGTTATTTCGAAATTAGAATCAGGTGAATTTAAACCAGTATATTCTCGTTTTGATATGGTAGTGCTTGTAAAAGAAGTTTTTGAATTTCTTGAACTGAATTCGGAAAAGAAAAACACTAAATTCCATTTCGACAAGCATTATGATAAGCCTGTATTTGTAAACGCCGACAAGGAAAAGATAAGGCAGGTGGTTATTAATTTGATTGACAACTCCATAAAATACGGCATTGAAAATGGAAAAACAAAAGTTAGCTTCTTCGACATGGACGAAAACCTGTTAATTGAAGTAACAGATAATGGCATTGGTGTTGCCCAACAGGATATTCCCCGCTTGTTTGAACGCTTCTACCGTACTGATAAAGGCAGATCGCGCGAACAGGGTGGCACAGGACTGGGGCTTGCCATAGTAAAACACATTATTGAAGCACACAGGCAAACCATTAATGTGCGCAGCACGGTGGGAATAGGAACCACCTTTGCTTTTACCTTGAAAAAAGGATAGTTATAAAAACAGAACTATTCTTTTACAAGCTTCTTTACTTCAATTGAAATCAAACGCCTATTACCTTTAGTTTTAAATACGCATATACCTTTGTAAAATTTCAAGCCTTATTGTTATAGAACTTGCATCAATTGTACCTTGCTGAGATTATCTATCATACTCTAAAAATTCAAATTCTGCTGAAGCAATATCCTTCTCAGCAATCTTACTATTATTTGTAAGATTATCACTTTTTTTCAGGCAAATTGCACCAACTATTATAACACTTGCACCATGTATTACAATACTTGCACCAACTTAAACAACTGTTTCAAAATCAACAAGTTTATACGCATTATTGTTTCTGCTTACAATTTCTGTTAATGGAATGGAACAAACAACCCCTTTTATTGCAGATTGAGTTTTCCCCAAAGAAATACGGATCACTGAAACTGTTATTTCTGCAACACTGAATTCATTCGTTTCGGCTTTTATTTCAGCGAATTAAGTTTAGTTAACAGATATGTAACAGAAATGAAACAAATATCAGTTTTTGGTCGAGTTTAGTCCTATTTATATGCCTGTATGTCTAAAAGCAAGAAAAACTTAATCGATTTAATTGACAACACCTTATTAATGTTGTATTTTTACAAGGCAAAGTGTATGTTAAAAACATTTCACGATTAATTAATACACACAAAATATTAATATAACATTGATGAATTACCTTTACCCTGCCAATAAAAGCCCCCATCATAGAAGGATCTTTATGAAAAAACTTTACATATTTCTTGGTTTATTATTTACAATGCTTGCCTTAGGTGATAAGGGGTGGGGGCAAACTGCAACCTATACAATCACTTCAACATCAACTGTAAGCACCTCCGGAAGTGCTCCCGGGGGGTCTAGTTCAACATATTCTCAGACATACACTACGGCAGGTAAAATGACAAGTGGAAATTCAACAACATTGACTCTAACTGGTTATACAGGATGTACCATTACCAGTATTGATTTAAGCATGGGTTCAAACGCCAGTGGTGGCTCTGGCAATTTAAGTGCCATAGCAGGCGTTACAACTATTGCTTCTATCTCAACTGCTGGATTTAATACAGCATCCTGGTATGGCTCATGGAGTGGTAGCCCAACCTATGTAGATATATTGCCAGCAATCACGCCTTATCTAATAGGATTGGGTGAAAGTGTTGTTATTACAATTAACGCAACAGCGAATAGTTTGTATATACAAAGTTATGCAATTACATATACTGCTGCCCCCACCGGTCCAACGGTTGCCCTCGCTTCTGCCAGTCCGGCAGTTGCGGCAGGTAATGTTTATATAGGTTCTACCAGCAACAACTCTACTTCTACCAACGTGCTTTCCGCTTTTAATACGGCAATTACCGTTAATAATGGCATACTATCTTCAATAGCAGTAACTACCGCAGGTTCATACACGGCTATTACTGATGTAGTGAATTATAAACTCTATTACAATACCAGCAACAGTTTAAGTGGTGCATCTCAAATAGGCACTACGGTAGCTTCCGGTGTTGCTTCCGGTGGCACGGTTACCTTCTCGGGTTTATCAACTACTATTAATAGTGGTACCACAGGTTATTTTTGGGTACTTGCCGATATAGCCGGGACAGCCACTGCAGGAAAAACTATCAATATTGCGGCGTCGCCAACAATCACCTTTAGCCCTGTTGCAGTTTCTACTTCAGGTAGTATTTCGGCCGGTGGCGCGCAAACATTTACTGCTGCTCCCACACCGGTTATCACTATTGCAGATAACGCCCCACAGGTTACTGCAGCAAGTGTTGCACAGGGAACACTCAATGTTGTTTTGCATCAATCACAATTGACTGTAACTACTGCCAATGCTACACTTACTGGTATGACGTGTACTACAGCAGGAAATTATATTTCGGCAGATGTTATCAATCTTAAAGTTTGGTATTCAAACAGCAGCACTTTCAGCACAGGCGGTTCTACTCTTTTAAGTACTTATACCACACCAGGCGCAGCAGGGGCTAAAACATTTCCCTCCTTTGCTTCTCAAATCATTAACAGCGGAACAACAGGATTTATTTATATCACCGCGGATATTGCAACAGGAGCTACAGTTGGACACGCTATTAATGTAAATGCTCTAACTACCGGTAACTTTACTTTTAGTTCTGGATCAGTATCAGGTTCAACAACGATAGGAGGAACACAGACTTTTAGTGCTGCTTCCGCTCCGGTTATTACTCTTGCAGATAATGGTGCTCCGGATAATGATTACCAGGTTGTTGCAGGATATGTTGCTAAGGGAGCAACCAATGTTATTTTGCATCAATCACAATTGGGTGTAGCTACCGGCTTTGCCATACTTACAGGTATGACATGCACTACAGCCGGGTCATATGCTTCTGCTGATATTACCAATCTTAAAGTATGGTATTCAAACAGCAGCACTTTCAGCGCAGGCGGTTCTACTCTTTTAAGTACTTATACAACACCTGGCGTAGCAGGAACAAAAACATTTCCTGCCTTTACTTCTCAAACCATTTATAACGGAACAACCGGTTATATTTATATAACAGCAGATATTGCGGCAGGAGCTACCGCTGGTCATACTATTAATGTAAATGCTCTTACTACTGCTAACTTTACTTTTAGTTCGGGATCAAAATCAGGTTCAACTACGGCAGGTGGCTTACAAACAATCGCTACGTGTGCTATTACAAGCACAGCTACAGGTGGACTCTGGAGCGCCACATCCACATGGGTTGGCGGGGTAGTACCTACCAGTACATGCAATGTGAACATTGTTAGTGGTGCAGTCGTAACTCTTGATGATGCAGTAGGTGCTGATGTTACAATTAATTCTTTAACTTTAAATGGAACATTACTTTATACAACCATAAATTATGGATTAATTATTAGTGGGACAACAACAGTTAGCGGAACTGGAGAATTTGATGATTTTGGAAAATATGTATTATTAGAAGGGACAACAGAAGTTATGAATGGAGGATATTGGTATGCTTTTTCAAATGGAACAAATTGGTGCGGTGAACTCATAATTGCTAATGGGGTTACTATGACTGTGGATGCAGGGGGGGCATTGTCCTGTAATAATACATATTCTTCGTATGCTTATAATGTTCTTGATCTTGGAACTACCGCAGATGCATATTTAGTAATTAATGGTACATTATATATTAATAATGTAACTACTGCAGCCGGTTGCATTTGGACGTATAATGGTGATGGTGATATAACAATTGGTAATGGTGGTACCTGTAACTTTTATCAGGGCACTTTTGCTAACCCTACTTTTCCTTGTATAGTATATGCAGCCACGGGCAGCAATCTTGTTTTTTCAGGAGGTTCTTGTACTTCTGTAGTAGCTTTATGGCCTGCTGCTGCAGCACTCTATCCTCCTTATAATGTTACAGTTAATTCAAGCGGTACTATTACAACAGATGCTGCCAAAACAATAAATGGAACATTAACCCTGCAAGCCGGTACTCTTGCATACGGTGGCACTTTGACTATGGGTGCGGGGTCAACTATTTACAGGTCAGCAGGCACATTATCATTTACATCTCTTCAATTGTCTTTGACTAATTATAATTTAGATTATGATAATTTTGCTGCAAATATTACTACAGGAACTGAATGTGTCCCTAATGCTACTTCTACTACTGCGTTAAAAAATTTAACTATCGAATCTTCAGGAGGCTATGGTGTAACATTAAATGCCCCTACCACTGTTAATACTGCTTTAACATTAACATCCGGGATTCTTACAACTACTGCAGCCCATTCATTAACAATTTCAAACACGGCAACAAGCGGAGTTTCAGGTGGCTCAACCACTTCATTTGTTGACGGACCTTTAATTTGGGTTTTGCCTGCAGGTTTATCAGCATCAGCATCAGTATATACTTTTCCGTTGGGCGCAGGCGGGACTTATTTGCCAATATCATATACAACACTTACTACAGCAGCCACAGGGCCTATAATTACAGCGCAGGCATATGGTACAGGCCCTACAGGAACAGCTGATGGCTCAACTATAACAAACGTAAGTTCTACTGAATATTGGTTAACTTCAGCTTCGGTCCCCGCAAATTATACAAGCGGCTCCGTTTCTCTTACACGCCAGACAGCTCTTGGAAGTTTTGCATTAATTGGAAGAAGTTCTAACAATGCAGCTCTATCTTATGGTTCTATCGGTGGTACTCCAAGTGGTACTTCCATAAATAATTCCAATGTAACAGCCAACAGCTTAGGCTACCTTGCAATGGGATGCCCTCCTACTACCAACTACTATTGGGGAGGTACAACCGGTAATTATACCGGAGCATGGACAACAGGTACGCCCTGGGGTACTTCCACAGCTAGTGGCGCTACCAAAGCATGGCCTGCAGCCGGTAGCTATAGTGCTAATTTTAATACCACAACCGGTGGTGGTGGTGTTGCAACCATTCCAAGCTCCATCAGTGTTGTACCATTTAATGTTTTAATAAATGCGGCCAATAATACTTTTAATACAAGTGGTTCAACAGGCGCTTTAACAGCGCCCATTGCGCTTGGTGCAAATACCCTTACGCTGGCCCCTGTTTCTGCTGCTTATTCTCTTACTTTATCAGGCATTATCAGCGGAACAGGAGGTATTAGTAATACTACGGGAACAAGTATTTTAAGCGGGGCAAACACTTATACAGGAACAACAACTTTAAGTTCAGGGACGCTCGACATTAATAACGCTACGGCAATTGGCACAGGTACGTTCACTATTACTACCGGCACGATAGACAATACAAGCGGCAGTGCAATCACGTTAAGCAATAATAATGTGCAAAACTGGAATGGTGACTTTACCTTTACAGGCACAAATGCCTTAAATATAGGCACTGGCGCTGTTGCCATGAATGCCGCACGTCAGGTAACTGTCAGCTCAGGCACGCTCACCACTGGAGGTATTATAAGCGGTGCAACCTTCAGACTGACGAAAGCAGGAAGCGGGGCATTAACACTTAGCGGAGCAAATACTTATACCGGAGGTACAACCCTAAGTGCAGGAACGCTTAATATAAACAATGCCAGTGCACTTGGTACTATTGCAGGAACATTCATAATAAATGGAGGTACTATTGACAATACTACTGCGGGGTCAATTACTACTGTTAATTATCCTCAGACATGGGGTGGTGACTTTACTTTCACAGGTAGCCAAAACCTTAATTTGGGGACAGGAGTAGTTTCAATGAGCGCCAGCCGCACAGTTACCATTTCTTCAAATACACTTACAGTTGGCGGGGTTATTTTGGGCGCTTTCAGTTTAACTAAAACAGGCGCCGGTACTCTAACACTTTCAGGAGCAAATTCATATTCCGGAAAAACAATCATTACTTCAGGAACACTGGCTTTAGGCGCAACAAATACATTGCCTTCTGGCAAAAATGTAATTTTAAATGGCGGTATCCTAAGCGGTTCGGCAACTTATGGGCAGGCAGGATTAGGCACATTAGGACTTACAGATAATTCTACCATTGCTCTTGGAGCAGGAACAAGTACTTTGGCATTTGCAAATAGCAGTTCAAATAGTGGTGATGCTACATGGACTGGCGGCAAAACTTTAACTATTACCGGGTGGACTGGTACTGCTACTACCGGACCCGGTACCGGAGGAAGAATATTTTTCGGAGGCGCTGCAGGTACTTTAACTGCTGGTCAATTGGCACAAATCAGTTTTACTGGTTATACAGGAGCTATGCTTACCGCCAGTGGCGAATTAGTTCCCGTATCAGCTCCCTGTTCAGCTCCAACAACACAGGCAAGCGGATTTAGCACCAATACCGTAACTACAAATTCAATGAATTATGCTTTTACAAGAGGAAATGGAAATGATGTACTGGTTATTTGCAAAGCGGGTTCTGCGCCTACTGCTCCCACCTGCGGAACTACGTACTCAGCAAGCGCCACTTATGGAAGCGGAACAGCAGTGGGAGGTGGGTATTGTGTGTATAATGGAACTGCAGCGGGTATTTCAACACCTACTGGAAATATAGCCATTACAGGACTTACTGGGGGTACAACGTATTATTTTGAGGTTTATGAGTATAATACAACGGGTACTTGTTATGATCTTACTGCTTTGACAGGGAGTGCTACAACCACCACTTGTCAAACCATGAATGGTTACCCACATCCCCAATTGACCGGTTTTGTTATTAATTCCTGTAAAACAGGGACCGGTTGTGCAGCAGATGAAAGTCTGGAAGAAGGCAGTAATGAAATGTGTATTTTCAACTCCGGCCCAACACCCATCCCTGTTACCAACAGCGCTACAGCCGCCGCTAATATTGCTTTATATTATGGTTCAACTATTGGAAGTGGTGACTGGGAGAATTATTCAAGTTCCTATGTTTCGGATCCCGTAGGATATTGTGCACTTTTAAATACTACAGCTGGTTGCGGCCACACTTTATTTATAGATGCTTTAACTGCAGGTACCATACCTGCAAATTCGATATTTTTGATAACAAGCCAATCGCCAAATTATCCTTACAACTTTAATAGTTTGTGTGGTATTTGTCCTTATATTTATGTGCTTTTTTCAATCAGCCCTTATTGGACATGTTGTGCTCATGAAGAAGGTGGACGAACCGGAAATTTTGCAAATACAGCCAGCGGGATCAGGTATTTTGGAACATCCATAACTGACAATACAAGTGTTAACACTACTTGGTATTACCAGTATAACCCAGGAACCAGTGGTCAGGCTTGGAGCCCTGATGACACACCCGGCGATGAAATATCTTATGATATTGCAACAAGCTCTAATGCAACAAGTGGCAATCCTTTGGCACCATCTCAATATTTTACTAATGCATGTACAAGTGTAGGAACAACAATTTTACCTATAAATTTATTATCCTTTACAGCCGATTGCAATACATTGAATCAAACAGTAAATATTAATTGGTCAACCGCCAGTGAAACTAATAATGATTATTTTACAATTGAGCGCAGCAAGGATGGAGAAACGTGGGAAATTGTTACTGTAGTTAAAGGAGCAGGCAACAGTAATGATCTGATTAATTATAATGTTAATGATGATGCGCCTTCTTCTACTGTTTCTTATTACAGGTTAAAACAAACAGATTTCAACGGCGTTTCGAACACTTTTAATCCAGTCGCAGTTTCATGTAATTCGAATGCCACAGATTATTTTGTGTTGAAACCAAATCCGGCAATTGACGAAGTAACATGTTCTGTGGTTGCTTCCGAAGATAACAATGCCACTATAGAGATCATAAATTATCTTGGTCAGAAAATATGTATTAAGAATTGTAACCTGCTTAAAGGCTCTAATGATTTTAAAGTGGATGTTTCGCCATTCAGTAATGGAATGTACACCGTGATAGTCTATTCGTCAAATGGAAAATTGATTGACACTAAGCAATTGGTTGTACAAAAAAGATAAATTAAAAAAGCCCTGATTTATCAGGGCTTTTTTAATTCCTGTTCTGAATCCACAAGTTTATATACCTTATCGTTTCTCCTTACAAGTTCTGTTATGGGAATGGAGCAAACAACGCCTTTTACTGCAGATTGAGATTTTTCCAGGGCAATGCGAATCTCAGAAACCTTTATTTCTGCAACACCTGTTGTTGGACCTATTACTAATATATCATCTGCAACGCTTAGTTCGTTTGTCTCTATTTTTATTTCTGCAACATTCAATTTAGAAAAATAGTTAGTCACTTTGCCCACATACACTTTTGTTTTCGTTGTGCGCGAACCATATTGCTCCGCCCATTCACCTGTTTTTCTTCCCAGATAATAACCATCCCAGAATCCACGATTATAAACAGAACCAAGTCGCAACATCCACTCATCGATCTTTTCTTTAGTATATGTTTCATCAAAAACAGCATCAACTGCTTCTCGGTAACAGGCTGTAACAGTTTTTACATATTCCGGTGAACGTCCCCGTCCTTCTATTTTAAGTACGCAAACTCCTGCCTGTATTATTTTATCAAGAAAACCAATGGTACAAAGGTCTTTTGGCGACATAATATATTCCTTATCAACTTCAAGTTCATATCCTTCTTCTTTGTCTTTAACAAGATATGATCTTCTGCAAAGCTGTAGGCATGCTCCACGATTAGCAGAATAATTCATGTTGTCAAGACTCAGATAACATTTTCCCGATATAGCCATACATAAAGCGCCATGCACAAACACTTCTATCTTTATTAGGTTTCCCGAAGGTCCTTTGATCTGTTCTTTTTCAATTGACTTAACTATTTCAGCAACCTGTTTCAGCGAAAGCTCCCTAGCTGTTACTATAACATCTGCAAATTGCGAATAATACTTAACTGCTTCTATGTTTGTAATATTGCACTGTGTTGACATGTGAACTTCCATCCCTGCTTTCTTTGCATACGTTATGACTGACATGTCGGAAGCAATAATGGCTGTAATGTTATTTTCTTTTGCTGCGTCAACAATCGATTTCATCAAATCCACTTCACCGTCATAAATAATGGTATTAAGGGTAAGATATGTTTTAATGTTTTTCTCTTTGCAGATAGATGAAATCTCGCGCAGATCTTCTAATGTAAAGTTGTTTGAAGAGCGGGAGCGCATGTTAAGCTGTCCTATTCCAAAATATACGGCATCAGCTTTACCCTGTATTGCTGCAATAAGCGATTCGTACGAACCGACAGGAGACATTATTTCTATATCTTTCGACGAGCCTTTCATTACATGCAAAATTACAAAAAATATAGCAGCAGCATAAATCAGTATGAAGGTCTGGGTTGAGAAACGCTTTTCTGTTAATGGTTTTTGATGAGTTTAAATTAATAATAAACAGCCTTTCATAATATTTATTTATTTTTGTCTTGTAATATTTATGTATACATTTAATAATACTATCATGAAAAAAATAATTCCTGTTTTCAGTTTGTTGTTTATAATGACAATGCTAATTTCCTGCGGACCTACTTCGGACGATGCAATAAAGTATAATGATTTGCTTGTTGGACAGCAGACAAAAGTTTTTGAAAAAGAATCAGCCTTAATTGATGCATTGCAGAAGAATGCTAATGATAAGATCGACCCTTTGTACAAGGAACTGTTAGCGCAAATAGATAAGGCAAGTGATACTCTTGAAAAGATTGGCAAATTTGACGGCAAAACAGATATGAAAGATGCGGTTGCGAAAGTTCTTGCAACATATAAAACTGTAGCAACAAATGAATATCCGGAAATGATAAGGATTTCAAAAATGCCTGATTCCCTTTATTCGCAGGATGATGATAACAAAAGAATGGACCTTTCGAAAAAGATAGATGATGAGTTGGATAAATCAGTTAACGATTTCCTTGAAGTACAGAAAGCCTTCTCGGTAAAATATAAATTTGAATTATCAGTTGCAGAGAAAGAAAAGAAATAATTACAGGAATCCTTTTGAAAACCGCCTCAAGCAAAGAGGTGGTTTTTTTATTAAAGACAAATGAGTAAGAAGTCGAAAATAAAGAAACTGATAGAAGCCGATGAACGTGAAAAGCGCAAGGAAGATGGCTATTATGACGGACGTTTTCGCACAAAGACGGTACCAGATAAAAAGAAAAAATATAAACGCAAAAAGAGATTCGCCAACGGCGAATCTGAATAGGACATAAAAGAGATTTGCCAACGGCAAATCTGAACAGAACACATAAGGGATTCGCCATAGGCGAATCTGAACAAATAATTACGACATTTGGGATACACGATTACAAGAAAATACAGAATAGAATCGAACAGGAAGAAAGGGTTTGATTACACATCCCCTGCTGGGTATTTTATTACAATGTGTATAAAAAATAAAGATTTATTATTATCGGATATTGATAAAAATGGAAAAGTAAACCTTACCGAAATTGGCAAAATAATAGAAGCGGAGTGGTTGAAAACGGAGACTGTCAGGGAGAATGTAAAATTAGGTGGGTATGTAATTATGCCAGATCATTTTCATGGAGTAATTATCATTACCAAGAAAAACATATCAGATAATATTGAAAAACCTATAGTTCAATTTCGCAAATTAATTGCAGGGTCAATAGGTTCTATGATAAATCAAGTAAAATCGAAATCCACAAAAAGAATAATAAAAGCAGGTTATACAGAATTTAAATGGCAACAGAATTATTTCGACAGGATTATTTATACAAAAGAAGAAAAAGAAATCATTGAAAATTATATTAAGTTAAATCCGATTAAATGGATTGAAAAAAAGAAATCAAGTGATTAAAATTACAGTTGCTTCAAATACAATTAAAAAAACGGCACATAAAGAGATTGCCGATCTTGTAGTTAAGGAAAATGATGTTCTTTATTATGAATACGAATCATTCGATTCTGTTGGTATGATTGCTGAATACCATATTTCTGATCTTACCGTGTTAATTATTTACCAGGAAAAAACGGAATATCATTATCCTGAAAGATTAAAAGAAGCAATGCCCGGGGCCGATTCAGGAAAAGGAATATTTTACTTTAAAGCTTTAAAAACAGGGCGTACAACACTTACTATTAAACACACAATCAGAAGAAAAATGGAAAGGGAGATGGTTTATAATATCATTGTGGAATAAATATTATACTCCCTCCATCGAACAATGGCCCGTTATATAGTTCAATTATCTCATAGCCTAATAACCGGACAAAGGATTTCACTTTTTCACCATCTTTATAATGCTTTAACGCTCCTAGAATAAATAATTGATTCACATTTAATCCGCATGTTCCGCCAAAGAAGCCGTTTGGATGATTAGGCAGGATAATTTCATCGGGTGTAACCAGCAAAGCATTCAGGTTATGTTGTAAAAGTGTTTTATAAATGCCATTATCAGATGTTATAAAATGATCGTTTTTCAATGGAAGCAGGCTGCATCGGGAGAATCCCTGTTTTACATTAATTGAAGCATGTTCTTTGCAGGCATTTGTAATAGCAGTATCGGTAATATCAGTTCTGTGAATTAAATAATGCTCTGTAATTACTGCATTGTATCTGGCTGCTTCAGGATATGTTTTCTCAACGGGAAGCATGCCTTCGGTAAAGGAAACATTTTTATCACGAAGGATTTCTTTGTACTGTTGAGGCAGGTTTGGTGCAATAATCAATCCCTTTATAGTATTGCAAAAGAAAATATCAGGATGACCGGAAATACTATTCTCTGTTATTCCCGAGGTTTTCAGCAGAACAAGTTCTCCGTATTTTTCCAACTTATTCTTTGCTTCTAAGGGTATCCTGTTATCCGCAATTATCAGCATGGTAATTCCTGTTTACTATAGAACTGTCAGCAATAAACTTCACTTTTCTGAAATGAGAGAGAAGCATTTGTTTATTCGATGCATTGTAGCCTATAGCATAATTCAACTGTGCAGGTGAAACATAAATACTGATCTCATCATTCTTTTCTTTGTGCAACAATTCCGACAATACATCTTTCCAAAGAGCTGTCATTACCAGTTCGCCGAAAGAAACATGAAAGGGTCCGGCAATCAACGATTCGCCGGAGATCAATCCTTCCGAAGGATGCAAGCCCATGCGCAAAACAGTTACATTTGTTTCTTCAAATATTTTATATACTTCTTTTGCCCATTCCACTGCTTGTTCAAGCGAAAGAGGTGTGTACGTCTTCTCTTTAAACAATAATTCAAGCTCAGTGTCTTTAATTACAAGTGTCGGATAAATGCGTGTATTATCGGCCTTAAGGGCCAAAATCTTTTTTGCAGTTGCTATAGATTTATCCAATGTATCTCCGGGCAACCCAAGCATCATCTGTAGCCCGAGAGAAAACCCTTTTGCTTTTATCAGTTCACTTGCACGAACTATTTCTTCTGCATTATGCCCCCTTCCCGTCAATTGCAACACTTCATCATCCATTGACTGAGCGCCAAGTTCAATAGTACTTACATGATATGCTTTCACCAGTTGCAACACTGTTTCGTTAATATAATCTGGACGCGTTGATAAGCGAATGCCTTTAACTGTGCCCCTTTCAATATAGGGCTGAATGAGACTTAAATAGTTTTCCTGCTCGCTAATGGGTATGCCGGTAAAATTGCCCCCGAAGAAACCAATTTCTATAAGGCTGTCTACGGTTGGAATAGTGGCAATATGCTGTTCTATTATTTTAATTATTTCTTCATCCGAAGGCTTGCTCTGACAACCGGATATGTTCCTCTGGTTGCAGTAAACGCACTGAAACGGACAAGCTAGTTGAGGAATGAAAATAGGGATAGTAAAATGTTTTAATGCCTTCACGAGTCAAATAGCTCTTATTTTACATACATCTTTTTAAAAATTTCCCAAACAACTATCCCTACACTTACAGAAATATTTAATGAATGTTTGGTCCCGAATTGTGGGATTTCAACACATTTATTAGCAAGGCTTATTAATTTCTCATCCACTCCGTTAATTTCGTTTCCAAATATTAAAGCGATTTTTTCGGAAGGCTGAAACGACAGTTCCTCTAAGCCAATGCTGCCTTCTACTTGCTCTACAGCAATTATATTATAATTATTCTCTTTTAAACTATATATTGCATCAATTGTATTTTCAAAATATTTCCAATCTACCGATTCGGTAGCACCAAGAGCAGATTTATGTATTTCTTTATTTGGAGGGGTTCCCGTAATTCCACATAAATATATAGCTTCAAGCCTGAAAGCATCTGCTGTGCGAAACACGGAACCAATATTATGTAGGCTCCTGATATTGTCGAGAATAATAATAATTGGTGTTTTAGAAGACTGTTTAAACTCTTCAACCGAAATCCTGTTTAATTCAGATAATTTCAACTTTCTCATAAATATTCATTTCCCCGATGTTAAAAAAATATGACTGATGCTATGATAATTTTCTAAATTTGTTTCAAATATTAAAATTGCAATAATAAGTATTTGGACAAGAATAAAGAAAATAATGTTGTAGAAACTCCCTTAATGAAGCAGTATTTCGCTATTAAGGCTAAATATCCTGATGCGCTTCTTTTGTTCAGGGTTGGCGATTTCTATGAGACTTTTGGCGAGGATGCCATTAAAACATCAGGTATTTTAGGAATTGTTCTCACGCGCAGGGCCAACGGAGCTGCTCAGTTTGTCGAATTAGCAGGGTTTCCATATCACGCTCTCGATACATATTTACATAAATTAGTTAATGCCGGACATAGAGTTGCTATCTGCGACCAGCTTGAAGACCCGAAGCTTGCTAAGAAGATTGTAAAAAGAGGAGTTACCGAACTTGTTACACCCGGTGTATCACTGAATGATAAAATTCTTGACCATAAAACAAACAATTTCCTTGCAAGCATTCATCTTGAAAACAAAATTACAGGGGTCTCTTTCCTAGATATCTCCACAGGAGAATTTCTAATTGCACAGGGACGCAATGAATATATTGATAAGCTTCTTCAGAGTTTTCGACCAAGTGAAGTTATCGTTCAAAAGAATAAACTACGCCAGTTCCAGGAATTATTCGGTGAGAAATTCTTTACCAGCACCTTTGAAGATTGGGTTTTTACTAAAGACTTTTCATACGAAATACTGACAAAACATTTTGGCACAATATCTCTTAAAGGTTTTGGTGTTGAAAATATGGAACACGGCATTATTGCCGCAGGTGCTTCCCTACATTATCTTTCCGAAACACAGCACGACAAGATTCAGCATATCAATAAAATTGCCCGTATCGAAGAAGATCGCTATGTGTGGCTCGACAGGTTTACTATTCGCAACCTTGAATTACTGAATACGAATAATGAAAATGCCCGTACACTCATAGATGTTATCGATCAGTCTATTTCCCCTATGGGCTCCCGCCTGATGAAGCGCTGGATGTTGCTTCCGCTTAAGGATAAACTACCCATTGAAGAAAGACTGAATATAGTTGCTTACTTATTGAAGCATGAAAAACTTTCAGAATTACTGCGCCAGAACATCAAATTTATAGGGGATATAGAACGCCTAATTTCAAAAGTTGCTGTCGGGAAGATATCACCTCGTGAAGTGATACAATTGAAAAGAGCTTTGGATGCTATAGTTCCTATTAAAAATGAATGTAGCAAAGCCTCTGATGATGCACTTAAAAAAATTGCCGAACAATTAAATCCCTGCACTTTAATCAGCGAGAAAATTGGGAAGGAGATAAATGCCGATCCTCCTGCTTTGGTTGCAAAAGGAAATGTTATCAATACTGGTGTTAACAAGGACCTTGATGAATTGCGAAACTTATCTTTCTCTGGAAAAGATTACCTGCTTCAGATACAGCAACGTGAAATTGAACGCACGGGTATTTCGTCTTTAAAAGTAGCCTATAATAATGTGTTTGGCTATTATCTTGAAGTCACAAACACGCATAAGGATAAAGTCCCTGCCGACTGGCAGCGTAAGCAAACCCTTGTAAATGCTGAAAGATATATCACCGAGGAGTTAAAGCAATATGAGGAAAAAATTCTCGGTGCAGAAGAAAAGATACTTGCAATAGAAACGACTCTTTTTAATGAATTGGTGCTTTCATTGATGGATTATATTGAGCCTGTTCAGTTAAATGCATCGCTTATTGCACGACTCGACTGTCTTCTATCGTTTGCTGCAGTTGCAGAAAAGAATAATTATTGCCGTCCTGAGATCAGTGAATCGCTGGTTGTTGATATTAAAAAAGGAAGGCATCCTGTTATTGAGCAGCAACTGCCAACAGGGGAGGAATACATTTCAAATGATGTCAATCTGGATAATGAGCAGCAACAAATACTCATCATTACCGGCCCCAATATGTCAGGAAAATCTGCATTGCTAAGGCAAACAGCTTTGATAGTTCTTCTTGCACAAATGGGAAGTTATGTACCTGCCGAAAGTGCAAACATCGGTCTTGTTGACAAGATATTTACCCGTGTTGGAGCATCTGATAATATTTCTTCGGGCGAATCTACTTTCATGGTCGAGATGAACGAAACCGCCAGCATCCTGAACAATATTTCCGACAGGAGCCTTATCCTTCTTGATGAAATTGGACGAGGCACAAGTACGTATGATGGTATTTCTATTGCCTGGGCTATTGCTGAATTCTTGCACGAACATCCTCTTTTCAGGGCAAAAACATTGTTCGCTACCCATTATCACGAATTGAATGAAATGGCTTCGTCCATGCTAAGGATAAAGAATTTTCATGTTTCCGTAAAGGAAATAAATAATAAAGTGATATTCCTTCGCAAGCTGGTTCCCGGCGGAACTGAGCATAGTTTCGGGATACATGTGGCAAAAATGGCAGGCATGCCTTCAAAAGTTATAGATACGGCAAACGAGATACTTGTTCAGCTTGAAAAATCGCACAGCAGCGAAGAACTTACTAAAAAGGCAAAGGAAATTTCGAAACGCAACCAGCAACTTAAAGATTTCCAACTTAGCTTTATTCAGCTTAACGACCCTCTTCTAGAACAGATAAAACAGGATATCCTCAACATTGATATCGATACGCTTACACCTGTTGAAGCCCTGATGAAGCTTAACGAGATAAAAAAACTGTTAGGGAAATAATTTCCATCACAACAGACAATCGTTCTCAGCACATAATCAATTGTTCTCAGCCCAAAGACAATTGTTCTCGGCCCAAAGACAGTTGTTCTCGGCCCAAAGACAGTTGTTCTCGACCCAAAGACAATTGTTCTCAGCCCAAAGACAGTTGTTCTCGTCCCAAATTGCTCGTCCCAAAGACAGTTGTTCTCGGCCCAAAGACAATTGTTCTCGGCCCAAAGACAATTGTTCTCGACCCAAAAACAATTGTTCTCGGCACTTAATCAATTTATATGTATTTTTACATGTTAATTGATGTATGAAACTTCAATAATATGCTTGTAAAAACCTACGGCGGCTGCGTTCATGGTGTTAATGCCACTACTATCACCATTGAAGTCAATATAGATAGTGGCGTAGCTTTTTTCCTTGTCGGATTACCCGATAATGCGGTAAAAGAAAGCCACCAACGTATAGAAGCGGCATTAAAAAATATAGGCCATAAGATACCGGGTAAAAAGATTACCATCAACATGGCTCCCGCAGACATCCGTAAGGAAGGTTCTTCCTACGATCTTCCCATAGCTATTGGCATACTTGCAGCAGATGGTAAGATAAATGCTGAAAATATCGGGCAGTATATCATTATGGGAGAACTCTCTTTAGATGGAAGTCTTCAGCCAATAAAAGGAGCTTTACCTATTGCTATTCAGGCTAAAAAGGAGAATTTCAAAGGATTCATTCTTCCAAAACCTAATGCAATGGAAGCCGCAATTGTCAGCGGTCTTGATGTTTATGGCGTGGAGAATATTATAGAAGTGATTGATTTCTTTAATGATAAATCAGATATTGAACCAATTAGTGTTGATACTACTAAGGAATTTTATTCACGATTAAATGAATATGAATTTGATTTTTCGGAGGTCAAAGGGCAGGAGAATATCAAGCGTTCGCTTGAAATAGCCGCCGCCGGTGGGCATAATGTAATACTAATTGGTCCTCCGGGTGCCGGAAAAACAATGCTTGCCAAGCGGCTCCCTTCAATTCTTCCTCCCTTAAATCTTAATGAAGCCCTTGAAACGACCAAGATACATTCGGTTGCAGGAAAGATTGGAAGGAACACTTCGCTTGTTTCAGTTCGCCCGTTTCGTTCGCCCCATCATACAATTAGTGATGTGGCTTTAGTTGGCGGTGGTTCTAATCCTCAGCCCGGTGAGATTTCAATGGCTCATAATGGCGTTCTTTTCCTGGACGAATTACCCGAATTTAAACGGACTGTTCTAGAAGTGCTTCGTCAGCCACTTGAGGAGAGAATGGTAACAATTTCTCGTTCAAAGTATAGTGTGGAATATCCCGCCAGTTTTATGCTTGTTGCTTCAATGAATCCTTGTCCCTGCGGCTACTACAATCATCCGGAAAAAGATTGTGTGTGCGCTCCCGGTATTGTTCAGAAATATTTGAACAAAATTTCAGGGCCACTTTTAGACAGGATTGACATCCATGTGGAGGTAACTCCTGTTCCTTTTAAGGAATTATCAAGTATACGTGAAGCTGAAAAGAGTTCAACTATCCGCGAAAGAGTGGTTACTGCAAGACTGATACAGGAAAAACGTTATGAAAATATGGATGGTATTTACTGTAATGCCCAGATAACTTCTAAACTTTTAAGAACTATTTGCAAGATTGACGAAACGGGGCAAAATCTTCTAAAGACTGCTATGGATAAACTAAGTCTTTCTGCCCGTGCGTACGACCGCATACTTAAAGTAGCGCGTACCATTGCCGACCTGGACAGCAGCGATGATATTAAAACCGAACACCTTGCCGAAGCTATTCATTACAGGAGCTTAGACAGGGAAAACTGGGCAGGATAAGAGTAAAAAGCTGTTCGCTGATTACAGATTTTAGTTGCAGCGATTCTTATTAATATCACTTTCCTTTGAAAGAACATCGCTTTCCTTTGAAAGAACATCACTTTCTTTTGAAGGAACATCACTTTCCTTTGAAAGAACATCACTTTCTTTTGAAGGAACATCGCTTTCCTTTGAAAGAACATCACTTCGTTAACAATAGCAAACCTTGCTTATTGTTAAATTTTAACAATAATATTATTACTAACATTTTTAGTTTTAATCGAACCAACAAATAATCTGAAAGTTATATTTTATTATAGTAAAAACTTTAAAATATATTTGCAATCAGAAAATGTTTATTGTATTTTTACAAAGATTTATTAACAATCGCGTAACCCTTGTTAACAAATAACCGTTTAATGTTAAAATTTATAGTATTTATTGATATAATTCGATAATAACATAATTATTAAAATGTTAATATTATGAAGAAATTACTATTTACCTTATTACTATGTTGCTTCGCTGCATTAATACATGCTCAAGTTGTAGTTACTATCGGAGTTAATGGTCCTCTTGTTGGTCCTCCGCAAGATACTGTTATACTTTGCGGTATTGACGATGATGTGACATTAGTTGGCTGGGCTACCGGAGGTACAGCACCATATATATATACCTGGATTGATCCGTCTGGACAAACCGTTCCAACTGCAGATGATTCTATAGCAATATTTACTTCAGCTTCTTATGGCACTTATAAAGTTTATTGTCAGGCACAAGGTGTAAGTGGACCTGCAGGGTTGGATTCCATAATTGTTGTAGTTGGTAAAGTACCCCAATTAACTTACCCTTTGAATCAAACAATTTGTAAAGGAAGTTGTGTTAATCTTAATTGTTCCACATCCGGAGCTCAAGGCGGAAATTTATTGGTTTGGTATTTGAGCAATGAGGGTGGGACTATCGAAGCAGCTACCTACGGCACTTCCCCTTTTAGCCTTCCATATAATGCTTGCCCTAATTTCACTACTAATTATTGGGCCACTGCTTACGATACCAGTACTGGTTGTTCTAAATCTAAAGAAGTCAAAGTTACTGTTTCAACTGTTTTTGCAACAGCAAAGGCTAATCCAGGCTTTATTTGTATTGGCAACCAATCACATCTTTCAGTTGTGATTACCGGAAATGGTACACCGCCATATACATACAGTTGGAGCCCTATTGCAGGCCTTAGCAACCCGAATATTTCAAACCCTATAGCCACACCTGGTATACCTACCATTTATTGTGTTACGGTAACAGATAAAAATGGTTGTAGTGCAGAGTCCTGTGTAACAGTTAATCTACCCATGGCCCCGGTTATTAAAGATGATACTACTATATGTCATGGCGGTTGTGCAACATTAACCGTTGATACAGTGGGTACTTATGCGCATTTTTTTCAATGGAGCAGCACGCCTAAAGATACTATATCCATAGTAGTTTGTCCGCCTGCAACAACAATTTACACGGTCACAGTAACTGAAGGTGGCACTTGTACTGCTTCCGCCTCTGCAACTGTAACAGTAAGCACTCCTGTAGTTGCCCATGCAGGAGCAGCAACACAGATATGTTCTCTTGCATGTGTTACCATAGGAGGGGCACCAACTGGCAGTGGCGGAACGCCTCCATATACGTATAACTGGAGCAGTTCGCCAGCAGGATTTTCCTCAAATGTTGCAGATTCACTTGTCTGTCCAACTGTGAATACGACTTATTACGTAACCGTTACAGATGCTTTAGGATGTACCGATGTTGATTCGGTAAAAATTAATCTTTTTCCACAACTAATAGTCAATGCCGGTGACGATACTACTATTTGCAGCGGGAGTTGTGTAACTATAGGATGGCACCCGACAGCTTCCGGTGGAACGCCTGCTTATACATATGCATGGAGCCCCGCAGCAGGCTTAAACTTTATTAATATTTCCAACCCCACAGCTTGTGTTGCCGCCCCTGCTACATATACAGTAACAGTAACAGATGCTCATGGATGTTCGGCCAGCAGTGATGTTGTTCTGAGTATTAGCCCCTTGCCTCTGGTATATAATGTTACAGGGGGAGATACCTTAATATGTCCAAGTACCGGAATAACTATTGGATTAGATAATTCCCAGGTGGGAATTTCCTATATCCTTGTTTTAAACGGAATTCCGCCATATTTGGATACTGTTAATGGAACAGGCGCTGCCATTACTTTTGGAATTTATTCAATTCCGGGTATTTATACTGTAATTGGATTTGATCCTGCTACAGGTTGTTCCATTCAAATGGCCGATAGCGCCATGATTACTAATTTTCCTTTACCTCCTTTATCTATTACGGGTCCGGATACTATGTGTGCCGGAATAGGCGGTAATAAGTACTATACGCCAAATCAACCGGGAATGGTTGGTTTTATCTGGCATACTTCAGCCGGTGGAATAATAACGGATACCGTATCACCTGACACTGTGTTGGTTAAATGGGCCATTTCAGGAAAACAGGCAATAAGTGTAACATACACTTATGCCAATGGTTGTCAGAATACATTTATAGATTCAGTTTTTGTTCGCCCTTTAACTGTGCCAACAATAACTGGCCCAGCCGGGGTTTGTACTGCAACATCAGGAAATATTTATGGGACACAATCAGGTATGAGTGATTATGTCTGGAGTATTTCCGGGGGAACAATAGATATAGGACAGGGAACAGACACAGTATCTGTTACATGGAATACTTCAGGAGTTGACACATTATGGGTTGATTATACAGATATTCATGGCTGTAGTGATACGGTAGCTACGATGTATCTGGTTACCGTAGCACCTTTGGCAGTTGCTCCAACATCCGTAAAAGTTGATACAAATAATTTTTGCTATGGAGCTGTTGCTACCATTACTCTGACAGCAATAGGCGGAAGCGGTACAACGCTAAACTGGTATAGCGGTTCGTGCGTAGGCGGGGTCTATGTTGGATCAGGCACTCCATTGATAATACCAGCACCTACAACGACAACTGCATATTTTGCATCATGGGCAAATGCTTGCGATACGTCAAACTGTGCTGTTAAAGTAGTAATAGTGAACCCATTGCCTGTACCATCTTTATCCGGGCCGGCATCGGTTTGCGTTGCGTCAACAGGAAATGCATATACAACAGATCCGGGAATGACAAACTATATATGGAGTGTTACAACTGGTGGTGACACAACAGCCGGAGGATCAACATCCGACAATACAATAACCATAAAATGGACTATTCCGGGGAACGATACTGTAAGAGTAAATTATACAGATCCGAATGGATGTACCGACTCAACATTCGCAATATATTATGTAAGAGTAAATCCATTACCTGTGCCTGTGATAACAGGGCCAAATACTGTATGTGTAGGCTCGACTGTCATTTATGGGACGGATACAGCAATGAATGCATATACATGGAGTACATCAGCAGGAGGAAGTATTATCTCGGGATTATGGACAGATAGTATTACCGTAACATGGAATACTGCTGGACCACAGTGGGTTAATATATTTTATACAGATTCAAACGGATGTACAGATACCTTACCTACTATTTACAATGTTACTGTAGATACAGTGCCAACAGTATTTAATGTTACCGGAGGAGGTATTATTTGTGCAAACGATAGTGCATTAATAGGTTTAGATAGTTCACAAACAGGCATGACATATAATTTGATATATTTTGGTCCTGGGTCTATTGTAGGAACTCATGTTGGAACAAACTCTCCATTTTCCTTCGGATATTATTCCTCGCTGGGTACATATATTGTGGTAGCATCAAATGGTGCTACCGGATGTAACGATACCATGAATGGGAGCGCCATTATTATTGTGAATCCATTACCAATACCAACAATAACGGGAATAGATACAGCATGTTATGGTACTATTGGTGATATTTATAAAACGGATACCGGAATGACTAATTATGTGTGGACGGTAATTGGAGGAACAATTACGGCAGGAGGATTAGCAACATCTGATTCAGTAGTTGTTACATGGAATACCATAGGAAACGATACGGTTAAAGTTAACTATACGGATAGCAATGGTTGTAAAGCAGCAACTGCTACTATTTTCAAAGTAAAGGTTTTCCCGTTGCCCGTGCCAACAATAACAGGTTCCAGTGCGGTTTGTGCAGGAACAACTGGAAATATTTATTCGACCGATATAGGAATGACCGGATATAACTGGTATGTCTCATCAGGAGGATCCATAATTTCCGGATCGGGAACAGACAGTATAACAGTAACATGGAATACGGCAGGAAGCGATATGGTTACGGTAAACTATATTAATAAGCATGGATGTACGGACACGGTATCTACCATTTATATAGTAACAGTAAATCCATTGCCGATTAAATATAATGTAACCGGTAGTGCAACTATATGTGCAAGCGATAGTGCACAAATATGTTTAAGTAATTCACAACCGGGAGTATCATATACTTTAATTTTAAATGCGGGACCATCAGAAGGAAACATTAATGGAACAGGCCTCCCCAAATGCTTTGGATATTATTCATTGCCAGGAACATATATCGTTGTAGCAACGGACAATATAACTATGTGTAGCGATACCATGAATGGCAGTGTCATTATTATAGTGAATCCATTACCAATACCAACTTTAACAGGAATAGATACCGCATGTTATGGAACAACAGGAGATATTTATAAAACGGATACCGGAATGACTGGTTATGTGTGGACGGTAATAGGGGGAACAATTACGGCAGGAGGAACAGCAACATCTGATTCGGTAGTTGTTACATGGAATACTGTAGGAAGCGATACAGTTAAGGTAAACTATACGGACAGTAACGGTTGTAAGGCATTGTCACCCACGATTCATGTTGTAAAAGTTTATCCATTGCCTGTGCCGATAATAACTGGCCCCAGCACTGTTTGTGTAGGAACATCGGGAAATATTTATGCCACAGATACAGGAATGAGTGGTTATATATGGTATATCTCAGGAGGAAATATAATTGTAGGATCTGGGAACAGACAGTATTACTGTAAAATGGGATAGCGTAGGAACAGACACATTAAAGGTTAATTATATTGATACCCATGGCTGTACTGACACTGTTTCTGCCATTTATTTAGTAACAGTAAATCCATTGCCAATTAAATTTAATGTAACCGGTAGTGCAACTATATGTGCAAGCGATAGTGCACAAATATGTTTAGATAGCTCACAAGTGGGAGTAACATATAATTTGATATTAAATGCGGGATCACAGTAGGAGCATTAATGGAAGTGGCTCTTCCAAATGTTTTGGATATTATCCATTGCCAGGAACATATATTGTAATTGCAACGGATGATATAACGGGGTGTAGCGATACAATGAATGGAAGCGCCATTATTATTGTGAATCCATTACCCGTTCCATCTATAACAGGTATAGATACAGCATGTTATGGTACTACTGGTGATATTTATCAAACAGATACCGGAATGAGTGGTTATACTTGGACGGTAATAGGAGGAAATATAACAGCTGGCTAGGTAACAGAACATTATAACAGTGAACATGGAATACCGTAGGAAGCGATACAGTTAAGGTAAATTATACAAATAGGAATGGTTGTACAGCAATGGCATCCAGCATTTATGTCGTAAAAGTTTATTCATTGCCTGTGCCGACTATTACAGGACCAAGTCCGGTGTGCGCCGGAACAGCAGGAAACATATATGCTACGGATATTGGTAAGAGCGGTTATATCTGGAAAATTTCAGGAGGTACTATAATAGCAGGAACCGGAACAGACAGTGTAAACGTTACATGGAATGTTCCCGGAACGGATACACTCTGGGTGAATTATATAGATTCACATGGTTGTACAGATACAGTATTTGTCAGCTATATTGTCATCGTGGATCCTTTACCTGTAGCACCAACTTTGGCGAACGTAGATACAAATAACTTCTGCCAGGGAACCGTTGGTAATATTATTTTAACATCAGCAGGAGGAAGCGGAACAATACTAAACTGGTATAGCGGGTCATGCATAGGCGTATATGTTGGGTCAGGTACACCATTGACTATACCAGCACCTGCTTCAACAACTACATATTATGCATCATGGTCAAATAGTTGTGGTTCATCAAACTGTGACAGCATAACCGTAGTAGTTTATCCTTTGCCCACACCGATAATTTCAGGACCAGCTTCTGTATGTGTTGGAAGTACAGGAAATGTATATACAACTCCGGCAGGTATGATCGGTTATACTTGGAATATTTCGGCCGGAGGAATAATTACTTCAGGAACTGCAACTAACAGTATAACGGTAACCTGGAATACAGTGGGAGCGCAAACAATAAGTGTTAATGATTCGAATAGTTTTGGATGTACCGCTGTCAGCAGCCACAGTTTACAATATAGCTGTTCACAAATTGCCGGTTCCAATGCATAAAAGGACCAGATACTATCTGCGCCGGTCAACGAACAACATTTATTCAACACACCAGGTAGTAATTATATATGGACAGTTTCATCAGGAGGAACTATAACTGCAGGTGGTACTACATCGGACAGCACTATTACAATAACATGGGATACCGCTGGAGCACAGTCCATAAGTGTTAATTTTGAGAATAGTTTTGGATGTGCCGATACCGTACCGTTTGTTTATCACGAAACAGTTAATCCATTACCTGAAGATTCTATATCTTTCGCAAATACAAGTAGTTGCGCCGCCTGCGACGGAAGCGTGCTTGTAATTGATAAGAGTAGCGGGTCTATTCCAATAGCTACATATTTATGGAGCAATGGAGCTATAACTCCTTCAATTCTTGATTTGTGTCCCAATACGTACACTGTAACAGTTTCAACGTTGAGCGGATGCGAGAAAATCAATAGTGCAACCGTTGTTGCAAGTACTGATATTGCACCACTTACTATTGTTAATACATTTTCACCCAATGGTGATGGTATAAACGACGTTTGGGTGATCAAGAATATTGAACTATATCCTGATAATGAGTTAACTGTAATTAACAGATGGGGAAATGAAGTATATCATGTAAAAGGATACCAAAACAACTGGGATGGAAGTAATTTAAGCAATGGCACTTACTTTTATTATCTGAAAGTAAATATGTGTGGTGATGATAATTCATATAAAGGTTATGTTACCATTGTGAGATAATTTAATTATAAAAAAATAAAAAAAATACTTATGAAACGGATTTGTAGTATTTCGATCTTTTTACTGGTAGCTGCATCTTGCTTTGCCCAGCAAGATGCCCAGTATAATCAATACATATTTAATGAATTGGTTATTAACCCTGCTTATGCCGGCACAAAAGAAATAATTAATGCAAATGCTTTTTTTTCCAAGCAATGGATTGGAGTGGACGGCTCTCCCTCAACTCAAACGGTGAGTATTGACGGGCCAATTGGAGATAAAATGGGTCTTGGTTTGCAGATAATCAACGACAATATCGGAGCTCAGTCACAGCAAAGTTTATTTGGGAGCTATGCATATAAGTTGCGGATAAATGATAAGTATAAATTATCTCTTGGTCTTGCTTTAGGAGCGTCTTATTATTCTCTTGATGGCAAAGATTTAACTACTGCGACTCCAGATGATCCAGCAGTACCAAAAGTTTTAGAGAGCAAACTTTTAATGGATGCCAAAACGGGATTGTTTTTTTACAGCGATCGTTTTTATGCCGGTTTATCAGTCACTGATTTATTGGCAAATGCGTTTAAGAACAATCCATTTTATACACAGGAAGTCAGAAACTATTTTCTCACAACCGGATATGTTTTTGATGTTTTGCCAAAGCTGAAAATAAAACCAAGCTTCCTGTTAAAACATGCATATGAGTCACCCTCAAATATTGATATTAATGTATTCTTCCTTTATGATTTGCGATTTTGGATTGGCGGGACCTATAGGTTTGGCTCAAAATTATTAGCAAATAGTTCCTTGTCAAATTCACTTGAAGACAGAGATGGTTTTGTAATAATGTTGGATTATAACGTTAATGAAAAATTTCGTGTAGGATATGCGTATAATATGACTACTTCTATTTTTCAAAGTTATACAACCCATGAAATATCTCTTGGATATTTTATTCCTAGTAAAGTGCCCGTGAAAAAAATGGATAATATAAGAAACTTCTAAAATAAATTATTCTCTGATATGAAAACATCTTTTAAACCAAGTTGGCAAATATCATTTACTTTAATACTTTTTTTGTTTGGCAACTTTTGTTTGGCACAGACAAAGTTACAAAAAGCTCAAGCTGCGGCTGCAAATTATGAGTATTCCAAAGCGATTGATCTATATTTAGATTGTTTTAATACAACTCCAGCTAAGCCGGAAGAAATAAGGGCTTTGGTCAATTGTTATTCAATGGTTGAAGATACCAAATCAGCGGAAAGCTGGATGGCTAAATTAGTTTCCAATGATTCAGCCAGCACAAATGCAGACATCCTTGCCTATGCAAAATTATTGAAGTCGAATGGAAAGTATGATGAAGCAAAGAAGGAATTTTTAAAATATATTGAACGCGAACCCACAGATAAAGGAAAGGTAACAAAGTGGGTTGCTTCTTGTCGGAATGCGATTAACAAAATGAGTGATGATTCTATATTTTACGGCGTTAAAAATGTGAGCGTATTAAACAGTAAAAATTCCGAATTCGGTTTAATTAGAGTTGGGAGTGGGTTTATTTTTACATCCGACAGATATACTAAGGGAATGGGCAATAATACTATTTGTGAATGGACTGGCAACCCATACTATAAACTTTATTCAGTAAATGGAAATATTGATGGTACGCTTTCTTCAGATCCTCTTTTAATAGATTCGTTAAATTCATCCTATCATAACGGGCAGGCCACATATGACAGCATACATAAAATGATTTATTTTACCCGCACTAAAATGATCAGAGTTAATGAAGAACCTATTAACAGCGACCCTACATATTTTCATAATAACTGGGATCTAAGCGGATACGAAAATCGTCTGGAAATTTATTCTGCAACTTATGATAATGGTCAATGGGGAAATGTTAAACCTTTTGATTACAATAATTCTCAGTATTCGGTAGGACATCCTGCTTTATCACCAGACGGAAAGATATTATATTTTGTTTCAGATATGCCTGGAGGTTTTGGCGGCGATGACATATATTATTGCGAAGCTTTACCGAATGGGAAATGGGGCGCTCCTGTAAATGCAGGAAATGTTATCAATACTGAAGGAAAAGAAGTTTTTCCTTATGTTGATAAAGACGGCACATTTTATTTTGCCAGTGATAACCCAAGTGGTATGGGGGGCTTAGATATATATTATGCCAAAGGCAGCAAAAATAAATGGTCGAAACCGGTAAACCTTGGTTATCCTATTAATTCATCGAAAGATGATTTCTCAATACTTATGACGGATCCGGGAAAGTCGGGATATTTTTCATCTAACAGGGATGGAGGAAACGGTGCTGATGATATTTATAATTTCTCCCTTATTCAAAACAAGAAACGTATTCTTTCTGTAAAGACCTTCGAATTGTTAACTGATAATTCGTTGGTTGAGCTTAAAAATGTTCAAGTAACTATTAGCAATGATAAGCTTAAATATAATAATTCCAAGACTTCAGTAAACGGGAAAGTTTTTGACGTAATTGATTTGCCGTATTTAATTGATCTGCCATCAACGTATGTCGTATCTATGAAGAAAACCGGTTATTATCCGAAATCGAAAACTGTTAAAGTTAAAAGAACTGACGGGGATACTGTTTATGTTGATTTGATTACCAGGAAAGCTGAAAGACTAGTTTTCACAGGAAAGATATTGGAGAAAGTGGAAAAGCATGTTAATTTATTGATAAGCGATGCAAGTGTTGGAATCAAAAATGAAGAAAAGAATAAATTAGACTCGCTCAAATCTGATTCTACAGGAAAATTTTCTTTTAATTTGAATTTCAATAATTCATATATATTTACTGTTGTTAAAGATGGATATTATACCCAGACAAAACAAATAACAGCAAAATATAATGCGGGAGACGACAGCCTGACCATTGAAACTGTTTCGTATGGAATGAATAATAACGTTTTGGCTAATAGCAGAACCAGCGAGGTAATTCCTTTAGCTGATACTATTAATAATGAAATATTCTTAAATAAAATTGTGATAAATCAGTCTATTCTTATTAATAATATTTATTATGATTTCAACAAATGGGATATCAGGCCCGATGCTGCCGTTGAACTCGATAAGATAGTAGAAATATTGAAAAAGAACCCGAATATCAGCATCGAATTAAGTTCGCATACCGATTCGAGGGGCTCGGATTTTATAAATAATAAATTGTCGCAGGAACGTGCCGATGCTGCTGCCAATTATATAATTTCAAATGGAATTGAAGCCAAAACGAATTACTGCTAAAGGATACGGCAAAACCAGGCTGCTTAACAAATGCGTTAAGTGTACCGACGAGGAACACCAGATGAACAGAAGAACAGAGTTTAAAGTTATTAAAATATCCAAGTAATAGTATTGCGTTTGCTCAAATATGTTGAAGGTAATTAAACTGAATTTAATACTATGAGTAGGAAAGAAAAAGAAAAACCGTTGTTTGATAAAGACAGGGTTTTATGCATAGTAAAAAGCCTTATTACTCATCGCAATTCTATTTTAAGTCTGAAATATTTGCACTCGCACGAAAAAGCGGTTATCCTTTATAAAGACAATGTAGTAGAATTACATGTGGGTGATGGCAGATCTATTAAATACCTTGATTTTACTGTTCCTTTATCAAAAAAGGAATATAAAGAACTTTACGCGCTGTTCATGGATGAAGTGAAAAAACGCAAGGAAAAGCTAATGACAGAAAGATTTGATAAGCTTGAACGCTCATTGGATGATAGTACTAATAACCCATGGGGCGATGAACCGAAACACCTGCCGGATGATAAGCCCGAGCAACCACAGGGTAATGATGATACTTTAATAACGGAATAATTACCAGGTAAACAACCGTGCCCGTTAGCCCTAAAACCAACTATTTCCGCCTGCCATTTTAAAAATAATTCATTTTCTTCTTGACAAAGGAGGAAAAATTCAGTATTTTCGCGTACTTTTCAATTTATGAATCATAGCTCATTTATTGAGTAATATAAATTCAACAACCTATGAAAACAACCAAACCAACACGCAGGGAACGCCAGACTGAGCTTTTGAAAAAAGAAATACTCGATGCGGCATTAGAAGTATTTAAGGAATATGGTTACGAAAAAGCCACTACAAAAAAGATAGCCGAAAAAGCCGAAGTATCGGAAGGCACACTGTACAATTACTTTAAAAACAAACGCGATATTTTGTTAAACCTGTTTTATATAATAAGGGACAGGACAACTGATAATATAACAAAATTTCCCGATTATGCAGGCGATATAACAAAGCTGTTAACAGCAAGCATGACATTTCAATTTAACCAGGATACCACCCTTTCTATCCTTACCTTATTACTGCACGAAGCCGACCGCGACCCCTTTGTGCAGAAGCTTTTTCAGGAGCAGATAGAAATGATAAGGAAATCGAGGATAGATTTATTTAAACAGTTGGAGAAAGCCGGGAAGATACGCAAGGTAAATACTACAACCCTGGCCCTGCTGATGAATACTATGACCATTGGATATATTTCAATGGTTGAATCGGGCGATAAGGAACTGGCTAAAATACCCGTTAAGAAACTGGCCGGCGAAATAGCCGATATTTTGGTTAACGGGTTGGCTGCCACTAAGAAAAAAGAGAACAAAGTGGTGTTTGATGAGGAACTTTTGAAGAATTAACCGCTTGTTTAGAATTAGTTCGATTATCAATTCATTTCCAGTCATTAAAAAAATCAAAAAAAACATTAATTTAATTTGCTTATTTTAAAAATAGTATTAAATTTGCCTGTTCATTTAATGAGTGTGCGCTCATTCACAAATGAAATTTTGTTTGCCGTTCTTTATATAGTAGTATTAGTTTTTTATTAGTAATCGGAAACTCTGCATGCGCCGCCTAACCTCCCAGGGTGTTCATGGCTTCCCGGGCAGGTGCTGCCGGTGTTCTTCATGGTGCATCGGCGGGCGGTAAGCAGGGGTTTTAATGCTACAGTAATTACTGTAATTTTTACAGGAGGTGCTGTTAATATATACTCTCAGTTTAAATTTAGGAGGTACAGCAAATAGAAATTAATAATAACGTTTATGGCTATTCGTGAAATTGATATTAAAAAACTGCAAAAAAATGCTGCCAAATTGAAAGCAATTGCTCATCCTACAAGGTTAAGAATAATTTCTTTATTAGATAGCGATGCTGAATTATGTGTCACGGATATTGGTAATAACTTGAAAATAGAACAGGCTGCGGTATCCCTTCATTTAAATATATTGAAAACGCATGGCGTTGTAAATCACAGGAAAGAAGGTAAGCGTATTTATTATTCACTTAACAGTGAAAATATTCAAAATACATTAGCATTCATTGATAAGTAAATGCCGGTATCTGGAAAGGCAAAAGGTATAATAGTGGATATTGACAGTGAAATAATTGACAAAGCAACAAAGTGCGATAAAAAGTTCGCCTGCCTGGCCGATAGTAAACACCTGTGTTGCGAAATATATATATCCCTTAATAATGAAATTTGTGTTTTAAGAGGTGTAGCGAAAAACAAATGTAATTATAAGATGGGCGGCTTCTCCGAAGTATGCACCTGCCCTGTAAGGGTTGAAATATATAATAAGTATAAAAAGTAACCAATGACAAGGCCTAGTAAAACGTATGACACAAGAAAATCAGCCGAAAACTATTTGTCGAGCATAAAATTATTAGGAGCTAAGGGGGCGTGTTAAAGGTAAAAAAAGGTATGGCAAAATAATCTATGAAGTTGTTTTTTACTTCGCTGATAACAAAGTAAAAGAAAAGGTATAAACAGAAGCAAAGAACATTAAATAATGTATTACTGATAAACGAGAAAGGGGAGAAATGAAGGAAATTTATAAAATAAGTGTTGGCTCATGCGTGCAGGTATTCGCTTTTGGAATGGCAATAATAGGTTTTTTTTCAGGGATTTTTGCAGCATTCTTCAGTTTTACGCCTAACAGATGTGAATTTTGTTTTAGAGAGTTTTGCCCGTTTTACAGCGGACTGGGCTTTTGGGCAATAATTATTTTCCCTATCGTATATGCCCTGATAGGCTTAATAAGCGGCTGGTTGGGAGCGATTATTTATAACCTGATTGCACGCTGGACAGGCGGGATTGTGGTAGATTTTAAAGATGTAAAATAAAAACAGCCATTTGATAACGAAATGTTTTGAAGGAAAGAGCTGGATTAAGAAATGAAAAAATAAAGGAATAATTGCGTATTACTTAGAAATTAGAATGGAAGATATTGATAAAATGATTTGCTGCAAATGCAAAGGATTAGGAAGCTTTGTGAATTCGGGTGGGATGATTGACCATTCAAAGAAACGGGGAACAAAGTTAACATGCGAAATATGCAATGGTTCGGGCTATACAAATAATTTATTTGCCGTGGAGTTTGAATTCGACCTTACTAACCAGCATTACTGGCTGCCAATGCTTATACTGGCCGATAACAAAGAAAAAGCAGTTGCCATTGCAAACCGGAAACAAAAAGAAATGAGCGCTTATTATTTCAGGGTTTCTCATACAGTGCCTTTAAGTATAATAAGAGAGTTTTTAAATATTCATTTTCAAACTGATTTTTCATCAAACAGGCGATACAAATTTGCCCTGCTTTGTACCAATTCAAGGTCAATAGTGGAACCGGATGGCAAACCATCAATACGTATTAACGAGCATTTACAATTCAAGGCAACAAATATAGCCCTGCATCCTTTGATAATAAAGGATGCCTCAAATAAAAATAGGTTTCCAGTAAGAGTTATTAAAGGAGATATTTCATTTGACCCGATTGAGCACCTTGTAATTTTATATCAGAAGCGAATGAATTTTAAAAAGATATTTACTGACAGTAGTATTTCAAAAAATTACATATAAACCAACATGAGGCCAACTACAAAAATCACTCAAAAAATAGAATTGCTGGAAATATTATATTCCAGAGAAGTTGAAACCATCAATGCATTTATACTTGAAAGTAAAGACAACCTGTATGAAAACGGTATAATCCAAATCCCTTTTGATAAAGTACTAAATAATGAAAAAATATATACCCGCAATAACCTTATTCAGATAGCGGATATTTTTGAGAATCATGGGTGGTATGTGAAAATTACCGAATCAGAAGGAATATTCGATTTTTCTTAAGCAAGCAAGCTCATGGCAACAGGTAAAGTAAAGTTTTATAATCCCCGAAAAAGATACGGTTTTATTGTTGATGATGAAACAAAAGAAGATATTTTCTTTCACCATAGTGGTTTGGATGATATAATAAAAGAGCAGGATGCTGTAAGCTATGAAATTGAAATAAGTATTGATGGGAAACGCCCCAAAGCAGTAAATATCGAGAAGAAGTAACTACACTATCAAACCAAATTGATTAGCATTATTTGCTAATAACTTTAAATTCTGTTCTTCTGTTTTGTTGACGTCCTTCTTCTGTATCGTTAGGAGCGATAGGCTGATCGAAACCATAACCTGCATAAGTTAAACGTCCGGAATTAATACCATTCTTTATCAAATAATCAACCACCGACTTAGCGCGATTTTCCGAAAGTGTCTTATTATATGCAGCAGCACCAATATTATCAGTATGTCCTGAAATTTCAATCTTCAGGGAAGGATTATCATTCATCATTTTTGCGAGACGATCTAATTCAGCTGTAGATTCAGGCCTTAAAGTAGATTTATCGAAATCAAAGAATATATTTCGCAGTACAATCTTATTACCCACTTCAATTTTCTTCATGCGGATATCTTTCGTGATTTCATTATACCCTGTAGAAGCAGGAATATCGAAGTTTTCAGAATGAAACAAATATCCATCTGCCTTAACAGTTATTCCGTAATTAACTCCGGATGGAAGGGATACCAGATACTTTCCTGTTGCACTGTTTGATTCGAAACTGGCTATCACTTCGTTCTTCACATTATCAGTAAGATCAATCGTTGCCTTGATAGGGTTTGAAGATGCATCATCAAGAATAGTTCCCTTTAGCAGCGTTAATTTATTTGATTTAATTGTTAAGGTAGGTTCAATAACAGTTTCTTTAACCGGCTTGGTGAGACTTGCCAGCAGATTATCTTCGTTATTACTTATAACCGGCTTTTCAGGACCAAGAAAGGTAATCATATAAATATCTTTTTCACCAACTCCACCTGTCATGGCAGAACTATAGTAACCGTGAGTTCCACTACCGGAAATGCTGAAGAAAAGATCATTATCAGGAGTATTAATAGGGTAACCTAAATTTTCAGGTTCTGACCACTTTCCATTATCAAAAGTTGATTTAAAGATATCATAGCCGCCCATAGTTTTATGTCCCTGTGAACTAAAGTACAGGGTTTTGCCATCGGGATGCATGAATACTCCTTCCTCATCATACTCGGTATTGATGGTCGGACCTAAGTTAACAGCTTCTCCCCATTTACCCTTATCATTCATTTTCGACATATAAATATCCCTGCCTCCATAACCACCGGGCCTGTCACTAACAAAATACAAGGTTCTTCCATCCGGTCCAAAGGTTGCACTTGATTCGTGATAACGGCTATTAATTGTTTTTGGTAAGGCTTTTGGCTTTCCCCAATGGTTTCCATTCAGTTTACACTGATAAATATCACCACCCCGCGTTCCTTTATAAACCAGCAGTGTTTGTCCGTCTGGAGATAGTCCGACTGTAGCATCATTCCTTTTAGTATTTAAAGGGCTGCCAGGGTTAATAGCCTTGCTCCATACGCCATTGTTATTATATGAAATATAAATATCTTCATAATATTGCATATCATCGGGAGCTTTTTCTCCGCCCGTAGTTCCTTCTCTCCTGGAGGTAAAAAACATAACTGATTCATCAGCATTGATGATAGGACTATAATCGGGAAAAATGGAATTAATATTCGGACCCATGTTATCGATGAAAACACGTACAGGGGTTTTTACTAATTCTTTAGCCGTAGTTGATTCATCAATTTGTTTATTTATATCTTTTGAATATTTCTTTAAATCTTCCGGTGACAATGATTCTTTAAATGCGGTAAACTCTTTAATGGCATCATCGAACTGGTAATTCAGGTGGTAAGCAAGTCCTAACTGGTAATGCAAATTCGGGTCAACTTTCGGATTAAGCTTTAACGCACTTTCAAGATAGGTTGCTGCTTTTGATTTATCGTATGAGTTAAGATAGCACCTGCCTATCCTGTAATTAAGCACGGCATTATTTGGATTGAATAACTGTGCTTTCAGGTAATGATCTAAAGCAATTGTGTAATTACCGCTGTTGGGAACAATGGCATCATCATACAGGTCGTCTCCGGCCTTAAGCTCTTTCAGGGCATCCTTCAAGCCTTTTCTGTCATTCGGGAAACTCTTCTTTTCGAATTCAACATTCTGGGAAAAAACCCTGCAAGTGATGAATAAAACAGCTATAAATACCAGATATTTTGATCGGTGCATATGATTTGTTTTTATGTTTGTTCGACTAATGATTTAATTAATGTTTCTTGGTAACTATTATTTGCAATTCTTTGAATATGTTTCGGCATTGCTAACTCCGAGTGATGAAGCCTTTTTCCAGTCTTCGCAGGCGCCTTTGGCATCCCTGAGCATTTCTTTAGATATGCCACGGTTGAGGTAAGCAAACCCGTAATTGGCATCTAGCTTTATAGCCTGATCGTAATCGGCAACAGCGCCCTTGTAATCTTTAAGCTTATATTTTGCATTACCCCTGTTGTTATAAGCATAAGCATAATCGGGCTTGATAAGTAAGGCCTTATCAAAATCCTCCACAGCGCCGGTGTAATCTTCGAGGTCGACTTTAACAGTTCCTCGGTTGTTATAGGCAAGATAATAATCGCGGTCTATTTTGATAGCTGCTGTGTATTCGTCGGATGCGCCTTTAAAATCTCCCAGTTTTTTCCTGATGCTTCCAAGATTATCGAATGCAAATGCCAGCTGAGGGTTTATTTTAACAGCATTTTCATAATCAACTTTTGCCCCGTTATAATCTTCAAGCATCTTTTTTGCGCTGCCCCTGTCGTTATAGGCATAAGCATAATCGGGTTTCAGTTCGATGGCTTTCGAAAAATCATCAATGGCTTTCTTGTAATCGGAATTCTCGAAATAAATACCACCGCGGTAATAATAGGCTTGCGGATACGACGGGTTAGCTGAAATTGCTTTGGTGTATTCAAGCATGGCGGCAGTTTTATCGCCCAGTGCATACTTTGCCTGTCCGCAGCTAAACATGGCTTTATCGTTTGAAGGGTTTATTTCAACCGATTTGTCGAAATCAGCAATGGCGCCATTATAATCTTTCATTTCATACTTCACTGTTCCCCTGTTGAAATATGCTTTTTCGAACTGGGGCTTTATGGTAATGGCTTCATCGAATTTAGCAAGGGCATCGGGATATTTCTGGCTGTCAAAAAAATTGATCCCTTCATTATATAATCTTTCTGCTTTCTGATCATCAATACCCTTGGCTTTAACGGTATCCTGGGCATGGGCAAACATGACTGCAAAACTCAGAGAAATCAATAATAGCAATGTTTTCTTCATAACGTGATAGTTAAGGTTTGTAAAAAAATTATTACAAAATGATGAATAGAATTGTTTTGTAAAGATAATACTTAAATAGAAAATGTCAAGAATCGGGGGGAAATAATATTTTGAACTGTAAAAAAAGTACTTAAAGTTGAATTTTTCTCAATTTCCAATATCGAATAACGAACAAGGAATAATGAATGATGAAGTTTTTATTTCATAATTCTACATTCAGTATTCGATATTCATTGTTCTTTAATAGAAACGCTGATGATGCCGATAGATCGGCACAGGCTACTGAAAATAATGATTTACGTTGATGCTTCATTATTGTAATTTACTTCGTGTCATTAGTAGTCATTCATTGCCATTCAATGACAACCTAATGACTTAATGACGCTGCGCAGCAGCAAATGACAACGAATTTCTATTCTTTTACAAACTTCTTAACCGTATAGTTGGGAGTTATGAGTTGGGAGACGGGAGTATTGCTATTCCTAAATTTTACTCCTAACTCACTACTCAGTACTCACTACTCTTTAACAAACTTCTTTACTTCTTTTCCTTCTTCAATAATCAATATTCAACAAACAACGCTCAATTACCAAGTAATGCTTCACTTGAACATTGGATATTGAGTGTTGGATATTGGTTATTCTTTAACAAACTTCTTTACTTCTTTTCCTTCTTCAATAATCAATATTCAACAAACAACGCTCAATTACCAAGTAATGCTTCACTTGAACATTGGACATTGAGTGTTGGATATTGGTTATTCTTTAACAAACTTCTTTACTTCTTTTCCTTCTTCAATAATCAATATTCAACAAACAACGCTCAATTACCAAGTAATGCTTCACTTGAACATTGGATATTGGTTATTCTTTACAAACTTCTTAACCGTATAGTTGGGAGTTATGAGTTGGGAGACGGGAGTATTGCTATTCCTAAATTTTACTCCTAACTCACTACTCAGTACTCACTACTCTTTAACAAACTTCTTTACTTCTTTTCCTTCTTCAATAATCAATATTCAACAAACAACGCTCAATTACCAAGTAATGCTTCACTTGAACATTGGACATTGAGTGTTGGATATTGGTTATTCTTTAATGAATTTCTTAACAACAGCCCCTTCACTAGTTGTAGCTTTTATAAAATAAACGCCACTTGCAAAGCTGCTGCAATTAATGGTTTTAGCAGTTGTTGTGTAAAGCAGCCTTCCGGTAATATCTGTAATTTCTATTTCCTTTATTGGTAAAGCCGTTTGTATTTGCAAATTATCGGTAGCAGGGTTGGGATAAACCGAAATTGCCGATACCATGCTTTGAGGGGCAATACCGGATGTGATATAAATGGAAATAAAATTTCCAAATGCAACAGGATCATTACCAACTGTAATTGTAGCCGAAACAGTATTGGTAGCGGTGTTTATTACACTTACTGTATTATCACCATCATTCGCAACATATACCTTGCTTCCATCGGGGCTTACAGATATACCATAAGGATCTGTACCAACAGGAATTGTAGCCGTAACAGTATTGGTAGCAGTGTTTATTACACTTACTGTACCAGCATCCATATTCGCAACATATACCTTACTTCCATCGGGGCTTACAGATACACCAAAAGGATAAGCACCAACCGGAATTGTAGCCGAAACAGTATTTGTAGCAGTGTTTATTACACTTACTGTACTATCCATATATTCGCAACATATACCTTACTTCCATCGGGGCTTACAGATATACCTATAAGGATTAGCACCAACTGAATTGTAGTCGAAACAGTATTGGTAGCAGTGTTTATTACACTTACTGTATTAGCATTGTAATTTGTAACATATACTTTGCTTCCATCGGGGCTTACAGATACACCATAAGGACTAGTACCAACTGGAATTGTAGCCGAAACAGTATTGGTAGCTGTGTTTATTACACTTACTGTATTAGCGCCATTATTCGCAACATATACCTTACTTCCATCGGGGCTTACAGATACACCATAGGATAAGTACCAACTGTAATTGTAGCCGAAACAGTATTGGTGGCAGTGTTTATTACACTTACTGTAGTACTATTACCTCATAATTCGTAACATATACTTTACTTCCATCGGGGCTTACAGATACACCATAAGGCCTAGTACCAACTGGAATTGTAGCCGTAACAGTATTGGTAGCAACATTAATAACGGATACGGTATTATCACCGGAATTCGTTATATAGGCAGTTTGTGCATTTACGCTCAAGCCTGCAATGGCGAGCATTACTAAAGTAATTATCTTTTTCATAATGTTTTATTTTGGTTTAACAATAATTTCCCCTGCAAATATACCTTTTTTTTAACCTATTTAACATTTTTCATTTTTTTATTTGTTATTTCAAAAACTATTTCTAATATTGCACAATCAAATTCTAAAGGGGACTTCTAAAAATTCAAAGCACGTCATTGCGAACGTAGTGAAGCAATCTAAAAATCAATGAGATTGCTTCAGTCGTTCCTCCTTCGCAATGACGAATTTCATAATTATTAGAACCCCTCTAAATCTTAATTCTTAAATAAATAAAATGGCATCATCAATAATGTGGATAAAATGTGTTAGGCATTACCACGAACTTGCAGGGTTTGATTTAGTAGGAAGCAGCACTTCCATAGCTAACCAGTTGGCTATTGACCCCGATTGTCCGGCAAGCGGACTTCCGGCTTCCTTGCCTATAGGCACATATAATTCGCAGATAAGCGCTGTAAACACTGATGCGGTGTCGAGAGAAACTTCAAAATCCACTTCGCTTACCGAGGACGAAAAAGGTAAGGAAGCCAAGTTAGTGATGTACACCGATGTGGTAGTACATTATATTGAAAGCGCCTTAAACCTTAAATATCCCAATAACGAATCGGCTGTTATATCAGGTCTGGAACGTTTCGGACTGAAACCGGCTGAACATGGAACAGGTCATAAACATATTTTCAAGATACTGGAAGTTGGTCCCGGTTATGTGGTTATTGAATGTCCTGTTGGCGGTGCGGGTTGCAGCTATAACCTGCGCTGGAGCGGGGATGAAAAAACATGGACTATCTTAAAGTCAAATCATAAATCGAAAGTTAAAATAATTAATTTGCCGGGTGATGCAAGGGCATACTTCCAGTTTGATATTTCTGCTTCAACAGGCAGGGGTATAGAACCTGTTATTGACGCTCATCAAGCTGATTTCCACTGGAGCGGCTCTATTTCGGAAATGATCCCTGCTATAAAATCGAGCGGAACACCTTTGATTTAAAGCTGAAACTCTTCTTATACCGGAAACAGCATAAATTTCTGCATTAAGAAAAGAAACAAATCCCAAATTTCAAGTCCCAAGCCCCAAGTTTCATAATTGGAATTTGGGGCTTTGAATTTGGAACCTGGAGCTTATAATGTCCCAATCACTGGAGCAATGTCTCCAACGGAATAGACAATGTCTCTAAGCGAATAGACAATGTCTCTAAACGAATAGACAATGTCTCTAAGCGAATAGACAATGTCTCCAAGCGAATAGACAATGTCTCTAAACGAATAGACAATGTCTCTAAGCGAATAGACAATGTCTCTAACGAATAGACAATGTCTCTAAGCGAATAGACAATGTCTCTAAGCGAATAGACAATGTCTCTAAACGAATAGACAATGTCTCTAAGCGAATAGACAATGTCTCTAAGCGAATAGACAATGTCTCTAAACGAATAGACAATGTCTCTAAGCGAATAGACAATGTCTCTAAACGAATAGACAATGTCTCTAAGCGAATAGACAATGTCTCTAAGCGAATAGACAATGTCTCTAAGCGAATAGACAATGTCTCTAAGCGAATAGACAATGTCTCTAAGCGAATAGACAATGTCTCTAAACGAATAGACAATGTCTCTAAGCGAATAGACAATGTCTCTAAGCGAATAGACAATGTCTCTAAACGAATAGACAATGTCTCTAAGCGAATAGACAATGTCTCTAAACGAATAGACAATGTCTCTAAGCGAATAGACAATGTCTCTAAACGAATAGACAATGTCTCTAAGCGAATAGACAATGTCTCCAAGCGAATAGACAATGTCTCCAACGGAATAGACAATGTCTCCAACGGAATAGACAATGTCTCCAACGGAATAGACAATGTCTCCAACGGAATAGACAATGTCTCCAACGGAATAGACAATGTCTCCAACGGAATAGACAATATCTCCAAGCTTTGAAACAATAGTTCTTAGCGTTAGGACAATAGTCTATCATGAAAAAACAACCTGCATGCCGACAGGTTTGTTAGTTCGTGACTTTGTGACAGGATTATGACTCTCTGCGTAATGCTGATAAAAATACCCGCTTCAGGTATGGAGTCCTTTATTCATTATCAGTTCGGCAATAACAAACAGTCCGAAAATAACGCTTGCAATTCCGTTTAAAGTTGCAAAAGCCTGGTTCACGCGCTTAAGGTTGGAAGGTTTTACTATAAGGTGTTCGTATAAAAGCAGGGCGATAAAAATAAGGGTTCCTATCCAGTAAAGCAGCCCGAAATTAATGTCTATCCCTGCAAAAACTATGATACATGCAGCCACCAGATGCAGGGCGGCCGAAAGCCATAAGGAATTGGTAATTCCCAGCCATGTGGGAATTGATTTCAAACCCTGCGATTTGTCGAATTCAATATCCTGCAGCGCATAAAATATATCGAAACCGCTTACCCAGCATATTACGGCAACTGAATATAATATGGGATACAGCGCAAAACGACCGGTAACAGCAATATATGCGCCAATAGGGGCAAGGGATAATCCAAGCCCCAGCACCAGATGGCATAAGGAAGTAAATCGCTTGGTAAAGCTGTATCCCAGCGCCACTATCATTGCCACGGGCGATAAAAAGAAGCATAAGCGGTTAATGAAAAAAGTGGTAATAATAAACCCCGCCACATTCATAATTACAAATGCCATAACTGCCGAAGGAGGCAGGATGCCGGCAGGTATCTCGCGCTTGGAAGTGCGGGGATTTTTTTCATCAAACCTTCTGTCGATATACCTGTTAAACCCCATGGCAGCGCTGCGAGCAAACACCATGCACAACAGGACAAGCAACAAAAGCCGCAAGCTTATTGAACTGCCCGAATCGGCAAAGCCAAGGAAAAAACCTATCATGGCAAAAGGCAGGGCAAATACAGTATGCGCAAATTTTACTAAAGAAAAGTATTTGGAGACGGTGGAAATTATGCTCATCCTTTATCTTTTAACAATACGATTACTCTATAATGAGAACGTGCTTCTCAGGGCTAAAGCCCTTGTTTGTTTTTATAATAATTTCATTAACCCCAGACTTAAGTCTGGGGTTAGAAAATCCTGCTATTAATGGGCTTTAGCCCTGATATATGAATTAATCAAGTTATTTTCTAATGGAATTCAGCCGGGTTACAGCAATTAACTTATCATAGTTCGTTCCCTGCTCCTGGTTGTAAACGTAAATTGAATAATCGTTCTCCGTTTCATAGTGATTGCCTTCCATTAAGGTTTCATCGCCAACGGTAGCATTATTCTTTAACAGCACATATTCATAATTATAATAACCCTGTTTCAGGTAAAGAGTTCCAACATAAGCGCTGTACTTACCGTCGTATTTCATAATGGCTTCTTTCTGGTAATGCCAGTCGGTCAAAGCGCCGAATATATAAAGGTTCCCATCGGTAACGGGGTCGTAAGTTGGCAGGATAAAATGGATATAAGCATATTCGCCTTCCACATCGGGGCTCCTCACATAGTCGTCTGTTTTTATCAGTTTCTTCCCGTTTATATCGGGGATAGTATTGTAATTGTTGAACGTTCTTTTGGGATCGGGTAAAAGATACACTTCGTTCCCAAGCGAATCGGTAGTTATTTTTTTTATCCTGTCGGAAATAGACTTTATACTTTTGGTATCAAAGTGCCTGAATTCATTACCACCGTTAAACGTGTTCTGCCCGTCGGTAAAATTATAATCAAGCAGGTTGTCTTTCACATATTTCGGTTGAAGGTTTGTAATGGCATTATCCCATCTGTCGTTTTGGGTAACCACAACTTTCAGATCGGAATAAGGATTTGCAATTTGATACGCACTGTAAGAAATAGAAAAATCAACTTCCTGCTTTGAATTCATGTCTTCAATAGGGGTAGCCCTGTTAACAGTTCCGCTTACTACCACTTTGGACTCAACAATCATAAAACGCCTCGTAAACATAAGGTTTTCATCAGTATCTTCATCTTTATACACTTTTAGTATATAATTCCCCGAAAGGCTGGGTTTAAGATTATCAGTAGGAAACACAAGGTCGAAGTGGTTATATTTCTGCAAGGTGTTGAATGAAGAGCCGTACGAGTTGATATAATCTTCAGTAAAGCCGTCAATATATTGCATGGGCATAAGGTCGGAAGGTTTCCAGTTGGCATCGCAATGAATGATAGTATATTTAAACGTTCTTAAATTAGCGCTTAAGTCATCAAAACTCAGGTGAATCTTTTCATCGCTTCCAAGCTTAATTAGTGGTGGAGCCAGCGCAAAGCCTTCTTTGTAAAGCAGTATGGTTTTTATATTATCATCATAAGTATAATCTTCACAGCGAAAGAAATTCTTCTTGTAATAATCATCATCGGTAGCTGTATTGTTCTTTGCCTTTTTAGCATTACGTTTAGCATTTTTCAGAGAATCAGCATTTGTCTTCTGAGCCTGAACGCCAGAAATAAAATAAGGAGAACAACTAAGGAAGAAATAAATAAAAGCCGGAAAAAAGAAGTAAAAAGCCTTGCCCACTGACAAACGGGAATAACAGTTTAATAAAATACGATTCTTCATAAATTCAATAATGTTTTGGGCTAAAGCCCTCTTTCTTTCTTCTTTTTCTTTATCCACGACCTAAAGGTCGTGGTAATTCATTGTGCGCTAATTTATCTCCCTTCTTATATGAATAAGACTAATCCTTCTCTTTTTGAATTACCTTGCCCTTTAGGGCAGGGATTATAAGCCGACAATCTTCAAGGGCTTTAGCCCGAAACAAACTTATCAAATCCATAATTCTGCATAAATTCGTCATATTCTTCCTTAAAACTCTTTTTCCTGTGGTGCTCTTCCTGTTTTTTAATATAGTCTCTTACTTTAGGGGACTTCTAAAAATTCAAAGCACGTCATTGCGAACGTAGTGAAGCAATCTAAAAATCAATGAGATTGCTTCAGTCGTTCCTCCTTCGCAATGACGAATTTCATAATTATTAGAACCCCTCTTTATTAACTGTAGATTCACTAACAGATACGGCAAAATATTCATCCTGCCATTCAAATTTTGTTTTTGTCAGCTTGCTTTTGTTTATCCAATGCGAGGATTCTCCTTTCAACAGCATTAGTATCCTATCAATATTTTGTCCCGATTTTAAAGAAATAAGACAATGAATATGTTCTAAATAACCATTAATAAAATCAATATATATGTCTTTGCTTTGAGCATTTTCACGAATGTGCTCAAAAAGGGAACTCCTTATTTCTTTTGATAGTAATGGTTCTCTGTCTTTGGTAGTCCAAACAAGGTGAATCCATATTTTAATATAACCCATTTTTGTAATCTTTGGCTAAAGCATAGGATAATTCAAATATAATATTTTCCCTAATAACTATATTTCAGATTCCGTGGTTCCATAGAGTTTCTGGGACTCCTTTATCAAAGGCGATCTTCCTAGCCAGAATAAATAAATAATCGGATAAGCGGTTCAGGTATTTTAGAACCAAAACATCTACAGAATATTCAGTTGCTATTTTAATAGTAAGCCTCTCAGCTCTTCGGCACACACAACGGGCTATATGGCAATAGGAAACAACAGTGTTGCCTCCGGGGATAATAAAAGAATGAAGCTCAGGCAATGATTCATTCATTTTATCAATTTCAGATTCCAGTAAAGTAATATCTTTTTCAATAATATTGGGAAGTTTCTTTGATGTTTCTTCATTATCGCAGGCAAGCAACGATTCTGTTGCAAATAATTTATGCTGAATAATAAGAAGAACATCTTTATAATGGCTATCAATCTGCTGGTCGCGGATAAGCCCGATATTAGAGTTCAGCTCATCAACAGTGCCATAAGCTTCTATGCGGATGTTGAACTTAGGTACGCGCGTTCCGCCTATCAGTGAAGTTTCCCCTCTATCGCCTGTCTTGGTATATATTTTAATGGGGTTAGTCATGTGCAGGTACTGTGGTAAAATCTTTATATGTCCTGATATTAGAGTTTACTTCATCGGCAGATACATTCCCGTCAATAAGGCGAATGATGCGGTGAGCATAACGGGCTATATCTTCTTCGTGGGTAACAACAATAATGGTATTTCCAGCTTTGTGTATCTCTTCGAACAACCCCATTATTTCTATAGATATTTTTGAATCAAGGTTACCAGTGGGTTCATCTGCAAGTATGATGGACGGATGATTTACCAATGCCCTTGCAATTGCAACACGCTGACGTTGTCCACCGGAAAGCTCATTGGGTTTATGCATAATCCTGTCGCCAAGGTCAACACTTTTTAAAACATCATGAGCCCGTTCAGTACGTTTTGCTTTGCTGAATCCCGCATAAATCAAAGGCAACGCTACATTGTCAAGGGCCGTTGAACGGGGAAGAAGGTTAAATGTCTGGAAAACAAAACCAATCTCTTTGTTTCGTACTTCAGCCAGGCTGTCATCAGTCATTTTACTTACATCCTGGTGATTCAGATAATATTCACCATCCGAAGGAGAATCAAGACAGCCAAGTATATTCATCAATGTCGATTTACCGGAACCGGAAGGACCCATCAGCGCAACATATTCATTCTTATAAATAGTGATGGATATAGAACGCAAAGCACGCACAATCTCAGTCCCAACCTTGTAATTCTTGGTAATATTCAACAGCTTTATTACTTCTTCTTTTTCTGCCATCTTAGGTTTTTGTATCCGCCAGTCAACAAAGTTATAAATAAATTTCAGAACCGAATTGTGAAGTCTTCTTTGCTTAATTCTTTCCTGAAAAATACTATGCCCATAAAGAATAGATCAATCTTTACCCTAACGGAGGTATGCAGCTTAATATTGTTCCAGGCTTTTTTCATTCCATCCGACCAGTTAATATCATCGAAAATAAAAACACTTTCATTCTTTATTGATTTCAGGCATAATTCAAAATACCTGATAGTTGCTTCTTCGGTATGGTTTCCATCAAAGAAAACACAATCAAAGGATTGTTGTTTTACAATTTCCAGCAGCAGATCATCAATATTTCCAATCCTTTGTTGAATGTTTTCTAATCCTGACCTAGTGAAGTTCTCTCTTGCAAATTTTGCAGTTTCAGGGCATCCTTCAATGGTAACAACATTATCTCCAGCCGCAGCCATATACATACTACTTAAGCCCACTGAAGTTCCAAGTTCTAAAACATTTTTAAGCTTATAGTAATTAATTATCCTGTAAAGCAGGTTTGCATATTTCCTGCTTTTTGAAGAACTCTTTACTATCTCTTTTACTTTGCGAAGAATTGTTTGATGAGAAGAAGAACCTGCACCAAAATCCACCACATTAATTATAGTGGAGGAATGAAGCAATTCACTCCTGATTTTCTCAATATTTTCAATTTGCTCATTCCTTATTTTTTTTTGATCAAGCACTTTGGTAACAAATTCAAAAACAAAAGGCGAATGTATTGAATACTTTGTTTTTGCCCTGAAATAATAGCTGATATAATCTATGATGAATCGAGTCTTAATCATAAGGCTAAATTAGTAAAAACGAGAAAGTATTTTACAATTTTAACCTTCTTCAATAAATACAAATGTTGGTTATAAATATTGAAACAATAATATCAAGAAAAGAATTTTACTCCAATTGATAACTGCTACATCCATTTGCCACAAAGGTAACCGTTTGGTTCCACCATACAATCCCGTTCTGGTCATTCACGCTAAAAGAGTATGTAAGATTAGTAACACCAGTAAAAGGTTCTGTAACAGTGACTGAAGCATTTTGTCCGCAGTCTGGTGGTGTAATCCAACTTATAGCCGGAATGGATGAGCCAACTACTACTCCATTAACATAGTAAGTTAAAGAAGTCACTTTGTGCGCTATTAAAGTATCTGCTGTTATTGGATCGTACCAAAACACAATACTCCCCTCATATTGGCAACTTCCATCATTAACATTGGCTGAGGAGTTAAAATTTATGCTGTTCGGGTCGGTGCATCCTAATATTTTCTTTTCGCAACCTGAAAATAATGGCAGTATGATAACTACCATGAGAATGATATAAACTGTTCTTTTCATTTTAATAGTTCTTTAAATGTAAAATAACAAAAACAAATCTCTGTCAACTTCTCAATAAAAAATTATCAGTGATAGAAATTATTTATTGCAATTTTCTTTTATAGCTTCTTCTGCATCTTTAAAACCCAATTCACTTGCCTTGCTAAAATCTGCACAGGCCCCTGAATTATCGTTAAGCTTAAGCTTGGCAATACCCCTATTGTAAAATGCTTCAGCAAATTTAGGGTTTAATTCAATAGCTTTACTACAGTCCTTTATCGCTTGCGCATTATTACCCAGATTATTATAAGTCAATCCCCTGTTATTATATCCATCAGCATCTTTCGGGTCTAATTCAATTGCTTTACTGTAATCTTTCATTGCTTCTGAATAATTGCCCAAATTATTATCCGCTAATCCTTTGTTATAATAGGCTGAAGCATCTTCTGGATTTAATTCAATAACCTTATTGAAATCCTTTATTGCCTCGGCAAAATTATTTGAATTATAATTTGCCAGTCCTTTATTATAATATGCGGCAACATCCTTAGGTTTAAATTCAATTGTAGTGTTAAAATCTTTAATTGCCTCGGCATAATTACCCAAATTATTATTCGCCAACCCCCTGTTATAATATGCAGAAGCATCTTTACTGTTTAACTCAATAGCATGATTAAAATCTTTAATTGCATCAGCATAAAAACCCGATTTATCCTCAGCTATTCCCCTGTTATTATAAGCCATTTCAAATTTAGGGTTTAATTCAATAGCAGTTGTAAAATCTTTAATTGCATCAGCATTTTTGCCCAGTTCACTATATGCCAAACCCCTGTTATTATAAACTGAAGCCACTTTTGGATTTAGCTCAATGGCTTTATTATAATCCTTAACGGCTTCGGCATAATTGCCTAAACATTTATTAGCCAATCCCCTGTTGTTATATGCTGCAGCATAGTTTGGATTTAATGCAATTGCCTTATTGTAATCTCTTATTGCTTCTAAATACCTGCCCGCATTATAGTGTGCCAATCCCTTGTTATTATATACAGAAGGGTCATTATACGAAGTTGAATGATTGGAATAATAATTCGATTCTACAGCCCTGTGGAAACCGCATATGGTATTCAGGGAAAAAATTGTAAGAAATGCAAATACAAAGCTCATATATTATATTTTTAATTAGTTAATTACAAATATCTCAACAGAAATCATATAAAAGCAAATGAAATTAAATGAGATATTAATGCAAATATTATGCCAGAGTATCTCTAAAAATATAAAAAATCATAATTATTACGAAAGAGGGTTACCTTCTGCTTCCTTCTCCTTCTCTTCCAAATGAGCAAGTAGTGATTCCCATTGCTCCATTTCATCTCCTAATTGTTTCTTAAGCTTTTCGTATTTGGCATAGAACTCTTTATCGGCAAGTATGCTTTTATAGGTTTCAGGATTGATAAGCATTTCATCTATCTGTCCAACTTCTTTCTCAAGTATAGAAATCTGTTCTTCCGACTTTTCAACAAGGGTTTTCAGTTTCCTGAATTCTTTATCTAATTGTTTTTTCTTTTCCCTGTTCTGTTTGTTTAATGAGGCTTCAGGGCTTTTCTCTTTAGTGTTGACTGACTTCTTCGAAAGTTCCAGTTCTCGCAGTGATTCTATTTTCCTTGATTTTAGGAAATCATAAATGTCGCCGAGATACTCCCGTATGCTGTGATTCTTGAATTCGAATATCCTGTTTGTCAATCCATGCAGAAAATATCTGTCGTGCGAAACTATCAGTAAGGTTCCGTTATAATGCTGCAATGCTTTTTTCAAAATATCTTTTGAGCGCATGTCAAGATGGTTGGTTGGTTCATCCAATACAAGGAAGTTGACAGGACTTAAAATCAACTTGGCTAAAGCCAATCTTGATTTTTCCCCTCCCGAAAGCACTTTTACCTTTTTTGAAATCCCGTCTTCATCAAATAAAAATGAACCTAAAATTGAACGTATCTTTGCCCTTATCTCGCCAACGGCTGCTTCATCAATTGTTTCCAGTACAGTTTTTTCGGGATTGAGAAGTTCCGATTGATTCTGCGCATAATAACCAAGTTTAACATTATGACCATGTTTCATTTCCCCGGTAAAATCAAGGTCGTTTACAATAATGCGAGAGAGTGTGGTTTTGCCCTCGCCATTTTTACCCACGAATGCTATCCTGTCACCATTATTTACAAGGAAATTCAGATTATTCAGGATAAGATGGCTCCCATAGTTTTTAGATAAATGATTGGCCTCGATTATAACTTTTCCTGCATGTGGAGCAGGAGGGAAGCGGAAAAAGATTGAAGAAGTATCTGTTTCATCAACTTCTATTCTGTCAATTTTGTCTAGCAATTTAATACGTGATTGTACCTGCCTTGCCTTTGTTGCCTGATAACGAAAACGGTTAATGAATTTTTCGCTGTCGGCAATTTGCTTCTGCTGGTTATTGTATGCTGCAAGCTGGTGATCTATCCTTTCTGCGCGCATCTGCTCATATTGGGTATAGGAAGCTTTGTAGTCAAAAATCTTCGCAAGAGAGATTTCAATGGTTCTTTTTGTAATATTATCAAGGAAAGCACGGTCGTGAGAAACCAGCATCACTGCACCGTAATAATTTAAAAGGAAATCTTCCAGCCATTGAATGGACTCAATATCCAAATGATTGGTGGGTTCATCAAGCAGAACAACATTAGGTTTTTGAAGGAGAATTTTTGCAAGCTCAACACGCATCTGCCATCCTCCGCTGAACTCCGACAATAACCTGTTAAAATCAGTGTGCAAAAACCCAAGTCCTAATAATATTCTTTCCGATTCTCCTTGCATATTTTGTCCACCCAGGAGATGAAACCTTTCGTTAGCATCCGTGAGTTTGTGCAGCAGCTTATAATATGCCTCCGATTCGAAATCAGTGCGTCCTGAGATTTCGGCGGTTAGTTTTTTTATGCTTTCCTCCAGGTTCATTGCTTCAGCAAATGCAGTCATTGCTTCCTGTAAAACAGTTTTCCCGGAATTTATGAAATTAATTTCCTGTGGGAGGAACCCGATTGTTGTATCGGAAGGTATAACTACAGTTCCTTTTTCAGGTTCCTGTGTCCCTGCAATTATTCGCATCAGGGTTGTTTTGCCGGCGCCATTTTTGCCTACCAAACCTATCCTGTCCTTGTCGGCTATGACGAAAGAGACATCATCAAATAAATCAACACCAGTAAAATGTATAGAGAGATTATTTACAGAAATCATTATTCAGGTTGTTCAGGGGTGCAAAGATAATAAGCTCCGGCTCATTAAAAAATGAAGGCTGACAAAATACTTCCATTAGAATGCAATGAGGAAAGTATATTTGGTTTTAAAATATTGGAATGGAAGTTAATTGAACAGTTTTACCAGGAAATAAGCCGACATGGCTGCAATTACACCTATAGCCATCACTTTCAATGCGCCAATAATAGGATTTTGACCAGTAAGCTTACTTTTAAAATACCCGAATACCAACAGGCAAATCACCGTTACAATAAATGACAATTTAAACCCGGTCAGAGGTGCGGTAGTGAAAACATAAGCCATCATAGGTATGGCACCACCAACAATGTATGACATGCCAATATTAAAGGCACTTTTCTTTGCCTTATTTTTATCGGGTTCTTCAAGTCCCAGTTCATACTTCATCATGAATTTTACCCACTTATCGGTATCCTTGCTGAGTTCTTCGACAGCGCTATTTTGCACACCTTCCGATAATCCCATTTCTTCAAATATCTCTTTCACTTCCTTCTTTTCAGTTTCGGGAAAATCAATAGTTTCCTGATACTCTCTTTTAAGCTCGGATTGATAGTGATCCAATTCTGTTCTTCCGGCAAGATAGCCACCCAACCCCATTGCAATTGAACCAGCAATTATTTCTGCAACACCGGCAGTGATGATTAGTCCGTTCGACTGCACTGCACTGCTTAAACCAGCTGCGAGAGCAAAAGGAACAGTAAGCCCGTCGGACATTCCAATTACAATATCCGAGATGAAATCAGAACTTTTTAAATGTAATTCATCATGACCCATACAAAGACCAAAGAATTATTTTGCAGCTAATTTCTCATTTATTGAAGCCAGCATTTGCCCGACATTCTTCCACCTGATGATCTCAGAGCTTTTAAACTTTACTCCGAAATGTTTTTCAATGGCAACAACCAGATTAACATGTGAAAGGGAATCCCATTCATCAATATTGTCAGCTGTCATTTCAGGTGTTATTTTAATATCCTTATCATCGAATACTTTGCAGAATACTGCATTCAATTCTTCAAATGTGTCCATTATTTATTTTTCTAGGTTTAAAAATTCAAAGTTAAAACATTTTTATTCATCCAATGTTGAAATATCACCGGGATCAATTCCCATATACCATGCTTTCAATACCCGCCTCATTATCTTGCCACTCTTATTCTTTGGCACTTCCTTAATTACCTTTATTTCCTGTGGAGTGGCTATGGAAGACAATTTATTTGCCAGTCGCAATCGTATATTCATTTCAAGATCATCTGACCAGGAGAACTGGTCTTTAAGTCGAACGTAAGCTACTACCTTTTCAAATAGAATATCATCAGGTGCGCCTATAACACCTGATTCCGCTATCTCTGGAATTTCGAGCAAAGCGCTTTCAATTTCAAACGGACTGATAAGATGACCTGCGGTATTTATCACATCATCATTTCTCCCGACAAACCAATAATACCCTTCTTCATCGCGATAGGCAAGGTCACCGGAATAATAATATCCATTTTTAAATTTCTTATTATATACTTCTTTATTGTTCAGATATGTTCTGAACATGCTGTCCCAGCCTGCTTTTATACAAAGGTTTCCAGTTTTCTTATCATTTATTATGTTTCCCTCATCCGAAATTATAGCTGCATCTATTGCACCATTGGGCTTGCCCATAGAGCCGGGCTTAACGGTCAAACCGGGACGATTAGTAATCATAATGCTTCCTGTTTCAGTCTGGAACCAGGTATCATAAATATCTTTTTTGAACAATTCCCGTGACCAATGAATGACCTCTGGATTAAGAGGTTCGCCCACGCTGAAGATATGTTTTAGGTTTTTCAGATCATGCTTCAGATAGATAGCCCTGTCCTCTCTCATCAGCATCCTGAGTGCAGTCGGGGCGGTGTACCAAATTGTGATCTTTTCATTTTCCAATAGCGACATCCACACTTCTGCATCATAAGAACCCCCGAAATGAACCTGTGTAACACCTAAACTCCATGGGCCTATTATACCGTAAGATGTACCCGTAACCCATCCCTGGTCGGCAGTGCACCAGTATATTTCATTCTCATTCAATTGAAGAACATGTTGTGAAGTGATAGCTTTGCAATAAGCACACTTTTATGCTGATGAAGCACTCCTTTTGGTTTTCCTGTGGAACCCGAAGTGTAATGAAGTACCGACGGGGTATCAGGTAGTGTAAGTTCTACATTAAATTTGTCCGATGCTTCTTTCATCAGCAAAGAATAACTAAGAACATTATTCGATAAATGTTCATCAATATCCGTAATAATAATAGTTTTCAGTGCAGGGAGTTTATTCTGGATACGTGAAACTTTCTTGTATAAGCTCTTTTTTGTAATAATACCCTTTGCACCTGAATCGCCGAGCCTGTCGAGTAAAGATTCTTCACCGAAATTAGAAAAGAGGGTTCCCGCAACAGCCTGTATTTTCAATGTGCCCAGAAAAGCAAATATCTGTTCGGTTGATTTAGGAAGGAAAGTGAAAAATATATCTCCCTTATTAAAATCAAGGCTTTTCAAAACATTGGCAAACTTATTCGATTCCTTATCAAGTTCGCTGAAAGTATAATCAGTCTTCTCCAGGCTACTGTTTATCCAGCGCATGGCAATTTTATCACCCCTACCTTCAGCGCATTGTTGTAAAGTGCAAATGTGCCCTAAATTATATTGATTGTTTATTACAGGTATACTATTCATGTTATAAGATTTGGAGTGTAAAATTACAATAAAATTGACAAGTTATAATTTCTTGTTTTTGTCTCCTATATTTTGATTTAATAAATTCATGCTTCGTCTTTATATTAAAATCTTGTGATTAATATGGGGCTGATTTTGAAATGATGTAAGTGGTATTGCAAGTGCTATGAAATTGTTTTTATGCAGGTATTCAAGGTAAAGGGGCAGAACATACTGGACTTTTTCTTTTGCTTTCAGGCTGTCGTGAAAAACAACTATATCGCCACTTTGAGGGTTATTGAGAAGAGAAGCAAGACATTTATCTTTATCAAGTTCTATATCGAAATCGCCACTTAAGCTACTCCACATAATTACTGAATATCTGTGTTTTAATCCTCTTATTTGAGCATGCTTCAGTTTGCCATAGGGCGGACGGAACAAAGGCGATTTTACCAAACGGTTGCAATTTTCAACATCTTCAAGATACTTCAGTGTGTTGGTTTTCCATCCGTTATAATGACTGAAAGTATGATTGCCAACTGAATGACCGTTTTGCAGAATAGAATCATATACTGTGGGATATGCTTCAACATTCTTTCCCAAACAGAAGAAAGTAGCTTTTGCCGAATATTTATTTAACTCGCCGAGAATAAATGGCGTTGTTTCCGGATTAGGGCCATCATCGAAAGTAATATAAATGTTATTGTTATCATTAGGTAACTCCCAGGTAAGGTCTCTTTTATGAACTTTCCTTATAATTCTGGGAGTTGAGAATAGATACATAGCTTATGAATATTAATAACTTATATTACCGATAAAAACAATTCTGTCAGGACTTACCAAAACAAACAGTAAAACAAAATATTTTACGCCACCAAGGCACAAAAACACTAAGTTTCACCAAGATTTCTTAGTGTTTCTTTGAGTCTTAGTGACTTTGTGGCAAGATTATGAATCTCTGTGTAAGTCCTGTCTGAATAAGCCCCATATTATTATTACCTCATTCTTCTTTTCTTTACCGCATCAGGGTTTTCTTTCTGACCAGCAGCGTATATGTTATAATAATTATCAAATATCCCTTTCGCTTTTTTCGACAATGCATCCTGCTTAAACTCACCGGTTACCATAGCAATCCGATTCATGACCCGAAGTGCCATATCCTTCTGGTCGTCAACTTCGGCAGCCATACTTCCCGTAAAGGCGAATAAATATTCAAAATTCTGCCTGTATAATTCAGTTAGGCGTTCCATTAACTTATTGGCTTTGGCTGTCGCTCCTGCCTGATAATATGCTTCGGCAATTGAAAGAACAAAATAATTATAAGGAACCGAAGATTCAGGCATCACTGCCATGCATTTATCTAGAACTTTTACAGCCGAATCCTTTTTCCCTTCAATAACAAGCTGGTCGGCAAGTCTTGCAAAAAGATTGCGGAAATTCATCGTCATCCGCATATTGGTTTCATCAAGATAGACAGTAGAGTCCTGCATATTTCCCCATTGAAACTTATTCATCACATTATCGTACATCGCTTTTGAATAAACTTCGCCTGTCTGCCCATCGAAGCTATGTGCCTTAAGTGGAACCAGTCGGAAAGCAAGCCCCTCCTGCTGAAAATATTTCTGTAAACCTATATATGCTTCATCGCCTGTAGTAATGGAAAAGTAGATAGGGCGTTTCCAGTTGTTGTTTGCAAGTATATCAAGTAATGTAAGGTTGTTCTTTTGTACTCCGTATCCTTTCAATCTCCATTCCATTACATCAACTATGGAATCAGCTTTTTCTGCAGGAACTGTTCCGCTTGCAAGAACAGCTTTCTTATCAATCGTAAGTTTCACATTATGAGTAGGAAAATAATCAATCTTTTTACCGGAAGCAACAGTTACCTTGGTTGAAGGATCATCGCTTAAAGCAAAATTCATAAGTTGTTTCAGTTCAATCGGGCCTTTCACGTTTTCATTATCATAAATGTAAACAGCATCGCGTGTTCCATTCTTATACTGGTTCCATGCCATAGAAATTGGAAGAGGGTCCGACTCATATGCCTTTCTTGTCATAGCATAGATATAAGAATCCGTATTGAGAAGGCTTAAATTCACTACCCTCACATCTCTGCGTACACCCATTACTTCTTGTGCATACCATAAAGGAAATGTATCGTTATCGCCATTTGTAAACAATATTGCATTCGGGGCGCAGGAATTTAGATAATCGGTAGCTACTGCAAACATGGTGTATCTGCCTGAACGGTCGTGTCCTTCCCAGCCGTTCTTGCCCATTACATAAGGAACTGCGGCAAAGCAGGCTATAGTTATAATGACTGCCGCCAACACTGGCTTTATCCTTGTTTTCAGTTGATTATATAGCGCTATCACACCTATGCCTATCCAGATGCAAAAAGCCATCATAGAGCCTGCATAAGCATAATCTCTTTCCCTCGGCTCTGCTGGTCCCTGATTAAGATATAAAATAATTGCCAGTCCTGTCATGAAGAAGAAAAGCAAAACAACCAGCCCATCCTGATACCTGTTTTTGAAATGATAGAACAGACCTATCAGTCCCAGCAGCAAAGGAAGAAAATAAAAGTGTGTGGTCCCTTTGTTTTTCAGGTTATCGGGCAACAAATCCACCGGGCCGACAAGCGATTTATCAATAGCATCAATTCCGCTTATCCAGTTACCATTGATGGGTTTGCCAAATCCCTGCACGTCATTCTGCCTGCCTATGAAGTTCCAGAAAAAATACCGCCAATACATGAAACCGAACTGGTATCGCCAGAAGAAAGCAAGGTTTTCAGAAAAATTCGGTCGATTAATTACGGTTGGGTCCCCATTCGAGGATGGAACAGAAATAGGCGTTCCCTTAATATCTACCCAAGTCTTATACAGATCGGCTTTCTCTGCTTTCCACATTCTGGGGAACACAGTGCAGAACCTTGAATCAAAGTTTGGAACCGAACCTTTGCGGTCGTCGGTAATAACGTATTTACCTGCTTTGTCATCTCGAGAATAATAGGGTGTGCCATCGGTATAGGGTTGCTTGCTGTCGAGCGGCGAATTGTAATATTGCCCGTACAACACAGGCCAGTCGCCATACTGCTCCCTGTTCAGGTAGGATAATAAAGCAATAGCATTCTTGGGCTTATTCTCATTTAATGGAGTTTCAGCATTTGCACGAATAATAAGAATAAGATAGGTTGAATACCCTATCAGCATAAAAGCAAACGTAAGGATAAGAGTGTTCATCACAGCCTTTTTATTCCTGATAAAATAGAACAGCGTTATTAAAAGCCCTGCCATTATTAGCCGCATAATAAAACTGCCGACGCCTGTGCTTCCGATCAGTATCAACAATAGGAATATGGCTGACAATATGAATAATAAGTTTCTGCGCATGGGTTTTAAATTGGGTTTGGTTGTGTATAACACCCCTCCGGCAATTAAGGCGAAAAACAAAAGTGCAAGGAATAAGCTTCCCGAATTAAAAGGCATTCCAAGAGTGTTCACAAAAAACAATTCTGTTTTGGCAAACAAATCAACAACCTTTGGAATAATAATGCTGAATATGGCTCCTGTAATTCCAAGCGATATAAGGGAAGCGATCACTATTCCCCTAAATGAAGGCTTGTAATATTTAAAGTAAAACAAAAAACCCATAGCGGGTATGGCCAGTAAATTCAGTAAGTGTACACCGATAGATAAACCAATTAGGAAGCCAATCAAAATGATCCAGTGGAAGCTGTCGCGCAGGCTTGCTTCCCTGTCCCATTTGGTTGCACACCAAAATATAGCCAAAGTAAAGAATGATGACATAGCCCACACTATGCCTTCGACTGCGGAGAACCACAACGAATCGCAAAAAGTATATGCCATAGCCCCCACTATCCCGGCGCCGAACACGGCATACATATTGGCTTTATTTGATTCTTCCCCCTTATCGGTAATAAAGAATTTTCTTCCCATGTAAGTAATGATCCAAAAACAGAACATTACTGAAAATCCGCTGCAAATCCCGCATAGATGATTAATAAGGGGAGCGACCATGGCTGTGTTTCCAAACGACAAAAGAGAGATAAGTCTTCCCAGCAGCAGGAAAGTGGGAGCGCCGGGAGGATGGCCTACTTCCAGTTTGTACGAACAGGAAATAAATTCCCCGCAATCCCAGAAACTTGCTGTTGATTCGGATGTAAGGAAAAATATACTACAGGCGGCAATGCCAACAAGCCAGCCTATGATGGTGTTAAGTTTATTAAAATCTTTCATGATGCTTATTGAAATTGGAATTGCGAATATATAAAAAAAGCGGAAAAATGGTTTCCGCTTTTTGTTAATTGCCGGCCAGTGACAGTTTTGCTATTTGTTAATCTTTTACAATCTTCTTCACTTCCATTCCATTTGCGGTTTTAACTTTAATGAAATAAACTCCTTTTGCCAAAGTTGAAATATTGATATTGGTTTTAGCTTGTTGCATAGGCTGCTGCAATAATAGTTGTCCCTGTATATCATAAACAGAAATGATTTCACCTTTAGTAAAGGAAACGATATCAATAGTAATATTATCGTTTGCTGGGTTGGGATAAACCGCAATATTTGCCAGTGTTATACTTGGCGATTCAATTCCGAGGAGTGATGGATAAATAGAAATAAAATTACCTAATGAAACAGGATGATTACCAACCATTATTGTAGCCAATACAGTATCCACAGCGCTGTTTATTACACTTACTGTATTACTACCCGAATTTGCAACATATACCTTGCTTCCATCGGGGCTCACAGAAATACCCATTGGATAATTACCAACTGCGATTGTAGCTAAAACAGTATTGGTAGTCGTGCTTATTACACTAACCGTATTGGCTACTTCATTTGCAACATATACCTTGCTCCCGTCAGTGCTGACGGATACACCTTCGGGGTTAGCATCAACTGCAATTGTATCCGAAAAAGTATTTGTAGCGGTGTTTATTGCATATACTTTATAATCAGCCCAATTTGTAACGTAAATCTTACTTCCATCAGGGCTGGGTGAAATACATTGAGGAGAATTAAATGTAATTGTATTTATAATAGTATTTGTAGCGGCGTTTATTACACTAATTGTATTAGCATTTACATTTGCTACATAAACCCTGCTTCCATCGGGACTCACACATATTCCATAAGGATTAGAAAAACCTGTAATTGTAGCCGTAACAGTATTTGTGGCTGTGCTTATCACGCTAACTGTGCCACCATTATTATTCGCAACATATACTTGACTCCCGTCGTGACTCACACATATGCCCATAGGCATTCGGCCAACCTTTATTGTAGCTGTAACAGTATTTGTGGCTGTGTTTATCACACTAACGGTACTATCACCATAATTCCCGACATATACCTTGCTGCCATCAGAACTCACAGATACATCATAAGGGTAAACACCAACCGGAATTGTTGCCAGAACAGTATTGGTAGCAACATCAATTACACTTACTGTATTAGCAAGCTGATTAGCTATATAGGCAGTTTGCGCCCTTGTGCTCAAGCCAATAATAGCGAGCAAAGCTAAGATTGAAAATATTTTTTTCATTGCTTGATGTTTTTTAAAACCAATGTTCTTGAATTCAATTATAAGACGTAAAAAAAGAAAAAGGTTGCATGGTTTTCTTAATATTTTTATTTTCCTCCACAAAATATAAATATCTTAATTTCCTTACCTGCCTGCCTCCTGTTTCATTTTCTATTCCTTAACAATCTTCTTCACTTCCATTCCGTTTTCGGTTTTAACTTTCACAAAATAAACTCCTTTTGCCAAAGTTGAAATATTGATATTGGTTTTAGCATGCTGTAATGGCTGCTGCAATATTAGTTGCCCTTGAATATCGTAAATAGAAATGCTTTCGCCTTTAGTTAAGGAAACAATATCAATAGTAATATTATCGTTTGGAGGATTAGGATAAACCGCAATATTGCCTGCATTATTGTTTATTTCTTCTATACCTGTTAATGGATATACTATTACCGTTGCGGTATCACATGTTGAAGTTCCGCATCCGTTTGTCCATGATGCAAAAAAGCTTGTTGAATCCGTAGGTGGTGGAATAATAATTCTTGTTCCTGAACCTACGAAAACTCCGCCACATGAACCGGCATACCAATTCAGCGTCGTGCCGCTTCCACCTATTGCTGTCAATGTATCGACTGTAACGGTACCCGAATAAAAATAATCAGGATTAACTGATATTGAATCCGGCGCCATAGGCGTTGGATTTACAGTTACCGAAAAACAGGCAGGCCCTGATGACCCGCATAAATTTGAAGGTGTAACACAAACATTCCCGGTTGTTGCCCCTGCTGTTGCATTAATTGAAGTTGTTCCCTGCCCTGAATTTATTGTCCATCCTGCAGGTACTGTCCATGTATATTTATTTGCACCCGTAACAGCAGCAATAGAATAAGTTTGGGATGAATTTTTGCAGAGAGGGCTGATTCCGCTTATTGCTCCCGGCACTGCAGGCGGCGTACTTTCATTGGAGGGAGCATAGGTAAATTTTATAACTATACGTTGCATAGCAACATCCATGCCTGTGCATAATGTCAATGAATTAGTATCCCCATAAATATAGCATGACATACCACAAGGATATATTGCACTTACGCTGTCTGTCATCGCACATGGAGTACTTGAGCAAAGGCAACCTGAACTTGTTTCCCATACTGTAGGAAATGCACATCCACCTACAGTAATATCTATTGACCCTCCTGTGCAATGGGCTGACCAAATATAAAGAGTAATACCCGTAATAATGCTTCCTGTCGGCACAGGATCCAAAAACCTCTTAGTGCCGCAAGCCGCTGTGTTTGTAAAACAACTAACAGAGGGACAATTAAAACACCAAAAGTCTGCTCCGCAAATTTTGCAACATCCCAGTGCCACAGCTCCTGTGTAGGTTATAGTATCTGTTACTGTTTGTGCGGAAACTTTACCCAAGCCAATAACAGCGAGCAGCGAAATAAAGATTATTTTTTTCATGTTGTTAATTGTTTTATGTTCAATATAGATATTTTCTGACTCACCCCCAGCCCCTCTCTTCAAGAAAAGAGGGGAGCAATTAAGTCCCTTCTCTACTGGTAGAGAAGGGATTTAGGGATGAGTCAAAATACATACTGTTTACTCCTTCACAAACTTCTTCACCTCTACCCCCTTTTCCGTCTTCACTTCCACAACGTACACTCCTGCCGGAAAAGAAGAAATGTCTATTTCGTTTGTTGTTTGCCCGCCTTGCCGCGAGGCAGGTAGTTTGTTGTTGGTGGTAGCGAATACTTCTTCGCCTATTATATTATACACTTCTACACTTTGAATTTGGGACTTGGGGCTTGATACCTGGAACTTCCCACTAGTGGGGTTAGGGAATACCTCTATGCCTGACTGCACAATGCTTTGCGGGGCAATACCTGTAAGTGGGTAAATGGAAATAAAATTCCCAAATGCAAATGGACTACCACCAACTGCAATTGTCGCTATAACAGAATCGGTAGCAGTATTTATTACACTTAATGTATTAGAGCCATAGTTTGCAACATATACCTTGCTTCCATCGGGAAAAGCTGATATTCCAGCAGGATAATAACCCACTGCAATTGTAGCCGTAACAGAATCGGTAGCAGTATTAATTACACTTACTGTGTTAGCATTATAATTTGTAACATATGCCTTTTTCCCATCGGGGGTCACACATATTCCACGAGGAGCATCACCTACCGGAATTGTAGCAATAACACTATCTGTAGCGCTGTTTATTACACTTATTGTATTAGCATTATTATTCGTTACATATATCTTACTTCCATCGGAACTCACAGTTATACCCTCAGGACCACCATAACCAAGCGTAATTGTACCCGTAACACTATCTGTAGCGCTGTTTATTACACTTACTGTACCAGCATACTCATATTCATAACCAGAATTCGTAACATATACCTTGCTTCCATCGGGACTCATAGATACACCATAAGGAGTAATACCAACTGTAATTGTAGACATAACAGTATTGGTAGCACTGTTTATTACACTTACTGTGGTTTCAGCTTCATTTGCAACATATATCTTTCCATTAGGGCTTACAAATACACCCTGAGGACAACAACCAACTACAATTGAATCAATAACAGTATTTGTAGCGGCGTTTATTACATATACTCCACCACATTCACCACCATTTGTAACATATACCTTGCTTCCGTCAGGGCTTACAGATATACATTGATTATCAGAACCAAATGGGGCAAGCGTTGTTGTAACAGTATTTGTAGAAAGATTAACTACAGATAAGCTTCCTTCATATAGTCCAAGTAGTGATATATACGCAGTTTGCGCGCTGCAGTTGAAAGTTAAAAGTGAAAAGTTGAAAGTGAAAAGGACAGAAAGAATTATAAGTTTTTTACTCATAATGTTTTTGTTTTTTAAGGTATTCGTGAATACTTCGTATTTCATGGTTGTGAATTAATAAACAATCAAAGATACTATAAAAATTGAAATAGTACGTTTAAACTGAAAATAAATACGATTTAATAATCGAACTACAACGTTCGTCTTTTGCAGTAATGTCAAAGGATGCGTGATGTTGTTAACCTGTGTTATTTATCTGACAATAAAAAAAGAAATATTTGTTATGGTAAAGCACCTGTTTGGCTTGATTTTTGTAGTGTCCGGCTTAATAACAAAAAACAATCAGCCATGTTAGAAATTGACAGCAATATTTACCCCTTCATACGCATTAATGAAAGGATAGCGCAACGCAACACAGGACATGCCGGCGAATTCGCAGCAGATATGGGCATTTCGCGCAGTTCGTTTTTCGAATACAAGGATGCACTCGAAATTATGGTCGAGAAATTCGGCGTACATATATTGTATAATCCATGTATTCCGTCCTATGTTTACGACCACCCGGGGAAATTAGTTATCAGCATTAGCTGGGAATACAAGCCCCCCGACCTTATTCTGCCTAATAAACCATCGGCAAACATACCCCCGCTGTTTGTTTAACATAAATTTCATTTTTTATTTGTGAAATAATGGTCGCAATCCGGATTTTCCGGACTGGAGTCCATGAATTTGAGACTGCAATCCATGAATTCGGGACGGCAGTCCTTTTTTCCCGGACTGCCACGCGCTAACTTTGTATCGCGGTTTGTTACTAAAAAAAACAGGTATCAGAACTTCGAAAATCAAAATGAAAGTAAAAGAAAACATAGGGAAAACTAAAAGAAATGAAACTAAACTGAAAGTTTACGGAGTTTCACCCGCAGGTTACGCGGTGACACCTTCGGGTCACACCATGACACCTTCGGGTCACACCATGACACCTTCGGGTCACACCATGACACCTTCGGGTCACACCATGAGCCCTTCGGGTCACACCATGAGCCCTTCGGGTCACACCATGAGCCCTTCGGGTCACATCATGAGCCCTTTGGGTCACACCATGAAACCTTCGGGTGAAATCGTGAAAACTTCAGGTTTCGGATTGAAATCTTTAATTAACAATAAGAATACATCAGCTTATATCACAACTAACTCAATTATTATTAACACATTTTAAAACTATAAAACTATGCCAACAACTATTCCAAGAGCGATTAAAAAATTTAATTCGTTTCTTACAAAAACCTGCAATTATCTTTCACTGGGAGCTCCAACCAATGCAGCCAGGTTTAACTGGACTCCCGCTAATTTATCGGCATGGCAGGCATTCCTGACTGCATGGGCGCCGCTATTCCTGCTATACGATGACAAAGCTGAGAGCTATACTACAGCTATTAAAAACAAATTGATTGGCATAAAGAACAATGCCGTGGTTTATGCCAGAACCAACAAACTCATTGAACTTGTAAAAGCCTGTACAACTTTAAATGGCGATGATTGCGCTGTTTTCGGGTTGCCGCCTAAACTGGCAATAACACCCATCAGCACACATTCGGAGGCTTCGTTAGCCAAAATGAAAGGGAAGGATAAAACCATAATTACTGAGGAATTAGTTTATCCGGAAATTATCATAATGGGAGGGGGCATGCTGCATATAAAGGCATATTGTGAAAGCAAGCAAAGCGGCCGTCCGCACAAACCCGAAGGTTTTGATGAAATTGAATATGCCATAGGCGTGTTTTACTCCACAGCCACCGGGCTTCCAACTTCACCCAACGATAGCCGTTTAATTAAAGACTATTCGTCAAAATCAAATTTTAAAATACAAACGGATACCATGGCATCGAATTTAACAGCTATTGCTTCAGGCTCGGCAACACCTTTAAAAGTAGCAGTAATCTTTTTCCGCTGGGCAAAAAGCAAACATCCCACCCTTGATGGTCCGTGGAGTGTGGCATTTACTACGCCGATATTGTAAGGATTTTCGTTTTCTGACTCACCCCCGCCCCTCTCTGCAAGCAAAGAGGGGAGCCTTTTAAAGTCCCTTCTCTATTTATAGAGAAGGGAACGGGATGAGTCAATGTACAATCATTAGTGAAGTTATATAACCAAGATCACTTTATAAATGGTATTGCTTTAATCCCCAAAGCAACATGTACTCATAAAAAAAGCTGCATTTCCATGCAGCTTTATAATAGTGTAATAAGCTTTTTATTTCGGCTGATAGATTGAATAATACTTTTCAAATTCTCCCTTTGCTTTTTTAGCAATGGCATCCAACTGGCTTGTTACCGGTATAAGCCTGCCATCGGTTTTAGCCCATTTAGCAGCTTCCTGGTCATGCATTTGGGCAACCTGTGCAATACGCTGCATAATTCCCAGCGCCTGCTGTTTGTGATAATCAATTTGCGAAGCCTTGGTGCCGGTAAAAGAGAAATAATATTTCAGGTCTTGCTCAAATAAATCAATCAGGCGGTTCATTATTTTATTTCCTTTTTCAATAGCGCCTGCGTTATAATATGCTTCACCCACCATTAATTCAATACCATTGTTGTAACCCACATTTTTCTCTGGGAAGGTTGCCTGGCATTTATCCAGCACCTTTATCGCCTCATCTTTTTCCCCTTTTTCGGTCAGCGAATTGGCAAGTCGTGCAAAGCTCAGGCGGAGGCTCATAGCCATTCCCGAAACGGTTTCGTCAATATATAATGAAGTATCCTGTATGTTTCCCCATTTGAATTTTTTCATCATGTTGTCGTTCATGACACCTGTATTAATCGAGCCGGTCTCGCCTCTCACAGTGCTGTTGTTCTTCACCGGAATTAACCTGTATGCAAGTCCTTCAAGCCAGAGGTATTTGTCCAGTCCAAGGTAAGTGCTGGTTCCTGAGGTTGAAGCGAAATATACAGGGCGTTTCCAGTTATTGTTTGCCAGCAGGTCGAGTATCATCAGGTCGGCTTTCTGAACGCCATAACGGCTGCATGTCCAGTCAATGGAAGGAACAATGGAATCTCTGAGTTCTTTTGGAACTGTACCGTTGTTTATTACAGTGTTCTTATCAACAAGTATACTGAGGTTCTTGGTAGGGAAATACTCCACATTACCCCTTGAAGTAGGGAATTTTGTCTGAGGGTCGTCGCTCTCCACAAAATCCATTAGTTGTTTCAGATTATAATATTTATTAGGCTTACAAACCGCAGTATCGGAAACAAAATATACATAATCGCGCGTGCCTTCCTTATACTGGTTCCAGTTCATTGAAAATGGAACAGGGTCCGAGTCATACGCTTTACGCTTCATGGCATTGATGTACCAGTCGGTATTCAGAAGGCTCAGGTTAACCACCCTTACATCCCTGCGTACGCCTTCCACTTCCTGTGCGTACCATAAGGGGAAAGTGTCGTTATCGCCATTGGTAAACAGTATGGCATTCGGGGCGCATGAATTCAGGTAATCGGAAGCAAAATCAGCCATAGTGTATCTGCCCGAACGGTCGTGTCCTGCCCATCCATTCTTGCCCATCACATAAGGAACACATAAAAAGCAAACAACGGTAGTTAATATGGCGGCCAAAACCGGCGTGATATATTTCTTTGCCATTTCATAAATACCAAGCACACCTATGCCAATCCAGATACAGAACGCCATCATGGAAACAGAATAAGAATAATCTCTTTCCCTCGGCTGATTTGGATATTGGTTAAGGAACAGAATGATGGCTAAACCTGTCATTAAAAAGAAAGTACCTACCACCAACGTATCGGTTGACCGTTTATTCAACTGGAAATAGAATCCCAGGAAGCCTAGTATCAAAGGAAGGAAGTAGAATTTATGCATACCCTTATTCGAAGTCATATCATATGGCAGGTCTTCCTGCGGACCGCAATTCATTTTATCAATAGCGCTGATACCGCTGTACCAGTTCCCTTCAAGGGGATTGCCATCCGTATTCTGAATTTCATTCTGCCTGCCTACAAAATTCCACATGAAGTAACGCAGGTACATATGTCCTATCTGGTACCTGAAGAAATAGGTAAGGTTTTCCCCGAATGTAGGTTTCTGTATCGTTTCAGCTTTTCCGGTTTCCGGGTCAGTTACGGTAACAGGTGTTCCTTTAATATCGCCCCAGTTCTTATACCCGTCCTCATGCCCAAGGCTGTTATCGCTGCTCCACATCCTGGTAAACACAGTGCAGAAGCGCGGATCGTAAGTAGGAATGGATTTCTTGCGTTCGTCAACAACTATATATTTCCCTTTTTTCTCGTCTCTTGAATATATCGGACTTCCGTCTTTCCATTCATTTTGCGGGTTAACGGGAGCATTGTAATATTGCCCGTATAATACAGGCCAGTCGCCATACTGCTCACGGTTAAGGTACGATAATAATGCGATGGCATTTTTGGGAGAGTTTTCATTTAATGGAGTTTCCGCATTAGCGCGAATAACCAGTATCATGTATGTTGAATAACCTAACAGCATGAAAGCAAATGTAAGGATAAGCGTATTCAAAGCTGCTTTCTTGTTTCTGATAAAATAGAACAAGGTGATTAATAGTCCAACCATGATAAGCCTCATGAAGAAACTTCCAACTCCGGTGCTTCCTATCAATATTAACAGCAGGAATATAGCAGCCAGTGCCAGCAAAATGTTCTTATATAGAGGTTTGAAATTTTCTTTTATTGTATACAGTATTCCGCCAACAATTAAGGCAACAAACAACAGTGCAAGAAACAATGTTCCTGAGTTAAAGTGCATTCCGAAACTATTTACAAATAACAACTCAGTTTTGGCAAACAGGTCAACAATCTGTGGAATAATTATGCTGAATATTGCACCTGTTATTCCCATAGATATTACTGTGGCTATTACTATCCCTTTAAATGAAGGTTTATAATATTTGAAATAATACAAAAAGCCTATTGCGGGTATAGCCAATAAATTCAATAAATGAACGCCTATGGATAAGCCTATCAGTAATCCGATCAAAATGATCCAGTGATAGCCGTCCCGTTGGTTTGCTTCCCTGTCCCATTTAGTTGCACACCAGAAAATAGCTGATGTAAAGAATGATGCCATTGCCCATACAATACCTTCGACAGCTGAAAACCAAAATGAATCACAAAATGTAAACGCCATAGCGCCAACCAGTCCGCTACCTAATACAGCATACATATTGCTCTTTGTAAATTCTTCACCATCTTTTGAATAGAACTTTTTAGCAAAATAGGTAATGATCCAGAAAAGGAACATTACGGCAAGTCCGCTCACCATATTTGAAAGGAAGTTGATCATTCTTGCAACCATGTGGACATCACCAAACGATAACAATGAAATTAATCTGCCCATTAGTAAAAAAGTAGGAGCGCCAGGAGGATGCCCGACTTCCAGTTTGTACGAGCAGGAAATAAATTCTCCGCAATCCCAAAAACTTGCTGTTGGTTCAGAAGTCAGAAAGAAGATGGTAATCGCCGTTAAGCCCACCAGCCAACCTAAAACAGTATTAATGGTTTTGTAATTCTTCATGATTTTAATTTTTGTAAGGCGACGAAGATATTAAAAAAATTCCGAACCAATAGCCAAATATTGTTAAACGCTTTTTACAACTAATGACATAAACAAAGAGAAAAATAATTTTGCCCGACAAATTAATTTATTAATTTTGCCATCCATTATTAAAGCTGTCCTGTGGTGTAATTGGCAACACGACTGATTTTGGTTCAGTAGAGTTCAGGTTCGAGCCCTGACAGGACAACCAGACAAGGCATCGCTCTTTTTTAGGCGATGCTTTTTTATTCATTATCAAAGAAGGAGCATTTACGTTTAGCAGGAGAGTACTTACTCCTTTTTCCGTTTTATTATGCCTAAGGGTATATTATTAGTTGAGTAAATTATTTCCGGAGTAGTCAAAGTAGTTTCTTTTCCTAAGTAAATCTCGGAGAATAAATTCATAACTTCTTCAACACTGATCAGTTTCATGCAATCATTATTTCCATGGCAGGGGGGAATTATAAATTCATGAACACAGGGACTGCAATAAACATTCTTATAAAAACAAACGGCGTTTTCTGCAAACCCATATTGATGAGGCGAACAGGGACCAAAAAGTGCAATGGCTGTCTTCTTTAATGAGAATGCGATATGCATAGGCCCGGTATCATTTGTGATAAAAATATTACAGGCGTTTATCAGTTTTATTAATTCAGAAAGGCTGAGCTGAGCCGAAGTATCTGTAATTCTATTCTGATACTCAGGCGATAAACTATTAAAAATAGATGAAACGTAATCTTTTTCGGAATTATTTCCCGTTAAAATAATTCGGATGTTCTTAAACTGCTTTAAGATAGTTTCAATCAACTGAATGAAGTTTTCTTTTGGCCATCGCCTTTCAATCCTGATATCTGAAGCGTTTGGATTTATTACAACTATTTTTTCACCTGGTTTAATTTTAATTCTTTCCTCAATTATTTTATCCGATCCCTCAATTTCAAAGCGAAATAATTCTTCATGTATTTCTTTGCATCCCGCCACTCGTGCCATCTGAAGGTATGCTTTCGAAATAGGAGCTTTGATGTTAAAATACTCCATATGAGTATAAAGCCCCATGCGTATATTGCTTTCCTTTCTGTAGAAGCCAAGCCTGTTGCGTGCTGCGCTTAAGGTGGCAACAATGGTGCTGAAATAAGAATAGGTTTCAAGGTCAATATATAAGTCGTTTTTTCTTCTCCATAATTTGGCTATAAGTCTGAACGATGAACTTATAAGCGTGAAAATGTTTTTTTCTTTAATACAAATAACATTATCAATAAATGGGAAAAAAGCAAGTAATTCCCTATTTGATTCGGAAGTTACAAAAGTGATAACTGACTGAGGAAAATTCGTTTTCAGGGTTTGCAACAATGGCGTTGCCTGAATGATGCTTCCCATTCCAAGAAGTTTACAAACGACAATTCTTTTAGGTGGTTTGCTGAAAGTATGGTCAATGTGAAGAAAGTATCCCATTAATCGGGTAAGTGTATTCAAAGCGAAAACCGTAGGTCTGCCCCAAAGCTTGTCGATGCTTATTTTTAATCTGAGATTCATTTAATTATTTAATCGCCTTTAAATATCTTAATATCCTTAATCTCTATATCATTGCCAATAGGGTAAATGCTTAACCAATTGTTATCGTATTTATACCAATTAAATTGCGAGCTCACTCTTAAGAGGTAATCATTTGAAGAAGCTTCCTCGTTAACTGTAAATGTAAAAGAGCCTTTCTTTTCTTCATCTTTTCCATACTGAACAATAACATCAACAGGATTTGATGAATGGGTATTGCATTTAATCACAATATAATTACCGGTGGATTTATCACCCACAGGAAAGAAGGAATATTTTTTTTCGCAATTTGCTTTAATGATGTCAGTATTTACCGAAACTGCTTTATCCGTTTTTATTTTACCTGCGATATAGTTCTCATCATATTTCCCCCATATATAAGGAATATATTTAAGGCTTTTCGATTCCTTCAAACGAGTAGAATATCTATCCAAAATAAATTCATTTTTTATTAAGGAAGTATCCGAAGAGTGTGTTGAATTTTTCTCTTTCCATAAACAATAATTATTGATAATGATAAAAGGTTCGTAATGTGAATATATATATTCGGCTATCCTGTAATGCCTGAGAGAATTTGGAATACCATCAACATTGTCCCACCAGGCTTCCGGATACTTTGAAAAAACCACATAGGGTATTTTATATGTTGAAATATTCTTCAGGAAACAACCTTGCAAGAATTCATTATGATTTGAAAGCGTTGGTTGATCAAAATAATCGGGATTCTCTTTATTCGAATAGAAATACAGCATTGGACTGTTTGAAAAATCCATAAAGGTTTCATCATTTTTTAAAGATAGTTTGAAGAAATTGCAGATTCCTGAGTAACAGCTATCTGAATAGTTTTTATCCGGCAATACGCGGTTTATTTTACTGTAAGAAGGCTGGAAACTTGCTAATGCTTTTGTTTTGTCAACAAATAACTGATAAGGATTATTTGTCGTAATACTTTCTTTAGGAAATTTAAAGCTAAAAATAACAAGCGATGATATTATAACAAAGAAAGTAAATGTAATGGAAGGGCTTAGTTTATTAAAAAAGATATAAATGCTGCCGCATAAAATAAAGAAGGCATAAGAACTTAGGGCCGTATCCCATGATTCAACAAAACTATGCCGTACAAGTCCGCGCTGGAAATTAACCAAATAAAAAACACATAAAAAAACGAGAATAACGAAGGTGTTTTTATCTATTTCATTGTGATAATGAGACTTTTTCGCAAAGATTATCAGATACAAAAATAAAAATGTTATAGCTGTTGGAAATATAAAATACTGAACGAAATAAGCAAAATCTTTGTTGAATGTCAGATCAATATTCCCATAAGATTGAGAAGATGATAAATATGCTAGCACTTCCCTGAACCTGGTAAAAACATCCCCGTGCGTGCTTATCAGTAAAAAGGTAATTATGAACAGAAAGCAAAGAGCAAAATATAATAGCGCTTTAAAAAACAATTTATACCTGAACAGAATATCCTTTTGATAATTAATCATTACGATTACCGGCGTTATTATAGCAGCCAGTAATACACCGGTGCCAATATCAATTCTCCAGATTATTAAAAATACTATGCTCAATAAAAGCCAAAAGTAATTCCATGCAGTCGGTTTGTTCAATATGCGATGGATCGCCAATATCCCAATTATGATAATGTTAAAATATGTCGGGAGTAATATTTCTGTAAACGGGAAAAATAGTGTGAAAAAAAATGCGATATAAATATTCTTCGTTATTTTTTTTAATAAGATATATATCAGCAGATAAGATATAACCACATAGATGAAATTATATGCCAAAAAAGAAAGATCGCTGAAACCATTTAAAAAAGTATAAATGAATGGAAAGAAAATCTCAGACAGTGCATGAGAATTAAAACTGCTGATAAAAGGGATCTTGCCGAATTCGTAGAATTGCTGCACAGGCAGCGCAACATTGGCCGGTTCAAACATGTCATGGGTAATTACAACAAAAGGATTATAAAAAGTGAATGCTATTAAGGTTGAAATAAAAACAGGGAAATAATAATTTCCTATTGCTTTTAATGCTTCGTTTTGGGGCAATGTCTTTGTTCTCAGCTTAAAAAAATGATAAGCGCATATAAGAAAGATTATAAATATGAGAGATACATAAATACGATTTGGTGTAAACGAATAAATTCCCCGGTTGTTCAGGATTAAATATATCTCGGTGCTGAGACCAGAGGCCAAAGGAATGAAAATAACAGGTTTGCAGACTTTAACAATAATCGGAATCAGATTTTCAGAGGGTTTAAACTTGCAGGTAATCAATGTGAAAGAACAAACAATTACAGACCCGCAACAACTTAAAAAATATAAAGGATTTAGAGCGGATTTTAGGTGTGCAATTAAAGCCAACTCTTTATAAAGGAAGAGGAAAGAAAATGAAAGAATAATGCTCCATGCAATTAATTCATGATCCTTTATTTTGCTGGACAAATCAGGCAAATTAAAAATATTGCGAAATAGGATTTTCATCAGTAATACTATCTGAATACTGAAAATTAAATTTATTGAATCAGCAACATTCAGATTGAATGCATGAAAAACAAAAAAAATATACCGCTAAGGATGAATATTTTTAATACAGCTTGTTCAGATTGGTTAATTTTCTTCTTTAACAAAGATTGAATTATCGAAAAAGCAATAATTAGCAGGACAGATAAAATTACTGAGTGGAAATACAAAGTAACTCTTGCTGAAATATCATAATTTCCTGCTGTGGCAGATGAAATGGAACGCCCACTGAAATTATGCAATACAAAAGAGGCCGAATTTAAGCTTGAAGAAAGAATTATTAATGAGTAAAATATTGAAGCAACTAAATAATGAGGAGTTAGTCGTATATCATGAATAATATTTATTAAAAATCTTCTCATATTTTTTTAAGAATCCAAAAAGCTTATTATCATAATTAATTAGCAAATATAACCATTATATGATTTGTCAATATTTCCTTTCTGGCGAAAAAAAATTCTATGTTGTTTGTTTGTGATTGCATATGTGTCTCTTTTTGATTTTCATGATTGGCTTTATAATATGTAGTATGTAAAGCAAAATGATATGCTCACCAAACCGCATGTAATTTTGAATCATAATGTCAATTTGCCTTATATTATCTGATGCAATTCGTGTTAATTTTATAAATCAGTTAATGAATTTACCTATTGTTATAAGTAAAATGCACAGGATTAGTTGGTTAATTAATCGATTTAATAAAATTATTATCATTTTTTAATACAGATTATCGTGTCTTTTTTGCATAATAAATATTTAAATATGTGAATATATTAAAATTCTCCGAACATGCTGATATTGTATTAAATACGAAATTATTCTATGCGAAAAATAAAAAAATTAAATTATTTTAATAATCGAGACAAAGTGTTAAATAGATGCGTTTAAGTGTGTTTCCGTATTGTTAAACTCAATAAAATGTTTTATCTTTGTAAAGTAATATAATTTTTACGTTCATTTTAAAGAATTTGTAAAAGGAAAATGCAACTTCGACAAAAATATTTAGTAATATTTAACCTGTTTTTAGCAACACTTCTTAATAATACTTTTGTTTTCTCACAGGCAGAGCTTGTATTTTCAAGCCATAAAGCTTTTATCAATGTTTCCAATGGTTCCGCCGCAACCCCAATTTACCTTGTAATTGGCAACCCTGTAGCCAATGGAATTACAGGTGGATCTGCTTCCAATGGATGGATCATTTCAGAAGGACAGTACAATTGTGTGGACTGGAAGAATGCCGCTGCCGGAACAAGTTATTTGATTCCTTTTGGATATAACAATGCCACTGAATATCTTCCTTTTACTTTAAATAAAAGCGCCGGAGCTGCTGCTGATCTGGTTGCTTCCACCTGGTATAATCCAAATGCCAATATGTCGACAGGCACGGGTGTTCCCGCGGCGACTGATGGCGGGTCTGTTGCCGCTGTTAACGACCTGGAAATGGCATTTAATAGTGGTGCCAGCACTTGGGGCGGATATGTTAATGTAATTGATCGTTTCTGG
>CAWHOW010000050.1:0-23401 GCA_963831005.1 uncultured Bacteroidota bacterium
TTCTTTTCATAATTTTAAAATTGGCTATAACTTGTTTATACCCTCAACTGTTTCATTAAAAAACTGTGGCAATGCTTACCATTTTTGGAGATTTGCCACAGTTTTTTGTTGAGCTATTGAGTTTTATTTTCATCCCAAAATTAACCCTTTTTATCATTCGTTTAAAAATATTTATAATAAATAGGTGTTTTTATGTAATTCTAAATAAGTTATTCGACAAAAACACCTGTATAAGCCCGTTCCTGTTTCGGGAATTGATTCGCACAACTGTATAAGCCCGTTCCTTATTCGGGAATTGATTCGCACAACTGTGTGAGCCCGTTCCTGTTTCGGGAATTGATTCGCACAACTGTGTGAGCCCGTTCCTTATTCGGGAATTGATTCGCACAACTGTGTGAGCCCGTTCCTTATTCGGGAATTGATTCGCACAACTGTGTGAGCCCGTTCCTTATTCGGGAATTGATTCGCACAACTGTGTGAGCCCGTTCCTGTTTCGGGAATTGATTCGCACAACTGTGTGAGCCCGTTCTATTTTAAAATAATGATAAAAATAAATGATTTATTTCGATTTTAAAAATAATACATATATTTGCATGCATAATAAGTAAAATAATCTACAAACCACTATTAACCAAAAAAAAAACACTATCATGGAAAGAGAATGGACACACCTTATAAATCCCTTTGAAAGAAGCACAGAGGGCAGTTATAAAAATGCATTGGAAATTTCGACCTGGCATGATAATGCCTTGTACGGCGTTCACACCGATCCGTTCTATGGCCCTCTCTACACGTATTTTCATCCATTCCATTTGGCATTTTATAATGCTTATACTAATTTAAGCCAGCAGCGTGATGAGCAATCGGGCAAAACACTTTCACTTTCGCAATTAATAAGTCTTCTGTCAAGCTCGAAAGCCAAGCAGTGGGATGTTGCCACACAGGTTGTATATCCGCAGGGAACAGCAGCTTATAAAAATTTATTCACGCACCACAGGGTGCCTTTTCAGCAGGGTACGCAACTGGAACGCATTAATGCAGTTAAAACATTAAGTCAGAAATTAGCCGGCGATGCTGCACTTGCCACCACATTAACCGATGTAAATAATTTCCTTACCCAGCTTGAAGCAGCCGAAAGCACGCTGTCAACAAGCAAAAGCGTTACCCCTGTAACCAGCGGTAATGTTGAAACAGCCCGCGTTAACATGTGTGTAGCCATGTTCTCGAACTTTGGCGCCATGTTGCAAAAATTTGCTTCAACCCCCGAAAGCATTGCATCATATTTTGATATAGCAACCGTTCGCGCAGGCAGCCAGGTTCGTTTCACGGGGCATTTAAAACCTTTAACGCAGCATTGTGTTTGCAAACATACATTTGCCGCCGCCGATAAAATTAAAGTTAAGAACGAAAGCACTGTTGCCCTCCAGGTTTATCTTAGTTCGGCCGTTAATGCTGCCACAGCCAAAACAATTGTTCCCGTGGTAATGCCAATTACAGTTGCCGCCAATACCACCGAAACCATTAATGCATCGCAGTTAGGCAACCTTAGCAGCACCAATTTAATGATTTCCGATCCCGATGCCCACGTTATTGCCCAATGGGAGATCACGATTGAATAAAGTCCAAAGACTCAAACTCCAAGCCTCAAGTCCCAAGAATATTTGTTGGAATTTGGGGCTTTGATTTTGTATTGAAGGCAGTCAACAGTCGTCAGTCTGCAGTCATCAATCAACTTACGACTTGTTATCTGATTTTACGCATAAATGATTTGATTCTGCGTTAAAGTTAGATTCCTCACTGCCTGCCTTGCCGGCTCGCATCGCTGCGAAGTGTAGGCAGGCGTTCGGAATGACAATAATCAGGCTTAAACGAGGAGGGAGAAGATGTGCGCCCGCCGGAGGCGGGCGCACATCTTCTCCCTCACACACTAAAAATAAACACTGTCATTCCGAATGGATCCGCCAGCTGGCGGAGAAATGAGGAATCTAAATATGGAAAATATATGTTTGCGTAACATCAGTTAAAACCAATAACCCAATAACTATTTCTTTGCGAACTTTGCGCCGCCTTTGTGCTCTTTGCGTGAACTATTGAAGAAGTAAGCAGAAGGCAGCAGCAGTAAGCAGAATAAAGTAAACGGTTTTCAGTAATCAGTTATCGGTAATTTAATCAGTGGAAATCAGTTTTTTCAGTTTCATCAGTGTTCTTATTAAAAAACAATTAACCCAATAACTATTTCTTTGCGAACTTTGCGCCGCCTTTGCGTTCTTTGCGGTTAAACTTTTCAATGACTATGTGAGGCAACAAATATGACAGCGAAGCGTAATGACCATGAATGACAACAAATGACCAGTGACTAATGACTAATTAACCAATCAAAACTCCACTTTAAAATTCAGTATAGGCAATATGCCAAGGTTATAGTTATACTCTATTTGCTTTGATTTAGGGTCGAAATATTCATCATACACATTCAGCCGGTTAGTGATATTCTCAAAATCGAGCGAAATTATCCACGAACATTTAGGCCTGTTCTTCCTGTAACTAAACTGCAAATCAAGCCTGATATAATCAAACCCCCTTTGCTGGAAAACTTCGTCAGGCATAAAAACCGTATGGCCTTCCAGGGCCGATTCCTGCATATTAATGGGAGTAAGGCGGTTCCCGCCCCTCCAAATGATGCGGGTATTCAGGTTAAACACATTGTTCTTGTCCTTGCCCGACTTGAATTCCTTCCCTGCCAGCGCATTAAAGCTATAGTTACCGTTAAATAACGTATTGCGAAGCACACCGTCGCTGCCCCTGTACTTCGATTCGTAGAGCGAAGAAGTAAGCATGAAATAATACGAATTGGTAAAGAACTTTTCCAGCGTAAGGTCGATGCCGTAATTATAACCCTTGCCTTTGTTCAGCATTCTCATATTGGTATCTTCGCCGCCAATGTTGTTAAGCACCGAGAACGAAGAAGAAGTATCCTGAACAGGAACATTAAATAAGTATTGATAATAACATTCGGCCTTCAGGCGAAGGTCATCGCTTATGGTATAATCATAACCTGCCACTGCATGAAAAGCACGGGTAAAACCCAGTTCGATATTAGGATGAACAATGCTGCCATCGGGCAACACATCCTGCGCCATATAATCCGACACCGATTCAATCTGGCTGTGCAATCCAACGCCCGCATTAAAAGCCATATCCTTGTTGAATTGCCATTTAAAGCCTAATCGCGGCTCAACAGAGTAATGATCATTAAGCATGAAATACATGGCATGAACGCCTGTGTTGATGGTAATATCCTCAGTCGGGCGATGCTGCCACTGTATGAAATATTCCCCAAGCCCTGTATTGCCGTTGGAGTTTAACAGGTAATTAAAACTACCTGTTTCCGTATTCAGCTCTTTTGATGTAAGCGAATAATGATAATTGCCATAAATCAATCCTGTTATCAGCACATTCTTACTATCAAATTTATGATTCAGTGAAACTGAAACACGCGAAACAATATTCTCAAACGTATCCCTCGAAATGGGCTGCAGGTTATAGCATTTATTCAGGGTATCTTCAATGCTTACATTCCTTTCGTCCGAAACAGCAGCAACAGTTTTCAGGTATGTTTTGTTATCCTTGAACATATACAAATGCGACAATCCTACAACAGCGGTTCGCTGCAAGTTAGCGTAATTCAGCATATCATCATAGCAAGTCCATTTAGTTGAATCCTTAATGGGAGTGTTTGATGTATTGTCCGTCCCTCCTATTCCCCATAAGCTAAATTTACCAAGCTTATTAGTGGGAAAATAAAAATTGAACTGCGCGTCCTGGTAATCAGGAACAATGTTTCCGCCTGGCTTCACTCCTATTTTATAAAGAAAATCTAAAGTTGAATAACGATAACTTATCAGGTATGAACCATTGTATTTAGCGCTAAAAGGGCCTTCGGCAGCAGCTTCCATGCCAAGCACGCCAAGCTGCAAAGCATATTCAGGCTCTTCGGTATTTCCTTTACGTAAATTAATATCGAATACCCCCGACAATGCATTACCATATTCAGCAGGCCATGCCCCCGTAAAGAAATCGGAATTGGCAAGCATGGTATTGCTAAGCATGCTTACTCCCCCTCCCGAATCTCCATCGCCATTGCTGAAATGATTCGGGTTAGGTATCTCAATTCCTTCCATGCGCCACAATAATCCGCTGGGCGAATTCCCGCGAATGATTATTTCGTTGCTTTCATCTCCATTGGACGAAACTCCCGCAAACGATTGCGCCATGCGCGAAGGGTCGTTTAAACAGGCGGCATAACGACCGGTTTCTTCCACGTTGAACGAACGGGCGCTAACCGTTGCCATGGCATTAAGGGCATCATCTTTATTCTTATCGGCTTTAATGGTTACCGATTTCATGCCGGTTATCTTCTCTATCATTTCAATATCCAGAACCGTTTCTTTACCTGTGCTTACAAGTATTTCAGGAATAAAAACATCATTATAACCAATAAAAGAAACTTTAAAAGTATGCCTGCCAACAGGAACATTCTTTAATTTAAACGACCCGGTAGAATCAGTCTGAATGCCAATCAAAGGAGAACTGTTTTCGACAACAACACTAGCTCCCCACAAAGGCGCTTTCGAATCTTTGTCAATAACAGCGCCTCTTACGGTTTCAGAAATGTTCTGGGAAAAAGAAGTTTTACAAACAACGAATAATAATATCAGGAATAATGTATAACGCAATTGTTATTCTTTCTTTTCGATTTATTATTCCAATTCAATTCATATTCCACATGAAGCAATCAAAAAACAGCCGAAAGCTTAATGGCAAATGTTCTGGGGGCTTCTATTTTAAGCGGTCGCAGCGAATAGCTCAGGTTAGCCACATTGTTCACCACAAAAGCAGCCTTAAATATCTTGGTTATCTGCATTCCAATCCTTGCATCGAAAATGTTAGTGCCGTGGTCATGTATCTTCCTGTATTGTTGAATTCCATAATGGGCAACAGGTTCCTCAGCGTAAAACACCGTATCAATATTTTGCATGAAGCTATAATAGCGCCAGTCTCCGCCTATAAAAAACTTCTTATATGTAAATTGATAGTCTATTTTGGCAATGTTCTGGAAACGATACTTTAAGATATTGTTTTTAGTGTCGGTACTGGTTGAATTATAAGACATTTTAAAATTAGAGCTATCGGTTGCGTATACAGAAGAAGGTTTGAGCGCTTGCGGAAGTGTATATGTATAATCTGCCAGAATATCGAACCTTAAATTTCTAAAAATCTTACCTGAACCCGGTAATGATAATTCAAATCCGCGAACACGCGTGGGTCCTGTATTTAAATATTTAAATCCTGTATTATACGAATACTGGCCATACTGCAAATATCTATCCCATGCGCCATAAGTTATTTCAATAGTATTTTGATACTGCTGCTGAAATAATGCCGCATCAATAGAACCTGCAAACCCATTTATCTTAAATCCCTGTTTAATGCCAACTTCCGCATTCCAGCTTGTTTCAGGAGCTAATTGAGGATTCGGATAGATTGGCATCCCACCAATATTTGAATAAGTATATTTTTCCGCGATAGATGGGAAGCGATAACCCTGACCATAAGAGCAACGCAAAAAAGTTTCTTTAGCTAATTTTAAATTCAACCCTGACCTGAAAATGGGTTTATCAACTAACTTACCATCATCAATAATAAATGACTCTTCACGAACACCAATTGATATATTTAATATTTTCCAGAATTTCTTATCAAGCTGTGCGTATCCGGCAAAATTTTGGAGATGATTTTTTGATGGAATTCCAAGAGTATCTATACCTGAATTTGAATAAATCTGACTCATAATGAGTCCGCCGGTAATATTTAGTCCTTCATTTATTTTTTTTATGATCTGGTACTCCGCATAAATAACACTGCAATTGTTTGTAATATTGGCGGTATTATTTGTATTTGAATAAACATCGCTTGTATAGGAGTATCTTGTGCGAATGCTTTGGGATAATCCACCATCAGAATAAAAGTTGATAAATGGATCGATATAAAACATGGTTTGATTTTGAAATGTCATGGTATAAGGATATGCTCTGTATAATCCGGAAGTATCATTAGCCCAAATCAATGAAACGTTATTTGTTGATTTCATGATATTGCCATTGATTCCATAGTTTAATTGCGGAATCTTTTTAGGACGATAACGTAAATTAAAATTAAATCGGGCGGTTTGTTCGTCAACCTGGTTATTTGTAATTGTAGTATCCAGATTATTAGCATTCTTTCCTGGAGGACCTATGTAACCATGATCATAAATAGCCATCATTCCAACTACCCAATCCAGTTGTCCTGATTTCTCTGCATGCATAACACTGATGTTTGAAAAATTCGCTATTCCATCCCACCATTTTGCATTTTCAATTGGAGGGGCATCGTACATGCCTGAAGACATCTCAACTTTCGTTATTGGAATATCCTTGGCATATTCAGTACGAATATTAATACTGCCGCTTAAAGCAGATGAGCCATAAGTTACAGATGAAGCACCTTTTATGACTTCAACCTGTTCAACATTCTCCATAGGGATGAAATCCCATTGCAGGGCGCTTCCATTCCCTGATAAGGCAGGTAAACCATCAATCAGTATTGCAACCCTGCTTCCAACACCAAAATCAAATCCGCTACCGCCCCGAATCTGTGGCTCTCCATCTAAGATATTTAAACCGGGAACCTGTTCTAATGCTCCTTTTATATTGGCTGCATTTTTATTCTCAATTAAAGTGGGCTTTATCACCTCCATTGAAACGGTTATTTCTTCCAGCTTTTGCTCGTATTTGCCAGCCGAAACAACCATAGTTTCCAGTTGAGAAGAAGAAGATTTTAAGAAGAAATCGTACTCTTTTACTTTAGTGGTGTCACTCATCACAATTTCAACCGTATCAGATTTCATACTTATCAATGAACAAACAACTTTGCGCTTCCCCGTATTTAAATGTAATTGATAATGTCCATTTACATCACTTACCACTCCATGTGTTTTATCATTAAGGTCATAAACAATTGCTCCAATTACTGCCTCATTATTTAAAGCATCTTTAACAACTCCCTTTAAGATTCCGGAGTTCTGGGCATACACAGAAGTAGAATAAGATATTATTAATGTAAAAACTAGTAATAAAAAGATATTCTTTCCCAATCCCATATTCTTCAACATTTATTAAGTATCCACAAATTAGATTCTATTAATTACAAAAACAGCTCATCTATCAGTAACATTAAATGAGCTGTTATTATTGATTATTAAAATTTTTACTTTTGAATAATAAGTTTACCAGCGCTCATCACTGAGTTATTATTATCAATTATGTTATAAATATATAATCCGTCAGTAAAAGCATTAAGGGAAATAACCTTTGTTGAACCGCCCATTTTTTCTTCTTTAACTTTATTTCCGGCTAAATCATACAGAATGAATGTGGCTTCAGATTGTCAGATTGCTATTAATTACTATATGGTCAACTGCGGGATTTGGGCTTATATTAAACTCTGGTTTTGTATGCTCAACAATACCTGATGGGTTGATAACTATATTTAGATCATCAATATAAAGTGTGCTTCCAACACCAGAAGAAGATGCATCATTATTACTTGAAGATATAAGCCAAATAGAATTAGCAACCGCATCAGTGTCACGATAAATTAATGGCGCTGAAAATCGTGTGAATGTGCCGACAGTAGTTGTAGGTGTGTTAAACTGAGCTTCAGCAATTGTATCTGCATTGTTTGCGGCTGAACCGAATAAATAAAAATCTACAAAGCCATTTTCTCCGCCCGCCGGAATGTATTCGTAATAGCCTGTAATACTATCAGGTCTTAAAGTATAAGCAATCCCACCTGTAATTGAGCCGGTGACTGAAGAAGGTATAGTACCTGTAGTTATAATACCGGGTACTACCTGATCAATAACAAATGGAATATCAATACTTTTTGTAATCAATTCGCAAGAATATGTTCCGCAGCCGCTATAATGAGTAGTACTTTGAAAACATGTATAGGTACCAATTGTCGCAGTTTGAGAATTTTCACAACTCCAACCATCAGGTGTCATGTAACTACCCAAAATAGATGAATGGGATGTCCAACTATCAAAGCATGCATTAGGAGCAGCCTGGGCCCAAAGAATGGTATGAGAAACCAAAAGAATTGAAATCAAAGAGTAGATTTTTTTCATGATATTATTGTTTAGTTTTTAATATTTAAAGAAATTTATAAATTTAGTTACCTCTGAATAATAAGTTTTCCAGTTTTTATAATGGCTTTATTATTATCAATCACATTAAAAATATATAAGTTAGTAGGCAATGTACTTACATCAATTATATTTTCATCATTTCCAATTTTCGTTTCAAAAACTTTATTGCCTGTTAAATCATAAAGCACAAAAATAGCTTCTGAATTCAATGTATTATTTATTACTACATGGTCAACTGCGGGATTAGGACTTATATCAAAATCCATTTTCTCATACTTAGCAATTCCTACTGAATTAAAAACCAAATTTAAATCATCAACATAAAGAGTACTTCCGACACTTGAAGCAGAGGCATCATCATTACTTGAAGCTATTAGCCAAATAGAATTAGCCACCGCATCAGAGTTACGATAAACTAATTGTGATGAAAACCGTGTGAAAGTGCTGACGATGGTTGTAGGTGTTTTAAATGTGGCTACAGCAATAGTGTCTGCATTATTTGCTGCTGAACCGAACAAATAAAAGTTAATAATACCATTCTCTCCGCCAGCCGGAGTATATTCATAATAGCCCATAATACTGTCGGGACTTAAGGTATAAGCAATCCCGCCGGTAATCGAGCCAGTGACCGAACTGGGTATCGTACCAGTAGTTGCAACACCGGGGACTACTTGATCAACAATACTTGGAATATCAATCGAAAGAGTAATTAATTCAATTGCATATGATCCACTATGAGCATTGGTGCTTTTTAAGCATGTGTAAGTACTAATAAGATAAGTTTGTGTGTTTTCACAACTCCAACTATTAGGAGTATCATAAGTCCAGAGACCAGAAGTATGTGTCCATGTTTCAAAACCTGCATTTGGTGTTGCCTGTGCCAGAAGAATTGCTGATGATAATAAAAGAAACGAAATTAAAGTAAAGATTTTTTTCATAAAATATTTAATTAGTTGCTGATATTAGATTTCATTTCAAAGAAACAACATTTTTAAATAACTATCAACACAATTTTAATAATTATTACGATTATTAAGCTATTTTAAAATAAACATAAATACGCTGAAAATTGTGATACAGCATTTATCTTCAGTTATTTTGGGCACCAAGATTTTCTTTACTTAATGCATTTAGTAAAATATCAAAATAAATACCAATGCCTCACTGGATAAATATGAAATTACAAAAACAATTTAAGTAATGATTAAAGGAATTCTTATTAAAGCAATTGAATGACTACATCTTTATTGCTTCTCGAACTTTTTAACAATAACACCTTTATTGCTAATTATTTCAGCAAAATATACTCCACTTGCAAATGAAGAAATATCAATAGTGGTCATATTTCTTTGCAACGGATATTCTAAGATCAAATCGCCAACCATATCAAAAATTCTCAAATCACGAGACGTAAATGGGAAATCTTCATAATCTATTACTATATCATTGCTAGCTGGATTTGGAAAGACAGAGATATGTATTGGATTATTCACTTCCTTTATCCCAGTTCCAATGCCAATTTTTGCAATGAATATTTCGTAATAATTTGAATCGTTCAACATATTATCAAAACCAAATGCACAAGATGGGCTTTCAAAGTCGCCTGTCACAAATATATTTCCAGAAGTATTCAAAGCAACTGAATTGGCCACATCATCATCTGTACCACCTGCACTTTTTGCCCAAATAACATTTCCATTCGCATTGTATTTAGCAAGAAATATATCAGAAGAAATTCCCGTACTGACAACATTTGTCAAAGTATCGGAACCAAAGGGAATAACGGGACTGTTAAATCTTCCTGTTATATAAGAATTTCCTATAGAATCAACAGCAATGGAATAGGCATCATCATCATTAGTTCCGCCTGCACTTTTTGCCCATAGTACGTTTCCAGTAGTTGTATATTTTGCAAGAAAGATATCTTCAGTCCCGTTAATAGAATCCTCATTTTTCAATACATTTGAGTCAAAATTCAGCGATGAACTTCTGAAACATCCAGTTAAATATTCATTCCCAAATGCATCTGCTGTTATGGAATATGCAACATCATCATTCGCTCCACCAGTGCTTTTTGCCCAGAGTACATTTCCATTGTTATCGTATTTGGCAAGATAAATATCTTCAAAACCTGCATTATTATTTGTGAGAGTATAAGAACCGAAACCAAGAGTATCACTATAAAAACCTCCTGCAAGATAAATATTCCAAGAAGCATCTGTTGCAACTGAGTTAGCTAAATCATCATAATTTCCACCAGCACTTTTTGCCCAAACCACATTCCCATTTGAATCAAGTTTTGTAAGAAAGATATCATCATTGCCTGCATTTGTCAAATTAGTTGTGCCAAGAGTTAATGTATCACCATAAAAATTTCCAGCCATATAAACATTTCCCGAAAGATCCAGGGCTATTGAATTCACTGCATCATCATTCTTGCCGCCCGCACTTATCGCCCAACGTATATTCCCGTTAGTATCGTATTTCGTAAGAAACAGATCGGAAGTATTTCCTGTATTATCAGTATTTATTAAAATATAAGGCCAAAAATTTATTGTTGTACTATAAAACCACCCTGCAACATAAATATTACCCAGTTTATCAACTGCAATAGAACTTGCTCCGTCACTTGCCAACCCACCAGTGCTTTCAGCCCAGAGAACATTTCCATTAGCATCATATTTTGCAAGAAATAAATCTGAAGTATTGCCTGAATTATCAATATTCGTTAAAGTAAAAGGACCAAAAATGAGTGTATCACTATAGAAATATCCTGTAATGTATGTATTCCCCGAAGCATCCGCTGCTATAGAATTTGAATAACCATTACAATCTTGCCCGGCACTTCTTGCCCATATCCAGTTTGGGGTTTGTGAAAAACAGTGAAAAGTAAAAAGTGAAAAGCAAGCAGCAAGTATACTCGACAGGAGCAGAATACACTTTCTAAACTGTATGGATAATATTTGTTTACTCAAGGAATATATCATTATTATACATTAACTCCGATTTCTCTAATTCTTTGGTTTAAGGTATTTGTCAAGCCATGCAAAGAAAGTACGCTGCCACAGCACACTGTTCTGAGGTTTCAGCACGAAATGTGATTCCTCCGGGAAGTAAAGGAATTCGCTGGGAATACCCTGTAACTGGGCAGCATCAAATGCTTCCATTCCTTGTGTATAAGGAATACGAAAATCGTTAGCACCTTCAATAACCAAAATAGGAGTATCCCAACTACCTATGAAGTTATTCGGTGAGAATTCATAACTCTTTGGCTGTGGTTTCTGCCAATAAGCGCCTCCTAAATCATGATTTGCAAACCACATCTCTTCAGTTGTTCCATACCAGCTTGTAAAATCGAACATACCGCAATGCGCGATAAATGCTTTAAAACGTTTGTTATGATGCCCCGCAAGCCAGTAAACAGAATATCCTCCATAGCTTGCCCCTACTGCTCCCAAATGATCTTTATCAACAAATGGTAAAGCTGTAGCTGTATCAATAGCTGATAAATAATCTTTCATATTCTGGCCACCATAATCGCCCGCAATTTCATCATTCCATGCTTGTCCAAATGTAGGAAGACCACGACGGTTAGGTGCTACTATAATATAATCGTTAGCAGCCATCATCTGAAAATTCCAGCGATACGACCAGAACTGGCTTACTGCATCTTGCGGTCCACCTTCACAGTATAACAAAGTTGGATACTTTTTTGTCTTATCAAAATAGGGAGGATAAATCATCCACACTAGCATCTTTTTATTGTCGGTGGTAGTTACCCAACGTTTCTCAACACTGCCTAGTTTAATAGAGTCGAGAATATGTTTGTTGGTAAATGTAAGTTGTACAGGATTAACATCACTCTTCAGTTCTTTTATTTGAAAGATTTCTGTTGGTAAAGACATCGACATTTGCGCTCCATATAACACCGTTTGCGCTTTAGCTGAATTTGTTGGTTTATAAGTTGCAGCTGTAAGTTCAGTATAATCGTGAACACCGCTTGTAATTTGCGTTATCTTTTTAGATGAAATATCAATTGAGAAAATCTGGAAAGTGGCATTTGTTCCACTAATAAAATATATGATATTGTTATTAAGCGGATCCCATTTGAAATTGGTAGCGCTTTCTTCAAAACTACCTGAAAGGTCGGTATGTTCCTTTGTAGAGAAATCATAAAGCATGATGCGTTTCTTGTCCGATTCATAATTAGCGGTTTTCATGCTGCTCCATACAATCTTCTTTCCATCGTCTGAGAAGACAGGGTCCTGATCATAGCCGGGCATACCTTCACTTATGTTTTCTGTCTTGCCAGTTTCGATATTATAAATGAAAATATCGCTATTGGTGCTGAGCGCTTCATCCTTTCCATGAAGTTTCCTGCATGTATACGCAATCAATTTACCATCCGGGCTCCATGTAATCTGTTCCATTCCGCCATCAGGCTTAAGCGGAGAATCAAATTTCTCAACTTTCATAATATCTGTATAAGAGCCTGTTTTATTGGTTGCTGTATCATAAGCAGCAAAACAAACATGGCTGTATGAGAAGTTGGTCCATTCATCCCAATGACGGTACATCATATTAGTAATAAGGAAAGCATTTGCTTTGGGAAGATCAGGATATATGTCGTTAACAGTCTTGTCAAGTTTAACATCTTTGATAAATAAAAGATGTTTCATATCAGGTGAATACTCAAACCCATTAACATCTCCATCAATATCTGAAATCTTGGTTTTACCCCTGCCATCGGGGTTCATTTCCCAGATTTGTGAACTGCCGCTTTCATCTGATAAGTAACCAATCTTTTTGCCATCCGGTCTCCAGATAGCATTGAATTCACTGCCTTTTGTATTCGTCAACTGAACTGGTGTTCCGCCTGTAGCGGGAATAACCAAAATATGACGATTTCCTTTATTCTCTGACAAACTGTAATAAGTAATGCCGTATAAAATCTTTTTCCCATCAGGTGAAACCTGCATTTCACTCACCCTGCCCAGTTTCCAAAGAAGTTCAGGTGTCATCCTTGCCTGAGCATTTGCAATAACAGCTATTGCAATAACAAATAATGTTAACGTAATTCTCTTCATGTTTAAATTGATATTAAGTCAAAAATTAATAATGTATTATTTAACTCCAATATGTTTATCAATCCGGTTTAAACCATCTATCGGCCTTTGATAATCTGAGCGGATCTTCAGTGCACTGTTATAATCTTTTCTTGCATTCTGAATATCGCCCATCAATTCATATGTGTATCCACGGTTATAGAAGGCTTCAGCATATTTCGGATCACAGCTGATAGCATCTGAAAAACATTCAACTGCTTTTTTATAATCTCTTGTATAAACAAGGTGAATAAAACCAATATTGAAATGCGCCATCTTGTATTTAGGATCAATACGGAGTATGGAATCATATTCCATTATTGCTTTGTCAGTTTCACCGTTTCCCTGATATAACATGCCAAGTCCGTACCTTGCCTCTATACTTTTAGGATTAAGTTTTAAAGCATTTTCAAAATAATCTACTGCAAGCCGGTTATTTCGAATCGAAAACAGCAAGCCCAGTTCCATGTATGCATGATAGTAACTAGGATCCTGATCAATAGTAGTACGGAAACAGGAAACAGCTTTTGCAGTGTCACCTGTCAGCTTGTATGTAACGCCTTCCATAAAATAAGCCTTCGCATTGATCTTATCTATTTCAAGTGCTTTATTGATATATTCAAACGTGGTTTTATATTCCTTGAAATACATTTTCAATTCAGCAAACTTCAAATCTGCATCAACATTCCTTGGGTCTAAAGCCAATGCCTTTTCAATAGCTTTGGTGCAATTCCTTGCCCTTCCCTGTGCAAAATACACATCAGATAAAGTTAAGTAGTAAGCGGCTTTTGTTGAATCCATATTCAATGCAGTCCGTATATCGGCAAGGGCTTCATCCAGCTTATCCTTTTTGGCAAGCAGTTCGGCTCTTTGATTGTAGAGTTCAGGATTTAAAGAGTCCTTCTTTATTTTCGCATTCAATGCTGCTATTTCGGGCGAAACAGAATCAGATACTACGGCTTTCTTTACCTCACTCTTGGTTCCTTTGCTTCCGCAGGAAACAAAGGAGCACGAAATACACAATGAAATAAATACCACTAAAATATACTTCATATATAAAAGCTATTTAAAAGACAGACTTAAAAAGAAGTCCCGCTATATTCCGGGACTTAATCATTCTCATTAATTACTTGCCAGCGCCTCGCGTATCTTGACTTCAAGCTCTTCCGAAAGTTCAGGATTATCAATTAATAATTGCTTTACAGCATCCCTACCCTGTGCCAGTTTGGTATCGCCATAGCTAAACCAGGAACCGCTTTTCTTGACGATGTTATGTTCAACACCGATATCAATGATCTCACCAATTTTAGAGATACCTTCACCAAACATAATATCGAATTCAGCCATCCTGAAAGGAGGAGCAACTTTATTTTTCACCACTTTTACCCTTACCCTGTTGCCTACAGCTACATCACCATCCTTGATCTGACTGGTTTTACGTATATCTAATCTCACCGAGGCATAGAATTTAAGAGCATTTCCACCTGTGGTAGTTTCAGGGTTACCGAACATTACACCAATCTTTTCGCGTAACTGGTTAATAAAGATGCAGCAGCATCCTGTTTTACTAATAGTACCTGTAAGTTTCCTTAATGCCTGTGACATTAACCTTGCATGCAAGCCCATTTTGGAATCGCCCATTTCACCTTCAATTTCGCTTTTAGGAGTAAGAGCGGCAACAGAATCTATAACAAGTATGTCAACAGCTCCTGAACGTATCAGGTTTTCAGCTATTTCAAGTGCCTGCTCACCATTATCGGGTTGAGAAATAAGAAGGTTATTGGTATCAACTCCAAGTTTTTGTGCGTAAGTTCTGTCGAAAGCATGCTCAGCATCAATAAAAGCAGCGGTGCCGCCAAGTTTCTGTGATTCAGAAATGGCATGTAAGGCCAGTGTTGTCTTACCGGAAGATTCAGGTCCGTATATTTCAATTACTCTTCCTTTAGGCAAACCACCAATTCCAAGAGCTATATCCAACCCAATCGAACCGGTAGAAATGAATTCCACGTTCTCGATGGCATGGTCGCCGAGTTTCATAATGGTTCCTTTGCCATAGGTTTTTTCCAGCTTTTCCATAGTAAGCTGCAATGCTTTTAATTTCTCGGTACTTTCTTTATTGTCCTTAGTTTCTTTGTCTTTGCTCATAATATATGTTTGTTAAATTGATTACTGATTTTTTTTTCAAATATAACATAAATATTATTTGAAAAATAAGAATAATATTAACTGTATAGGTTTTTTATTATTGGTTCCCTTTAACCTATAAAATTCACAAGTCAAGGCTAAAGCCCGAAGTTATTGAGTTTTTATTAACCCCAGACTTAAGTCTGGGGTTATACAGATGACGTGTAAATAAAGGACTTTAGTCCTCAGTAAAATATATATGAATAAATCATGTTTGTACGGATGCATAATATTTACATATCTCCCTTATCCCGCATTCACTGCATTTGGGTTTACGTGCGACGCAGATATACCGTCCGTGAAGGATTAGCCAGTGATGTGCTGTTGAAACATATTTTTCAGGTATGTATTTTACAAGTTGTTTTTCTGTTTCAAGTGGTGTCTTTGCATTTACTGTAAGTCCTATCCTTGCAGAGACTCTGAACACATGCGTATCAACAGCCATAACAGGTTTATTGTAAACTACGGCAGCAATTACATTAGCGGTCTTTCTGCCCACACCAGGTATCGTTTGCAGTTCATCTATATCCGAAGGCACTTTGCTGCCGAAATCAGAAACAAGTTTTTTAGCCATTTCAACCAGGTGCTTTGACTTATTGTTTGGGTAAGAACACGACCGGATGTATTCAAATACTTCAGCATAAGTTGCCTTTGCCAGCTTTTCGGGAGTGGGATACTTTTTGAAAAGCGGGGGCGTTATCATATTCACCCTTTTATCGGTGCATTGAGCGGAAAGGATCACTGCAATAAGCAAATGAAAAGGATCTGTATATTTTAGCTCTGTTTCAGCCATAGGTTGGTGAATGCTAAAGTATTCTATGAATTTTTTAAAGCGTTCTTCTCTGCGCATTTTATAATTTATTTATATCTTTTTCCAATTATGATTCTTCAATCGCATAAATCGCTCCCTTAACAGAATATTCAAAGGATTTGAAAAATATCTTGCCACCATCAGTCCCAAAATACCTGAAATAATCACAACGGTTATATAAAGTAACCATTCCCATTCACCGGACAGCTTCATGGCGTTATATCCTTTGACAAATAGTAAAACAATAAACACATGGGTTAAATAGACCTCATAGCTGTTTCTACCCAGAAAACGCAGCAATCCAGTAAATCGTGAAGGTGATTGCCGCCCACTTACAAAACGTTTCTGCATCCAAATCAATATTAATGCGGTGCCTATTGTCAATAGGGTAACATCCAACCCCATATTCATTAATCCAATTGAGTAAATCCAGAATTTGAAAATCATCATCACCAAAAAAAGAAACCAACCGAATAATGCAATTGCTGTTAGATATAACTTCCTTATTTCAATTCGTTTTGCAACTAATGCGGCAACACAACCTAGAGAAATGGCATCTAAATATGCAAAGTGGTTATGATAACCTAATTCATTTCCAGGATACAAAACAGTGCGGGATAAGGGTGAAATAATCAAGAAAACAGGGACAAGAGCCACAAACCACCACTCTTTGCGACAAATAATACAAACAATCGGGAAAAAGAGATAAAAAACTTCTTCAATGGACAATGACCAAAGAACATCCCATGATGCCGGCAAATAGCCTGTTCTAATCTCAAGCCAATTGATATGAAATGTAAGAGCAGCAAATATTGTTCTGCCCAATGATGCCTTTTCAGGATTGATAATGTATCCTTCTATTCCAATTAAATGGAGAAAAGAAAGAACCAGTATCAGGGCAATAAGCAATGGCATAATACGGGCAAAGCGCATGGAGTAAAAGCCACGCAAACTCAGTTTGGGCAGTGCATCCCATTTATGAAGGGCTGATGTGGTTATCAGAAATCCTGATATTACGAAAAAAATGCAAACCCCATAGTAACCACTCCAGAAAATTATTGAATAAAGCATTTTAGGCATCATGCTTCCTATAAAAGTTCCACTAAATGGAACCCGAATATTGACATGAAGAAGGATGACTGCTAATATAGCTATACCTCTTAATACATCTATTCCACTATTGTGCTTGTCAGTTATTCTCTCGGACATTAAAATATTGTATGAATTATTTAAACGGTCCTCAATAAGCAAATTGATCTACAATTGAAACAAAATTACATTTTTATCCTTCCCTGCATCATTAAAAAAGGGGATATTATTGTAGGGAACCCAAATTTTATCAAGACGAGACCGCATGGTCCTAATATGAGACCGTGCGGTCTCAGCACGAAAAAGTGCGGTTGTAAAGAGAAATTGAACATTTTCAGGACGAGGTTTCACGGCCTGATGGCGAAAATGTAACATTTGAAGCCCTGGGCAATAGCTTGTCTTAATGCGTAATCCGCAAGGGTCATCAATAAGGAACAATAAAACCGTAAATCAGGCTGTTTTTAACCGATACTGGAATCAGTTCACTATAAAAATGCCTGTTTCGACAGCGGGTTTCAGCTTAAACACATTCAAAGCTTTAGAATAGTTAAGGATATTGTCAATCACACTCCTTGAAGGAGATTCTTTAACACTGTCCAACTGTTGCTTTACACCGGTAATAGCCTTGTATTCTTCACGAAGTGTTTCATCTTCGTTAAGGGCTTGGGTGATCTCGTCTGTTTTTTCTTTTCCGGTTTCGTTGTAAGCAAATAAAATAAGGTCATCAGAAGTAAAGATTTTGTTCATACGCGTTCATATTAATTTCACATTATTTTAAAACCCTAACGGGCAAAAAAAAGTATTATTGCCTAGGATGAAAAAAATATTTTAAAGGGGAACGAAAGACTTATTTCTTCTTTTTATCTTTTTCCTTCTCTTTAATATGGGGGTGGGTACGCACGTCAACCAGCCTGTAATCCTCGTAACGGTATATGTTCAGGTAGGAATTGTCGAAGCCGTCCTTATTGCCTATTTTAACAAATTTATAATTACTTTGCAGGTTGGAGCCTGTTACTTTGTCAATACATTTATCAAAATTCACACCATAACTATTAAGGGCATTAAAAAAGAATATGCCTACATCATATCCCTGGAAAGCAAATTTATCAGGCTCAGTTTTATACTGGTCGCGGAAAGCATAAATAAAGTTCTTAACATTATCGGTAGTATAATCAATAAAAGAAGAGGAAAACATGTGCAGGTTGATGTTCTGCAAATATTCTGTTTCAATATTGTCATAATTTTTCCAGCCGGACAAACCAATTACAATCATCTTGTATTTATCATATATTTCATCAAGCTTGCTCACATAATTAGTAACGAATAATTCACCGTTATTTGATAAAGTTACAACAATATTGGTGTCAGCATTCCGGAAATACTTGGTAATTCCGGATAGACCTGCCTGATCATAAATGACTTCTTTACTGCTGGTATCTTTAACCCCTGCAAGCTTCAACTGCGCTTTTAATGCCGCTTTAAAAATGGAAACATATTCTTTTTCGTTTCCCAGGTTATTGTCAACCACGATCACAGGCGATGAGGGATACCTGCCGACTATCCAGGCTGCAAGTTGCTTAAGCTGCATTGAAATGGACGGGGAAGCTTCGAACAAGGTAGGATTACCTTTTAAAATGTCGTCGTCAGCCGAAACAGGATCAACTATTTTAATATTATGTTTCTGTGCAAACTTAGCCACAACCCTTAAACTTCCTTCAAAGAAAGGGCCGATGATAAGATGCATTTTAGCGAATTCGGGTTTTTCAAGGATCTTTGCAGTGGCTGCAGAATCTTCGTCCACATCGTACACATACACCTTTGCAGAGAAACCTTTCTTCTTGAGTGAATCGATAGCCAAAAGGATACCTTCGTAGTATTGAACATAAGTAAACGATGTGTAATCGCTAGCAGCTTTTTCTTTAATATCGGGGTCATCAGGGTTTATCTGTGAGACATCACTAAGATAAAAAGGAATCATTAATGCGATATTGTAATTGTCAAGAAGTTTAGGGTTGTTGCAATTATAACTGGATGCATTATTATCCGCAGAAGTTGTATCGCTGTTGTTTTTATTTTTAACACTGGTTGTGTTCTTTACAGGTATAATAATGGTTTGCCCGGGTTTAAGGTTTTCTGTAAGGCCCGGATTTACTTTCTTTATGTCATCCACTGTTACTGAATAACTTTTTGCTATACTGTACAGGCTTTCTCCTTTCTCAACTATATGATTGGTGGTGGTTGGAGCAATTATGTTTTGCCCGCCTTTAATTGGTATTTTAAGCTTCTGACCTGGTTTGATTTTCTTTAGCTTCAGGGTTGTTCAATATAATATCATTGGTTGTTAAGCCATAAGCAGATGCTATCTTCCAAATTGATTCACCTTTATTAACAGTATGAATATAATAATCCTTTCCATCCACCTTTTCAATAACGGTAGATTTTACCACATCCTGCGAATAAATCGCTGAACTGATGAGTAAAAGAAAGGAGATTGTTATAATAAAACGGAATTTCATTTGTTACAAATGTTGTGCAAACTTAAATGTATTTTAATACATACAATAAAGAGTTTGAAAAAAATATTGCATTTCTATTCCCATCTATTCCCATTCTATAGTGGCTGGCGGTTTGGAACTGATGTCGTAAACCACTCGGTTAATACCTTTGACCTTATTAATAATATTGTTTGATATCTTTGAAAGAAAATCATACGGCAGGTGAACCCAGTCGGCTGTCATGCCATCTGTAGATGTTACTGCACGTAAAGCAAGTACATATTCGTACGTACGCTCGTCACCCATCACACCCACTGATTTAACAGGAAGAAGGATAGCTGCTGCCTGCCAAACTTTATTATATAAGTCGTGTTCGCGAAGTCCTTTAATGAAAATATCATCAGCTTCCTGCAAAATACGGATCTTATCTTCTGTAATTTCACCCAATATCCTAATGCCTAATCCCGGACCAGGGAAAGGATGACGCTGAAGAAGTTCATTGGGTATTCCAAGGGTCTTCCCAACTCTTACTTCATCTTTAAAAAGAGTATTCAATGGTTCTATCACTTTCAGCTTCATGTAGGCAGGCAAACCTCCCACGTTATGATGTGATTTGATAGTCGCTGAAGGGCCTTTTACTGAAATGCTTTCAATGACATCAGGATATATAGTTCCTTGAGCAAGCCAGGTTACATCTTTAACCAAATGAGCTTCCTGATCGAAAACCTCAATAAATGTTTTGCCGATAGCTTTACGCTTTGCTTCGGGTTCGGAAACATCTTTCAATGCATTATAGAACTGTTTTTTTGCATCCACGCCTTTTACATTGAGACCCATATCCCGATAGGAATGCAGCACAGTCTCGAATTCATCTTTCCGAAGTAAGCCGTTATCAACGAAAATGCAATAAAGGTTAGTGGAAATAGCTTTGTGCAGCAATACCGCAGAAGAATCAACACCACCGGACAGACCAAGAACTACTTTATCATTGCCTATTTTATCTTTCAAATTTTTAATGGTAGATTCAACAAAGGAATCTGGTGTCCATGATTGATTGCATTTGCAAATATTGACAACAAAGTTTTTAAGGATTGTCATGCCATCAGTTGAATGATAGACTTCAGGGTGAAACTGTATTCCGTATGTCTCTTCGTCTTTCATTTTAAATCCTGCAACTCGGACATCAGTAGTAGCCGCAATTATCTTTGCTCCTTTCGGTTCTTTAGCAATAGTATCCCCATGCGACATCCACACCTGGCTGCCGACAGGAACATTTTTCATCAATTCATCAGAAGCATCTGTAGAGGAAAGATTAGCCCTGCCATATTCACGTATCCTTGATGGCAGTACTTCGCCTCCATAGTTCTGGGCAAGGAATTGTGCACCATAGCAAACAGCTAGAAGTGGTATTTTGCCTTTGATATCTTTAAGTTCGGGAAAAGGAGAACCGGCATCGCGAACGGAAAAAGGACTGCCAGACAAAATAACACCTTTGATGTTTTGATCATTAAGACTAAAAGTGTTGAATGGATCGAATTTCACAATAAACATTCAGCTCCCTTACCCTGCGTGCTATAAGCTGGGTGTATTGTGAACCAAAATCGAGAATTAAAATAGTTTCCTGCATGAAACAAAAATAGACTTTTGGAATAATATAAAAGAAATATTTAATAAGAAGAAATTAACAATGGTTTTATACTACTGGATATTTTTTACCGCAGAGTTCGCGGAGTTATACGCAGAGAGCCACAGAGCATAAAAAAACATTTCATTTCTCAGCGTAACTCTGTGTATTCTCTCTGTGTTCTCAGCGGTTATTTTTTAAATTCTGTCCAGTGTGAACAATGGTTTACAAAATAAAAACTAATCAAAAGACTTGGAGTATTTCGTGCTTTTTCCCATTTATTTCGAAAGAATCACCTTTTTGTTTACCATTTAGAGCTATGGCAAGGGGAACATGAACCGAAACTGCAAAATAAGTTTCATTATTGAGTAATAGTTTTCCCAAGCCAATTGAAATGAATATCTTTTGGTCGGCGGTGAAAACTACTGCACCAAAACCGGCTTTGGTTAATTCTGTTTTTAGGTCTATCTTTTCGAGGGCATAGAGTTCATCAAGGCTTTTCTTCATCTGCTGAGCAAACATGTTCTTTTTGTTCAGTTGCTGCATTCGGAATGAGTCGTAACGGTCTTTTGGCAGTCCGTATTCATTCGCGCTTTGCTGTGCTTCGTCCATAGCAGTTTTCAGATTGTTTACAACCTTCTCCAACTGTTTCCGACATTCTTCAACTAATTTTCTTTTTAGTTCAAGCTTATCCATAAAAGGTAATTTTTATCAAATGTAAGAATTAAAATTCGACATGAAAATTAAGATTTCTAAATAGAACGGAAAACATTAATTTTTTATCACATTAAAATATTGATATGAAAGAACCATCGGATAAAGATATTGTTTATTCAAAAAATGTTATTGAATTTATTACAGTTGCAAATGAATATTGCCTGTTTATTGAGAAAGCCGGGAATTACAGCAAGGATGATATTATTCAATATATGCTGAAAATTTGCCCGCTTATTTACCTGAAAGGGGCTTTATTGCCGGCAGGCGAAGAAAATGAGCATGAAATTACCGAACGTTATGTAACAGAAGAACACTGGGAATCGGTGTATAAAACTGTAAAGGAAAAGCTGGGAAAGGATGATGCTTATTGGTCGATAACGAATACCGAAGCAGGTGAAAATATGCCGATGAAATACAGTATAGCTGATAATCTTACTGATGTTTACCAGGATTTTAAAGATTTTTTGATGCTTTACCAGAAAGGCACACATGCTGCAAAAGAAAATGCTGTGGCCGAATGCAGGCAGTTGTTTGGCACACATTGGGGAATACGGCTTATTAATGCACATAAGGCGCTGCATCATATTATTTACAAGGAAAATATTAGCTCCGATTTTTTTGAAAACGATAATTAGAAGCCTTTAACTCCTTTTTCATTCTTCGTTTTCCGTTTTATCCTTCATTCTCGGCACTGAACAGTCGAAGAGATACAAAAAGAATTGATTAATTGTACTTCCGAAGTGCTTCACTTTACTTCCGAAGTGCTTCACTTTACTTCCGAAGTACTTCACTTTACTTCCGAAGTGCAATATCGGACATCGGAAGTGCAATATCGGACATCGGAAGTGCAACATCGGACATCGGAAGTGCAACATCGAACATCGGAAGTGCAACATCGAACATCGGAAGTGCAACATCGGACATCGGAAGTGCAATATTGAACATCGGAAGTACAAATTCCCGACAAGGTGGTACAAATATCCTATAACACTTGAATTGAATTTACTTGATACCTGAAAATGTTGTGTAAACATAGGGAAACAATGCCACAATAAAAGAGTGGGAGCTATTTGCTTTACCGTATGCTATTCATGAAAATATATATTTATAGATGCATCTGCGCAG
>CAWHOW010000051.1:0-8861 GCA_963831005.1 uncultured Bacteroidota bacterium
CAAGTAAATAATGAAGTTTTTTATAGTCTGGCACAAAAAAATCCCCTCGCTAAAAACGAAGGGATTTAACTTAATAGGAAAGCTTATCTAAGTTTATTCGATAATCACTTTTCCCCTTGCAATTATCTTTTGGTTGTTTTTCAACGAAATAATATAAATTCCGTTTGTAAGATTACCTTTATTAATAATGAAATCGTTGCCTGATAAATTATTCAACCGCATCAGTTCCCTGCCGGTAATATCGTTAATAATAAGAGAAGCATCTTTGATTTCCGAGTTGCAATGAACTTCAATTACAGCAGAATTAGTTGACTGGTCAAAGCGGGTAAAAAATGATACTCCTATGTTTTGTGCATAATGAACTATGCCTGTTATAACATTATTCTCTACAACAAGTGTATCGCTCGTAACGGCAGGCAATGCTGAACTATATGGAGAAGCATTCCATTTGCCATAACCAAACATATTAATTGTAAGAGGATAAACCCCGCTTTGAGTAATTGCATCGGCAACAATTGGAGTACCTGAAAGATAAATACATCCGAAACTTGAACCCGGCCAGTAGCGGGCATTGGGATGATAAGAAATACTTGAAGGCAAACCTGTAATTGATGTAAGCTTAATTGAATCTAAAGAAACTGTGACCCCGATATTCGTATCAGCAGGAACAATCATAGTGAGAGTATCACCATAAAGAACATTCACATAACCATGCCTTACTGAGTCAGGGTGCAGCCCTGATGTAATATAGGTTATGTTTGTACACTGTAAATCCGAAGCGCCTATTATTTTAAGTGTGTCGCTGGTAATAGGAGTAAAAGCCTGATTGTAACTTCCTCCATAACCTTTAAAATTAATAACAAGGGGATAAATCCCTCCATTGGTAAGCGCTTCAAGATATGTAGGAGTTCCTGAAATAAAAATACAGCCTTTGGACGATGCAGGCCAGTGACGGGCATTGGATGTATAAGTAAAGCCTGATGGCAAACCGCTAATGGAAGTAAGTACGAGTGAATCAATGGGAACAGGATGCCCCGAAATAACAGTGTCAGCTGGAACCACCAGCGTAAGGGTATCACCGTAAAGTATATTTACATCGGCATGGCGCACTGAGTCGGGATGAAGTCCGGGCGTATTATACAATATGTTTGTGCATTGGGTAATTATAACCGTATCATACCTTATTTTCAGAGTATCACTGGTAACAGGTGATAATTGAATAGTACCGGGTACACCCAGTAATTTACCGTAACCATTAAAATTTATCACCAGCGGATAAATACCACCCTGTGCAACAGTTTCTGCATGAGTTGGTGTGCCTGAAATTAAAATACATCCTTTGGATGAGCCTGCCCAATGGTGATTACTGGGTGTGTAAGTAAAGCCCGAAGGCAAACCGCTTATGGATGCCAAAGCGATAGAATCAATAGTATACGTATTCACTCCTATGGTAGTATCAGCAGGTATGACCATAGTCATGGTATCGCCATAAAGAACATACATATCGGCATGCCTCACTGAGTCAGGGTGCAGTCCAGATGTTGTGTAGATAATATTTGTGCACTGTTCATTGCCGGGTGTAGTATCATTTAAAATAAAAAGCGTATCACTATTTGCATAGGAGTAACTACCTATCGAACTGTAACCTTTAAAATTTAAAGCAAGAGGATAAATTCCTCCCTGGCTAACTGCTTCCATATGTGTTGGAGTCCCGGAAATAAATATACATCCTGAACTGTTACCACCCCAGTGGTGGGAACTAGGATGATACGCAAACCCTGAAGGCAAGCCTGTTATTGAAGTTAATACTACTGAATCAATAGGGATTGAACCAAAAAAAGGGACTACAGTATCTTTAGGTACAATAACGGTTAATGTATCACCATAAGGTATGGTAGCGTGGGCATGCCTTAATGTGTCAGGATTAAGTCCTGGTGTAGTATAAGTAATGTTTGTACATTGTGCGTGGAGCAAGATAATTCCTGCAAATGCAAATACGATAGATAAAAGTAGTTTTTTCTTCATATACAATAGTGTTTTGTTTCTTTTCTAAATTAAGACAAAAATACATGAAAATAATAACTGATATTACGTAAACATAAATATATACTAAATCAATGGTCAGGCAGAGCCGATTTGCCTGAAAAGATAGAGAAAGGAAAATCGTGTCGAAGTCGACCATTGAGAGCCACTCTTCGACACGGACTCCAACTCACAAACCTTAGCTGTGTCCGGCTCTGAGTGACTCCTATAATTAATGAATAACTAGTACGTAACATGAGTTAGTATGAAATAATAAAGAGAATGTTACTCAATAAAGACTTTTTTTCTGGCAATGATCTTTTGCCCGTTTATCAAGGAAACTATATATATACCATTTGAAAGTTTGTCCCGGTTTATCATAAAATCATTACAGTTCAGATTATTCACCCGCATTATTTCCCTGCCGGTAATATCGTTAATTATAAAAGAAGCATCTTTTATTGCTGACGGAGAGTTAATTTTTACATTAACCGTATTACAAAAAAGATCAGATATAACAAGAATAGAAACACCATCCGGGTCATTTACAATATTAACACCCGCTAAAGAGGAATCCTGAATATCAATTTTGTATCCCATTACAGTATCTACTTCCGTTTGTGAGCCAAGAAAAGTATTTGAAACATATGTTTTTGTATAAATTTTAAGTTTATGAATACCAACTTCGCCAGCCGTAGCGGTTCCTGAAATTAATATACATCCTTTACCGCCTCCGGGCCAGTAACCGCTAACCTTGTTGGGTGTGTATGTAAAACCTGTAGGCATACCGGTTATACTTGTAATACCTATAGAATCAACAGTCCAGGTAACAATTGAAACTGTATCGGTAGGTATAACGCAAGTTACGGTAGTGTTGTATGGAAAGGTCACATAAGCTCTGGGCAAGTTTGTAACGGTGTCGGGATAAATGCCTTCTGCTGTGTAACTGCCCGGTGTGCATTGTGCATTAAGCAAAGTAAAACCTGTAAGGATAATTGCTGTGGTTAAGAGTAGTTTTCTAATCATGGAGAAAGTTTTAAAGTTATGAATCATAAATAAAAGTGTTAGGACAAATGTAATAAAAAATAAATATTCATGCATCGTATTTTTAACATTTCTCTTTATCTCTTCTTTTTCCGTATAAAGTATTAATTTGATGCATTAAAGCCGCATAGCTAATACTGGATAAATAAAAAAACCCTTCGTATTCGAAGGGTTTTGAGTTTATTATCAATAAAGATTATTATTGTTGGTCTTCTCCTGCTTCCTTATTTTCTTCCGGAGGCGTTTCTTTCTTTTCTTCTAAAGGAGCTTCATTTTTTACTTCAAATGAAGTTTCTTCATTTACTTCGGGAGCAACTTCGCTATTAGCTTTTTTCTCTTTTGCTTTCCTGGTATCCTTTTCTGTCTGATCCATGTCGGCTTTTAAGTTTGCAAGAACATCAAGATCGCCAAGAGTAGTTTTTTCAATATTGTCCTTTACCTTCTTAACAGCTTTCTTGGTTGCTTTTTCTTTTGATTTCTCAGCAGATATTTCCTTTGATTTCTCAGCGTTTTGCAAATCCTGTGCTATCTTGGTGTGAGAAACGAGGATCTTTTTGTTTTCCTTTGAAAATTCAATAACTTTAAAATCAAGAGTGTCATCAACTTTGGCAGTTGTACCGTCTTCTTTTACAATATGGCGAATCGGTGCAAAACCTTCAACGCCATAGGGTAATAAAACAATAACACCTTTTTCACCTGATGAAATAATTGTCCCCTTATGAACAGAATCTATCATAAACTCCTTTTCGAATACATCCCATGGATTTTCTTCAAGTTGTTTATGTCCGAGGCTAAGCCTGCGGTTTTCAACATCCACTTCAAGAACAACAACCTCTATTTCTTCACCAATCTTGGTGAATTCAGCAGGATGTTTGATCTTTTTCGACCATGAGAGGTCAGATATATGAATAAGCCCGTCAACGCCTTCTTCCAGTTCAACAAAAATACCAAAGTTGGTGAAGTTGCGTACAATTGCTTTGCGTTTTGCATTAACTGGATATTTTTCAGTAATATTTGTCCATGGATCAGGAATAAGCTGTTTGATACCAAGTGACATTTTTCTTTCTTCCCTGTCGAGTGTAAGGATAACTGCTTCCACTTCATCTCCAACTCTCAGGAAATCCTGTGCTGTGCGTAAATGCTGTGACCACGACATTTCGGAAACATGAATCAGACCTTCAACGCCGGGGGCTATTTCAATAAATGCGCCATAATCGGCAATAACAACAACTTTTCCTTTAACCTTATCACCAACTTTCATATCTGCATTCAGGGAATCCCAAGGGTGAGCAGAAAGCTGTTTCAGACCTAATGCAATACGTTTTTTATTATCATCAAAATCAAGAATCACAACGTTAATTTTCTCATCCAATTTTACTATTTCTTCCGGATGATTGATGCGTCCCCATGATAAATCTGTAATGTGAATAAGTCCGTCAACACCGCCAAGATCAATGAATACACCATAAGAAGTAATATTCTTTACAGTTCCTTCAAGTATCTGTCCTTTTTCAAGCTTGCTGATTATCTCAGCTTTTTGTTGTTCAAGTTCTGCTTCAATAAGAGCTTTATGTGAAACAACAACATTTTTATATTCATGGTTAACTTTCACAACCTTGAATTCCATTGTTTTCCCGACATAGATATCATAATCGCGAATAGGCTTAACATCAATTTGTGAACCCGGTAAGAAAGCTTCTATTCCAAATACATCAACAATAAGCCCGCCTTTGGTGCGGCATTTTACAAAGCCCTGAATTACTTCACTGTCTTCAAGTGATTTGTTCACTCTTTCCCATGAACGCAAAACTCTTGCTTTCTTGTGTGACAATAATAGCTGACCTGTTCCGTCTTCCTGGCTTTCAACATAAACTTCCACTATGTCGCCAATTTTCAGGTCAGTTTTATATCTGAGCTCTGACAATGGAATTATACCGTCTGATTTATAGCCGATATTTACTACTACTTCCCTGTTGTTTTTAGCAACAACGGTTCCATCAATCACTTCATGCTCGATAACAGAACTGAGGGTATTGTTATACAGATCCTCCAGTTTTGCTCTTTCGTCCTTGCTGTAATTGTCGTGTTTTTTACCGATGGAATTCCAGTCGAATTCTTCTAGGAATTTAGCTTTGTAAGCTTCGGCTTGTTTTTGTTTCTCAGCTTTAATGTCTTCCTGAGATTCGTTTGTAACCTCGGTTACATTTTCATTTTCTGACATGTAATTATTTGTACTTGTATCCTGCATTTCATCCCAAATAATGAATCGCAGAAGGGGTTAATACTCCGTTTATTAATTTATACTTCGACTGAATGAGTTTGTAAAAAAAGAACAACCTTATTCGCTCAGTATAACTGAATCTAAACAGCTTTTGCTTTGCAAATCTGTCAAGATTCAGTATAATTTGGGAGTGCAAAGGTAGTAATTTATTTGAAAATAAAAATATTAACATAAAAAAAAGACTTCGTTTTAACGAAGCCCTTTTTAAAGTAAGCAGTAGGCAGTAACGTTTAGTTATGAGTTGGGAGGCGGGAGTTTTATTATTTTACTCCTAACTCACTACTCATGACTCACTACTCATGACTCATGACTCACTACTCTTTAATAAACCTCTTAACCACCACACCCTTTGCTGTTGTTGCCTTTATAAAATACACGCCATTTGCAAAGTTTGAAACATCGAGGTTTGTTTTATTGCCTGTTGTTTCAAAGGTTTCTAACAAGCTGGCCTTGTATGTTTGTTATTTCTATTATTGATGCTTGCAGGGAAGCTACTGTAATTATATGCTATAGTGGGATTGGGATAAACAGCAACACCGATATTCATTTTTTGATATTTTATTAATTCCTACTAGTTGTGGATTAGTGTACTTTGCCAAATATCTTGCTGTATCGTTTGACCCTCCTAAAAATTTACCACCGGCATATAAATCGCCATTAAAAGATGCCAATGCATAAACATCACTGCTTCTTCCGCCTGAAAGAGCTGACCAATTTGTTCCATCCCATTCAGCAATATTATTTACCGTGTGCCCACCTGCTTTAGCAAATGAACCACCTGCATAAAGGTTGCCTCTATAAAAAGTAAGTGCATACACAGGACCGCTAGTTCCAGTACCCAGCGCAGACCAAGAACTACCATCCCATACTGCAATATTATTTACCACAATGCCACCTGCCATTGTGAAATCCCCTCCAACATATAGTTTATTATTATAAATTAATAATGCTTTTACCGTACCATTAGTTCCGCTGCCCAGCGAATCCCAGCTTACACTATTCCATATAGCAACGTTGTTTGCTTTAATACCTCCGGCAGTATCAAACCTGCCACCAGCATAAACATGTGTTACATCATAAGCATCAATAGCGTAAACAGGGCCATTTGTGCCTCCATTCATGAAATGGTATTCCAGGCTGGGAAGTGGATATGGATCGTACATACCAATATATTTTGAGCTGTCGGTAATTGATGTACCATTGCAAAATACACAACGGGCAGCAATGTATGTTTTTAGATTTGGTGTGCAGCCTAAAGAATCTGGAATTAATAGCATTGACAGGGCAAATACTGTATCCATATGAGTAAAAGCCCCAGTATAACAATATTGATCATCAGGAAGCCCAAAATTCCAAAAAGTTATGTTTTGCGGATTACCTACTATATCAACATCAAAAATAGATATACCACCTACGCCATCAAATCTACCTCCACATGCTGACCAGATACCAATACAAGTAGTATCACTGCCAACAGATTAGGAATGCCCATACTGACGGTTTCATTGGACCATTTATACCATTCAATGGATAGCCGTCGCCATAACCGTAAGCAAAGGCTGAACCATCAAATGCCAATAAAGGACTGCAAGGTGTTGCTGTTACACAGCCGTGTAACCGGGCATTTGTTGTATCCCGTAGTAAAGTATCGAATTCTCCTCCAATTCCAATAAAATGTTTGGGAAAAGTAGCATTGCCTATGCTATCATATCTTAATACGCGAACAGGACCATTACCAATATAAATATGCATCCCATAAGTTGTATCGTAAACAGGCATCCATATCCACTGTGCTTTGCAGTGAAAAGTAAAAACTGAAAAGTAGAAAGCAAACAAGATAGGAATATATATGAGTTTTTTCATAATTTGTTGGTTTTAACATTGTAAAGATATAATATATAAAGGTATTTGTCAAATGTAAATATAAAAAAAAGAGTGTTAAGCCTTACTACTTAACACTCTTTGTTTAATTTATTTTACTCTGCTGCTATAATAAATTTACCTTTTGTGATAATAGTACCAGAATCATTTAAAGTGTAATAGTATAAGCCGTTTTTTAAATTCCCCCTGTTAATGCTAATATCAGTTGAAGTAATATTATTAACCCTCGAAACCAACCTGCCCGAAATATCATATACCGTTAAAACAGCATTACTAATAGTTGTTTCGGGCAATAACCTAATACAGCATTTGTGCTAAAGGGGTTAGGATATAAACCCGTTTGCGCTTCATGACCTAGGTTTGCCTATTTTTTGCATTGGGCCATTACATGGCAAACCATTGTAGCCATATAAGCAGGGTTATATAATCAAAATAAGTCCACAATACCCAACTTTCACCTTCAACATAAATATTATCCGCGCATGAAGCAGATTGAGTTTTCAGTGAATATTTACAAAATATCTGGTCTGTATTGGTTAACGATTTATAATTATAATTATAATTTCCCTCCCACACATGGTGACCATTGGATACGGTATAACCAAGTGTAGTGATATTCACCCCTTGCACGGCTGTATCGCTTCTGCCCCCGAAATATACACCCTGTCGGTTGTGGCTGCGTAACTACCGCCCAACCTTCGTTTGTATATGGCACATCTGTTGTCAAACCGCCGTTGTAAGTTATAGGGTTTGGACTCCAGCTTGAATACAAAGCTCCCGTTGAAGCCACATACGCTCCGAGTATGTAATTTTCGGCAGGATTTGAATTTACCATGTTCGAAATCCACCAACAAATATTAATTGTCCGTTACCGCTACTAATTTTATATCAATGGCATTCCACTGATCGTCAAAACCAGTATAAGGATCAGCATAAATTACAGGATAAGGAGATACCAATGCTCCCGTGGAACAATTATACTTTAAAAGCAACCCCTAAGTTAATAGATGGAAGAATCATGGGGTTATCCGCAAACATACATCTAATGTGCCATCAGTTGTCATTGCAGTCAAAATCTCTTTTACTTGCTGAACCATTCCATGTCACCGGTGTCCAATTCGCCCCTCCTGCGAAAGTTAATGAAGCTACAACAATATCGTAATCATTGGTTGCACCGGCATAATAATTTCCTGTAACAAGCAAAGCGCTACCACAAATTTTAAGGTCAGATTACTTCGGCCCATGTTGTATTGGCATTAGAAGTAACCGTCCAATTCCATGTAGTGTTATAAGTACCTGACTTATACTTTACAAACCAAAAGTTTCCAATCATTGGTTGATTGATTATATGTTGAGCCGCCTACGCCGGCAATTTGCAAGCGCGGCAGCACGCGCACCGCGCCGTCGCTGAGGTAGCTTCCCTAATGCCGGTCGGAAGAAAGACCTGTCCGCCGATGGCGACCGTGATCGGGTCGCCGTACATGCCGAGCAGGCGAAGATCGAGGGCAAGTCGCGTGCTGCTCGCCGTCCCGGAGCTCGCCGCCGGATACGTTACTCCACCGAGAGTGCCCCGTGCCGTCCTGCCAAGCCGCGATAGGCAAGTCGGCCGCGAGCCGGAGGCGCTCCGGCGATT
>CAWHOW010000052.1:0-16479 GCA_963831005.1 uncultured Bacteroidota bacterium
GACGGATTGCTTGAAGATGATGAAAGTCAGCACCTGTATGTTATAAGTGCACCTACAGCATTAAAATTAACAATTTTGGAACGTGATTAAAGATATTAAAGAAATGTCCCTTAAAAAATGAAAGCCGCCTTGAGTGAACAAGTACGGCTTTCGAGCTTATGAAAAAACTTTACTCAACTTTGGTGCAAATATACAACCGAAATTTGAAAAGTCAAGTACTTTAAAAAATATTTTATTGAATTAAGAAACTGTTTAAAATTATGTTGATTTAATTTATAAGGAGCGAGGGGAATCGATTGTAAAGCTTATTTTATTTGAGGTTGACCAAAACTTCAATAAAATGTATACAACCGATTCAACCAAAGCTCAGTGGGAAATTATAAAAAAATATTTAAATAACAACAAACGAAAGAGAAAACATGATTTACGTGAGATAGTAAATGCGATCTTTTATTTGTTGGTAACAGGGTGTCAATGGCGGAACTTGCCAAGAGATTTTCCAAAATGGCAACTTGTATATTATTATTTTTCGAAATGGCGAGATGAGGAATTATTTGGATATATCAATGATATGCTAATTGAAAAGACCAGAATGAAAGCAAGTAAACCAGCACAATATTCGTTAACGATTATTGACTCACAGTCGGTAAAAACAACACGTGTAGGCGGTCTGCGTGGTTTTGATGGGAATAAAAGAATAAATGGAAGGAAACGGCATGTAATAGTAGATTTGTTAGGAAATATTGTTTCTAATATTGTACACCCTGCAAATATTCATGATAGCGTAGGAGCACAATTAACAATTAAAAATCTATTTGAAAACTCATTTGGAGTGAAATATATGTATGCAGATTGTGGATACAGAGGGAAGCTCATCGAAAATGTTAAAACTGACTATAATCTAGATTTAACTATTTTTCCCAAGATTAAAGACCAAACTATAAATAAAGTGAGCCCCAAAAGATGGTTGATTGAAAGAACATTTTTTTGGTTTGAAAACTTTAGAAGGTTAAGCAAAGACTTTGAATACCTTTTAGAATCAAGCCAAGCTATGATTTATATTGCTTCTATAAAATTATTATTGAATAAATTTTAAACATTTTCTAATTTAGGATAAATGAAATCAATAATTTCCATATTATAATATATATATATCAATATTAGCCTCAAAGAAAGAATTACATTAATTGATAATTATTGTAAATTTGCTATTTTATATAAAATCAGATAGAGTTCCATATTAAAGAAAGGGAATGAATGGCTTAGTCCTTTTCACTTTTTGTAATCGTAATAAATGAGTAATAGAAGAATAGTAATAGAGCCGGGTAGCGAAAACAGGAATTACTGGAGAGATATTTGGGATTACAGGGGACTGTTTTATTTCCTCGCTTGGCGCGATATTCTGGTGCGTTACAAGCAAACCGCCATAGGCGTATTGTGGAGTGTAATACGCCCTGTGCTTACTATATTTGTAATGTGGTTCATTGGCTGGCTCTTCAATTCATCTGTACCCGATGGTGTACCCCGCATATTATTGGTTTGCACTGCTACATTGCCCTGGCAGTTTTTTGCAAGCTCGTTCAGTGAAACCAGCAATTCTTTGGTCGCTAATTCAAATTTGCTTACCAAAGTTTATTTCCCCCGATTGATAGTTCCGGCAAGCACCGTAATTGTCTGCCTTCTCGATTTCCTTATTTCATTTGTTATACTTGTAATACTGATGATCTATTACCAGTATATGCCCGATTTCCGCATGTTGCTCCTGCCCGTATTTTTATTGCTGGCGCTTGTAACATCAATGGGAATCGGCATTTACATTGCGTCTTTAAATGTAAAGTACAGGGATTTCAAATACGTAATTCCGTTCATAGTTCAGTTTGGACTTTATATATCGCCAATTGCTTTCAGCAGTTCGGCTATTTACAACAGTGTTAAGATCCCATTGTTCCTGAAATATATTTATGCTTTAAACCCGATGGTGGGCGTTATAGATGGTTTCCGTTGGTGCATACTTGGAGGACAGACGGCAATTTACATGCCCGGTTTCGTGGTTTCGGTTGTAATAAGCCTGTTGTTTTTAATAATCGGGGTTTGGTATTTCCGCAAAACAGAAAAAACATTTGCAGATATAATATAGCGGCATGGGCGATACAGTAATAACAGTCGAGAACCTGAGTAAGAGTTATATTCTGAAACATCAGAACAAGGAACGCTATTCCACTTTGCGCGATGATATTGCAAACAAGGCAAAATCGCTGTTTGGTTCCCGCTCATCCGATATAAACAAACAATCCCGCGAAATATTCTGGGCACTGACTGACGTCTCCTTCAATGTGAACCAGGGCGACCGACTGGGAATCATCGGACGGAATGGTGCAGGTAAATCAACCATATTAAAGATATTAAGCCGGATAGTTGCACCCACTAAAGGACGCATTACTATTGAAGGTCGGGTGGCAAGCCTGCTCGAAGTCGGTACAGGTTTTCATCCCGAGTTAACTGGCCGTGAAAATATTTTTCTGAATGGTTCAATCCTGGGGATGAGCAAATCCGAAATCAAAAGCAAATTCGATGAAATAGTTGCTTTTTCTGAAGTTGAAAAGTTTTTGGATACACCTGTGAAACGATATTCGTCAGGAATGTATGTCCGGCTTGCATTTGCAGTTGCAGCTCACCTCGAACCCGACATCCTTATTGTTGACGAAGTTCTTGCAGTTGGCGATGCCGAATTTCAAAAGAAATGCATTGGTAAGATGAAAGAAGTTTCAGGCGAAGGAAGAACCGTAATATTTGTGAGCCATAATATGGAAGCGGTTCAAAAGCTTTGTTCAAAGGGCATCTTTCTTGATAAAGGCTGCCAGATACAAAATGGTTCTATTGAATCCGTTGTAAAAAAATACCTTGATGTATTTTCCGGAGGCAATTCCACTTATGAAATTCCATTATCCGCCGACCATGAACAAAAACCCGGGTACGCTTTTCAATTAAATTTTGAAGATATATTGGGAAATCCAATTTCGGAGATACCAATGGGGCAGTATTGGCAGGTTCGTGTAAAATTCAAGTTAAATACCGATGTAAAAGGCTTTGTTATTGCGCTGGGCGTTTCTACATTACTCGATTTGCCTATTTGTACAACATGGACTCCACCAAAGGATACCGAAAAAGGCAATTATGAAGTTGTTTTTAAAAGCGATGATATTCTTTTCACCGAAGGCCAGTATAAATTAATAGTGGGCTTGTCAACCGAGAAGATTCCGTTTCAGTATGTTGAAGAAGCAGGTTTTATTACAATTTCCGACGTCAATTCATTATACAATAATGAGCAAATAGTGAATACACGCAGCGGTCTTTTTATAAATCAAATGCAAACAGCAATAACCCGTCTCAATAGCTAATGTTTTTCCCTGAAAGGATCACAAATATAAAACCCACCGATAAGGTACTGGAAATAGGCCCCGGTGCTGACCCGCATCCTCGTTCCGATGTTTTGTTGGAATTGGAACATGCTTCAGATGAAGAAAGAAGTGCCCACTTTGGTCATGAAGAAAAACTCGTTACCGATAAAAAAATAGTATATTATTCAGGAACCGCATTTCCTTTCAAGGATAATGAATTCGATTATGTGATATGTTCTCATGTGCTGGAACATGTGGACGATGTGCCTGCATTCATTTCTGAAATATTCAGAGTGTCAGGCAAAGGTTATTTTGAATACCCCCTGATCTATTATGAATATCTGTATAACTTCAATGTTCACGTAAATTTCGTGAAATACAATGGAACAGCGATTTATTATAAAAAGAAAGCAGAAAGTAATTTAAATGAATTTGCTCCTGTTCAGCATTTTTTTCATGAATCGTTAAATGCCGGCCATGTAAAAATAATTAACGACTTGCTTCCACTTCTGATGGAAGGATTTGAGTGGGATAAGCCGTTCAAAGTAATACAAGCAAAAGATATTAACGACTTGGTATCCAAAGATTATACAATGATTCCGGCGCCTGTAATAAAAGAATCATCACCATCGGCTAAACATTTGATCAAACAATTATTACGAAAATGCTTTTAATAGTATGAAGTTACATTTAGGATGTGGACAACGATATTTTGAAGGATATGTCAATATTGATTATCCATTAAGCGAGCATAGTGTTCAGCAAACAAGCATAGCAGATCAGTTTGCCAACCTGACAGAACTAAATTATAAGTCTAATTCCATTGATGAAGTTAGATTACATCATGTTTTTGAGCATTTTACCCGTGCAACTGCATGTGCTCTTTTGGCAAGCTGGAATTCATGGCTGACAAATAACGGTGTTCTTCATATTGAGGTTCCTGATTTTCAGAAAACAGGAAAAGTTGCACTCAGCAAGTTCAGCAGTGAAAAAGAAAGAGCCGTGGCAATAAGGCACATTTTTGGCTCGCAGGAAGCCCATTGGGCTGTTCATTACGAAGGATATACATCTGATTCACTATTCTCATTTTTTAAAGCTTTATGGGTTTAAAACGGATAAGCTGACAAAAAACAGTCACCTTGGAACCTACAATATAGAATTGATTGCCAGAAAAACTGAGAAAAAAACAAATGCTGATTTTTATGCTATCACAGAAAAATATCTGAAAAACTTTATGGTTGCAAATGTTGACAGTGAGATAATATTAATGAGTACCTGGATGAATGAATATAAGAATCAGCTTGATAAAACTATTGCCAGGTGAGTAGTATAAGCGTTATCATACCTACTTGGAATAGGGCAACAACTATAGCGGCTGCAATAAATAGTGCCTTATGTCAAATTTATCCTGTTACAGAAGTGCTTGTTTGTGATGATGGTTCGGATGATAATACTAAGCAAATTGTTGAAGAGTTTATTAAAAATGATCATAGGGTTAAATGGATAGAAGGTACAAGGGCGGGATTACCTGCTGTTCCCAGAAACAGGGGAATAAAAGCAAGTACCGGAGAATGGATTGCTTTTCTTGACAGTGATGATGAATGGCTCCCTGAAAAGATACAAAGTCAAATGCAACAATTGAGTGCAATATCCTGTAAGGCATCATGTACAAATGCCTTTAGATTTATATCTAAAACACAAAATGCCGGACATTATTTTAAATTAAAAATTAATGAGATTAGTTTTAATCAATTACTTCAAACTAATTATGTAATATGCAGTTCAGCGATTATTCATCGTTCACTTATTTCTGTTGTAACTGAATTTCCAGAGGATTCAACGTTTAAAGCAATTGAAGATTATTCTTTTTGGCTTAAAGTTGCTACCCAAACAAATTTTGCATATGTAAGTGAACCTTGTATAAAGTATTACGATATTCCTTCAAATAGTATTCGGAAAGATGGAGATGCAAATAGCCAGAAAAAAATAATCTTCAATGATTGGATTAAATGGTCGGCAATTAATACTAAGATTATAAAGAAAGAAGATATTTTGGCTGTAACTAATGAAATTAAAAAAATAAATAATACAGGAAAGAGCAGTTTGGTCTCGACTTTAAAAAGAATATTCAAATAATTTAAAATCATTAACCTAATGTCAAGGATGAATAAACTCTTTAAAAGGAAAGTATATGCTGATCCGGCATTAAATGTTAATGCATCCGAATTTGAAGTAAATAACTGGGTAATCTCGGAATTTGTTATTGATAAATTAGTTCCGGTTGTAGGTGTGCATCCATTTCCTCTCAATGAACTTATACTCTTATCATCTGCAGTTTGTCGTTTTAAACCTGTTATGATATTTGAATGGGGAACTAATATTGGGAAATCTGCCCGTGTTTTTTATGAAACCATAAAAGCTTTTAATATTAGTTGTCAGGTGCATTCTATTGATCTTCCCGATAATGTTTTTCATAATGAACATCCTCAAAATAAAAGAGGAATCTTAGTTAAAGGAATAAAAGAAGTTACACTTCATCAGGGTGACGGGCTAAATAGCTCTTTAGATATCTATAACAAAAGTAAAGTTAATGAGAATGTGCTATTTTTTATTGATGGTGATCATAGCTATGAAACGGTTAAAAATGAATCATCTTCCATTTTGAAACATATACCAAATGCGATTGTTATACTACATGACACTTTCTTTCAATCATCGGAGGCTGGCTATAACGTTGGACCTAACAAGGCAGTTAAAGAAATAATTAGGGAGGACAATCGTAATTACAATATAATTTCCACCAATACCGGATTGCCGGGAATGACATTAATATATAAGAAAAGATAGCCATAGGATTTATAATATGCAAAATGTATATTATCGGATCTGATCAATTATAGAAATGAAAATACTTCATACTGTAGAGTCTTATTATCCTGAAATAGGAGGTATGTCTGAGGTGGTAAGACAGCTATCGGAACGATTGGTTTTGTTAGGGCATGAAGTAACCGTAGTTGCTAAGAAGTGCAAAAGCAGAAAAGAAAATTTTATTAAAGGCGTGAACATTATTGAATTTGAGATATCAGGTAATGCTGTTAGCGGCTTGGATGGTGAAGTAGAATCATATCGCGAATTTTTATTAAATTCCAATTATGATATTGTAACTAATTTTGCTGCGCAACAATGGGCATCTGATGTGGCAATGCCAATTCTTGACAAAATCAAGGGTAAAAAAGTTAATGTGCCTACAGGTTTTTCGGGACTTTACTGGCCTGAGTATAAAGATTATTATGAGAGCATGAAGATTTTGATGAAAGGATACGATATGAATGTGTTCCTTTCTAATCATTACCGTGATATTAACTTTGCTAAAGAAAATGGCATAACTAAAAACATTGTAATACCAAATGGTGCTGCAGAAGATGAATTTTTGCCAGAAAGCAAAATAGATATTCGTCAAAAATTATCAATAAAGGATGATGAGTTTTTTATTCTCCATGTAGGTTCTTATACCACAATTAAAGGGCATAAGGAAGCTTTGAAAATATATTTAAAGTCAAAAATACGAAATGGGGTTCTCGTATTTGTTGGATTTAAAAATGATGGTTTTCAAAACTATATTGATACAAGCAGAAAGCTCAGAATCTGGAAAAAGTTGAATAATACAGGAGACAAAAAAATAGTAGTTACTACTTTTACCCGCGAGGAAACGGTTGCAGCTTTTAAAGCGGCTGATCTGTTTTTGTTTCCATCCAATATGGAATGTTCACCAATTGTATTATTTGAAGCAATGGCATTAGGAACTCCATTTCTTGTGACTGATGTTGGTAATTCAAATGAAATTAATGAATGGTCTAAAGGTGGAATAATTCTTCCTACAAGAATTGATAATAAAGGATTCAGCCATGCCCGAATTAAAGGTTCAACAAAAATTTTGAATGAATTATTTGGGAATAATCAATTAAGAAAACAGTTAGCCCAATATGGATTTAATGCTTGGAAAAATAATTTTAGTTGGGAAACCATTGCAAAAAAGTATGAAGAGTTATACATTAACTTACTAAATTGAAAAAATATTATGTTTTTGGTTAAGTTAATGGGTGGGCTCGGGAACCAGATGTTCCAGTATGCTTTTGGACGTGCATTGTCCATAAAGCATAATATTCCATTAGCTTTGGATTTGTCTTCTCTTGGACAAAAAACAGGTGTGGATACTCCAAGAAATTATGAATTAAGTATTTTTAATATCCAGGCACAAATAGCTACTCCTGAAGAAATAAATAAGTTTTCAATAATTCATAATGATAATCATAAAATAATAAAAGCAATTCATTATTGTGTTCCTCTTATTCTACCCTATTTTCAAATTAAGGAAAGTAAATTTTGCTATAATGAATTAAATCAAAAAATACATTACAATACGATGTTTCTTGGTTTCTGGCAAACTGAGAAATATTTTGCAAACATAAAAGATACAATAAAGAAGGATTTTCAGATTAAAGAACCTTTAAAAGGTTTGAATGCGGACTTAGCTGAAAATATTAAAATGAGCAATTCTGTTGGCATACATATCAGGCGCGGAGATTATGTTTCAAATCCTGAAACAAATAGCTACCATGGTATGTGTAGCAATGAATATTATACAAATGCCGTTAAATATTTATCACAAAAAATTGATGATCTGAAATTATTTATTTTTTCTGATGAGCCTGGATGGGTAAAAAATAATCTTCGGTTTAACCAGGAGACTTATTATATTGAGAATAATACGGTTGATAATAGTTATGAAGATTTTCGATTGATGAGCTTTTGCAAGCATAATATTATAGCCAATAGTAGTTTTAGTTGGTGGGCTGCGTGGCTCAATGATAATCCTGATAAAATTATTATTGCACCAATCCGATGGTTTAATGTCAAAGATATTGATACAAGTGATTTAATTCCGGAAGAATGGATAAAGATGTAAATAATCAACCTTTTGTCACTGTTTTAATGCCGGTCTATAATGCTGACCCTTATATTAGGGAAGCAATTGATAGCGTATTGACTCAAAGCTATACAAATTTTGAGTTGCTTATAATTAATGATGGTTCAACTGATAATTCATTGCAGATTATCAAATCTTATAATGACGCTCGTATTCGATTAGTTGAAAATGAAGGAAATCTTGGATTAATAGAAACATTAAATAAAGGATTAAATTTAGCGCAGGGCGAATATATTGCGAGAATGGATGCTGATGATATAAGCATGCCTACACGACTTGAAAAGCAGGTTGAATTTCTAGACCAACATCAGGAAGTTGCAGTTTTGGCTACTACACTTGTATTAATTAATGAGGATGGAAAAGATCAGGGTTATTGGCTTGATGATTATAATTGCAAAACAATCGAACAAATAAAGCACACTCTGCCTAAGATAAATTGCATCGGACACCCTACTGTAATGATGAAGAGTAGTGTTGCTAAACTTGCTGGATATAATGAACACTTTTTATATAATGAAGATTGGGGATTATGGCTCACTCTCTTATCTGATGGACATGTAATTGCTAAACTCGATAGCCCTTTATTATATTATAGGATACATTCGAAGAGAATCACTTCACAATCTAATTTGTCAGGTATTGGTAGGAAAATAAGAAAATTCAAACGTGCTTTTTTATCTGAAAGAATAAAAAGCTGGAGGATAGGAAAATTGGAAATAAAAGTGCTAATAAGTTTGATAACTGATATTTTGAAGATTCCAATTACATGGATTAATCCTAGATTCTTAAGAGGCTTAAAAAAGATTTTGACAATTAATCCAGTTAAGGTAATTATAGCTTATGTCCGATTAACCATTCATTTAAAAAGAAATAAAAATACATCATCTCTATTTTTTTTCTTTCCACATTACCATGCAGGAGGGGCGGAGAAAGTACATTCTGAAATCATAGCTTGTGTAGCGGACAAAAAGCCCCATGTTTTCTTTACTAAATTTTCAGAAGGAAATAGGTTCCTGAAGTCATTTAAAGAAAATGCCAGAACATATGATATTCCTTGCTTAACCACATACCCATATATTAAAAATATAGTTTTAAAAAGAATAGCAAAATATATTAATTCTCATAATAATGCTATAACATTCGGATCAAATTCTTCTTTTTATTACAACATGATCCCTCTTTTTAATGATCATGTTATTTGTATAGACCTCGTTCATGCATTTGTTAGTAAAATGGAAAATCCCGCAGAACATTCTAGCATTCCGCATGTGGATAGATTAAAGAATAGAATTTTTATCAGCAAAAAAGCAATACAAGAATTAAAAATTCAATATATCGAAAACAATATAGATTTAAGGTTACTGGATAGAATTGTTTATATTCCAAATTGTGTGAATGTGCCTGCTATTATTGATAGAAAAAACAGAAGTGCCATTTTAAAAATTTTGTTTGTTGGCCGACACTCGTATGAGAAAAGAGCCCACATATTTGGTGAAATAGCTCGAAAATGCAAATTACAAAACCTCTCTACTGACTTTACTATGATTGGAAATTTTAAAACAGAGTTTAAAAATATATATACATCGTACTGCACCTTTATAAATGAAATTTCCGAATCTGAGCAATTAAATGAATTGTATAAACAAAATGATGTTTTACTTTTGACTTCACGTAGAGAAGGGTTTCCAATGGTAATTATGGAAGCTATGGCATACGGTGTAGTTCCGGTTAGCACCAACGCGGGAGATATACCAGAACATATTAAACACAATCAAAATGGAATTATAATAAATACTGACGATGAAGAAAAAATCATTGAAGAAATGATAAGAGCAATTAAAATATTCCTGGAAGATAAAAGCAAACTCGAACTTCTTTCTATGAATGCCCATCGTTATGCAAATGATAATTTCAACTGTGGAAAATTTTGCTCTTCATATCGGGTGCTACTTACTATTTAATTTTGTCTGATGATGAATCCACTTGTTTCGGTTATTATCCCTTGCTACAATTACGGAAGTTATTTGCCTATATCCCTAAAATCTGTACTTCATCAGTCATATGAAAATTGGGAATGTATTGTTATTGATGATGAATCATCTGATAACACAAAAGAAATTGTTGAAAGATATTCAAAAGAAGACAGTAGAATAAAATATTTTTTTCAGAAGAATGCAGGACCTGCTGCCGCGAGGAACCTGGGAATTACAATGTCAACCGGTGAATATGTTCAGTTTATTGATGCAGACGATTTTATTGGTGAAGATAAATTTAAAACTGAAATTGAAATTTTTATACAAGACAAGACTGTTGATATTGTATATAGTGATTTTTCTTTATTTGATTCGGAAGGGACTAAAAAATGGGAAAACAGAAAATGGAGACAGCTCTCAGCGAATCCTTTTAATGACCTTATAAACTATTGGGAAGACGGTTTGATGGTTCCTATTAACAGCTTTTTATATAAAAAAAGTTGTTTTGAACGTTGGGGTTCATTTGATATAAATTTTAAAACACATGAGGATTGGGATTTGAATCTCAACTTTAGTATAAATGGAATGAAATATCTTCATCATGATTATATCGGGGCTTTTTACAGGATACATCCAAACAGTTCGTCTCGAAACGATTTAACATTAAATAGAAAAGATACGATGAATGTGTTAGCTAAATATTTATCGCATTTAAAAATCAATTTTTCACAAAAGCTTCTAATTGTAAATAGATATGCGGAATTTTTTATCGATTTTTTAATTGAACGAATCAAATATGGGAGAATTAAACTTAAAATGGTATTAAATAATGATGCGGGAAAATTAATTAATTTAATTGCAATAATTTTATCGCCGTTCTATTTGTGTAAAAAAATTATTAAAAAATTAATACGTTAAATGCAGCTTGTCGACATATCAGTAGTAATTGTAAACTATAATGTCAAAGACCTTGTACTTGTTTGTCTGAGTACATTGTATAAGTATTTGCCATCATTTGTTAAAATTGAAACCATATTAGTTGATAATCATTCCGCCGATGGAAGTGTTGAAGCAATTGCGCTTAGTTTCCCCCAAGTTATTGTAATTTCAAATGATTTCAATGCCGGGTTTCCCGCGGCTAATAATCAAGCTTTTAAAATTGCAAGGGGCAGATATATTTTCATGCTGAATCCTGATACTGAATTTATCGATGATGCACTTGCGAAAATTTTTGCATATATGGAAGTAAACAAACATATCAGTATGCTAGGGCCTAAACTGCTAAATTCTGATAGAAGTCTGCAGAAATCATTTTGGCGGTTCCCTACCATTCGTTATTTGTTTTTCGAAACTATTTATTTAAAGAAATTTATTGGAAGAAAATATTATTCAGACAAAAATATTAACGAACCTTTTGAAGCCGAATCTTTTTCTGGGGCTGCAATATTTTTTAAGCGGGAGCTTATTGACAAAATAGGTTTTCTTGATGAAAAACTTTTTTGGATAGAAGAAATTGATTATTGTTATCGGGCAATGCAGGCTGGATTAAAGATCATATATTATCCTCGTGCCGCCATAGTACATCATATTGGCCAAAGTGCAAAACGAAATTATAATGTTGCTATCTGTAACCAGGTTGTGAATAAAATTAAATTTTATAAAAAATATCATGGGATTTTCAAATGGTTTGTGGTGGTAATGTTGAGTTTTATTCATGTGGTTTCAAAACTTATTGTATTTTCAGTACTTTCACCTTTTTCTAAATTGTATTATCTAAAGGCAAAAGCATATTTATATACGATGCCAAGAGTTTTTAGACCGCCTGTAAAAATGAAATAATATATGAAAATATGTTACCTTGCAGATGGAGAGAGTATTCACACCATTAGATGGTGCAGGTATTTCAGCGGTATAGGGCACGAAATTCATCTTATTACATTTAAAAATGTAAATATTGATGGAATTCATGTTCATTATATTGATGCAGGAAAAATTGATCGTTCAGGTGGAAACTGGAAAGTAATTTCCAAATCTTATAAAATTAAATCTCTGATCAAACAGATCAAACCTGATATTTTACATTCTCATTATGCTACAAGTTATGGTTTGGTGGGTGCGCTTTCAAATTTTCATCCATATATAATTACAGCATTGGGAACAGATGTGCTTATCAGCCCTTTTCGATCGGTTTTGTATAAAATAATGATTAAATATGCATTAAAAAAAGCTGATTGGATTACATCAATGGCCGATCATATGACAGAAAAAATTATCTCCTTTGGCATTGCGGAAAATAAAATCTCCACCGTTGTATTTGGCATTGATGATGCAATATTTAACAGGATTGATCGTAAGCTATCTGGTGATAAATTTGTAATTACCAGCACACGTAATTTTGAACCTGTTTATAATTTGCCGCTTTTTTTTGATGCAATTAAAATAATTAAAGAAAAAATTCCAAATCTAACTGTAAAATTAATTGGCGATGGATCTTTAAGGCAGGATTTTGAAAAATTAGTAAAAGATTTGCAAATTGATAATATTGTTACTTTTCTGGGAAAGGTATCTCCGGTAAAGATTGCCGAAGTATTGAATAATTCGCATATTTTTGTATCAGTATCATTGTCTGATGGCAACAACATTTCATTAAACGAAGCTATGGCTTGCGGAGCATTTTCAATTGTTTCTGATATTCCTGCTAATAAACAATGGATTTCTGAAGGAATCAACGGATTTATTGTGCCTGTTGACAATCCTGAAATATTAGCGCAAAAAATATTATATGCATACAAGAATTATAATCAGTTAGAAAAAGGATGTTGCGACTTTAATGATAAGATAATTCGGGATAAAGCATTGTGGAGGAAAAATATGGAAAAGGTTCGGCAAAAATATGAATCATTAATTGCACTCTATGAAAAATAAAATTGTAATAATTGGCGCGGGTGGCCATGGGAAGGTCGTTGCTGATGCTATACTTAAACAGGGGAAATTTACTTTACTTGGTTTTTTTGATGATAACAAACCGATAAACGTAATTTATTATAATGGGTTTTCTGTTATTGGGAAATCAACCGACTTAGAAAAAATTAAAACAATAACTGATTTTTTTATTGTTGCGATTGGAAATAATGAGATAAGAAAAAGTGTTTATGAAAACCTGAAGCACTTTATTGAACCTGCTATAATTATTCATCCTTCTGCAATAATTTCACCATCTGTATCTATTGAAAAAGGGACAGTTATTCTTGCAAATACTGTGATTAATGCTGATGCTTCTATTGGTGAGAACTGTATCATCAATTCTTTATCACTGATAGACCATGAAACTAATGTTGGAAATAATGTTCATATTTCACAAGGAACTATCGTGGGAAGTAATGTGAAAATATGCGATAACAGTATTACAAAAATTGGAGAAAAAATAGATTCATTTACAAATTATTAAGAACTACATATAGCGACACGAGATGTAAATGCAATAGTTTCAAAATTGAGATATCTGTTGATTAGATATATTCGGAAAATCATTATTCTCGTCATTGCGAGAGAGGAACGACTGAAGCAATCTTAATTTAAACAAGAGATTGTTTCACTTTGTTCGCAATGACGTATCTATTTTCCGAAGAACTCTAATATTAAAATGATTCGTGGGATTATTGATTGTTAGATAAGAAAGTATCTTTAGGAAAAATATAAATTGAATGAAAATGTGTTGCAAATGATTTCAATATATAACTCTTTGTAAATGAAATCTCTGATTCTTTCACAATATTTCTCCCTTTTAACTGTTGCAATGTGCTCAGTACTTGTTGCAATGACCCCAGTAATTAGTGCAACGACCCCAGTAATTAGTGCAACGACCCCAGTGACTAGTGCAATTACCCCAGTAACTAGTGCGAAGGCCCCAGTAACTAGTGCAATGACACCAGTAATTAGTGCAACGACCCCAGTGACTTGTGCAATTAACCCAGTAACTAGTGCGAAGGCTCCACTAACTGTTGCAATGGCCCCAGTAACTTGTGCAATGACTCCAGTAACTGTTGCGATGACCCCAGTAACTTGTGCAATGACTCCAGTAACTGTTGCAATGGCCCCAGTAAATAGTGCAATAACCCCAGTAATTAGTGCGATGACTCCAGTAACAAGTGCAAACGTCCCAGCAACTGGTGCAAACGCACCAGTTACAATTGCGTCTGCACCAATTGATTTTATTATGTACTTTGACAAATTTACTTGCATATATATGATTGATTCACATATTGTTGATATTAAACTATAAATAAAATGGAAACAACTCTTAAAACAATGATTTTTGTTCTTACAACCATGCCCAAAGTGATAATAAAACATATTCTTGTCGCTTTAAACCTGAGGAAGTACAAGAAAATAAACGCTTATATAGCCAAAGTAAAACTTGTAAGGCAATCTATGGACGGAAATAGCTGGTTTCCTGCTCCGCCGGTTGATGTTACTGTCGGAGGAACTTTTGATAATCACATTAACGACCTTGATGCCGCCGAAACAAAGGCTCTTACAAGAGTACTGGGCGCTGCGCAGGATCGCGATGTTAAAAAAGGTGTGGTGAATGGAAATTTAAATTTACTGAAAGCTTACGTGCAAAGTGTAGCCGATGACAACCCTGAAAATTCTGAAGCTATAATTATAAGCGCCGGCTTTGATGTAAAACATATAGGTAAGGCAGATAAAGATGCCATTTCGGTTAAACCTAAAAAAGGCGAATCGGGAACTATGATTGCAAGGGTGCGAAAGGTGGAAGGAACTTTAGCAAACCTTTGGGAATACACCATTGATGGTGGCATAAATTGGAATGAGATGGATGGTACTTCAAAATGTTCAACCGAAATTACTGGTTTAACACCGGGCGATACGATAATAGTGCGGCACCGCCCAATTTTACGCAAGGGTAAAGGCACATGGATACAATCGGCTCCGGCAATAGTTGTGTAAACTGAAAAGTGTTTTGTATGAATAGTAAAAATAATTAATATTCACATTCTTGAAAATACTATTTCTCACACAATATTTTCCTCCAGAAGTAGGAGCTCCTCAAAATCGTTTATTTGAATTAGCCGTTATTTTGCAAAAAAAAGGAGCTGATATTACAGTTCTTACTGCTATGCCTAATTATCCTCAAATGAAAGTTCATGGGGAATACAAAGGGAAATGCAGGTTTTATGAAGAAATGAACGGGCTGAGAGTATTTCGTTCATGGATATTTGTTTCACAAAAGCGTTCGATATTTTTCCGGTTATTAAATTATTTCTCTTTTGTATGGAGCTCTTTTTGGGCCGGATGGTTTCGTTTAGGTAAATTTGATTATATATTTTGTGAATCCCCTCCATTGTTTCTTGGAATTTCAGCATATCTGTTGAAGAAATTGAAAGGAGCAAAATTAATCTTTAATGTTTCCGATCTATGGCCTGAAAGTGCAGAAAAGTTGGGGTTGGTAACTAATAAAATATTTCTCAATATTTCTACAAAACTTGAAGAGTTTCTATATAAAAAGTCAGAAATAATTACCGGACAAACTCAGGGTATTGTGAGTAATATTTTATCAAGATTTCCTAAAAAGAGAGTTTATTGGCTACCAAATGGAGTAGATGTGGACTATTATAATCCTGACTCAATACAAACAAATTGGAGAAAAGAAAATAATTTTCAAGATGATGATTTTATTCTAATTTATGCCGGAATTATAGGTCTTGCGCAGGGGTTAGAAGTTGTACTTCATACTGCTAATTTGCTGAGAAATAAAAAAGACATTAAGTTTATTATACTCGGAAGCGGGCCGGAAAAGAAAAACTAATTGCATTAAAGAAAGAAATGAACCTTGAAAATGTGTTTTTCTTAGAAACTATTCCTAAAAAAGAAATGCCATCAGTTATTAATGCAATAGATGTTTCAATAATTCCATTAAGAAAAATAGATTTATTTAAAGGAGCTATTCCATCAAAAATATTTGAAACCCTTGCAATGAAAAAACCTGTTTTACTTGGTGTGGAAGGCGAAGCGAAAGAACTATTTGTCGAACATGGGAAATGCGGATTGTTTTTTGAACCGGAAAATGCAGAAGATTTAGCAAAAAAGATTTTGCAGT
>CAWHOW010000053.1:0-6731 GCA_963831005.1 uncultured Bacteroidota bacterium
TGTTATTTCAATTACTGAATGGACAATGGGAATTGCATTTACAATAGTTCTTGTAATTGTTACTTTTCAAGAGATTATTCAACTATAGAATAGGAAAACAGGAAGTAAAGAGTATTAGACTGGGACTTGAAGAAAATCTATCTAAACTTAAAACCGAAATGACTTCTGCTGTTGATACAAAGGGAAATGAAGCAATAGCTACAATAGATAATAAATTAACAGAAGCAGAAAAGAAACTCAATGAAAATCTCAAAGAGAAATTTGATAAGCATTCAAGAATTTCCGAAATGAGTATTGAAATACATGAAAAAGGGATTGAGAATGACATCAAAAACATTAAAGCTGAAGTTGAAAAGAATAGCGGAGATATTTGGCTTATCAAAGGAGTTGAAGCAAATGCACTTTCAAGTTATGTAAAAACAGCAATGCTACAAATTGAATTGAAGCGTGAAGTAACATATATTCTTGACGATATAATTGATCTGCTTACAAAACTTGAAGATATAAATAATTTTGACTACGAAAGCTTAGATGAACTTGTTAATAAACTTGACATTTATCATGGTAGTAAAAAGGATAAAATAATTTCTCTATATAAAGATAAACCTGTCTATAAATATGTTGAAAAACCTTTTAATATTTTCCCAAGAATCTCAAGGATAGGCTCAAGTTTATTAGATTATTCTGGCCCTATTAAAGAATATATTAAAAATAAAAAGTAATCATTGCGGGTTATATATTAATCAAAATGAATAATAAAATGAAAAATGATCTTTCAGAGTTAAACTTAAAAGGGAAAGTTAAATCTTCTACAGATATCTCTTATAAAATGAAAAATTTATCAGGAGAGATTAGAAGAAATTTAGATACATATTTGAAAAGAATTATACTCTTTAATGAAAATGGGAATATTATCGAAAAATGCTATTATAAATTATTTGAGAGTTTTTTTAAAGGACCTAATTTAAACGATAATTTATATAAAGAAACTAAATACACTTATAAATATGACAAGGAAAATCTTAAAGTAAAGGAATCTATATTCGCCATTAAACATGAAACAGATGAAATTTTGATTAACGAAAGCACATATGAATATAATGATAACGGGAATATGATTGGCGAATATTCTTATAACAAAGATACATTAAGTGAATATTATAATTATGAATATGATAATAAAGGAAATTTGATTAAAAAGTGTCTGTATGATTCATATAATAGTTTATGTGAGAAATCAATTTATGGTTATATTGATAACAAAACAGGTACACTTCTTAAAAGTATTGATCTCAATGAAAATATAAATATTATTGAGGAGTGCTTTTGTTATTCACCAAGATATTACAGAGTATATGTTTGTGAATACGATTACAAATGGAATAAACATAATGAATGTTACTATAATTCTGACGAAACTTTAGAAATAGAAATTAATCATTATTATGATAGCAACGGTGTTGAAATTTCAAAAGAACACGTAGAAGTAGAAATTAATCCAATTCATATAAATTATAAATATGAATATGATAAAAATAGTAATTGGAGAAAGAAAACTGAATTAATAGATAATATTCCACAAGAAATTACAGAGCGTGAAATAGAATATTATGAATAGTTGCCATCGCTATTTGCAAGCACATTTGCAGCTTTTATTTCAAAGGCATAAAGTGTTTGGCTGCAAATAAGCTTGCAAAGCCAAGAGAAAAGAAATTTTTAAAAATGCCCCAACGCACAAAAGACTAAAAAGTAAATGGACAAGACAGTGGTAACAGATACGAAAGACAAGAAAGCACATGGCTATAACTTAGCATTGCTTCAATGGCGGGTGGTTGACGTTGCAGCGCAGTGTAGTTTAATAACAATAGCAAGGCGGACACGTCAGACTTCGTCTGACAAGTCCGCCACTGCAAGCAATGCTGGTCGTTATACACAAGGCGTAAAAAATAAATAATATGACAAAAAAGATTTATGTATTTTTAATTGCTTTTCTTGCAATAGGAATATTAAAAGCACAAGTGCCGCCTGCTGATTCTTTGTCGGGGACTTATATAGGGCAATCTTGGTACAAAAGTGGAAGCACTGGCTCATGGTCAATTACTGTTGACACCACATATGTTACCTTTATTGATTCTGTAAATTGTACATTAAGTATGCACAATCATTTTGGATTGTGGTATTCTTCAAGACGTCTTTATACCAGCTATTATTATTGTGATACTGTTATACCTCCTGATTATGCTAGTCCACCAGATATTTATTGGTATACACTGTTTCACGGTGGAGATAGTTTGACAGATTGTGAATATAGTATTCCTCAGCCAATGCCTAATCCACATTATTATTATTATTTCTATGGTGTTCGCGTAAGTAATAAAATTACAGAGATTAAAGAATTGACAGATAATAATCATGTTAATATTTATCCAAACCCTACGACAAAAGACTTGACAATAGAAATTCCGCAAAAGGCAATAATTGAAATTCTAAATATTGATGGACAAGTTATAATGACAACTGCTATCATAGACAGAAAAGCAATAATTGACTTAGAAGGTTTATCAAGCGGAGTTTATATAATTAAAGCAACAACAGACAAGGGAGTGGTGATTAAGAAATTTATTAAAGAGTAACGCCCAGTGTATAACTTAGCATTGCTTCAATGGCGGGTGGTTGACGGTGCAGCACAGTGCGGTTTAATAACAATAGCAAGGCGGACACGTCAGACTTCGTCTGACAAGTCCGCCACTGCAAGCAATGCTTAACCGTTATACACAAGGCGACAAAATATAAATTATAAATTTGCAGACAGGACAGAAAGTTTATTTTGACAGTTCATTCTTTCATTGACAAGTTCGACTGACTTAAAAGAAAATTTTGTTTTGCCTACGCACGAAAAATAAAAAAGAAAATGAAAAGAATAGAATTAGCACATTTGCCTGTTGCCGCCTTCGGCGGCTAGGCTTCGCCCATCACAAGCAAAAGAGCTAATCTTCCGTTCCGTAATATTATGTTGCGTTATTAAATAATTAAAAAAATAATGAAATAAAAATTAACTAAAAATGAAAGATATAAATTTAGATGATAAAAGTTCATTTACAAGAATCCATTATTTTGAAATTGAAGAAGCTTTTACATATGGTAATAGTGATAAAGTGTCACTTAATTGGGATTTAAGAAAAAGAGAAAGACTTCGTATGGCAGCATTACAACCACAATTTTATTTTCAAATACCAAATCGTGACAACTATGATTGGTGGGCATTTCGAATAATTGTAAAAAAGACAGGTAATACAGGTAAAAAAAGATTTGATATAGAGAATGTGCCAAAACTAATTATCGATGCTTTTTGTCATGATCAAATAATAAAAGACCAAAGAAAATTGACAACACCTGTGGCATTTGAAAATGTTTGGTTTTACGAAGATGATAATATCAAAAATGTAAGATATTTTGAAATTTATGGTGAGCCATCAGAAAAAGATAATTCTATAGCAGTTGAAATTTATGGAAAGAAAAAGAATAAAAAATAATTTTATTATTTAATTTAAAAATTATATTCATCAACTCTAAAACTCAAAAACTATGTGGTATTTAATTACTGGTCTTGTTTATATAATATATATTGTGCAAGATAATGTAACCAAGAATAGAAATGCAAACATTTTAAAATATGTGCTTTTTCTCTTTTAATTCCCCCTATTGGCGTTGGTTTATGGCAAGCTGAAAAGCCATTGGTGCTTGATGAAAAAAGATATGGTGGTAGAAGGTTGGAATATAATGAAATGGTCTGCTATTGTACATTCAAATATGTGCATTATTTGGATATTATATGCTTTTTTCGTCGTTTCAAATGGTGTAGATCATGAAAGAAATGCATTTTTACCTATTCATCTTTTAATTATTGGTGGAGGAGTAGGATTATTAGCAATATTTTTAGTGTGGTTTTTTGGAGTTGGAATTTTTTTATTTATTGGTCTTATTGTAAAAGTACCTGTTACTGAAATTGCTTCAACGCCTATTACTACATCATCTGTTGCTCCTGAAATAAAAACACAATACGATTCTAAACAAACTGAGTTAAGTGCGAAATTTTGTACTAAATGCGGAACGAAGTTAAAAGATAATGCCAGGTTCTGTCATGTTTGCAGCGAACCTGTGAAAGCTGCAACTATGGTAATGGAGCAGAAATCATCTGTTGTATCCGCCATAAAAACCCAAAACGATTCAAATCGAACCCAGCCTGAAAGAAATAAATGGTTCTCGAAAATTAATATAATAATTTATGTTTTTATTTTTATTATAATTTGTTCTTTTTTAGTTTATCAATTTATTTTAAAACCAAATCCTGTTCGTGATGCAAAAAAAGCTGCATCTGCTTATTGTAATTGTGAACAAAATCGTTATAATGAAACAAATAAAACTCTTGTGAATTTTGTAAATACATTTGAAACATATAACTTCAAGGATTTTGAAGAAGCAAATAATAAATATATAGAAATTCAAGAGTCCATAAATTCAGCAAGCAATAATAAAATTAATGCAATATATGATGATTTAAGAAATAAATATTTAGAAGATAATGAAAAATTAAATTTATTTGATTTGACATATAATGCTTACAAGAGAAAATGTGATACAATCAATAGCGATTTTATTGCGAAACAAAGTTATTATTCTATTCTGGGAAGAAAAATGAATTCAATTGGTAAAAAAAAAGATAATGTTGAATTAAAACAAACGCCTTCAAAAACAGTAACAGTGTCAAATATAAATAATAATAGTAATACAAATGAATATTCTATAACAGGGGAATGTATTTCTGGGGATTGTCAAAATGGTATTGGTACTGCTAATATTACTGCTGATTCAAAATACACCGGAGAATGGAAGAATGGTTTAAAAGATGGACAAGGAACATTGACAATGATATCCTCAAACGGAGATAAATTAGAATATGAAGGTCAATTTAAAGATGATAAAATGGATGGAAAAGGTACTTTGGTTGCATCAAATGGTAAATATATAGGTGAATGGAAAGATGGAAAACGAAACGGACAAGGTACAATGCTATCATCAAATGGAGATAAATATATAGGCGAGTGGAAAGATGATAACATGAATGGACAGGGTACTGCCACTTGGGCAAATGGATCAATGTATAGTGGTGAATGGAAAGATAATTCAGTAACTGGTTACGGTACTTTTACTGATATTAATGGAGTAAAATCTACTGGATTATTTGAGAATGGGAAATTAGTTAAAAGTAATTAGAAAAACATGACCGCACAATGTAAAGCACATTTGCAGCCCTTCTTTAAAGGCAGATATTATTTCGGCTGCAAAAGAGCTTTTCATTTTCCCTCGATTTCTTTTTTTATTTTTCTTCCTTCCCTTTAAAACAAAATTTTCTGCGACACGCAAAAGCCCGACAGACAAAAGACAGAGATTAAATTATCTTTTGTGCTTAACCAGACAATTAAGCATTCCATTGAAAAGACAGATGATTCGCCCAGTGTATAACTTAGCATTGCTTCAATGGCGGGTGGTTGACGTTGCAGCGCAGTGTAGTTTAATAACAATAGCAAGGCGGACACGTCAGACTTCGTCTGACAAGTCCGCCACTGCAAGCAATGCTTAATCGTTATAGCTAATGCTTAAATAGAATTTAATGAAAGAATTCCATAGAGAAATATTTTTTACTAAAGTACCCTTAGGTGGATACTATAAATACAAGGATTTGTTTCAAATATTTCCATGTGACATTATAAATACGCCAACTTCATCATTCCAAAGACATTTTCCGAATATACTTGAGTTTTGTACAACAGACGATGATAAAATAGAAATGTGGTCAGAATACGAAGAATTAAATGAATTATTTAATCGGACTGCAACTTTAAAAACAAAACAAAATAAAATATTGACTTTATTAAGTACGTTTTGTAATAATTTATTCTTTGACTATTACGACACTACTGGTACTTGGGGCGTTCCAATGCTTTCAGACGACCCGAACTATTATGATGGCCCAAATAGTTTTTCATCAAAATGGTGTATGACTTTATTTTCTTTTCCAGAGTTACGAAACCAATTTGCAATTGAAAAATTCTCTGACCTGAAAGTAGAGGAAATTAAAAGAATTGATCATATGAAGTTCTATACATACGACCCAAATCTTGACTTTGACAGCAATGAAGATATTACTTTTCCATCGACTATTGATGAACTCTTTAATTCATATTTTTCACTTGACTCTGAATCCTCATCATTTATAGATTCAGCCGCATTATATACATTATCAGCAATTGAATTAAAAAGTATACGAAGTACTCTTTCACTTTTGGCATCTTTCACCGCAATGGAAACAATGGTCAATCTTGAATTTAAAAATATTGAATCTGAGAAATGTGAAACATGCGGACAACTTAAATATAGTGTGGCAAGAAAATTTCGAGAATATTTGCTTAAATACATTGGAAATTCTGATAGTAATAAAAGGAAATTTAATTCATATTATAAACTTCGGTCTAAAATTGTTCATCAAGGGCAACAATTAAAAACCGAATTATTATACGCAAACGTTCCTAAAGAAGAAAAACATAAAGAATTTTTAACTAGGGTTGAAATATTACAAATTGGAAAGCTTGCAATTGCAAATTGGTTATTGGATAATAATCAAATTAAGAATATTAAAAAATAAGAAGCATTTTATTTTGATTCATTAATTA
>CAWHOW010000054.1:0-15501 GCA_963831005.1 uncultured Bacteroidota bacterium
GTAGGTTTTATGATGATATTCTTCATGAGTTGGGTCACGCTCTGGGTATTGGTCATATTAATGATAAATTATCTTTAATGTATTTTAATACTGTTAAGGGTCAAAGAGTAAGTATAACAACAGGCGGTACATATCCGGGACCGGCAAGTCTGCTTGGAGGATTAGATATGGTGAAAACAAGTATTGCAAATTCTCCTGGTTCACTTGGATGTGGCTCTTATAGCATTTTGGTTCAAAGTGCCATAAATTGTACAGATTCTCATCTCGGTGTACCTGCAGTTTCAAATAACGCTTATAATCTTAGCCTGTATCCTAATCCGGCAAATAACGGAAATATTTTCATTTCGTATGAATTAAATAAAAACTCCATGATACAGTTTAAGATATTGGATTATTCAGGAAGGGAAGTAATGATCTTAAATAATGATGAGAAGAAATCTATGGGAAAATATACCGAACAGGTAAATATTGATGCCTTAGCAGATGGTGTTTATCTTTTTACCGCAAATATAAATGGAACATATCAAACAATTAAATTCATTAAATTATAAAATTAATATATTATGAAACTAATAAATAAAATTATTACAGCAGTAATTTTTATATCCTGCTATTCGTTTAGCTATGCTCAATATCAACTTTCTGATTCGCAGCAAGTGTCTATGCAACGCACAGTATCAATACACCACCAACGTGGCCTTAAAGCAGCGACATTTGTATTTGAGGGAATTGTAATTTCACAAGAATGTTATTATGGTAAACACACAGGAATATTAACTTGTTCTGTGATTCAAATTACCAAAATCTTTAAAGGTAGCCCACAAATTAAGCTTGGCAGCATAAAAGTAATAACAATGCAAGGTGGAAGTGTTGATGGGCAAATGGAAAAAATATCAGATGGAGGAAGAGGTATTAGTAAGAGTGGCACTTATATAATTATAGGTAAGACTGCTGATTCGTCGATGTTAAATGATAAAACAACTACAACGGATAATCTAATTGCTGTAACTACAATTGATTGTTCTGAACCTATTGCTATAATTGCTGATGTTTATAGTAATGGTAAACTGATTGAACAATCTCATGCATTTTGGGGTGACGCACGATTCGGTACAACTCAATTTAAAACATTAGATGAACTTTATTCTTTTCTTAAAGAAAATGGTTTAACAGTGCAGGAGGAAGTGGAGCTACCAACAATGCCAGCGGATACAACAAAACAACAAAAGCAGAAATAGAGGTTTTATGATAATATCCTTCATGAATTAGGTCACGCACTTGGGCTTGGTCACATTAATGATGACTCATCTTTAATGTATATGACAACTTTTCTTGGACAAACAAGATTAGATGTAACTTCTGGTAGTACGTATCCAGGACCTGGAAGTTTGCTTGGTGCTTTGGATATGGTTAAAACAAGTGCAGCTAATCCTCCAGGCATATATGGAGGATGTTCTTATAGAATATTGCAACCGAGTACCATAAATTGTACAGATAATAATCTCGGCATTCCAGCTATTTCAGGAAATGTAAATAAATTTAATCTATACCCTAATCCAGCCAACGGCGGAAATATTATTATATCGTATGAATTAAATAAAAATTCTATTGTTCAGTTTAAGATATTTGATTATTCAGGGCAGGAAGTAATGTTGCTAGATAATGACAAGAAAGTCTCAGGAGCTTATACGGAGAATGTAAACATTTCAGAGTTAGCGAATGGCATCTATTTGTTCATTGCAAATATTAACGGAAAATGTCAAATAATCAAAATTATAAAACTATAAAAATATATTATTATGAAAAAAATGAACTATATTGCATTTTTAATTCTAACTTTCTGTTTTCATTATTCTTTTTCACAGAGAATAGAATTTACGACTCCTGAAGCCAAGTTAGAGGCTCAAAAATTCATAATAAAGAAATCAGCCTTTATTTTTGAAGGTGTTACAAGCCAGCAACAAAATTGTTATCGTTCAAAGTATGGTTTTTTAACTTGTACAACAATTTCTATTACTAAAATTTTTAAAGGTAGTGGCAAAATTAAACTTGGTACTATAAAATTAATAACAGCACAAGGTGGGTCTATCGAAAACAATAATGGTAATACTGAAGTTGAAACAATTTCTGATGGCGGACCTGAAATAAGCAAAGGACAATCATATATTATTTTTGCGTCGATTGCAGATTCATCATATTATGGTGGTACAAATTTATATGCACGAAACGATACAACGGATAATGACCTTGCACTATTAGTTAAAGATATAATTTGTTTTGATTTCAAAAATCAAAAATTACATCCTACTCACCCCGATATGTTTCCCATCGCGAAATGGGGGTCTGTTGGGTCCAATTATAAAACATTAGACGATCTTAATGCTTTTCTAAAAGAGAATGGTTTAACGGTACAGGAAGAAGTGGAACAACAGCCTAAATTACCGGCAGATAGTACTAAACAAAAATAGTTGAAATTAAATTTAACCTTATAAAAATTCAATATGAAAAAAGTTGTAATTGCATTAATGTTCTTTGCAGTAAACATAAGTGTTTATTCGCAAGATACAATACATAAAGTTAATGAAATTGGTATTGGATTTACTACACTCACCAGCTTTAGTTTACGCTATCAATGGGGTAAAGATAATTTTGTATATAGAATTTCGGCAGTATCACTGGGTGGTACAAACAGCACCGCCAATACTAATTATACATCAACATCCTCAACCTTGATTACCACTAATTCACCTTCACCTTCTATAGTAAACACTCCGATTAATTTAAGCGGTGGATTAAATTTTAGTGTTGCAAATATAAAGTCTGTAAGTAAGAAATTCGGATTTATGTTTGGTGCTGAGGTTGGAGTTAATTTATCCTATGTAAAAAGTAATACTGATAATATTTTTGCATACAAGCCTTCTGGAAATCCTCCGTCTTCTCCATATTCAACAGAAGCTATTACTGCAAGCTATGCCCCATTTCTAGGTATAGTTATTGGAGCCAGGTATAAGTTGAGTCCGTCTTTTTATTTATATGCCGAAATAACGCCTAATATTAATTACAATTATGCAAAAGCCTCAATTAATAACACTCCGGGCGTAAATACTCCGGTAAATACTAATAAAATAACAAATACTTACGGTTTAAGTGGTCTGGCTAATTCGGGCGCTATGATTACAATTGTATATAGAATAAAGGGGTAAAACTTACAGCTAATTTATTTGTGTGTTGTGGAAGTATAAACAATAAAAGGAGTAGGAATAAAGTAGTTTGTAAAAGAATAGTTAATTTACCAGCAGGCAATTACTTTTGAACAATTACAATACTCAATTCATCCAACTGCTGTTTAGAAATGGATGAAGGAGAATCACTCATCATATCGCGCCCGGCATTGTTTTTAGGGAAAGCTATATAATCGCGTATGGAATCAGAGCCTCCGAAAACAGCACACCAGCGGTCGAAACCAAAAGCAATGCCACCATGCGGGGGCGCTCCGAATTCAAAGGCATTCATCAGATAACCGAATTGTGCTTGCGCTAATTCCTCAGTAAATCCAAGTGTTTTGAACATTTTCTGTTGCACTTCTTTGTTGTGGATACGAATAGATCCTCCGCCTATTTCAACACCATTGATCACAAGGTCGTATGCATTCGCTCTCACAGCGCCCGGGTTTGTTTCCAGTAACGGAATGTCTTCCGGCTTAGGTGACGTGAATGGATGATGTTTGGCATAATAACGTTTGGTTTCTTCATCCCATTCAAGTAAGGGGAAATCGATAACCCATAGTGGAGCAAAAACATCAGGGTTACGTAAACCAAGTCTGTTGGCCATTTCAAGGCGGAGTTCGCAAAGCGCTTTTTGCGTTTTTTCCGCAGCGCCTGCAAGCACAAGGATGAGGTCACCAGGTTTTGCATTTAATGAAGCAGCCCATTTCTTCAGTTCGTCTTCATTATAGAATTTGTCAACTGATGATTTCAGTGTGCCGTCATGATTATATCTTACATATACCAGTCCGGAAGCACCAACCTGAGGCCGTTTTACAAATTCTGTAAGTTCGTCGAGTTGTTTGCGGGTATATTCTCCGCAGCCTTTCGCACAAATTCCGATAACTAATTCTGCATCATCAAATACCTTAAAATTCTTTCCTTTAACGATGTCATTCAACTCAACAAACTTCATTTCAAAGCGTATGTCGGGTTTATCAGAACCATAATATTTCATAGCGTCGGCATAGCTTATGCGTGGGAAATCTTTTACTTCAATATCCCTGACATTTTTGAACAGGTGTTTTGCCAATCCTTCAAATGTTCCAAGAATATCTTCCTGTGTAACAAACGACATTTCACAATCTATTTGTGTAAATTCAGGTTGACGGTCGGCACGCAAGTCTTCATCACGGAAACAACGAACGATCTGGTAATAGCGGTCGAAACCGGCTATCATTAATATCTGTTTGAAAGTTTGAGGTGATTGTGGTAATGCATAAAATTCACCAGGATTCATACGAGAAGGAACTACAAAATCGCGCGCACCTTCAGGAGTTGATTTGATAAGATAAGGAGTTTCTACTTCAATAAAGTTCTGCGAATTCATATAATTCCTTGTCTCTATGGACATGCGATGACGCAGTTCAAAGTTCTTTTTAATAACGCTTCTACGTAAATCAAGATAGCGATATTTCATCCTGTGTTCTTCACCACCGTCTGTATTTTCTTCAATAGTAAATGGTGGAAGTTTTGATTCATTCAGTACATCCAATTCTTCGACAATTATTTCAATGTCGCCCGTTGGCATCTTGGGATTTTTATTGCTTCTTTCAATAACCTTTCCTGTTGTTTGCAGCACATATTCCCGCCCCATTGTCCTTGCTTTTTCACAAAGTGCAGCATTTGTTTCCATATTAAATGCAAGCTGTGTAATACCATAACGGTCGCGGAGATCAATAAAGGTCATTCCTCCCAGATCTCTTGATCTTTGAACCCATCCGCAAAGTGTGATTGTTTTACCGACATCTTTAATGGTTAGTTCACCACAGGTGTGTGTGCGCAACATATAGTAAAAATTTAATTTCGGCGAAGTTATTAAAAAGTAGTGAGTCGGGAGTAATGAGTAGTGAGAAAAAACATGCTTTGATCAAGCAACGTCAGGTTTAATGTCTTTCACTACAAGCTGAAGAGAGATATTTCCGTTCCATTCATTTTCGTCAATGTGATAGCAAAGACTAAAAGGTTTTCCATTTATTACCATCGAAAGATAATCCGACTGGCCAAAAGCAATGGCATTATATTCAGGATTATGAATACCGGGATACATTACGCAAAGGCGAAGATGATTCGCTCCAACAATACGTGCATATCCTTTGTCAACCAAACCTTTTGTGCGAAATACAGGAGCCATATTACCGGGACCGAAAGGAGCGAATTGTTTCAATACACGATAGAACTTCTGCGAAATATCAGTAAGTTCAAGCTCGGCATCGATTTCCACTTCAGGAATAAGCATATCTTCAGTAATAGTTTCTGAAACTATCTTTTCAAACTTATCTTGAAACGCCTGTAAATTCTCAGGTTTTAAAGAAAGTCCTGCTGCATATTTATGTCCGCCAAAATGTTCAAGCAGATCACTACAGGCATCAATAGCATCATAAATATCAAAATCTTTCACCGAGCGGGCGCTGCCTGTGATAAGTCCGTTCGATTGAGTTAGTACTATTGTTGGCCTGTAATATGTTTCTATAAGTCGTGAAGCAACAATGCCCACCACTCCTTTATGCCAATCGGGATCAAATATTACTGTTGTTTTCTTCTTTCGGGTTTGCTTGTCAGCATGCAGCATATCAAGCGCAGATTGTGTTATAGAAGAATCGAGGGTTCTGCGTTCAGTATTATTAAGATCAATATATTCTCCTATTTCCATTGCCGAAACAAGGTCATCACATATAAGTAGTTCAACGGCATTCCTTCCATTCTCAATTCTTCCTGCAGCATTTATCCTTGGACCAACAAGAAAAACAAGATCGTTGATATTCAGCAAGCGCTGAAATACCTGCTCTTCGGTTACAAGAGATTTATCAAGCCTTTTAATTCCGCTGAAAGTGAGTATAGCCTCTAAGCCTGAACGAGGATTTGAATTAACAATCTTTAATCCGAAATATGCAAGTATCCTGTTCTCGCCGATAATGGGAACTATGTCGGAAGCAATGCTTACTACAACCAGGTCAAGATACTTTACCAGATCATAGAAAGGAATATTGTTTTTCTGTGCATAAGCCTGTGCAAGCTTAAAACCTATTCCGCAACCTGATAATTCATTGAAGGGGTAATTGCAATCATGTCTTTTGGGGTCGAGTACTGCTACAGCTTCAGGTAAGGATTCGCAGGGACGATGATGATCACAAATAATAAAATCTATTCCTTTATCTTTAGCATATTTCACCTGTTCAATAGCTTTGATGCCACAGTCAAGTGCAATAATAAGTTTAAAATCATTCTCTCCGGCAAAATCGATTCCCTTAAACGATATACCATAACCTTCATTATAGCGGTCGGGAATATACAGATCTATCTGGCTTGCTTTATAAACACTTTTGAAAAAAGAATATACAAGGGCTACAGCCGAAGTGCCATCAACATCGTAATCGCCGTAAACAAGTATCTTTTCGTTTTTCCTTATAGCTTTTTCTATTCTCGAAATTGCTAGATCCATATCCTTCATTAGGAAAGGATCGTGCAACTGGCAAAGCTCGGGGCGAAAAAAAGATTTCGCTTCTTCAAAGGTTTTAACTCCTCGCTGAACAAGCAGACGGGCAAGCTGTCTGCTGATATTGAGTTCCTGCGATAATGCTTTTTCAATTACAGTATCACCCGGCTCTTTTATTACCCAGCGTTTATCCATTCAACGATTTAATAGGTCGGTAAAGATAAAAATTTTAATCGGATTATTTCTCTGCCTGAAAGATAAATATTCAATGAATAAGGGTTTGCGCTATTCATATCAGGCTTAAATCAAAATTTTCCCGGTCATCTCCGAAGGGATTTTTATTCCCATCACACTTAGCAGGGTAGGTGCAATATCACTTAACTTTCCGTTGTGGATGGTTTTAATGTCTTTATCAATGAAGAAGCAGGGAACAGGATTGCAGCTATGCGCCGTATTAGGACTGCCATCAGAATTGATTGCAAAATCCGCATTGCCATGATCGGCGGTTATCATAATGCTGTATCCTTTGCCAATAGCCGCTTCTGCAACTTCTTTCACACAGATATCAACTGTTTCAACAGCTTCCTTTATGGCGGAATATATACCGGTATGCCCTACCATATCTGCATTAGCGAAATTCAGACAGATAAAATCAGGTTGCTTATTTTGTATTTCATTTATCACGGCATCCTTTACTTCATATGCACTCATGGAGGGTTTAAGATCGTAAGTAGCTACCTTTGGTGACTGTATCATCACGCGGTTTTCGCCTTTAAACACATCTTCCCTGCCGCCTGAAAAGAAGAAGGTAACATGAGGGTATTTTTCCGTTTCGGCAATCCTTAATTGTGTTCTTCCTTCTTTCGAAACCATTTCACCTATGGTGTTCAGAAGGTCTTCCTTATCGTACATTATATGAACATGCTTAAATGATTCATCATAACGTGTAAGCGTTACATAATGCAGGGAAATAGTCGCCATGCCATTTTCAGGCATATCCTTTTGTGTAAGCACCGTGGTAATTTCACGAAGACGGTCAGTGCGGAAATTGAAACAGATAAAAACATCATTCTCCTTTATCGTTGCAACTGGAACTCCACAATCATTCACCATGATAATGGGTTTTATGAACTCATCTGTAACTCCGCTGTCGTATGATTCCTGCATAGCCTGCAATACATCAGTAGCAGGTTTCCCTTTGCCATTCACCATCAGATCATATCCAACTTTTACTCTTTCCCAACGTTTGTCGCGGTCCATAGTGTAATACCTGCCAATAAGCGATGCTATTTTTCCTGTTGAATGTTTTAGATGTTCCTGCAACTCGGCAACATAACCCTTGCCGCTGCGGGGATCAGTATCCCTGCCATCAGTGCATATGTGAATGTATACATTTTGCAATCCCTGTTCTTTAGCAATATCACAAAGCTTCATCAAATGTTTAGTTGAAGAATGTACACCTCCATCGGAAACCAAACCAAGAAAATGTACAGTTTTATTGTTTTCCTTGGCATATTTATATGCTTCTACTAGCACAGGATTTGATGCTATGGAATTATCCCTGCATGCAATATTTATCTTCACGAAATCCTGATAAACTATGCGACCAGCGCCTATGTTCAAATGACCCACTTCCGAATTGCCCATTTGTCCTTCAGGCAATCCTACGTCTTCGCCCGAGGCGTCGAGGTGACAAACAGCAGCGGTTTTATATAAGCTTTTTATAAAAGGTATATTGGCATTGGCAATAACATCGGCTTTTGATTTATCTCCTTCTCCCCAACCATCCATTATAATAAGCAAGGCTTTTTTCTTTTCCATAACATCAAATTAATTACTTCTCACTCCTGTTCACTTTATCCTGATTAATTCTTACATGTCTAATTCTGGACTAAAGTCCATACATTGTTGAAATGTTTGCATAACCCCAGACTTAAGTCTGGGGTTAGAAAAAAACAGATTGCAAAGGGCTTCAGCCCTGATTTTTTATTTTAATATAACAGTGCTATTTTAATTTGCAAAGGTACTGCAAAACAGGGGATAAATCAAGAGGAGATTTGAATGAATTACATCCATTTGATTTAAAATGCGTATCTTTGTAAAAATTCACTTACGGACATTTCCCTCCCTACGATAGACAGGTTTTGGTCTCTTTAAAATTTACTTTAATTTATTATGCCATTTCGATCATTGCACATTATTGAACCTATACTCAGATCAATAGAACAAGAAGGTTACGTTACTCCCACACCCATTCAAAAAGAAGCTATACCAATAGTGTTGAGCGGAACCGACCTTATGGGCTGTGCCCAGACAGGAACAGGTAAAACAGCCGCATTTGCTATCCCTATCCTTCAGCTTTTATTTAATACAAGGACTTACGACAAGAAACGAAAAATCAGAAGCCTTATAATTACCCCAACCCGCGAACTTGCCATACAGATAAACGAAAGCATACAGGCTTACGGGCGCTTCACCGGACTTACCAGCACAGTTATCTTTGGCGGAGTGAATCAAAACCCTCAAACTGCAATATTGCAAAAGGGTGTTGAAATACTGGTGGCAACTCCCGGCAGGTTACTCGACCTGATGGACCAGGGATTTGTTTCATTGCGCGATGTAGAGATATTTGTACTGGATGAAGCTGACCGCATGCTGGATATGGGCTTTATACATGATGTGAGAAGAATAACGGCTGCGCTTCCACGCAAGCGTCAAACGCTTTTTTTCTCGGCAACCATGCCTCCCGAAATTGTTAAACTTGCAGGCACTATCTTGCACCTGCCATCTAAAGTGGAGGTTACTCCTTCCGCTTCAACCGTTGATATCATTCAACAATACGTTTATTTTGTTGACAAGGGTAATAAATATGCTTTGCTTCTTGACGTGCTGAAAGATGAAGATATCAAAACCGCTTTAGTATTCACACGCACTAAACACGGTGCCGATAAGGTGGTAAAAGTGCTTGCGAAAAATAAGATAAGCGCCGAAGCCATACATGGCAACAAAGCGCAAAGCGCACGACAGCGTGCACTGGCAAATTTTAAAGCGCAAACCACAAGGGTACTGGTGGCAACCGATATTGCAGCACGTGGCATAGATGTGGAAGACATGGAATTCGTTATCAATTTCGAGATCTCGAACATTGCCGAAACCTATGTACACCGTATCGGGCGCACGGGCAGGGCAGGAGCAAAGGGCACAGCCTTTTCTTTCTGCGATGCTGAAGAAAAAGATTATTTACGCGATATTGAAAAACTGATAGGGAAAAAGATACCTGTTATTGACGATCATCCTTTTCCGCTTATAGATAATAACCCTGCTAAAGCACCCAAACAGCAGCGAAACAATTCGAATCATCCTTACCGCAAACCTACAGATGCAGCTACAGCCGGAAATAACAACAAAAAGAAATGGTACGGCAAATCAAGGGTGGGTGCGAGGTAAATTGTTTACACTTTAATTTTTTCACACTTTGTCATTTGTAGTCATTCATGGTCATTAACTCCATGAACAATATATGACTTAATGACAATAAGTGACGTCGCGAAGCGACAAATGTCCTATAATGACGATGCGTAGCAGCAAATGACAATTATTAAACTGCCTACTAATTAACTTTCCTCATTAAAATAAATCTTATAAAACTTCCTCCCGTCTTTCTCCACTCCCTGCTCTATCAGTTCCCTGTCGCCGTGAATATAAATGTGAAAGTTTTTATCCAGTTTCAGCACGCTTTTAAATATCCTGGCCTGTTTTTTTACCGCCTGTGGTGAAATATCAAAACTCTCGTTCATCTTGATATCATTGTCTTCCCTGTATATCTCGTCGAAGTTGCGGAACGATTTTATAATGCCATTATCTTTGAACACCTCTTTCTCGAAGTCTTTCTTTTCAAAGGTTTCATGGGTTTTGAAATAATCCACCGAGCGGTTCAGCATATCAATCTGGTCGGCTTTGCTTACTTCGAAATCTTCTGTTAATTGCTTGGTTACAAAGTTCTTTGCTATGGTTAAAAATTCCTTTGTCTGGTGGAACTCATCGCTTATGGGTTTCACATTCAGGAAATCATCCCGCCAGTACTGTGCTTCAGGCGATTTATTGGCATTGTCTACTATCAGTATCTTATAACCCTCCTTGCGGTTCATATTAAATATCACGCAAGCCTTATCAATTCCCTTTATCTCAAAACCATAATCATGCTGTATGCTGAAGCGGGATTTCTGGCTTATCATTTTCAGGAAAGGTACATCGGTTTCCGACTTAAATATGCCAATGGCATCGCAGGTTTCTTCATCCAGGTCTATGTCCTTAAAGTACGCAATGTTCAGTTCCCCTTCTTTTATTTTTGGGTGCATCGACTGTTCATAAAGCAGCTTGGCAAGGTTTTGCGAGGCGCTGATAAATGTTTCCGGATCCGAGAATATGCCTTCAGCCATGGTGTACACCTCGTTCAATGCAAGTTTCACAGGGTGTGCAAAGGCAAAGAACTCTTCCGCTTTCAGCGGCTGTAAAAAGTATTTCAGCAGCAATTCTTTGGTATCTTTACCTAAAGCCGATTCTTCTTCCGAAAGGCTGAACTTCTCTTCCCGCCCTTTGTTGCCCACATGGTGAGTAATTAAATGCTTAAGCTCTACCTGTGTAATTTCTAATGTTGACATGGATATGATTATTTTTTTATATAAACCCCATCACGGTCTCTATCAATTTCACCGCCTTCATAAGCGCACACACCCATACGGGGTGAGTTAACTACGGGCATCTGGGCATAATCTGCAAAATCTTCACATTTCTTTTCATGGATTTTTGCACATTCCTTGCAAAACATGGCATCATCATATCCCGCACATACCGAGCAAATTTCTGTTGCAAGTTTTTTGTTACAAATATGACATAGCATTTCAAGTGGTTCATTGCGCGACAGAAGCACTATATTTTTATCGGCGCTGAAAGGAATCTCTTCAATAACACTAATGTCAAGTCTCGTAGTACTTCCAAAATCATAATCGTATGTCAGTTTCATCCCTTTAAAGAAAACATTTGCTGTTTTTTCTTTTTTAGATATTTCGCCAGGAACAGTATAATTTTCTGTGTCAAAAAAATCAAAGCCACTACGTCTTTCTGTTTTTCTTTTCTTAGGATCAAAAAAAGCGCTCATATGACCGCAGCATTCAAGCCAGATACTGCGTAGAAATAAATCCAGTTCACTAATTTTGGTTTTGCCGTCTATCCATAAGTTAAGAAACATTTCTGCTGCTTCAATACGAACATGAAATGATTTACCGGATGTTTTATTTTTGCTTTGATCTGACAAGTGTTTGTTAAGATGGCGACTGATGCCTGCTTTAATAAATGTTTCTCCACAGAATAAACATTTACCTTCTGAATGTAGCGCTTTCATATTTTGAATTTTTGGTTTATATTGTGTTATAATCTTTGAGTCTTGAGTCCTGTTGAATTATTTGGCAGGATAATGATTTACAAAATTAAAAAAGGTTTTCCGTCTTTCCCGAATTCAATTTCAATTAATTCAATATCCTCAGTATCTTCTTCAAGTATATATTGTGTCAGAATAAATTCTTTGCATGGCTTATAACCATTATCTTCAGCAAATGCATTTGCTCCATAAATAATGTTATGAACAAGAGAATAATCTGTTTTAACCATTTTATCCATTGATGCTCTTTCAATTATTGCATCCAATTCGTGCTGCTCAACATTAAAGCGGTAAAAACTGTCTTTTGTGCCTAATGCAAAAGTATCAACCAGATAAATACCCAATGTGTATTTACCGTTAGTGTGTTTGCGTGCAACAATTACTGAAGCCATTCCTGCATCTTTCCATCCTTCATTTACATAGCATGCATCTATTGGCAAACTTCTTACCCGCGTGCGCAGATATGTTTCAGGGGAAGGCTGATTTTGTTGTTTATTTTTCATGATGATTTTAATTTCTTTGAGAAAAATATTTTATCGGCAAAAATGCGGTTCTTCCAATATCTTTTTGGCTTGCTGTTTTTTAGCTATATATTTTTTTCCCTTCATAAATATTCCCTAAAAATAATCATTTTTTTGCTCATATATTAGTTTCATTAATTAAATGCTTAAGCTCTACCTGTGTAATATCTAATGTTGACATGGAAATGATTGTATTATTGGTGTTTTTTATTCATTTTTAAATTTAAAGCTAACGATTTACTGCAAGCTGCTGTTATACTTTCCTTAGCTAAGTTGTCCATAGATTATTTCTGCTGTCTGCATTGGCAAGAGTCCTGTTGTGTCAATTTGATACTCTGTGTCGTGTTTTATTTTAAGAACATCATCATTTAATCTTTTGCAAATTCCGAAATCTCGGAACTCACCATTTGAACGCAACTCTAATCTTCTTCTCAACTCGTTATCGGTAGTGAACAGTCCAAAAATTTTTATTGATAGGTCTTTGTCCAATTGATAAAGACAGTCAAGGTATTTATTAATCTTATCACCGCTGAATGTGTCCACAACAATTACAGGATTGAAACCTAATTTGAAAAAGTCATGAACCAAGCTTGTTGATAATTGCAACATATTAATATGCTCCTCTTGGTTTTTCCAGTCAACTGAAATTACCATTTGTCGCAAGATGTCAATTTCCAACTTCACACCTTTTGGGAAAAACTTAGATAAACTTTTCGCTGCTTGAGATTTGCCTGAAGCAGGAGCACCTCTAAAAATTATTATGTCAGCTTTTTCTTTTTGCATTAATTGAAAAGGAATGTTTGAGGTTTGTTACAGGACATATTTTTGCAAGTGAAATTGCAAGTCTTCATAATCTTAGATACTTCAGTTGAGCGTTTCGTGCAGAGTATTTCAATAATGTCTTGCTTGGCAATGTTACCTAATGGCTCTTTTGCCAATGGAATTCTACGATGGTCAAAACACTTTACAACATCACCATTTGGGTAAACACAAATATTTTTTCGGGCTGCACATGGTGTATCATTATCATAGTTGACTTTTTCGGTTGAAGGATTATTCCAATGTCCGCCAAAGTCCTGATAGAATTGTATATTGTGCTGAATATTGTGTTGCTTGCAAAACTCAATAACTTTCGGAATATCATTTTCAGTTTCCTTAGAAAGAACTGACTGAATCCTCAATTGGTTACCTAAGATTTGTTTAGCAAGCATAATCTTAGGCATTACGATGTCAAAGTTTTTTCTTCCTCTGAATTCATCCCACTTTTCTTTTTCTACTGAATCAACTGAAATAACAAGAATGTGCCCTAATGTAGCATACTTATTTAAGAAATTTTCTTCAAGAAATCTTCCGTTTGAAACTATTACAATTGGGACATTCAACTTCTTTGCTTCTTCGGCAATTAGCAACACATCGTCTTTAAATAACAATGGTTCTCCGCCCGTTAAAGTAACCTGATATAAATTGTGATGAAGCCTTTTTAGGCAATTGATGAAATGGGAAATCATTAGATGTTGGCTGTTGGATTCTGGTCTTTCCCAAATTCCGCATTTGGGACAACGGTCGTTACAGCGATTTGTAATCATGTAAATTAATTCATTTCCCTTCACTCCGTAAAATCTCCTAATTGGAGTTTTATACCACCTGTAAATACTCCATTCAATTGTTTTTAATAAAACCATTGGAATTACTAAGTGTAGTTTCTCCACTCGCTTTACAAATGGGCGAATCTCTCCTAAGTAATCGTTAATTACATGAGTAATTCCCGGCAGATATGGTATGCGCTTGTAGATTAAACTCATTGCATATTACCTTGATAAATTGATTCGGAATAATCCCACATTAATACTGAATGTGCATCGTAAATAGTTGCACTTGAACTTTTATATTTTTTAAATATCCTAATAAACTTTCTAAAGCTGGCAATGGAATTTTTATATCCGTAGTCATGCCACAACTTTGCGTTGGAGCAAAAACCGATTTTGTATTTACTCCGCAACCGCAGGCACACATCAACATCTTCACCTGCGGCAGTTGGAAATCTTTCATCAAACGGAAACTGCTCAGCAACGACACTTTTCATTCCGAAATTTAATGAAGGCATATACCACAATTCTTTTTTATCGGGAAGTAACCATTTACCTGCAAGTGTTCCGTTTATGTCATGGTAATAATCAAGAAGTGTTTTGCCCCATGAATAAGTCATTCCTCCTACTGCTCCGAAATCGGTTTTCATTAGCAACGAAGTCATTTGTTCGTTCCATTCTTTATCTAAAATGCAATCGTGGTCGGTGAACAAAATATATTCTGTACCTGTGCTAATTGCTTTTTCAATCCCGATGTTCCTTGCCCTTGCAGGTCCACCGTTTTCATTTAATATTATATGCTCAACAAATTCATGGCGAGGTTTATACTTTAACGGGCTTGCATCGTCAACCAAATAAACTTTGTCAAAGCGTTGCGTTTGATTTTGAACGCTAACCAATAAGCGATTAAGGCAGTCAATATCCCATTGCTTTTTAATGTAACAAGGAATTATTAATGCGCTCATTTGTCTGTCAAAATGTTTTGTGTCCATGAAAGTTGAAGTGTTCCCAAATAATAACTGCTAATGTTAGTGTTACCATATTGGGTATATTTCAACTTTAATCTCTTCGCAATAATATAAAATTTCCGCCTTATGGTAAAACAATTCATCGAAAATAGTTTTGTCGAAGTTGCTTTACCCTTTTGCTAACGTAATAGTCAACGCCCTTCCCCTTGTTAGAGTATGTATAAAGTTAAGTATAAGAAGTGTGTTAGTGCAAACTGTTCAAAATCTTATAATTTCCTTCAAATATCCCG
>CAWHOW010000055.1:0-12549 GCA_963831005.1 uncultured Bacteroidota bacterium
TAGGTTATTTCTGGCACCCAGATGGTAAAATTGAATATCCGACCATTATTGGCTATGATCAATTGATTGTTAAGGTGCTTGATCCCAACTCATCCTATTTCCTTACGGGCTTTAAGAAGATGAATAAAGTCGTGTTTGACATTGCCAACTCAATTGAAAAAGAACTACCCGATATTGACAAAGAAGAAAAGGAGAATTTCTTACAACTCTTAAGTGGAATAATAAACTATCAAGGGTTTTGCATGCAGCAAGGAGTATATAAAAATCAAAGTAAGGTTTTAGAGGTACTTTCAGGGATAACCTTATTCAACACTTAATTGGTCTTCCGTACTTAGGGGAAAATATTTCAAAGGAAGCACATTTGGCGGAGGTAGAATTGAAATTGGTTATAAGGGAATAATAGCAGAATTAAAAGTTGAGAGTACTATTTCTGACCGTGTTAAGCTTTTCGAAAAATATGGAAAACAACCTGTAGCTTATTCATCAGGAAATACGATGCAATTATTAATTTTTTGATTCCTTGATTTAACTGAGAAAATATTGCCACCAGCCCCTCCGCAAAATAGCATTAAGTTATTAACACCAAAAGTGCATGGTTTTGAAAACGACGTTCCTAACCATCCTTCTAAATTGGCGATGATAGTGATTGATGGAAACACGAAAAACCCAAGTGATTATAGTAAATAAATAACAAAAAAGTGCATAAATGGCATTGCTTTAACAGTCTATTTAAACTAAACTATGATTGTGTTTCATCATATTTGTGCAAGATATACTTGCACAAATACTTTGGTCTTCGCCTTGCAAAAAAATGGTCTATTTATATATAAAATTTTAAGTTATAAGACCCAGCCTCAACATTAATATAACAGTATGTATCCATTTTTAAGCATTAATATGCATTTCACTGAGTTTTTATATATTTGTTATCTATAACTAATCATATTTTTTATCAAAAATTGCAAATCATGACCCTTGCCGAAATTCTTCGCGATTCCGATTACAAGCTTACCCAATTTAATCTTGTGGAAATTCATAATCTTGAATCACGTATTGAAATAAAAACCGATGCAAAAGGTAAAGAAAGCTATTATGTAATTTGTGCTATAAGGAACAAACCCATTAAACTTACTCCCGAAGAAGTTATACGCCAGCTTTATTTGCAGATGTTGATGGATGAATTGGGTTATCCCGCAAGTCGTATTGAACTGGAATATGCTGTTTCCTTTGGTCGCGAAAAGAAACGTGCTATAAGTTTAGAAATATTCATATTTTTGAATAATGTTTGTATTCTTGAATATACAATTTAACCTTTAATAAAATATAAAATGAATCAGGATTTAATGGTAAGGCTGTTTCGATCAATAGAAGGAGATCATGATGATGATATTGTAAAAATTGCAAAAAAAATTATTGAAGATGAAAAACAAAAAGGACATCAGAAATTAGCTTCAAAACTATTAGGATTATTAGAAAAAAATGTTGAATCTCATATCAGTTTCAGAAAAGAATTAAAAACTCTGTTACCTGCAAGCACATTTATTCCAAGTGATAAACGAAATAACATTCCTCTTGCTTCACTTGTTGATAAACAAAATCTTCGCCATGAGATGGTTTTATCAAAAATTATTGAATCACAAATTCAAAGAATTGGAAAAGGAATATGTAGGTCGAGATCGGCTTGCCAATTTTGGATTAAAGCCACGGGGAGAAAGTCCTTTTTTATGGAGCACCTGGTTGCGGAAAAAGTATGAGTGCTGAGAGAATTGCATGGAATATTGGCTTACCTTTTCTTAAAGTAAGATTTGAAGCAATTGTTTCATCTTATCTAGGTGAATCGGCTACAAATTTGAAAATGCTTTTTGATTCAATTAAAACATATCCTTGTGTTTTATTACTTGATGAATTTGATTTCATTGCCAAAGCCCGCTCATTAGGTCATGATGTTGGCGAGATGCATCGAGTAGTAAATGTTTTATTAAATCTTTCTCGAAGATTATGATGCTCCCGGACTTCTTATTGCCACAACCAATCTTGAAGGGTCACTTGATAAAGCATTATTTAGAAGGTTTGATGATATTATCGAAATTCCAAAACCTGGCAAAGAAGAAATTCAAAGACTTTCGAAAATACTTTATCTGCAATAGAGGTTGCAAAAGACATCAAGTGGAATGAAATTGTTGCAAAAATGGAAGGATTCTCGGCGGCACTAGTAGTTAAAGTTGCATATGACGCAGCAAAAAGCGCGGTAATTCAAAATAGAAAAATTGTAGAAAATGAACATTTAATAAAAACATTGAAACTAAAGCACCAATTATAACAAATAATTACTATGCCAGAATTTCCTCACTTACAACTTTTAAAAAAGATTGATGGTTTATTTAAATCACATGGTGGTGGCGAAAAGGTAGTAAATCCGATAACAAAAGAAAACCTTGAACATCGTGACGCTCATGGAACGCAACTATAACAAATATTGAAACGCCTTTCAGAATATTGGACAAAAGAACAATATTAAAACCAGATCAGAACAGCATTTACCAGAATTGCCTGATTCAAATACTATTCCTGTTTTTCTTCAAATTGATCCCAAAGATTTTGATGTTGAATCTTTAAAAAAGTTTTGGAATTGAAATTATTGCAGAGGAAGAAGATGGATTTATCATCGGTGCTGCGGCTGATAATTTTGTTTCATTAAAAGAGAAAATAGAGATATTTCTAAAAAATGAGGAAGGTAAAAAATTTCAGAATAAGGCTGCTCAATTATGGCAAATTATTGAGGGTGAACAATGGAAAATTGACACAATACTTTCAGATGATTTACAAGCAAAATGGCATGAAATAGAAGACACAGACCAATTTGTAGTAGATGTTGGAATTGCATGCTATCAGCGTATTTCAAAACAACCAGAGAAAAAAGATGATATTAGTGAAGAAGTTTATTTGAAAGCTTTAAAAAAATGGAAAATTAAGAGAGATTTGCTTGAAAAAAGAGAGATGAAATTGCCCTAAAAAGACAAACTGAATTTGAAGAATTTATACGAGCATATAGAGGAACTTTATTAGGTAGTTATATTGATTTTAATGATAGTTTTGCTTGTAGAATCAGAATTTCAGGTCAAGGGCTAAAAGATTTAGTTTATAATTATCCATATATTTTTGAAGTTATTGAGTACGATCCACTCTCGATAACAAATATTGCATCTGGCGAGATTGATAACATAACACCAGAATTAATACCTCCCGGAGAAAATTATCCTATTGTATGTATAATTGATAGTGGTATTCAGCAGGAGCATAAACTTCTTGCACCTTCAATAGATACTGCAAAATCAATTTCCTTCATACCAAATGATCCTGGAGTTGCAGATATTGTAGTTAATGGTGGACATGGAACAAGAGTTGCAGGCGCGGTTTTATATCCAAATATTATTCCACGTAATGGTAATTATCAATTGCCATGTTTCATTCAAAATGCGAGAATTTTGGTTCCCATTGGAAACGCTGCATTATTGCCAGATAATTTATTTCCACCTACATTGATGGAGAATTTATTTGAGCATTTTAAAGGTACTAGGATTTTTAATATGTCCATTAATTCCTATAGCCCCTGTAAAACTATTCATATGTCACAATGGGCTTCTTCAATTGACAAACTGATGATTGAACATGACATATTATTTATTCTTTCTGCAGGCAATTTGAATAAAGAAACTGGCGATCCAATGAAACCAGGAGTAAAGGAGCATCTACAATCAGGTCGAATTTATCCGGATTATCTTCTTGAAAAGTCAAGTCGGATTGCTAATCCCGCCCAAAGTTCTTTTGCATTGACAGTTGGTTCCGTTTGTTATGCTAAATTTGATGAAGAAGACAAGGAGTCATTCGGGGATAAAGACGACCCTTCCTCATTTTCACGCACAGGGCTAGGATTATGGAACATGATTAAACCGGATGTTGTAGAATATGGAGGGGATATTGTTAAAGAGAAAAATGCTAATCCAAATTTGTCTTATGAGCCATCTATTTCGCCGGAATTAGTGAAATCAACATATGGTGGCGGTATTGGAGTAGGTAATGATTCTGTCGGTACTTCTTATGCTGCACCAAAAGTTGCTCATATTGCAGCAAATTTACAAAGATTATATCCGAAGGAATCAGCAAACCTTTACAGGGCTTTAATTGTTCAATCAGCAAGACTTCCTGAAAAAATATTTTTACATCCCGAGTTAAGACATATTCGACATTATGGTTATGGTATTCCTGATTTGCAAAGAGCTACATTCAATTCTGAAAAGCGGATCACATTAATTGCATCAGATAAAATATCTGCAAAAAGGGCGAATGTATATGCGATTAAAATACCGACTCAATTGAGAAAGCCTGGTGAAGACTATGATATTCTTATAGAAGTAACACTTTCTTTTATGGCAAAGCCACGCAGAACAAAGAAGAACTCAATCTTATCTTTCGACCTGGCTTAGTTGGACATCATCAAAGCTCAATGAAACTTATGAGCAATTTACAAATAGAGTTCTTCAGGATATTGAAGAACCTGAAGATGCACCAGAAGATCAAAATGTAATCAAGTGGTTTATTCGTGAAAAACCTAATTGGAGCTTAATTAATGGTATTAGAAGACAAGATAGTACATTGCAAAAATCATGGTGTGTTATAAAATCCCATCAATTACCAGAAACTTTCAGCGTTGCAGTAATTGGTCATAATGGATGGGAATGTGATTTGAAAGAAGAAGTACCTTATTCAATTGCCCTAAGTTTTGAGGCATTAAGTGCTAATATTAATGTTTATGAAATGATACAGGTTGAAAATGAAATACAATTACCTGTTGAGATTCAACAAGAAATTAATATATAATGTACAATTACATCATTTTGGGTTCCGGTGCAGGACTGATACTAATGTTCAGATACGGCGCTTTAAAAGCAAATATTAAGCATCGCTAACCCAGAGAATATTGAAGAATTCTGTGGAATTGATAGTTTATATCTAGTAGTAATCGCTTTCGATAGAAGTGTTTTATAAAAATTTATTTTATATTTTTACAAAATAGAAATTCAAGGTCAAAATGAAAAGTATACAAATAAATGGTTATAAATCTATCAAGAAACTTGATCTAGTTCTCAATCCTATCAATATTCTTATTGGGGCTAATGGGAGTGGTAAAAGTAATTTTTTGTCATTTTTTGAATTTTTAAAGAATATATATAATTCAAATTTAAAGGAATTTGTAGCTCTCAGAGGTGGTGTAAATAAATTTCTACATCGTGGTGATAAAGTGACTGATGAAATATCATGTAAATTATTTTTCAAAGGCACAAATGCATACTCTTTTACATTGAAAAAGGGCGAAGATGCTTTTATATTTACTAAAGAGGGTTTGTGGTACGGAAGAAATCCTTATTGGGATAATCCAGTTGAGATTGCCTCATTTGACACCGAAGCTAGGGTTAGATTTGCAGGTGTTACAAGAGCAGCATATATTCGCAAATACTTAAATTCTTTAGAAAAATATCATTTTCATGATACTGGCGTTTTCCTTCTCCTTTTAATAAAGAATCCAATATTGAAAACGATAAATATTTCTTATACGATAAAGGGCAAAATATCGCGGCTTATTTATTTGCTATACATAATAGCAACCTTATTACTTATAATTTAATTGTAAAAACAATACAAAGTATAGCACCATACTTCCTTGATTTTAGTTTTAAACCAAATGAAAATGGCTTAATAAAACTTTTATGGCAGAGTAAACACAGTTCCACATTATATGGCGTTAATGATTTATCCGATGGGACAATGAGATTCATTGCATTGACAACTTTGTTTATGCAACCTAATTTACCTGAAACTATTATAATTGACGAACCCGAATTAGGGTTGCATCCTTCTGCTATAGCAAAGTTAGCAGGTATGATAAAGTCTGTTGAAGCTAAAGGGAGTCAAGTAATAGTTGCTACTCAATCAACTGACTTAATCAGCCATTTTACACCAGAAGATGTTATTACTGTTGACCAAATTAATGGAGAAAGCCTTTTTAAGCGATTAGATACTGGAACCTTAAAGCAATGGCTTGAGGATTATACCATTGATGATCTTTGGAAAAGAAATATTATAACAACTGGACAGACAAATTTTTGATAATGAAAAGTAATAATAATCGTCTGCGAAGGTCCAACAGAACAAGAGTTTTGTTCTTCAATTTTAAATAAATATTTTTTACCAAAGGAAATTTTTATTCAAGCACCATTGATAAAAAAATCTATGGGTGGTATTGTAAAGTGGAGTGATTTAAGAAAACAGATTATTTCACATCTAAAGAATGATTCGATGGCTTATACTACTATGCTAATTGACTATTATGGTTTATATTCAAAATACCAGTTTCCTGGTTGGGATGAATCAATTACCATTGTGAATAAAAATGATAGAATGGACTTTTTAGAGAACGCAATGCTTGCGAATATTGATGATGGTATCAGAAATAGATTTTTACCCTATTTGCAGCTTCATGAATTTAAGGACTTTTATTTACCGATATTGATATCTTCACTCAACAGATTCCCAGCAATGATTTAAGTAGGTAGAGATGAATTAATTAAAACTATAGATTCTTTTAATAATCCTGAAATGATTAATAATGATCCAAATAACATTACCATCTCATAGATTAGAACGCATTGTCAATGGTTACAACAAAGTGGTATATGGAAATATTTTAGCTGAAGCAATAGGTTTAACAAGGATAAAAGCCAAATGCCCTCGATTCAATAATTGGATTCAAAAAATCGACAAATTTATAAAATTTATTTTTTAATGAAAATAATTTTCATGAAGTAGTCAATTTAATCTCGTTTTTCCACGTAATCCCCATTATAGCATAACGATTTTTAATATATATTTCTAGCAGGATTTTTGACTTCTTGGCATTTTTTCTACTGTTTGTACTCCTCTTAATTAAGAAACTTCTATCATTTTTGATATTTCGCTTTGAAAATATACGGAAAAATTCAATTTCTTAAATATTGTCTTTCCATCAACTGTAAACATACTTCTTAATAAATTGTTATCGTAAGTAAAATAAAATTTGTAATGAATATTTGGAAGGCGTTGGCTGTTTCGTAGAATGCGGGACACACATTCTTTAGTCGGCAAACAATGACTATTTTCTCCATTTGCACTCAATAAATAATTACTACATTGGGTGTCGTGACATAAGCGGTACTAATGTCGGTTAGGGCTCTTTAAGTGGCTGATATTTAAAGTCCTGTATTTTTACTCTCTTCAGTTTTTCAAGGTTTAGGTTTTCGCCGGAGGTCCAATCTTTATTAAAGTCGTATTCTCCGTTTAAATTTATATGACTCCAGAAGATAATAGAGCTTTAAAGCTGATAGAATCTTTTTCCTTTCTTCGGCGGAACCACTATTATAATAAATTTGTGTAATTTTCATATAGTTCCACAGGATAATACAGTTTTGGATAAGTTGTTTACATCCGGCAATGATTTCCTGCCCTTCTTTTGTAGGCTCATCAAACTCCTGGTTGTTGTCAAAGAATATAAATCTGGCAAACTTATGCGCCAGTTCAATCAGATTAAGTTGCTTTTCTATTGCCTGCCGGAGTTCCAGATTATCATAATAATTTAAAATAAAGAGACTTTTATTGATACGTCCATACTCTTTTAATGCCTTATGTAAAGGGTTCTGCTTGCTATATGAGTTTAACCTTTTCAGAATCTGAGAAGCCTTGCATTTCTGCAGTTTTATGGAAACCATAATCCTTAAAATATCATCCCAGTATTCTTTAATAAGGTCTACCTTAATGTAATTATTTGGCAGAATCTTATAATTTGTCTTTTCATAGAACTTCCTGTTTTTAAAAGAATACAAAGTCTGTTTGCCAATGTTTTTAATCCTCGGAGCAAAATTAATATTTAGCAAATCCATCATACCAAAGATGACCTCTGTATATCCGTGTGTGTCGGTAGAATGCATAGTTGATACGACTTCATTACTGAATAGCCCATCCATCGCTTCGGTGGCCTCCCTGCTGGCAGGGCTCATCACAATGGTAGAAAAGATAGAACCTCTTTGATCTATGAAAGTATAAATAGTGAGCCCTCGTTCCTTTCCAAAATATTTAAAGGAATAATTTGAATTCAATGATTCCGGTTTAACACCGAACTTTTGACCATCACTGGAAGTGTGAATTTCTCCTTCCTTTGTAAGGTACAGTCTTGACAAGAACAATTGATTGATCACTGAAATAATTAGAGCATTTATATTGTTCAGGTTTTCCAGAGTAAAATACCATGTAAATGTATTCTCAAGGGTCTCGACTGATATTCCTTTCGATATTCTCCCCATCTTTTTTATACCAATGTTACAGCCTAATGCCATGATAATGGCCAGGAAAGTATTATCATCAGGTCTGCCTTTCTGATGTTTGATGGAGAAGTGTTCAAAACTTATCCAGAAACTTGATGGAATCGTTCACTTGATGCAAAATCTGTTGTAATGAAAAGAATTTTCCCGGGGGTAAGAAGTCTGATATAACATATTTATCGGGCTTTTGATTAACCGCGGGTGTTGATATTATCGGTTTGTTATTCCTGTCAATTTTTAGATAAGGATTCTTGCCATTAATGAAATTTGTATTTGTTTTAATGTAAGCTTTATCTAACTGTTCTTCCAGTTCCGTTAGAACTGGCTCAGGGTCTGCCAGGCGCTCCATATCAGATTTATTAAGAAACTCCGCTTTATTTTCAGCCCATTCGGATTTACTAAAAAGATATGACTCAAAAGACAAGTATTTGTAAGAATATTTTAAATTCAAAGTACCTGACTTCAAAGCATATTCTATCTTGAACATCAATAATACCTTGCACAGTGCATTTTTAATGTTGCCTTTGGAATCAAGGACATACTCTTGCTCTTTATCATTTAAGAATGTTATATCAACTAATTTTGAAAGATCACCATTGTTTTCCTTATAATAATTGATCACTTCGATCAGATTTGAATCTGATGCTTCCGTTTCGAATTCAAGTTGCTCTATGAGGTTACTTACTTTGCCCAATAGCTTTCGGTGATGTCGCTGGAGTAATGTATAATATAATTCTTCATTGGAAAGCTTGTTCTCCACTTCCTGTGCCATCTTATCCAATTCAATTTCCTGTTTCTTCCTATGAGATTGTATCTTTTCAGCAAGTTGCATAAATTTTTGAAGTTTCTCATTATTTGGCAATAAACTATCAGCAATAGCAACCATTTGCTCACAGATTTCTTTATAGTAATTCCGAGATGTACTAAGCCTTTTAACGGTATCTTTTTCAATAAGTGATGCAAATGTTTCTTCTCTTTGTTTCTTATCAATGAAGTTTTGATAGTTCTTTACTGCACTTAAAAACACATCAACAAAATTATCCTGCCGCAGTTTATACTGGTGGCTGACAAATGAAAGAAGATGAAGATATTTTTTTTCAACGGTTGGAAACTGGTGAACCTGGGAGAACTTTGCCTTTATAGTCCAGGAAGCATGATAAGCAACGACTTCCGGCGAGAATTTTAGTTTATCCATGACAGGTATCAATGCCGTAAATATCTCATCTAATGTTTTGAAACTTTCTATGCTTTCATTAATCTTACTGGGCTTTATGGATTGATTTGGCGTTTTTAATTGAGTCAGGATTGATATTTTAACACCTTTTCTGAAACGCTGATCTTCCTTTATAAAATCATCTAATAATTGATCTAATAATTGTCTTGCTTCACTATCTACAAACAATTTGATCTGTTCGCATAATTGATCTTCAAAATCATTTAGCCCTTTTGTAATATCTTTCTGTAAGCTATCATAACTGGGAAGCTCAATTCTTTGCTTATTAAGGGAAAAAATAATCTGGTCAAAAATGTTCTTAGGCTTCAGCCGTTTATTAATATAGAAAAGAATTTCTTCTTGAACTTTCTGCTTATAGTCTTTGTATGGCTGGTAATCCAACTCTTGAAGAATATATTTTCTCTGATCCCAAAATAACTTTCTAATACCAGGGTCTGACAAGATATTTTTTGGTGAAGTTTTGAAAAGATGAGATAAATATTTGATGTCATTATTCTCTATATCTTCAATCGAGTAAAAACGATGTACTAATTTAAAGTAGCCATATTGTAATATATATGCGGCTTTTGCAACAGGAATTCTTAATCTGGTAAAATAAGTATTCCGCTTTTTCAGCTCTTCTACAATTTCATTCCATTCCTTTTCGCTGATTTCAGGTAATCTCTCGTAAGATTGAATTTCGGCTTTTGAAAGTATTTTTATAGATGACATATTTAATGGTTTAAAAAACCACTAAAACTATTAAAAATAAGACCCGCTATTGAATTTTAAGATGAAATAAGCTGTATATTTGTTTTGCAATTAAAATGCGGGAGAAAGCATTTAATGACCCTAACCGACATTAGTACCGCTTATGTCACGACACCCTATAAGCGAGGTAAAAGAAAAACCTTTTAAACTCGAAAAAGAAATACAAAAACTTTTTGAAGCAAACCTCAATTCCATTATGGGCCTTGAGTTTGTTAAAAGTGAATTTACAATAAAAAATAAACGTATTGATACTTTGGCTTTCGATACACAGTCAAATGCTTTTATTATTATCGAATATAAGCGTGATAAAAACATGAGTGTCGTTGACCAGGGTTTTAACATATCTTAGTTTAATGCTCGAAAACAAAGCTGATTTCATTATTGAGTATAATGAAAGTTTGAAAAAATCATTAAAACGTGAGGATGTAGATTGGTCGCAAACCCGTGTTGCCTTTGTTTCACCCAGCTTTACCGAAAATCAAATACAGGCAACAAACTTTAAAGACATTGCTATTGACCTTTGGGAAGTAAAGCAATACGATAACAATACAATCTTAATAAATCCGGTAAAGAAATCGCAGATCTGCCGAAAGTGTAAAACCTTTAACAAAAAAAGAATCAAGCATTAAAATCCGTTACAGACGAAATAAAAGTTTACACTGAACAGGGATCACTTAGCCAATGCCTCGGAAAACACAGCCGAATTATACGAGAAATTCAAAAATGCAATTTTAAATCTGAGCAGATGATATTCAAATAGTACCTAAAAAATTCTATATCGCATTTAAAAGCGACAGCAATATAACTGATATTTTAATACAAAAGAAAACGATAATAATTTCTATCAATATGCGCCTGGGAAATTAGACGACCCAAAAAAAATAGCTAAAGATGTTTCAAATATTGGTCATCGATGCAATGGAGATTATCAAATTCAAGTCGAAAATGACAAAGATATTCAGTATATAATGAGTTTAATTAAGCAAGCATTGTAATAGGATAAAAACATAAGTCAAATAATGCCAATTTTTGCCACATTATTCCATTTTTTAAGTAAACCAAACAATAAAACTAACAGGAAGTTACATTTTGGTCACGACATGAATGTCCCGACCAAAAAAAACGAATAAAATGAAAGATTTAACAAACTCAATCAAAGACACCAATCCTTTTAGCTATTGTTATCTTTTCCTCCATCATCCAACAGGAGAAATGACCTGAACAATTTCTTGGACAGTAGTCACCGAACTTTGTTCCTCTCGAATTTACTTCTATATTCATTTCAATTAATATTTCCTTTTCAATTTCTTTTATAGAATGAGTTTCTAAAAAATCTTTGAATCAATTGGATCTGAAGATTTGTTTTGACTTGGAATAGGCTCAAGGGCCATATCTTTAAAAGCATGCAGGGAAGTAAAAGTTGCTTATGGCACAGATTAACAGATGCATCTGCAGCTGTCTTTTGCTTTCTTTCCTTCCCTCTTCATTTTTTCCCATCTGCAAAATCACAGATTCCCTTTACTATTATCCAATGCACTATTGATCTACTGTTACAAGCAGTAGCTAAACCGAATCCTTCCATTTCGCCTCCCACTGCCATAGGATAATCATCCAAAAGTCCAGCTTTATATTGCGGATTATCAATTAGTTTTTCTCCTGATAATAAAAGGCCTGTGATTATTGTTGGCCTTTTATTATTTATAGAAAAATTCCAGTCAGTAATATTTTTAAACCTGTTTAATAAAGTTGTGTATGCTTGCGCAGGAGTTGCTCTGTTTAAGGATTCTTTCATTCCAATTTTTTGAATTTCATAGGAGACAACAGATTCTGAAATTAAGATATCCCCAATTTTTTGCTTAACACCAGCACCAAACGCAATACCAACCATTACTACAACTTTTGGCTTACAAAAAGTTATGGCATCAATAGTGGTGGTGATTGATGCTTGCGGGCTGGTTGGCCCAAGATGATCGCACGAAACATGAACTACGTTGTAGCTACCAAAAACCCCCAAAAGTATGTTTGTTTACCCTCATGTATTTTTATTAATTTGGGTCTTCCGATTATTGGTTTCAGATACTTGTGTAGAGTTTCTTTCTCAATCTTAGTTGCAGTTACCAGAAGGAGGTTGTATTGGTCAATTATTGGAACAAAAAA
>CAWHOW010000056.1:0-5501 GCA_963831005.1 uncultured Bacteroidota bacterium
AAATATATCTCGGTGCTGGGAACCAAGGCCAAAGGAATGAAAATAACAGGTTTGCAGACTTTAACAATAATCGGAATCAGATTTTCAGAGGGTTTAAACTTGCAGGTAATCAATGTGAAAGAACAAACAATTACAGACCCGCAACAACTTAAAAAATATAAAGGATTTAGAGCAGATTTTAGGTGTGCAATTAAAGCCAACTCTTTATAAAGGAAGAGGAAAGAAAATGAAAGAATAATGCTCCATGCAATTAATTCATGATCCTTTATTTTGCTGGACAAATCAGGCAAATTAAAAATATTGCGAAATAGGATTTTCATCAGTAATACTATCTGAATACTGAAAATTAAATTTATTGAATCAGCAACATTCAGATTGAATGCATGAAAAACAAAAAAAATGATACCCGCTAAGGATGAATATTTTAATACAGCTTGTTCAGATTGGTTAATTTTCTTCTTTAACAAAGATTGAATTATCGAAAAAGCAATAATTAGCAGGACAGATAAAATTACTGAGTGGAAATACAAAGTAACTCTTGCTGAAATATCATAATTTCCTGCTGTGGCAGATGAAATGGAACGCCCACTGAAATTATGCAATACAAAAGACTAGAATTTAACCTTGGAAAGAATTATTAATGAGTAAAATATTGAAGCAACTAAATAATGAGGAGTTAGTCGTATATCATGAATAATATTTATTAAAAATCTTCTCATATTTTTTTAAGAATCCAAAAAGCTTATTATCATAATTAATTAGCAAATATAACCATTATATGATTTGTCAATATTTCCTTTCTGGCGAAAAAAAATTCTATGTTGTTTGTTTGTGATTGCATATGTGTCTCTTTTTGATTTTCATGATTGGCTTTATAATATGTAGTATGTAAAGCAAAATGATATGCTCACCAAACCGCATGTAATTTTGAATCATAATGTCAATTTGCCTTATATTATCTGATGCAATTCGTGTTAATTTTATAAATCAGTTAATGAATTTACCTATTGTTATAAGTAAAATGCACAGGATTAGTTGGTTAATTAATCGATTTAATAAAATTATTATCATTTTTTAATACAGATTATCGTGTCTTTTTTGCATAATAAATATTTAAATATGTGAATATATTAAAATTCTCCGAACATGCTGATATTGTATTAAATACGAAATTATTCTATGCGAAAAATAAAAAAATTAAATTATTTTAATAATCGAGACAAAGTGTTAAATAGATGCGTTTAAGTGTGTTTCCGTATTGTTAAACTCAATAAAATGTTTTATCTTTGTAAAGTAATATAATTTTTACGTTATTTTAAAGAATTTGTAAAAGGAAAATGCAACTTCGACAAAAATATTTAGTAATATTTAACCTGTTTTTAGCAACACTTCTTAATAATACTTTTGTTTTATCACAGGCAGAGCTTGTATTTTCAAGCCATAAAGCTTTTATCAATGTTTCCAATGGTTCCGCCGCAACCCCAATTTACCTTGTAATTGGCAACCCTGTAGCCAATGGAATTACAGGTGGATCTGCTTCCAATGGATGGATCATTTCAGAAGGACAGTACAATTGTGTCGACTCGAAGAATGCCGCTGCCGGAACAAGTTATTTGATTCCTTTTGGATATAACAATGCCACTGAATATCTTCCTTTTACTTTAAATAAAAGCGCCGGAGCTGCTGCTGATCTGGTTGCTTCCACCTCGTATAATCCAAATGCCAATATGTCGACAGGCACGGGTGTTCCCGCGGCGACTGATGGCGGGTCTGTTGCCGCTGTTAACGACCTGGAAATGGCATTTAATAGTGGTGCCAGCACTTGGGGCGGATATGTTAATGTAATTGATCGTTTCTGGACTATTTACACAACAGCAACAGCTACGCTTACTTTCACATACAGGGAGAGGAAAATAATATGGCTGCTCCTGCCTCAACTTTAGCAATTCAGCATTGGAATGGAAGTTGTTGGGATAATGGTAATAGCGGTAGCGGTAACTGCAGCACCACTATTGCTCATTATATGACAACAGTCGGTCCTGCCACAGGAGGTAATACGGCGGGTACAACTTACACCGTTACCGGTTCCTCAACCTGTTCCTTGTTTTCGCCTTATATTTTATCAGGCAGCACAACTCCGCTTCCCATCGAACTGCTTTCATTCAATGCTGTATGTAATGGAAACAGCGTAAATATTAACTGGCGAACAGCTTCCGAAACCAATAACAATTATTTTACTATTGAACGCAGCAATGACGGTGAAACATGGGTAACAGTTACCACCGTTCCCGGTGCGGGAAACAGCAATACAATGCTTTCGTATTCTTTTACAGATAATAATCCAACTCTTGTAACATCATACTATCGTTTAAAACAAACGGATTTCAACGGGCAATCGAAAACCTTTGATCCTGTTACTGTAAATTGCTTGGATGCAAATTCTGGAAATCCGGGCGTTACCGCATATATCCTAACCCGGCAACCAATGAAGTATATGTTGAAATAAACTGTTTGGAAAACAGTAGCGGACAACTCATTGTTCGCAACACCTTAGGACAGAAAATTATTGAGAAACAGATTGAATTGCTGAAAGGAGAAAATGTTTATACCCTTGATATTTCAAGTTATGCTGAGGGAATTTATCCAATAACTTTTCAAAATGAACAGGGAAAATCATGGACAAAAAAAATAATTAAAACGAAATAAGAGCAAATTAATGTTTGACGTTATTAGTAAATGAAACATAAAACAACACGCCATATGAAAAAATATATTTTTATCCTCAGTACTATTGCTAGTTCATTCTTCACGCATAATAGGGTTTCCCAAAACATATCTATAACTGCTACAGGCGCTGCCAATTCCTCAAACAGTATGCTTGAGGTGCTCCAGCCAGCCGGCGCAGCAACTGGAACTATAGGTTTATATATTAATCATCCCGGAACTACGGGCACCATTTATGGGCTTCAGTCTATTGTTAACGGAACATCCACCACTCACTATGCAGGATATTTTTCAGCAACTAACGCCGCAAACAATTATGCAATAGTTGTTCCTTCTGGCGGCGGTTATGCGGGTATAGGCACAATTACCCCTGCTTCGCCATTAGAAGTGGATGAGTGGTTAACAATTGGGCTGCAAAATTTGTTGGTCCTAATACCGCAAACGAATCATTTGGCTCCCTAATTGTTGCAGGAACAAGTTCTTCTGATGCCGCTTTATCTGTTTATAACGCTTCAGTTGGGACAAATTATTTATATGTACGAGGTGATGGAAATATTCGGAATAGGATGGACATCTCCTCAGGCCAGGTTATCACTTGGCATGGGTGAAATTGGCTGGTGCCGTGCCGATGCCGCAGACCAGACAAACTACGGAAGAATAGGCATGGACAATGGGTGGACCAAATATTGCGGATAATGCATTCTGGAATACAGGGACAAATCAATATAATTATGTAAATGGTGGTGGTTATGGCGGATGGGCGGCAAGTATTCAAATGAATTCGGGCCAATTATACTTCAATAATACTTCGGGAGGAGCAAATCCTATAGGCTGGAATACAAGAGTGTTCATAGCACAAGGCGGCAATGTGGGCATAGGAACAACAGGCCCTGCACAAAAGTTAGATATATATGGTAATGTCGCGATGAATAACAGGCTTGCTTTATCTGATGCAGGTGATGGCTGGTTAAGATTGAACCAAAACAGTAGTTACGGAAATGGCACATATACCCCCGGGTTTTTAAGGTGTGACGGTGGTTTAACTTCAGGAGCTATTGGTGGTGAGGGCGCTGGGTCGATAAATTTTAGTGGGATATTATATGCAAATTCAAATTCGGGAAGCAGCGGGCAGGCATTAATATCGCAGGGCGGAGCCCCTCCTGTTTGGGCATGGGCTACACAAGGGCAGCAATTTAAAACGGTTTATAGCACAGCCTCAATTACTCTTGCTAACGGCTCTCCTTACACTTTGGTTCCCGGTCTTACTCAAACCATTACCATACCTGCCACCGGCACTTATGATATGTATATTTATACTGATGGCGGCGGCCAACTTCAAGATGCTGTCAACTATAATGTAAGTGAACAAGCAGAAATATCCATTTGGCTGGATGGAGTAGCGGACAGGTATATTACGTTTGTAATAGACAATACGGGTAATTATGTTTCCGGTATTCGCGAGTGGGCAACTTCGTATTATTGGACAGGACTTTCTGCCGGAAATCATACCGTTTCAATATATGCAAGAAATATTGGAGTAAAAGGTAAATCAATTATGTTTGCCCAACCAAATGTTGTTGGAAATTATCTTATCGGTACGTTATCGGTTGGATTAATTAAACATTAAAACATGAAAACACAATTTCTTTTTATTTTACTATTTCTTTTTGGGATTAATTGTATTAGCCAAAACCAATCTGGTCAAAAAGGGTATCGTATGAAGTCTTCTGCAACTGATACGGCTTCATATATTCCACCTTCTTCGGCAAAAGATAATTCACAAGCGAATCAAAAAATGTATCGCATGAGGACATCTGTAAATGATTCTATTACCTTAATTGGTCCGGCACCTAAACAATCCTTTTCAGCAAAGGATACTTCCACGGCAGTTCCGGCTGCAATTAAAAAAGGAGCTAATGAAACCAAAGAAGAAAAGCCGGCATCTCCACCTAAATAATACCGCTTAGATATTAGTAACACAATCGTTCATGCCTCTCAAGTTATAACTGATGTTATGCAAATGGAATACTTTTAAAATTATCGATCGGATGATGCCTTGTGTCCTGTCTGTAGCTGGCAGTCAGCATTCCTTTGCGAAATTTATCCTGACGAAGAAAGGACAGTATATTGAACAGAAACAACCGGTTTCATTTTCATCCGGAAACAAGGGTTTAGGAACTGGGAACATGCTTCCAGTAGGTGGTGTATTAACCCCAGTAACTGGTGCGTTAACCCCAATAACTGGTGCAATGTCCTCAGCAACTGGTGCGTTGTCCTCAGTAACTGGTGCATTGACCTCAGTAACTGGTGCAATGTCCTCAGCAACTGGTGCGATGACCTCAGAAACTGGAGCGATGACCTCAGTAACTGGTGCATTGCCCCCAATAACTGGAGCGATGACCTCAGTAACTGGTGCATTGACTCCAGTATCTGGTGCGTTGTTCTCAGTAACTGGTGCAGGTGCACCAGCATCTCGTGCAGTTGCACCAGTAACAATTGCGTCTGCACCAGATGGTATTATCACTTCAAAAGAGAGTCTTTTTATTAGATAATTGGTTGATTTATATTTAATTAACCTTAAATAACAGAAAACATGAAAACAATTCTTAAAAAAATGATTTTTGTCCTTTCAACCATGCCAAAAGTGGTTATTAAGCATATTCTTGCCATTGTAAACCTGAGGAAGTACAAGGCAATAAATTCGTTTATCGCCAAAGCGAAGCTGGTAAGGAAATCAATGGACGGAAATAGCTGGTTTCCTGCTCCGCCAGTATCTG
>CAWHOW010000057.1:0-5800 GCA_963831005.1 uncultured Bacteroidota bacterium
TGTTGAAATATTCTTCAGGAAACAACCTTGCAAGAATTCATTATGATTTGAAAGCGTTGGTTGATCAAAATAATCGGGATTCTCTTTATTGGAATAGAAATACAGCATTGGACTGTTTGAAAAATCCATAAAGGTTTCATCATTTTTTAAAGATAGTTCGAAGAAATTGCAGATTCCTGAGTAACAGCTATCTGAATAGTTTTTTATCCGGCAATACGCGGTTTATTTTACTGTAAGAAGGCTGGAAACTTGCTATGCTTTTGTTTTGTCAACAAATAACTGATAAGGATTATTTGTCGTAATACTTTCTTTAGGAAATTTAAAGCTAAAAATAACAAGCGATGATATTATAACAAAGAAAGTAAATGTAATGGAAGGGCTTAGTTTATTAAAAAAGATATAAATGCTGCCGCATAAAATAAAGAAGGCATAAGAACTTAGGGCCGTATCCCATGATTCAACAAAACTATGCCGTACAAGTCCGCGCTGGAAATTAACCAAATAAAAAACACATAAAAAAACGAGAATAACGAAGGTGTTTTTATCTATTTCATTGTGATAATGAGACTTTTTCGCAAAGATTATCAGATACAAAAATAAAAATGTTATAGCTGTTGGAAATATAAAATACTGAACGAAATAAGCAAAATCTTTGTTGAATGTCAGATCAATATTCCCATAAGATTGAGAAGATGATAAATATGCTAGCATTTCCCTGAACCTGGTAAAAACATCCCCGTGTGCTTATCAGTAAAAAGGTAATTATGAACAGAAAGCAAAGAGCAAAATATAATAGCGCTTTAAAAAACAATTTATACCTGAACAGAATATCCTTTTGATAATTAATCATTACGATTACCGGCGTTATTATAGCAGCCAGTAATAACGGTGCCAATATCAATTCTCCAGATTATTAAAAATACTATGCTCAATAAAAGCCAAAAGTAATTCCATGCAGTCGGTTTGTTCAATATGCGATGGATCGCCAATATCCCAATTATGATAATGTTAAAATATGTCGGGAGTAATATTTCTGTAAACGGGAAAAATAGTGTGAAAAAAAATGCGATATAAATATTCTTCGTTATTTTTTTTAATAAGATATATATCAGCAGATAAGATATAACCACATAGATGAAATTATATGCCAAAAAAGAAAGATCGCTGAAACCATTTAAAAAAGTATAAATGAATGGAAAGAAAATCTCAGACAGTGCATGAGAATTAAAACTGCTGATAAAAGGGATCTTGCCGAATTCGTAGAATTGCTGCACAGGCAGCGCAACATTGGCCGGTTCAAACATGTCATGGGTAATTACAACAAAAGGATTATAAAAAGTGAATGCTATTAAGGTTGAAATAAAAACAGGGAAATAATAATTTCCTATTGCTTTTAATGCTTCGTTTTGGGGCAATGTCTTTGTTCTCAGCTTAAAAAAATGATAAGCGCATATAAGAAAGATTATAAATATGAGAGATACATAAATACGATTTGGTGTAAACGAATAAATTCCCCGGTTGTTCAGGATTAAATATATCTCGGTGCTGAGAACCGAGGCCAAAGGAATGAAAATAACAGGTTTGCAGACTTTAACAATAATCGGAATCAGATTTTCAGAGGGTTTAAACTTGCAGGTAATCAATGTGAAAGAACAAACAATTACAGACCCGCAACAACTTAAAAAATATAAAGGATTTAGAGCGGATTTTAGGTGTGCAATTAAAGCCAACTCTTTATAAAGGAAGAGGAAAGAAAATGAAAGAATAATGCTCCATGCAATTAATTCATGATCCTTTATTTTGCTGGACAAATCAGGCAAATTAAAAATATTGCGAAATAGGATTTTCATCAGTAATACTATCTGAATACTGAAAATTAAATTTATTGAATCAGCAACATTCAGATTGAATGCATGAAAAACAAAAAAAATGATACCCGCTAAGGATGAATATTTTAATACAGCTTGTTCAGATTGGTTAATTTTCTTCTTTAACAAAGATTGAATTATCGAAAAAGCAATAATTAGCAGGACAGATAAAATTACTGAGTGGAAATACAAAGTAACTCTTGCTGAAATATCATAATTTCCTGCTGTGGCAGATGAAATGGAACGCCCACTGAAATTATGCAATACAAAAGAGGCCGAATTTAAGCTTGAAGAAAGAATTATTAATGAGTAAAATATTGAAGCAACTAAATAATGAGGAGTTAGTCGTATATCATGAATAATATTTATTAAAAATCTTCTCATATTTTTTTAAGAATCCAAAAAGCTTATTATCATAATTAATTAGCAAATATAACCATTATATGATTTGTCAATATTTCCTTTCTGGCGAAAAAAAATTCTATGTTGTTTGTTTGTGATTGCATATGTGTCTCTTTTTGATTTTCATGATTGGCTTTATAATATGTAGTATGTAAAGCAAAATGATATGCTCACCAAACCGCATGTAATTTTGAATCATAATGTCAATTTGCCTTATATTATCTGATGCAATTCGTGTTAATTTTATAAATCAGTTAATGAATTTACCTATTGTTATAAGTAAAATGCACAGGATTAGTTGGTTAATTAATCGATTTAATAAAATTATTATCATTTTTTAATACAGATTATCGTGTCTTTTTTGCATAATAAATATTTAAATATGTGAATATATTAAAATTCTCCGAACATGCTGATATTGTATTAAATACGAAATTATTCTATGCGAAAAATAAAAAAATTAAATTATTTTAATAATCGAGACAAAGTGTTAAATAGATGCGTTTAAGTGTGTTTCCGTATTGTTAAACTCAATAAAATGTTTTATCTTTGTAAAGTAATATAATTTTTACGTTCATTTTAAAGAATTTGTAAAAGGAAAATGCAACTTCGACAAAAATATTTAGTAATATTTAACCTGTTTTTAGCAACACTTCTTAATAATACTTTTGTTTTCTCACAGGCAGAGCTTGTATTTTCAAGCCATAAAGCTTTTATCAATGTTTCCAATGGTTCCGCCGCAACCCCAATTTACCTTGTAATTGGCAACCCTGTAGCCAATGGAATTACAGGTGGATCTGCTTCCAATGGATGGATCATTTCAGAAGGACAGTACAATTGTGTGGACTGGAAGAATGCCGCTGCCGGAACAAGTTATTTGATTCCTTTTGGATATAACAATGCCACTGAATATCTTCCTTTTACTTTAAATAAAAGCGCCGGAGCTGCTGCTGATCTGGTTGCTTCCACCTGGTATAATCCAAATGCCAATATGTCGACAGGCACGGGTGTTCCCGCGGCGACTGATGGCGGGTCTGTTGCCGCTGTTAACGACCTGGAAATGGCATTTAATAGTGGTGCCAGCACTTGGGGCGGATATGTTAATGTAATTGATCGTTTCTGGACTATTTACACAACAGCAACAGCTACGCTTACTTTCACATACAGGGGAGAGGAAAATAATATGGCTGCTCCTGCCTCAACTTTAGCAATTCAGCATTGGAATGGAAGTTGTTGGGATGATGGTAATAGCGGTAGCGGTAACTGCAGCACCACTATTGCTCATTATATGACAACAGTCGGTCCTGCCACAGGAGGTAATACGGCGGGTACAACTTACACCGTTACCGGTTCCTCAACCTGTTCCTTGTTTTCGCCTTATATTTTATCAGGCAGCACAACTCCGCTTCCCATAGAACTGCTTTCATTCAATGCTGTATGTAATGGAAACAGCGTAAATATTAACTGGCAAACAGCTTCCGAAACCAATAACAATTATTTTACTATTGAACGCAGCAATGACGGTGAAACATGGGTAACAGTTACCACTGTTCCCGGTGCGGGAAACAGCAATACAATGCTTTCGTATTCTTTTACAGATAATAATCCAACTCTTGTAACATCATACTATCGTTTAAAACAAACGGATTTCAACGGGCAATCGAAAACCTTTGATCCTGTTACTGTAAATTGCTTGGATGCAAATTCTGAAAATACGGGCATTACACGCATATATCCTAACCCGGCAACCAATGAAGTATATGTTGAAATAAACTGTTTGGAAAACAGTAGCGGACAACTCATTGTTCGCAACACCTTAGGACAGAAAATTATTGAGAAACAGATTGAATTGCTGAAAGGAGAAAATGTTTATACCCTTGATATTTCAAGTTATGCTGCGGGAATTTACCCAATAACTTTTCAAAATGAACAGGGAGAATCATGGACAAAAAAAATAATTAAAACGAAATAAGAGCAAATTAATGTTTGACGTTATTAGTAAATGAAACATAAAACAACACGCCATATGAAAAAATATATTTTTATCCTCGGTATTATTGCTAGTTCATTTATTAGCATAATAGGGTTTTCCCAAAACATTTCCATAAATACCACAGGCGCCGCCAATTCTTCAAGCAGTATGCTGGAAGTGCTCCAGCCAGCCGGCGCAGCAACTGGAACTATAGGTTTATATATTAATCATCCCGGAACTACGGGCACCATTTATGGGCTTCAGTCTATAGTCAACGGGGCGTCAACCACACACTATGCAGGGTATTTTTCAGCAACTAACGCCACAAACAATTATGCACTAGTTGTTCCTTCGGGCGGCGGTTATGCGGGTATAGGCACAATTACCCCTGCTTCGCCATTAGAAGTGGATGGAGTGGTTAACAATTGGGCTGCAAAATTTGTTGGTCCTAATACAGCAAACGAATCATTTGGTCCCCTGATTGTTGCAGGAACAAGTTCTTCTGATGCCGCTTTATCTGTTTATAACGCTTCAGTTGGGACAAATTATTTATATGTACGAGGTGATGGAAATATTGGAATAGGATGGACATCTCCTCAGGCCAGGTTATCACTTGGCATGGGTGAAATTGGCTGGTGCCGTGCCGATGCCGCAGACCAGACAAACTACGGAAGAATAGGCATGGACAATGGGTGGACCGAATATATTGCGGATAATGCATTCTGGAATACAGGGACAAATCAATATAATTATGTAAATGGTGGTGGTTATGGCGGATGGGCGGCAAGTATTCAAATGAATTCGGGCCAATTATACTTCAATAATACTTCGGGAGGAGCAAATCCTATAGGCTGGAATACAAGAGTGTTCATAGCACAAGGCGGCAATGTGGGCATAGGAACAACAGGCCCTGCACAAAAGTTAGATATATATGGTAATGTCGCGATGAATGGCAGGCTTGCTTTATCTGATCTGGGTGATGGCTGGCTAAGATTAAACCAAAGCAGTAATTATGGTAATGGTACATATACCCCCGGGTTTCTAAGATGTGACGGTGGTTTTGCTTCAGGAGGGCTTCCTAACGAGGGAGCCGGAACGATTAATTTTAGTGGTACATTATATATAAATTCAAATGCGGGAACAGCAGGACAACTTTTGGTTTCGCAAGGCGCCGGCAATGCTCCCATCTGGACAACCACAGATTATGCAGGGCAATTTGACAGACTTTATTTCTCCTGTACAGGTAGCGATCAAAAGTTCGTTGTGCCACCCGGAGTTACCACCCTTTACATAACCATGTGGGGAGGCGGTGGCGGACTGGGATATTATGGATCGGCGAATAACCAAGGAGGAACCGGAGCCTATATAACGGCAACTCTTAATGGTGTTGTTCCCGGAAATGTTTATACCTTAATGGTTGGTCAAGGAGGCGGTTATTATGGGCTATTATCTTCGTATCCCACTGGTGGCTGTGGTGGTGGTGGTAGCGGCACAAAATATTGTGGAGATGGAGGTGGTTATTCAGCCATTAAAGATCCTTGGGGGAACCAGATACTTA
>CAWHOW010000058.1:0-19006 GCA_963831005.1 uncultured Bacteroidota bacterium
CAGATTAATCGCCGTTTTATAAGGCTACCACAAAAAGAAAGTTTCAAATTAGCATTTCGTCCATTATTTAAGGATGTATTAATACTGTTCCTGAGTAGTATTCCTTTCTTTTTTATTGAATTTTATTTTATTTATGATCCATCGGGGTATAAAATTCCTTTTACTGATTATTTTATAAATGCAAAATATACGGATACACTTAATTTTATAGGGAAAGAGAATAAATATTTGTCATTAAATATTTTCTTTCCCGGACAATATAAGGGTATAATGCCTTATCATTATTTTGAGTTTTGGCAAACTGAATAGTCAGCAGATTCTTTAAAATCCCATCAATTTATTCATTGCTGTTATAGTTTATCCCTTGATAAACATTGTTGTCTTTATTGGCTTGCTTGCATTTTGGGAATTGTTTGCGAAAATCAAGAGTTATGTATTTATTATTGCATTTTTTATGTTTTTTATTGGCGGGGTGTGGTTTCCCGCTTACGATGATTATTGGTATATGAACGACACCTACCATACCATAGTCACGCCATTTTCAATATGCGGTCAAAAATACTCGGTGATATATTTGTTTTTTGTATTGTTTCTCTTACTTTATTTTAAAGATAAAAAACAAGAGCATTTATGAGCTTAGGTTGTCTTCTTATTATCTATATAGGTGTTGCGCCCGCTTTGCTGGGAGGTGTTTTTATATATATTTTATGCAATCGGTTTCACAAAACATTTTCTAAAAAAGACGTAAAATACTTACATTTTTTTTTTGATTCTTACCATTTGCTTTTATATTTTATGTTTTATATTAAACCCGGCAGGTACAGGTGAATTTTCACCGGAAAATAACATTTTAAGTTCTGTTTTTTCGAACTTTCTAAATATAAGTAATTATAAAATAATGATACTTCGCTGGTTCAGAACTTTTGTTATTTATTTGCCATTTATAATTTTCATGATAATTAACTTTCGGATTGTTATAGGTAAAAAGTTTAATTTTTTTAATTTACTGATATTGGTGTTACTTTTTAATTTTGTTGGATCAATTACTGCTTTGTCTGAAAGTGGGGTACTAAATGCCGAGCAGTTTTATCATAATACTTTAGCGTTTAATAATGTTTTATTTATTTCTGTTTTTATGTTTTGTTTTAGTAAAATTATTTGTTCTCCTATTTTAAAAAATAAAGTATTATATTTTGGATCATTTGTAATGATAATTGGTTTTATTTTTTATAATGCATTTCAATACACAGCTAAAAAGTTGAAGTTTTACAACATTGACTATTCATCTGATTATATTAATAAAGTCCTTGATGAAACCAAGGGAACATTCGTGATTAGTACATGTATATTTTCAAAAGAAGAATATGAAAACGGTAGGTGGGCCAGTGATCTTTGGTTTGCTGCGCCCGAACCCGGTTATATTACTCAATTTTCTTATGGTTATAGGGATGTTGTAAATATAAATTCATTTTTAACTTATAACAATATTAAGAACGCTGATAATAATAATAAATATTGGCTTGAAAACTCAATATTTTATCTTTTTATCACAAATCAGAAAACGGAAGGAGTGTTTAGATCATATGAACAAAGCCAGCTTGATTTTATTGATAAATATCATATTAAATTTCTATTTGCAAGTAAAAATGCTGAAATAAATAAAATGTTAGAAAAAAGAGTAATAAAAGAAATAACAGATAATAAAAGTGGCGAAAAGTTTTATATTCTTAAAAACACCTAGGAACAAGCATTCACTATAAATAGGAATATCTATTGAAGAGAATAATAAAATAAATTGCAAACCGGTTTGCGAAATTGATGATTACCAATACAATGGATCTTAAAGAAAACAAAAACACAAATAAAAATGAAGAAAGACATCCATGGGAAATGGCGCGGATTGAGATTATTGAAAAAATTATTGTCACGTTGGATAATTGCAATATTTATAAAGAAAGATATATTCTTGATATTGGTTGCGGGGATGCTTTTTTAATAAATTCTATTGCCAAAAAAAGTCCAAATTATCGTTGTTATGCCATTGATATAGCAATTACAGAAGTGCAAATATTGGAATTAGGTGCTTTATATGAAAAAATTAAATTTTTTAATAATTATAATTTGCTCTTTAAAGAAATTCAAGGTCAATCCATTGACATAGTTCTATTACTGGATATTATCGAACATATTGATGACGTTGATACTTTCATGTTATCATTAATAAGCAATAAAAGCTTTACCGCTTTTACAAAATTTATCATTACTGTTCCTGCTTTTGCCTCACTTTTTACTAACCATGATAAATTCCTGAATCATTACCGCCGATATACAGTTGGTGGTTTGAGGAAATTAATAAATAAATATGAACTTAAAGAATTAAATTCTGGATATTTTTTCTTTTGGCTTTTATTACCAAGATATATAATAAAAATCACTGAATATTTATCAAAAAAAAGAGAAGTAAAAAGTGAATTGGTGAATTGGAACAAGCAAAGACCAATAACTTTGATTATAAAACTGATTCTATTGCTTGATTTTAAAGCATCTCAACTTCTAAAAAAAGTTGGGATAAATCTACCTGGGGCTGTCTGCATATATTATATTCTCAAAATAGCATTATTCTTATAAGAAACATAATATATTCGAAACCTATATTTATGTTTAATAAAATTATGAAATGATTTATAGACATTATTAATATATTACAATGGTTAACATTTGCATTATAATACCTTGCTACAATGAAGAATTAAGATTGAATGAATCTGCATTCGACCTCTTTCTTTCTAAAGGGCAGTCCTTTTCATTTATTTTCGTGAATGATGGTAGTAAAGACAACACTTTAATTGTACTTAAGAAATTTAAAAATAAATGGCCTGAAAAGGTTGAGATAGTTGACTTAGCAATAAACATGGGCAAAGCAGAAGCAGTGCGTACTGGTATCAATTTGGCAATATCATGTAAATATTATGATTATGTTGGATTTTTAGATGCTGATTTATCTACTCCACTTTCTGAATTAATCGTTTTATCGAAAATATAAAAGATAAAGAATTAATTATTGGAACCAGGTTCAAAAGATTGGGGGCAACAATTGAAAGAAAAATTTTAAGACATTATTTAGGTAGGATTTTTGCGACTTTTGCAGGTGTAATCCTTCGTATAGGAGTATATGATACTCAATGTGGGGCAAAAATATTGCAACGCGATCTGGCAAAAAAAGTATTTAAAAATAAATTCATTAGCAAATGGTTATTTGATGTGGAGATTTTTGCCCGTATTATTGGGATTTATGGGTTGGAGAAAACCAAAAATATTACCATTGAAGTGCCATTATCTCAGTGGATTTATAAAAAGGGTTCTAAGATAAAGTTTTTTCATTTCATCAAAGCGCCATTTGATTTATCAAGAATATATTTTTATTATTTTTATAGAAAATAATTCCATTCTTTCATGCACTGATCCCCTCCCATTCTTAGGACAATTTCTTAATAAGAAAATAAATTTTATGTTTTTTTCGCAACAATATAAAAATAACGTTTGAATACTTCATTTTTTTCAATTGAAAAATTGTATTTCAGTATTTCTTCTTTAATGGGATCGGGGGTTCTTAAATGGAGGGTGGTCATCCGCAGCTACATGGTATCTTCTGTAATATAAATATCTGGCCATGCGCTCCCAAAACGAAAACGAAAAGAGTTTTAATAACAGGTGTTGCCGGTTTTATTGGTTCAAACTTGTGAAAAAATACGTGCTAACGGGCATCAGGTTAGATTTTAGGATTTCAGGTTATTCCTTATAAGTTTATATTTTAATAATCTTTTTCATGTAAATTGGAAAAGTAGTAACTCAAAAAGTAATACCTTGAAAGAATATTATTTCGTTTCAATTGCTCTCGTGCGATCGATCCATCAAGAAGAAGCATTATTGAATTAGTTTGATCTGTCGCAAATGTTAAAAGAGAATCTTGTAAAAAAATGAATAACTTTGTAAACTCATGATAATTATTAAAAACTCCTTGATAACATACAAGATAGCATAGCAATGGTGATTTATTTATATTTCCGAAAGAACATGCAATTATGTAGTTATATTGATAACTAATGAAATATTATCTATTTATATTATTATATCAAATTGTTTTCCTTTCAATAGGTCATTTTTTATATGCTTTAATTAAAGGGGATTTGTCTCTGAAAAAAAATATAGAAGCTTATTTATAAAGATATTATTGGGATTATTTTCCTTCACAATATTTTACTCCTGCTATAAAACCGGATTTAAAACTATCAATATTGGGTTGCTATTATTGCCAATATTTGCTTATAGAAAAAAGATCATCAAATCAGATTAAGATTCCTGATTTTACTAATTGTATAAAGTTTTTATTTAAAGATTTTAATGCGCTTTTAATAGCACAGCCTGTTTTCCTTTTTTTTTCTTTTGGCAATATTTTTTTATTTTAAGAACTAGTTCTGTTATTCCTATTGTGACCTTTGCAGACAATCCATGGATCACTGATTTGGCAATGTACCTAAACGAGTTTGGAATAGAGACATTAAATTGGAATTTTATTAGTACAAATGGTATTGCTAATTCACCTTACCATTATTTTGAAGCATGGATAGTTGCTTTTATTGCCAGGTTTTTAAATGAAAATTATTGGATGGCGATACAGTTAATAACAATCCCATTATTGCAGGGTATTGTTGTAATTGGGACTTGGGCGGTTTTTGAAAAATTTATATTAAATTTTAAAGTCAAAATATTTTCTTTTCTTATTGTTTTTGTTAGTGCGTTTTATTTTAGATTTTGTGGGATTTTGATATTTTTTATGCAAACCCCTTCATTTCATGGTTAAAGTTTAATGCGATAGACGAACCATGGGCATTACGATTATTAATAATGTATTTGGTATTTATTTTATTTGCCATATTTTATACTGAGAAGAAATACGAATTATCATTGATTACACTATTGTCATTGCCAATATTGATAATTGATATTGCTCCTGATTTTTTATTTTAATAGCATTATTAACATTAATGCGATTATTTCATTAAAGCGAAACCCTTTGGAAACATTAAATTTTATCCAATACTATTCTCTTGTATTGTTTTATGCTATTTATAGAAATATTTTATAAAATATTCGAGGGCCAGCATTATTTGATTTGCCTTCCATATCAGATTCTATTGGAATAATAGTAAATGGATGCGGAACACTTTTTAATAGAATTTCCATATTTGATTTTATTAAAAGCTTAATTGCGGGTTTATTGCTTTATTTCCCATATCTTTGTCATACTTTTACTATCATGGATTTTGATTTTAAAAGGAAAAAACTTTTCTGCCCTGGCATTAAATAATTCCTATTTTAATATTACCGTTATTATACTAATTTTAACTTTTGTCATTTCACTAATGTTGGGAATCATTTTTGGGAGCTTTTTCGGAGGTCATGAATTTTTTTATGTTACATTTGTTCCTGTAGTTAATTTTATAATTTTCCTTTTTCTTTACTATATTTTGTTTCGAGTAAAAATATCATTTCCGAGAAAATAATTATATATTCTTTAACTATTGCTATATGTATAAGCCTTATTATTAAAAGTATTCTGTTATCTGCAAATTACAAAATAGGACATGAAAAAAGATACAGCAGTGAATTTTTGGAATCTGTGGGTTTGGAAATCAAGCAATTGAATCCTATAGGTGTTAAACTTTGTAACCTGAATAATTTTAAAAAATCAATTACTGAAAATTGCAACCCATTTATTAACACAGATGCACTATACTTGCATATTTTTTTAAAAGAATTTACTTTAATAAATTTGTCTTTTTCTGCTTTGATAGATGATAATACTGAAAATAAACAACAAAGTGAAGCGGCTCCAATAAATAAATTCATCAATGATCAAAAACAACATAGTAAATTCGTAAATACAAGTACTTCAATAATTGATTTTATCAAAGAATACAAAATTCAGTATCTGATACTTGAAAAAGATGCTATGATTGATGAGAATTTTAAACCATATATTGTAAAAACTTTTGAAGATGATTTTTCCAAAGAAAAATTTATCATATTTAATCCATTTAAAAAATGAAGATATTAATTACCGGGGTTGCCGGTTTTATAGGCTCCAATCTTTGCAGGAAACTCCTAGGTGAAAACCATCAGGTCATCGGAATTGATAATTTCAGTTATGGATTTGAAAGAAACATTGCCGCATTCATAAAAGATAAAAAATTTAAATTCATTCATGATGATATTGCCAACCCTTTAGCGTTGAAAGATCATAAAGCCGATGTTATTGTGCATCTTGCATCCCAAAAAATTCCCAGGTATACCAATGCTTTGCGTACTCTTGACGAAAATTACCAGATGCTTCGAAATATTGTTCGAAAATGTATTCATGACAGATCGAAAATAGTGTTTGCTTCAACGTCTGATGTTTACGGAAAAAATTCACAGGTGCCTTTTTCTGGAGAATCCGACCTGGTTATGGGTCAGACTACTATTAAGCGCTGGGCATATGCCATGTCAAAAATTTATGGAGAACAATACATTATTGCTAATCGCGATGAATATGGAATAGATTATACCATTACCCGATTCTTCGGTTCGTACGGCATCAATCAAAATTTTACATGGTGGGGAGGGCCTCAATCAGTATTTATTTCCAAAGCGCTTAATAATGAACCTATAGAAATACACGGAGATGGAAAACAAACCCGAACATTTACCTTTATTGATGATACGGTAGAAGGGCTGGTAAAGTGCATTTTGAGCGAAAAGGCCAATAATGAAATATTTAATATCGGATCCATGCCTGAAGAAGAAATTAGCATTATTGATTTAGCAACCCTGATATGGAAATTGGTAAAAGGCGAAATGGCTGAGCCTGAATTTAAATTTATCTCTTATTCTACTTTTGGCAGGTATGAGGATGTGTCAAGAAGAGTTCCCAATATTGACAAAATAAATAAATTTCTCGGTTTCAAACCAACGGTGTCCCTAATTGATGGGCTAAAGAAAACAATTGAATGGCAGAGAAAAACACAAAATTTATGACCATTTATTATCTTATTCCCACTTATAATGAAGCTCAAAACATAGAGTTACTGTCAAATAATTTAATCAGGACTTTAACTACTGAAAATAAATTTTATGTTTTTGTTGATGATAACTCAAATGATAATACTATTGAATTAATTAAAAAACGTTTTTCCTCTGAACAATTTAAAATACTGGAAAAAGATAAACAAGTTGGACCCGGACATTCTTTTAATTTAGGGTTTGAGTGGATTTTAAATAATTCAAAAAATGATGATGATTTAATAATTACAATGGAGGCTGACAATACTTCAGATATAAATATATTATATCAGTTGGTTGGAAACAGCAATTTGGGATTTAGTTTAGTATTATCATCAGTTTACGCACAAGGTGGTGGTTTTGATAAAACAAATCTTTTCAGGAAAATAATATCATTGATTGCAAACATGGTTTTTCGTTCTGTTTTTAATGTGAAAGTTCTTACTCTTAGCTCATTTTATCGTGTGTATAAAGTTTCATTAATAAGAAAAATTAAAGATCAATTTAATGTAATAATCTCGGAAAATGGTTTTATCAGTATGTTGGAAATATTAATAAAAGCAATTAAAGTTAATGCAAGTATAATAGAAGTGCCTATGATATTAATGTCTGATAAAAGAAAAGGAAAATCTAAAATGAAAATTATCAGAAATGCAATCAGTTATCTTAAGTTTTTATTTTTCAAGAAATTGCAGCAACAAAAGAATTAGATGAAAATAATAAATCCTGAGAAAAGGTTAAATATGTTTTGGGGCATGGTTGACGAGAAGCATATCACTTCCTTTTTACCGTATATCAGAGGGAAAAGAATATTAGATGTAGGCTGTGGAATGGGTTCAACAACTCACAATATAACCCAAAACCCGCTTTGTGAATGTATTGGGATTGATAGTGATGAAGAATCTATAATAAGTAAAGCAAAGAAATTATTTCCCGAGTGTAATTTTCAACTTGCAAATTGCGAAGAATTGCCTTTTGAAAATGCTTATTTTGACACCATAATTCTGCGTGATTCTCTTCATCATCTTTTTCAGGAAGCGGATTTCAATAAAATAAAGCAAGAAATAGTAAGGGTTTCAAATAAGAATGCAAGATTAATTTTTTTTGATCCTAATTTGAATTCTCTATTAAGAATTCTAAGATTCCTTTCCCGTCATAAAGATGCAGAATGTTCTTTTGATAAAGCCAGAAATATATTGGGAGAATTAGGATATACAATAATTCACAAAGAGTTTAATACTATATTCAGTTTGCCTTTAAGCGGCGGTTATATTGGGATAAATTTTGTTCCTCAAATTAAATTTATTCAATTATTTATTTTGTGGTCAGAAAATATCTGTGAAAAAATATTTAAATTATTAGGATTGGGACGGTATATCTGTATTCGTTTTTTAATTGTTGGGGAAAGAAATCTATAAAAATCTATTTTGCAGTTTTTGTTATTAATTTAAATCCCTAATAAAAAGGAATAATATAGTTTGGGAAATGTTAATATTTTATGGGTAAATAAAGAATCCCCGGCAGATAATCACCGGGGATTTTAACAGGGCAGGGAAACCCGTTATTATTTAAATTTACAAAACTACAGCACTAACATAAGTACTCCAGTTACCTTCACCTTTTTTTAAAACGGCTTTAAAACGAAAGTAATAGGTCTTTAAAGGAGTAAGACCGCTTACTGTTGTTTTAGCCTGCAAGGTAGAAGGCAGGCTTACCCAGGTAACTGCATCAAGGCTATATTCCCATTCGTACGAAGCCCTTGCTGCCGATGATTTGGCAGTAAGAATCACAGAACCGGAAACACGTCCCTGTTTAACCTGTAATAAACTTTTAACATGACTCCCGGTTTTCTTAATAAACATGCCGGCGCCGGTAATTATAGCGTCAGCAGATAAAGGATTGACGTCGGCTATTCCCTGCACATAAGCCAACAATCCGTGAGAGTCATTAATTACAACATTCTTTTTGCTGTTGCGCGTTCCCGCCGCACCTTTTACCTTTGTAAGTGCAACAGATTCGGCAGCATCAAGATTATTAATATCAGTAGTCACCGTTGCCAGTGTTGGAGAAGGCGCAGGGAACCATGGGTTTCCCGTCATTGCCTGCACTATAGCCTTCACGAAGGCTATCAGAGCCGCTATCCTGCGCGGTAACTTAAGTACCGCTTTCGGATGCTTGATTTCTTTTAAGACAGACATCTTTATAGAAATTTAAATTATTAATAACTCAGTGAATTAAATAAAAGGCATCCCTGTTTGCTTTTGTTTCGTCATTGCGGCGGAGAGATGCCTGAAGAATTTGATTAAAATTCAAATTACTTCATTCCCTTCACAATGACAAGCGTTATTGTTTTAAGTGGCCTTCTGTAATTTAACATTGAAGTCACTTTATTTAATTTTCTCTTCATTTATTGAACGCCCCCTTTCATTTTATTTAATTTTTATTATATCCATTTATCATATTCATTCATCTTATTTGCATTTTCACTGTTCAAGCTTACATTTTACCGCGTCGTGTTTGCATATTCACTGTGCGAGTTCGCATTTTACCGCGTCGTATTCGCGCCTTCACTGTGCGAGTTCACATTTTGCCGCGTCCTGTTTGCATTTTCACTGTGCGAGTTCGCATTTTACCTCGTCGTGTTTGTATCTTCACTGTGCGAGCTTGCATTCTACCGCGTCGTATTCGCACCTTCACTGTGCGAGTTCGCATTTTACCGTGTCGTATTCGCACCTTCACTGTGCGAGTTCGCATTTTTACTGTGCATGTTTGCATTTTACCGCGTCATGTTGACACTTTGAATATTACAGCTTGCATCATCGAAATTTGAACTTGCAATCACTACCTAAAGAACGTTTGTTTTATACAATTATACAACACAAAGCAGGCGAATGCAAGAAAAATAACATCGACTTAGGGAAGGTACCTTTTTTCTGAGGGAGCGTACCCATTTTCTGAGGGAACGATTTAAATGTGAAGTGAAGTTTTTGCTTTCAGAAGCTTTAAAAGTTCTTCGGCGCCGCGGCAAGATACTTTCAATTTTGTTTTGTCGAGCAGGAATATCAGCCTTAGATTGAAATAAAAATCCTTAATAAAATTGATATTGACAAGGATGGATCTATCGCAACGGTTAAAATCAGGGTTGTGCAACAGCGCTTCAACCACTTTAAGGGTTTTGGCAACATAAAGGGGCTTTTCATTAACAATATAAATGTTGGTATAATTGTCGTCGGCTTTGCAATAGGTAATGTCCGAGGCATACAACAGGTGAATGCCGTCAGAGTCATGTATTATAATTTTACCGGTGATATCAGCTTCCGGCATAAGCCTGGGTTTTAAATTGATATTAATAATTATACCATTATGGTAAATAAAAAGTAGTGAGGGGCATAGGCATTAATGTTAGTGAATAATTTGTAAGGTGCTTCATAATAATGTTTAGTTTGTCCACAATATACAAAATAATTCATAAAAAGTCAATATTTTTAACATATTTATTTAAAATAATAATATTATTTGAGGTGTTTGCAATAAAACAGCCATTTTGTTATAAATTTAAAATTTTGATGGCAGGCCATTTTAATTTATAAGTTTAAACTTTGCATAACCCCATAGGGTTTGCCGGTATTTGTGTAATATCAGTAATCAGTTAATAACCCAAATAAAATGAAAGCATTAATGGGGGAAAAAAACTGCTCTTTAAATTGACCACATGTACAAAGCAAAACCATAGTATTTTTTAAAGCATTGCTTCCGATATTATTATCTTTGCTTTGTATTTACCATTTTAGATTTTTTATTCAACTTCAAAATAAATTTATTACTTTTATAAAGAGGTTGAAAAACCTGAAAGGAACTATTAGAAATGTTAAACAGCATTAATTTATCTCTTTCCAGCTTATGCGGGGCAAATTGTGTTTTTTGCCCTTCTGATCTTGGCAAAGGTATTCCCACCAGAATAATGTCTGTTGAAACTGTTTCCAAAATAATCAGGGAAATTGCTGAATTAAATGCAGCTAAAAAACATGATATAACAAAGCTATATATTCATGAGCAGGGCGATGCTTTTTTAAACCCTGCTATTATGGAAATATTGGTATTGATCAGGAGCGTGTTGCCCGATATTGAGGTTGTTTTATTTACAAATTTTCAATATGTCACCCCTGAAAGATCTGAAGTTATTCTTAAAAAAAAACTGATAAATACCTGGTTTACCAATATTGACGGATATAAGCAATCCTATTATAAAGTTAAACATATTGATTTCGATAAAGTGATTGCCAATCTTAAAGCATTTATTAAAAACCGGAATAAATATTACCCTGAATTAAGCCTCACTGTTTATGTGATTACATATAAAAGTTATGTGAATACGATTAAAAAACGTTACGGCTTTTCTCCAATAATTGCAAAAGGCAATAGTTTATTTATAAAGGACCATTATCGCAAAACATCAGATTATCTTCTCAAAAATGTTATTGATCCGAAACTTGACAGGGTGATGCGTGCTGGTATTGCAGGTTATGCGGAAAGGGATAAATTTGATATTGGAAAAATTGATTATGATAAATATGTATGCCCTTTCCTGGAGTCTGTAAATCAGTCTGCATTTATAGCGCCCGATGGTACATGGTATGCCTGTTGCCTGGATTCGAAAAATGAATTGAAATTAGGTAATGTAATGGAAACTTCCATTGACCATATTTATAATAGCAATAAGAGATTGATGCTGATAGAAGATCTCGGAAATAAAAAATTCTCCAAAATTGGCGGGCCCTGTGCAACTGTCCCTGCCTGTGTATTTACTGATCAGGATATTTATTATCCTTATTATGACAGATTGAAACTGTTTGTTAAAAAATGTTTAGGCTTCACTCCTCCTGCCTGATTGATCTCGCAAGAAGCAAACTTGGTGTTCCTTTATTAATCAAATTGCTCTCTGGTTTTGAAAAAGCGCCCGAATTTAATCTTCACTTACTGGTATCATTATTGTTTTGATATAATATGGTCATAATTTCATTTGCTATGATTGGGCGATAATGTTTTCTTTCATAATAATTAGTATAGTTATTAGTGAATTTATTTATACCTGAAAAATCAAAAACATTTTCTTTGCCAAACAATTTTATAAGATAATCCAGGTCTTGTCGGTTAAGCTTTATTTGATCCCATAATGGACTTATAACTATTCGGTAATCCGTTTTGTGTTTTTTAAAAATATCATAGATTTCTCTTAACATAATTTTTTGATTTTCTTCAATAGCTATCGGGGAATATTTTTGTACGGTATCTCTTTTTAAAGTTCCAAAACCCTTCAATATATCTTTTGTATAATAATTTCCTTTTGCAATAAGATATTCATTCGTGTCAAACCTGGTTTCATTTGTGGTCATATCATATCCTATAGGCCTGTCATCTATCGAATGGGATTCGTACATATACGGCTTAACTTTACCTGTTAACTTAAAGTCAATATAAGCCCTGAAAAAGTCAGGAGATAGAAAAGCGTTAAGAAATTCTAAATGAAAGGAAAAGAAATTCCGGTAATGCTCTAATTGTGGTGAAATGGCAAATAAGTGGTCTGTTCCTGCTTTATCCTGAGCGAGTAATTCATTATCGAAAATTAAAAGGGCATTTTTAATTTTTACATCTTTGCTGTCAATGTATTTTATTTTTTTATACAAGGCGTATAATGATTCTCCGTAAGCATCAAAATGATAACAATTGCTTTGGCCTTGCAAATGCTTTTTCCATTCCGATACCTGGTAAAAAAAAGAACGTGAACTTCCAAAAATAAAGGAATTATAGTGTTCTTTCCGGTAATTATTATCAAAAGTGGCGGTGCTCATATAGTCTTTGTCTAAAACCACTCTTCCTTTTGCGTTCCGGTCATAAAATGTATCATAATGTTTAATGACCATAAACGGATCAAAAACAATATAGGCTGAGAATATAATTATAAAAGGCAGCAGGAATATGAGAAAGGTAATAAAAAATCGCTTCATTATCTTAAAATTGAAAATAAATGAACTGTTGCTCCTTGCCTGAAAAATAGTATATGAATAATATGAGTCCATAATAAATGGGCCAGCGTATTATACGATATCTTATATGATCTATTTGCAATCCGTGTTCTTTTTCTCGTTGCAGCCATTCGGCAATTATCATAATGAAAATAAAAGTGAAAATATATATCAGGTTCTTCTTATAGAGTATGAGCGTTGTGGAAAAAAAAGCAGGAGAAAAAAGCGATAATGAAAACAAGTCTCCGATATATTGAAATGCTTGCCCTGTTGTTTTACTTCTGAAAATAATTAAGGTCAGCATTACTAAGGTAAAAGTTCCAAGCATATTTGTGAATTCCCTGAAAGATGGTATGTGTTTATCTTTAGCAATGCTTTTCTTTTTATTCATTTTGTCTCTTAATATCAAAGGGATAAAATAACAGCCGTGCAGAAAACCAAACAGCACATAGGTCCAGCTTGCTCCGTGCCAAGCGCCCATGATTGTAATATTAATGATGATGGCAGCAATTGTCCCTGTTTTTTCGTAATCCCGCAAAGCAAAATTCAAAGGTGTAAATACATATTCGGTCAGCCAGGATGTTAATGAAATATGCCATTTCCTCCAATATTCAGCAATGTTCTGGGCGAAAAAAGGATAATCGAAATTTCTGATAATATTAAAACCCATCATTCGTGCAACTCCAGTCGCCATATCGGTGTATCCTGAAAAATCAGCATAAAGCTGGATAGCAAATAAAAATGCACCTAAAAGCAGGGTATTGGCTGGTAAAGAATGATAATTGTCGAATATCTGGCTGGTTATGCTGGCACAATTATCGGCTATGACAATTTTCTTGAATAAACCCCATAATACTTGTCGTAATCCGTCTGTAGTTTGTTTGTAATCAAATACTCTTTTCTTTTCTAATTGAGGGATGAATGTTTTTGCCTTGTCAATTGGGCCTGAAAGTATGCAAGGGAAAAAAGATACGTAATTAAAAAATACTATCCAGTCTTTCGAAGGTTTGATTTTCCTTTTATCTATATCTAATAAATAACTGATTATTTTAAATGTAAAAAAGCTGATCCCTAATGGAATAATGATATTAAGAGTTTGCAGATTCAGATTGATATCTAATGATTGGAAGGCTTCATTAAATGAAGTAATAAAGAAGTTGAAATATTTAAAAAACACCAATCCTCCTATTCCCTGAAATAAACCAATATTAAGTAACAATTTCTTATATTTTTTATTTTTGGTTTTTTCAATATATATACCCAGATAAAAATTCAAAATAGAAGCTCCAACTAAATATGATAGCAATCGCCAGTCTGACCAGGCATAAAACAGGTAACTGGCGCTAAGTAAAAGCAGGTTTTGTATTCTTAAATTCTTTTTAAAAACCAACCAGTAGAGTAGAAAAAAAAGTGTGAAAAAAAATAAAAATATGCCGGAATTAAAAACCATATCTTTAAAAGTTAATTACTGCAAAGCAATTGTTTAATATTCTCAAACGCAGGTATTTCTTCACTGAAATTGTCATTCATTTGTTCCTTCATAATTTGATTTATTTCTTTTTGGAGGAGTTTTATCTTTTCAAATCCATACCCCTGGTCATATAAATATGCTATTAACCATAGGCTTGTGTCTGGATCGATAAAAATACTGTGTTTGATTTTTTGAAACATTTCAGATTTAATTCTGGATGCCGTCTGATAATTCATTGTGTTATGATTCCAGTTGTTCCCTATGCCGCTAAGCCCGAATCTTTCTCGATAATTATAAACCGGGGTTTGCTTCATAAAATAGAATTCTTTCAGGGTATAAAAATCTATTCCTGAATTTTCAATGAAGTCAATATCATCTTTGATAGTTTGATCGTTTTCTCCCGGGAACCCAATTATAAAAGCTGCTATTGTTATAATACCATATTTCTTCAGTAATGATATTCCATGTTGAAACAATGCTATGCTTGCTCTCTTGTTCATATTTTGTAAGATGATATCACTGGCAGTTTCTACGCCTATATAAACTGCCCTGCAACCTGATTCCCTCATTAATTTTGCAATTTCATCATCTATAAATTGAACCCGTAAAAAAGAGAACCACTCAATTGAATACAGTTTTAAAGTTTGTAATATTTCTTTAAACCGGGCAGCGGGAACATTCAGTGTATCATCAATAAAAATAAATTTATTGATTCTGGTCGTGGATAAAATATGTTGAATAGTTTTTGATAAGAACTTGGTTTCCCCAATATGAAATCCTCCCGCAGTTGCAGGGTAAGAGCAAAATGCACAGGAAAATGGGCAGCCCGATGACGATCTGATTTGTAGGGTGTGATTGATAAATTCATGATTTTGCCTGTCGATGAAATTGATTGGGCTTAGTACCGCAGGGTTCCATATTTCCTGCGTTTTGTGAAGTTTATTTTTTTTATATTCATTGGATTCAAAATAGAACAGGTTATTTACCTTACTTATATCCTCGCTGTCTTTTATGGATTCAATTAACTTTTTTAAGTCAGTTTCTGAATTGAATGAATGAATTAAATATTTTATGTTATTGTTTCGCATGGCCGATTCCAGTTCGTCGAATGCTCCATTTATATAGCGCTCATTTATAAATGCGCCTCCAAGTAAAATGGATGCGTCTGGAAATATGCTCCGGATTTTTTTTGACATCCGCCTCGTTTCACTGAACGAAAGATGAAAAGTGGTCGAAATGCCTATCACTGGTTTAACCTGGCAGGATTTATAGGTATTACATAAATCATCCCAGTCAGTATCAAAATTGTTTATTATTTTAGTGCTGATAGTATGCTGGTATAAATAATCGGCTATATGGATGCCATTAAAACCAGGCAGATTCCAGATGTTAAGCATCTTTTTCCTGTCGCTGCCATTTGCATCCATATAGAAATGCCCATGTATATAATAATTATATATGTCCAAATGCGAATGAAACTCTCCTTTAAAATAAACCATTCTGGGATAAACAAGTTCCTTAAAAAGATCTGATCTTTCTAATGGCAGTTTCGAATATTCCCTGTAAGATAAAACGTCAGATTGGGTTATAAATATCAGATCTACGTCTTTCATTAAATAAGTCCTATATTTATGACTCCTTTGGCTACTTTCTCAGAATCGGAATTGGTAAAAAAGAATTTTATTTCAACCACATTTACTGATTCAAAGATATCAACTACTTCTGCTGAAAACAATAATTGATCATTTAAATAAACAGGCTTAATGTATTTAATTTCTTGCGAATGAATTATGACATTTTTTACCGGCAAACATTCTCCGATAAAATAGGATAGGAACCCATTCAAAATATTGCCGTGCATTACTTTGCCCTTAAATCCTTTTTCAATGGCAAATTGATCATCCGTATGTAAACGGTTTTTATCTCGGAATAATTTTATAAACCCTTTGTAAATACTTTCTGTCAAAATAAAGGGAATTTCAAATGTTGTGCTTTTATTTAGCATGCTTCAGTTTTTCTGTAATGCAGTCAATCATCTCGCCCACATCATTCCAGCTTTTGAATTCTGTGGATGTAAAACGTATGTTAAAATGTTTTTCTATAGCCACAATAAGTTGAATATGGTTTAGCGAATCCCATTCTTCAATATCATTAGCGGTAGTAGTATAATTAATTTTTATTTCCTCATTATCGAGAATGTCAATAAAAACATCATTTACCTGTTGCAATATTTCTTCTGTGCTCATTTTTATTTTTTACTTTTATATGACTTTTTTTCTCATAAAAATTATCAACTGATAACATCCAATAATTACCATCTTTAATAAATCCTAAAGAGGGATAATGATCTTTTACTATTTCATTTTTGGCTGTTTGTATATATTCTCCTTTTAAAAAGCTAAATCCGTTTTCTTTGGCATAATTTGCAATGGTGTTCAATACAAAATTTTCCATCCCCCTCTTTAATACCCGGCAACTCATGTACCATGTATCTATGAACAGGGTAGCTCCATTCTCTTTTTGCATGATTACAGCACATACCAGTCCGTTATCTCCAAACTTATCTTCTAGTGTAAATGAAAATGTATAATGAGATTTCGATGTTGCAAGCCTTTCTATTTCAGCTTCAGTGTATCGGATGGTTCTCAGATTAAACTGGTTTGAACGCTGCGAAAGTTGTGCCACTCTTGGGGTGTTGAATGTATTAAAAGGCTCAACCAGTGATTGCATGTTTAAACTTTTCAGGAAGTCGTCCTCATTTGTGTATTTTTGCTGATCAATATTTCTCTGTGCTTCTGTTTGGTAAAGTTTTGTTCTTTCTTTATCTTCATTTGAAAAAGAGACCGTTTCAAAAAGATTCAATGTATATAAATATTCGAGGTAATCAGCGGGGTCTTCCGGTAATTCAGGAACACAAATTTCCGGAATATTTTCCCGAACTATATTCCTTTCAAATGGATTATCATCTAAAAAAACCATGGAGTCAAAACCTATGTTTAATATCCTTTGTATTTGCCTGATATTGTCCGCTTTATTTTCCCAGTTGGCAATAAAAACAGCAATATTTTCCAGGCGAAGCACCATATCCGGATGCTTTTCAAAAGGTTCTTTCGCCACAGATTCGCTGTTTTTGCTGCAAACAGCCAGTATTATTCCTCTGTATGAAAGTTTTCTTAACCAATATTGAAATTCAGTAAATGCTTTCCCTATACCTAAGTTACCAAGCTGTATTTTTTCTATGCCGTCGTCTCCTATAATTCCCCCCCAAATAGTATTATCTAAATCCAGTATGATACATTTTTTTAATTTCCCGTAGATAGCGCAAATTATATCAATTGTTTTTGATGCAACCAGTGGTAGTACATCAAGGCTTAAAACCATTTCTGAATTAATATATACAGATGGACGAAAGAAGTTTGCTTTACCTGTTTGATTTTGTAAAGAAGATATATCACATAAATAAAAATTGGCATTATTTGATGCATAAAGCATTAATTCATAATTAAGTTTTCGCAGTTGAAATAAAAAAGAAGATTCTGTTTTGTTGGAATAATTCCCAAAAACCGCATCGTCTATTTCTGTGTAGTTATAATAAATTACTTTTGCATGGAGGCTGTTTGCTAATACGGTATATATACTTTCAATTGATTTTTTTTCAGATGAAGCTAATAAACAATGCTGATCCGCTTTCATTGTATTATATTTCTCTAGTAATACATGGGAAGACCTGAATATAATGACAATTTCAGGCTTAAATTCAAATAATTCGGAAGCAGGATCAAAGATCTGACGTTCTATTTGGTTAAAACCTGCTTCCCTGATTTGTAAATCAAAACCATTTTCATACCCTGTTCCGCGGACTGCCTGTACTAGGAATTGAGTAGAACTGTCACCCAACACCCCAACTTTCACTGTTTTACATGTGGAAAAGTCCTTTTTCAGATTCTTCTTTAATTGGGAAAAATCTTTTTTACAATTCATATATGAATTTAGGTCTTAATAATTGGATTCCTGTTTAATAAAATGAGTAAAATAAAATACCTTGGGAAATGAAACAGTATGGCAATTTAATTGATCGAAATTCATTATTGCTCTATTAAGTGCTTTATGATTTTTAGCTGGAATTTCTTTTGCTTTTCACACAGGTTTTTTTCATTTGTAAAGATAGTACAAAGATATAAAAATGCTTATTCTACCATATAATTTATTGGTCTTATTATAAATTCATTTTCGGATATTTTGCAATAGATGTATAAGATTTGTCCCTGTATTACACTTTAAATAATAATTTATATTACTTTGATATTATTATCTTTGCATTGCAAACAAAGAAATAATAACCGTGCTGTACAAACCAGTTAACTGTATAACTAAATATTAAAAGAATTTTTAAATAAGGTTGTTAAATGTT
>CAWHOW010000059.1:0-85850 GCA_963831005.1 uncultured Bacteroidota bacterium
CACAATATTTCATGCAGTTCTTCCCTAAGCATTTCTTTACGCATACCTTTCATTCCGCCGGTTTCCATTACTATAACATTTTCCAATGGAAATTTAATTTTCTCCGCAATACACAGAAGTGCAAAAGAAATGCCTATCAATAATACTTTTCTGTCCTTTACTTTAACCAATCTTTTCAATGTAGCTAATAATTCCCCATGATTGTTAAGGTAAAACCCATTATCCTGTTTATTATTGCTTTTGCTTATAAAAAGATTGCACATCCATACCAGCGATGAATCCTGCCTTTCAATATAAGAGGGTAACAATGCCAGGATGGTATAATCGGCAATACTTCCATAGTTTCTTTCGAAAGATGTAATTGAATTTTTTTCATACAGATCAAGGTCGGTAACATAATGAAAGCTTCTTTGTTGCCCTGTGGTTCCGCTACTTCCGAATACTATACTTACCGTATCATTCCCGCTAAGAATCTTTTGTGTTTTATAAAATTCAACAGGTAAAAAGGGTATTTGTCTGTAATTTATTATTTGTTTAATATCTTTACAAACAATGTCGGAATATTGTTTATAAACAGGATTGCAATCGTATTGATAACGAAAAATTTCAAGCGCAAGATCATTAAATTCTCTTTCTGTAGAAATGTTAAAAATGCTAATTTTTTTATCCCGATTCATAATAATATTGACTAAATTTAGTTAAATTTAGTACTTTTGTGAACGTATTTCGTTATGAAATTTGTATCAAATATACTTATTCTTGTTCTTCTCACCGGAATGATATTTATTTCTTCTTGTGAAAAGCCCCCTGTTTATCCTCCATACCCAAGCATTAATTATATTAGTTTTATAAAGGATAATGTTACAGGACCTGATTCAAAGGGCACTCTGACTATTTCTTTTCAGGATGGAGATCCAAATTTCGGACTGTCGCCTACCGATACAACAGGTAATTTTAGCCGCGGCAGTAAGTTTTATTATAATCTTTTTATTGTATTTTATGAAAAGCAAAACGGAGTTTATGTGCCAATTCAATTAGCTGAAACCGACAGTGCACGAATTCCTGTAATAACTCCGGCTGAAGGCACCACTTCATTAAAGGGAACCATTCAGGATGATTTATATATTAACGATCCGCTTACACCTCCACAATTCGATACCATTGCTTTTGATGTTTCCATTGCCGACAGGGATCTTCACATAAGCAATATTATCAGAACGCCTGATATTATTGTTAATAAACATTAGAATTATTTCAATCCTAAAATAGCTTCATTGATATTGTAAATATGATCCGCCATTTTTTCGGAAACGGCAATGAGATCAATATAAATAATACTGCTTTTGTTATTGTATTCGGGTGAATTAGCTTTTTCAAAATGTTCCTTCATCAAATCGCTTCGTAATTTGTTAATCTGCAATTCTAACATTTGCGCCTTATCCAACGAAACCTTATCGTAATCTTTCTCCAGGTTTTCTATTAATACATCAAAGGAGGTGTACATCAGGTCAAACATTTTCTTAAGATTATCCCGTTGATCGGGTGCAAACCATGCCTTCTCTTTATTTTTCCTGTCAATGCTTTTTGCCATGTGGTAAACAGAATCCCCTACATTTTCAAGTTCCTTTACTATTCGTTGCATCGACTTTACCTTTTTCAGTCCATTTTCGCTTAATTCGCCCTGGTAAACCTGGTTAAGGTAAGCATTAATTTCATCTTCACTTGTATCCATTGCTTCTTCCTGGTCTTTTATTACCTGGGAAAGTTGTTTATACTTTTGTTCGTCTTTTTCTATTAAAAGCTCAGGGATACGGTTAAATTGCTTTCTACCGCGAAGTGCAAATGAAGCGATCTCTTTCTTTGCTTCTAGAAAAATAAGTTCGGATGAGGAGAACTGTAAACCGAAATATTTCAAACTGAATTTTTCATCGGTGTTGCTTTTGGAAGGGATGAACCATTCGGCAAGCTTGGCAATCCATGGAACAAAACCTATCAGGATAAATGAATTTACTAAATTGAATAACGAATGGAAAACTGCCAGCCCTATTGGCATGGCTTTAGGATCGTTCATTGGCGAAGAATCGGAAATAAAATTTGTAATGGAATCTACACCAGACAGAAACCACCAGAAAAATATCAATACCCATGTAACACCCAACACTTTAATCAATGTATGCGAAAAAGCGGTTCTCTTTGCATAAACATTTGCAACTATGGCAGCAATATTTGCAGTAATAGTGGTGCCGATATTTTCTCCAAGTATCATGGCTGCGCCTAATTCAAAAGGTAGCCAGCCATTTGCGCACATCACAATAGTTAGTGCTACGGTGGCGCTCGAAGATTGTACAAGTGCAGTAATTATCATTCCTGAAAGAACACAAAGAAGAACTGAGCCAAATCCGAAACCGGAAAAATGAAAAAGTAAGTTTACAAGAACTGTGTTATTATGCATTCCATCGAATAAGTATCTCAAAAAATCAAGGCTGACAAATAAAAGCGATAAACCCACAAAGAATCCACCCCAACTTTTTCGTGTGCTGTTTTTTGATAACAGCAAAGGAAATGTAATGCCCAGTACTGGTAACGCAATATATCCCATGTGATAATTGAACCCAACAGATGCAATTACCCAGGTTTTGATTGTGGTGCCAATATTTGCGCCTAAAATAATACCGATTGATTCGGATACAGAGAGCATGCCTGCGTTTACAAAACTGACCGTAGTAACAGTTAATACTTCTGATGCCTGTAATAAAGCAGTAATAACAAGGCCTGAAAACAAAGCTTTTATTCTAGAAGATGCTATAAAATTTAAAATTGACCTGAGTTTATTCCCTGTAATTTTCTGCAGGCTTTCGCTCATCAATTTCATTCCATAAAGGAATAAACCAATAGCCCCAACCACAGAGAGAAAGTCAATAATATAAATCATTATGCTGACAGTTTATTTAAATTAAAGGTTGTAAAATTAGGAAAAGTCTTTTATTCCTCAAACTTCAATAGCTTGGCTATCCATTAAAAGTATTTTTCTACATTCGTTGCAAATTAGATTGCAATGAAAAGATTTGTAATAGTTATATTGCCATTTTTGTTTTGCTTCAGTAGTTGTATTGATATTGTTGAAGAAATAACCATTAATCCCGATCAATCGGGTACGCTTTCCTTCAGGATGGATATGGGCGAACTTGGCGGCATGGCAATGGATATGGGTGAAAAATATGTTCAGGGTTCGTTAATCAAGCAGATTAAAAATCTACCGGAAACAGTTGCCGAAATGTTAAAAGGCATTGACGGGCTTAGCAACATTAAACCTATAACAAATAAAAAAGGATTGTATGAGGTAAGCTTTGACTTCAAAAGCCAGAAGCAATTGAATGCTGCCATTTATAAATTGGTTGACCTGAAAAAGCGTTCTTTCGAACCAAATTATATAAGGATAAATAAGCGGAGAATGATCAAAAAGAATTATGCCCCTGTTCTTAGGCTTTTTATTGATAAATATAAAGACCAACTGACAGACAAAAGTATTTTGAAACTTATTAATTATAAAAGCATTTTTCATTTCCCTTCAGAAGTTAGAAAATTTTCAAATAAAAGTTCAACACTCTCTTCTGATAAGAAAACCCTTGAATTCAAATGCAATCTGGATGACTTGTTGAATACAAATGTTAATATTGGGAATAAAGTAAAGTATTAGAATTTCGAAGAAGACTTTTATTATAAACAAAATCGGAGTTCTTTCTCACCACTTATTATAATGTACTCTTTCAGGCATATATCTGCCCGGATCTATTTTCTTTTCAGCAGGATAGCCTAAAGCAATAAGCGAAATAGGTATAATATGTTCGGGAAGATTAAATAAACCGGTAATTCCTTTCATTCTTTCCTGTCTGGGATAAACACCAAGCCATACACTTCCAAGGTCCAATGCCTTTGCTGCGAGCAAAATGTTTTGAGTTGCTGCCGAACAATTGGTATTTAGGTAACCATCGTTTGGTTCAAGGGTTTTATCACCGCAAACCAATATAGCCAGCGGAGCTTCGGCAAGCATTTGCGCATAGGGGTGCACATCCATAATAGCGTGCAATACACTTCGCTCGGTAATAATTATATATTGCCACGACTGAGTATTTCGAGCAGATGGTGCATACATAGCTGCCGTTAGCAGTTTTTGAATTTTCTCAGATTCAATAGGTTTAGTTTCGTATTTACGAATGCTCCTGCGTGAATAAATTGCTTCAAATGTATCCATGTATAAATAGTTAATGTAAAAACATCTTAGAAAAGATGAAGCCCGGCATAAAATAAATGTCGGGCTTAGTACTTTTTTGAGTTGTGGTGAGGGACGGGATTGAACCGCCGACACACGGATTTTCAGTCCGTTGCTCTACCAGCTGAGCTACCCCACCATCATTTATTAAGGGCTGCAAATGTATAAACTATTTTTATAATATTAAAATATTTTTTCTGAAGTATCTGCATTCTCTGTTCTCTTTGTACTATTATTCATACCTTTGATGCCCTTTTAAAAAAATGAAACTTGTTCTCGACATAGGTAATTCTTTTATTAAAGCTGGCGTTTTTGAAAAGAAGCAGCTTATTCAAGTTTTTTCTGCCAAAGAACTTGATACTTTATTTCTTGATAATATAACAAGTAGTTACAGCCCTGTTAATTCAGCTATTATTTCTTCAGTAAAGGAGATCCCAGGTGAAATGCTAAACCACCTGAAGAATAAATTCAGATTGATAGAATTTACATCAGCGCTTTCGTTACCAATTAAAAATAATTATAAAACCCCTGAATCACTTGGGAATGATCGATTAGCTGGAGTAATTGCAGCTAATTTTCTGTATCCGGAAAAAAATGTGTTGGTCATAGATGCGGGAACCTGTATCACCTTTGATCTAATAAACAAAGAGGGAGAATACTTCGGAGGCAGCATTTCTCCCGGATTAGCAATGAGGTTTGATGCCTTGCATACTTTTACCGGGAAACTTCCGTTAGTATCACATAGAAATTATTATGAACTGGCAGGTAACGATACCGAAACATCAATTCTTTCTGGCGTTATCAACGGCTTCCTTTTTGAAGTTGATTCGGTTATTGATTCGTACAGAGATAGATATGATGATTTAAAAGTGTTAGTTTGCGGAGGGGATTATCAGTTTTTGGCTGATCGGTTAAAAAATAGCATCTTTGCAATTCCCGAACTTGTTCTTGTTGGGTTAAATGAAATATTGGATTATAATGAATCTTAAAAAATCTTATTTAATTTGTTGCTGTCTTGTTGCATCTGTTGCATTCAATAGCTTTTCACAGATTAATATCGCCTCCCCATATTCGCGTTATGGAATAGGTGACCTGCAAAGCACTCAAAGCATTCGAAATATTTCAATGGGAGGCATTTCTTATGGTTTTCGCGATTCTTCCATGGTCAATTATGCAAATCCTGCTTCTTATACTGCATTTGATACACTTTCTTTTGTGTTTGAAACGGGTTTAAATACTCAGTTTGATCAGCTTCAATCCATCGGTACCAAACAGGTTGCCAATTACACTTCACTTGCTTACCTGGTGTTTGGTTTTCATATTACAAGATGGTGGGGCGCTAGTATTGGAATGTTGCCTTTCAGCAGCATGGGTTATAATATTGTTGATTACCAGTCGCAACAAAATTATGGAGTAATGGAAGCCCAGTATCAGGGATCGGGTGGACTTAACCAATTCTATATTGGTAATGCGTTTAAATTATCAAAGTCGCTTTCGGTTGGTTTTAATGCCTCTTATATTTACGGTACATTATATAACACAAGAACAATTTCTTTTCCAGATTCTATTTCCGCCCTTGCCGTTCAGTTACAAAACTCCACCCAGGTACATGATTTTATGTTCAATTACGGGGTACAGTATGAAAAACGGTTTACAATCAGGAACAGTAAAAAATCAATAAATAATAAATATAAGCTGGCAATAGGACTTGTTTATAATGCATCAACCAATCTTTCAGCAAAGCAGGATTCATTTGCTTACCGTTTTTTCACTACAACAACCGGAACTCAGCTAATAAAGGATACAATAATAAATTCCGAAAACACCAAAGGTAAAATTGTACTGCCTCAGGCTATTGGCGGCGGTGTAACACTTAGGAAGGAAGAAATTCCTGGCAAAACCGATAGCTGGCTTGTTGGATTTGATTACCATTTTCAGAACTGGGCCAACTTTTCCAATTTCGGAGTAAAAGACTCATTGAAAAATAGCATGTCGGCTTCGTTTGGTTTTGAATATATACCGAAGAACGGAATAATATCCAATTACTGGAGGAGGGTGCACTATCGTATAGGTGCAAGATACGACAAAACTTACCTTGAACTTCATAATAGCCAATTGTCGGAATATGCTGTTGGTTGTGGGGTGGGACTGCCCCTAAGGCGTTCCAAAACTTCTATAAATATTGGAATTGAGGCAGGGCAAAGGGGAACACTTAATAATGAACTTGTAAAAGAAGATTTCGTCCAGGTTGTATTCAGCCTTTCTGTTTATGAATATTGGTTCATCAAACATCATTTCGAATAAGAGATGCTTTTAAATTTGAATATTAAATCTTTAAATTTTATTTTCCCTTTATTTATCTTAGCTTTTGTTTCCTGCGAAAATGATATCAAGGTTATCAATAATATTGGGAATAAAGATAATCTGCCTGTTGATTCATCCAAAAATGTGGAAATGATTTACAGCGATTCAGCCAAAGTTGTCCTTATAGTCAAAGCGCCGCTTGTGAACCGTTACGAAGGAGATAATCCGCATTCCGAAATGCCGAAAGGTGTGGAATTGTATTCTTATGATTCACTTATGAATGTTAAATCTAAGCTTACCGCCAATTATGCCATCAGTTATGAAAAAACAGACATGATGGAAGCCAGGAATAATGTGATTGTGGTAAATGAAAGGAAAGAGCAGTTGAACACAGAGCGTTTGGTTTGGGACCAGAAGAAAGCTACTATTTATTCCGACAAATTCGTTAAGATCAATACGGGCAAAGAAATCCTCTGGGGCGAAGGCATGCAGTCGGACGAACGGTTTGATAAATGGAAAATTATGAAACCTAAAGGTTCTATTAACGTCAGGGAAGATTAAGTAAGTGATTTTTTTTAATGAAAAAGACGACCTTTATCCCCAATTATAAGGAGATGGAGTGACCTAAAGGACGAAAAAGTAATTATATTTTATATTTCAAATAATTAATTCTAAATTTGCACCCTTAAATTTAATTTCTGAAAAATGGCTCTAATTGGAAGTATCCGCAAACAAGGTAAGTTAGTTGTTATAGTTATAGGTGTAGCTCTTGCATTATTTGTTATCACCAGCTTCGACAGGAAGGGGATTATTTCATGTAAAGGCGACAAGCAGCGTAATATTATTGGAGAGGTAGCGGGCGAACGAATCACCTACCGCGAATTTGAAGCTAAGGTTGACGAGCAGAAAGATATGCAAAAGCAGCAATCTGGCAAGGAAAACGTTACCGCTGCTGAAGAATTCCAGATACGCGAACAAATTTGGAAAAATGACCTGAGGGATATTATTCTTGGCAAGGAATACGAAGCGCTTGGAATGGATGTTTCGGCCGAAGAACTTTCCGACCTGGTTACAGGCAAAGAACCTTCGCAAATGATCATCCAGAACTTCACCGACCCTCAGACCGGCCAGTTCAACCCTATGCAGGTTCGCTCGTTCATGCAAAATTTAGACCAGTATGAGCAGCAAAAACCCGGAACAAAGGCACAGTGGGAAAACTTGCTCGAATCAATCAAATCAGACCGTATTTATAATAAATATCTCAACCTGATTAAAGGTGGGATCTATATTCCAAAAGCAATTGCCAAGAAAGATTTTGAGCAAAAAAACAAAAAAGCTGTATTCCGTTTCTTTGCCGATAAGTATTCAAACATACCTGATAACACTATTACCCTTACACAGGATGATTTTCAGAAATACTACGACGAGCATAAGCACGAATACCAGCAGGAAGCTTCGCGCGATATAGAATACGTGGTATTTGATGTGAACCCTTCGGATGCTGATATGAAAAAGGTAACGGATGATGTGAAGCAGATAAGAAGCGAAATGGAAAAAGTGGATAATAAAGATATGCCCACTTTCGTGAATAAGAATTCAGATGATAAATACGACAGCTTATTCTATAAAAAAGGCGCTCTTCCGATGGCTGTTGATAGCGTTGTATTCAAACCTAAGACCAAGGTGGGCGAAATTTTCGGACCTTATTACAACGAAACCGAATTTACTTTTACCATTGCCAAAGTCATTGATTTCCAGATGCGCCCCGACTCCATGAAAGCAAGCCATATCCTTATATCTTATAAGGGCGCTATGCGGGCTGATGAGAAGATCACGCGTACACAGGACCAGGCAAAGAAAATGGCCGACAGTCTGCTTACAGTTCTGAAAAAGAATCCCAAGAAATTTGAAGATATTGCCAAAACCAATTCCGACGACCCCACTGCTAAAGCAAAATCGGGCGACCTTGGCTGGTTTGCCGACGGAACCATGATCGGTCCTTTTAACGATGCCTGCATCAAAAATAAAGAAGGCGACCTTCTGGTAGTTGAAACACCTTTTGGTTACCACGTTTTGAAAGTTACCGGGAAAAAGTCGCCCGAAAAGAAAGCACAGGTAGCTATTATTGAACGCAAAGCCGAACCAAGCAACGAAACTTTCCAGGCTGTTTATTCGCAGGCAAGCGCATTTGCAGGCGAAAACACAACAGTAGAACAGTTTAATAAAACCGTTATTGACAAAAAGCTGAACAAGCGACTGGCCGAGAACATCACTCCCATGAGCAACAATATTGCCGGACTTGAATCACCAAGAGAAATTGTTCGCTGGATTTACGACGAGAAAACCAAGAAGAATGATATTTCGAAAGTGTTCGATATGCAGGGAAAATATATCATTGCCTATATCAAAGAAATCAGGGAAAAAGGCACTCCTTCTCTCGACCAGGTGAAGACCGAAATTGAACCGCTGGTTAAAAGAGAAAAGAAAGCCGACCAGATCATCAAGAAGATCAACGGCATGAAATCAGCCGGCGTTACTATTGACCAGCTTGCCGCAAAGGACGGAAAGAAGCTCGATACCCTCGATTTCATTTCATTCTCCTCGTATTCGCTTCCCGGCTACGGCCCCGAGCCAAAGGTTATAGGTACGCTGTTCACATTGAAAAAAGGCGAATTATCGGAACCTATACAGGGCAATTCAGCCATATTTGTTGTGTACATAGATAACTTCAGCGAGCCGCCCGCTAACGCAGATTATGCTGCATCAAGGAACCAGATGATGATGAATTACAAATCGCGGGTTAGCTACGACGTGTATAACACCCTTGAAAAGGGCACAAAAATTGTTGACGACAGGCTGCTGTTCTATTAAAAGCATTTATCTTACTGAAAAAAGCCGCATTACGATGTGGCTTTTTTTTATTCCCTGCGAAGCGGCTGCCTATCGTACAATTTAGAACAATAAAATAGTTGTATTTTGACTCATCCCTAAATCCCTTCTCTATAAATAGAGAAGGGACTTGATTGCTCGCCTCTTTGCTTGCAGAGAGGGGTTGGGGGGTGAGTCAGAAAAGAACTGTATATTATTTGGATAAAATAATTAGTATATAATCAATGTCTAAAGGGTATTATATTTTTTAACGTTCTCTTTACAATAAAATAATATTCGCATAACACATCTTATGCGAAATAATATTTCCTTTGATAATCATTTTTATTTGCATGAACCGACTGACCACATTTACAAAATGTGATGTTTTAGGAACGGAGACGGAGCAGGGCAGGATTATCCTGAAGCATCAAACCGGAAGCCATTGCAGGAAGCATAGCTGTTTTTCTGCAATAGCATACCTTGCCTGCGCGAAAGGCAGCGCTGCAAGCCAACAGCGGGCAAATATATTTCAAAACACAAGCGAGTTATCAACTATTCAGGGCATGCGCCCCGAAAATATAAGCATTCGGTACAATATTCCATCCCTTCGACCCGGGGGTCAAAGCATTCAGATAATGGCTCAGGGTAAAAGATTCAGCGTTCCATCCCTCCGCCCGGAGGTTCGGGGCATTTGCCCTGAAGTTCCTGCCCCGGGTATGGAACAGACAGCCCTTATGCCGAAGAGCGGGGCACGGGGATACAAGTCCGGGGCACAGGGATGGAAGAGCCGGGCACAGGGATTTATTCCCGGGGCATGGGGACGGAAGAGCGGAGCACTGTCGCGCTGAGTTAGCCATGGGGATAGAAGAGCAAGGCACGGGGACAGAGGCTCCGGGCGGAGGGATAGAGGAAACTTTACGGGGGATGGAAGCATCGGCCCCGGGGAATAGAAGAGCAAGGCAAAGGAATAGAAGAATAAGGCAGGGGGACAGAAGAACGGGGCACAGGAATAGAGTGTTAATACATAGGACTTACGCAAATAAACGATTAAGCAAAATATATTATGCCACTATGACACAAAGACACCAGGTTTCACCAAGATTTATTAGTGTTTCTTTGTGACTTCGCGACTTTGTGGCAGGATTATGAATCTCTGCGTAAGTCATAATACAAATAGAATTCGATTTAAATCGTATAGAGTACCAAATAAAATAAATTATTCACTTTAAAAATTTAAGAATTATGGGAGAACATTATTTGCCTAAACCCGAAAGAGTCATGGAAGGCTGGTTATCCAACTTCTCATCTCGTTTGCAAACCATAGGCGCAAGCCTTGGGTTAACGCCTGCACAAATTGCAGCTATTGAAGCCGATTATCTTGCATGTAAATTCCTGCTCGATATCGAGGATCTGTTTAAAGCTGAACTGCACGAACGGACGGAGTATAAAAACACCCTGTTAAAAGGGAAAATTGGTACTGTTATTACCAATTACCCGGGTTTGCCTACCCTGCCTGCTGCCCCGGCACAGGTTCCGGCAGGAATTATCCCGAGGATAGAAACTACAGTGCAGTTGATCAAGAATAGTCCGAATTATACCGAAGCCATAGGGCAGTCGCTTAAAATAATTCCGGCGGGAAAAACTCCGGGTAACCTTACTCCTTTGGAAAAAACTGAGCTCAAACCTGTTGGCAAAATAGTTGAAAACAGCGGTGTTGAAATTAAAATTAAATGGGCAAAAGGCAATGCCGACGGTGTTATAGTGTATGTAAATACAGCTCCAACCGCCGCCCCAGCGGCAGGAACCAAGGTTGATGCCGAAGCAGCGATTAGCTGGGTTGAATATGGGCGTTACAACTTTTCACCATTTGTTGATACCCGCAAAAATGCCGGCACACAGCCCGAAACCCGCATGTACAAGCTGCAATACTTTGAAAAGGACAAACCCGTTGGCATGATGTCGGATATTATTAAAGTTGTTGCTGCTATTTATTAATAACTGATGTTACGCAAAGAAAATAACCGCAGAGACCACAGAGAAAATTTATCGCAGAGATACGCAGAGAAATATAATGACAGAAAACGAAATTAGATAAATAATTATTAACTCAACGGTTCTCTGCGTAAAACCTCAGCGAACTCTGCGGTTAAAAATTAAAATGTGTTTCTACGTAACATGAGTTAATAAGATAGACCCGCGCAACAGGAACCAAGTCCCGGGAGTTTTTCCCGGGACTTTTATTTTACTGAATTTGACAACAGCGTTAATATTTTATATCTTTACGCTTTTTAAAACCAGTTAGATATGAAAAAAATATACATTATTATTATGCTCGCCATACTTGGCATGAGGGTAAATGCGCAGATTACTTTAGAACACACTTATGATAGTGCCTCGACGAATGGTGGTTCTGGTTTTATAGCATCACAGTTAGTATATGTAAAGTTAGATGTTTCTGGAGAAAAATACCTAAATATAAACAAGACAGGTAAATATATTAGTGTCTATAATTTAAATCATTCGTTGATGAAAAAAATTTCCTATGACAGTTTCCCACAAGCTTGTAACGGAATTGCTACTTTTCTTTATTTTTCTGAGAATTTATTTGGCAATGATAATTTAATGGAATTTATGTATGTATGGGGCGACTGCCCTGGTGCTTCACACACTAGGATATATAAAGAAGATGGCACTTGTATTTTTTCAGCAGATAGTATGGCCCCTTGGGTGAATATTAATGTTCAACAATTACAATATCCTATCTTTAATACTTCTCAAGGGACAAAAATGATTTTGAGTCATCAATCTAATGGGACAGCTAAACTATATAGTTTACCCGGCACTTTAAATACTGCCATACAAGAAGCAAATAACCAATTAATGCAGGCACAGCGTGGGCAGCTTAGCAACTTGTACCCAAACCCAAGTAATGGCACTGTAACATTGCAATATGAATTGCCTAAAGGAGAAACAGAAGGAGAACTAATTTTGTACAATATGCAGGGCACAGAAGTAAAGCGTTACAAAGTGGATAATACTTTTAAAGATGTGTTAATAGATAACACACAGCTACCGGCAGGTACTTATTTTTACCAGTTGCAAACCACGGGGGAGAGTAGTGGGGGAAAGAAGATGGTGGTGATAAAGTAAGCTTGTAAAAGAATAATCAATATCCAACACTCAATGTCCAATGATGAAGTAAAGAGTTACTTGGAAATTCGGCGTTCGATATTGGATATTGGAAATTGAGAATCCTTATTTCAGTAGGCAGGTGGCAGCGGCAGTAAGTAGTTAAAAAAGAATAATCAATATCCAACACTCAATGTCCAATGATGAAGTAAAGAGTTACTTGGAAATTCGGCGTTCGATATTGGATATTGGAAATTGAGAATCCTTATTTCAGTAGGCAGGTGGCAGCGGCAGTAAGTAGTTAAAAAAGAATAATCAATATCCAACACTCAATGTCCAATGATGAAGTAAAGAGTTACTTGGAAATTCGGCGTTCGATATTGGATATTGGAAATTGAGAATCCTTATTTCAGTAGGCAGGTGGCAGCGGCAGTAAGTAGTTAAAAAAGAATAATCAATATCCAACACTCAATGTCCAATGATGAAGTAAAGAGTTACTTGGAAATTCGGCGTTCGATATTGGATATTGGAAATTGAGAATCCTTATTTCAGTAGGCAGGTGGCAGCGGCAGTAAGTAGTTAAAAAAGAATAATCAATATCCAACACTCAATGTCCAATGATGAAGTAAAGAGTTACTTGGAAATTCGGCGTTCGATATTGGATATTGGAAATTGAGAATCCTTATTTCAGTAGGCAGGTGGCAGCGGCAGTAAGTAGTTAAAAAAGAATAATCAATATCCAACACTCAATGTCCAATGATGAAGTAAAGAGTTACTTGGAAATTCGGCGTTCGATATTGGATATTGGAAATTGAGAATCCTTATTTCAGTAGGCAGGTGGCAGCGGCAGTAAGTAGTTAAAAAAGAATAATCAATATCCAACACTCAATGTCCAATGATGAAGTAAAGAGTTACTTGGAAATTCGGCGTTCGATATTGGATATTAAACTTTTTCCTGCCTACTGCTCCTGCCTACTGCCTACTTTTATAAGGTGTAAGCTTTTCCAGATAATTTCGCCTTAGCTGATGCGGCTCCAGTTTGTCTTCTCCCTGTTCAGTTCGGCAATGTGCCTTGCAATAGGAAGGTTTTCGGGCTTTGTAAGCGAAGGGTCTTTTTCCAGCAATTCAATGGCTACATTCCGCGCATAGCGGAGCAGCTTTTCATCTTTCACAATATCGGCAAGTTTCAGGTCCAGTATGCCGCTTTGCTGCGTGCCTTCAATATCGCCGGGACCGCGAAGGCGCAGGTCAACCTCGGCTATTTCAAAACCATCGGTGGTTCGCACCATAGTTTCAATGCGCTTTTTCCCGTCCGAAGTAAGTTTGTGGCTGGTCATCAATATGCAATACGACTGGTCGGCGCCACGGCCAACCCTTCCACGCAACTGGTGCAACTGCGACAAACCAAAACGCTCGGCATTTTCGATTATCATAACTGAGGCATTGGCCACATCAACACCGACTTCGATTACAGTGGTGGCAACCATAATATTGGTTTCGCCTTTCACAAAACGCTGCATTTCGTATTCCTTTTCCCCCGGCTTCATTTGCCCGTGCACTATGCTAACGGCATAATCGGGCAAAGGGAACTCCCTAACAATGCTGTCGTAGCCATCCATCAGGAATTTCAGGTCAAGCGTTTCCGATTCATTTATCAAAGGATACACTACATAAATCTGCCGGCCTTCCTTTATCTGCTTTTTCATGAAGCCGAAAACGCGCAGCCTGTCAGAATCGTATGAATGAAGCGTCTTTATAGGCTTACGTCCGGGAGGTAATTCATCAATAACTGATATATCAAGGTCGCCATACAGCGTCATGGCAAGGGTTCGCGGAATAGGCGTGGCTGTCATTACAAGCACGTGCGGGGGCCTATCGTTCTTTGTCCATAAGCTTGCACGTTGTGCCACGCCGAACCTGTGCTGCTCATCGATCACCACAAAGCCAAGGTTTTTGAACTGCACTTTCTCTTCAAGCAACGCATGAGTACCGACCAATATATGAAGAGAACCATCTTCAAGCTGTTCGTGAAGCTTTTTCCTGTATGCTTTTTTAGTGCTGCCGGTAAGCAATTCAACAGTTACATTCATACCTGCAAGCAATTTCTTAATGCTTTCAAAATGCTGCTGCGCCAGTATTTCGGTAGGAGCCATAAGGCACGACTGGTAATTATTATCGAGGGCTATAAGCATGCACATAAGCGCAACAATTGTTTTGCCGCTGCCCACATCGCCCTGCAGCAGCCTGTTCATCTGCATTTCCGAGCCAATGTCGTTACGGATTTCCTTGATTACTTTTTTCTGAGCATTTGTCAGAGAGAAGGGGAGGTGATGATGAAAAAAATCGTTGAAATACGCGCCAACGGAAGAGAATTTATACCCGTTGAATTTTGAAGTACGGACTAATTTTAATTTCAGCAGTTTTAACTGCACAAATAACAATTCTTCGAATTTCAGGCGTAGCTGGGCCTTCTGCAGTTTTTCGTGATTAGCAGGAAAATGAATATTCAGCAGTGCTTCTTCCCTTGTAATGAGCTTTAAGTTTTGAATAATTTCTGCGGAAAGAGTTTCGGGAATTTGTCCTTCAAGCGCAATGAGCAAGGTTTTCATCAGCTTGCTTATCCCTTTGCTGTCGAGTGCTCTTGATTTAAGTTTTTCTGTTGAAGAATAGAACGCCTGCAATGATGAAACTATGGGAGCATTATCATCGGTGGGCAATTCAACTTCGGGATGAGTTATATTAAGCTTCGCATTGAAATAAGAGGGTTTCCCGAAAATAACATATTGCTGCCCAGTTTTGAATTTATCCTTCAGCCATTTAAACCCGTTGAACCATACCAACTCTATAGAACCTGTGTCATCACGAAAGCGAGCATTCATCCTTATAATGCGTTTCCCGCCTGTCAGTTCAATTTTGTCAATATATCCTTTGATCTGAACATATGCCAGGTCGCTGTTGATTTCTGCTACTTTATAGAATTTGCTTCGGTCCACATACCTGAAAGGGTAATAGCCAGCAAGGTCACCGAAAGTAAAGATGCCGAGCTCTTTCTTAAGCAGTTCAGCCCTATGCGGGCCAACGCCTTTAAGATACTCAATGGCTGTTTCGGAAATGTGTGGCATGTTAACAAAATTATTAAGATGTAAAAATAAAAAAACCGTAAACATTATTTACGGTTTTTTATCAGGTATAATTAACTTTTAGAATAAATAACGCAGGGAAATACAATAATCCAGAAAATCCCTTGCAGTTACATTAACATCATAATAGGGCTTAATATCCGCGCTTAGAAGCAGCGGAACATGCGGCAGTTTCCATTCTACTCCTGCAATAAAATCAATTCCTGCTGCGAAATTTTTCCCTTGCTTATTTTCATTACCACTTACCGGAAATGCACCAGCATGCACACCTGCTCCAATAAAGAATCCAACATTTGCCAGTTCAATATTTATATTATGATTGCTGAAATGTTCTTCATACAGCAGGGTTCCACACCAGCCATTGAATTCATGTGCTATAATTAAATCGCCCGCACCACGTGCCCTGGGAGCAAAATACCTAATTACAGTTAAACCATTTGAAGTGCCCAACCTTGCACCAATTCCAGTCAGGTATTGCGATTGCGATTGAAATGAGATCAAAGAAAACATTAAGAGGCCAAGCAGGGCAGAAATTCTGTTATTCATAAGTCAGTTTTATGAAAATAAAAGTATATAATTAAGTGGCCGAAATCAAGTAATTTCCTGTTTATTTATGATAAAGATTTTCACAATACCTTTCTGGTGAAATAAAAAAGGCTGTCGTTTTGTGACAGCCTTTACTTTATGTTTCAAATTTTCCTAATATTCCCAAAGATCATGTTCATATAGGAAAATATCATTTTTTATTCTTTCTGATTCAAGCAAAGCATCCATACCCTTTGTATATTCTGCAATTCTTCGGTCGTAAACGTTCGATTCTTTGTAAATAAAACTGTTGAACATTCTTTTAAAGAACACATCTTCATATGTTCTTCTTTCGGCATCGTTAAAGCGATTGAAAACCTCAGCTTTTGCAAATACTTGTCTGCAATCCGGGAAATAAATCCAGAATATGGCACGATCTCCTTTTTTTGTTACTGCATCTGCTTCAAATTCTTCAAGAATTGGGCATATACCAAGTATTCTAACATCCATTACAGAACGTTGTTTATCAAAGAACCAATCCTCTTTTACCCTGAGTTGCTTAACCGCAGTGGGGTCAAAACTTTTTGCTACCAAAGTATCATATGTGTCATAAGGAGGGTATGGTCTTGTTTTCTGTAGCCTGACTGTATCTGAAAGATTTTTAATTATTTGATTATAGGTCATGGGTATTTTAAATTCATCATCATTTCCATCAAAAGCAGTTATTGAGCCTTCTTTTATTGCATCCACAACAACCTGCATAAAACTTTTTCGACCATTCTGAGGTGCTATTGGGTAATAAAAAGGCTGGTTAATTTTCTCCCTCATATCAATAGTACGCCAAATACGCTTTGTCCACATAGCATCTGCTTCTCTCAAGGGAGCATAAGGAATAGGTTTCCTATTTGGTGCGCTTATTTTATCATAAACGCCATCCCTGGGAGGACTATCCATAACTTGTGCCTTTATACTTAATGAACCAAGTATTGAGCTTAAAAAAACAAGAATCAAAAATTTTATTTTTATCATATAACCTCCCTGTATTAAAAATTAATTTGACAACTTAAGGTTGATTGAAGATAACGTTCTGTAAGATCCGTCAGGACCTGCTGCTTTAATATTTTCAAGATACACTTTAGTTCCGGTTGGTGCGCTTTGAAGCTTTTTAACCATATCCGAAGTAAGTTGGTTATTCGGTGACTGAATCTCAATTAGGTCTCCATGCAAATTTATAGTCATGGTAAAAGATTTTATTACAAAGTTAAGGTTAAAATCAAAATCTTTCATAGTAGGAATAATAGCTCCGGCAGCAGCCAATACAGTCTTAGAAATTACTCCTCCGGTTTGGTTTGCGATCATTGCAATCGGGTCAGGAACACGTTTTACACGGAAATCTGAAGAACCCATTGGTGAAGGTTTTCCATCCATGTCGGCCATAACACTTACAGTAACTTTATTACTCGGGCAGCCGGCAGTAACAGATACATCATAATGTCCGTTACCTTTAGGAACCATTGTTCCTCCCGAAGAAATGACAGGATGAACTTTATCATTAGCAGCACCAGGAACTGAAACGGTTACCGGATTAATAACACCAATATAGAATACATTCATTTTATCAGCAGAAACAGTAGCAGAAGGTGGAGCAATAATATACGAACTTGAGAAATTATAAATTCTGGGAGTAGTTTCACCTGGTTTAAGAACACTAATCCATCCTGTATACTTATGTTCGCCAATTCCACCAGCGTCAGTATATACGCCCATGCCATGATCAAATTTATCAAGTCTTTTGCCATCTGCATGGGTGATAGTATCACCAATAAAAATATCAGGATCTTTCTTGGTATCCATTGCAGCTACGAAAATATTAGCTCTATATTCAGCACCCGAAAGTAAATAATTGGATTTTGCAACTACTTTGGCGACCAAAGTGTCAAATTTAAAAGAGCCCGCATCAACTGCAGAAAATAATCTTGTAATAACTTCGCTTTCAACCGTTTTAACATCGATAAGCATTTTGTTAAGCAATGCTTCATCAGCAACAAGTACTGTATGGTGAAAATTACCGTTTATCCAAGAAACCACACCTTCATCCGGAGTTTTAATAGGGTTAGTATTAATTGGAAAGTTCTTTTCAAAAGTTTTATCTTTATCAAGATCAGGGCTTTTTAATAATGCCAGCATATTTGTTTTATACTCTTCCAATTTGTTTTTAAGTGTTAAAGCTTCACCGTTAGGATCTGATTCATTTTGCCCAATAAGTATTTCCATAGCCTTATCATAATTATCACGGGATTCAACCAATGATAATGTATCGAATCTTGATTTTGCTTCGGCCCATTTTTGTTGATCAACGGTAGAATCTTTCAAGTCCTTGGCAATATTTAGGTCCGTATAAGCAATAAGCTGAATGCCCAGAGTCCTAATATATCTGGCCATTGCAGATGAAAGATTTCTTGCTTTATATGCTTTATCAAGAAAAGGTTTTACTTTACCGGCATTATTTTTTGCTGCATTTTCAAAATCATAATAAGTACGATCATTTTTAGCAGAAGTATTAACTTGACTTGTTTGAAGTCCTTTGTTTACAATAACAAAGGCGTTAAGAATGTCCTTTGAAACATTTAGGGCTAAAAGCGCCGTCAGCACCAAGTACATCATACCGATCATCTTCTGACGCGGGGTTTCTTTATAACCAGCCATATATTAATTCTGTTTTAAAATTTAAAAAAATTAATTAAGTTAATTACTACCTATTTAACATTAACGTTCATTGCAGCAAGCATATTGCCATAAACATTATTAAGTGCTGAAAGATTTTTGGTGAGGGTAGCAATCTCATTTTTAAATTTCAGAGTATTTTCGTTAGATTCTCCAAGATTGTTCATGAATTGGTTCAATGTGTCCTGAAGTTTATTTGTGGCCTGTATCTGAGAATCCGTTCCTTTTAACTGAAGTTCATAAACGGAATTAAGTGCAGCCAGATTAGTGGAAACCTTTTGAATTTGTTCCCCATAAACTTTGCCATCAACAGCTGAAAAATCAATTGCCTGAGCAGATTTAGTCAATGATTCAGCTGATTTAGAATATTGGATAGCTAATTCATTAGCAGATTTAGTTGCAGATTTAATACTATTAACATATTCTTCAGAGGCATTAAGATCAGATTTAATGATATCTGCAGCTTGGTTATATGCACCTGCTAGAGTGGATGCTGATTGTGATGCATTCTTTATGCTACTTACATATTCTTCGGAAGCAAAAGCATCCTTATTAAGAACATCAGAAGTTTTCTTATAAGATTCGGTAAGTTCCCCTGCAGATTTGGAAGCGCTCTTAACATTTTGAACATATTCATTTGTTGCTAAAGAAGCATCAGAAACATCAGATAACTTAGAAGTGGTTTCATTAAGTTTACTTAAGCCACTTCCTAGGCTCGCAATCAATTCAGGACCTATTTTGGCTTCTTCTAGCATCTTGTCTAATTCTTCAGTAATACTTTTTTTCTCGTCACCATCTTCTCCTTCCGCTTCATGGTACATACCAGCTAATTCTGGATAAACAAGGCTCCAGTCAGGTTCAACATGGGGTGGCTCAAAAGCCGAGAAAAAGAAGATAAGAGCTTCTGTTCCTAAACCTATCATAAGCATAACTCCGGCTCCCTGATAGTGCTGGATTTTAAACAAAGCTCCAACGATAACAACTGATGCGCCCCAGCCATATAGCTTAGACATGAAGTTTTTAAATTTCTTACTTCTAACGAGATTCTTCATAATTCAAATTATAGTTTAGTTTGTTTATACTTTATTTATTTCTAAATATATTTCTAATTAAAAACATTTGATGCGTTAGGTCCATCACCTTTATCACGTCCTAGATAAGTTTCAACACATCTAAAACCAATATAACATTTAGCAGTATCCTGATATTCGTAAGAACGAGAGCTGGTCTGCAAATAATAACCAACATCCTTCCAAGAACCACCTCTAATAACCTTTCTTTTTAATACAGGAGAATCGGTGTCCTTAGCCTCATAAGAATAATCCATATTTAAGTCATGAGCGAAATTATATGCAGATTCATCAAATGCATCTCTGCACCATTCAGAAACGTTTCCTGCCATGTCATATAAACCATAGTCGTTTGGAGCGTAGTGGCCAACAATAAGCGTCAAAACACCACCATCATCCGCATAATTTCCACGAAGAGGTTTGTAATTGCCAAGAAAACATCCATTACTATTCCTTATGTAAGGACCTCCCCAAGGGTATGGACTAAGATCAAGGCCACCTCGTGCTGCCCATTCCCATTCAGATTCTGTTGGTAAACGAAAATCATTTACATAGGTCTCATCATGCCCTTCTAAATAACTATTTAATAATTGAGTTCTCCAAATACAAAACGCTCTGGCTTGAACCCAGCTAACTCCAACGACAGGATAGTTATCATAAGCAGGGTGCCAGAAATACATTTGTGTCATAGGCTCGTTAAAAGAATAGGTATAATCATGTACCCATGCTAAAGTGTCAGGGTAAACATTAATGAGTCCTTTCTTTATATAAACAGATCTATCTTTTAAACCTTGAGGTCTGTTGTTGTGTAAGCCTCCTGCTTGAATATTCCCCTGAGTGAAATCTTTTACAGATGCAGCTTTAAAGTCAATATAATAGTATTCATAATTAAGTAATCTTGGATCTATTTCTTTTCTTCTGTAAAATTTTTCATGCTCAGGAATGTACATTGTTGCAAGAATATCACGTTGCTCCTCATCTCTGCCATCACCCCAATTAATATCTGAATTCCAGTTAATATATGGAGGATCATATGTTTCTCCAGTTTCTTCGTTTCCTGTGATGAGCTGATCTTCAATTGACTCTCCTAACTTGCGATGAGCAATGGAGTCTCTAACCCAATAAACGAATTGCCTGTATTCATTATTGGTAATTTCAGTCTCATCCATATAAAATGCCTGAAGTGTGACTGTTTTTGAGCCAGATATTTGGGCATATGGAACATCCTGATCGCTGTTTCCCATGTTATAGCTTCCTTGGGGAATAAATAACATTCCATAGGGATCTGGTTGATACCATTGTTCTCTACCTTGAACGCCAATCACATATCCTTTGCCCGAATGGTCACAACTGCCGAACAATATGATTATCGCTAAAAATAAAAATATTTTTTTCATGGCAACTCCTATTTTATTTATTTCTTAATTCAAGAACTTGCATTTATAAAAAATATTGTGCAAGTTAAAATTTTTGTTTCGTTTTACGTATTTATTATAATAATGGTTACACAATAGATATTATAAAAATCTTGTATTGTGATAACTTTCAGGATGCGTTTCATGAAGAACCTTTAAGCAATAATGTAACATAATTTCATGGCTTCCACTACTGCGATGATCAGCACCCATTGCAGAAGTGGTAACATCGTAAGAATATCCAACAAGAAGCCCCTGCCAAACATTCATACCTATCATGATAACTACAGCATCGCTGGGTCTCCAGCTAAGTCCACCCCAAAATTTGTTGTTGTATTTTAATAGCGCATTAATATCAAATTGAGTAGAAGATAAGTCGGATTTTATCAAAATAGATGGATCTATTTCTAAAGAAGGATTGCTCGGCAATGGATAATAATAACCAGCGGATACATAATAATGACGAGCCAAAGTTGGGTCTGCCAAAGGAGATGGATATTTAACCTTAGATTGCAGTAATTGAGTTGCAGATATGCCAAAATATAATTTATTTGGAATATTATAGAAAAGTCCACCAGCTATATCTGCTGCCAGATTTCCTTGTTTCGAAGCAGAGCTAAGCAAAGGATCACCTGAATCAATTGGATGAAATCCTGCAAAATCAATTTTTTCATTAAAAAACCCCACTTGCGCTCCAATACCCAATGTTCCAGGACCTGCAGCAAGATGATAAGAGTAAGCCAATTTAAAATCAGTATTGGTTGTCAATCCAAGCTGATCGTTCATAATTGTAACTCCAACCCCGCCATGAATAGGACTTATATTGCCATCAACAGATAATAACTGAGTTTTTGGCCAGACATTCCCGTTATAAGGGTCTTTAAATCCAACCCATTGCATACGATCGAACAATGTAGCACAGATCGAATTATTCATACCGGCATAAGCAGGATTGATAGCCATATTATTGAACATGTTTTGGCTAAACTGAGCTTCTTGCTGGCCAAAAGCTATAACAACAGCAAATAAGAGAAATAAAAAAGTAATATTTCTTTTCATATTAGATATGTTTAAGTAATACTGCCTGTTAATAAAAGGAGTGTAAAATAACAAAAATATTTTTTAATTAACAAAAAGTTACACATTGTTTTTGTTAAAAAAAATGTATAATCCTCTTTTTCAATATGTTTTTAATATCTTTATACACACACTTTTTAATAAAGTTTCGGTAAAAATATGAAATATTTTGCAATTATGCATAATTGCTAATAAATTTTAAAATAAACAAATGAATTTATAAGTAATAAAAGAATAGGGAAAATCTACATCAGTTTTTGATATACCTGCCACCAGCGGTCAGGCATTTCTTCTTTTAATGCAGTTTGGTAGTCTTTGTATGAGCAAGGAACTAGGTAATGTCTTTCATACTTGCTTTTCAGGTTGGTCGGGCAGGGAACTTCCATCCACCATCTGTCACTTTTTTTGCTTTTATAAAAAATGATTTCGTATTTGTGATCTTTAATGGAAACCCTATATTTCAAGTAAGCATCCTTTTCTTTTAACGGAAAATCATGTTTGCGATTATAGAATCCGTCAATAAAATACCATATCATCTGGGCAACAAGATGTGCAGTTTGCCCACCACTATCGAAGGTTGGATTTAATTCATAGAAACCTATTGATGTTAGTTTGTCACTAAGCCCTGCATATCGCGCAATCTGGCATGCTTCTTCTCCATAAAAACCATTGGGAGATGCATTCGCATTTCCTGGAGCATCAGATTGACGAATTGATGAAATATCAAAAGTCAATAGATCCGCATTTCTAACAAATGGTTCAACTTCTTCAAGGTTGGATCTTACATACCCGAGCCGGTACACATCAAAATAAAGTTTTCCCATCAGCTCTATTGCATCCTGATCAACAAAATAAGTCTGGTAACCAATGTTTGTATAATTAAACAGAAAATTAGGCTGATGCATAATGATCTTACTTAAGTATGCTTTTGAGCTAATCTCTTGTTCGGCTTTACCTAAGTCAAAACTTGAATCAACTGACGCGATATTAATAATTTGTCCAAGGCTTTCATATGCTAGATAATTAGCAAAGGTAATATCTTGAGAACCCCCTATGATTACAGGTATTATATGCGCTTTTAATAATTCTGATAAAACAGTTTTTACAGCAAAGAATGTATCATCAATTTCGTAACCTTTTTTGATGTTTCCTAAATCTGCAATTCGTGTTTTGCTGTTTCCCTGGTAGAGCTGATAAAGAAATTCACGAACCTGGTCGGGAGCCAAAGCTGATCCCTGATTGTTAAAAGAATTTCTGTCCTCTTTTACACCAAGAATAGCAATGTCAATGTTTTCAAGTGAAGGGAAATGTCTTTCATCAGAGTAAGTATCAATAGAGTCACAGATCTTACCGGGATGGTATTCCCTGTCGATGTTTCTCTCTTTTACCTGTACCGGTTCAAAATATATAGAAATATCCATGATAAATGATTATTTCTTCCGTTTTCCTTTTACCTTTTTTGTTTCCCCTTTATCTTGTTCTTCGGCTATTTTCAGGCAATCAGCAAGGGTGAGTGTTTCTGGCGCTTTATCTTTAGGGATTTTAAAGTTATTTTTATTAATAGCAATATAAGCTCCCCAACGGCCTCTCAGCACCTTTACTTCTTTATTTTCAGGAAACTCTTTAATTAATTTATTTATATCCTTTTCTCTTTTTTCAAGAATAAGTTCAATAGCCCTGCTTTCAGTTATTGTAATAGGATCGTCAGTTTTCTTTAATGAATAAAATCCGCTTTTATGTTTTATATAAGGGCCAAACCGGCTAATAGAAACCGTCATTTCAGCATCTTCAAAACTACCAACTTTTTTAGGAAGTTTAAACAATTCCATAGCTTCATCCAATGTAATTGTTTCAATGCTTTGTCCCTTAAGCAAACCTGCAAATCTTGGTTTTTCGTTTTCTGGATTTTCAGTATCTCCAAGCTGGACAATGGGGCCAAACCTTCCTATTTTAACAAAAACATTTTTCCCTGATTCAGGGTCTTTTCCCAGCAGTTTTTCACCGCTTACTTTTTCCGAGTTCTTAGTAGTATATTCAACCTGTTTGTGGAACGGGAAATAAAATTCACTGATCACTTTATTCCAAACTTTAGTCCCTTGTGCTATTTCATCAAATTCCTTCTCAACATCTGCAGTGAAATTATAATCAATGATATTATCAAAATATTGAATAAGGAATCTATTCACCAGTGAGCCAATGTCAGTAGGAAACAGTTTTGATTTTTCATTACCTGTTACTTCTGATTTTAGCTGTTCAGTAATTTTGTCTTTTTTGAGAACTATTGATGTAAAGCTTCTTTCAGCACCGGGTCTGTCTTCAATTACTACATATCCACGTTTCTGAATGGTACTTATGGTTGGTGCATAGGTTGAAGGACGACCAATTCCAAGTTCTTCAAGTTTCTTTACTAGGCTTGCTTCCGAATATCTTGGAGGATGCTGCGTAAATCTTTCTAATGCCAATATATCTTTAAGAGTTAGAAATTCTCCTACCTTCAAAGGAGGCAGCATATTTTTCTGAGTTTCGTCTTCTTCATCATCTGAGGATTCCATGTATACTTTTAAGAACCCTTCGAATTTCAGTACTTCACCGCGAGCAATGAATTTTTCCGGAGTAGTCGAAATATCAATGCTTACATTTGTCTTCTCAAGTTCTGCATCACTCATTTGCGAAGCAATGGTGCGCTTCCAGATCAGGTCGTACAAACGTTTCTGCGAACTTTCGCCGTCTATGCTTGACTGATCAAAATATGATGGACGTATTGCCTCGTGCGCTTCCTGTGCACCTTTTGATTTTGTTACATATTGTCTGGTCTTAACATATTCACTTCCATATAAAGTTGTGATCTCCTTCTTTGCCATATCCAGAGCAAGATTTGATAAGTTTACAGAGTCAGTCCTCATGTAAGTAATCTTTCCTGATTCGTAAAGCTGTTGTGCAATGGTCATGGTTTTGGAAACCGAATACCCAAGTTTTCTGCTTGCTTCCTGTTGTAAAGTAGATGTAGTAAAAGGCGGAGGCGGTGATTTCTTAGCCGGTTTTGTTTCTGTAGAACCGATCTTATAATCAGCCCCGATACATCTTTTTAGAAAGGCAATGGCATCTTCTTTCTTGCCGAACCTGCTAGGTAATTCAGCTTCAAGAACAACAGTATGCCCGTTTTTATCTATATCAAAGTTAGCAGTTACTTTATATGCAGATATAGTATTAAATGCTTTTATTTCTTCTTCTCTCTCAACAATTACTCTAACAGCAACCGACTGAACGCGTCCTGCAGAAAGAGATGGCTTTACTTTTTTCCATAGCAAAGGAGATAATTCAAAACCAACAAGTCTGTCGAGTACACGGCGTGCCTGTTGTGCATTTACCAGGTCAATATTAATTGTTCTTGGATTTTCAACAGCTTCAGTAATGGCCGACTTGGTGATTTCATGAAATACAATTCTTTTCGTTTTCTTTACATCAAGTTTTAAAGCTTCTGCCAAGTGCCATGATATTGCTTCTCCTTCACGGTCCTCGTCAGTCGCAAGCCAGATAACTTCTGAGCTTTTAGCTATTTTTTTCAGTTCGGATATGATCGTCTTTTTATCATCAAGTATCTCATAGGTTGGCTTGAATCCGTTATTTATATCTACCCCAAGTCCCTGGGTATCTTCTTTGGTCTTGCTTTTTGCAAGGTCGCGAACGTGCCCCATACTGGATCTTACTACAAAATCCTTTCCGAGGAAACCTTCAATTGTCTTTGCTTTTGCAGGTGATTCAACGATGACGAGGTTTTTTGCCATTTGAAAAATGTTAGAAAATATTTGTTGAAAATTCCTGCAAAGAAAATGAATTACTTTAATCAAAGCCAATATTTTTTTCTTTCTTGTTGTTAATTTCTATAATAAGGTGTCGTTTTTTACTTAGTTTTGCGGGCGGTTTAACGCTTTTGAAAAAATCTTTTTCCAACTGTTTCAGTTTTATAAGTGAGCGAAAAGAAATTTTATATAGAAACTTACGGCTGCCAGATGAATTTTTCTGACAGCGAGATCATCGCATCAGTGATGAAGGACGCTGATTTCAGCTCCACAACTGATGTTAATGAAGCTGATGTTATTTTTGTTAATACCTGTTCCATAAGGGAGCATGCCGAGCAGCGTGTCAGGAAAAGACTTTCCGAATTAAAATCATTTAAGAAAAAGAAACCTCACTTGCTTATTGGTGTTCTTGGATGCATGGCTGAAAGACTAAAAGACCAACTGTTAATTGATGAAAGATCGGTAGATATTATTGTTGGCCCTGATGCGTACCGCGATCTTCCGAAGCTTATTAATACAGCTAATGAAGGGCAAAAAGCTATAAATGTGATTTTGTCAGCTGATGAAACGTATGCCGACATTAATCCTGTGAGGCTTGGCGGTAATGGCGTTTCTGCTTTTATTTCCATTATGCGTGGCTGTGAAAATTTCTGTGCTTATTGTGTAGTGCCCTATACTCGCGGAAAGGAGCGTAGCCGAAACCCTGAAACTATTCTCAGTGAAGCAAAAGAATTATTTGAAAAGGGATACAGGGAAATAACACTGCTTGGACAAAATGTGAATTCATATAAATGGGAAGACAATAGCGTTGATTTTCCTTCACTTCTTGAAAATGTTGCATTGATTGACCCTTTCCTCAGGATTAGATTTGCCACATCGCACCCAAAAGATCTTTCGGATGAATTATTAAAGGTTATTGCAGCACATCCCAATATCTGTCGTTCCATTCATTTGCCTGTGCAATCGGGCAGTAGCAGAATATTGAAAATGATGAACAGGAAATATACCCGTGAGTGGTATATGGAAAGGATAGAAGCCATCAGGAAATATATCCCCGATTGCGCCATCAGTACTGATATTATTTGCGGCTTCAGTGGTGAAACTGACGATGACCATAATGAAACCCTTTCGCTGATGGAATGGGCAAAGCTCGATTATGCATATATGTTCAAGTATTCCGAACGTCCCTGTACTGCTGCTGCTGGTAAGTATAAGGATGATGTTCCCGAAGAAGTGAAATCTAAGCGTTTGCAGGAAGTTATTGAGCTTCAGCAAAAGCTTTCGCACGAGAGCAATAAACGAGATGTAGGTAAAACATTTGAAGTTCTTGTTGAGAATGAATCACGCAAATCGAAAGACTTTCTTTCGGGCAGGAACAGCCAGAATAAGGTTGTAATATTTCCCAGGAAGAATTTTAAAGCCGGCGATTATGTTAATGTAAACATTATGCGCTGCACTCCGGCTACGCTTATTGGAGAAGATATTTGAATAAACTGTATCCTTTTGCCAAACCTTCTTAATCCAGTTTTCTTTATTTAAATATATAACCAATAGTTACACTGCCTGTGAAGCTTAATGGGATGTCAGGAATCTTCTCCTGATTATAAAGATTAGAAATATTGGATGATGGATCAGTCATATAATTATTTACAAGAGGATTGGTATAATTAGCATATACAAAAGCGTACCCTATTCCGAAATTAAAGCCAAATGTTAGAATATTTCCAAGAATGTATTGGTTGCCATAAGTGAGTAATATTGCAACACTATTGGTTCTTAGATTGGTGGGTTGACCAGAATATGTAGGCCCGTAATAGTTATTTAAACCCTTTTCTGTAAATGTAGTCAGGATAAGTTCGGGTTTTATATAACTTCCTTTTAGAGGGTGGGAATATTTCATTCCTTTGATATAAAAGCTGTGTCCAAGTATAAATTTAGGACCTATCACTATGGTACCACCCATTACGGGATTTACATTTGTATTAGAACTAAAATTAAACATTGAAGTATTTATTAATCCAAATGTACCTTCTAAGTTAGTTCCCATTCGTATCGATCTTTCATAAGTGAAGGCAAGATAATGATATAAAGGAGAGAAAAAGTGAACTTTTATTGAAGATCTTTTATTTATGATTTGAGCTTCATGATTCATTTCCATTTCATCAGGTACTATTGTTTCTATTTTGCCATTTCCAAGCCTGATTTCCATCACATCATTTTTGGAAGTTGTATATATAATTGCATCAGATACCGTGTCTTTCTTATATTCAATATCTGTATCGGTGATTTTTGTAACCTTACAGATAATATTTTTTTTATTTTTTGTAACAATGGTATCACGTAAACCCTGTGACTGGCTATCTTTTCCTAAAAACAGAAATAAAGGAATAAGCATTAAAATAATGATATTTGTTGGTTTCATAGCTGATTAATTCTTGTGATTAATTTGGTTTACTCGATAACTTTAATTGAAGTTGTTTAAAGTTGACGTAATAAAATCACACAAAATGCCAAAAGATGCAGAGCCTTCCAATGAATTGTGTTTGTTTCAAATTGAACCAATAATGCCTTAAATGCATCAAGCCAGGCATTGGTTCTTTCAATAACAAACCTACACTTGTATAGTAAATGGTCAAAGACATTTTCCGATATACATCCATTTCTTTTGTTTAGGTGAATATTGTCGATGATACCATTCCTACTACAGAAATTTCGGAAATCATCTATATCAAAGCCTGCGTCAGCATTTAAGAATAAGCCATTTGTCTTGATGTTCGAAGACCGAATATTACTCAACATTCTGTCCACTGTATCGACCAAATGATAGGCATCATTATGGTTGCCAGCTACGGGTTCACTATAAGCCAAAGGGGTACCATGATTATCTGCAATTATCAATAGATTGCTCGTTATACAATGTCTTCGTCCTTGGAATCCTGTTGCTTCTCCTCCTCTTTTTGTCGGCGTTTGCGTGCCGTCCAGTTGAATACTTGACAAATCCAATAGATGTTTGTGCTTTTCTAAAATGGAACGCCACACTTTTTCCCAACTCCCATCTTTACTCCATTTTTGAAAATGAAAGTATACACTTTGCCATCGATATTTTTTCTTGAAAAATTGCTTTAATGGCAATTGACGCCATTGACAACCCGTTTTTAATCTATATAATATGGCTTCTACCACTTGATAATCCTCAACTTTCGTGTTGCCTAATAAATTTCCGAATTTTAAATGCGGACAAATCTCTTTTTTATTATAACTTTGTTTATCATTTTTTTTGCACCAATGGTACTATTTATTGATTCTCAATATTTATCTGCCATTGGTGTTTTCTCAACATTCAACTTTTGACAACTTCATTATTTCATTTGGCATAATAAACTGTAAATATAAAATATTTTTATATTCAAATGCGAAAAATATTTTTTCTCATCAATATACTTTAAATCGAAAACAGATGACAGATAATATCAAATTGCAATGATGATTATCATTTAGCAAAACTCTTATCTTTTCAATTGTAAATTATTGTATCTTGTCAAATTCGTTATGTTATTTAATAGAATTTTTTATTTTTGATGAAAATAAATACCTTTTATTAGGATAATAATGGCTGATAAATTCAAATTTATTTTTCTTCTTCTTACATTGGCTATATATTGTCCTTCATTTTCCCAACCTGCGAAAAAATATCTAAAAACCGGAAATGCTAAATTCCATGATAAGGATTATGCTGGCGCTATCATTGAATATACTATTGCCATAGAAACAAAGCCTGATTACATTGATGCTTATTTCCGACGCGCCAATGCAAAAGATAAATTAAAGGAATATACAGAAGCCATTATAGATTATGATAAGGCAATAGAACTTAGTCCTGATTTCTCTGAAGCCTATAAAAACAGAGGCAAAGCTAAATATAATCTAAAGGAATATGTCGAAGCCATTGCTGATTTTGATAAAGCGATAACCCTCAAACCCGATTATTTTGCTTATTACGACCGTGCAGAAACACAATACAAATTACATAAATATGAAGAAGCCATTGCTGATTATGACAAAGTATTAGAGCTTTACCCTATTGATGACCGTGCATATAATGGACTTGGTACTGCAAAACTTGCCTTAAAGAATTATAATGATGCCATAGCTGATTTTGATAAAGCTATAAAACTTAATCCTAATGATGTTTATGCCTATAACTTTCGTGGTGCTGCAAATCGGGGATTAAAGAAATATAGTGAAGCAATCGAAGATTTTACTTCAGCCATTAAACTTGACCCAAATAATGTTAGTGGATATAACGATCGTGGCGGAATAAAATTTGAATTAAGGGAATATAATGAAGCTATTGATGATTTTACTACTGCCATAAAGCTTAATCCAAATAATGTCTATGCATATAATAATCGCGGGGTTGCGAAATGTAAATTAAAAGAATATAATGAAGCTATTGCTGATTTTAATAAAGCAATAGAAATTAGCCCTGATTATTCTTATGCTTATTGCGATCGTGGAAGAGCAAGACGTAAATTAAAAGAATACTATGAAGCCAATGCCGATTTTAGAAAAGTAATTTCTTTGAATCAATCTTATTTTGGCCCTTATGTAGGTCTCGGCCTTGATTTTTCTGAAATAAATAAATATGATTCGGCTATTTATTTTACATGTAAAGGGTTAAGCTATGATTCGCTGAATCCCATTCTAAATGATAATGCTGCATGGTTCTACTTGGAACAAGATGATTTTAATAAGGCAAAGATTTATTTTAATAAATGTCTGGAAGAAAACGATAAGCAGCTTGATGCTATAATTGGTTTGGCTTTGTTGTATTATGAAAGAAATGATACCGTGAATGCGAAGAAATATCTGGAAGAAGCAAAAAGTACGGATCCTAATTTTGACAAAATAACAAATGATAACGACGATATTGAAAATGATGTTTACATCTATTCAAAAAAGCAAAGAGCAATTCTAGATAAAATGCTCGATAGATTTAAATAAAGGTTTAAGGCAGGTTTACATAAGCAGAACGGGGTTGCAATTTATTGCAACCCCGTTCTGGCAATTAACGAGTAATGAAAAGATGGGTTTTACTTTTTGTAATTAACGCAATAGATATTCTGTTTGCCATGCTTTGAGTTGTCAGAAGAATAGAAAGCACATTTGCCATAAGTATCGGTGATATAATAAAAGTCATCACCTGTAGTATTAACAGGAGCACCAAGATTTTCAGGCATCGACCAGAAACCATCATCATTCAATGTAGCGCTGAAAATATCAAAACCACCCATGCTTGCAGGGCCTTTTGAACTGAAATACAAGGTAGCGCCGTCAGCCATCATGAAAGGAGATTCTTCGTCTGCTGAAGTATTAACTTTATTTCCAAGATTAACAGGTTCGCTCCAGTTACCGCTTGATAATCTTTCAGAAGACCAGATATCCTTGCCGCCAAAACCACCAGGCCTGTCACTAACAAAGTATAAGGTATTGCCATCAGGACTTAAAGAAGGACTGCACTCCACATATTTAGTGTTGATATTCAACTTATGAGGAGAAAAGGAACTTTTCCTTAAGTCAACGGAATAAATATCATTATCAATAGTAATGAATATCTCCTGGAAATTCATATTCTTATTGATCTCCTGGAAAGAAGCATAGTCTTTTTCCAGATTAATAGGTTTTGTCCAGGTAGATGTCTTACTGTCGAAACTGGAAAATAAGAAATCCCTGCTAACCAATTCCATATTACTGTTTTTGGTGTCAGTATAATAGAAAAGACCATGGTTGATCTCAGAAACATAGATAGGGAATGAGTTTGACTGCCCACTATTAATTTCATCACCCAGTTGGTTAACATCCGTTGCCACAGTTGTAGTGGAAAAGCCTTTTGCAAGGAATTTAAAATCAGAAGAAGTGTTCAAATTTGACACATGGTTAATAGCAATAGCATTAATAAGGAGTAATGCTAAGGTAGCTGCGGAAATATATTTTAGTGTTTTCATAGTATATGGTTTTTAATGGTTTCTGTTTTGGTTCATCTTTCAATACAAAGTTACTTCAACAGGTAGTATGCATTCAAGAGTAGATTTACTCCATTATTGCAAGTAGATTTACCTGATTGTGCTTTGGTATTTGAAAGTCCTTTCATTTTATTACTTTATTATGGTCTGGTTTTCGCTTATAAATTTAAGCAAGAAAAACAATAAAGTCAAGTTAAATTTTCTACCAAAGCCTTGTTAATTCAGTAAGAAGGAAAGACTTTGATGAATCAACTTTTAAAACACTTACACCAAACAGGTAAAAGCTTACATTAAAATAAATACGTAAATTCACTTAAAAGACTACGTAATATCTCCTAAACAGTTTAGGTGGTTTCTATTTAAGTTGAAAAGAGTATTCAGAGGAATATTTTAAACCGTAAAAAAAAAGACTTTTAACCTATAATTTAAGATTGGCAAATTTTTCTCGTAACCCCCATTATTAGCAGAATTGAATGCTTTCCTTAAATTAAAATTACTTGCAATTTGTACCAATGATAACATTTATTTATTGATTAAAATTGACAAAGCCATTTCAATCCATTATATTTGCAATAAGTAAAATTTTACTTATTTAATATTGGATTAGCAATATAATACGGAAATACTTCCTACCTGTTTGTATGAAAAGGTTTGAGATATATGCGGAAGATTGATTTGTCAAAACTACCATAACTATGAGGCTAAAAGAACGATTATTTTTACTTGTAACAATACTATTACTTGTTCCATTTAATAGTATTGGGCAAATACCTGCCGGTTATTATAATAATGCTACAGGAAAAACAGGTGATACACTTAGGGCAGCGTTGCGGGATATAATAGCTAATGGGCAGGTTAAACTACCTTATACCTCTAGCTCTTCAAATATGGATGTATGGCATGCTTTTGCTGTGACTGATGTACGACCAGCCCCAAAAGATACCATTGTCTGGGACATGTATTCTGACATTCCAAGTGGTACTCCAGTATATAATTATACTGTTTTTACCAATCAATGCACATCAGGTTCTGCTTCTGCAGAAGGAACTTGTTATGCAAGGGAACATTGTGTTCCGAATTCATGGTGGAACGGAATTGATAATGCCGGACATCCACAATATACTGACCTTCATCATTTATTTCCTGCTGATATGTATGTGAATGATAAGAAAAGCGATCACCCAGTTGGGCAAACTTCTTCACCTACTTTTACATCAACTAACGGAAGCAAGGTGGGTCCTTGTTCTTGGCCGGGATACACCGGTACAATTTTCGAACCAATTGATGGTTATAAAGGAGATTTTGCACGTGCTTATCTTTATATTGCAACAAGATATATGGACAGTTTAAGTGCCTGGGTTAATAATTACCCGGGAACAGAAGCCCAATATGTTATTAATGCTACAGGAAATAATTTTAAACAATGGTTCATTGATATGCTGGTAACCTGGAACAATAATGATCCAGTGAGCCAAAAAGAAATTAACAGGAATGACAGTATTTATTATAGCACGCCCCAGCATAATAGGAACCCTTTTATTGACCATCCTGAGTATGTATGTAAGATATGGACGTCGCAATATTGCACTACCACTTCAACATGCATAAGCGAAGGATTTGATGCTGTAGCTCCGCCTACGGCACCTACAGGCTGGACGTTTACAAATATTGAATCTAGTTCAACTTATACGTCATCGGGTAATTATGGCATTGCCTCTCCTTCTATAAAAATGGATGCTACCGGGAGATGTTATCACAACACCGGTTGTTTCTGAAGCAATAGCATTATCATTCTGGATCAAAGGAGTATCAACTAATTCTACTTCCGCATTACTTGTAGAAGGCTTAAGTGGAAGTTCATGGACAACAATAGAAAATATAAATCCTCTTCCTACGGTTGGGACTTCCAAATCTTACACGTCTTCTTCATCGCCCGCATTAGTTGCAGGTTTTACCCAATTCAGGTTTACATATACTAAAGGTGCCGGTAACCTTGCTTTTGATGATGTAAGTATTACTTGCGGCACATCTGCATGCACAACTCCTATAAATCAATCAACAAATATGTTATTTTCAAATATTAGCTCTACTTCATTAACAGTGAGCTGGACTCGCGGTAGCGGAGATAATGTAATTGTTTTATGCAGAGCCAGCAGTGCGGTAACTTCGGATCCTGTAAGCAGTACAGCTTACACAGCTAATACGATATTTGGTTCGGGTTCACAGGTTGGAACAGGGAATTATGTCGTTTATTCAGGCGCTGCAAGTTCAGCGACAATAACAGGTCTATCATCAAATACAAAATATTATTTTTCAGTTTATGAATATAATTCATCCGGCCCTTGTTATAAAACCCCTGGTTTGTCAGGAAGCCAGCTAACCACTTTAGGAACAGGCATTATTGATTTAAGAAAATTATCAACAGATGTGATTTCTTCTTTATATCCAAATCCGACTTCGCAATTAGTTTCATTTACAATAAATGCTTCTGAAGAAACTATTGTTTTTATCGACTTGATAAATTATCTGGGTCAGAAAGTTTGCACTAATAAACAAAAGGTATTCGAAGGAAATAATAAATTAGAATATAATATCTCCAAATTTAGTAAAGGAATTTATTATATATCCATCCATTCTATTAATGGAAATATATTTGATAATAGTCAGCTTGTTATTCAATGACAATTTAATTACTTAGAAGCAATTACCGTAACAGGACCTTTAAGAGTAGAAGTAGATTTATCAAAGTTAGTAAGAGTAATGATATAAAAGTAAGTACCCGCAGAAACCAGTTTACCTTTATATTCACCATTCCATCCGTCAGTACCACTATATAATAACTGGTCCCATCTGTTGAATATCTGAATATCCAGTCCTTTCAAGAATATCTGATTCTCAGCATCAGTCCCATTTGGAATAAATGCATTTGGTATAGGTTTTACATTAAGGATTACAGAATCAGATTCGATACACCCAGCTTCAGAAGCATAAATAACTACTGTAGTGTTTCCATTTACAAAAGAATTGGATTGATATATGTTTGATGCTCCTGATTGCACCAACTTTCCTCCAATATAAAAGCTATAGTTTGGATAATTTGCAGGAGTTGCTGTTATTGTTACAACCTCTCCTGTGTATACTTGTATGGTGGGGTCACTTCCGCTTTGTACTGTCACAGTTGGAACAGGGGTTACTGAAACAAGTGTAGAGTCACTGTTAGAACAGGAGTTGGTATCCGTATAAGAATAAACCAGTTCATATTGCCCTATGTTAGCCACAGAAGGATTAAAGATGCTATCATTTGTTACCCCTGTTCCGGAAAAACTACCACCGGCAGGAGAGCCTACTAGAATAATCGGGTTTGCATCTATACAATAGTCATTTTCAGGAACATGAAATGAAACCACAGGTAATGGGTTTATATTTACCACAATATTATCAGTTCCCGTACATCCTTGAGTATTCGTAACAGTAACAGTATATGTCCCGGCAGCCGACATAGAAACAGCACTGATAGATGGGTTCTGAACTGAACTTGAAAAGCTGTTAGGCCCTGCCCAGTTATAAGTAGATCCACCTCCGGAAGTGAGGTTTAGTGTTTGTCCTTCACAAGGTGTATTGCTGGAACCGATAGCTGTAGGATTAGCATTAATACTGACAGTAATTTGTGCAGTTGCTGTACATCCATTAACATCAGTAACAGTTAAAGTGTATATACCTGCATCGGATGATATTGCTCCGCTAATACTGGGATTTTGAGAAGAGTTGGAAAAACTATTTGGCCCGGCCCAGTTATATGTAGAACCACCACCAGAAGTTAGGTTCAATGTTTTTCCTTCACATGGAGTATTTCCTGATGCTGTTGCAGTTGGATTTGCATTTACATTAACCAAGGCCTGAGCGGTTGCTGAGCATCCATTTCCATCAGTAACAGTAACAAGATATGTTCCGGAATCGGAAAGTATTACTCCGCTAATCATAGGACTTTGAGTAGAACTGGAAAAACTGTTAGGCCCAGACCAGTTATAACTGGAGCCACCACCCGAAATAAGAATTAATGATTGTCCAGCACACGGCGTATTGCCTGTTGCAGTGGCTACCGGATTGCTATTGACTGTTACATTGGTCTGTGATGTTGATGAACATCCATTTCCGTCAGTTACAGTTACGAAATATGTTCCTGCATTTAAGGATGTATCTGCATTGATCACTGTAGGATTTTGATTAGAGTTTGAAAAACCATCAGGTCCAATCCAATTATAACTATTGGATGAGTTTCCTGAGCAATTTAAATTTAATGCCTGTCCTTCACAAGGAGTATTGCCTGATGCCGTGGCTAATGGATTACTATTTACCGAAACTATAGTTTGTGCAGTTGATGAGCAACCGTTCCCATCAGTTACAGTTACAAAATAAGTTCCGGAAGTCACTATAGTATCTGCGCTAGGTACTATTGGGTTTTGAGTTGAACTTGAGAAACTGTTTGGTCCACTCCAGCTATAAGAAGAACCTCCGCCTGAAGATAAATTGATAGTTTGTCCTTCACATGGTGTATTACTTAAAGCAGTAGCTGCCGGATTTGCATTTATTACAACAGTGGTTTGAGCAGTAGCAGAACAGCCGTTTGAATCGGTAACTGTTACGATATAATTTCCACTCGACGCAGGTAAAACATTCACGATGTTTGGATTCTGATTTGAATTTGAGAAACTGCCAGGTCCACTCCAGCTGTAAACTGATCCTCCGCTGGATGTAAGGTTTAAAGAACTGCCTTCACAGGCAGGAGAATTGCTTGAGGCATTTACTGTTGGCAAAGGAAAAATTGTAATTGTTACTGGGGATGCAACCGTACTAAGGCCATCATTTACGGTAACTGTATATAGCGTGGTAACAGTTGGATTTGCAATAGGATTTGATATGGTTGTGCTGCTTAACCCAGATGCAGGTCCCCAAGTATATGTATAAGTACCAGAACCACCTGTTACTGTGGCCTGAATTTGTGTTGAATCTCCTAAACATATTGCCGAAGGTGATACTGTAAGTGAAGTCACATTAAGCGGGCTACCAACAACATTTACAATCACTAGGTCAGTGCCGGAACAACCCGTTGTCTGGTCAGTTACAGTAACAGTATAGCCTGTTGTAACTGTCAAATTTGTAGTAACGGGATTTTGAACAGTAGTACTGCCTGCAATATAAGTAGATGGCGCCCAGCTGTATGTATATGTTCCTGATCCTCCTGTTACTGTTGAGTTTATTGTAGTGCTTGTTCCGTTTGCTATGTTATAAGGCCCGGCAGTGATTGATGGACTTTGGTTAATAATAACAGCCGTAGAAGCAGTTGATGAGCAGCCATCATCTGTAACAGTAACAGTATATGTTCCGTTGCCGGCAGCAGTTACATTGGGTATTGATGGGTTCTGGGAGGAACTTGTAAAACTATTTGGACCACTCCAGCTATAACTAGCTCCTCCGCTTGGTTCTGATGTTAAATTTAACGTGTTTCCTGAACATAACGGATTATTATTCCCAGCGGTAACAACTACTGAGTTTACCGTTATTGTATGTGTTTGTGAAATACAACAAGGACAATCATTAGTGTAAGTGATATTATATGTGCCATTTAATCCGGCAGGATTAAACATATTACCTGTAACTCCAGTTCCGCTCCATGTTCCACCTGTTAATCCCAGTCCACTTATCAATGAATTAAGATTAATTGGGGACGCAGATTGGCATAATGTATCAGGATGTGGTGTCCAGTCTGCATCTGTTCCTGGAATTATCGGAATGGATTTATTATATAATTCCGAAGCTGCTTGTGTTAAATAATCCGTAGTATTTGGATAAGTTGTCCAATTTGTTACAGTATTTATTCTGCTTATCCAGTCTTTTTGTGTAGCTGCTGTCATGAGTCCGCTGTACATAATCCAATTAGTAGCAGAAGTAGGTGCCATACTATAGCACGACATTCCGGGGTATAAAGCTGATTTCTGTGTTGAATTACCAAGTGCAACCCAAGCACCTGATGTAGAAAAAGCAAATAACATTCTTCCCCCTGAACCGGGGAAGCTATCACTTTGCGTAGTAATAGAATTATGAACCCAATGCCCATTTTGTGCGAAGTAAACCTGGTCGCCGCCATCATTTATATTAAACAAACTTGCAGTACAACTGGTTGCTAGATTTGCCACCGACCATGCTGCATCAGGGTATGTAAATACAATGTATGGCGAAGGTTGATCGGTTCGGAAGGTTATTATGGTTCCTGCGGGAATTGTCCCTCCCGTTCTGGTTAATGTGGCTCCACCTTCAGTGCTTCCCCATAAATTTACATAACTACGTTCATATCCCTGATCTGTTATTTGAAATGTTGTTCCGGTCGTGATGTCTTTAAAACATACAAAACTTATTTCATCAACAGTATTACCTGCCACATTTGCATTTATGCCCAAGATAACAAGATCACCGGGATTGATAATTGTTTGTCCCCAGCTTAAGATGCTTAATAAACAAAGTGAAAAGACAGAAAATAAACTCTTTTTCATATACTTTATTTTAATTGTAATTTTTTATTCTATAGTAATAGTCAATACTTATATCAGAAATTGATTATAGACGAAAATTGCATCATTACTTGATGCAATATACCATTGGTTCTTATATCTAATGTTCAAAATTACTAATTTATTTTAATGAAATAATAAAAAGGGATTATTTTTTTATTAAGAAATCATTTCACCAATATTAATGTTATTATACGTAATGAATTTTATATGGTTATTTTAAATGAATAAGGATAGTGTTTTACAGCCAAAGTAAACACATTATTATATCAGTTATTCAATGAAACAATAATAGAAAATTCGAAAATATAATTAAACAGGGTTGATGATTATTAGTAGAAGAAATAATAGAAGAATAGACATTTTAAATAAATAGCACTTTTTTAACATTTTATTTCCTATATAAATATTACCTTTGTAAATCTATCTTAAGAAGAAGTGTTTTAGTTTGGTAGGTGCATTCATTTTCATAAATATTAAATTAAAATATATTATGAAGTTTCTTCGGGCTCATACGACGATTATTGTTTTCGGTGTTTTATTCATTTCGCTTTATTTAGTTAGTTGCAGAAAATCTATCTATACTACTAATATTGAAAGAACCTGGTTGGTTACCACTTATCTAAAAAACGGAGCGGATAGTACTGCTATTTTTAATGCCAGGTTTAAAAATTACTCTATTGTTTTCAATAATAATAATGGGTTTATTGAAATCTATTCTGCTGATGGTAAAACGTCAACTGCAGTTAAAGGAATGTGGCAGCTTATTAATCGTTCAAAAACACTTCAGTTAACAGATAGCGTTCGTGTTCGCCAGTACGACATTGATAAATTAAAAATAAAATCAATGATCTTGAAGGTAGGCAGCACTGGGCAGGAATTTGATTATAGCCCGCAATAAGATTTACCTCCATTCTTTACAACTTAAGTTAAGAAGGAAGTTACCAGCAGCATTAAAGATAATCCTATCAATATAACAACTGTAACCCAGCCGATGATATTATTAAGGGGCTTGTTAACGTATTTCCCCATAACTTCCTTATTGTTAACAATAAGTATCATACATATCAAAACTACGGGAAGTAAAATTCCATTCGCAACCTGAGTCCAACTGGAAATGCTTATTAATGGAGCATTAGGAATTAGTATTATGCCTGCACCAATAACAATAATAGAAGTAAATAACCAATAAAAATGCGGCGCTTCTTTCCATTTCTTATCTATTCCTGCTTCAAAGCCAAAGGCTTCGCAAACATAGAATGCAGTAGCTACTGGCAATATGGTAGCTGAGAATACAGAGGCTATAAAAAGTCCGAAAGCAAAAGTTGCCGAAGCAAGCTTGCCAGCAAGTGGCTTAAGCGCCAAGGCCGCATCCTTTGCTTCTTCTATCTTGATGCCATATTTATTGAGTGTTGATGCGCAGGCAATAATGATAAAGAATGCAACTACCACCGTAAGTACACTTCCGATGATAACATCCCACAAGGTGTATTTGTAATCTTTTATTTTAATTCCTTTTTCAATTACAGCCGACTGCATATAGAACTGCATCCATGGGGCAACAGTGGTTCCAACTAGCCCAATCACCATTGCAAGAGAACCCATATCCCATTTCATTTCCGGATGAATAAGGGAAGTGCCAATTTCGCCCCATTCGGGTTTGCCCATAAGAGCCGAAACCACATATATCAAAAGGAAAACGCTGAATACGAGAAATACCTTTTCCGATTTCTTATAATTGCCCTTTACTACGAGCCACCAGACAAGGAATGCAGTGATGGGAACCGAAATGTACTTGCTGATATTAAATACCTGTGAGCTTCCGGCAGTTCCGGCAAACTCAGTGGCAGTATTGCCAATATCGGCAAGTAACAAGGCGATGAATATAAAGAAGGTTACTTTAACACCTGCATTCTCGCGGATAAGGTCGGCAAGACCTTTGCCTGTAACAATCCCCATTCGGGCATTCATTTCCTGTACCACTACAAGTACAATAAATGCCGGTATCAATGTCCACAGCATTCTGTAGCCGTAGATGGCTCCGGCTAAGGAATACATGGTGATTCCGCCCGGATCGTTATCTACGCTTCCTGTAATGATGCCCGGTCCAAGTATGGCAAGGAATATTAAAATATTCCTGAAAATGTTTTTTCTTCTCCTGTTAAGATTCTTGTAATTCAGCATAAGCAAGCCCTCCCATCATTATTTCGTTTTACGCCTGTCTAACAAATCTTCTACAATATCGTCGATAACAACCATGCCTTCCATCTTCATATCCTTGTTGGTAACAGGTATGGCAAGGAGGTCGTACTTGGAAATGATCTCTGCAAGTGTATCTATCTTATCATCATCGAACACGCTGATGGGATCCAATTGCATGATGGAATTGAGGGTTACATTATGTTCAGAAATAACGAGGTCCCTGAGAGAAATAGTAGCCAAAAGCCTTTCGTTATCGTCGGTGACAATGAGGGAGTAAATCATATCGGCTTCGGGTTTCAGTCTGCGCAAATCATTCAGCGTTTGCCCAACAGTATGGTTTTCCCTGAAAGAAAGGTAATCGGTGGTCATAATACTTCCCACCTGGTGGCCGGGATATTCCATAAGTTCCCTTACTTCTTCCGATGATTCTTTTTCCATCTCGTTCAGCAGGAGCTGGGCTTTATCGTCTTCCAGTACATCCAGCAGGTCGGCAACTTCGTCGGCTGGCATCTTTTCGAGTACATCGGCAGCTTTTTCAATGGGCAGATTCTCTATGATATGCGCCTGAGCATAGGGTTCGAGTTCTTCAAGCACGTCGGCGGCTTTTTCATTATCAAGCGATTCGAATACTTTAGCACGCGACGACTTCCCCATTTCTTCTATAATGTCTGCAAGGTCGGAAGGGTGGAGGGTGTGAAGTTTGGTGGAGGATCGCGAAAGCTTGATGTTGAAATTGGCATCATCGACGGTTTCCACATCGTCCCAAAGGATGAAATTGGTATTCAAATGTTTCTTTGAAAGGCTGAGTATTTTATTAACCACACCTGATATGCCGATGCGCCTTAGCAGACCTTCGGTGCCCACATCGACGGCTATGGCATAGGTGCCCGATGAAACGGAAACCAGCCTGATGTCGTTTACGCGCACCAGCTTGTGCCCGTTAATGTCAACGATCTGGCGGTCGAGAATGTTCTTTTTGAGAAGCAGGGAGTTTTCAAAACTCTTTTCAGGAAGTTCTTCCTGCTTTTTGCAGGAGAAGATGTATTTCTTTTCGATGCGGGTAACTTCAATGTGACTGAATTTAAGGAAGCGGGTCTTACCCCCGATGCGGGTTTTAACGCCTATCACCATGGGGCGGAATGAATCGTCGGGAGGTGTTGCAGGCTGAACGGCGCGGATGATAAGGTCGTAAATACGGCCAATACTGTCGCCATCGGCATCGTAAATCTTAGCCCCAATGATCTGGCTAAGGTAGAATGTGATTTGTGCTGTCATAGGCACCTCCTTCGTTTAAGGATACAGAAGGATGGGCCGCTAGCGAAACGCTAAAGGATTATCCCCTATATCCGGGATTTAAAAATCAATTGTAATCTGGCAGGTCCGTCGTCCATTTTATGTTTAATGAAATATGCGGCAAAAGTAGTTTTGATATTTGACTTAAACAATAGCTAAATGAAAAAAAGAGTATTTTTTTAGTAATGAGTAGTGAGTTGGGAGTAATGAGTTGTTGGGGCAGTCATTTGTTGTCATTATGTGGAGTTTATCCCGTGACCAACGGGGCTGTCATTAATAGTCATTCATTGTCATTAGGTTATTAGTAATCGGTGAACGGTTATCAGCCAGCTTTGCCAGTAGGCAGGCTTTAACAGGAAGAATTCCGACTTCAATCGTGGCGCAAATGATTTCTACAGTGGCGTAGATGGTTTCTATTGTGGCGTAGATGGTTTCTACAGTAACGTAGATGGTTTCTGTAGTGGCGTAGATGGTTTCTACAGTGGCGTAGATGGTTTCTGTAGTGGCGTAAATGGTTTCTGTAGTGGCGTAGATGGTTTCTATTGTGGCGCAGATGGTTTCTACAGTGGCGTAGATGGTTTCTATAGTGGCGTAGATGGTTTCTACAGTGGCGTAGATGGTTTCTATTGTGGCGTAGATGGTTTCTACAGTGGCGTAGATGGTTTCTATAGTGGCGTAGAAACAATTTCCGCCAACAAAAAAGCAATTTCCGCCCTGCTTTTTATCCTCTTGGAAAGAAAAAAAATAATAAAAAATATTTTTATCGGAATTAAATGCTAATTTTGTTTTATAAATAATTCTAAAAAAATAAAAAATAACCTTTAAAAAACAATTATTATGAATACAGAACCTTATTACACCCACACCGACGACGGAAGACTTAGTTATTTAAAAAACTTTTCAGCAAAAATTGCAGGCTACGAAACCCTGCTGGTGATTGACCCTGCCGATGTTTTGCAAACACAAAACGATTACCTGGATTTTAAGGTGATGCTGGATTATGTTCACGCCGATAAAACCCATCATCACAGCGTGGTTCAATATAAAGACCACCTGGAGAATGGCGATAAAAAACATACCGTGCTGGGAGCGCTTACGGTGGCTCCTGTATTGCCTGTGTTTACAAGCACTCTGAAGGAAAATATTTTTGGGCGCAATGCTACCCTGGTGGCTTTTATAAAAAAAGCAAAAAAATATACCCCCGAAATTGGTAAAGACCTTGGTATTATTGCCCCCGGCAGCGGATCGAATACCAACGTGGTGGATAATATGGCCCGGACAGCAGCGCTGAAACCCGACCTGTAGGGAGAACTAAGGGCAGGCTTGCCCCACCTGTGGTGGACAAAAGGAATTGCACATGGTTTGCGCCTGTTGATTGACCGGAGCGATGGCAAAGGTTATGGACTGCTAACCGTTGCCACGCATCATACCTATACGGATAAATTTCCGTTGCCCGCCCACGATGTAACCGCGCTATGGAAGTACAAAGGTATTTATTTAGACAACTTTGAAGAACCCATGGGCGAGTGGAGCGATGAAGTAAAAATTGCCGTAACCGGGGTTTAACGAATGTTGATTGAAATGAAAAAGTAAAAGGCTCAAGTCCCAAACTTAGCAAGACTATCGAAGCCTAAGAAGACTATCGAAGTCTTTAAGACTTCGATAGTCTCGTTATGTAACGTGGGACTTATAAAAAAGGAGTAACCCGAAATAGAATTGGGAAAAAGGAATCCATTACTATAAAATTAAGACATTATGAAATATCTTATAATATTGTTAATACTATCATCCTTGTTAGCCACTTGTAATGAAAAGCCAAAGAATGATAAAGATTTTATAATAAGCTTTCTTACTAAAGCAAAAACCAGCGATATAAATGGTTTAAAAAAATATCTTTCATTTAATTTAGTGCCAAAAGAAGACCTTTTACGACAGGTCGTATTTTTATTAAGCGAAATAAAAGATGCTGAAATACCACAAAAAGATTCAATAAAAAATATAATTAACAATGGGGAATATCAATGTTATAGATTTAAACTAGAACCAATGCATACAATATATCAGATTGATATTATAAATAATAATAATGATCGAAAAATTGATATATTAAGCCATATTCCTGTTTTTAAACTGATACCATAATGTCACAATTAAATTGATTAGAAGAGTTGAAAGTTTGTAAAAGAATAACCAACTGCCTCCTGCCGCTGCCAACTGCCTACTTCTTCTCTTCCCTAAACACCACGGCGGTATAAGTGAATAGCTTGGCATCTTTCCAGCCATTCCAGCCAATGCCTGCTTTATCCTGTGCGCAATGGCCGAGGAATTCTTCCTTGGTCCATTTGGTTTCGTCGGCAACCTGCGGGAGGAAGGTGCCCGAGGAATTGCCCTTGGTCATATAGATGCCTTCTTTGCCATAATTAAAGTCGTCGGCAGAACTTATGGGCTTTAAGGGCGAAAGCACCGAAATTTCTATTCTTATTTTATCAAGTTCGTCCTTTTTCACGGGGTTGAAACGGTAATCCTGCGTGGATGCCGAAACCGCCATGTCCTGCACCACCCGGTAGAGGGGCTTGTCGGGCATAAAGCGACCAATGCAGCCGCGCGGTTCGCCATTAATGGTAAGGGTTACGAAAGCGCCGCAGTTTAGCTTTAACACGGAAGATAAAGCGGAGCTGTCGATGGCGGGCAATTTGCCATCATTAATAAAGGTGTTGAGGGTAGTGCGGGCAATATGCAGCAAATCGGACCGGTCCTTATCGCTAAGCGAGAACTCTGCATTATCGGCCTGACCGGAAGCAGGTACGGCGCTTAGTTTGTGCTTGTCGTCGGTGCAAAACGCCAGCGACCAGTAGCCTACCACGCGCGAACTATCCTTAACGGCATCGCCAGAATTCCTGTATTTAAGCTGCTCGATGGTAACGCCCTCCATGTTTTCGGTAATATACAGGAATGAAACCACTGCAGCAAAGCCGCATAAACTGGTAACAAGTTCGGGTATGTGCTGATCGTAATTATAGGTAATTGTTTCCACTAGCTCCTTGGGCGAATTGGTGCAAATGGCATTGGCGGTGCGTTTATCGTTGGGAACGGCATCTTTGTATTTTGGGTAATGCGAAAAATCGGTGCTAAGCACGAAAAGGTTATTGCCATTGAGATAGGGTTTAAGCCCGGCGGCGATCTTTTTGCAGATGCCGAGATCTTCGGTGCCTATGAGAATGGGAACTATCCTGAATTTCTTTTTCATGTGATATTGAAGGAAAGGAATCTGCACCTCGATGCAATGGTCGGGCAGGTGATAATCCTGGCTGCATTGGAAAACCTTGTCACTATTGATTATCTTGTTGGCAAGAGCGGTATCCACTTCCACTGTTCCAAGTGGGGTGATAAAGTTTCCTTTGCTATAAATGGAGGCCCCATCGAAAGCGAACTTATGGCTGGCGCCAATAACGAATATGTCCTGGTATTCCCTTTCAGGGTCTATCTGGTTGAAGGATGAGGCAGCCGTGATGCCCGAGTAAATATAACCGGCATGAGGGCAAACAATAGCGAACATATTTTTGGTTGACATGGGAATGGCAGCCGCAAACATGTCTTTAAGCATAGTGCGCAACTCGGCAGGGTCGGCAGGGTAGAACTGTCCTGCCACAGCAGGCTTACGATCGATGGAAGCAGTTTTTGGGGTTTTACCTGCGTCGTTCTGCGAATGGCAATTGGAGAATAGCATGAGTTGGATGATAAAAATGAATACTATCTTATTTCTCAACATAATTATTATTATATGTAATTTTGCACGCTGGAAATTTCAGATTCAAAGATACGAAAATAAAATAGTTTCATAGCCTGTCATAATAAATTGCCACGACCTTTAGGTCGTGGGTAATTATAAAGAAAGAATAGGAGCTTTAGCCCCATATTTCAATGAAGATTACGAAAGAAACCGGATTATTTTATGCAGTGATAGCGCTCGGCTTTTCGTCGGTGGTTACACAGATCATTTACATCCGCGAGTTCCTGAACGTGTTTTACGGCAACGAACTTATCTTCGGAATCATACTTGCCAGCTGGATGATATTGACAGCGGCAGGCGCCTACCTCGGCAAATTTTCGAAAAGAATAAAAAGGCGGGAGCGATACATGGTGGTGCTGCAGATATTTTCGGCTGTGCTTCCATTGTTTACTGTGTTCATGCTGCGCTGGCTGCGCAACATCATCTTTCCGGTAGGCACTATGCTCAATATACCAGATGGTATCCTTATCTCGCTTACATTTCTGGCTCCGTATTGTATAATATCAGGCTTTCTCTTTACGTTTTTCTGCATCTCCCTATCTGAAAAGCTGAATGATAACCAGGTAAGCCGGGTGTATTATTATGATACTATAGGAAGTATAATAGGCGGGTTTATTTTTAATTTCATACTTGTATTCCTGCTGAATAGCTTGCAGAGCCTGTACATATTGTTGTTTGTGAACCTTTCGGCGGGGTTATTTATTTCGATCATATATAAGAGAAGAAAAGCGATTATACTTCTTGTTACGCTGATAGTAGGATTCCTTGTGCTTACGCTGAATTACGACCTGGAGAAATATACCAAAGAAAGACAGTTCAAGGATCAGCAGCTTGTTTATTATAAAGACACACCTTATGGGAACCTTGTTGTAACGAGGAGTGGCGAGCAATTAAACTTTTTCGAGAACAGCATGCTTCTTTTCTCGACAGAGAATGTTACCGATAATGAAGAAGCTGTTCATTATGGCATGCTTCAGCATAATCATCCGAAGAAAGTGCTGTTGATTTCAGGAGGCATAAACGGATTGGCGAATGAGATCATGAAATATCCTGTTGATAGTATTGATTATGTTGAAATAAATCCTGCGCTTATTGAGCTTGGGAAAAAATACACGAAGAACCTGCAAAGCCCAAAGATTCACATTTGGAACGAAGATGCACGCTTCTTTATAAAAAGGACGAACAGGAAATATGATGTGGCTGTAATTGCATTGCCGGAACCAACCACCGCACAACTTAACAGATTCTATACACTGGAATTCTTTAGCGAGCTTAAACGAACATTAAACAGCGATGCTGTTATTTCTTTCGGATTGCTTACTTCCGATGATTACGTGAGCCATGAAGCGAAAAGTATAAACTCTGTTATGTACAACACCCTGCATAAAGTGTTTAAGAACATCCTTATTATACCAGGGGAGAGGAACTACTTTATTGCTTCCGATGCCCCTCTTAGTGATGATATAATAAGGCTGGTGGATAAGCGTGGCATTAATAACTTTTATGTTAACTCCTATTACCTTGATTTTGATGATATGCACGAACGCATGGTATATATCATGAAGAATATTGATAAGGATTCGGAGCTGAACCGCGACTTCAGGCCAGTTATCTATTATCACCAGTTGATATACTGGATGAGCCACTTTAAGACGAATTACTATGTGCTGTTTGCTATCTTTTTAGCTCTTATTCTGATATTACTTATTCGGATGAACCCCGTGGAGATATGCCTGTTTACAGGAGGGTTTGCGGCATCATCCATTGAAGTCATCTTGCTTATCACTTTTCAGATAATTTATGGATATGTTTTCCAGATGATAGGTATTATCATCATGTTATTCATGGCTGGGCTTGCCATAGGTTCTTTCTATATCAATAAAATAGCCAAAACACATACCGTAAACAAATACCTTAAGATACAGGGTGTGCTGGTGATATATTCGGTTATATTACCATTTGTGCTGATGTTGTTGAATCTTGTTGGGAAAAATCCAATCATAATACAAGCGTCGTTTATAATCCTTATTCTTATAATTGGCACGCTGACGGGAATGGCTTACTCACTATCATCAAAAATAATAAGAAAAGATATATCTTCTATCGCAGCAGAGACCTATGGCGCTGATTTATTCGGGTCAGCAATTGGTGCATTAATATTATCAGCATTTTTATTACCTTTGCTGGGAGTTTTTGAAGTGTGTTTTTTGACCGGTTTACTAAACATTTTTAGCGGTATCATTTTATTCGTAAAAAGAAAAAATTACCAGATCTAAATGCAGCAAACACAACATTCCGGTAATGAAACAAGGTCGCTTACGAAAAGGGATTTCCTGAAAAAAAGCTTTTTGGGAATGTGCGGAGTAGCGGCTGGAATGTATTGTTTCCCGCTTTTAGCAAAATCAAATAGAAAAGAAAGCAAGGCAAATTATACAATGAGCAACAGCATTGACCTCGAATATTTTCTCAAACACAGCAGTGAAGCTTCCAATTACACTCAGGAGGAAGGTAGCTATGTGAAATGTCATCTGTGCCCGAATGGTTGTTATCTTGCTGAAAACGACAGAAGCATTTGCAGGAATAAATTTAATATAAAAGGTAAGCTATATACCATTGCATACAGCGACCCATGCATTGTTCATGCCGACCCTATTGAGAAAAAGCCATTGTTTCATTACTTACCTGAAACCACTATTTATTCGATGGCAGTGGCAGGGTGCAATTTGCGCTGCCTGAATTGCCAGAACTGGACCATTTCGCAGGTTGGACCTGAAGAGACAGAGAACTTTGATTTAAAGCCGGAAGATGTTATTAAGGCCTGTACGGATCAAGGATTAAAAGCCATAGCATTTACCTACTCCGAGCCAACAGCCTATTATGAATACATGCTTGAAATTTCAAAACTTGCTAAAGCAAAAGATATTAAAACAGTGGTTGTTTCGAACGGTTATATTAATGAAGCGCCCTTAAAGGAACTTTGCAAATATGTAAGCGCTGCAAGCATCAACCTGAAGAGTTTTAAAAATTCCATTTATAAGGATTTAAATGGTGGCTCTTTAGACCCTGTAAAAAATACACTGAAAACTTATAAAGAAAGCGGCGTATGGCTTGAGATAATTAATCTGGTTATACCAACCTGGACAGATAATATGGACATGATTAAAGAAATGTGCGATTGGTTGGCATCAAGCGGCTTTACTGATACTCCACTGCATTTTTCACGTTTTACACCCATGTACAAATTAACTAATCTTCCGTATACTCCGGTTGCAACTTTAGAAAAAGCTATGTCAATTGCGAACAAATCGGGTTTAAAATACGTATACGTCGGCAATGTGCCCGGGCATGATGCGGAAAACACTTTTTGCCCCGCTTGTTCGAAAAAGATAATTGGAAGAAAAGGATTTGTAGTAATAGAAAAGCATATTAAGAACAGCAAGTGCGAATACTGCGGTAACGCAATTGCCGGTGTTTGGGAATAAAATAAATATCTTATGGCAAAGAAATCTACTCAGAAAAAGAAAGCGCCTGCTAAAACTGCAGTTAAGAAAATACTTAAGAAAGCAACAGCTAAGCCTGCCGCTAAAACCAAAAGAGTGATAAAGAAAGTTGCTGTAAAACCGAAACCTGTTAAGAAATCAATCGCTAAAAAAGCTGTCGCAAAAAAGGTTTCTGCCAAGCCGGTTGCAAAAGTTAAGAAGGTAGTTGCCAAGAAGAAAGTGGTAAAAGTTCAGCCTAAGAAAAAAGCGGTGAAAGCCCTGCTAAAGAAAAAGGTAACTAAAGTTGTTCCTAAGAAAGCTTTAAAGAAAGTAAAGGTTTCTGAAAAGCCCGTTAAGAAATTTGTTCCTGTTAAGGTAAAACCTGCTCCTGAAAAAATTGTTGCCAAGAGGGTGCAACCTAAAGCTAAAGAAGCTGTGAAAAAGCTTGTGCCAAAGGTTGTGGAAAAAAAAGTTTTTCACAACCCCAAGATTGTTTCGGTAAAAAATGTTCCCGGCAATGATCCTAGCTTTAACAGGGCTGATATGTTTTATAAAAATCTGCTAAAGGCGCACACTATCAAACGATATTTTCCTTTTAATGAAGGAGACAAAGAATTTATTGCAAAAGATCAAAATCTTGCAATAGAGGTTACCGACAGGGAAACCATGATGACCATTTCGGAGAAATCGCGCGACCAGGATTGGAATGATATTCATGTGGAAATATTCAAAAAATATCCCCAGGAAGAAGGATGGATAAAATATACAGAAGCCGAATTTCTTGCTTATTTCTTCCCGGGAAGGGTGTTCTGGGCTAAGATGGAGCCAATTAAGATGCTGTGTCAGGATATACTTTCAAAAGCAGTTGATAGCGGTATATATAAAGAGTTGTTTTATATGTTTCCGAAGAACAGCGGTCGGTTATCGAAGACGTTTAAAATAAACCAAAAAACTTACAGCTTTAATTTTATTCAGACTTACCACGAAAACGGTGAGAATTCGTTTTATTCCATTAGCATAAGCCTTCCCTTTGTTCTGCTGATGGATTTCAGAATAGATTATAAGATATTTAAACAGTAAATCTGCCGAAAGATTTTATACAAACGGTTATAAAAGATTTTTACGTTTGTCAAGTTCTTCTGCCGCTTTGTATTCAACCACAAGGGAGTCGATGAGATCTTTAACATGCACTATTTCCTCAACGCGGTAAACATTAGCGCCTGAAAAAGCAAAGCCGTCGTTTATCCTGCCTTCTTTCGCATTCAGCAAAGCTTCGGCAATACAATAGGGGGCGTCTTTTACATTACATGTAATTATGCAGTGGAAGGGACATTTAAAGGGTTTCTTTTGTCCGAGCTCTACATCCGAAAGAAATTGGTTGCGGATGGCCCTGCCGGGCATTCCAACAGGACTATCAATGATAATGATATCTTCTTTTTTTGCCTGGATATATGATCTTTTGAATTCATCGGAAGCATCGCACTCGTATGTTGCCACAAAACGGGTTGCCATCTGAACGCCCGAAGCGCCCATCTTTATGAATTTATAAATATCGGCGCCGGTATAAATTCCGCCGGCGGGTATTACCGGGATAGGTTTGTTATATTTATCTTCAAGTAATTTTGCCTGTTTTAAAACATCGGGCAGAAGATTTTCGAGTTCATATTTCGGATCGAAAAGGTTTTCCTTTTTGAAGCCCAGATGTCCGCCTGCTCTGGGTCCTTCCACCACTATGGCATCGGGGATATAATTATATTTGTCGATCCAGCGCCTTGCTATGATTGCGGCTGCTTTGCCCGACGAAACAATAGGAACAAGCTTGGTTTTATTTCCTTCGGGTAAATACCCGGGAAGATTCAGGGGTAAACCTGCACCCGAAAAAATTATATCAATGCCTTCTTCAATTGCAACATTTATCTGTTCAGCATAATTGGAAAGCGCTACCATAATGTTAACGCCAATTATTCCTTTCGACTTTTCCTTTGCTTTCCTGATTTCAATAGTAAGGGCTTCGCTGTTTACCTTAACATAATTAGTACGCGGATTCATATTCAAATGCCCAATACCGGCTGTGGCTATAACACCTATGCCTCCCGCGTTGGCAACGGCCGATGCCAGTCCGCTTACCGAAATTCCTACAGCCATTCCTCCCTGAATTATAGGAACTTTTGCAACCAAATCGCCAATAATAAGTTCTTTCATGCTAAACGGCTTTTATTCCCGGTTCTCAACAGCGGTAATTACTTTTCTTTTATTTGCTTTTATAGTTCTTTAGCAGATTTCTGCGAACCGGAATATAGGAAAGATATGAACCCTGTATCGAAATTAATAATAAATTACACTGTCAATAATCCTGAATATTTGCAGCAAAATTAATATTTTAAAATAATATAAGTGTTTTTTTTAGAGAAAAATTTAAAGATAAATCCTAATATGAATAGACTTTGTTGCATGGATAATTTGGAAAAAAAATAATTTCTTTGTTTAAAAATTCTTAAGCTACTTTTGTACTTATCGGCATTCCTAAATTTGTCATAACATTTAATATTGAGCAATTAATCCGTACTTCTGTTTTTTCATTTTCAAATTTTCTCGCATTAATTTTATCTCCAATTATTGTTTTATACCGAAACATTGCTACTTCCACTAAACTTCGTTTGTGATATTTAATTTGTTTCTTCCATTCTTTTCGTCCTATTTTGTTTATGCATTTTATGACTTTATTCCTTTCTTTTAATGCCGTATCTTTACTCTCAACTGCATTCTCTTGCGGTGGTATTATTTCTTTGATTTTTCTTTTACATAATTCTTTACGAACATTCTTTTTATCATACCCTCCATCTCCTCTAAAGCTATTGATTTGCCCAGCTACTTCATTTAATAAATCTTCTGTCACTTCCGCATCAGATATGCTGTTTTCTGTTAATTCTTCTGCTATGATTTCCTGTGTCTCTGCATTTATTCCTATATGTAATTTCCTCCATGTTCTGTGCTTACTCCATCCATACCTACGCACTTTCCATTCACCTTCACCATATACTTTTAATCCAGTGCTGTCAACTATTATATCTATGTTCCCTTTTTGTTTTATTGCTTTCAATTCTATTTGAAGTTTTCCCGCCCGCCTACTCAATGTACTATAATCCGGAGCATTTATTTCTAAACTCATTATTTCAAACAAACTATTTACAAACCCTTCTGTTTGCCTTAATTTTAAATGTATTACTTGCTTTATAGTCAAGCAGGTTTTTATGGCTAAATCACTATATCCTATTTTACCCCCTCGTTCTCTTGTGCCTGTATATGCCCATGAATTTATTGCTTCTTTACTTATCCAAAGGGTTATCTTTCCTCGATTTTTTAAACTCTCATTATATTCTTTCCAATTTAAAATTTTATATTTATCTTTGGCTTTGAATTCTGTTAGTTTGCTCATAATGTCGAAGTTTTGTGCAAACTTCTTAATTTAGAGTGTTAGCTTATTTGGGTTAACACTCTTTTTTCAACATTCTTTTGTTTATATCCATGCAACAAAGTCATATGAATACAGTATTTCTACAGAATTGAATTATCCGAATATGAAATTAATCTTTCACTACCTGGCGGCTACTATTTAAATATTTCGGGAAACTTGCCGGCTTCAAGGGAGGAGTTCCTAGCTCTTTGGAGGGAGTTCCCAACTTCTCGGGGAATCTTCCTAACTCTTCGGGGAATCTTCCCTGCTGTTAGCGGAACTTTTCTCACTGTAAAAGGGCTTCCGCCCGGAACTCGCGGAAACTTCCTCATTCTTCGCGACACTTCCTAACTGTTCGGGGAAACTTCCCAGCTCTTCGGGGAATGTTCCTTGCTCTTCCAGGAAAGTTCCTTGCTGTTCGGGGAAGCTTCCTCGCGCTTTGCGACACTTCTTGACTGCTCGGGGAAACTTCCGCGAGATTCGAGGAAATATATCTATTTTACAAATAGTTTACTGAACTATCGAGGCAGGATGTTTGCAGTATGGTTTCGCTTTTCAGCAGGATTTAGGAACAGGAAATCAGAAGTTGCGCGAGTTATTTCCCTTCCCTTTGACGTATTCTTCTTCCATTATTTTTTTACCGTCGGTATTATAAATTGTCCATGTGCCGTTCTTAATGAAACTATGAGTGGCATTGTTATATATCATATACCCTTCTTCCTTCACATTGCCGTTATTCCAGTATTCTTTACTGTCGTAAATAAGGTTTCTTTTGTTTTCCAGTTCAATAATTCTTTGAATGTTCCCGTTAAAAAAGAAAAATTGTTTTGATGTCAGCCACTCTAACGATTTATCATATTCTTCAGTGAATTTTACTTTGCCGGTGGGATAATAATCAACTTCAGAAAGGATTTGCCCTTTTATATATTGAATCTTCGATTTCAATGTGCCGTTCTTATAATACAGTTCCATTTGTGAAGTGTGCGTATCAATAGCCTTGAAAGAACATTCCAATTGCCCGTTTTCGAAATAATCTTTATAATAGGTTGTTAATTGCCCGTTCTCGTAATTACCTTTATGTTTGGTTTTCCCGTTCTTATAATATTCTTCATAAGGGCCGTTAAATTTAACTCCCGGAGCTTGCCATCTTATTGAATCGCCGCCAAGTATAGGATTGAATTTAGCATAGCTACTAATATTCTGTTCTTCGATGGTCATGGTAGTGTCGTTATCCGAATCTTCAGCATCTGCATTCTGTGCATTGACTTTTACCAAACCCAAACATACACAAATAATAATAAAAAACAATCTCATTCTGTCAAGTCTTGAATTAATTATAACAGTTTATAATTTCATAAGTTTTTGCATTTCTTTCTGCGTAGCCCGGGCTTCATCTTTTGCCTTAGCTGCAAAGTCACTGCCTGCTGATGCAAATATAATACTTCTGGAAGCATTTACAATCAATCCAAACTGATTATTTAATCCATATTCGGCAACTTCCTGCAAGTTTCCTCCCTGTGCACCTATTCCGGGAACAAGGAGAAAATGATCGGGAACTATCTTCCTGATGTCTTTCAACATTTGTGCCTGAGTGGCGCCAACCACATACATCATATTGTCGGCATTGCCCCATTGCTGCGATTTTTCGAGCACATGCTCGTAAAGTTTTTTATTCCCGTGGCTCAAAAATTGAAAATTTTCAGCGCCTTTATTAGAGGTCAAAGCAAGAAGTATTACCCATCTGTTTTTATATTCCAGAAAAGGCGAAACCGAATCTTCGCCCATGTATGGTGCAACGGTAACCGCATCAAAATTCAATGAAGGATCATCATTCCCGAAAAATGATTTTGCATAAAGTTTTGAAGTATTGCCAATGTCGCCACGTTTGGCATCGGCAATGGTAAATACCTGCCTGTCCGGTAGGCAGGTCTGGTCGCTGAACTTATTCAGGTATTGAATAGTCTTTTCAAGGCTTTGCCAGCCTTTAACACCGCGGCTTTCGTAAAATGCCAGGTTGGGCTTATAGGCAATAGTAAATTCAATGGTTGCATCAATGATCTGTCTGTTAAATTCAAATACGGGGTCTTCGGCATCCAATAATTGCTTTGGCAGTTTTGAAATATCCGAATCCAGCCCTACGCACAGGAATGATTTCTTGCGAATCATTAATCCGTGTAATTCTTCCCTCGTCATCATTCTACTTTATTTATTTTTATTTAAACTTTGTACAGAGTAAATTTATATGTTTTATAAAAGCCTCAAGTCACAAGCCTCAAGCCCAAAGTCCCAAAGAGGAAGACCCAAGTACCAAGCTTCAAGTCACAAGCCCCAAAAATTTTTCCTGGAGTTTGGAATTTGTGGCTTTGAATTTGGGACTTAAAAAATACATAGTTTTATACGGATTAATCTGTAATATTAATAACTCATGTTACGTAGAAACACATTTTAATTTTTAACCGCAGAGTTCGCTGAGGTTTTACGCAGAGAACCGCTGAGTTAATACTTATTTATCTAATTTCGTTTTCTGTCATTATATTTCTCTGCGTATCTCTGCGATTAATTTTCTCTGTGGTCTCTGCGGTTATTTTGTTTGCGTACCATCAGTTAATAATTAAACATTCTTTAACTCACTTCTTCTCCAGCGGCTTTCAAGCGTTCGGCATTTTCGGCCAACTGAAGTGCATCTATCATATCCTGTATTGCGCCATCCATAAACACCGGCAAATTATAAGTTGAAACACCAATGCGGTGATCAGTTATCCTGCTCTGTGAATAATTATATGTTCTGATCTTGGCTGAACGGTCGCCTGTTGAAACCATGGTTTTACGCTTCTTTGAAATATCATCCAGGTATTTCTGATATTCCAGTTCGTATAAGCGCGAGCGTAAAACCTTCATGGCCTTATCGAGATTCTTTATCTGCGATTTCTCATCCTGACAAGAAACAACTATACCTGTTGGGATATGTGTGAGCCTGATTGCAGAGTAAGTTGTGTTAACTGATTGCCCACCGGGACCGGATGAACAAAAAGTATCTTTACGAATATCCGATTGTTTCAAATCAACATCAAACTCATCAGCCTCTGGCAATACAACAACCGAAGCCGCTGAAGTGTGAACCCTTCCCTGTGTTTCAGTCTGAGGTACGCGCTGCACACGATGCACTCCCGATTCGTATTTTAACTGACCATAAACATTCTCGCCGCTAACGTTAAAAATAATTTCCTTAAAGCCTCCGGCGGTTCCTTGTGTAAAATCAACAAGTTCAATTTTCCATTTCTTGTTTTCGCAATAGCGGGTGTACATCCTGTACAAATCGCCGGCAAAAATACTTGCTTCATCGCCGCCGGTACCTGCTCGAATTTCAACTAATGAATTCTTTCCATCCTCAGGGTCAGCAGGAATAAGCATGATGCGGATATCTTCTTCCATTTTATCCCTCTTCGAAATAAGTTCATCAAGCTCTAATTTCGCCATTTCCCTAAACTCATCATCTTTTTCTTTTGATAGAATTTCTTTGGTCGAGGTTATGTTATCCATAACCAGTTTATATTCCTTATATGCATCAATAATAGGTTGCAGTTCCTTGAAGTCCTTGCTGAGCTTAATATAGCGCTTCATATCCGACATCACCTCAGGGTCGGCTACCTGCTTTCCTATTTCTTCCCACCTTTTATAAATGGCTTCCAGTTTATCTAACATTTCAATCCTTTGTAAAAATATTTAATATAAATATGTTCCAGTTTCACTTTTTATGGTAAGCTTTTTCCCTTTATGTTCCTCGCATCTGCCAATAATTCTAGCATCAACATTAAAACTTTTGGATATCTTAATGATGTCATTTGCCAAACTTTCCGGAATATAGATCTCCATTCTATGCCCCATATTAAAAACTTTATACATTTCCTGCCATGGCGTTCCTGATTCCTTTTGTATCAATTTGAATAATGGAGGAACTTGAAATAAGTTATCTTTAATAATGTGAATATCATCAACAAAATTCAGAACTTTAGTTTGTGCTCCGCCCGAACAATGAATTATGCCGTGTATATCTTTTCTAAATCTCTTGAATATTTCACTCATGATAGGAGCGTAGGTGCGGGTGGGGGAGAGTACTAATTTACCTGCATTGGTAGCAGTTTCCCCCATAATATCCGTCATGCATTTCGAGCCTGAATAAACCAAATCGGTAGGAATTGAAGAATCATAGCTTTCAGGATATTTCTTTGCATATAATTTCGAAAAAACATCATGCCTTGCGGAGGTAAGGCCATTACTGCCCATTCCACTGTTATATTCATCCTCATAAGAGGCTTTTCCAAAGGAAGCCAATCCAACAATTAGGTCTCCACTTTGTATATTATCACAGGTAATAATTTTATCACGTTTAGTCCGGCTTACAACAGTGGTGTCAACAATCACGGTTCTTACTAGGTCACCCACATCAGCCGTTTCGCCACCTGTAGAATAAATATTTATTCCATGTGTTCTTAATTTAGCAAGGAATTCTTCTGTCCCTGCAATAATTTCAGAAATTACATCTCCGGGTATTAGATTTTTATTCCTTCCGATTGTTGAAGAAAGCAGGATGTTATCTGTAATACCTACGCAAAGCAGGTCATCCAGATTCATAACAATAGCATCCTGTGCTATACTTCTCCATACAGACAAGTCCTCTGTTTCCTTCCAGTATATGTATGCTAATGATGATTTTGTGCCGGCACCATCGGCATGCATAACTATGCAATAATTATCATCATTAGTTAGATAATCTGGAATAACTTTGCAAAAAGTTCTAGGGAAAAGGCCTTTATCAATATTTTTAATAGCGTTGTGGACATCCTCCTTTGAAGCAGATACCCCACGCATATTATATTTTAGATTATCATTCATACAAACAGAAATAAAAAAAGCATCCCGGGTTATTCGTCGGGACGCTTTCTTTATATTTATTCAACGTTACTTGTTTTTATTTCCAGTTTTCGTATTAATAGGTTTGTTTTTAATTCCGGTACTATCTTGTTTTATTGTCCCATTATTGTTCTGCTGGTTAACAGGTGGTTGCTGATTTATTTGGTTATTATTCTGAGGAACAAATTTATTATTTCCGGGTTGTTGCTGTTTCTTATCTTCCTGTTTAATTGAAGATGAATCAGTTTTCATATCAATAATAGGAGAAATTCCTTTTTTTGAGGTGTCGGATCTCGGAATATAATCATCACTTAGTACTCTGAATTCCGAACGCCTGTTTAACTGGTTAGCTGCCTCAAACTTATCTTTATTGTCTTTAAATTGATTAATATAGTCCTCAGTTAATTTAGTTCCCTTTGTGAAAAGAAATCCATCGCGGGTTATATCTTGAGTTAAAGTTCTTGGTACTCTTTTCCCGTATCCTTTTGCCTGAAGCCTGTCGCCGGCAATGCCTTTTGAAATTAAATAATCAACAACAGATTTTGCTCGTTTATATGAAAGAGTATCATTATATTCTAGACCTCCACGGAAATCTGTATGAGAACCTAATTCAACAACAATTCTTGGATTGTCCTGCATGGTTTGAATCAGGTCATTAAGTGAATCCTGATACTGTGGCAAGAGTTCCCATCTGGCAAAATCATAAAGAATTTCAGGTAATACAATTGGTGATGGTGGAATTGGAATTAATCCGAAATCAAAAACAAAATCCTTACTTCTTTCCAGTCCCACAGTGCTTGCTTTTCCCTTAGCCCCAAAATAACCTTTTGATTCTATTTTTAATTCATATGATGTATTTGCAAGGAATTTTGTTTTGTCGAATTTATATTGACCGGAACCATCAGTAGTGCCAGTAACAATTGTACCATCAGATCCTACAAGTGTAACCGTGGCACCTTTGATAGGATCCTTTGTTTTGCTACTATCATTTGTTATAGTTCCCTGCAGAGAAAATACAAGAGGCGGTTCATAGAATGAATATAAATCATCACTTCCTTTGCTTCCTTTTCTGTTTGAAGAGAAATAACCCCGTTCATCCTTACCTGCAAATATGATAGCAAAATCGTCTCCTGAAGAATTAATAGGATATTTCATGTTAACTGGCTTTCCCCAGGAATCACCTGATTTTTCAACTCTGAAAATGTCAAGCCCTCCCATTCCTGGTAAGCCATCAGATGCAAAATATAAAACTCCATCTTCACGAATATACGGAAATAATTCTTCTCCGTCAGTATTAATATTCGGACCTAGGTTAATAGGTTTATCCCAAGGTTTACTCTTTTTGGTTCTCTTAGCCATCCAAATATCATGTCCACCATAACCTCCATCCATATTTGAAGAAAAATATAATGTAAGTTCATCTGAAGATAAAGAAGGATGCCCATAAGAAAAGCTATCAGGCCCCAGTACTACTAATTCAGGTATATCCCACGAATTGCCCTTTTTCTTTGTAACAAAGATCTGGCAACCTACTTCTTTTTTCTTTTCAACGCTGCAACGTGTGAAATACATCTCGTTGTATTTATCATTCAGGCATGCTTCGCCTTCGTTACTGACAGTATTAACATTCTCTCCAACAGAAACAGGTGTGCTCCAAGCGCCCTTTTTATCCATTGCTGTAAGATAGATGTCTGAAAAATTTTGGCCGGTCCATGCATCAAACTCTTTTCCCGTAGAACCGTCACGTGTTGAAGTAAAAACAAGTGATTTATAATTTTTTGAATACCAGGCTGGCGCAAAATCCATATCCTTGGTATTTAATTGCGTTTCATTTTTTACAACATATCTGGTCGGATTGTCTTTCCATTGTTGTGCTAAGGTACAAGATTCAGCTCCTTTTGCCCCGCGAACATCCGTAGGTACAAGATCCTTATAAGCATTATATTGAACAACGGCATCTTCATATTTTTCATTTACTTTAAGCATATCTGCATAATGTAATGTAGCCAGAGGATCGGGATATTTTATACTTACTGCTTTTTTGTACCATGATTCGGCTTGCTTGGTATCATTAGATAACCGATAGCATTCTGCTATCTGGAAAACAATGCGGGCTCTTTCAGCTTTATTTCGTTTGATCTTTGTATATGCTTTTTTATATAATCCTATTGCATCATAATACTGAAAATATTTATAAGCATTATCTGCATCCTGCGCCCAGTTTTTTTGGGAATAGGATTTTGAAACCAACAGTCCTGCAAAAATTGAGGTTAAAAGGAATACTCTAAAAATTTTCATAAATATAATTATTTAATTAGTATTTTTATGTGGCTGCTAAAATAAAGAAAATATTTCCAAGAAAAAAAATAATTTCTATGAACTTAATTTTAATTACTTATTAAAATTGAAAATACTTAACTTAAATTATTAATTAATATAGTACTACGCCAAATTAAAATTGTTATTAAGAACGAATATTTACATTCCAAGGTTCAAAAATAAATAATTTAAATAACAATCACTAAAAAATACCTACCCTATTAAATTCTTGCTTTGATCAGAAAAAGCAGTATCTGGTTTTTTTTCTGAAGCTTTTTCAGTATTTTTACTTTCTAATTCCCCTTTCAGCTTTTCAGCTTGTGCCTTTAATTCCTCTTTAATAGGGTTAACGGTTTTATTTACTTCTTCAGTAATATCCTCGGCAGCAATTTTAATTTTTTGTATGCCTTTAGCTAATTTCTTTGCAATCTCAGGAATCTTTTGAGGGCCAAATAATATGAATATAGCTAAGAAAATGAGAAATAATTCTCCCGTCGTCATTTTAAATTTATTTAAGTGGTAATCAGAAATTTGTTTAATTAAGATTCCACTTACAAAAATAAAAAAAACCCCGCAATTAACGGGGTTTTTGAATCCATATTGAATAATTATTTTTTTGCTTTTAATAATTCTTTCTTTGCTTTTCTCCTTTCAATCCATTGAAGAGTATCATAAGCAACAGGAGTTGCGTTAAGTACGGAGGAATATGTTCCTATAACAACACCTATCAGTAAAGCAAATGCAAATCCCCTGATTACTTCACCACCAAAAATAAACATAGACAGCAATACCATAAAAGTTATACCTGATGTATTAAGTGTACGGCTAAGTGTACTGTTAATAGCATCATTCATATTTGTCTTCATATCGCGTTTTGGGTACAAGGTCTGGTATTCACGAATCCTGTCAAAGATAATTACGGAGTCCATGATAGAATAACCTATAATTGTAAGGATAGCTGCAATAAAGTCCTGTCCTATTTCTAAGCTGAATGGTAGTATTCCATTAAATATCGAGAAAATGGAGATAACAATAAAGGTGTCATGGAATAAGGATACAACTCCACCGAGCCCCCACTGCCATTTCTTGAATCGTAAAGCGATATAAATAAAAATCATCAAGAGGGAAAAGAATACTGCGAAAAATGCTTGCCGCAACAAGCTGTAAGCAATAGTTGGCTCAATTTTTTGCGAACTTAGTTTTCCCAATACCTTTTTCTCATCATGCGACATAAAATCTGCCAGCGTGATCTTCGTATTAAAGAATGGCTTTAAGCCAGTATATAATTTTGTTTCAACAATTGAATCTGCTGAAATAGTTTTATCATCTATCTTATACGATGTGGTAATTTTAACCTGGTTGCTGGGTCCAAATGTTTTCACTTCTGGAATATTCCCGTCGAATTGTTTGCCCAAGGCTGCACTAAGATCAGCGGTTTTGATGTCATTATCAAATCTTACAACAAACGTCCTTCCTCCAAGAAAATCAATTCCTCTTCTTAATCCTTTAGTCGAAAGTGAAATTATACCGGCAACTACAAGCGCAAGAGAAAGAATATAGAATTTTTTCCTTACACCAATAAAATCAATATGAACATTGGTAAGGAAATTTTTTGTCAGCTTATTCCACACTTTAATTTCCATGTTTTTATCCATCATCCAGATGAAAATTAAACGTGTGATGAAAATTGCACAGAATAATGAACTGATGATACCAATGATAAGCGTGGTAGCAAAACCCTGTACAGGCCCTGATCCGAATATATAAAGTACGATACCTGTCAGCAATGTAGTTACGTTACTATCAATGATAGCCGATAAGGCGTGCTTATATCCATCGTTCACCGCAAGCCGTATTCCTTTCCCCGCTCGGATCTCCTCTCGCACACGCTCGTAGATAATAACGTTCTTGTCAACGTCCATACCGAGAGTAAGAACAAGACCTGCAATACCAGGTAATGTCAGAACAGCTCCAAGAGAAGCAAGAATACCAAATACAAAGAACATGTTTACAAAAAGTGCAATGTCGGCAACCAAACCGGAACGGTTATAATAGAACACCATAAAAATCATGGTGAGTATGAACGCAGCAATAAACGACATGAAACCGTTGTTGATTGCTTCCCTACCAAGCGTGGGACCTACAATAGCTTCTTCAACAATTTTTGCAGGAGCCGGAAGTTTACCAGCCTTCAAAACGTTTGCAAGGTCTTTTGCTTCATCTAAGGTAAATTGCCCTGTAATTTGTGAATGTCCGTTAGGAATTTCGCCCTGAACAGTAGGGGCGGAATAAATGTAATTATCAAGAGCAATTGCTATGCATTTCCCGATATTATCAGCCGTTAATCGTTTCCATGTTTTAGCCCCATCCGAGTTCATAGACATGGATATTTCGTTCGAATTATTTTGCCCAAAGTCCTGACGGGCATCAGTTATGGCGCTTCCGTCAATCGGTGCTTTTCCGTAATGATTGGTAACATGGATAGCATATAAACGTAATGTGGTTTTTTTCTCATCAAAAGCCTTAACATCCCACATGAATCTCAGTGAATTGGGGAATATTGCTTTTACCTGGTCGGTTGCAAGCATCCTGTTAACCCTTGCTGTGTCAATAATAGCACAATAGCCAACTACAGGGCCTTTGCTGTAATATGATTTTCCGTCTTTCTGGTCAATTGCAGGCCTCAGGTAAGCAAACAGCGGGTTCTTTTTTGCATATTCATCAAACGATTGCTGGTTAGCAAGTTCTTTGCCTTTCGAAGTAGTATCCTTTTTTAGTTTGGTTACAAGAGAAGTAGTATCGGCTTCAGCTTTTTTAATACTATCCTGCTTTAATGATTTTTTATCCTTTTTGGTAGCAGCTTTCTTGCTGTTTTTCAGGCCAGCTTTACTATTTTCTGCCAGAGCAGTTGTATCTTTTTCGTTTATTGTAGTATCGCCCTTTGCTAATAAAGCAAGCTTTTTGTTGGCGTCTTCCAGGTATGAGAATACATCTTTGCATTCATATGTTTCCCAGAACTCGAGTTTTGCTGTGCTTTGTAAAATCTTTCTTACACGTTCTGGCTCTTTTACGCCCGGAAGTTCAACCAGTATACGGCCTGCTGTAGATAACTTCTGAATGTTTGGCTGTGTAACCCCGAATTTATCAATACGTGTTCTTAATATATTGAATGTTCTGTCGATGGCGTCATTGGCTTCTGCCTTGATAACGGCAAGCACTTCGTCGTTAGTTGAATTGTAATTGATCTTATCTTTCAGGTCAACAGTGTTGAAAACTGAAGAAAGCTTAAAGCCGGGGTCTATGGTTTTAATAGCTTCACCGAAAAGGGTAACATAATCCTGAGTACTCGATTTTTCCAGTTCATTGGCTTTATCTATTGCTTGCAGGAAAACCTTGTTCTGGCTATTGTTAGCCATTTCTTTAATAACATCAACCACCGAAATTTCGAGGGTAACATTCATACCGCCTTTAAGGTCGAGGCCGAGGTTGATTTCCCTGTCCTTACATTGTTTATAGGTATAAAACCATCTCATTCCTAATAAATCAACCTTTTCATTCTGCATCGAATCAAGGTAGTGATGCTCCTTCGAGTTAAGGATGGAATCATAAAGAATAGTTTGTTTTGCCTTATCGCCTTTCGAAAGTTTATCTGCCAATTGTGCAGATACTTCAGTAGCATAAGAGTGCGCCTGGTTTTCAGTATGATTGGTAAAATACGTAAACGATAACTGATATGCCGATACTATGGCAAATGCAATCGCAAAAAATTTAATAGCTCCTTTATTCTGCATACTTCAAAAATTATATGATGTTGTTTTTATTCAATTGATCTTAGTCGTAAGTAGCAAGTAGTAAGTCGTAAGGTGTTGTTTTTATCAGACTGCCTCCTGCCTATTGCTGCTGCTTACTTTTTCTCTTTTCCCTTATTTTTTGAGGGTGCAAAAATAGAATTTAAAATGATATTTACCAATTTTATTCGGATAATTAGTTTTTCTCCCTATTTTATAAGGCAAAGCTCGAAATATAATCAGTTATGTGGAGAATGCAATTTAATAACGGTTCTGGTTAATAAAAGCCATTGTTTTAGTATCAGATTTTTACTTACTGACTGATGTTACGCAAATGTCTTTTTACCGCAAAGGGCGCAAAGTTTTTCGCAAAGTTCGCAAAGAAATTATCTTCTTAGCGTTCTTAGCGTATCTTTTCTTCGTGTTCTTTGCGGTTAATTTCTTTTCTGCGTAACATGAGTTACTGAGGTTCAATGCCTTCGACGGTTTTTCTTCTCCTGCTTAAATTATCAACGAACTGACAATATCGCTAAAAGGACCATGTTCGCCGCGGTTGTTTTTGTAACGCGCTTTGAAATACGCCACATTGCCAGTATCTTCGCCTGTAAACAAAGCTATATACTTTCCGTACCTTACCTCGCCCACATATGTAAACTCCTTACCCGAAGGCATATCGCCCTTGAAAGGCCCTTGGGCCTGCCATACCTCTATTTCTTTTATCCCTTTGGGAATGGCTACGCTGCTGGGCTTATCAGGATTGGAAACATACAGTTGAATGGCGCCCGGTGTAACTTGCCTGATGAAAAGCAACGGCCTGCTCATCCCCGGCGAAGCAGCGGCTGTTTTGGCATCGTCCTCCAGGGGCGTACCTCTTTTTATATTAAAGATATTGAAATCGGTAATGCATGCCGGCGGCATAGAACTAACGGCAATACGGTCGAGCAGGTGATGCTCATGGTCGTAACTAACCGTCTTTATTATATTCAGCCGTAATGCGTTGCTAATACTATCACTACGGAATTTTTTGTTCGCCCACACAAGGAAAAGCTCATCGCTGTTGGTGCGAAACTCAGACCACTGTGCGCTTTCGTCGGCTGTCCAATTCCAGTTCAAATACCTGGGATCTCCTGTGGCAGGGTCAATATCCTTTTGATAATCGTCTGAATTATCCAGGTAAACTACAAATCCTTCAATGTTTCTTGATATTCTCGATCGGTCGGGCATAAAATATTATTGGTTTGAATTGTATATACAAAGATACCACAAAAATCATTCCAATGCAAGGTTTATTTATTTTAGGCTTAACCATTTTAAAAATAGTCATGACTATTTTTAAAAAAGTCTTAACTATTTTATAAAAAGTGCTGACTTTTGCAAAAAAGGTTATGACTACTTCTTTATAAGTCTTGACTAATCAAAAAAAAGTCAAAACTATTTTTGAAATTATCATAACTATTTCAAAAAAGGTACTGACCATTTTCAAAAAGGTCTTGACCATTATAAAAGAAAGCCTCTGCAGGGCAGGTGGGAGCTTATAAAGCACAAAAGTGCAGACATGTATCCGCACTTTTGTAGAACAATAGAGTTCTTCGGAAAATAGATACGTCATTGCGAACCCTTCGTGCCGTCATTGCGACACAGAGCGAAGCGAAGGGGAAGCAATCTTAAATGGAAAAGCACTCAGGATAAACTCCGTGAAGCAATCTCTTGTTTAAATTAAGGTGGGTTCTAAAAATTTTGTTTTTTAAAATCCTAAGCACTAAACCCTAAATTCTAAATAATTTCAAAATTCAAATGAGAAAAGCACCAAACATTGAATTAGCAAAGGTTTTGAACATTAAAATTTGTTTATTTGATATTATTTAGAGTTTAGAAATTAGAAATTAGAATTTGTTTTTAAGAATTATTAGAAGTCCCCTTAAGATTGCTTCAGTCGTTCCTCCCTCGCAATGACGAGAAAAATGATTTTCAGAAAATGTCTAATGATAAGTTAAACGTTAGTCCTTCTCTGCTTTTGGTAAATCAGCACCATCCCTGTAATAGATGGCATTTGGTTTTATTTCCTTGTATCCGAAAATAAAGTTCATCCCGAAATGTAAATTGATGGTTTTGGTGTTTTCAGGATTAAGAAGACAATAGAAATTATCGGTAAGCATATATATTTGCCAGCAGCCAAGGTTAAGCGCCATGCCCAAACCTACGTTGTTATAGCTCCTGTTTTCGATGGAATAACTTACCGAAGCGCTGAACATATTGCCGAACCATTTGTTGTAAGAAACTGTTTCCGAAGGATGAAGTTTCCCTGCCATCATTTCGCCCCTGAAAAGCAAGGCAGCAACATCGTGGCGTGTTAGCGAGTATTCGGCAGTTAAGTAAAACTTGGTTCCAAGCGGGGCTTTATAACTGTTATGCGAAGATTTTATCTTGAAAATATTTTTAATAGAATCTTCCATATCTTTCTGCTTAACCTTTTGCAGTGAGTCACTCAAGCCAATGAACTGTGCAAAATCCACTCCGTCGAATGTAAAATTGCTCACATTGCTTGAATAATTCCCGACATTTGAACCACTTCCTGCTTTCCAGTTAATATATCCCAGGTCAAGCACACTTGCCCCGAAATTCCATTGGTTGTTCAGTTTATAACTGGCTCCCAGATCAACGCCCAAGCCAAAATTAGAAGAATTAAAGAGGAATTGGCTAACGCTGTTATTGTTATTCTCACTACTGTATGTTTTGCTTCCCATGCTATCCAAACCATCAATTGTAGAATTAGGCAAATCCATATTAACCTTAAAGTTTGTGCTGGTAGTATAACCAAAATCACCTTGACTTATGCCCCATGTAGCGTTGTTAGTTTGAGTATATACATTTGCCAATCCGCTTAAAATTTTAATTCTGCCTCCAACAGTAAAGTTTTCGTTGGCAATCTTTACTTGTCTTGAATAACCTAAAGCAAGTTCTTTATAAAGCGAGGCATTAATGCCAATACCGCTAAAATCAGCCTGGTTCCCAACAAACTGTCCGTTCCCTTGCCAGGCAAGTTTTATCAGGTCGCGAGGATAGGCGAATTGAAAATTAGCCTTTACACTATAGCTGAAGTTAAAATAACCTTTGCCTGCCCTGAATCCGAATGCTAAAATTTCTTCTCCAAGATTAGCAGAAAAATAATTAACTTTTGCAAGTTTATTGATCATGTTGCCCATCGTAAGTATCAGAGAGTCTTGTGCTGAATCGTAATGAAACAGATCTTTGTAAACAAATCCCGTATGATTAATGCCTAAGTACACAGAAGACAATGCCGGAAAGCCGATATACCACTTAGGAATAGGCTGAAAAGCAGGGTTAGTATAACTCGACTGAGGGATGATGGGCATAGTATTTATGGTCAGATCCTGCTGCGAATATGCATTAACAGTAAATATTAAAGCAAAGAAAAATACCGCGAACTTCCCCTTATTCATATTTGTGAATTTAATTTTTATCATTGCTGTGCGGTTTTATTTATTTTTATGATTTGGATAAACAACAGTTTGCGCCTGTACCTGAACACCTAATTTCACATTCATATAATCAGTGTTATATATCATTACAGGTGTTGAACCATTATTTGTTGTAGTAAGCCTGGAAGAAATAATCAGGTATCGAACATTACTTACATGTTGCAGAAAAGCTTGCGTTACTTTTATCTGAAGCGGCTTGGTAGACGGCGAAGTGACATAATAAGTAGGAGGACCTCCAACCGATGCAGCTACAATTGTTTGCTGCTGTGAAGTGGTAAGCAAAGAATCAATTTTATGATAGTTGGTATCGGCAAAATAAATCTGCTGAACAGCTCCTAAAGGAAATCCGTTAACAGTATTTATTGCAAATAAAGCCCATTGCAACTGACTTACACTGACTGAACCGAAACTGAATTTAACAGTATCCACCATAGTCATATATCCATTTCCAAACAGGGGCAGTTCAACTTGCATATTAAGGCTGAACCTGCTTGAATCAAGAACAAAGTTAGGCGTACTTGGAAGGCCGGTGGGATTTGTGAGCGCTCCGGCTTTCAGGGCTACATAGTTAGGCGAAATATTAATTAATGTTCGAATGTTCGAATTCAGAGTATCAAGATAAAAAGAATCGGCAATACTGCTTACATTCGGCCATGTGGGGTCGGGAACAGTCCACACAGGCCATGTTGGGAATGGTTTAGGACCCACTGTTAAAACAACACTGTTAGGAGGAGTTACGGTATAAGCTTTCAAAGTATCTAGTGTAACAGCAAGAGGCACTCCTATTGAATTAATTGATTTGACCATAATTGTTGGATTCATGAATTTCATGACGCCATTTATCTTATTTTTAAAAACACTAATTGAAACAGAATCTTCATTTACGGTAACAGGAATCTGCCCGAAATACCCGAATATTTTACTGTAAAGCGGTGAAATAATTGATTCACCCATGGATACTGAATAATTATTAGCAGCCGCCGGCCCCCATGTAATCACTTTATATGTAATAGCAATTTGATTGCCGCCACCCGGGAACCTTAATACATATCCGTTCAGATTAAATGTGTCGCTGGCAGGAAATGCAGGATATGGACTGGTTACAATTTTTTTGAATGGTACACCATTCTTAGTGGCTTGAGGAATGCTGATATAAACTCTTGAATTATTAAACGAAGGCGTAATAGTAATATAATACTGAATGTACCCGGATTTTAGGAAAACACTGTCATAACGAGCACCACTAGGTGAATTAAAAGTGTAATTCGATGTGTTGGAATAGCTTGAACTGTCAAAATTAGTAGCAAGAGCAGGCGTGTTGAAATTTAAAACAGTATTAATTGTTTGAGGAGAGGGAATTATTATTATCTGGTCAGCACGTTCAGAATAAACTGTCTGGCTGTAAATAAGTGTAAGAAGCCCTGTATGTGGATCAACTGTAATATAATTATTTTTATTATAGGCATTAAGTAATTTACTAAGAGTAAGCTTGGTGTTAACAAGGGGAGCAGCAATATTAGGCGAGTACTCAAAGCCTGCTAATTTGTTGAATTCAAAGTCCTCCTTCTTAATACATGAATTAAGGAATAATCCCGAGAATATGAGTAACAGTGCTCCGAAAACAAACAAATATAACTTCCTGCGCTGTTTGATAAAATGTAGATATGTAGTTTTCATATATATGATTTTTCGTAATTTTAAATAAAGGTATAAAAGTACTACAAAACTTATCTGGATGCAACAAAATTATAAAATGTTTTCGTTTTTTTAACCTTTATGAATAAATCATTGAAAAGAAAAATTGTAAAGATTAGAGCCTGATGCAATTATCAGGTTTAACGAACCATCGTTGTTAAGGCTTCCGGTAACTATAGGCGTGGTGCCGGAAAGAGGAAAACCTTCTTTAAGAGTGCAGTTTGGTTTAAGCAGGTAAAATTTCTGTGATTTCAAACCAACAGCGCCGATAAAATCTTTAATATTTGTTTCATCATAAACCACAGGGCTTCCACTTATCTCTTCAGGAAAAGTATAACTGCCCGTATGCTTTAAATTCTCGTCAAAAATGCTGAGTCTGGTATTATCGGCATCTAAAAAGATGTACTCTTTCGTTTTATCATTATACAGGAAATAATGCTGTGGACTGAACTTACCTGCATTCTTCTTTGTAATATCGCCTGACATAGATATAAGGATAAGTTCGCCGTCTTTATCGGTTGTAAGTATCCATGGTTTTGATTTTCCTCCCTCATTTACAGAATAGAAACCTGAGTTAGCTGCTACCTCAAGCGGAGTTTTTACATTTATCTTTTCAACACCTTTTCGATTAACGATAATGACATTGCCATCTTTGTCGGATGTAGCAAAATAATCCCCCCCGTCAAATTTCAGATATGAAGCCTTTTTAAGTATTTCACTTTTAGCTGTAGTAAGCTTCCATCCTTTATTTATTGTTCCATTCTTTAAATAATTATAGAGTTTGTTAGCGCAAGGGACAACAAGCCTGTAATCTTTGTTATTTGCATAATCGGCTATAGTCATAGGGGCCGTGGCAGTCTCAGCAAGCCTGACAGGGAAATTCTCTACATTCTTTCCACGTCCATCTATCAGGTAAATATATGAATGGGTGTTAAACATTACCTGGTTCTTGCCATTCTTGAAATAATCAATCACGGTGGCTTCGCCAAGAGGCTTTTCCTTTAGCTTTTGTTTCCAAAGTATTTTGCCGGCAGCATTAACCGAATATATGTTTGATGCATTATCAAATATAATTATATTCTTTGTTTTGCCGTTGGTGTCATTTATTAGAAGCGGCCTGAAAAGTACAGTCGAATCAACCGGCACCGACCAGAGGGGATTCGATTCATCAATGCCTGAATAGGTGGTTTTAAGGCAGATATTGCTGTAAAACATCTTTTCGCCCGATTTGAACTGGCATGAAAAGGCATCAAAATTCTTCAGTAGCAAAAGGTTCTTGCTTAGATATGAAGTGATGTCCTTATTGGCATATTTTGCAAGGAGTGAAAATGATTTCTTCAGGTTGCAATAGAAATATACATTCGATTCGTTGGGAATCTCCTTTGAAAAAGATATATAATCGTTGCAACTGTTCAGTGTTTTTCCGTCACAATAATCATTGAGGAAAAATTTCAGAGAATTTATTGTATTTCCGAATATCACAAAATCATTCACTATAGAGTAATATTTTCCGTCAACTCCATCAAACAACTTTCCAAACAATGCAGGTAATACTCCCGGAACCTTGTATTCGTAAATTTTGTTTCCTCCAACTTCAACTTCCGTTTCAACGGGAACGGTATGTTTCTTTAAATGCAGTTTTATCTTTAGTTTATCTTTCTTGCTAGCATCTTTCTTTGTGTTATCTTTTCCTTTTACAGCAACATTTTCTGTTTGATGTGCAACTGTTCCGCCAAGTAAGGTCTTTGCATTTTCAATATTATTTGCCTTTATCACGGCAAACATTTCTGTTGAATTAACCGAATCAGAAGGTTCGGTAACAACGAGAGCCATTTCTTTCCCTACCCATGTATTAAAATTCTTTTCAATATCTGTTTTATTTGTTGTATTCAGCTTTGCTATCAATGCTGCTCGGGTATTGAAATTATTATTCTTTTTCAGATAAGAAATATAAGATCTATACCATTCATTGAAATCGCTTAAACTATAAGCGGTAAACGAAATAGTGCCCGAAGGGAACACTTTCAACATCGTCATTTCGTGTGGTGTTTGATTTGCAAAAGTGCCGAGAAAATCATCTGAATAATCTTTGGTATTAGTAAAACCGTTCAGTAGTATGGCATCTTTTTTTATGCTAACATCCATCGCCGTCCAACATGCAAATGAGAGTAGTCCAGCAATGCTTTTCCCATAATCTGCGGCTGCAAGTCCTGAAATTAGTTGAGGGAAATACCTGAAATTGATGTACAAATCAGCATCCACATTCTTACCGGCAGTTTCTATTATTTTTGTAAAGCCTGCATCATTGAGAAGAGATGCACCTGATTGCTGCTGCTTAATAGCTGACTGTATCAAGGCCTTTTGAAAACTGCAAATAAATATGTTTTGTGAAACAGTATAGGAAAATGTTTCCTTAGAGCCGGGCATATCGACATCTATGATAGAAGTGTTCATAAATGCGTGCGATGTCATCACGGCTTTTTCTCCCACTGTTTTCAACATAAGTTCATCTATAAACTTTTTGTCGCATTTATCGGTGAGCGCAGTAAGATACAGGTAACCAATATTAGTTGGGCTAAGCGAATGAAATGAAATATATACAGGATGATCGATAATAAGGCTTGCTGCATTATCGTTGGCTTTGAACAAGGAATCCAGGTAAAGTATATCCTTGTTTATACCTTTGAATATACTGATGTTTTTAAACTGATTCCATACATCCGAATTAACTGATAGATCATTCCAGAGGTACTTGGGTTGTTTTAATTCAAGTATCAAAGCGGCATCGGCAGGAATGGCTTTAAGCGCGGAATTTCTTCCCCTCCCCGAATAAGAGAAATGAATAATAAGCCAAACAAGGAACAGCAGCACTACTATTCCGGCAGCTATTCCGCCTAATAGTTTTTTGTTACGTAATATTTCTTTTACTTTCTCTTTATGCAAAACTTTTTTATTGAACTTTCAAAAATATACCATATAAACAGACTGAATCCTTCTACCGAAATAATTTAATAACAAGCAACTGTTATTAACCTTTTAATGGAAGTTCCCTAGGAAGGAACATTTAATAAGGTATAACTCCAAATGCTGGGTTCTTTCATAAATCTTTTCTACTTCATTTAACATACATTAAGATACTACAAGAAACTATTTCTTTATTTTTGCCGTTAAGGATTTCAATTCATACAAATTGCAAAAGATATTTTCCGCAAGTATTCAAATAAAGCTAACAGCATTATTTTTAATGATGCTGTTGTGCCCTGCTATTTCTTTTTCGCAAAAGACCACTAAAATTGACCTTATTAATGCCAATACACTTGAATTCGATAAGAAGCTTGGTGAGAATGTAAAGCGTTTGATAGGTTCTGTTGTGCTTAAACACGATTCCACTATTTTATATTGTGACAGCGCTTATCTTAATTCCGAAAGCAACAGTGTGGATGCTTATGGACATGTGCGTATCAATTCGGGCACAGTGGTTATAAACGGTGAAGTGCTTAACTACGACGGCGATGCCAGGAATGCCGTTATGCATCGCAACGTTACCATGAAGGATAATAAAATGACACTTACCACCGACCTGCTTACCTATAACACCCACACGAATATTGGAACCTATACCACCGGAGGAAAGATTGTGGACCCTGAAAATGTTCTGACAAGCCAAATAGGATATTATTATGCAAATGAAAAGAAATTCTACTTCAGGAAGAACGTAGTGCTGGTGAACCCGAAATACACCATGCGTTCGGATACGCTTATGTATAATACCGAAACGGATGTTTCGTATTTCTATGGCCCTACAACTATAGTGAGCAAAGAAAATTTTATTTATTGCGAGAATGGATGGTACGATACTAAGAATGATGTTGCCCAGTTCAATAAGAATGCTTATTTCAAAAATAAGGAACAAAAGCTGAGTGGCGACAGCCTGTATTACGACAGGAAAACAGGATATGGCAAGGCTTTATACAATATTACCGCTATAGACACTGTTCAGAAGATCACAGTTAAAGGCGATTATGGAGAATACTGGGAAAAGTCGGGGCAGACATTGGTGACCAAACAGGCGGAGCTTATTCAGGCAATTGAAAAAGATACTTTGTATCTGCATGCCGATACTCTAATGGCTTTTACTGATTCAACAGGAGCTGGGAAAAGGATGTTTGCGTATCATCATGCGAAATTCTTTAAATCGGATATGCAGGGAGCAGCTGATTCTCTTTTTTATTCTTTTAAAGATTCAATAATATATATGTACAAGCACCCCATGCTGTGGACAGACAAGAACCAACTATCGGGGGACACCATTACCATGCATATGAGTCATGGTGAGATAAAGCAAATGAATATTTACAGTTCATCTTTCATAATCTCGAAGGATGATTCCATGCGCTTCAACCAGATAAAGGGGAAGAACCTTGTAGGGCATTTTGTTGAAAATAAGTTGCACAGAATAGATGTTTACGGGAATGGCGAAACCATTTATTATGTGAGGGATGATAAGACCAATCTTATAGGCGTTAATAAAGCGGAAGCTGAGAACCTGCTTATTTTTGTAAAAGAAAATAAAGTAAATACTATCACATTTCTTTCGAAACCCGATGCAGTATTATATCCTGAAAAAGGCCTTTCCATTAACGATGTGCGCCTAAAGAATTTCAAGTGGGAAGAGCAAAACCGTCCGTGCGACAGGTTTGATATATTTAATTAGTTTACGAGAAATTAATAGGAAGCAGGCAGAAAGCAGCAGCAATAGGCAGGAAATTGGAATTTGGATTTCTGAATACTAAGGTGTGATCTTAGAATTAAGATTCTAAATCCCGAAATTGAATGCCACATTTCCGAAATTGAATCAGGAGAGAGAGAAATCGCATCTGGGAAGAGAGAAAACCTATAAAGTAGGCAGGAAGTTGCAGCAGGAGGCAGGGAATTATGAAATCGGAATTGAGAATTAAGAATTAGGATTCCCTGAATTGAGTTTATGGTTATCGGAATTAAGTCCCCAGCTTATTATTTAACAAGGAACCTTGCAGAGAAAGTAAATATAGAGCCGGGATACTTCTCATTCTTTGATATGCCCGAAGGGCTTTTCACTTTAATTTTCCCGTTCATCAGTTCAACAAGCTGTTTGGATATGGCAAGTCCAAGTCCTGTTCCGCCATATTTGCGCGACATGGAGCTATCTAATTGCGTAAACGACTGGAACATTTTACCAAGGCTATCTTTAGGTATGCCTATGCCGGTATCAGCTACAGAAAAGCCAAGTTCTATTTCCTGAGGCCTTTCGGAAACCACACCGGCGTTCACAATTATTTCTCCTTCGTGGGTAAATTTAATGGCATTACTGATAAGGTTAGAGAAAACCTGCTGAAGCCTGATAGGGTCTCCAATAAGTCCGTCGGGTATTTTTTCATCTATGTTCACTATAATAGATAAATTCTTCGCTGAAGCTTGTATGGCAAAGCCCTCCCTGATAGATTTCATGATCTGCCTTAAACTGAAAGGCATTTTTTCGAGCATCATTTTGCCTGCTTCAATCTTCGAGTAATCTAATATATCATTGATTATTCTTAATAAAACCTGCGTTGAATCCTGTATCAGATCTATCAGTTCTTTCTGTTCTGCACTAACGCTTGTTTCGGCAAGCAGATCTGTTATGCCTATAATGCCATTCATTGGGGTGCGAATCTCGTGGCTCATATTGGCAAGGAATTCCGATTTCATTTTATTGGCGGCCTGTTGCGCCTTGATGGCTTTTTCGATTTCTGAGATATCGACGAAGGTATTCAGAAAGAAATTTTCATTATTCAATGTTACAGGAACTATTGTAAGCAGTATGGTTATCTCTTCTCCCTTGTTTGTTTTAATTTGTTTCTTGTCGGAATAAACGCCTTTTCCCATATTTCGTGGAAGTCTGATGGGAATATCAAGCAGGTCGAAAGGGGTTTTGCCGTAAATTTCTTCCTGGGTAGTAAAACCCATCATTTGAAGACCGGAATTATTTATTTTTCTTATTATATTTTTTTTATCAGAAACAAAGATACCTACTGGCAGATTGTCAACTATCATATCCAGTGCAGTGAGTGACTGCCTGATCCGGGTTTCGGAACTTGACTGCTGACGAATAATAACAATGAAAACAAAAATTATAATTGCAATTACCGCTATCGCAATTATGAAAAAGACAAGTAAATCCTTGTTTATAGTTGAAGAAATTGAACTTTCCTCAACACTGAACACTATGCCGAACCTGTTCTTGAAAAAGTTGATAGGATAATATATTGAGATAAGGTTGTCTTTGGTATTTTGATAATCTACCGAATTGTGAGTTACCCCTTCAAGTCCTTTGTTTATCTCACTTACAATAAATGATTCATCATTTATTTTGTAAACAGTATCAACGGATATTTCTTTTTCCGAATACCTTGCCTTTAAAATGTATCCTTCATTATTGATCAGGAATTGCCAGGATTCTTTGCCAAGATAAAAATCGCTGAATTCACTTTCAATAAAGTTAGGAATAGAGAGAGTAAAAGAAATATTTGCAAACACCAGGCCATCTTCATCCGTGAGGGGAACGGTATATTTATACCTGTAGCCTTCAACAATAACCCTGGGTGTGGAAACAATATTCCTTGTACTGCTGTTATTTATCCGTAATATTTTAAAGTAATTATATGAATCCTTGTTAATAATGACAAGGTTCCCGCCAATATCATAAATCCTAACTGAAGAAATGATCTTATCGTACTTTAAATAAATCCTTTTGATACGGCGTATCAACTCTGAGTTTTCCTGGCTGTAAATCTGGTCAACATCTTTCACATCAACCAGGTAATTTATTTCCTCTACAAAGCCCTGGTAATAATCCTCAATTCTGTCGCCGCAGATTTTTATCTGTTTCTGAAGTTCTGATGTTTTGCTGGATACCTGCTGGCTTTGAAGATTAAAATACAAATATGCACATGCAGCAATAAGAAGCACTACTACAAAAAGCGATAATATTTGTATTCTTCTCATTCCGTTAAGACTCCTTGATTAATCGTATAATGTACCAGCATAAGTCCTGTATCTTGTATGAAACAAGGCAATAATTGTCATCATTAATGTGTAAAGTTATATAATTTTTATCATTTCGGATAAGTTCGGTAAATGCATCACGCACCTCTTTATTTTTGTTTTTAAGTACATTGTATTCATCACTGAGGTATTCGTCATTCTTAACTATTTCAAGGTATTTATGTGTTTTTAAAGGAGGCATCTCAAGTATGCCGGTATTGTTTTCATTCATAATCACCACATATCCTGAACTGTCAATAAGCATCAAATTGGATGAATCAAGAGATAAATATTTTTCTCTCATGGTTTCAATGGCAATATCAATGCCAACCACACCTTCCATTTCATCATTGCAATAAACAGGAGCCACTGAAGAAATCATCCATCCTCTTCCTGCAGGGTCAACAAAAGGGTCGCTTATCAATTTCACGCTTTTTGAAGGATCGTTTTCAAAATCAGAAAGGTTAAAAACGGTATAATTATCAATATCCTGCTTTGGCTGGAACTGGCTCAGCACATCAACATAAGGGTAAAGCCTGATATAATCATGTTTTTCGATATAATATTCCTGTATGATTAAAGGACTCATTTCGCTCATTGAGTTTTTAAATGCCGAGTCAAGCGGTTCTGTACAACGGACGACCTTCATTAATTCATCATCAATCGGGTAATGTCCGCTAATGTATATAGATGAGGTGCTGTCGTTTTGAGGCTTTAATAATGTTCCATTATCGCATAGTTCGTATTTTACCTCATGATACACCTTATTATAATACTCTTTCCGTAAATAAAGTTGCTGTGTATAAGTTGCCAGATACTGTGTGCCTTTCTGGATTTTGTCAAAATCACTTTGGATCCTTTTTGCTGTTTTCTTCAGGGATAATAACTCTTTGCTGACATCAATTTCATTATGATGCTTACATGCAAATAGGGAAAGAATAAGAGCAAGACTGAAGATGTAATTTGATAAACGTGACATACTTAAAAAGATTCATAATCACCAAAAATAGCAAAGTTCAGAATCATTTTATCTTTAGGGCCAACAAAAAATTAATTCTTTTGGGGATTTTTCCCGAAGATTGAAATATGAATATATCTCCTTGGGTTCAGTCGGATATCCTCAAGTAAAAGGTTCAGTTCTTTTGACGAATTATTTAGTTCGTTGTAAAGGCTGTCATTATTAATAAGCATACCAAGTGAACCTTGCCCTTTATTTATCTTATCTGAAATTGCAGAAAAATTCTTCAGGGCATCATTAGCGTTATTAATGGTCTGGACAATTTTAGCTTTTGATAAAGAATCACTAATAGTTGAGAAATTATTTATAATATTCGTCAACTTAGAATTATTATTTTTAAAATTATTTGTAATGGATTCAATATTGGCAAAAATAATTGAAAGCCTGTTGCGCTGAGTAGCAACAAGGGTATCGAGATTATAAGCAATATGCTCAATTGAATTAATTGAATTCTTAATGCTTTCAAAACTATGTTTAAGGTTATCGCGGGTCTTCTCATTAAAAATTGATTGAATAACGTCGAGTGCTGAGTCCAGTGAAGCCATCAGGCTTTCAGCTTTTCTTTTTAAAGGGAGCATCTCATAGCTAAACTGCTCGGTTATGGAATGCTGCATATCCGATTTCAAAGTATCACCACTATTAGCCAGCACAGTAGAATCACCTAGTTTTAACTCAATAGCTTTGGATCCCAGTACATCAGAATTGTATATTCTTGCAATGGAATTTCTCGGGATCTTGATACTACTTTCAACAGAAAATCTTACCAATACACTCCCTTTAATATCTATAAATGAAATTTCAGTTACCGTTCCTACCTTAACTCCGTTTATTTCAACATTATTAGCTTCTACAAGACCATTTACCTGAGCGTACTTGGCATAAAATATTCTTTTGCTTGTCAGGAAATTTTTTCCTTTCAAGAAATTAAACCCCCAATAAAAGAATACCAGACCGGCAACAACCAGAAACCCAATTTTAAACTCTTTACTTATTTTTAATTTCACTTAAACCCTAGAATTATTTTACAAACCTACATGAATTTTAAAAAATACACAAATGATAATTTAAAAAATTAATTTAATAATGGTAAATTACTATGATATGAGCAGGATAGAGAGCGTTTAAAGAAATAAGAATAATTTCCGCTATTTATTTTTGATCAGTTTTATTGCTTCCTGCGGCGAAATTCTTTCCCCGTTCAGAAATGCAACAAGAAATGCATCTTTGAATCCCATGTCATGCACTTTGCTTAATAATGCCATTGCACCTTCAGGTGAAGATTCATTACCGGTTATGTATTTGTATAAACCATTCAGATGGTATAGTTGAACATCTTTCATCCCTTTGAAATCGGGTGAGTTTAGTGGTTTGTTCTCGGAGGATGTTGCAAACTGGACTTTGAAAATTATCTCTTTTTTTGTTGGAACTGTTTTTGTGGTGTCAACTTTTTTTCTGGAAGTATCTGCTATAATTTTATCATAAGGCAATACTTCATTATTCGTGGATTGAACCGTATCCTTGTTATTAATTTTGTTCCCTTCCAATTCATTTTTATAGTCCTTAAAGGCTTTAAAAATTGAATTGGCAATGTTATCTTGTCCACTCTCCGATGCAAGGAAGTCCTCATCTTTTGTATTGCTTAAGAATCCTGTTTCAATCAGTACTGACGGCATAGCTGTTTTCCACAGAACTAAAAAACCTGCTTGCTTAACACCCCTGTCAAGCATACCTACCCTGTTTTTAATATGTTTCTGAACCAAAGTGGCAAAATTCAAGCTTTGATCCATGTAAGCATTCTGATACAAAGAAAACACAATGTAAGCTTCCGTTGAACCTGGGTCAAACCCATCATAATTATTAGAATAACTGTCTTCTAAAAGAATAGATGAATTCTCCTTTTGGGCTACCATTAAATTTGCCTGAGTCTTGTACAGACCCATCACATATGTTTCAGTTCCGTAGCTTACCTTTGAAGGATTTGAGTTGCAGTGAATGCAGATAAAAAGGTCGGCCTTATTTTCGTTGGCTATTTGTGCCCTTCGGTAAAGTTCAACAAACTCATCGGTTTTCCGCGTATAAATAACTTTAACATCGGAACAGTTCTTTTCAATGTATGCGCCAAGTTTCAGGGATATGGCAAGGCTTATATCTTTTTCCTTTGTTTTGCTGCCAATACAACCGGGATCATGTCCACCATGCCCGGCATCAATAACTACTGTTTTAACCTTTGATTTCTGGGCAATACAATTGTTAAAGAAAGTTAAGAGTAGCAAATTTGCTATAACAAAACAAGCAATAATTCGTTTCACTGCAGTTAATTTTATTAGCTTTGCTGACTTAGTTCAAGGTACATTTATTTTACAAAATTAGTATTTATTCTATTGCATTCAAATTACCGTATATTTCTTTTATGTGGTATGGTGTTTATCATTTCCTTTTATGGATATGTAAATGCCCAGAACAACATTAGAAAAAACGATAGCACGCAAATCAAAAATGATACCATAAAAAGCGATACAGTTAAAAATGATTCATTAAAGAAAGACAAGAGCTCCAAGAAATCTGATTATGCTCTTTCTTCCAAAGTAGATTATAAGGCAGTTGATTCCATTCGTTTTGATATTTCTGAAGAAAAAGTTTACTTATATGGAAAAGCCGAGATCAAATATGAAGATATTGACCTCACTGCAGATTATATAGAAATCAATTTTAAGAAGGATCAGCTTTTTGCGAAGGGAGTTACAGACACATCGGGTAAAATAAGCGGGACACCGATATTCAAACAGAAGGAAGAAAGTTTTACTTCGGCGACTCTTACTTATAACTACAAAACAAAAAAAGGTATAATATCTGATATCATTACCAAGGAAGGAGATAGTTACTTACATGGGGTTACTGTAAAAAAGTTTGAAGATAATTCGATCAACGTTCATACCGGAATGTACACAACCTGCGATGAGAAGGATCCTCATTTTGAAATAAAATTTGGCAGGGCACGTGTTATTCCTGACGATAAAATTGTTACCGGCCCGGCCTATCTGGTAGTCGAAGGTGTGCCTCTTCCAGTAGCTGTGCCTTTCGGTTTTTTCCCGAATAAGAAAGGGCAAACTTCAGGTATTATTATTCCTACATATGGTGAATCTACAGGCCGTGGATTCTTTTTAAATAGCGGCGGGTATTATTTCGGTATGGGCCCGCATATGGATCTTGCTCTAAAAGGAGATGTATATTCCAATGGCAGCTGGGCTTTGCATGCCCTTTCCAACTATTCTGAACGTTATCAATATTTCGGAAATATAGGGATTGATTATGCTACTAATGTTGACGGTGTAAAAGGAGCACCCGACTATTCCAAGAATAAAAGTTTCTTTATCAAGTGGAATGATACACAGGATCCAAAAGCGAACCCCAACAGTCATTTCCAGGCTTCTGTGAATGGCGGAAGCCCAAATTATAATACCTACAATACTACCAGTACTGAAGATTTTTTGACCAATACCTTTCAATCAAGTATTTCATATTCTACTTCTATTGGAGACAAATGTAATTTCTCACTAAGTGGCAGCGATAACCAGAATATGCTTACACATGCCATTGACCTTACACTTCCTGAAATTGCTTTTTCCGTGGCTAACATTTATCCTTTTCGCAGCGAGTTAGCTGTTGGAAAGCCTAAATGGTATGATAAAATCAGCATTGCTTATTCGATGGATGCTGAAAACACTGTAAATACCATTGATTCATTGCTGTTCCCAAAGAACACTGCGTTTAATTTTCAACATGCACAGAGTCTTATGTCAAACGGAATTGAGCAAAAGATCCCGTTAAGCTGGTCGGGGCAGCTAACGAAAAATGTTACATGGACAATAAGCGGTGCCATTAACGACCGTTCTTATTTCCAGACAATCAATAAGCGTTGGGTTACTGTTAAGACCAAAGAAAATATTGATTCTTCTTATTATAAGACTGATACAATTCCCGGTTTCAGAAATGAATATGATTATAATATGTCTACGGCTTTATCTACGCACATCTATGGAATGTACACTTTCAATAAATGGGGCATCGTTGCTATAAGGCATGTACTTATACCCACCATTTCATTTGTGTACACTCCTGATTTTGGAAGCCAGCAATATGGGTATTACCGTTATTTCAAAAGCGGTCAATACCCCAAACCAATCCCATATTATTCCATATTTGATGGCGGTGTATATGGTACAGCCCCCGAATACAGGTCGGAATCAATAAACTATTCCCTGGGCAATAACCTTGAAATGAAAGTTAAAAGCAAGAAAGATACAGTTACAGGTACCAAGAAGTTAGTACTAATTGATAATTTCACTATTTCAGGTGGTTATGATGTTGCAAAAGACTCACTCCGATGGTCTAAAATAAGCCTTACCGGACGCACTATTCTTTTTAAAAACCTTAATGTTACATATTCGAGCCTGTGGGATCCTTATGTGATGAATGATTCAACAGGGATAAATATCAATAAGTTCGAATGGAATGTCAATCACAGGCTTTTCCGCATGTCGAGCACCGACTGGTCGTTAAGCCTTAACTGGTCCCTTCATTCCAAAACCAAGAAGAAGGATATCAACAGTAAAAAAGCTTCGCAGGCTGAACTGGATATGATCAAAGCCCACCCTAATTCGTATGTTGATTTCGATCAGCCCTGGAACCTCACATTGAGTTATTCATTTAATTATTCAAGAGCATATAATATTGAAGATGAATTATTGAAAAATACTATTGTCCAGACTATGGGCGTTAGCGGCGATGTTAATGTAACACCAAAATGGAAAGTCGGACTTACAACAGGTTACGATTTTGTACATCAGCAATTATCGTATACAAATGTAAATATATACCGCGACCTGCATTGCTGGGAAATTTCGTTTAACTGGATACCTATGGGTCCACGCAAAAGCTATATGTTTTCCCTTCATGTAAAATCTTCAGTGCTGGAAGACCTGAAACTGACCAAGAAAACCGACTGGCGGGATAACCAGAATCAATAGAACATTATGGTCCAAATAAAAACCCCTGCTGATATTCAGCAGGGGTTTTTATTTGATACTTCATTGTTTATTCAAAAAGCCGTATGTTAGGCCTTGCCATTTCGCCGTCGTGCTTTCTTCTGTAACGGCCTTTGTCAAAGCTGATCTTTATGGACGTGTACAAATCGAAGCCGGCATTGCTTCCCACTCCGGCAGAACCAAGCAGGTTGTCGCTGCCGATGGTGAAGCTCCAGAAACGTACAGCCAGCCCCAGCCTGAAATATTTCATGTCGGAAACTGATAAGGGCATACTTACTTCAAGCCTTCTTTTCTCAAAGCGCGGTGTAACCGCAAGCATGGTGGGCCTTCTTACAAACTCATCCGAAAGGTTTAAGCCTTGCACAAAAGTGCCGTTGAAATACCAGTTCTTGTAGTAATGATAGTCGAACTGCAGGCAAATAGCTGCCGGCAGATACATGGAAAAGCTGCTCTTTGATAGCGAGGAGGATGAACTTCCTTTGCCCGTATCGGCTATAACATCATACTTGTTCGAATCTATTACCACTGTCGATGAACCGCTTACACTCTGGTTAAAGCTGCTCCCGTTCACATTCTTCGAAAACCTGATGTATCCCACATCTATCAGCGATATGCCAAACTTGTAATCGTAATCCTGGAACTTTTGCTGGCTGAGTTTGGAATAGGTGTTAAGGCTAACCTGGCGGGTCTTCTTTTCAAAAGTAACACCAAGGTCGATGCCAATCCCCATGGCCTGCTCCCATGCCGCCGCTGCCCGACAAGCCTGAATTGCTAATGCTGGAAGGGATAGAACTGTTGAAGGTATACCCGGTGTTATCGTTGGTAAAGTAAGCTCCGCCGGCACCGCTTAAATATTTCAATGTTAGTCCGCCCGACCATATGCTTTTTTCTGCGCGGTAGAACTGGTAAGCATAAGCTAAGCCTATTTCGCCCCAGGCAAGTCCTGCAACATGCATGGCCTGGTAGCTTTCGCCATTGCCCACTGTGCTGTTCACATCCGTTGCCCTGTACGATATGGCGGTCCTTGCAGCATCAACAAGGGCAAAAGCGCTCTTACCTGCGTTTATCATAAACTCGGGGCCGTTTAGCCTTAAATTGGCAAAGGCATTATTTGTCTTGTCTGTCTGGTAGAAAACATTAGCAGTTATAAGGTTAATATCGAGGTACAGCTTCGAATCGGCCATAGAGCTGGGATTCATAATAACTCCGCTTAGCCCGGCAAAGTTGCTGTTTACTAATCCCTGCATTTCCTGCGCTCCCACCGGCATTGCCAGCCTGATGATGAAGCTTAGTAAGATGATCTTTTTCATGACATTTTTCCTTTCATACTTATGGTGAACTATTTCACGATATAAAAGTACTTCTACAGCGGCTAGCCATGCAAGCGTACATTTACCTTATTTGTGCAGGTATTTATACCCGTGTTCATTTTATTAAGGGGACTTCTAATAATTCTTAAAAACAAATTCTAATTTCTAATTTCTAAACTCTAAATAATATCAAATACTCAAATATTAATGTTCAAAACTACAGCTAATTCAATGTTTGGTGCTTTTCTCATTTGAATTTTGAAATTATTTAGGATTTAGGGTTTAGTGCTTAGGATTTAAAAAAACAAATTTTTAGAACCCACATTAATATAATGGGTGCTGGTTTTCACTGATTCTTTATTATAGTCATTTGCCCTAGGGGCGCCATTTATTGTCATTAGGTCATTCATAGTCATTACTTTCATTCCAAATTAAAGCTTAACAATAAATTAATATTGGGAAATACGCAACATTTGTCCATAAGTTAAACTTAATTTCCTTTTGTTAAGTGTATTTTCCCTTCTTTTAATCCTATTACATTAATGGGGATTAATTTGAAATTACTTAATACAAAGATGGACTATTGACAAATTTTAACAAAATATATTTAGTTTTTACATAATATATGAAATATTATTTCTATATTTGTACTTGTTTTTTGCAGATGAATATATAAAAAATGTATTACAAGACGGCACGACACATAAACATATATAGATACTTGCATGTATCGCTTTTCGGAAACCATTATAACAGTTTGCAAAGCCTTGTTAACAGCATATCCGCCGAAACCCTTGCTACCGTATATATATATATATATATATTCTAACTCCTTATTATCATTCAATTATTTCTTTAAATCAATCAGCAGCATGATGCCCCTTTCATTATTGGCTGGCTGGTTTGCCCACATGCCTGTTTTATCTAAATTGCAGATAATCAGGTCTTCGCAAATGAAAAACGCCTTCAAGTATGTGATAATCAAGCGTTGGTTTGTGGCATTCGGGCACCCGAGTGTGGCATTCGGGCACCCGAGTGTGGCATTCAGTCGCCCGATTATGATAATCGGGCACCCGAAGATGGCATTCGGGCACCCGAGTGTGGCATTCAGGCACCCGATTGTAACAAAGATGCACCTGATTATGGCAATCAAGCGCTTGTTTATGGCATTCAAGCGCCCGAGTGTGATTTATGTTGACCCGTTTGTCATGTACGGGAAGCTAATAGCCACTTATCAGGACACAAATAGCACTTATATATTCAATAATAACTCACTACTATTTACTAACCATTTAAAACAAAAAACTTATGGGAAAATTGATTAAAAAACTGATTCTTGCGTTAAATCTTTGGAGTTTAACCGAAGCTGCAAGAATAAAAAAACAACTCGACATTGCTAACGCGCATACAGCCAATCCTGCTCTGGTGCCAGGGCTTACTCCTACACCCGCATCGGTGATTACCATGATTAACACACAAAGCGGTTATTACACACTAAGGGATAGCCTAATAGAACAGATGAAACAGGTTACAGAAAACATACACAAGAACGGCACAGCAATCAACGACATTTTTGTTGACCAGTGGGCGCCACAAACACAGGTAGCCATTGGAACCGATGCTTCAAAAGCTAAATTACTGGGTTATGGAATTAAAGGCCAGGACACCGGGCATACCCCTGTTATTGCATCAATTGAAAAAGTAATAGTGCTATCGAGCCACCCTGTTATAGTTAAAATTGATGTAAATACACATGATGTACATTTCTTACATATACACAATAACCTTACAGGCAAACGCAAACTTCCGGCAGGTATGTTGCGTGTTGATATTTACGGATACACGGGTGCAGCAGGTTTAGTAATAGCCGACCTTGCCGCATTAATAGCCCTCGGCGGCGGATATTTGGGCGAAGCAAGCAGGGGAAAGTTTACAAATGTATTTACTACCAATACAGGTAAAACTGAATACTATGTGGCTGTGTATGTTGATAAGAAAACTAAAAAGCCTGCATCGCAGAGCCCGGTAGCAAGCGGGATAATTAATTAAAGAAATGAAAAGTTTAAAGTG
>CAWHOW010000060.1:0-50849 GCA_963831005.1 uncultured Bacteroidota bacterium
TTTACACATTTAGATTAAAAATCCTAGACAAGTTTACAAATGGTTTTTAATCCTAACACAAATTTACAATTTTTTTTTAATCCTAAATAATATTTACATTTGCAATCAGAGGATTAAGCGGAAGCGAGCTCTGCTGGAGAGCAACTCGCCAGGAATATATCCTCCGGCGATGGAATAATTACATCCTTAAGGTTTGGCTTTTTGCTGAGCCTTTTGTAATTATTCTTTTGCCTTCATTCCTGAAAAAAACTCAAACTATACCATAAGCACCTCCTGTTCCTTTTTAAGGGCATAATAATTTTTCCATCGTTTTTTTATAAAACCTTTCATAACATGTGCATCAACTGGTGTGAGCATATCAATGCTGGAATGCGGTCGCAGATAATTATAGGTGCTGATTGCTTTTGCCACTTCATCACGGGCAGTATTAAAATCCGGATAAATATTTTCCAGCAATTCGCTTTTTAAAATACCATTTACTCTTTCTGCAATAGCATTATCCAAAGGGTCTCCGGTTTGTGTCATACTAATACGAATATGATTTTTTTCTAATAATTCTACGTAATCATAACTACAATACTGAACACCTCTATCTGAATGATGTATGAGCCGATGTTTTTCAGGCAAAGATTTTAAAGCCATTCGCAAAGCCCTTTCACAACCAATAGTTGATAAATTTTGACTCAAATAAAATCCAACTATTTTCCGGGAATACGCATCTGTAATCAACGAAAGATAAGCAAACTCTGTCCCAACATGGATATAGGTAATATCACTAACCCATAATTGATTTGCCGCAATTGGAATAAAATCTTCTATTAAATTCGGATATTTTTTTAACCAATGCTTACTATTCGTTGTAATGGGTTTTCTGTTTTTACGCTTTCGTATCAGTAATCCATGTTCTCGAAGCAAATCAAAAAATGAATCCCGACCAATTCCGATCGCATGCTGCTGCATAAATAATTGCATTCTTATCAATAGCTTCCGCCCACCAAGCCGTTTCATTAATTTACGTTGACTATTTACTTCTTGTAAAACTAATTCTTCACTCAAAATAATCTTTTCCTGAATTTTTTCCCTTGATAATACGCTTGCCTCGAATAACCAAGCAATGAACAAAGCTCTTCTGTTTTTGAATAAGGCCTGCTTTGTTCTACTTTCATGATTGCTTGGCGCCAGATTTTTTTCGCAAATCAATACCCAATTGATTTTTTCCAATATCAATCATGGCTTCAAGCAATTCGTTGTGCAATTGTAATCTTCGAAGTTCTGCTTGCAACAATTTTACTTCTTTGGGAAGTGGCTCTGTGGGCTGATTTGGTTTTGCTATTTTTGATTTTGGTGAGTGGTTAGAAGAGTTATATCGCCCTCTAAATTGTTGTACCCAACCATGTATGGTTCTGAAGTCCACTCCATACTTTGCTTGTAATTGCCGGTAGGTAATGCCTCCAGCTAAATACTCCGCTATAATTTTTTCTTTTTCTTTTATCATATCTGTTTTGTCTGATGTAAATTTACAATTTTCTGTAAACCTATTTCAGGACAAGACACTGTCATTTGTTGTCATTCGCTGACGCTGTCATTTGTTGTCATTCGCTGACGCTGTCATTTGTTGTCATTTGTTATCGCTTTAATTCATGGTCATTTAAAAAGAGGCTGTTGTTTGGCGTTATTACTATTTTGGCCTATTTCTATTTATGGATTGAATTCGTTTTACCTCCGATAATATCCTTTACTATAATTTTAATCTTATCACTGAATAAATTCAAATCCGGTAAAGCTATCCATTTTACCTCATGGAGCAGTTCTACGGGAAATGATTCAATAATCATGGCCACATCTATAGGGTTCACCCATAAATCTTTTTTTTGAGCATCTTCAATAATTTCCACCCAACTGAAATTATATTTCTCGCATATAAAAACTATATCGGCAATATCTTTCGGACTATTACGCTGAAGTGCAGATATTTTGTTCGATAAAATATTCAAGGGGTTGTCAATTCTGCTAAAAATATCAGTTTTATAAAAATCGCCTGAATGATATTGAATATCGTTAACAAAATCAATTTTCAGGAGGCAGTCGTCGGCATTGAGCATAATGCGAACAAACATTTCATCTCTCACTCCCACTTCAAAATCTATTTCTTTCGTTGCTAAAATTGTTGAAACATTTTCTTTGAAATGGTTTGAGTTATTGACAAAAAAATCCAGATCATCAGAATAACGATGATGCAAATAAAAACGGCTTAAAGCTGTTCCGCCGGTTAAATAAAAATCGGTATTCAGTGAATTCATCAGATGCAAAAACTTATCCTGCAAAGGATATAATTTATTCGAATAATAATTTTCGGGCATGAGCATATTTATTTTTTAAACTTTTTGGGTAAATAAAATCCAGTACCTTATCCGAAAGCATCTCTTTCCATTTTGGCGTAGGAACAATTTTCAACAACGTGTACCAATCAAAAGAGTTCAGTAAACGGCGATAAATAAGCATGCCATCAATTGAACCAACATGCTTCTTTTTTCCAATAAAAACATTGAATAAATCTTCAGGGCTTATATTATAATCCCAGAAAGCCATTTTCAGTTTTAACTTAATTTCATTATTTGAAAGCTTGGTCATTTTACTAATATTTCTTTTTTTATTTCTTTATGCAAAGATAATAAAGCCATTGATTTTATATTGATTACGAAAAGAGATAATTTATTAGTTGATAAATCGTATTATCCCGTTTTTAAGAAGAGTAACATTAAAATTAATAATAAGTCCTGATTTGTAATTTCCAAGCTTCAAATATGTCAATATCTGAGCTGTATGCACATCACATAGCGCTTCAACAGTTTTAATTTCTATCACTAATTTATTTTCAACTAAACTGCCTATCTGCTTCGAACAAGTTGAAAGATTTATTATGTCAAAATTTAATATTGATTTTCTGTGTATATCTGCGGGAGTTCTTTCTGTTTCCCGCTGATTACGCTGATTTTCGCAGATTGAAAATAATTTAAAATCCATTGTTATACAAATTCGCAAAAACAAATTATAAAATTATTTGCATAACTTGATTAAAACAGATAGGCAGTTCAACTAATAAATCAATCCTGTAACCATGATCTAATTTTATATCTTTATAAATAACCGGCATCGGTTTTTCTTTCTCCACTTCTAATCCTGCATTTATTAATTCAAAAAGCAAACATTCCTGATATGCAGATTCTAATAAGCCAGGACCTAAATTCTTATGAACTTCTATTGCATACCCAATAACAATATTTGATAATTCATTTTCTGTCATAACAATAATCTTTGTGAATCTTTGAGATTCTTAGTGAAACTTTGTGTATAGCTATTCCATCCCGATTTTCTCGGGATAAACTCCGTTACTCAAAGTTGCCACAAAGTCACTCAAAGAATATTTCTTAAATTTAAAACATAGAAAAACTATATTTACCTAAAAATGTATGATGTCAAATTTAGTTATTGTTATTTGTCCTGCGGGCGTCATTTATTGTCATTCGTTATTGCAGTAATTACATTTTACATTTACCACCATCAATCATTATTACTCAAAATGTTCTTATTTCAATAACTGTAAGATAATTTCCTTCACGGTATTTCTAATGGATTCACTAACAATTTCCATAGAACGGTTATTCTGATTAGGTCGGATATTTATAAAAGAGGTATATTCAATAAGGTCATCCGAGCTTTTACCCGGGTAAACATTTGCTCCCCACAAGTTTTGCTGCTCCGAACCCTTATTTAATAAAACTTCTTCCAGATCGGCATGCATTTCAGCATCAATCGCTAGGATTTTTTTTTCAATATCCACGACTACTTTCATCAGTTCCGTAAAATCCACATCCCTTTTCTCCCAAAGGATCTGCAATTTTACTGGTTTTTTAATTATCTTCATTTTGTATTCAACATATTATATGCATCCGGGCTTAACAGGAGCAAATTATGTAATAATAAATTATTTAAATATGAATTCCTTTCAAAGTAAAGCATCCCAATAAATTCCCTGCACCTGAGTATTTCTTTTAAATTATTTCCCCACTTCAAGTCCTGAACTGTAATGTCAATTAAATCAAGCGCTCTTTCATAGCTACTATTTATATCGTCTGAGTTATTTTTCAACAGAATATTCTTAACCCTGTTAATTTCATTTGCAATCATAAGTATTTGCTGCCCTTTAGAGAAAAAAGACCACCTTTCTAAAGTCATACTTTTATGTTGATTCATGTTGGCCATGTAGATAATAATGCTTTATTATTTCAAAATGATAATGGAAAAAGGATAATGTCAAAGTTAATTGTTTTTCTGCAATTTGAGTTTGTCATTTTACATCATCAATATTTTATTTTATTTTAGGGTCATTTACCACAATACTTTTGATTTTTTGTTTAACATAACTCAATTCAACCCAAAAGCCATCTCCAATTTCCTTAAAGTCCATTTTCATCGTTTATCATCAAACAAATGTCAGTTCGAGTAGTCCGCCAGCCGGTGGACGTATCGAGAACAGATTACCGTAAGTCGCATCTCGATATACAGAGTTTATCCTGACAAAGGAAGGGCTACTCAATGTGACAATATATTTGCTATTTTATACACATTTTATGAAATAAGCGTAGCGATTCATAGCATATTTAAAATAAAAAAATGAAAGTAAGCACATAATTAATCCTGTTATACCACATATTTAACAAATTACGCTAAAAGGCGTAACGCCCCTAAGCGTAATGCAATAAAAATCGTTTAAAAAAAGGATCCCCGATAAAATACTGCCCTTCAACTTTTTCAACGACCCCGCTTTCTACTAAACCCATGAGGGCTTTTTGAGTAGTTGAAACAGCTGAAAGCCGGAATCGTTTTGCGTAATCTGATGAAAACACATTCGCTCCACTTATCACTAAGGCATTGAGAATCTTTTTCTGATAAGCCGATTGTCTGTCGTAAACTTCAGTATAGTAATCGTTTTTTAACTTCACTATCCGTTCAGCACATACAGCAATTGTATTTTTATGAATTTTTTTTTGTGTCGAAACAATTATATCCTGCCATACTTCAGCCGCCAATAGTTGAATGTAATAAGGTATATTTCCTGCTTCTTCAATAAGATAATGGGCAGTTTGATCATCTATCAGCACGCCTGCAGACTTAAACCTGGTTTTAAGAAATTCGATGGAGTCTTCAACTGGAAGAGCTTCAATTTGCATCAACATAGCCGAATTGTAGAAAGCCCGCCCTTTGTTATTGAACATATCACTTAGCAAATGCGTGCGGTTTCCCAGAAACAGGTAGTTCACATGCTGATGTTGCTGCACTTTACTTCGAAGAAGTTTTTCGAAATTATCTCCATTAAGTTTTGTTATTTCCTGAAATTCATCCATCACCACTATATAGCGTTTCGTTTCTGACGCAATATGTTCAGGGAGGTCAAGGATATCTTCAAGTGTCTTTTCACTCAGCTTGTCATCAGTAAAGGTCATCGAAAATACAGGCTTGCCTGCCGTGTCGAAAACCAAACTGGGGCGGATGCCTTTTACCAATTCAGCTACTTTTTTAACGGCTTTCTGAATGTTGTTTTGCTTTGAAAGAATTGCTTTTGAATAGGCTTCAATAAATGACTCGCGTGAATATATAGGCATAAAATCAAAATAGATGCACACAAAATTCATCTTTTCAAGTTTCTCAATGGCACGGAAAACAAGCGAAGTTTTTCCATAACGACGAGGGGCAAATAATACCAGGTTATTTCCGCCGGACAAAGTAGAAACAATGCGCTTATTTTCCTCCTTCCGGTCATAAAAGTAAGGATCTTTAACAACAGTTCCGTAACTGAATGGGTTCATTTTATTTTTTAGTATTTCGTTATATGTTAATGCTTAAAAGTATACTAAGTATCTTATTTTACGCAAAAGAGTATTTTCCCATTTTTAGATTCCTCATTCTTCCGCCAGCCGGCGGATTCATTCGGAATGACAATTTATATTTTTCTGTGGGGTATAAGGTGGCGACTTGCTTAAAGCAAATCGCCACCTTATACCCCCCCCTTTTTCATCAATTCTATATGTCATTCCGAACAAAGTGAGGAATCTAAATCAAAGACAATATCAAATCATTTGTTCGTAACATCAGTAAGTATAATAGAAATTGCATAATGTTATATTTATTTGATAAGTTTTCAAAGATCAATAGTTTGCAGAATTATCAATTATTGGAAATGCCTCATATAGTTTTAGCAGAGCAATAGTTTCAGTTTTCAATTTTCTTCTGACAAAAGATTTCAAATCTTCGTCCATTAGTTCACCAAGTCCATTCAACAACCTGTTATCATTAACTTTTTCAATAGCTTTACTACATTTATTAAGATATGATAGTAAATCCGTATTACTGCGGTATTCTACAATTCCTTTATTTAAAGGTGTCCTGTTTTGCATAAAAAACCAGCAATCGAATATATCCCTGTTTGTAAGCATATTTCTGTCCAGCAGAGCACACAACTTATGTGCAAACATATCTGATTGATTCATCACCTTCATTTTTATGCCTAAAAAATCTTTTATTTCATACCTGTCGCCAAACTGACGATTAGAAATTTCTATTTTTAAATTTCGCTCATTTTCACCATAATCGAGTACTAAAATATGTCCAAAGTGTTTTTTTGCCTCATCTTTGATACTGCCAAACTTAAGTACTATTTTTTTTAGTTTCTCATAAATAGTATTGCTTTTACCTGCTTCAAGTAAATTAAAATCAATATCCACTGAAAACCTTGGCAGATCATAAAACAACATCAGCGCAGTTCCGCCTTTAAACCCTAATATATTAGCCAGTTCAATGTCGGCATAAATATCTTTCAGTAGTTGAATAATAAAAAATTTATGTTTGTTTAAATCAAGCATTATTCAGTATTTTATTCACCCTCATATTTAATTGTTTGGAATCATATATAGGAAGAAATTTTTGAATCAGGTTTTTGTTTAACATGGAAACATTATCAAAATAAAAATCCTTGTTCAAATACAAAGTATCTAAAAAAGCTCTCTCGGAGTTGCAATATTTACACCTTCCCTGCTGCGCGAAATACCTGATGTGTTAAATAACACCTGATTTTTTATCTTGCGGTAAACTAATTTATTCTTATCGGCAAGTATATTCCTGCTAAGATAGCTTACTATTGTAATTGGTTCGTTAAATTGGAAAATAATTCCTGCTTTTTGTAAAACAAATTCTAATGAAATATATGCTGGCGTGTAGATCTTACAAGCTAATTCTTCTTTATTGTAGTTGTTTTTTGCATAAATACCACGCCTGATATTGCTAATAGCATTGGTATGCACATAATAATTTACTTTTTGTTTTAAGCGTGTAAAATTTGACTCATTGAGCAACATAGAAATATCACTCAGACAAAAAACTGTTTGATCTGCTTTGTACAAAGTTAATATAAAATCATTTTCCCTCATATGTGAACCACACGTATGGTATTTTCATACCTTTAATTCACAAAGATACAGAATTTTAATAAATTCATATGCATTTAAATGTATTTGATTGCAGTTGTTTCAGTCTTATACAAACTTAGGGAGAAATGCTGACTGATGTTTAATATGTTAGGTTCTTTGTTTGAAGTCCACAATGTTACTAACGTTTATTTATATTTAATTTTCAAATGTCACTCGGAGCCGGACAAAGCAAGCGATAGCTTGATATTGTCCGTGTCGAAGAGTGATATAGCGATCGACTTCGACACGATTTTCCTTCAACTGTCGTTTCAGGAGAATCGGCTCTGCCTGACCGCTATATTTATCAATTATTTTTGGTTTGCGTAAGATCAGTGAAGTCCTTAAAAATTAGCTCAAGATTCGTGTTTGTTCTTATTTCAAAATTATGCTGGAAAATGTCTAAGGTCAAAATTGATATATTTCTTAACATTTTTACATTTCCCATCATCTACCATCCATCATCCCATTACCCCATCATTCATCATCAGTGTACACTAAACCGTATCCATAAACGTTCTCTCTACGCGGTTAAACAAAATAGCTCCGATGAAAAATATTACTAATGCAAAACCCAGGCCGTATAATAAATGTAAAGGGCTGAACATTCCCCTGCCAATAAAACCATAACGGAAAGTTTCCATAATAGGCGTAAGGGGGTTAGCCATCAGCACCCAGTAAAAGGTTGAACCCACTTTAATAAAATTCAGCGGGAATATGACGGGACTTCCATACATGAGCAACTGAACCCCGAATGCGACAAGGTATTGCAGGTCGCGGTATTTGGTAGTAAGAGCGGATATAATGATACCGCTACCCAGTCCGAGCAAGGCCATGATCAGCAAAAGGAAGGGGAGTAACAATATAGCATAATTCGGTCGAATATCCACACCCCAGCTTTTATAAGCAAAAATGAAGTAGAGGATCAAAAAAAGCCCAAACTGTATAGCAAACATGATCAAATTGGAAATAACAACAGAAACCGGAACAGAAAGCCGCGGGAAATATACCTTCCCGAATATATTGGCATTGCTGACAAAGGTGGCCGATGTTTTAGTAAGGCATTGTGAGAAATAGCCCCAGCATACCACATTGCCAAGATAAAAAAGGCTCTCAGGTATGCCATCGGTGCTCATGGCTGCTATGTGAGAGAATACAATTACAAACATGAAAGTGGTAAGTAAGGGTTGTATTATCAGCCATATAGGTCCAAGTATGGTCTGTTTGTACTGAGAAACAATATCACGGCGGACAAACAACATTACCAGATCACGGTAACGCCATAACTCGTTAAACTGTAAATCCAGAAGTTTCTTTTTAGGCTTTATGATCTCATCCCATATCTCTTCCTGCATAATATTATATAAAGTTACAAGACAAAGATAAATATTTTAAGGAAAAGCCGAGAATAAAAACATATTCCGACAAAGACGGCAGATCAGTTTTTTTCAATTATAATATCCAGATAACTTTCATAAAAACCGGGATGAATATTTTCAGGGCCGTAATCAGACAGGAGTTTTTTATATCTGTATTCTGCCGATCTTTTATAACTAATTTTTTGAATAAAGCTAAACCTTCTAAGAAACATTTGCAGGCTCCCTATAACCTTTAATTTTGATGCTTCTTTTATAGCAACCTCCAATTCATGAAAACTAAGTCCTTTACCCCATCTATACATTTCGTCATAGACCTGTTCAAAATTATTTGCATGCATATTGGCAAATTCCATTCTTGAACTAAATTTAGAATAGTCCAGAGCAATTTCATCCTGTAGCCAAAAATAAAAAGGAATGTGAGACGTATGAAAATCCAAGGGCCATAATCTGTTAGGTGTTCCAAAAATACATAAGTGCCCTTTTTCCTTCAGCAAGGAATAAGCGTCTCGGAGGGACTTTTTTCTTTCCCGTGGAGTCATGTGTTCCAGAGAGGCAATAAATATCACTATATCCCACTTCATATGCCCAAATTTCGCGTAAATATCAACAGCGTTCGCATTATGAAATTCAGGGGACAAGCAATAAAGTTCCAGTCTTTTCCTGGCAATATTCAAGGCATTTTCATTGATATCAATTCCCGTGACAATAGCACCCTGCTCAGCAAGAGCCAAGGTAGACTGTCCTGTTCCGCAACCTATCTCTAAAACCCGTTTATTTAACAAACCAATCTTTTCAACTAAAAAAGGAATATGAGTTTTCCTAAATTGACTAAGTCTTTGCATATACAAAACGTCAATATCAATCAGCCTTTCTTCATCAATCAAATATTTTTTCGGATTACAATAATCAACAATAATTTTATTTAATTGAGAATATTTGTCAGTATCCAGTTCAATAAAGTTATTACTTATATACTTTGGCACTTCATAAATCCTATAGAGTCCAATTATTTTTAAAAGTTTTATTAAAATGTTCTTCATTAATATGAATTTAGAAATACCTACGTATAAAATATCCGTAATAACAATGGCGTTCTTTGATACCAGTATATGTTGTCCAAACTTAGTGAAGCAATTATTATTTCAGATTGCATATTCGTTAGCTGTCGCAAAAACGTGAAATATAACTTTTTTAAGAAGTTCAATTTCTGGTGGTTGATAAAAGGACAGTGCATTTGAACGATATGGGTTAAAATTGGTTTTTAAACAATGTCAATAATGGCAAGGGAATCATAAATTCCATTGTTTAATGGTTGGTGAATATTATTAATCACTTTTAGAAAAGCGACCTTCAGAACGAAGAAAGTAAAACCTGTTCCTTCCGGCAAGGAGACGGGTTTTAAAATAACAGGGATAACTTCATTGATAATTTCTGAATTTACAACATTTGTCGGCTTAAACCTATAAGTTTTATTTGTAAAATCTATTTTACCGATGGCACCCCTGATGCTAAAATGAGTAGCTCCTTTGGGTACAGACAAGCTCTTTGCCGGAATCATGTCAGGGATACTTATCACATGATTTTTTGAGTCAATTTTCCACGGAGTAAGGAGTATGTTACCCAGTTCCGCTTCTATATTAAAATTCAGCAATTTCATTACCGCTTTTCCATTGGCAGTTTTTAATCCCCCTGTAACAGTTCTTCCTCCACTTGCATTGGTCTTATCCTGCTGAATAATTTTAATCATACATTGAGTGGACCTGGAGTTCACCCTGAAATCTTTTGAACAATTAATCGAAGATAAAACCGCCTGGCGCAACAGCTTTCCTGCTTTAGCTGCTATACCGAACTCTGTCTGATGTTGCTTTATTTTAGAATAGCGGGGATTGTTCTTTATTTTCGATTTACTTATCCAAGCTCCCTTACTGCGAACAATCCAAGGGCCGTTCTTGATCTTATAAAAAACCAAATTATGAATAGTTCCAGATATACCATGAGGATTTTCAACTCTGGCCATAATATTTAAAATTAAATGATGTAATTTTTTATTAAAAATGCCAGTAAAGATAATACTATTTTTTCCAGAAGCATATAAATAACAGGTTAAGTATTTGTCAGCATTATCATTAGAGCATTAAATCAATTGGAATTCACAAAATACTTTACCAATAAGAAGTAGTGAGAAAACAAACAAAACTGAGTTGAGTCATTAATAAAATGCTGATCCGATTGTTGCACTCATAATGAGTGAGAAAAATGATTTTCAGAAGATGAATAATTTAATTGTAATAACTGATGTTACGCACACAATAAATTTGAATAATCGTTCATATTTTTTAAAATAGATAGTTCTTTGAAAGCGGCTTTAATAGCTGCAAGGTATAATTTAGATTTTAAAGCGAAATGATTCATTTTGTTGGCAGATTTAAGTTTTTCTAATTTAATGTAAGCCAACATTGATGCAAACAAATGATTTTGCTGGGTTCGTTCTGTTCGGGTTGGAGACTTTTCTGCTCCGGTATTTTGTTTAATGCTTTTATGGTATTCTTCAACGCCCCATCGTTTTTTATAGAACGTATTAAAATCATCGGATGATAATTCCAAGTTGTTCGTTACCAAATACATTTCTCCCATAGAACCATCTTTGTTTGTAAAGACTTGTTTACATAGAAGAACAGGAATTTCCAAGTCCTTCAAAAAAACTTTTATGGGTGTTTTTGGAGTTATGTCCAACTCATCAAGCCTTATCCAGTTACCGGCACTTCTATCCTTTTGTGATAATGCTATAAGGCGATTGCTTTTCATATCCATTAAGAAAAACTTCTTTTTTCGATGAATAAAAAGCATATTATCCGATGAAGCAAACCAACTATCTGCTAACACGTATTGGAATTTGAGTTGATTACGAATACATTGTATTATCATCTCTCGCATCAATTCGTTTTTAGTTACTGCTGATGTTCGCTTGATTTTTCCTGTTTTTGGGTCGGTGTAGCTCACATCTTTTTTTACACATTCAAAAGCAACGGGTATGCGAAGAGGTATCTCATTATCGGGCTTCTGACTGTGATAAAAAGCTGTCAAAAGATTAATGCCTTTTTTGTTCCGGTTTTCGCTGTGATCATAAAACCAACCGATAATTTCATTCTCATCTGTGTATGGTTTTTCAAGCAACGAATCATCGAAAATCAAGCAGGCAGAATCGTTTTCAAATTCCCGAACTAATGGCTTTACTTCTCGCCATAAGTCTTTTGACTTAAAACGATGGTCATTTAATAACCGAGTGATTTTATCATGCGAAATGGCGCCATCTAAAGCTTTTGATAAACCTGTCGCTGTTGTTTGACCAAAGCTGCTTAGCAAATAGTCTGTGTATAAATCTAATAATCCTTGCATATAGCAAAGCTATATTGCTGTCAAAGAACGTTTATATTGTATTATTGTTTTTAATCAACAGCCTATTGTTAATTTTTGCGTAACGTGAGGTAATAAGTTATAATGCCCCAACTTTTTCCAATAAGGATATTTTATCAACAGGACAAACTAAATAATTCCAGTCGAAATTTACGAGACCGACAAGTTTGTGAACTTCTTTTAAACAGTATCCACTATTAGAAGAAGGTTCAAGGTGAAATAAGAGATAATCCTTCTGAGAAAAAAACCTGTTAAGTTTTTCGGCAACAGCAGGAAGCAATACTTCAAATATTACTATCGGTTTATATTTTTCCATGACGAGCTTTGCACCTTCAAATACTTCAGGTTCGTGCAATTCCACATCAATTTTAATTAGATCTACTGTATTAATTTCCTTAGCCATAATGAACTCGTCCAGTGTAGTCGTTTTAACCAAATATTCGTTGATTACTTCATTATTTTTAGACGGGTTATTCTTGAGCATATCAGATGACAGAGAAGCAGTGGTCTGATGTTCATCGAATAAATCGTAAAATACTTTTTCCGAATTACTGTCAGAAACCGCTATTTCAAAAGCCTTAATATCGAAATTGTTACGTTCAATATTTTTTACCAGTTTATTGAAGGAGTTACGGGAAGGCTCAAAACTATACACATAACATACGGGATTTGCATTTTTTGCAAGCAGGCAATATATGCCGGTATTTGCCCCTATGTCAATAACAACATCAGATACAGGGCACAACAGCTTCCATATCCAGATAGTTTCAGGCTCAAAGCCTTTATCCAATCCCTTCCAGAAAATTTCGTTCTCATTGGTACTGCCGCCAGCATACATAAGAAAGAAACCAGAACCCGTTTTCACTTTCATCTGACCAATATATTTCAAATCTTTGTAAAACTTGACATACGGGATTTTCATAAATCTTATTACTAATATTAGCAGATTTCTTAAAAACTTTGGTAATACCAGAAAGCTTTTCAATGAAATATGATAACATATACTAGAAAACGATTTTGGCATCAGATGCAGATCAATTGTTAGGTTAAGGAAGTTAAACTTTCAGGCATTTATCTTTTTTTTATAAGTTTAAAAAAAACGATACCGCTTTCAGCGACAGGCTCAGAATTAATATTTTTATCAAGAATACGGTATAAAACCTTTGCCCATAAAATCCGGCTTAACTTAAATAAATACCATTTATTTGTTATTTTTTTTACAAAAAAATTATATATAGAAAAAAAAGATAAGACATCATTCAGCAAACAGATCTTTTTAGGACAGTACCCATGTGATTTTACAACTATAAAGCCATTATCTTCAAATAACTTATTCCACCCATCCATATCATAATAGTGATAATGCTTCCAAAATTTATTAAAGAAACGCCTGTATTTTTCAGAAAGTTGCCTTAATTTCAAAAAAGTTAAGAATTGGAACATCAAACTATATTTGTCAAAATAATTTGTCGGAACTGTGCAATAGAATACCCCATCATCATCAAGCAGCCTATATGCTTCCTTAAGTACTGGGTTTATGCCCTGTATATGCTCAAGCACACTATTTGAAAATATAGTTTTAAAAAATTTGTCAGGTTTATCAATATTATCACCAAAACAATTTATTAATTCCTTATACATTCCATAATTTAAGGCTCGTTTAAGTTCTTTTTTGTCGGGATCAATACCAACATCAATATTCTCATTAAACAAAACATAAGCGAATATACCTTCTCCACATCCTATGTCTAATATTGGGTGAATAAATTCCTGCCGAGCTAATATTTTACATTCGAAAGTACGTTCAATTGCGAGGGGAAGCGGCGCTTCTTTAATATAATTATATAGAAAATCTGTTTTAAAAATCATATTATTAAATGAAGCTTATTAGGGAATTGCAGATATATTCAATTTTGTCTTCGGTCAAGGAAGGGAAAGTTGGTAAACAAATAACATTGTTACCTAATTCTTCAGATACGGGCAAAACATGCCTGGTAAAATAATCCAATCGGCTTGAAGGGATAAAACCCGGTCTTGTTTCAATGCCTTTATTTATCAATTGCATTATTAAACTATCCCTCCCCTGTGGAAATATTTTAGTGTTTATTTTTAAAGCAAATGTCCATAGCACAGCATCGGTATTAGAATTGAACAGTTGAATACTAATACCATCAATCCCCTTAAAATAATTTTTATAAGTGCTATGTATTCTTTTTCTTGCTTCAATAATCCGATTCTTTTCTTCCAACTGGGCAAGGCCAAGCGCTGCCTGAATATTCGTCAATCTGAAATTATGCCCGGGAAGCAGATGATTATACGTGCCTCTTTTAAGCAGCCCATGACTTCGGTATAAAATCATTTTCTCAAAAAGCATTTCATCTTCAGTGACAACCATACCTCCTTCACCGGTAGTTATGGTTTTTGTTGCCTGGAAACTAAAGGTGCTTATTTTGCCAAAGCAGCCACAATATCTATTATTATGTTTTGAAAAAATGGATTCGGCACAATCTTCAAGAACAGTTATATTATATCTGTTTGCCAAATCCACAATCCGGGTCATTTCGCAAACGTTTCCATATGTATGAATCGGGACAATTAATTTTGTTTTGGGTGTAATTTTTTTTTCAATTTCATTCACTGAAATGCAAAATGTATCTGGATCAACATCTGCAAAAACAGGAATGGCCCCAAACTGCAAGGCAATATTTGCAACAGCCATAAAAGCAAAACCGGGAACAATGATTTCGTCACCGGGTTTTATATTGAGAGCTAAAAATGCAAGATGAATAGAAGTTGTTCCATTTGAAGTCAGAAGAACTTTTTTATTATAAAACAAATCTGAAAATTCTTTTTCAAGCCTAGTAATATAATCACCACCCGAGAGCCAGAGGGAATCTAATGCATCATTGACATATGTTTTTTCATTTCCCCAAAAATGAGGGGATGCCCATGGAATAAAACCCATTATTTTATCTTTTTAACATTTAAAAGAAAACCTGTTGCTAATTTAGTCTTTTCCTCAATTGAATAATTTTGTTTTTTTAATACTTGCAGGATTTCATCATAACTATGATAACTGTATTTTCTGACATCAAGAAACGTTACTATTTTTCTAATCCTGTTAAGAAAGTTATTACGATTTAAATAATTAAATAAAAGTCTTTCAGTATGAGGTAAAATATTATTAAGGTATTTTTCTAAATTTTCTATATATGGTAATACTCCTATCGATATAGCTAAATCTATATCAGGAATTTTGGTAGTAGAAATATCTAATATTTCTACTGAAGCCAATTCACTACTTGGAAAGTTATTATTTTTTTTTGTCAAATTTATTGCGCTTTCAGCATAATCAAATGCATATACAAAAGCGCCTTTATCTATCATTTTTCTTGTATATATACCACTTCCACATCCAATATCGGCAACCTTCATTCCTTTTTTGACATATTTATCAATATAGCTCAAGACCAAGGTATGGCGCTTAAACATAAATCTTTTTTCTATAGGGAATAATATTTTTTTATATAAAAAAGTTATGCCTTTGCTTCCAATTATATTTTCCTCAGATTTTGTATCATAAAAACCCGAAAATCCTTCTATGTTTGCTTCCCAGTATTTTTTATTTGTTTCGTTGTTGTTCATAAAAGTATTTTTCAAATATCAATTTTATAAAAGGATGTAAAACTTTGCAACTCCAATTTTCAAAAGAATCCCATTTATATGCATTGCTTTGGGAATCTATAACAACGTTTTTTCCCGATGTATGCATCACAAATACTGTAGTAATTGCATGTGACTTGTTTCCTTCAGGTAATGGCAATATCACATCAAAGGTTCCAAACTCCTCCATTTTGAATATTGCAAGCCCGCATTCTTCTTTTAGCTTTCGCTCAGCTGCATCAATTCTTGTTTCACCATAGTGCACCCTCCCACCAGGAAACCACCATTGTCCTATTGCCGGCTCATTTTTTCGTTTAACCATCAAAATATTCCTCTCCCGATTTACAACTAATAAATCAACGCAAGCAATAGGAACTACAGTAATAATTTTTCTGAATAATGTTTCAGGAACCCATGTCATCAATGTTTTAATTAAATTCGTTCTATTAAAGACAATTTAATTACCGCCTTAAAATATTTCCAAAATACCCCTATAAATTTAGAATTTCCGGAACCGTTTAGTCTTCTTCCATTGACTACAGGAAATTGCAAGATTGAAATATTATGTTTCTGCAAGAAAAACAACAACCTGATGCAGTAATCTCCATATCCCCAAAATATTTTTTCAAAATCAAGATTAAATAATGTTTCCCGTTTAATGGAAAAAAAACCATAAAGATTATCCGTCATTTTTCCGCCAGTCATGATTCTAACGAAGACATTAAATATCCAGCTTAAGATATGCCGGCTTCTCTTATCCATTTTCCCTCCATAAAGAAATCGGGAAGCAAAAATTCCATCATAAAACTCAAGGTTCTTTATCATTTGAGGGAGATATAACGGCTGGTGATTAAAATCACTGTCCATAACTATAATAAAATCTCCATTAGATTCTTCAATACCCTTTCTTATAGATTTTGCAAGACTTGGTTCTGAATTCCTCAGAATTGGGCTTATAAAATCACAATTTAAATTCTTTACAATTTCATACGTACCATCGGGACTGTTGTCGTCAACTACAATAATTTCATGCGGACAAAATACCAGTTGCTTATGTATCTCCTCTATCAGGGGAATTATATTCCCTGCCTCATTGTAACAAGGCAGGATAACCGAAACCTTATGGACTTCAGACATGTTCAACAACTTCAATATTTGGCAAGGGAAAAATAAATTTAGTTCCTGAATTGATCAATTCCTTTTCCCTCAATATAATATTTTCCCTGAAATGCCAGGGAAGAACCAAAAAATAGTTGGGTTTCAAATCTTTTGCCTGTTGTTCAGAAATAATCGGGATATTGGTTCCGGGAGTAAATGCGCCAAATTTATCAGAATTCACTTCAGCAAAATAAGGAATATCTTTATCCGAAAACCCGCAATACTGCAATATCACGTTTCCTTTTGTAGAAGCGCCGTATCCAAAAACTGTTTTATTTTCACTTTTTATTTTTTTCAATAAAGAGATAAGCTGATCACGCTGAGAATGCACTCGTTTCATAAATTTGCCAAAAGGATCAGAAGAGCGAACGCCCAATGATTTTTCCTGAATCAATAACTCATTTATTTTTGCTTCGCATTGCGGATATATGTTTTTATTTTTAGCAACCACTAATTTAAAGCTTCCACCATTCGTATTATTTAGTTCACAATCTAAAATTTTCAACCCCACTTTGTCAAACATCCATTTAACCTGATTTATTCCGTAATATTCCAAATGTTCATGGCAGATAGTATCATAGGCAGTATTCTGCAACATAGCAGGCATATAACTTTGTTCCAGCACCCATATCCCGTCATCGCATAAAATACTTTCAACATCGCGTACAAAATCAAGAGGAGAAGGTAAGTCATAAAACATCGCAATGGAAGTAATGATTTTTGCTTTTCTTTCTCCAAAATTACTTCTGATATTTGCGGCACTGAAAAAATCAGAAATCTGAACAATTGAATCGTCGTAATAACTTCTAAATTTTTTAATAGTAGGATCAATACCTATCAGGATATATTTATTTTTTTCATAAAAGTTCAGAAAAGTTGCATCATTGCTGCCAATATCAATAATCAGGTCATCTTTTTGCAACGAAACGAATTCAAATAAATGGGTGTAAATATTTTTCAAGTGCTTTGACATAGATGCATTTAACCCGGACCTGTATCCGTAATTACATCCGTACATTTCATTAAGGTCGAATGTGTGATGAAGTTGTAAAAGATTGCAATAATTATCTCCTTCACACTGTACCAATTCCAATGGTCCTGAATGTAATTTTTCATCCCTGCTTTTGGGAAAAACACCGGTCAGCACCTGCACTCCTAAATTAATTATTGGTACCAGGTTGGTATTCCCACATATCCTGCATTTTGTTATTTTTTCTGCCATTATCGTTTATTTCATCATTTTATGAAAATCCAGTTTACACAATACATTCCGCGGTAAAAATAATTAATTAATCCTTTCATCCTCATCATGATGAAACTTTCTTTTGTTCAGATTGCTTTGCCCGCTTCATTGGAGCCAGACATCCTCTTCCCCAAAACGATGAATTCCATATAATACCTTAAAATAATATTCCAATTGCACCATATCACTTATTATTATTTAAAACAATAAAACTTTCCCCCGAAAGGCTATCAGTAATCTGCATTTTAATATTTGATTTTAATTCGTCAGGTAATTCAGCATTTTTGTATTTTAAGATAAAATCTATTTTATTTTCACTTATGAATTTTAACTGGCTTTTTTTAATTGTTTCAAATTGATTGTTTTTTTTCTCATCCCGTACAAAGTAATAAAAACCAAGAGTTTTAAAAAAATCCTTTTCCCAGACTTCGGCAGTGTCGGTTTCATTAATTTCAAAAATACTTAAATTAGTTGCAAAATAATTTTTATTTGAAAACTTTATAGAAGTACCTGTAGCACCAAGTCCAAACAATTCGTCACCCACCCTAAAAGGATATTGATGGATCTCTTTTTCCCCAGCCAAAATTACTCCAAAAGGGTTAATATTTGCACTATCAAGATAATCGGTCACGTTTAATAAATACTTATCTGAATACTGATTTGAATACCGTTCCATAACCGAACCATTTTGACTAAAAGTATAGCAAACATTAAAAGAAAGAACAATCAATACTGATATAATAAGAAATGCTTTTCTTCTGCTTATAAAGAAACTAGCCAGCGAGATATCTCTAACCAAATGAATGAAAACGAAAACAAATAAAATATTTAATATCCATATAGGATAAAACTGGTCGCCACTAAGAATATTGTAACAAATACCTCCCTCAACAGCACCTGAAGAAAAAATAAATAATACCAATAAAAGAATTAAACCAAAATATTTTTGTATTGATTTACAATTGATTTTGAAGTATGCAATAATAATTAATACAAACAGAAGTGAGTAATAAACAAGAGTCCTAAACACCGGAAAAATAATCCGAAATATAATTTTTTTATAATTGCCGCTATTCAATGCGCCAATTATATTGTTTGAAATACTTGAAGTCCCATAAAGAGAGGCATTCTTATTGCCAAATACCATATAGATTGCACAGAACAAAATAATAAAGAGCAACGTAATAGCAGAAATAATAACAACTTCTTTTTTATGAAATTTTTTATGCAAATAATTTGAAATTATCATAAGTAAAATACCGCTAATAATTCCAGGCAAAACCGCAACAGACACTAATCCTGACATAAGTAACACCGCGATACCAGACAGATTTTTGCCATTAATAAAACAAATAAATGACAATACAATAAAAGGAAAGAATATTGCCATTTTCATAGCATACATTAAAAACATAGTTAAAGCAGGAGAATTGTATTTTAAAAGTTCATAATTATCAAAGAATTTAAAATAAGTTCCGGCGGTAAACAAAAGAAAGAAACTTAATACTATTTTAATAAAATTTATTTTACCATACTGTTCCCATAAAGAAATAATACCTAAAACGGAAGCCAGATAAAAAAGAGGGTAGACAATTAACTGCAGGCATAGCACAGAAGGGATATGAAAAACAGAAGCCAATAAGGCATTAAGCCAAAGTTCAAAATAATGATAGGGAGATAATCCATGAAAATTTTGAAAATATATATTTGATATTAAGAATTTATTTTCTTCGCCTGTAATGTTAAGAAAAGAAGAAATGTCGGCATAATACAGGTTATCAAAAATCGGCACATTAAAATGGAACATTCCGCTTTTATACAAATAATAAAATTCCAAGCCAAACATTGGCAGGGCAAGCAGAAAAATGATTAAAACAGAATTTAATGAAAATATTTTTTGAGACAAAAAACGCTTAAGTGAATATTTTTTTTCCCTGTTAAAATTGTCATAAATTAAAACTGGAATAAAAAATAAAAACAATAAATTTATAGTATGAAAACTGGTTTTAATAATGGAAAAAACAACTACCATACTTGTAATACCTGCCAGAATTTGAAAGAAAAGTTTAGTGCATGTTTTTTCTAACATTTTTTCCGAAGGAAATAACGACATTATCAGATAACCAACTGCCATAATTACAATTACAGCAAGGTAATAAAGAAAAAGTATTTTGATAAAAGCCATTAAAGGGTCAGCAGGAATTTATATTAGAGAGATAGCATTCTTTACAGATTATACATAAGCAAACAAGTCAAAATTATATTGATATCTGGTAAAATATTTAATATCTTTGTAATGTTAAAAACAAAAGTACATATTTTATGTTTAACCGGAAATTGCAAAAGTTTTATATTTTCCTGCTTTTCATATTCTTTTGCAACAACGCAATTATTTCCCAAACTTCCAATCTGCCGGACTTGCCAAATCTTGTTTTATGGCTCCGCGCAGACTCTGCTGTTACTTACGATGGCTCAAATTATGTCAGTCAATGGAATGATTGCAGTGGGAATAATAATAACGCATCTCAGGCTAATGCCAGTTTCCAGCCTCAATATGTAACCGGTGCATTAGGTGGTATGCCTGTGGTCCGTTTTGGCGGCAATGGAGACAACTTAGCCGGAACAGTCCTCAACAATATTGGTAATTCTTCATTTTCACTATTTATTGTTCTGACAGGAGCTAATACAAATTCCAGCAACATTGAAGGTATCTTTTCAGTAAATGATTACTCTAATGGTTTCTGGCTCACAAGAAGGACATATACGACTGAACAAACAATAGAATCTTATAATAACGGTTTTAATACTCTTGTATCTCCTGTAAATAGCTTTCCTAATAGCGGAACATGTAAAATCATTGATTATATTAAGGATTTTGGAACTTTATCAAGTATGTATTTTAATGGGGTTTTACAAAATTCATCTAATAATGCTCCTCTCTGGGGTTCATTTACCAATACTAATTATGCAATTGGCAAGTGTCCTCAAGATGGATTTATTTCATTAACCGGAGATATTGTAGAAATATTATTATATGATTCAGCTCTAAACACAAATAGCAGGCAAACAGTTGAAAAATACCTGCATGATAAATATGCACCTCCTGTAAGTTTAGGTCCAGACATCAACATTCCATATGGCTTTTGCGATACAATTATCCGCGCAGGAACAAACTTTTTGTCTTATAAATGGTCAACTGGTGCAACAAGCGATTCAATAATTGTAAACAAAACGGATTATTATAGTGTGTCGGCAACTGATATATTCGGGGATACTACAATTGATTCAATACATGTGCAATACCCTCCGCCCATAGTTTTATATGATACTTTTTTCTGTCAGAATGATTCCGTTCTTCTTGCGCCAAAGGATTCGGGAAGCTATACTTATCTTTGGTCAAATGGTGCAACTGTTTCTGCAATTTATGCAAGTTTACCCGGAAAATACTGGTTGATTGTAACAGATACAAATCATTGCAATAGTGATACAATAAAGGTTAATATCAGTGAAGACACATATCCTTCTCTTATATCGCTGGGAGCAGATACGATACAATTCTGCGCAGGAAATTCTATAAGCCTGACAAACGGTGCCGCCCAGACTGTTTCTTACTTATGGTCTAACTCAGCAACAACATCATCTATTGTAATAAATACACAAGGTGATTATAGTGTTACAGCAACTGATGCAAGAGGATGCTGGGGAAGAGATACTGCTTTTGTAAAAATCACAGGTATTGCTCCTGTTGTTGGTTTTTTTAATTCAAAAGGCTGCTCTGATGACAGTATTTCGTTTACAGATACATCAAATGTAGCAACTCCGGCAACAATAGCTTCATGGAACTGGAATTTTGGAGATGGAAATATGTCAACTTCAAAAACCCCAAAACATAAATTTATTCCGGGCACTTATATTGTTAGAGACAGTGTGGTTAGCAGCACAGGTTGCTATAATATAAAAACAAAATCAATTCATGTCAATACATCACCGGTAGCAGCTTTTTCAGTAACCACCGCATGTATTCATAATCCATATACTTTCACGGATCAAAGTACTTCATCTGAAGGACATATCATAAACTGGTCATGGCATTTTGGCGATCCTGCGTCGGGCACAAATGATACATCTAATGCCCAAAATCCTCAGCATACCTATTCTTTTTCCGGAACTTATTATGACACGTTGTCTGTTCAGACTGATAGTGGATGCCAGTCAGGCGTGGCTCATCAAATCACAGTGGACAGTTCGGCATCTGCTCCTTCAGAATTTACACTTTACTATCCAACCGACAGCTTGGTAACATCTGATTCTATCATAAATTTTGCATGGAACAATTCAACTTACGCTATCAGCTATACATTGGAATATTCGCCTGATCCAACTTTCTTAAGCGGAGATACAATTATCACTGGCCTTGTTTCAACTGCATATCAGGCAAATATTGCCAGCCAACAAAAATATTATTGGCGTGTAATTGCTTCAAATATTTGCGGGAATACTGATACTTCCAATTATTTTACATTTACTGTTTTTCATACCAATACTATATCCGGACTGACCCTTTGGTTAAGGGGCGATTCTGCAGACATTATCGGAAACACAGTTGACACATTATTTGATTGCAGCGGAAACAATAATTATGCATATCAAACTAACCCATCATATCAGCCTCTTATCGTTTATAATGATTCTTTATTTAATTACAAACCTCTTATCAGATTTGACGGAAATGGCGATAATCTAATTGGGACGGTCATTAACAACATAGATAATTCTTCATTTTCACTTTTTGTGGTTACTACGGGGGCTAATTCCAGTTCAAACAATATTGAAGGGATCTTTTCCATAAATAATTATTCTGATGGCTTCTGGCTGACAAGAAGAACATATACGCCTGAACAAACAATAGAATCTTATAATAATGGTTTTAATACCCTTGAATCTCCAGTAAATAGCTTTCCAAATAGTGGCACCAGTAAAATCATTGATTATATTAAGAATTTTGGAACTTTATCAAGTATGTATTTTAATGGGGTTTTACAAGATTCATCTAATAATGCTCCTCTCTGTGGTTCATTTACCAATACAAATTATCTAATTGGTAATGCGGGATTCATATCATTAACGGGAGATATAGCAGAAATTATTTTGTATAAGAATGTCCTGAGCACAACTGACAGGCAATCAGTTGAAAAATACTTGCATGATAAATATGCACCACCTGTTAACCTTGGCCCGGATATCTGGTCAGATAATTTCTGCGATACCACTCTGGATGCAAGCCCCCGTTTTGTAAATTATAAATGGAATACAGGAGAAACCACATCAAGTATACATGTAGATACTTCGGGCAAATATTGGGTTTCGGTAACTGATGTTTTTGGCTTTACTTCCAGCGATACTGTGCTTGTTCACAAACCTTTCATTACCACACATGATACCCTTGCCTGTTTTGGCAACAGTGTTACTTTACATGCAGGACTTGGAGCCCCTTATACGTTTCACTGGTATCCGGGTAATTTCACAACAGAAGCTATTACTGTTAGCGCACCCGATACTGTAATCCTGAAAGTTTATGGACCAGACAGTTGTTTTGTGAACAGGAAAATTATTGTGCGCGCAGATTCCTTCAAACTGATAGCTTCCCTTGGCGGTGCAGATACGAATATGTGTCAGGGTGATTTTATAGGCTTGGTTTCAGGCAGCGGTACCGCTCAATATTACCAGTGGAATGACGGCAAAACAAACTCTATGGATAGCATACCATGGACTACAGGAACACATCCGGTTTACCTAACGGTTACAGATATTAACGGATGCCAGGCTATTGACAGTATAAAAGTCAATATAATTGGTGTAAAGCCATATGCCGCTTTTACTTCTGATTCCGTTTGCCAGGGTAATGCAACTCTGTTTATTGGGGATACATCCTGTAATTGCGGGGGTGCCATTATTGATAATTTTCAATGGGGTTTTGGAGATGATTCTACAGGGATCGGGCAAAAGCCATCCCATGATTATCTGTACTCGGGTATTTTTCCTGTAACTATGACCATTAGCACGAATGTAGGTTGTTTTGCCACAGTTACTAAACCTGCTTTCGTGTATTCTAAACCCATTGCTTATTTTACGCCGCTTATTGGATGCGATGGTGTTCCTTTATATTTCAGTGATAAGTCAACAAATGCTTTTGGAAATCTTTCCAAATGGCAATGGAACTTCGGGGACCCAGGTAACGCTGCACTGGATACTTCCACTTTTGAAAACCCTTCTTATACCTATCATGCAGTTTCAACAACTGATACAGTGGAGTTAATTGTTACTACCCAATTTGGATGCAAGGATACAGCGGATAAAGCAATAACTATTCGCGAGGCACCTGATGTTGGGTTTAAATATACCAGTGTTTGCGAAGGCAACCCTGTCTATTTTACTGATACTTCCACCACCCCTATTACTAACCAGATCATTAGTTGGGACTGGCACTTCTCTCCTACTGACAGCAGCATGTTTCAAAACCCGGTATATTTGTTCAACAATGGCGCGACCTATAAAGTTTGGCTTACTGTTAAAGCCATCAACGGATGCTCGGTTACAGATACTGAAAATGTAGTGGTACATGCCATACCCGATGCAAACTTTGTGGTTAGTAAGGCTTGTATGGATTCTCCTTATTCATTTATCGACAGTAGTTCAGTATTGGCTCCCGACAGTATTGTTCAGTGGATATGGAATTTTGGCATACTTGGCAATTCAACGCTTAAGAACCCTGTAGTTACTTTTCCCGATTCAGTGAATTACACTATATCTCTCTTTGTTCAGTCAAATGCAGGATGCAACAGTTCCATAACCCAGGATATATATGTAAACCCTTCGCCCGTGGTCGCTTTTCAGCCTGATTATTATTATGGGGTATCGCCTTTCACTGTTACCTTTACCAACAGTTCGCAAGGAGCTACTAATTACACATGGAGTTTTGGGGATGGCACAGGTACCAGCTCGCTATTTGATCCAAGTTACACCTATACGTATAACGATAGTTTCAGAGTGCAGCTGACAGCTTATAACCAGTACGGATGCTTCAGCACAGACAGCCATGTGTTGATGGTTATTCCTACTATAGCCGATATAGCAGTTACGGCAGTGGATACAAACATACAGGGAAATTATGTAGCGCTTTCAGCAAATATTGCAAATTATGGCTCACAAAGAATTTACAGCATGTATATCACTGCCGAGCCTCAGGGAGGAACAGCATTTACTGAAACATGGACAGACATGAATAACCCGCTGCAACCCGGCAATACTATGACATATCATTTTATTGGGAAATATTCCCTGTCGGAATTGCAGGCAACGGATTATATTTGCGTGGGAGCGCAGATAGTCAATGAAGATCCTGACAATGTTCCGTCGAACAATGTGCATTGTATCCCGTTTAAAGATGCTTTTATTGCATATGACCCCTACCCTTCTCCTGTCAACAATCAGCTTCTTCACATTGATTTTATTTTGCCCGCACCTGACAATGTTGACATAACTATGTATGGTTTGAAAGGGGATCTGATTGCCAGGATTTATTCTGGTGCAGCGCCTAAAGGACTAAACATGCTGACAATAAATGTTTCTTCTCTATCCATTGGGATTTACACTTATCGGATAACTTACAAAGACGAACAAAGGATATTACGATTTGTAAAATTTTAATTATTATTTAAGATTGTGAACAGCCCGGAAATAAAAGAGTTTATTAAAGAACATGGATATCTTTTCTGGTACACTCCGGAAGATAAAAAAGAATATATCAGCCAGGAATTCTTAGTTGAAACAATTTTGAATTTTGGCAATGAACATGATGTGAAAAAGTTATTTCACTTACTTGGCATCAAGCAGGTGGCAGGAATATTTTACAAACAAACCCGAGATCGCAAAAGAATCAACTATTTTCCCCAAGTGGTAAATTTCTTTAATCTTTATTTTAATAAAAATGCACACTGAAATATTTACCAAAGAGCAGGCAATATTATTACCATTAATAAAACTTTTTTCTAAAGAGTATTATTTAGTTGGAGGAACAGCAATTGCACTTCACATTGGGCACAGGACTTCTATTGATTTTGATTTATTTACCGAGAAAATAGATATAAAACGAAAAAGTGTAAAAAATTTAATTATAAAAAACGGATGGGGAATTAGTAGTATCTTATATGAATCAACGGAACAATTGCATTTGATTATTAATGGAATAAAAGTGACTTTTTTTAGCTTCCCCTACAAAATTCCAGCGAATATCAACTTTCAAAATGTGATAAAAATGCCGGAATTAATTAACCTTGCTGCCATGAAATCATTTGCTATTGGTGAACGCGGCAAATGGAAAGATTATGTTGACCTCTATTTTATTTTGAAATACCATTATTCCTTACGAGAGATCGTTACTATCACCAAAGAATTATTCGGTTCATTCTTTAATGAAAAGTTATTTCGACAACAGTTATGCTATTTTGATGATATTGATTACAGTGAGGAAGTAGTGTTTATGGATGGTTTTCATGTTTCAGCAGAAGAAGTAAAAAATTACCTTGTTGACATTGCAACGACACCATTTTAAGACAAGCAATATTAGTTGATAATTGAGAAAACTTATTTTATGCACCTTCTCTTATACTGTAAGAGAATCAACCCAATTCAATAAAAATGAATAAAACAAACCGGGCTGAAATCGTATAATATATTTTATTTGTATTAAAGGTATGGAAATACTTTATCCGGATTTCCACACATCAATTCAAGCCGCTTGGCGATTTTTTCCCAATGAAATGATTTACCGGCCATATCTATTTCAACATCAAAATCTATTTCATCAAAAAAAATCAGGGCTTTTAAAATAATAATTTCACTGATGTTACCATATTTACTTTTATAAGCACTTATCATGGTGTTTAAACTGACAAAAGATGATAAATAGGCAATATCAACAAAATCTTTTAGACGCTGACCGCTGCCGATTATTGCATTTAGCTTCATCGCCGATATTTCAGTAAGGCCTGCCATTCGCATATTGTCTTCTATAAGGAGTGGTTCAATCAATGGATACCTATGCGACATAATATCGATGAAAACACCATCTATCGTACCTTTTATTGTATTTTTTTCAAGAAATAATTTCTTAAACGAAAATGTATTGGACAGTTCATCGTCTAAAGCCTGCACATCAAATGAAGATGCAGAAAAGAAATCAAGGTCAATGCTTACTCTATGACCTATTTGCAGTGAAAGCGCAGTTCCTCCCACTAAAAAGAAATCATTCAAACAATTACTCTTGCACAAGAGTTTTATCAGATCCAATATGCTTTGCGCCACTGTGTTTTTGTACAACATTTAAATTCAGATTTTTTCAGATCAAATAATTTACAAACAAAATTCAAACTACGCTGACTGATACCAGACAATTGTTTAATAGTTAGAATAACCTCTTCCTGCCCATAAATAGTAAAAATCGCATTCCAGTCATCAAGTGTTCCATATTCCACCACTCGCCAGATAATTATTTTTTTGCTTTTTTTATAATCGGGTTCAATGTTTCCGAAATCCCAGAGAAGAGCAGGATTTACAGACACATTACTTTGAGGTTTAATATATTTTAATAAAAAATTCATGAAACAATCGTGTACTCTTCCTATTATCCTTTAATATTATTTTTAATTTCCAAAATTATACATGCAAATATAACAAATATTTATGGAAAAATCAGTTTGTCGATAGCAGAATATTATATTGAAGTGACGTAAATAAAAATCCGACTTATAGAAAATTTAGGAATAGCTATTCACATGATTAGACAATGAATCTCAAAGAGTATTTATCTTCTATATTCTGCTCCACCTGAAGACTCATAACGGCTAATTAGGTTGACCATTACCAAACAAATATATTGATAATAGTATAAAGCAGACTATTTTCAGTTGCTTTATTTCTTCGGAAATTTTTCTTCGTACACTTCTCTTATTCCATGTTCAAGGGAGATAGAGTGTTTCCAACCCAGTTCATGAAGTTTAGATACATCAAGGAGTTTTCTTGGAGTTCCATCAGGTTTATCAGTATTAAAGATGAGCTCGCCTGTATAACCTACAATCTTTTTAATAAGAACAGCAAGACCCTTTATAGATATTTCTTCTCCTGATCCAACATTTATTGTAGCTTGCTCATCATAATTCAGCATCAGGAAATAGCATGCATCAGCCAGATCATTCACATGCAGGAATTCGCGCAAAGGTGTCCCTGTTCCCCAAATTTCTACCGATGAGGAGTTATTAATTTTTGCTTCATGAAATTTACGCAGAAGAGCAGGCAAAACATGTGAATTCTTCAAATCATAATTGTCATTTGAGCCGTAAAGGTTGGTCGGCATACAGGAAATAAAATTACATCCATACTGTAGTTTATAATACTCGCAAAGTTTTATTCCTGCAATCTTGGCCAATGCATAAGCATCATTTGTAGGTTCAAGTGCCCCGGTGAGAAGATATTCTTCCTTTAAAGGTTGAGATGACAGTTTTGGATATATGCAGGAAGATCCCAGAAACAGAAGTTTTTTAACATTATTTAAATAAGAAGCATGAATAATATTGGCCTCTATCATCAGGTTGTCATAAAGGAATTCTGCTTTGGCTGTATTATTTGCAAAAATTCCTCCGACCTTTGCCGCAGCAAGTATCACATATTCCGGTTTATCCTTCTGAAAGAAATCATTTACCGATTGCTGATTTCTCAGGTCTATATCTTCCACTGATCTTAAAAGGAAATTGGAATATCCTTCTTTTACCAACTTGCGATAAATAGCAGAACCTACCATTCCGGTGTGCCCTGCAATAAATATTTTAGCTTTCTTTTCCATTAAGCAAATTTAAAAACCAGAGTTTTTCAAATATTTCTTTTTACTGAAAATTTTTAGATCGTTTTCCATCATTTCCTTAACCAGCATAGGTAAATCATATTTGGGACTCCAACCCAGAACATTTCTTGCCTTTGTATTATCACCAATAAGCATATCGACTTCCGTTGGGCGAAAATAATTAGTATCCACAGCTACTACCTCTTTCCCAATTTTCAACTGGAATTCAGAATTTTTGCAATTCACAACTTTTGCTTTTTCATCTATTCCCTTTCCACTGAATTCAATTTCAATGCCAACTTCGCCGAAAGCCATTTTGATGAAATCCCTGACCGTCGTCGTTTTACCGGTTGCAATAACAAAATCTTCTGGTTTATTATGCTGAAGCATCAGCCACATTGCCTCAACATAATCTTTTGCATGACCCCAGTCGCGGCTGGCATTCAGGTTCCCCACATAAACCTTGTCTTCCATTCCCAATGCAATATTTGCAACAGCCCTTGTTATTTTGCGGGTCACAAAAGTCTCTCCGCGCACAGGTGATTCGTGATTGAAAAGAATGCCATTCACGGCAAACATATTATATGCTTCGCGATAATTAACTATTATCCAGTAACTGTATAGTTTAGCAATTCCATATGGAGAGCGGGGATAAAAAGGCGTTTTTTCTGTTTGGGGTACTTCCTGAACCATTCCGTATAATTCAGAGGTTGAAGCCTGGTAAATTCTGGTCTTTTTTATAAGACCGAGCAAACGAACTGCTTCAAGCACCCTTAGTGTTCCTATGCCATCTGCATTGGCAGTATATTCCGGTTCTTCAAAGCTGACCTTAACATGAGACATGGCTCCCAGGTTGTATATCTCGTCAGGCTGCACTTCCTGAACAATTCTAATGAGGTTGCTGGAATCTGTCAGATCTCCATAATGAAGTTTAAAACGAATATTCTTTTCGTGCACATCCTGATAAAGATGATCTATGCGTTCTGTATTTATGGATGAACTCCTCCTTTTCAGTCCATGTACTGCATATCCTTTACTTAAAAGAAATTCAGCCAGATAAGCGCCATCCTGTCCTGTAATTCCCGTGATTAATGCTGTTTTCATAGTTTATTGCAGATTAAAAAAAATCTTGTGGTCTTTGCAAAAATACACAAACAAATTTAAAACACTTAATTAGCAATGATCTGGAATAATGTTGTCACCCTAAGCAGTTGCAAGGCTTAACAGAGCTGAAACAATTTATCAGTAAGAATTAAATGCTTTTTGTTATTATTTTAAGATAATCAGTAAGTCGTCGAACTGCTATTCCCCTGTGACTTACAGAATTCTTTAGCTCAAGCGGCATTTCAGCAAAGGTCTCGGAAAATCCATCAGGCTTGAAAACAGGGTCATATCCAAAACCTTTTTCTCCATGTTTTTCAGTAAGTATTTGTCCGTTAACCAAGCCTTCAAATTGCGTTTCAATCCCATCAATTATAAGTGATATTACTGTTCTGAAACGGGCTTTACGGTTTGCAATCCATTTCATTTCAGAAAGAACTTTATTGATATTATCTTCAAAATTACAGCCCTCTCCTGCATATCTTGCAGAATATACACCCGGCCTGCCATTTAATGCTTCAATTTCAAGTCCGGTATCATCTGCAAAGCAATTTATCCCGAATTTATTAAAAACATAATAAGATTTTTGAGATGCATTTCCCTCAATAGTATCGGCAGTTTCAGGAATAGTATTAAAACAACCAATTTCGGAAAGTATAATGATTTTAATTCCGGCAGGAATCAAATTACAAATTTCCTCCAGTTTATGTTTATTGTTTGTAGCAAAAACAAGATTCATCAAAAACTAGATTACATTCTCAATCAGAATGGTGAAAAATTCTTTAAGCGGGATTCCCATCGCCTGTGCCTGCTTAGGAACTATACTGGCAGCACTTAATCCGGGAATGGTGTTAACCTCAAGAAAATAGGGCGCTCCATTTTTAATGATATAATCAAAACGTGCAACACCACAGCAATTGAATTTTCTAAATAAAAGTAATGAAAGTTCTTTGCATTTTTGATGTACATCCGGTGAAACACGGGCAGGAGTAATTTCCTCTGCAAGAGAGGCATCATATTTAGATGTATAATCAAAGAATTCATGTTTGCTGACAATCTCGGTAAGTGGCAAAGCAATTAATTCGCCTTTCTTTTGCAAGATTCCACATGTAACTTCTGTTCCTTCTATGAATTCTTCTATCTGTACTTCATTGTCTTCGCGCAATGCAGTCTGAATTGCTTTTTCAATATCATTTTTATCCTTTACTTTCGACATTCCTATGCTGGAACCGCCATTATTAGGCTTAACAAAGCAGGGCAAACCAGTTGCAGAAATAATTTCATCAACATTGAATGGTATATTCTTCTTAACAAGAATAGATTTTGCAGTAGTCGCGCCATATTCTTTTGCAAGTGACTGACAAAAATTTTTATTAAAAGTCAGGGATGATGAAATGACACCGGAAAAAGTATACAGTATTCCTATCATATCGAAGTAACCCTGTAGTTTCCCATCCTCACCGGGAGTTCCGTGAATAGCAATAAAAGCTACGTCGAATGTAATTTTTTTATTTTCATAAAAAACAGAAAAATCATTTTTATCAATGTCAATCTCATTATTACTATCTGAAATAAATTTCCAGTTTGAGCCTTTCAATAAAATAGTATACACATTGAATTTTTCCCTGTCGATATTTTCTTTTATAACTTTTGCACTTTGAAGAGATATGACAGATTCGCCTGAATCACCGCCGGTAATTAACGCTATGTTCTTTTTCACCATATTATCCTTTAATATGAAAACAAAAGTAATTAATTGATTACTGTATTTTTCTCATTAAATTTTTTATTAATAACAATTCTCCGTTAATAATTAAGGTCAAACAAAAAATGACATTCTATCATCAACAATTCAGAAATAATTATCTTTGCCTATAAGCAATATTTTTTTTCTTTTTACGTTAGGATGCAAACTGATTCTTATAACAATCTGTTTTTCGAATGAACCTGATAAAATTCTTTAAAAGCAGGATATTTTATATACAACTTGGAATGTCAGTTGTTATTACCATTATTTTGATTTGGATTGCCACCCTTTTTCTTGGCATTATCACAAAACATGGTGATGAAATTACTGTTCCTGATCTTACCGGATTAAAAATGGAAGACCTGGGTAGTTACCTTGGAGAAAGACATCTTGAATATTTGATTATAGATTCTGTTTATAATTCAAAAGGGAAAAAAGGCACTGTAATAGGGCAGGATCCATATCCAAATTCAAAAGTGAAAAGTGGAAGAAAAATATATGTCACTGTAATCGCAAAACTTCCTGAACACACAACTATGCCTGATTTGAAAGACTTATCATTGCGTCAAAGCATAGCTATGCTTGAAACATATGGATTAAAGGTCGGCCGGCTGCAGTATACTCCTGATATTGCTAAAAATGCCGTTTTAAAACAATCCTTTAAAGGAAAACCAATAGAGCCTGGCACTACGCTTGACAAAGGGTCTGTAATTGATCTTACTTTAGGTCGCGGTGAGAAAAGTGAAAAAACCACAATCCCATTTCTGCTTGGACTATCACATAATGACGCCGTTAAATTGATTAATGAATATTCATTGAACGTCGGAGAAGAGAATTTTGAAGGCGGCGCAGATACCACTAATGCACGTGTATATAAGCAAAGTCCGGCATATTCTAAGAAATCTTCCATTAGTCTTGGCAGCTCCGTTGAATTATGGTACAAATCTGAAAAGAAATTTGATTTTAAAGCTTACCTGAAAAAATATAAAAATGACACTATCTCAAATGAAAAATAAAATTGTTTTTCTGTTTTTGATCATTATTATTCCTGTTTTCTCTTTCAGTCAGGAAAAAATAACTGGATTACATTCAAACCCGGTCATTAAAGATTATCTAAAAAAAACCAAAATATTAAAAGGCATCAAGGGTGCCAGCAATACCATGTTAACCCTGCCTTTTATAGATGATTTCTCAGGAGAAAAAGGTGTTTACCCTAATGATTCCTTGTGGGCAGATAAGTATGTGTACATTAATGCATATTATGCTTATTTACCGCCAACAATAGGGGTTGCTACATTTGACGAATTAAACGATTCCGGTGAAATATATTCAAATGCTAACACTACAGGTTTTGTCGCAGATACTCTTACTTCTCAGCCTATAAGGCTTGATTCTGTTTTTGGATCAAGTCCTTCAGCTCTTAGAATTCGTGATTCACTTTACTTTAGTTTCTTTTATCAACCTCAGGGTATTGGAGATACTGTAGGACTTGGCGTTCCTGAAAACAGCGATTCATTGGTCCTGGAATTCTATTCTCCCAGAACTAATCAATGGAAGCATATTTGGGCTGATACAGGCAGCACTTTACAGCTATTTCATAGCAAGTATAATGCCTGGTTTAAACAAGTCATGATTCCAATCACAGATAGTATAGATTATTTTCTTCCCGGATTCCGGTTTCGTTTTTACAATTGGGCAAACCTTGCAAACACAGTCATACCTGACTGGCAGGAAGGGAATGATAATATCTGGAACTTGGATTATGTTTATCTAAACAAAGGCCGCACGAGGATTGATACTGTTTATAAAGATATTGCTTTTGTAAATAATGCACCTTCCATGTTAAGCAATTATTATTCCATGCCCTGGTCTCAATATAAAGTTGATACTACGGCAGAAATGAAAGATTCTCTTCACATGACTATTACAAATCTTAGTTGGGATACATTAAATAGTAGTTACAGATATGATGTACAACAAATTGGAGGACTATGGAACACAAGTTATAATGGGAATAGTCAAAATATATTTCCTTTTTATAACAGTGGTTATCAAACTTTTCCTAAACATGCCTGGCCGCATGTAAATTTTAACTTTCCTTCCAACACTAATGACAGCGCTGAATTTTTAATTACTCATGTAATAAAAGAAGGACTAACTGGTGATTTTCTTAGGCTTAATGATACCACTACGTTTTATCAAAAATTTTATGATTATTATGCTTATGATAATGGTGTGCCAGAGGCAGGATATATGGTTACTTCTAATGACCCCGCCCCTTATGCAATGCTTGCCTATAAATTTAAATTAAACCATCCGGATACTTTAAGAGCAATTGAAATGTTTTTTCCAAATGCACTTAATACAGGTCCTCAATTTTTCAATATTACCGTTTGGAATGATGCCAGTGGTTATCCGGGAGACACATTATTTGAAATGCAAAATGTTCAACCAATATATGTGGATAGCCTTAATGAATACATAAGATATAGAATTGATAACAGGATTGTTCTGTTAAGCGGGACATTTTATGTTGGTTGGAAACAACCTAATGATGAAGACATTACAGTTGGCTTTGACCTTACCAATAATGAAGATAGCAGAATTTTCTTAAATGTTGGAGATGGCAATGGTTGGTCTAACAGCGTATTACCAGGAGCTCTAATGATACGCCCGGTATTTGGGAAAACATTGCCATTAGTGGCAGGAATTAATGTGAAACCGCTATCATCGAATGAAATAAAAGTCTATCCAAACCCATCAACGGGAGATAACATCTCAATTGACGTTACGGCAGTAAAAGGTAAAGATGTTTCTATGTTTTCAATAAAGCTATATGATTTAGTAGGGAATGAAGTATACAGTTCTCCATTTAAAAGCAATATCAACATTTCAGGATTGCAAAATGGAATGTACCTACTTTGCATATATTCCAAAGACAGCAATAAAAAGTATATTACAAAGCTTACTATCATTAAATAGTTTTTCCCTCTGATATGAATGATGAAATTGAAGCTGTCGACGAAGAACAAGAGTTATTTGAACATTACCATATCATAGCGGATAAGAAACAGACCCTGCTAAGAATAGATAAGTTTTTACTTAATCGTATTGAAAGTGTTTCCAGAAGCAAGATACAGAATGCCGCCCACGCAGGAAATATTCTGGTTAATGATAAGTCCATTAAGCCAAATTACAAAGTTAAACCGGGCGATGTAATTTCAATTGTCCTTGCAAATCCTCCACGGGAAGTTGAACTAATCCCACAGGATATTTCTATCAATATTATACACGAAGACGATGACATTATAGTAATAAACAAAACAGCCGGGCTTGTAGTGCATCCCGGATATGGCAATTTTACTGGCACTCTGGTCAATGCCCTGATCTTTCATTTTCAAAAACAGGGAGATGAGCAATACAGCCCAATGCTTGTTCATCGTATTGATAAGAATACTTCGGGAGTCATTCTCGTTGCTAAAACTGAAATGGCACAGGCAAAATTAGCGAAGGAGTTTTTCGAGCACACTATTAAAAGAAAATATGTAGCGCTTGTTTGGGGAGATTTTCCAGAAGATGAAGGAACCATAACAGGCAATATAGGCAGAAATCCCAAAGACAGAAAAGTTATGACCGTCTTTCCTGATGGAGAAACAGGCAGAACAGCAATTACACATTACAAAGTGCTGGAGCGCTTTGGATATATAACCTTAATTGAGTGTCAGCTTGAAACTGGTCGTACCCATCAGATCCGTGTACATCTTAAATATGCAGGACACCCTCTATTTAATGATGAAAGCTATGGTGGAAATTTTGTTCTGAAAGGAACTACATTCACTAAATACAAACAGTTTGTTGAGAATTGTTTTAAGATATTACCTCGCCAGGCTTTGCATGCTAAATCGCTTGGCTTTATTCATCCTTCTTCCGGTAAATACATTTTCTTTGATTCGGAAATACCTGAAGATATGCAAACCGTTATTGATAAATGGAGAAGGTATATTTCGGATAAAAAGAATGAGTTTGAGGAATAAGTTATTGAGTTAATAGGTTGTGAAGTTATTTCACGCAAAGTCGCAAAGACGCTAAGAATAATGTCTGATGATATTGCTGATGCCTCCTATTTTCTATAGTCATTCATTGCCATTGAAAAGTATAACCGCAAAGTTAACGCTAAGTTCACAAAGATTCTTTTTTTAATCTAAAATCAATCTAACTGTCTGCTGCCGCTTTTCATTAATCTTTCTTAAATAATATTATACAGTCCATCCCTTTCTGCGGGGATCTTCTTGGTATCAATTATCATTTTATGAATTTCGTCTTTAGTAAATACAGGGTTTTGTTCTTCAACTCCCGCCATCGAGTAGATTCTTGTTGAATCTTCAATAGTACCATCAATATCATCAACACCGAATGATAATGAAAGCTGGGTTGTTCCTTTACCTATCATTGGCCAATAGGCTTTCAGGTGTTTGATGTTGTCAAGATATATGCGGCAAACGGAATAATTCCTTAAGTCTTCAGTGATTGAAACTTCTTTAAGTGAACTTAATTCATTATTCTTATTCCTGTACTTAAGCGGGATGAAAGCATTGAACATTCCCGTTCTGTCCTGTAGTTGACGTAATCTTTCAAGATGGTCAATTCTGTGATTGTAGTTTTCAATATGACCATACAACATAGTTGCATTCGAAGGAATACCGCTTTGATGTGCTGCTTCATGTATTTCGAGCCAGGTGTTTCCTGTTGATTTGTTTTGGCATATCTGCTTCCTGATATCTTCCGAAAATATTTCAGCACCTCCGCCGGGAATGGAATTCAAGCCTGCTTCTTTTAGGATTTCAAAGCCTTCTTTATTTGACTTTCCTGATTTACGGAACATATAATCCAGTTCAATAGCAGTAAATGCTTTGATATGTGATTTACCTGCAATATTTCGGACTTCACTCAATAAGCGTGCATAATAATAAATGTCCCGATCGGGATGAACGCCGCCTACTATATGGATTTCGGAGATGTTTTTCGTTAAAACTTCTTTAACTTTATCAATTATTTCTTCAATTGTCATTTCCCAACTGCCTGCTTCGCCTGCTTTCCTGGAATAGGAACAAAACCTGCATTTATAAACGCAGATATTGGTGGGTTCGATATGAATGTTTTTTATGTAATAGGCATATTTCCCGTTCTTCTTATCCCTTACATGATCCGCCAATAGTGCAAGCAGCGAAAGATCGGCTTTTTCATACAATAGCAAACCTTCTTCTATATTGATTCTTTCGGAAGCTATGATCTTTTCGGCAATTGTTTTCAGTTCATTGCTGATACCTGATCTTTTAATCAAAATTGATTCTATCATTTAAGGATAATTTGAGTTAGCGGAGTTATTATTAACTTACATTGCCCTGTACAACGTTTACACTGGAAACGGGATGAATTATCGCATTTTATTTTCAGGGCTAAAGCCTATAATTCTCACGTTTTAAATGTCTCCGCCTTAAAAGGCGGAGTTATAAAAATGAACAGTTTTACCCCTTTTTTAGTATACATTAAAGAAATTGATGTTGACATTTAAGAAATCATATCTGACATTGAAGAAATCGCATGTGTTATTCAAGAAATTAATGCTGTCGTTCGAGAAATCGTGTCTTCAATTCGCGAAATCGTGTCTTCAATTCACGAAATTGAGTCTTCAATTCGCGAAATCGTGTCTTCAATTCACGAAATTGTGTCTTCAATTCACGAAATTGGGTCTTCAATTCGCGAAATCGTGTCTTCAATTCACGAAATCGTGTCTTCAATTCGCGAAATCGTGTCTTCAATTCACGAAATCGTGTCTTCAATTCGCGAAATCGTGTCTTCAATTCACGAAATTGGGTCTTCAATTCACGAAATCGTGTCTTCAGTTCACGAAATCGTGTCTTCAGTTCACGAAATCGAGTCTTCAATTCGCGAAATCGTGTCTTCAATTCACGAAATCGTGTCTTCAGTTCACGAAATTGAGTCTTCAATTCGCGAAATTGAGTCTTCAATTCGCGAAATCGTGTCTTCAATTCACGAAATCGAGTCTTCAATTCGCGAAATCGTGTCTTCAATTCACGAAATTGAGTCTTCAATTCGCGAAATCGTGTCTTCAATTCACGAAATTGAGTCTTCAATTCGCGAAATCGTGTCTTCAGTTCAAGAAATTGAGTCTTCAGTTCAAGAAATTGAGTCTTCAATCCGAGAAATCACATCTAACATTGAAGAAATTGATGCTGAGCTTTCCAGAATTGAGTACTTGAACTAGTAAAAGTCGATTAATATATCAAAGAACTTAAACAAAATGTAAAAAAATCTTCATTATACAGTGCATGGGATAAATTACTGCATTTTATATTTAGAGGGGTTCTAATAATTATGAAATTCGTCATTGCGAAGGAGGAACGACTGAAGCAATCTCATTGATTTTTAGATTGCTTCACTACGTTCGCAATGACGTGCTTTGAATTTTTAGAAGACCCCTTTATTATTGTTTTGGGCTAAAGCCCTTATTTTCTTCATTTTAATTAACCCACGACCTAAAGGTCGTGGCAATTCATGATGCGACAATTTATCCCGTTTTTTGTATAAGACAAGAGATTGCTTCTCCGCCAGCCGGCGGATCGCAATGACGTACCTATTTTCCAAAGAACTCTAATAAAGAAATTTTACTTAATTAACGATACCTTATTAATAATTGTTCTCGAAGGGGTTTTAATAGCTAGCATGTAAATACCACTGCTTTGGTTTGACATGTCAATAGTTATTTTGCTTACATCTTTAGCATCCCGGCTTAGTACAAGTTTGCCAATTATATTGTACACATTGATACTAACATCAGGCTGGAGATAGTTTGAGAAATCAATCGTAATCTCGCTGCTGGCAGGGTTAGGATAAATACTGATATTGTTGCTTAATTCCAATTCATCAATTCCTGTGTTACAACCAACTGTTGATGTAATGAGGGAAGCATCGTCAGTTGCAACAATAGCCTGTATCCTTGCCACCTGATCGGTTGTAAAGCAGGCATAATCGATATCATCGGTATAATCCATAAAATCTTCATACAAAACGCCGGGAGCAGTATTAGTACAACTATCAATTAATGTTGTGGAATGTTGACCTTTTCCATTAAAATTTCCGCCGGGATTTGAAGGGCTAATTGCGCCATTATTGCCAAAGGTTGCCTGATACTGAGTAGGAGTATCGTCAACCAAATCTGATCCGGGATAAGTTGTTGTGCTGCATGACAGAGTACCTCTATCACCCCATGTATGATAAAGATCGAAACAGTGACCCAGTTCGTGCGATAATGTTCCTCCAAGATTGTAAGGAGCTTGTGCACCATCAGTCGGATTACCAAGAAAACAATAATTAATAGTAGAGCCGTATTTATTATTATTAGGGTTGGAAGGAAATTCTGAAAGGCCGCAAAGATAAGGACCCATATTACAAACCCAGATATTCAGATATTTTGTTACATCCCATGCATCGCAGCCGCCAGTTGTGGAAGATCTTTCGGGATAATTGTCAGTGCAATTGAAAGTGGAATCGGTAGTTCTGGTATATGTTACACCTGTAGTAGCATGTCCTTCGGGATCAATTGAAGCAAGGCAAAATTGAACACCGGTAGGTACTTTATCGGTTGCGGGGAATGAATATATTGAATGCGCACTGAGGCCTGCCCAATCTTTGTTAGTTTCATTAATATTATCTTGAACCCTTGAAACGGGAATATATTCGACTGCTGAATCTTTCGGAAAATAAATAACATGTACAACCAAGGGTATAGTAACTGTTGCTTTGGGTTCAAAATCGGGATGTTCAGCTATCCATTTGGCAACGTTATTTTCTGTTTGTTCCCTGCCTGCTTTAAAAACAGGGTCGTTTGCCATTTGGGATGAATATACTTCGGCAGAAGCACAGCGCTCAAAACCGGGACCAGGAACAAATATTTTACCACTTCCTGCATTGCCTTGTGCCATGCTAAATGCAGGAATCGTGAAGCATATTGCAATTAAAAGTATCAGACTTTTCATGAGTTTTTATCTAAGAAATTTTTGATTGATTAAATCGTCATTAAATAATGAATAGTAAAGGTATTACTTTTTTAAAAAACAGGAATATATTTTAACTTTTTTAACTGCAAATTGCAGTATACAGGCATTCTTTTTATGGAAAATGTTCTGACTCATTTGATGTGCTTAACAACTCTAAATATGAGCAATCCTGATTAGAAAGGGTACGTTCCAACACGAGAAATTATTATTTCTTAATCGTGGAAACCTTTAGTTTTTCCTTATACTTGTTATATACTGTATAAATCAATCCGTCGCTAAGCCCTATACGGGGAACAAAGATAAAATCAGAATGTGTGGTCCTCATTATGCTGAGGAATATTTCCGCGGCAGGGATAATAACATCGGCACGGTCGGGGCGCATGCCCATTTCTTCAATGCGCTGCTGAAGGGTCATGCTGCAAAGTTTTCTATGCCCCTGGCTAAGGTTAGGCAAACTTAAAGAGTTATCAGGTTGAGTGCTGTATAATTTCGAAAGTTTATTAATGTTGCCTCCAGAACCCACAAAATATATCTTTCCAAAATCTTTGGTGAATTTCTTCAGCCAATCATTCATGCGCTTCCATTCTTCTATGCTCACTTTTTCTTCAAGCAAACGGATAGTACCCAGTTTAAAAGATTCCGAATCAATAAGCACATGGTTTTTAAGTATCGAAATCTCAGTACTGCCCCCTCCCACATCGACATACATGGTAAGTGAATATTTTTTACCTATTGAAAAGTTATTCGATGCACAAACAACTTGGGCTTCTTCTATACCGTCAATAATGCGTACATCAATGCCGGTTTCTTTTTTTATCTTTTCAATAATTTGTTGTCCGTTCTCCGCTTCGCGCATTGCAGATGTGGCGCAGGCCATATAGTCAACAGGCTGGTAAACCTCTATCAGAAGCTTAAAAGCGTTCATGGTTTTTAATAAATTTTCAGTACGCTTTTTTGATATGCAACCTGTTTCGAAAACATCTTCACCAAGCCTGAGAGGCATACGGATAAGCGAAGCTTTTTCGGCAACAGGATTGCCTCTCAACTCAAAAACATTAGCAAAGAAAAGCCTTACTGCATTGGTGCCAATATCTATGGAAGCGAAAAGCATGTTATCGCTGTATTAAATAATATTTTAAATGTTATTCAAATAATTATATATTTCTTCCTGCGACCTCACTTTTGGTTTGCCGGGAGCCGTTTTGTACTGATTATACTTATTATAATTAAGCAAACGGGCTTTGGTATTATCATTAAGTTGAAAATTTAAAATGGTCTTCAGTTCCTTTTGTATCTTCTTATCGTTAATGGGACAAGCCACTTCAACACGGTAATCAAAGTTTCGCTTCATCCAGTCGGCCGAAGAAATGTAATATTTCTCATCACCGTCATTACAAAAAGCGAATATTCTGGAGTGCTCAAGGTACCTGTCAACTATGCTTACGGCTTCTATGTTATCACTAAGTCCGGGAATGCCGGCTTTGATAATACATGTGCCACGTGCTATCAGTTTAATCTTAACTCCTGCCTGGCTTGCACGGTAAAGCTTTCTGGCAGTATCCATGTCAACCATATTATTAATTTTCAATATGACCCACGCATTCAATCCTGCTCTGGCATTATTAACTTCGTTGGCAAGCATACGGGTGAAATAGTTCCGCATATAAAAAGGCGATACGATAAGGGTTTTAAACTTTAAAGGCTTATAATTATTTTCAAACAGATCGAAAACTTTTTCTACATCCGATGCAATGTCAGGATCGCAGGTAAACAGACTTTCGTCGGTAAACACCTTTGCTGTTTCTTCATTATAGTTTCCTGTCCCAACATTTGAATAAAAAGCAATCTTATTCCCTTCTTTTCGTTTGATAAGTATCAATTTTGTGTGCACTTTCAGCCCAGGTGTTCCGAAGAATATTTTTACCCCTTCGTCAATAAGTTTCTCCGACCAGTTAATGTTAGCCTTTTCATCAAAACGCGCCTGTAATTCCATGTAAACGGTAACCTTTTTGCCGTTCCGGGCTGCATTAACAAGTGCATTGATGATATTCGAATTTCGTGCAAGGCGATACAAAGTCATCTTTATCGACCTTACTTTTGGGTCGATTGAAGCTTCACGTAGCAGGTCTATTACATAGTCAAAAGTATGGTAAGGGAAATGCAGCATGATATCTTTTTGCCTTATCGCGCTGAAGATAGAGCGCTTATGCGAAATATCTTTATGGTGAAGCTGAACAAGTTTTGGATATATCAGGTCAGGATCGCCTACATTGGGGAAATCAATAAAGTCCTTAAAATTATGATACCTGCTTGCGCCATTGAGATCGTCCTTATGTGAGATCTTGAATTTCTTTATCAGTATATTCAGAAGTTTATCAGGAATTGCTTTATCGAAAATAAAACGAACAGGTCTTCCCTGGTTTCTTTGCTTAAGGCTTTCCGATATCAGCTCCATAAAGCTTTTGGAAACATCATTATCTATATCGAGTTCAGCATCCCTGGTAAATTTTATAGTATAGGCTTCAAAGGTATCATAACCGAAAATGGAGAAAATATCTTTCAAACAATAACGTATGATGTCATCAAGGAGAATGATACACTTCCTGCTATCAGTTTGAGGCAATATCAGAAAGCGGGGAACTGAATCTGTGGGAACTTTTATCAAGGCATAATTGCTGTATGCTTTATTATCTTTTTTCCCAAGGCATATTGCAAGATAAATGGATTTGTCCTTTAATGTAGTACTATGCTCGAAATTATTTATCATGATAGGGAACAGGTTCGGACGTACCTGCTCATGAAAATAGTTATTGATGTATTCGCCCTGCTTTTTGGTCAGTTGAGTCTCGTTGAGGATATAGATATTTTTCTTCTCCAGTTGTTCAAGAATGTTCTGGTAAACTTCAACGAATTGTTTTTGCTGGTGTATTATAATCTCATTAATTTCTTTCAGAATTTTCTTCGGGTAGAAACCATCATAATCTAGTTTTTTTTCAGGGAAAGCAGACATCCTTGTGAGTGTAGCAACCCTTACACGAAAGAATTCATCAAGATTATTAGAAAAAATTCCGAGGAATTTCATCCTTTCAATAAGAGGTGTTGCAGGGTCAATGGCTTCCTGCATTACGCGCTGGTTAAAGTGAAGCCAGCTTATCTCCCTGTTAATGAAACTTGATAAGGTTATTTTTTTCAACATTCCTTAATCATTCAACTGTTTAGGAAAAAGCATGAAATTCGTTTTTTGTTCGGCCTTTGATATTTCAAGCCAACTGTTGGTTTCAAAGGTTATTGATATTACCCCAGAGGTTGGAAGCAATTCGATGGGTTCATCAAGAAAACGATTTGCAAGCTGAGTAAAAGTAGGATTATGCCCAAAAATCATTAATGAAATCATATCATTATCAACATCTGATATTATATCTAATATATCACCATCGCTGTGCTCATAGATTTTTTTACTTATTTCTATTTTTTCAATAGGATAATTTATTCCTGCCGCAATTATTTTGGCGGTTTCAAGAGCCCGTTTGGCATGACTGCTGATAATATGATCAACAACAACTCTTTTATCGTTCAGTTCCTTTGCAATTCTTTTTGTATTATAAATTCCCTTTTCGATAATTGGCCTTTCAAGATCAGAAAGTTCGGGGAATTCCCATGAGGATTTAGCGTGTCTTACAATATAAAGTGTCTTCATGCAGTCAAAAGTATTAAGTTTTTAAATGTAACGGCCTTATTTTATGGTTTTGTTTTCTGCTTTTTTCAACCATATTAACCAAAAGCCCCAAATGCAGAGGCATTCAGGGCTTTCTGTATAAATGAATAAACATTAGTAAGCAAATAGGGGAAAATCCTTCATTAATTTATGTACTCTGGCTTTCACACTTTCCAGCACTTTTTCATTTTCTAAATTGCTTATTACTTCATCAATGAGTTCAACAATTTGTGGCATGTGTTCTTCTTTCAATCCACGTGTTGTAATAGCAGGTGTTCCCACCCGCAATCCGGATGTTTGGAAAGGTGAACGGCTATCGAAGGGAACCATATTCTTATTAACGGTAATATCAGCTTTTACCAATGTATTCTCAACCTGTTTTCCAGTAATGTCAGGAAATTTGGTGCGAAGGTCAATTAGCATAAGGTGATTATCAGTACCTCCGCTGATTACTTTGTATCCTTTATCAACAAAGCATTTCGACATTACCTTGGCATTCTTCATAACTTGTATAATATAATGATTGTACTCTTCAGTCAGTGCTTCGCCAAATGCAACGGCTTTTGCAGCAATAACATGTTCCAATGGACCGCCTTGAATACCCGGAAATACGGCAGAGTCTATCAGTGTTGACATCATTTTAACATCACCCTTAGGAGTTGCATATCCCCATGGATTTTCAAAATCTTTACCAATAATTATTACACCTCCTCTAGGACCACGTAATGTTTTATGTGTTGTGGAAGTGATAATATGACAATAAGGAATTGGATTGTTAAGTTGTTTCTTAGCAATAAGTCCTGCGGGATGTGCAATATCAGCCATCAGAATAGCGCCTATCTTATCAGCTATTTCGCGCATACGCTTGAAATCCCAATCGCGTGAATAGGCTGATGCCCCAGCTAATAATAACTTTGGCTTTTCTTTAAGCGCCGTTTCTTCCATCTTATCATAATTGATAAGTCCGGTTTCTTCTTCTACCCCATAAGAAATAGCTTTATAAAGAATACCCGATGAGTTTACGGGAGAACCATGAGAAAGGTGTCCGCCATGTGCAAGATTCAAACCCATGAATGTATCACCCGGCTTAAGGCAGGCAAGAAAAACCGCCATATTCGCCTGTGCACCGGAATGTGGTTGAACATTGGCATATTCAGCATCAAATAATTCTTTCAGCCTGTCAATAGCAAGTTGTTCTGTCTGGTCAACCATCTGGCAGCCGCCGTAATAACGTTTGCCGGGATAGCCTTCTGCATATTTATTGGTCATGCACGATCCCATTGCCTGCAAAACTTGTTCGCTTACAAAATTTTCGGAAGCAATAAGTTCAATGCCTTCCATCTGCCGTTTTAATTCCTGCGCGATAATACTGAATACCTGTTCGTCTTTTTTCATAACATTGGAAATATTAGATAATACTGTTATTTAACCTTTCAAAATTATAAATATTTGAAATATCAAAGAAGATATTGCAGTAAATAAATTCCTGAAATTGTTCAAGGGCTGCAATTCAGGTGATTATTGATGAAATTATTCCAAAAGAAACGCAATCAGAATAAAGAAGACCAAGAAACTTTAATGATCATCAGGATGAGTTACCTCTTTAGGTGGATTCCATTCAATCTTTAAATGTTTTTCAAGAGCACTCTTAATGCGCTCAACACTTACCATTTTAAGCGTAGATACATCAATTGTAATACCGCTTTTATCTTTGTGTTTGAATTTTATTTTCTGAATATGAGTATCTAATTCTTTCAGAAAATCTTCGACGGCATCATTGTCAATCATTAATTCTTTGGCAGAATCACTTTTCATGGCTTATAAATTAAAAGTATTTGTCAAAAATAAGACTATTTTATATTAATCAAATGAAAAACACAATAAATTTTAATTAACTGTTGGGAATCCAAATATTATATGAATTTGAAATTATTAAAGAACTGCTTTTGTCTCTCTATAATTCTTCAGTAAATTCCATGAGTTTTTTGCGGTATTCATTAAAAACATTTGCCCTTGAAACAAAACCCATATACCTGTTATCTTCAATTACGGGCAAATTCCAGAGACCGCTGGTTTTAAATTTTTCCATCACCGTTTCCATGTTATCGGAAAGAGATACGAGTTCTGGCGGATGTATCATCAAATCCCTTACATAAAGTTCATTGTATTTCTCTTTTTGGAACATTACTTCACGCACATCATCAAGCATAATAACGCCCATAAAATGAAACTGGTTATCAATAACAGGAAAAATGTTTCTTTTCGATTTAGCAATAACTTTCACCAAGTCACCGAGTGTGGCATCAGCATCCACAGGAGTAAGGTTCTTCTCTATGACACGGGCAATATCCATGTGCGTAAGAACGGCTTTGTCTTTGTCGTGATGTATAAGATCTCCATGCTGTGCAAGCTTTTTTGCGTAAATAGAGTATTTTTCAAAGTAATGAATAGTAATGTAAGAAATAGAAGATGTGATAATCAATGGAATGAAAAGCCCATAGCTGCCGGTAATTTCAGCAATAAGAAATATGGCAGTAAGCGGAGCCTGCATCACACCTGCTATTAGGCCTGCCATGCCAACCAGCGAAAAATTACTTTCTGAAAGTTTTACCCAGGAGGAAGAAAATATATTTATTGCTTTAGCAAAGGCAAAGCCAGTAACTCCGCCCATAAACAAGCTTGGGGCAAATACCCCACCTATGCCTCCACTGCCAGTAGTTATAGCCATAGCAATTACTTTCATGACTAATAGGATTATTAGAAAAAGAAGGAATATCCATTGATTATCAGAAAAATTATAGAAGACGCTATTAGCAAAGAGGTCATTTGTTTTACCGCTTAAAATAGACTTCATGGCAGTATATCCTTCACCAAAAAGAGGAGGAAAAAAGTAAATAAGGGCACCAAGTAAAATCCCACCGATAATAAGCTTTTTATAAGGATTGAATATGTCGCTGAATATCTTTTCGACAAAAGCATTTGTCTTAACGAAGTACAATGAAATAAAACCCGAAAAAATACCAAGAAGTATGTAGAATGGTATTGCTACAAAATTGAACGTGTCTTTCAGTGTAAAATAAAATTCAATCTGTTTGCCTAATAATAGAGAAGAAATAATAGCACCTGTCACTGCTGACATTAATATGGGTATGATAGCAGAGGTTGTAAGATCAAGCAATAGTACCTCGAATGCAAAAATAACACCTGTAATAGGCGCTTTAAAAATAGCCGCCAGTGCACCAGATACTCCACAACCAACAAGCAGTGTCAGTGATTTATAATTAAGTTTAAATACCTGACCAAAATTCGAACCTATTGCCGCACCCGTATAAAGAATCGGAGCCTCCATACCTACTGAACCGCCAAAACCTCCCGTAAAAGAACAGGCAACAATGGAAGAATAAGTATTATGCCCTTTTATTTTGCTGTTCTTTTTCGAAATGGCGAATAGAATTTTCGAAACACCATGACTTATATCGTCTTTGACAAATATTCGGATATATATTACAGTAAGCAGTATTCCAATGCCTGGCAATATAAGGAAAGACCAGTTTTGGTTTTCACTGCTTTCAGTACCTCTTAGAAAAGCCTCGATATGATGAACAGACGTTTTTAATATCACTGCACCCAGTCCTGCAATCAAGCCAATAGCTATACTTAGGAGATAAACAAACTGTTTTTCAGTAAAGTGTTTTATTCTCCAGTAAGTGAGTCTTCGTACCAATTTGCTATCGTTCATCGGGACAAACCTACATGAAATTTCAATAATACACAAATACCAAATGAAAATTCATGTATGGTTCCCTCCGTTCCCTCCGACCTTATAAAAACATACTAATTTGGAGGGGAAATGTAAAAGATATACATTAGAAACAAAAGTTTTTTAGCTACTTTTGAAAACTAACGAATAAAGGCATATGATAAATTTTGAAAAATTCGAACTAAAGAATGGATTGAAGGTTATTGTTCATAAAGATACCTCTACACCTATTGTTGCCGTGAATATATTGTATAATGTTGGCGCCCGTGATGAAGATCCTGAGCGAACCGGTTTTGCACATTTATTCGAACACCTGATGTTTGGCGGGTCAAAAAATATTCCATTATATGATGAGCCATTACAGATTGCAGGGGGTGAAAACAATGCATTTACCAACAGTGATATTACAAATTATTACCTTACGCTGCCCAAATCAAATATTGAAACAGCATTCTGGCTAGAGTCTGACAGGATGGCCGGACTTGCTTTTTCTAAAAAGAGTCTTGATGTTCAACGAAATGTAGTGTGTGAGGAATTCAAACAAAGTTATCTTAATCAGCCATATGGGGATGTTTATTTATTATTGAAGCCTCTTGCTTATAAAGTCCATCCATACCAGTGGAATACAATAGGCAAAGATCTGTCTCATATTCAAACGGCCTCCATGGCTGAAGTTAAAGCATTCTTTAGGAAGTTCTATTGCCCGAACAATGCGATTATGGTTGTAGCAGGTGATGTTGATCTAAAAGAGATAAAGAAATTATCAGAAAAATGGTTTGGGTCAATTCCAAAAGGAAAAGTTGATAAAAGAAAACTTCCCGCAGAACCTGTTCAGACAAAAGCTCGCAAAAAGACAGTAACCCGCAATATACCATCAGATGCAATATATAAAGCATATCATTGCAGTTCAAGACTGGATAAGGAATATTATGCCGTTGATCTTCTTTCCGATATTTTATCCAATGGGAGATCATCACGCTTATTCCAGGAATTGCTGATGAAAAAGAAACTTTTCAGCGAGATAAATGCATACCAGACAGGTGATCTTGACAAAGGACTGTTCATTATAAGCGGCAAGCTTTCAGAAGGTGTGAAGATAGAAAAAGCAGAAGATGCTATTATCAACGAACTCGATAAAATTAAGAAAAGTCTTGTTCCTGCTGATGAATTGAAAAAAGTAAAGAACAAAATTGAATCTACTTTGATATTTTCCGAGATTTCCGTGCTGAACAAAGCCATGAACCTAGCTTTTGCAGAGCTTATGGGTGATGCTCAAAAAGCGAATACGGAAATAGACCGATACCACGCTGTAACATCAAAGATGATCCAGCAACAGGCAAATGAAATTTTAAAAGAATCAAATTGTTCGACACTTTATTACAAAGCCAGAAAGTAAACTGATAATATGAAAACATTAGACAGAATAAATCAACCTGCAATAAGAATTCCCGAGAAGATTTCTCTTCTGAAACCTGAAGAAATAACACTGGATAATGGTATTAATGTAAATGCTATTAATGCCGGCACGCAGGATGTAATCAAGATAGAATGTATCTTCCGGGCAGGAGTATGGTTTCAGGACAAGAGGCTTCTTGCACTTTCCACCATTAAAATGCTGACCGAAGGTACAAAAAAGCATAGTGCCTCAAGCCTTGCTGAAATATTTGATTCACATGGAGCTTTTATAGAAACTGAAGCTGAAAAAGATAATACTTTTATATCATTGTATTGTCTCAACAAGCATCTGGAAAAGCTATTGCCGGTATTAGCCGAGATGATAAATGAACCTACATTTCCGCAAAATGAGTTGTCAGTTTTTCTTGAAAACGCTAAACAGGAACAACTGGTTTCTATGCAACGCGTAAGCTACCTTGCAAGGTTAAAATATACGGAACAATTATTCGGAGTTAAGCATCCATACGGACAAAGCGCTTTAATTGAGGATTATGATAATGTTGAACGATCTGAAATTATCAACTATCATAAAAAGAATTATCATGCAGGTAAAATGAGAATGATAGTTTCAGGAAAGGTCAATAAAAACACATTGAAACTTATCAACACTTATTTTGGTAATTCGATAAGGGTGAATATAGGAAAGCCCGAAAAAGAAAGAATATATGAGATATCAACAAGCAAGAATCATAAGGCATTCTTCCCTCAGAAAAAAGCCCTTCAATCAGGAATTAGAATTGGGAAAATGCTATTTACCAAGAAGGATCCCGATTATTTTGGAATGCTGGTTTTAAATATGATATTGGGAGGCTATTTTGGTTCGAGACTTATAAAAAATATCAGGGAGGACAAAGGATATACCTATGGAATCGGCTCAGGTATTATTTCAATGAGAAATGCAGGTTATTTCTATATTGCTTCTGAAGTTGGCGCTGATGTAAGGGAAAAAGCTGTCATTGAAGTCTATAAGGAAATAGAAAGATTAAGAAAAGAAGCAGTTCCTTCAGGAGAATTAAACCTTGTTAAGAATTACATGACCGGATCATTTTTAAGAAGCATCGACGGCCCTTTTGCATTAGCCGATCGCCTTCTTGGCATCATAGATTATGATATTGATTTTACTAAATATTATTCTCAGTATATCCAAACGATTAAGAATATTACTTCAAAACAACTTCTTGATTTGGCTAACAAGCACTTACAGGAAGATTCCCTTTATGAGACAGTAGTGGGTAAATAATTTTTATAAAATTATTTATTTATGTAGGCAACCTTTTGACTTCTTCTTGTGTCTATATAGTAGGTTTTGGTTAACCATTTATAATGCGAATGTGGTTACACAAATTAGCGTTCTTTATTTATACACTATCTCCTGGCTGTTTAAAATTACTGTGTCACATCTTCCTCCCGCGCTGCCTGCAATAACGACATGAATGTGTAATTTTAAACAGCCTTTATTTTTTGTGTTTTTGACTTTCATACTAAAACTTGAAATAATAAGTTTGATAGGATTTAGGATAAAATGAACAATTAACACTAATATTATGTACCTTTGCAACTTCTAAGTAGTTCATTAAAAGTATAATAATAAATGAACAAACTATTAAAATATATATTTTTCTTTTTCATTCAGCTACTAATTCTGAAAACGTCAGTACCTTCAGCTTTTGGCTGCACAACTCCCATATTATTGCCACCGGAATTAAGGTGTGATTCCTGATA
>CAWHOW010000061.1:0-6635 GCA_963831005.1 uncultured Bacteroidota bacterium
CAACTTCTTTCAGCAAATCTTTATGTTTTTTAACTTTCCCTGCGAATACGCAACCTCCGATTCTTCCAGCTTTTGATTATATTCTTCCAGCGAAAGAGGTGTGGAAAATTTCTTATGTTCCGAATAGGATAACAGGTTTTTCAATAACATCAGAAATTCTTCATCCTGTATCTGATCAATCTGATTTTTCAGTTTCAGTTTTTCTTTTATAAGGTTCATGTTATTTATTTTTCGATACTGTAAAATTAATAAATTATTCTATACAAATTGTTCTTTAAATAGAACACTGATGATACTGAAAATACTGATCCCCACTGATTTTGTTACCGTTCACCGATTACTTATTAACTGCCTCCTGCCACTGCCTTCTTTTTCCAGTCTCCAGTTTTCAATTCTCAGTCTCCAATTAATTCTTCTCTGCTGACTGCATACTGCCAATTGCTTACTTCTTCTTCATTCGATTGTTCAAATGTTCGCTTGTTCTATTTTTCACTTGTTCTTCACTTGCGGATTTCAATTTTGCCACAAAGGCACTAAGGCGCAAAGGTTCACAAAGTAACTGCTAACTTCTCCCATTCCCCGCTTTCCCCATTCACCCATTCAATTTTCTATTTGCTGTTTTCTATTATTTATTTACTTTTTATTTGCTCAATTCATATTTTCCCACATGCAGGCAATAATAAATCGGGACTCTTTCTACACTCTTATTTTATAATTTTCTTTACATTTGTTAATCAAAATTATTCATTATGGGATTGAGAAGAATAAATAAAAATAATATCATTGCAATTGACACTAAGATTTGTAATTGTTCAGAAATTGCAGGTGATGTTGCGGTATATTGTGATACCGTGTTAACGGGAATTATTGACAGCGAAAAACTGTTCCAAATAGTGATAGTAATGGCATACTATTAATTAGTTTTGATACTGATGATGAGTTTGCAGTAACAGGTATGCTTAAAATAAAGAAATTCATTATTAAAAATGTAAAAAAAGATAAAAGAAGTTGTTGCTGGATAAGAATATCTGATGATTTTAAAACTACTGAAATTATTGGTGATATATCGGCTTTTGATATTTCTTTGAGACCATATATTATGGTGTAATACCATTACACAGTACAAATTAGTCCATAATTGAACTTGGTATTATGCCGATAGAGTAGCTGTTATAATACAATTCATTGGACTATTACAGATACCGCATCGGTATAAATTACAGGAAATACTTATTCCCTTAGTCCCATTTCGAGACGTCGCGCTGCTCCTCCTCAATGTGACAAACGTGTTGGGGATATTACTCTCTACTCCTTACTCATTACTCACTACTCATTACTCATAACTCATTACTAAAAAAGACAGCCAGGCGTGCGCTAATCATGACATTCATTCAAAAAAATCGAAGAGATAAGCGCTGTCAAAATCAATTTCAAACTCCTTTAAAAATTCCAGATATTCTTCTTTAAACGTTTTCTTTTGATGATGAATTTCCTGATTCATTATATATTTTATCACATTGTCGCGTTGAGATCGACTATATGAGAATGAGCCAAAACCTTCCTGCCAGTAAAATTTGAATTTTGAATATTTATTTTCATTGATAAATCGTGATGATTCTGATTTAATTTCCCGCACTAAATCTGATAAACAGCATGAAGGCGACTGTCCTATAAGAATATGAATATGGTCGGAAACGGAATTAATGGCCAAAAGTTTTTGTTTCTGATTTTTGATAATACCTGTTATATATTTATGTAAAGTTTCCCGAAAAGAGGAAGCGATCATAGCTTCTCTATTTCTTACGGCGAAAATTAACTGAATGGTAATTTGTGAATAAGTATTTGCCATAGTTTTGTTATTTGTCCCATAGGGACATGATGTTGGTAAAGTTCCTGCTTTATATAAATGTTCCGCTCCTACGGAGCGGGATGTTTCATTATGAATTGCTTTTTACCAATATCCGACTCCTACGGAGTCTTTATTATTTTTATTGCCTTTTCTTCACCATCATTTATTGCCGTTATTACCATACCTTTTTCCCACAGCCAGTCGTGCGCGAAACTTAACGAGCACCATTAAGGGTGTTTGCCATTATTTTTTATTTGTCCCATAGGGACATGATGTTGGTAAAGTTCCTTCTTTATATAAGTGTTCCGCTCCTACGGAGCGGGATGTTTTATTTATGTATTGCTTTTTACCAATATCCGACTCCTACGGAGTCTTTATTATTTTTATTGCCTTTTCTTCACCATCATTTATTGCCGTTATTACCATACCTTTTTCCCACAGCCAGTCGTGCGCGAAACTTAACGAGCACCATTAAGGGTGTTTGCCATTATTTTTTATTTGTCCCATAGGGACATGATGTTGGTAAAGTTCCTTCTTTATATAAGTGTTCCGCTCCTACGGAGCGGGATGTTTTATTTATGTATTGCTTTTTACCAATATCCGACTCCTACGGAGCCTTTATTATTTTTATTGCGTTTTCTTCACCTTCATTTATTGCCGTTATTGCCATACATTTTTCCCACAGCCAGGCGAGTGCGAAATTTAACGAACGATATCAATGGGATTAATTTGTTAGCAAATAAACTTTAAAATTCTTTTTAAATTTTTTATCGAATCTTTAATCCAATTTCAAAATCGCTTTTGTCATCCGTGAATTCAACATTTATATCATTTAATTTCATTTCAAGAATTTTTGATTTTACTATCTGATTCTTGTTTTTCCCAATTATTTCATCACCTATTTTGATTGGGATTTTATTGGTATGAATACAAATTACCTCACCATCCGAATAAACATCTCTCAATTCTCCTAATTGTGTTCCGAACTCGTCCACCTCTCTATGAAGTAATTCATTACTTAACACTTCAATTAAACCGGCTGAAAATTTCTCAAAAAATTCGACAAAATCAATAAGTATATTGTTCTGAATTATCTCGCTAGGGACACCATGTGCAACATCATTTCTCCTTTCGGCAAGTTCATTAAGTTGCTGAAATGATTCATCGACATTTGGTGCGTCAGGAGAATGTATTTCAAGTTTTTCAATTATGTAATAAAGAAAAATACTTGTTTTCAAAATTCTTTGACTGATATTTTGGATACCTAAATGCGAAAAACATTCTTCGATAACTTGATGGCGAAAATTTGCAGTATGTTGGGCAAATGCATCCTTGTTGAGTTGATACCCCTCATTGACATTTATACAAGTATGCAGGTTTTTTATAAGTTCTTCTTTGCTTAAATGGCCAGCATAATTATCTTGTTCAACTTTATTAAGTAAAGTTAATGATAAAAAAAAATGATTTTTTAAAATAGAATCGGGAAGGTTATTATATTTTCTTACAATTTGATTAATTTTATCTGAATATGTAACAAGTGAGTTTTCAATAAATCTTTCAAAAGAACCGTATAGAGAAATTATAATACTATTATAATTAAATTGCTTTTTTGACAAAGGAAATTTTCTTAATGATTCGGATAACTGTTTTAAATATTTAATCTCCTCAGTTTCGACAGTAACTTGAAAATCTGATAATAATTTCCCTTCCAAATCATAAAAAGAAATTAAACACCTAAGATCTGAAAGTTCTTTTAAAAAATTTGATTTAATAGCCTCCATGTTACTTTAATAAATCTTGAAATAATTCATTAAATAACTTTTCTCTGTCTTGAAGTATTCCTGGATTTGTATTTCTGCCTTCGAATGTATTATAGTTGTCTTTATAAAATTTTATCATTATGTTTTCGATGTTGTTTTTTTTTGCAAGTATATCTTCTTTTCTATCAATAAATTCAGAAGCAGTAACCATTAGCGGGTCATATACAGCTGTTGTAGGCCGATTAAACCAATTCCAATTATCATTTCGAACTCTATACAAATAGAATGCTTTTTCATCAAACAACTCAAATACAAATTGAATAGTTTCTTCAAAAAGGGAATGCATAGCCAATAATGTATCTTTTTGTAATGAGTTTGCTAATCTTAAATAATTATCAAATAATTCGCGATAAGTATTTCCTAATTTAAATAAATTCGTTCTTTGCCTATTTGCAAAGAATCTTAAAACAAACTCAACATCACTCATGTTTCTGTATAATGGGTTGTCAATTAAATTTTGACTGGGATTATTATTTTTTATCTCATCCTCACTAGGTTCGGGAATATTCCATGTCTTACAGAAGTATATATTTCTTGCTAATTTTATACAAAGCTCATTGAATGGCCCATTATAAACTGCATTTCTTGATTCTTGGGGTTCCAATTTTACTCCACCACTATTAATTCTTTCAAAGACAAGTTGCTTTAATTTCCTTGCTGCAACATCATCTTTAGCAGTTTCGTGTAATAGAATAATTGACGATAGGTAACGTCGATCAATTCCTTTTTTTATTTGTGTAGGTAAAGTTGAACAAATTTTTCCATTCAATTCTGGCCATTGTTCAAGTCCTTCTAATGCGAATTTGTTATTATAAAAATCAAATATAGGTGTTAATCTTTGAAGGCCATCCATTACCTCAAAATGAGAATATTTATCTTCATATAAAAAAATAGGTGGTATTGGAACATTCATTATAAATGATTCTATTAATCTGGATTTCTGAATAATATTCCAACGATGTCTTCTTTGAAATTCTGGGTTTAAAAGATAATCCCCACTTTCTAACATAGTAACAATAGAAGTTAGAGGATACCTTGCTTGTTCAGTAACAATTCTAACATCTCCTAAAATATATTTTTGATTTATGTCATCATCAGACATAACTTTTGTTGAAGATGTATTCAATTCGTGAACCTTAATTTCTTCTCCTTTTAGTAATTTCATATGTTTATCTTTTATTTGCCTTTTATTGTCACTCGTTATCCTCCGAGTGCAAAAACATTCAACTTTTAATCAATGGCGCAATAATATATATATTTTATCTTACCGGCAAACAATTCATCGAAATTAATTTTGTCGAAAAGCAGTTTTAAGGTTTATTATCCCCCGTTCGCGCTCGTCTCCTGACGAGTGCACTTGTTTTCACTCAACATCCTCCTCGTGCAAAACATTCAACTCTTAATCGATGCCGCAATAATATAGAATATATTCTAAATAGATATAAGATTAGTCGAAAATATTTTTGTCGAAAAGCTGTTTTGCTTTTGTTGCCCCTTCTCTTAATTGGGGTTTAGGCTGAAGACTGAAGGTGGAAAGGTTAAAAGTTCAAGGTTGAAGGGTTAGGGTAAAAAGTATTAATTTTCATTCCTTACCTCTGAGGTATTGCATAAACTACAATTTTTGTTATGCGTTTGTCATAAAACCTCCACAATTTCCCCATTCACCCGTTTCCCCCGCATTTCTTTAAAAAGGAAGGTAACTTACACCCTTTTTAGGGCACTACCCTTGTAACACTTGCACAAACTATTTAAATACTTGCGGTAACTATTTAAATACATGCACAAACTATTTAAATACTTGCAGAGACTATTTAAATACATGCACAAACTATTTAAATACATGCACAAACTATTTAAATACATGCAGAGACTATTTAAATACATGCAGAGACTATTTAAATACTTGCAGAGACTATTTAAATACTTGCACAAACTATTTAAATACATGCACAAACTATTTAAATACTTGCAGAGACTATTTAAATACTAGCGCAAACTATTTAAATACATGCACAAACTATTACAGTTTTTGGGGCATTTTTAGTAAAAAGCCGGGAGAGGGCATAAAAAAACCTGCCTTTCAGCAGGTTCTAACTCTAAACTCCAAACTCACAACTCCAAACTTCTTATTGAATCACTATATAAATCCATCCATCCCATGCATAAGGGTCGGGAATAGTGATATTGAATACCGGATGTTTCTTTTTGCTTGCAGCCATTAAGGTGGCCTTTTTAAGTAAAGCAGGTGTAATTACAGGGGTTTTGCCGCCATGCCCTACAGGTAATATGGCTGAATGGTTTATAGCCAATACTGTTCTGCTGGTAAGCCCGATAATTTCAATAGTTCCTTCAAGCGAAAAACAAAAAATGCAGTTTGTATCTGCAGGGATAACGTTTTTATCGCTCACCACTGCCAGCTTGAAAATATGCCCTTCCAATCCTTTTACCACTTTCTTTGCATGTATCCGCAACCATCCTATTCCGGAAGCAGTTACGCCGTAATCGGGCTGAGAGCCTCCTGTTTTTTTGGTCAATCTGCCTCCGCAGGTATTGGCAAGCGTAATACCTGCTGTAATATCGCCGGCAGTTATAGAGGCATCGTTGCAGGCGCCTTTCATAAAATTAATTACCTTATTATACAAGTCAACCGTAGTTTTTTTCTGCCCCAGTACCTGGTTGCTGGTATAAAGCTGGGGCTTAAGCAGCGTTCCGTTTTCCATGGTGAGCAGCAAATTGGCCGCGTTATGCACCATAATATCGGTAGTGGTGCATCCTGCCATGGGAGCCACCCCGGAAGTTTTAAGTCCTAAACATTCTTTAATAACAAAATCCGTTGGATCAGTTACCTTAAGTAGCTTAAGGTTAATTTTTGAGGGATTCCTCCTTATTATCGACATCAGGTAAAACATTACTAAACATCTTTCACCGTATGTCAAATGTTCTGTTTTTTCAATTTTTGTTTTCAT
>CAWHOW010000062.1:0-20971 GCA_963831005.1 uncultured Bacteroidota bacterium
TATAGCAACAGTTAATTGAGAAATATAAAATCCTTGAGTTACAGGGATGATAATTTACGTTATTTGTTTCACGCAAGGGCGCAAAGAATAGCGCAAAGAACGCAGAAAATTATCGCTTCGTCGCTTGATAAATATTCGATTCTTTTAACCACAGAGTCCACAAAGGCTTGCACAAAGGACACAGTGTCGTGATGTTATATCGGGTAGTCCCGCTTCCTTAGAAATTTTTCTGTCGACTTCGACACGTTCCGCAAGGGCGGAACGGCTCTGCCTGACAGAAAAATGATGTCACAAAGAGACCCGAAGTGAGACTAACGTTTTAATGCAAATTCAATTTATAAATATCTTGAAATAAAAAATCCCTGAATTACAGGGATGTTAATTTACATTATTTGTTTCGTGCTACTTGCTGACAAACGTGCTTTTTATAATATTCTTAATGTTTTGTGACAATAACTCATTTACCCATTGTAAAGGCTTATCACTCCAACGCTGCGGATGAATTGTAAACATTATCTGATCAGGGAGCATTTTTGTTGTAATTGCATGGATGATTTCTTTCGTTGAGTGAAAGGATAAATTGTAAGAAGTGGTTATTTTATCGCGGATATTAAATCTTTGTCCATCCCAGCAGCGCCCAGTATCCGTTAAGTAAAGTACTTTTGCAAAATCAATGTCAAAATATGGTTCTGCAAGTATACCTAATTTTTTATAATCGTATTTACTCCATATATCCTTGCTGTCCCATTTACTCAAAGGACTGCCATGCATACAAATGGTTTTTACAGGATATAATTTTCGAAGCTTTTCTAAATTCCTGCAAAAAGAGTCGTAAGCTTTATCAATATCTCCTTTGGATAAAGTTAAATCTTCATAATGATAACCAATTTCGTGACCCATTTCTGCAATTTCTTTTAAAACAGTTTCATTAAGACTTCTGGGAATAATGCGAAAATAATAACTGCTTTTAATACCTGATTTATATTCTATTTGAGCTGTTATTAATGAATTATATGGCAACTCGTCCACATCATGTCTTAGCATAGAGACTTTTTGCTTTGGCTGAACAACAAAATCTTTCAAGGTTTGAAATCCATAACCATCCTTTTCTAATGACTTGATTAGATAATAATACAAGGGCAGAGTAAAGTCTCTCGAAAATCTATTACCATAAAATGAGTTGTCACCAATCAAACAGACATCTTTCTCCGCAATCATTTGTGAACTGACACCAGCCTGAGAAAAACGGTTTTGATAAGCGGGATTATCTTTTATTATTTTAAGACTTTGAGGATAACTTTCCAGAAACCAGACCATGAAATCCGTTACATTAATCTTATCATTAAGCATACTTTTTCTTCGTAGCTGAAAGACTTTTCTCAGATTAGGAAAATTAAGAAGCTCATTTATTTTTGCTAATACTTTGTCATTTTCATCAGGCTTTATTCCAAAGGTGAGATTGTATTTAATTTCCAACTCTTCAAGAACACTTATTCTGCCTGCAAAACCACTTATGCGGATTGACGGAGTGCCTAGCATAGCTGCTTCAACGCTCATGCTTTGGCTGTCAGAGATCAATAGGTCGGCAAAACTTAAAAAGTGATGAAAGTCACCCGGATTAATATTTAAATTATATTCTTTAATATCCTTATCCTCAATTTTAGCTTCTGATGAGATTAAAACTTTCCGTCCGGTTTTTGTGACCTCTTTAATTATTATTTTAACCAGAGATAAATTTAATCCGCTAATACCAAAGTCATGATGTGCTGAATGTTTTGTCAAACGAATGATTACGAATGATTCGTGAAATCCGATTTTATTATGGTCAGCCTGGAAAATTGACGGATGCAAATACCCAAGTTTCATATAGCCTTTATAGCCTGCTTTTTTCCTGGCATATCTGCCAACGTTGCATACTTCCGGCGTCAAAATGGTTGTTGTGAAAGGAAATGTTGTGCTTGCTAAAAAAGGAACGACTTTATAATCATCTTCAAGAACCGTTATTACCGGAATTCTTCTGATAAAACCTACATGTGCTAAGGAAGGATCTGTGCCGATTAATAAATCATATTTATTTCTCCGTGCAATCCTGTATATCCGTATATCCCGTTTTATCATACTAAAGAAGATCATTATCTTTTTAGCTCTCCTGCCTTTAGGCAAAATATTCTGATAACTGAAATTGTCATTTATTAAAAGGTTTTCCAAAACATCTTTCGACCTTATTATGATATCTATCTGATGACCTTTGCCCTTCAACTTTATTATAGATTGTCTCAGGAAAAGATATTGAGAAGGATGCCCGAAATAGACAAGGAAATTCATAATAATTTTACTAGGGTATTTACTTCTTGCCACTATGGTAAAAGCTATATAAATTAGGCATTTTAAAAAACATAAATCGAAATATTAAAAATGATTATTTATTGAAATGCCTATAAATACTGCAATCTTAATTTTAAATATCGTGAAATCCATATTTTACGTTCTTTGTTTTTACGTCAATATTCATTGATATTATTGAGTTTTGAGTTGGTGGCAGGAAGTAAATAGCCACGTAATTTTATTTTGATTTCAATAATAAGACTCTAATTTGAAATTATACTGATAATCCGGATTTTCTTTCATGATTTTCACACTTTGGGGATAGTTCTCAATGAACCAGCCCATAAATGCAGTTACATCAATTTTATCAGCCAGCATTTTCTTACGGCGTCTCTGAAACTCTTCTTTAAGATCAGTAACAGATAAAAGCTCATTTAATTTTTTGGTCATTTTATCAAAATCAGCAGGCTGATATGAAAAACATAAATGATATTTATCCTCTAATTCATTTGGCACAGAAAGTTTTCCTGCAAATGTATTGCATTTTAATGCAGGTATACCAAGCACAGCAGCTTCTGATGTCATTGTCTGGCTATCACCCAAGAACATGGTAGCAAAAGCCATTAATGAATGTATTTTTTCAGGACTAATACTTAATTGGTATTCTTTCAGTTCCGGTTCAATTTCCCGTTCAGTTGTAATAAATACCTTTCCATGTTTTCTTAATATATCAATCAATTGAAGCTTTTGGTCCAAGGATAGTCCTTTTACCCCGATATCATGGTGAGCTTTGAAAACGTTAAAACGCAAGATAAAGAAAGTGTCTTTTTCAGACAAGTCAATTTCCTTTAGAACTGACGGATCAGGTGTAAAATATTTTGGAAGCAAATAACATAATTCATGCGTGCCATTATAATAGATGGTATCCTTCCTGTTCTTCCTTCCTTTTAAAGCTTCAGGAGCTAATAATGAATCTGCAAAAGGATTGACATATTTTGCCACTAAGGGTTGAACTCTATCATCATCATCGTCAAAGACAACAGATTTAACTCCTGATATTTTAGAAACATGCGCTACCGATACGGATGTCCCTATTGCTATATCAATTTTTTTCTGCATGCAAATTTTAAGTATTATAAAATCATATAGAAATTGTTTCCATATTTTGCCATGCAAACTATCTGATTTTTTTGGAAGCACAAAGTATTTAAATCCATAATAAGTAAGCAACTGTTTGGCAATATCAATATCTTTAACTGCCCAATAAACCTGATGTTCTTTTTTTTTAAGCACATTTGCAAGGTTTCTATAGTAGTGCACATGCGCAGGATGACCTATATCAATAAGGATTCTCATTTTTCAATTTGCTTAAGAGCAACTTTAAAAACTTATTTTCAGATATTTTTTGCCAACCTCTAAAGAGTAAAACTTTTGAAATTCAGCATCCCTTTAGGGCAAGGGCAATGCTGATTTTCAGTTATTCTTGATGCCCTTTATAATATTGATTCCCAGTTTCCCTAGCTTAAATAAAAAAGGATTATATACCTTAATGAATCTGCCATGTTCTAACAATTCTCCACCAAATTCAGATTTATATTTTTTCACACCATATTCCTTATCAGGTTTCCCTGCACCCATTAGATCCACTTTCAGCAAATTACTATTTAATCCGAATTCAATTGCCGCTACAATCGCCAGGTGCGTCGGGAAAATTTTCGGATGATGATTACGTAAACCACAATAATACATGGTATAAATTGATTTAGCGGGGTAATACAAACAAAATGCACCGGCTATTATCTGTTCTTTATGCTTAACAATAAAAACTTTTCCTGAAGCAGAATTAAAAAGCCTGATAAAAAAATCTAATTCAGGCAAGGGTAACTTAACTCGATTCTTATATAGTTGAGATAATATATTATATAAAGCAGTTACATCTTCAGTATCTTCTGCTTCTTTTGCAATTGTTCCCTCTTTTATTGATATTTGGATCTCTCTGCGCCTGTTGTATTTCATGGCTCCGAGTATATCATCCATAGTTTTCCCCTGCAATGAAATCTGTATATTCAGATATGGTATATAATTCCAGCCATTTTTAAGGAAACAATCTTTATATGAACTGTAATCATTAAAGTTTCTGGTTTCAGCATAAATTACTCGATGTTTTAATTCTTTATTAATTGCGGAAAGCAAATCATCTAAAGCCAACCCTCCTCTTTCACTACAGACAACCAAAGGACCTCCATAAATTATAGCTCTTCTGGAGAAAAAACTCTTTATTCCTTCCTCTTTATTAATAGTAACAACGCAAAGCGCCAAAAGTTCATTGTTTCCTTCAACAGCAAATACTTCAGCGGATAGACCCGGAACAGTATTGAAAAAGTCAAAATATCCTGGAGTTTGAAAAGGTGAAGAAAATGGACTTTTATCTAATAGAGATGTCCATTTATTTCTATTAATATTTTTATATTCAGTTATTATTTTATAATTATTTGTCAAAATTAAGATGTTTTGTAATTTTAATTAAGAAGTGGATATAGCTTTCTCACATGCAATTAGCAACCAGGGGCTTTGATATAACCATTTATTTAATCTTAAAACTGATTCAAGTCTTGAGAATAAAGGAATCAATATATTATTGGAATTTACCCTAAATGGCATCCAATTAAATCCTTTTATTTCAATAATTTCAAAACCGGAATCTGAAATATCTTTTAAGTAATCCTTTAAAAAAAAATTATTGTATTTAGTTTTTTTTCTTTTCCAATTTCTAATTTTAAATCGCAAACTATCTTTATTGTGAACACTAAAAATAAATAAACTTTGATTATTAGTAAAAGATTTGACTTTATTTAAAAATGAAACAAAATCATCAAAATAGTCAACTACTTCAATAGCAATAGCCATATCATATTTTATTTTACTTGTAAAAGTAAAAATGTCAGCGCAAAAAGCTTTTTCAAAACCTCTATTTTTAATAAGTGAAATCGCTTCTTCAGATTTGTCCACAACTGTTACTTCATGACCCTCTTTTGATAATAAAATCGCAAATCTTCCACTACCTCCACCCAAATCAATTATCTTTAAATTATGACCTTCAGGTATATGATCTTTAATAAATTTATATTCGGTTTTTGTTTTATAAAAGCCAGAGCGGTTATAATATCCTTCTGGGTTTTGTATATCCCACAAATACTTCATGTCTTTTTGAATTTATACCAAAACGGTCTTATATACTTCAATAATTTTTTTTGCAACTGTTGAGGAATCCAGACCCAATTCAATTATTCGTTCTCTGCCCTTTGTACTGCCTTTGTTCTTGCCGAACTCAATAGCAAGTTCTATTTTTTCCGCAACATCTTCCGGATCAAAAGAGGTAAGATAACAACCTTCAGTATTCCCAAACAAGCATTCAATGTCACCGACATTTGTAGCTACAATCGGCTTATTGCATGCCATAGCTTCTTTGATAACCTGGGGAGATCCTTCGCTAAAAGAAGTAAGCAATACGCATTCAATCGAATTTAATAAAAGGTTTGCCTGTAGCCTGTCAAAGTTACTAAATTCTATAAGATTTACTTTTTTACCGGTTTTTCTTTCTAAACATAAGCATGCATCTTTAGCAAGCGGGTAATTTTTAATAGTATTTTTAAATGAGGAAGTGAATAAAATATTGATACAATTTTGTTGAAAAACTAAAAATGTATTTTTATCAATATTGAATATCGGATAAAAAAGCTTAGTATCAACAGCACATGGTATGACACTATCATATTTCTTAGAAGGCATTTTCAAATGCATCTTTTCACCTACAAAAATACTTGCAGCAGAAAGCTTATGTGCATAAAATGAAAACTTATATATTTTGTAATCATTAATATCTGAACCATGGAAAGTAGTAACAACAGGAATTCTTCTTTGAAAGTTAGCTAAAAGTCCCGACAGCCCATAATGTGCATGAATAACATCAGGTTTGTTTTTCTTTATAAACTTAATCAGAGGGCGTAAATGCAAAAGATACCCAATCATACCTCTTTTGTTAATTTGAAATAACGTAAGCTCAATACCCAATTTGGCCAAGGAATCCATTTGTTCTTTGACAAAAGGGCTTAATTTACCATTAGTGCCGCTACAAATGATAAGAACTTTCAATTTTGGTAATCATTCGAAATACTAATTGGTTTAATTATTTGTCATAACTAATAATGAAAAATTCATTATTGAATTTTCAACCTCACTTTATCTTTATTAATTTACTAGGGTATTTACTTCTTGCCACTATGGTAAAAGCTATATAAATTAGGCATTTTAAAAAACATAAATCGAAATATTAAAAATGATTATTTATTGAAATGCCTATAAATACTGCAATCTTAATTTTAAATATCGTGAAATCCATATTTTACGTTCTTTGTTTTTACGTCAATATTCATTGATATTATTGAGTTTTGAGTTGGTGGCAGGAAGTAAATAGCCACGTTAATTTATAAATCATTTTGTCTATTAATCATTGTTCCCTTTGTATATAAATATCAAATTATGATAGAAATGCATTGATATGATTTTTTTATCAAAATAACTTTTTATCTGGTTAGAAGTTTCAAATTCCTTGCTATTTAAAGAATCTATTAAACTTTTAAAAAAATTCATCATGGTTTTAGGATTATTTAAATTCTCACTATCACCACCCAAATCTTTCCAATAGGATGTTTGTGTATCTTCTATAACATAAATCCCTCCATTTTTTAATTTTGGAAATAAAAATTTAAATGTTTCAATAACGTGTTCATTAATATGGCTACCATCATCTATAATAATATCTATTTCGCCTATCCTATTTGCTACCGAATCCAAGAAATCTTTATCTACTTGACTACCGCAAAATATCTTTATCCGATTTGCTAGAAGAACGGATTTGTCATAAATATCAATAGAAAAAATTTTACCAAATGGGAAGTATTTTCTCCACATTCTTAAGGAATAACCACCCATATATGGAATTTCATAACCTCCGACACCTATTTCGAGCAAATTAATCTTTCTGAATTTGAATCTTTTTAAATGTGATTTATAATGTGGTGTATAAAAATGTTCCCCTATTGCCTTATCTGAACCATATATTTTCCCTAATCTGTCTAAATTATTACCTGAACCAATTGCTTTAATATCATCTATTATATTTCTTAATTTTAGTATAATTCTTAATTTTCGATTTGACATTTTTGGTCGGTTCTTTTTTATATTTTCTTTAATTTTTTTTAGCATATTCATTTTCCTATTAGGTTTAAATTTACTCCAAATATTAATATCAAAAAACAATTTAGTACATTCCTCTTCCTGCCATTTTAAACCAGTTCCATCCAAAAATCAGAAAGGCCATTAGTACTAGAAAAAGAATATAATATCTCCTGTTTTTTTGATTTGACTGGGTTATTCCGTAAGCTGCTAAAATAATTAAAAATGGAAGGGCGGGTAAATGAAAGCGTTCTGAAATAGCAAAACCGCTTAATGCTAGTACGGCTAAATACCCAAACAGAAAAGATAATATTAATATGTGTTTCCTGATTTTTTTTAATTGCCAGATAACGATCAGTGAAATATAAACAAAAAAAGAAAAAACATTCCTGGTAAAGTATCCTCCGTTTAGTAACATTTGATTATCCTGTCCATCAACATTAACCAAAGTAGTAAATGGCGCTGATATCATTGCCGGAGCAAATACTTTTGCTGATCCATATTTTGCTAATTTATTTCCTCCTTCAGCATCTGTACGCCATTGCATGCTAGTTATCTGATTATTATCTTTATCTTTCCACAAAAAAGAAATTTCCTTTTCTATATTACCTCTAATAAAAAAGTAAGAATAAATAATTGTAGCGATAACAAATAAAACCCGTGAAAAATTATTTGTCTTTTGGTTGCTAAAAAACACATATAAAAGAAAAGCAAAAAGAACAGATACAGCAAGAAAAGTTCTTAAAGCAAACAATAAAAATACAATCACTAAAACATATAAATAATTAATAATATTTGATTTGTGCATTTTCATATAATAATCAAAGCGCTCCATAGTCAAAACCGTTAAAAAAACCATTTCAGTTTCTTTTAAATGCAAACCGGAATAATAAATTAGATTTGGGCATAGCATAGCTATAATGCCTGCCAGTCGACCTGCTTGTTCCCCGAAATTGCGTTTAGCAAGTTTGTATATCAATAAGCAGGTGTATGTACTGATAATTGATTTTATGACACGTATTAATAATATATGAACACCGAAAATCTTATATAAAATTGCTAAATAAACGGGATATCCAGTATCAGAAAAATCTCCTGTTGGTTTATAAAAATTGGAATATTCACCATTATTAATAAATGCTAATCTCCATATAGCTTCCTCATGGTAACCCATGGAGTCTGCTGCACCAAATTCAAATGGTTGCCCCGTCATGTATAAATAAAAAAAGTAAATTACGATAACATAAATAATTCTTATTAATAATGCCGTTTGTATAAGCTTTTTGGTAAAAAGTTTGTTAGAAATATCGGACCAATTTTGTGAAAGAATATTGGTAAAATAAAAAAAACAAACGACTTCAATTATGCCAAAAAAAATCCATAATATTGGCAGTGGATTCATAAATACAACTGAACAACCAACTAATAAAATAAAATAAAGAGCTATGGCTTTTGAAGTAAAATATTTAGGGAAATAGGTTAACACGTTGAATTGTTTAACTGTGGAATTGTTGAAAGATTAACCTGGCAGAATGTGTATTCGTGTAACTGTAGAATTGTTGAAAGATAAATTATTGAATTGCCTATTGCACTATCACATTTATTTGTTTATATATTTATTTTTAGAAAGCACTTTCCATTTCAATCGGACTAAATAATCCATAAGTTTTAGCCCTAATATTCTTTTGAAGATAAAGCTTTTTATTTTATCCATTCGACTGGGAGTATACCAGGAGGCTGCGAAATGATGAATACAATAAGTATTTTCTGTCAATTTTATGACATGCGTACTGGTTTTCGGACAAAAATAATCTTTAGGAAAAGCATGCATATTATTTTTATACACTTGATATTTGCCATTTAACTCAAATCCATTCTCATTCATTATCCGCGAAATAGTTTGAGTATTAGGAGTCATATCATAAGTGCCGTCAGGTTTTATGAAATGAATACCATCATAATAAGTCAGTTGTTCCATTACCCAAACACCTCCTTTTTCACTTGCCATAATTCCGGTTGGAAATGAAGAGGACTTATTGCTTTCGTAACCCGAAAATGCAGGCAAATATAATAATTCATTCAATGATTTCAGTACTTCTACATCTGTATCCATGTATATTCCACCTTCGTTAAACAAAGCATACAAACGCACATAATCTGTAACAAAAGCAAATTTTTGTGCTTCATAGGCTTCTTTTACATAAGTATTGGAATTGATATCAAAGGTATTTTCATTCCAAAGTTTTAATTTATAATCAGGCAGGTATTTTATCCATGATTCCATGCATTTAACAGCCAAAGGGGGTATTACATCTTTGCCAAACCAGCAATAATGTATAACTTTTGGAATCATAATTGAGAGTGGTAATGATTTATAAAATAATCAACAATTCTTTTTGAAGCACGACCATCACCATAAGGATTTTCAGCGTGAGCCATAGAAATATAAACCTTTTTATCATCCAATAATCTTGAAACTACATCTTCAATATTGTTCATTTCTGAACCAACTAAAATTGCTGTTCCTTCTTCCACAGCTTCTGGTCGTTCTGTTGTGTCACGCATTACCACAACAGGTTTTCCCAAACCAGGGGCCTCTTCCTGTATGCCTCCACTATCAGTCAATAATAAATAGGATTTACTCATCAAATAGACAAACGTGAGATAATCCAATGGTTCAATTAAGAAAATATTTTTGTTCTTCTGGTTTTTAGGTAAAATATTCAGAACAGTTTTTTGAACATTCGGATTCAAATGTACAGGGTAAACAAAATCCACATCTGGATATTTTATAGCCAGATTTCTAATCGCATAACAAATATTTTGAAATCCATTTCCAAAACTTTCTCTTCTATGCCCTGTAATTAATATTAATCTTCTCTCATAAATAAGTCTGTTCAAATCATAGCCAACTGCGTTTAAAGAATCCATTATAAAAGATTCAATTTTAGTATCAACTCTTATTTTATTGGTAATCCAATGCAATGCATCAATAACTGTGTTGCCTGTAACAATTATATATTCTTCCAGTACATTTTCCTTAATCAAGTTTTGTTTGGAAAGTTGTGTCGCAGCAAAATGATATGTCGCAATGCGCCCTGTTAACTGGCGATTCAACTCTTCTGGAAATGGACTATATATGTTATTAGTCCTCAAGCCAGCTTCAATGTGGGCAACAGGAATATGTTGATAAAAAGCCGCTAATGCAGTAGCTGTTGAAGTTGTTGTATCACCTTGCACAAACACTAAATCGGGTTGTGCTTTTTTAAGTATGTCACGAATACCAAGCAATATTAGGGAAGTTACATCAAATAAATCCTGATCAGGTTGCATAATATCCAAGTCGTAATCAGGAGTAATTTCAAATAAAGTCAATACCTGGTCTAACATTTGCCTGTGTTGTCCGGTAACACAAATGATGGTTTTAAATTCAGTATGGTGTTTCTTAAACAAGATAATCAAAGGTGCCATTTTTATGGCTTCTGGTCGTGTTCCAAAAACAAGCATTATTTTTTTCATACTTAATATCTATACTTACTTTATACCCAACAACTCCAATGATTTTAAGGGCTTTCCGTATTGCTCCCAATATTCTCTAGCACCCGTTTCTAAATTTTGTCTATAATCCACATCATTTACAATCAACAATATGGCACGTTTTATTTCTTCTTCGTCTTTTACAAAATGTACATTTTCCCCGTGGGTAAGCGGTTTCGGCAAATCATTAAGCAAGGGGGTTGAAATTATTGCTTTTCCAAGCGCCAAATATTCAGCTAACTTCCATCCATTACAATTAAGCCAGGCTGGAGTGTTAAAAACTACTATTGACTGTCGAAGTTTCTTCACATACTCTTTCGCAGGAATATAATCATTAATAATCAAATTTTTGAACTTTTGATTCTTAGAGTGCTTTCCAGTATAATAAAACCCTCCTTCAAATTTAATTTCGCTTATAGATTTACAAGTTTCCATAAAAATTGCCCTGTGTCTATTTACAAACTCATCGTTTTTGACATATTCATCACTTTGCCAAAGGGTACTTACATGAAAAATATAATTTTCAAGAGGAGTTTTGGGGATATAGTTTTCAAGGGGTAGTCTTAACTTATATAGTCTCTTATATTTTCCAAGAAACTTTTTTATACCTATTAATTTATGTCTTTTTAAAGAATTTGATATTGCATAATATATTGTATCTGCGAAGCCCCACAAACGTATACCAAAACTTGGTGCAAGCGATATTAGTTTTTCTTTATATTCATTAGGTGTATTTTTCCAATTTGTATTAACGTTGCCATAAATATCGCACCAGTTATAACAATCTTTTGATATTTCATAAGTATCATTAAATTGAATAGAAAATTTTGTTTCTTTATTATTTCTTAGAACAATAAAATTAAAATTTTCAATTCGGTTATGAATACTCTTAAAAGGCTTTGATTTATAGATGATATTATGTATGCCAAATTTGCCCATAAGTGCCTGAATGTAAAAACTTGCATAATATATATTTACTAAAGGATCAATAATTATTTTTGTTTTCATTATAATACATAATTTTATTTTTTATAAATGAACCGATTTTAAACAACCTTAACCAAATATTAAGTACGTGTTTGGGTAAAATACGATAATATAATCGGTACTTGAATTCATGCTGCCTCCAATTAATTTTTGATAATACTTTATCTACTTCTTTTTTATTTTTTTTTGATACGTAATAAGGTAATAAACTATATAATGATAATCTTTCAAATAAAAAAACAAAATCAGTATTTTTATTCAGTGCTCCATAATTGCTGAAAAGCATGTGCTCACTTGGTTCATATAATTTTTTTCCAACCGCCCTATGCTGCAATTCCACATCCTGGTTATAAAAAGCTAATGGCTTATTCATGAATACCACAGGATATTTTAATGCAATTCGAACCCATAAATCAAAATCTTCTCCCAGTTTAAGCTTTGGATTAAAACCATTTTGTTCTATGAAAATATTTTTTTTCATTACTGTTGCAGATGTCCATACAGGCATCGTGAGTGTTTGGGAATATACTTTAAAATAATTAATTACTCCTTCATTAAAACCATCTGAAACACCTATATTTGAATTTCTATTTACACTATGTTTTACTATATAATATGAGGAAGAATATATTCCGGCATTAGAGTATCGCTTAATTAATCCATTCATCTCTTCCAGAAAATGTACATCCCACCAGTCGTCTGCATCTAAAAATGCAATATAATCGTATTTTGCTGCATTAATACCATTATTTCGGGCAATGCTTACACCTACATTGGGTTGATTTAATATTTTGAATTGTTGAATTGTTGAATTGTTAAATTGTTGAACCACTTCTAAGCTATTATCTGTTGAGCCATCATTCACCACAATCAATTCAAACTTCTGGTAAGTTTGAGTAAGTACTGATTTAATAGCTTTGGCAATATATGTGGATTTGTTGTAAAGTGGAATGATAACAGAAAACATGAGTTTAGAAAACAATAAATAATCAAATTATTTTTTCGAAGTAAGTATGGTATTTGTTATTAATTTGTAATACTATCAGAAAACATTGAATTTGAACTTTGTATAATAGCGAATTTTCTTTTATGTTTTAAAAATAGCTTTTCATAAAAAGTATAGGATAACCATGCAACAAAAAGAGTAATAGCCATAACAGAACCATAAACTATTATATACTTAAAATTTACATTTATTATTAAATTTTTATAAACTTTTGATAAAAGTAGTATTATCATTGGATGGATAATATAAATACCATATGAAATTTTTCCAACAAAATCACATAATCTGTTTTCAAGATTAATGATCCTACTGGTGACTGCAATCTGTCCCATGATCATATTTAAAGAAACAAAAGCTATAAGTTCCTGACCAATTACCGCCGGTACATGTAAAATATTTAATCCAAATAATAAAAAAAAAGACCAGCTAACCAATTGAATTATTTTATTTGTAGATATTCTAATGAATAGCTTATGCCCTTTTACAAATAAAATTGCACCCATTGCACCAACCATCATACAATGAAATCGAGTTACAGTTAGAAAACGATATTCAAATGATTTGGTACCTAATAAAAACCAAAACCCAATTTTAGTCACGAACAATAAAATGAAAATGACCAAAGAAATTTTTAACAAATTTGTTTTTGATTTTTTTACTAACCATGGCCAAATAAGATAAAATTGCTCCTCAACGCCAATGCTCCAATAATGAACTAAAATCAAAATACCGTTTTGGAAAATAAACGGTATATTAGCCGCAAAAAAAATATAAAACCATATTTCCTTTACTAATGCTTCATGAGATTTTCCCAACATAATAAAAATCACAATACAGACAATCATAAATAAATAATAGATAGGCCAGATACGAAGAATACGGCGAATATAGAATCCCTTTACGCTAATGGATTGGGTTTTCCTAACTTCCATAAGTAATAAAAATGTTATCAGAAAACCGCTAATTACAAAAAACAAGGTAACTCCATTCCCTGCCAAAGGTAAATCAAGTAAATAGGAAAAACCAAAATCTGCAATACCTTTTTGTGAAATATGAGCAAATACAACTGATAAAGCTGCTATTGCTCGTAGTCCGTTTAGACCGGGTAAATGTATATGAGTTTCTTTCATATATCAAAACAATTGTTCTTTATTTCGAAACCATTTCTCCAACTTAAACAACGTTCTTTCCAACAACCAAACACTTTTTCGAGATATCCAATAACGTTTTATTCGTTTCATTTGCTCAATATCAAACCAATGTGTATCATAATCAGCAAGAATATTTGCTGGTAATAAATCTATTAATACCTTTCGGCGTTCAGCTTTATTTAATGGCGAATTGGTATTGCTTATCCCTCTCATATCAAAATATGCAACATCAATATCAATATACTCGACTCTTTCATTATTTAAACCAATTGCAATTAAGTAAAACTTCCAATCGGAAACAATTTTCAAAGTCTCATCATACAAACCATATTTATCAAATAAGCATCGTTTTATAAAAACAGGTGAATGATTTAATGATCCTGTGTAAAATGTAAACATTGAATTTACCGGAACATATTTATTATAATATATATTTCCATTTGATAACATTTTTAACATATTCCCATAGAAAACAGCGCAATCAGTTAATGCATTCAGCATACTTTCAATAGTGTTGTCAGCAACTAACCAATCACCTGAATTAATAAACTGGCAATAAACTCCTTTTGCCATACGTATGCCTTTGTTCATAGCTTGGTAAATTCCATTATCAGGTTCGGACAACCATGTAAATTGTTGAATTGACGAATTGTTGAATTGTTGAATTATTTCTACGCTTCCATCAGTGGAACCTCCATCTATAACAATATACTCAAAATCTTTTGATGTTTGATTTAATACACTTTCCATTGTCTTTTTAAGGCCTTTGGCATTATTTAGATTAATCGTAATGATGGAAAGTTTTGCCATTGCGAGAATATTTTAATTAAAAGAAATTACGGTATTATTAAAAATATTAAGGTCTTGTTACCTCCAAAATCAATGTTCCAAAATTGCTATTTGTGCATTTTCTATATTTATTACATGTCGTTCAATTACTTTTATTGCTTCATCATCCGAATGTCCATTATGATAAGTTTTACACCTACAAAACCTACTTCCTTAACTATGTGTGTGTGATTTTTTTAGTGTTTCTTTAATTTTCATAAATCATTAAACATTTGTATTTATTAATTCAGGAATGTTGCACCAAAGGACTGGAATTAATGACTGTGAAGCGTAATAAGGTATGACAAAAGACCTAATAGCTGATGGCTATAATATTTCGGTGAAGTTGAAATTAATGTTTATATAAGCATAATTAAATTTTTGTGAATTCAATTTACATTGTGTGAAATATAATTCGTTTTATTCTTCATAAAAAAAATATCGATGCTTTTTCTTTTCCTTCTACAATTTTTTTCTTTAAGTTTTTTAAATACCTTTGTTTATATCATATTTTACCGAAACATTGTTACTTAATGATTGGATTATTTTTTTTAAAGGGAAAAATAAAACCACTTTCTATCATTCTACTTTTTAAATTACTGTTGATCTTGTTTTTAAAAATAATCGTTGTACTATAATTAAAATTACCTGATTTATTATTGTTATTGATTGATTGTTTAATTTGTTTGAATAAATTGTTATTAACTTCAGCTTTTTCAAATTCCACTCCTTCTTCATAAGGAATATTGAATCTATAGAAGGCCATTCCTCCTAAATCAAGTGCATATACTATTTTATTAATTTCATGATTAGAAATCCCATAAACATAATTACCACTTTGCTCAAAATTTATGTGAACACTATAGTCATCTTCTTTGCATGGAAGATATGCAATAACCCGTCTTTTGTTTAAAATCTCCCAAAATAATGCTTTGATAACAGTTAAGAAATATTTTCTAATATTAACATTTGTTTGAAATGGTTCATCAATAGGTTCAATCAAAATTACAGCTTCCGAAGCAACCCGGAGCATCTCATAAATGCCTATTATTGGTCTAGGGAGATGATGTAATGCTTCTTTGCAAAATATTATATCAAATGAATTATCTTTAAAACTTAAAGATTCAATATTTTCAACTCCATATTCCTTAATAATATTATTATCTTTTGCATATTTTAACATATTCTCTGAAATATCCGTCGGATATACATTAATATTAAATTTTCGCTTCAACCGGTATGAATCTAAACCGTAGCGACCGTCTCCGACACTAAGCCAGTTAGATTGTTTGTAAAATTTTGCAATAGGGGATATTGTTGAATACATAAAATCATGTAACCAAAAATCAATAGTGTCCTCATTAAACCATGATTTATGAAATTTCTCTCTCTCTCTCTTGTAAAAATCATTATTCATATGATCTTGTTGCATTCTTGTCAATTTATTAATGTTTTCCATACAATTACTCACATCATTATTAATATCAATTCATATCGTTTTATTACTTTTACCTTCAATAGCACACTAATCCATCCATATTTGGTAAGAATAAAATACTTTTTTCTATTTCTTTTACTGGTTTATTAAAAAAAAAATTACTAAACGGTGAATAGAATTTTTGTATCTCTATGAAACACCCATGAAAAAGAATTGTCTCACAAATGAGCATGAAAATAATTAATGCTCTTATTTTATTTTCCAAAAGTTGCTTTCATAACTTGATGATTGTTTAACATCAAAAAAATACAAATGAAATATATAGCTATTATATAAACAATTCCTAAATGACATATAAAATTGAAATGGATTGTATAATAGATGGTTTCATTTAACAAATTTAAAATTCAATTTATCTTGGGTGAAAAATAATTTGTTTTTATTCATATCTTCTTTTCCCACGGATGTATAGTAAAGGTAAAGTGTTTCATTTGCGATAAACCCGGTGGGTTTATAATAATATTGTCTGTAACCATTAAACTGTTCGGAGTAATGTGCATTTACCAAGGGCTTGCGAATGGTTTTAAAGTTTTTAAAATCAACAGATACACTCAACATTATATTATCGCCCCATTCAGCCACAGAGCACATATACAATTTGTTATTGTATTCAAATAAATCAAAATGCCATAAATCATGTTTTGAAGGTTTTGGTATAATGAAGTAACGTTTCCCAATTTTCAATTGTTTATACTTATCGCATGTATAGACTGCATCAAATATAAGTGTATCTTTCAGCTTAAAATCAGGATAGAGAGATGTTCCTTCCCAAATAGCCAATCCTAAACTTTTCCTTATCGGCTTATATTGGTAATATGATGCGTAGAATAAATATTTGCCGTTCCGCTTTATCAAAATAGGACATTGTTCTTTGTCAACTTCTGATTCTTTTTGTGTCAAATAAACCTACAATTGACTATAATCTTAATCCCATCTGAAGTAAAAAATCCAACTGTTGCTCTAGAAACTTTCAATTCCCGCACAAAGCGGAGTAAAACATTCACGCCAAAAATATCCAAAGCTTATTGTCTTCATAATATAAAGTGGGGTCCGAATTAAAACCTGAAGAAGGGGTATTTACATAAAACACCCATACATTCCCACTCTCTTTAATGGAAATGTTTTATCCTTTGAGAAATATAGAGTAGGGTTCTCTAATTTACCTGCGTCCCGTCTATAATAGGGCGATTGTACCATCCACCAATTATATCCCAAAAAACCGGATGAAATATATCTAACACAGGGATGAAGACAGTCGTTTCTGTACTTTTCATATTCAGGCGCTGACAATCTTGCATGAGAGTGGCAACAGGCATTATTTGTTGTGGGTAAAACAGATAGAAATAAAAAATAATCAGAAGTAATAATATTGTGATAAGAAATGATGATAAATATATTACCATGTCAAAAAAAATTGATTATGATGTGTTATTTCGATTAGTTATAAATTTTCTTTATTACAAATACATTTTTTTGTCCCATCAAGCGATTCAATCTATTAATAAGTTTTTGCCAAAAAGGACGTTTTTTCGTGATAATTTGCATTGTAAAATGCATTTATTATACGTTTATCTTCATAAAGTATATCAAGAAATTGTATACTTCTTGTTCTGTGCACAATACATTATCTTTCAGCTGAGCAAGTTTGTCCTGGAGTTTTCGCCACTTCCATCCAGTCCTATGTTATCTACATAAGATATTGTCGGGGAATAATAGAAACTGAACGATATCACAAAATGCGCCATCGTAAATTGAATAGACCATATATTCAGTTTTCCACTTTTTTGCATTTGCAGCATTTCAAAAACATCATCGCCCCCTCTATTAAATGCATCTTGCATATGTGTTTTTTCAGTATTGAATCATAATTAATAACAGTCCAATCCACCTGGTTCCACCTATCCTCCCAGGTAACCATTCCCCCGACCAATCATTTCTTAAACTAACATAAACATCATAATCATAAATCATCCGGAATCTGTATCATTTGCAAGGCATATTATAACCACTTATAGAGATAAAAAACCGATTTCCGGTTTTCATAAAAGTCCAAAGCCGTATTCAAATATGTTAAAAAAACAGGTGATGTAATTAGATCATCTTCTAAAACAATTATCCTTCCATATTTTTTAATTATTTCGGAAATCCCGTTTGTAAAGAATATGCCAACCCTTTATTTTGTTCCGATTCTGTGATTATAATATTTAAATCCTTGCTTCTCTTTAACAATTCGACGCACTGAATTAATATTCTCAATTGTTTCTTTTGAAGCATTTTCCTTTGGACTTTAACCAATAAATATAAAGTATACTTTGTGCTGCCAAATCATTTTTCTTCAAAGCAGACAAAGTCTTTTCTGTATGGGAAGGACGATTATAAACAAACAGGACTATTGGGGCGCGAAATAATCGTATGATTTATTTTTTAGTTGTAAAGAAAAAAGTCTATCAGCTAAAGCCGAATTGTAAAACTTGAAATCCGATTTGAAAACTTTATAATTGTAGTTATAAGCAACATCTTCAATAAACGAAGCTGGAGGTGTAAACCCACGTTTTTCAGCATTTAAAATATAATCCGGTACTATGCCTTGAAGCACCTTTTTCATAAAAAACTTCGGTTGACCTTTTCTGTATTTTAAATTCATTGGTAAAGATGAAACAAATTCAATAAGTTTATAATCCAATAAAGGAGAGCGGATTTCCAATGAGTTCCCCATGCCAAGTCTATCCGACAAATATAAATAAGCCATAGTCATGGTTTTGAAAAAGAAAATCGAATAAAGTCCAGCTCGTTCTTATGAGTCATATTTTCAAAAGAAAAATGCAGATCAGCATTTTAAAAAAGAATGCTTCGCCATTATATTCAAAACTGGCTGTTCGGCAAACTTATAGTAATCATCGAATGTTCAAAATCCTATAGAGCTATCTGCAATTTTGTATGGATATCCAGTATACAGTATATATTTACAATTTTTAAGTAAAAATCTTAAATATTCTTCTTTTTCGCCATCCCTTTCCATGGGAATAAACTTTGATGTTTTCTATGTATGGTCAGAGATTCGGCTAAATCATTCCAATATTGGTATCCATAGAATAATTCATCTCCTCCCATGCCACCTAACAAAACTTTAAATCCCAAACTTTTTACTTTTTTATATAAAGCCCATTGTGGTAAAGCGGCAATATCTGTAATAGGTTCATCAAGATGTTGAGTCAACTCATCGAAGCAGTTTTTAAATCTGCTTCATCCAACGGCCATTCATGATAAATTAATCCTTTTTCTTTAGCGTAACGCCTTGCAATATCACGTTCGTCACAATTATGTTGTCCTTTATACCCGGCAGTTATGGTATGTACGTCGCGCCCTGTTTCTTTTGCTAATGCTACTATGGCGCTGGAACCAACTCCACCGCTCAGCATTACTGCGATTGGCACATCGCTACGCAAAGATATATCAACTGATTCCCTCATCAAACGTAAGGTTTCAACTTTTGCTTCTTCAAATGAACCCGTAAAGTTAGCTGTTGTATTTCTTCTCCAATAATAAATTTTTGTATCCCAGCATCATTAACTAAGATGTACTAACCAGGTTCAATACGTTTAATCTGTTCAATATAAGTATCTATTTTGTTAAGTGGGGATGTATAACGTATTTGAGCAGCTAATTGCCCTAAGTTAATTTGTGGCTTATCAATATAAAATTTCAAAATAGCTTTTAATTCGGTACAAATACAACCCCATCAGGAACTTGGGCGTAGTATAAGGTTTTTTCCCCTACTTTTTCACGGGCAGCAAATAACCGTTTTAGTTTGGTATCCCATAAACAAAAAGCAAACATACCACGTAAATGTTCCAGACATTACACTCCTTATCTTCATATAAATGCAATATGGTTTCAGAATCAGTATCAGTATTGAAGATATGTCCCTTTTGTATTAATTCCAATTATTTCAATGTAATTATAAATCTCTCCATTGCAAATCAATACTAAGGATTTATCTTCATTAAATAAAGGTTGTTTTCCTTTTTGAAATGAATGATAGATAAGGTTCTAACCTGTGCCATTCCGCATTTTCTATTATACCATACGCCCCTGCTGTCATTTGGTCCCCTGTAATGCATTTCCTCATTCATGGAAACAAGTTTTTCCTTGTCAAGTTCTCTTATCGCAGTATATTTATAAACTGCTGAAATTCCACACATAAATTCAATTTATAATTAAAATCTTACAATTAACCTGATTAATTATGCGCTTACTTTCCTCTTTATTTTAAATGTGATTCTACTGTTTACTATTTTAGTCCAAAACTCAAAAAGTGTTTTTTGAAGATATTAAGAAAGATACTTTTGAAAATTTCTAAGAAAAGAGTAGTTTTAAAAAGTTTAAGAAAAAATAAAAGTCAGG
>CAWHOW010000063.1:0-6604 GCA_963831005.1 uncultured Bacteroidota bacterium
AACTGCAACTCCTTTTTCATTTTTCACATTTACAATATATACTCCTCTTGGTAATGCTGAAATATCAATAGCTGTATTAGGTTTATTAGTCGGAAGTGTTTCTAGAGAGCTGTCCTTGAATGTTTGTAATTTCAATTAGATGGAATTTTGAGCAGTTAGGATTGTTAAATTGTTAGTAGCAGGGTTGGGATATATAGAAATATTTCCTGAACCCATTGTTTCTTCTGAAATACCAGTTGATATTTTAGGCATTACAAGGAATTCGCATAAACTAAAACCGTTAACATTATTATAAACCTGAAAATTCTCTTCGTAGAAAGTGCTGTAATTAGTTATTCCGGGGATGTCTTTTACATTTGGTTGTAATATCCTTCCTAATTTTATAGTATTGGTGGATAGTCCGCCATCGTAAATATGATATATTAAAGCTGGTCCAACTTTTAAACCTCCGGCGTACTTATAGGGGTAACTATTAATTAGGGTTGGGGTTAAGACAGTGTCTTGCAATCAGACCTGGAATAATTCATTGGTTGTACTTGTTGTAGCATAAGCAGTATAATATAAAAACCTGCCGTTTGGCGAAAACTCACAATTATAAACTGTAGGCCACAGAAAGATCCTGTATTACATGTCCTTGCAGTGCTGGTTAAGAATTGCCCATTGATATTATCGAACTGGCAGGTAAAAACAGAGCTTGAATACTGAAGAGCAATACCGATATTGGTAATCCCATAGCTTGTGTTAGCTTTAGAATATGTAAAGAATACTATTGGTGAGGCGCTACAGGCATCAGGTAGCACCATTTTAGGTGGCCCAAAATCAAAATCGCCCTGGTATGATACTACATTTTTAAAAATTTTATATACCACATACTTCGTTTCTTTACCGGGGTCAGGATATAAACTTACTATAAGCCACATTATTTGAGAACTATTATCACAAGGTACTATTACCATTCCTTCAGTAACAGTTGAATTCCCGTAAACACCCGGCAAGTTCGTTTGTGTTCCGAAGCTATGAGTATTCATGTTGTACAGCCAATAAGTAACAATGCCGGTATCACAAGCGGTTGCTGTTGAACCGGTGCCATTAGTAAAAATATAACACTGGTTGTAATGTGGCATATCCGTATTTAAGTTAGGTACCGGCGCAATAGCTACAGGCTGTGAGCAAGAAGGGTTACCTCCAAGGTTCAGGCTGCTAACCAGATTGTTTAAACTATCAAAAACATTTTGACCATCAGTATAAAAAAGAAGTTTTCCGGTAGTGGGGTTTGAAACAACCGCCCATTGTTCATCACCATTATTAACTGTTATATTATCGGGTTGCCCTGTTGGAAGTGTTACTACAGGGTTTAGTAAATTCCCGAAATATAAAGTTGCATTGCTCGACCCGCTTACAGGTCTGCCAAATATCCAATTAATAGATTGTAATTGGGAATAAATATTATTTCCAAGAATAACTATGGAAATAAATAAAAAGATAAATTTTTTCATGGTGATTTATTTGTTTTAGCAAAGATAATACATTTTTTATCGGGATAAAATATTTTTTTTAACGTTTTTTGTGATTAAGCAAATTGCGTAATGATGCCAACGGTCTAAAAATATTTAGTCTAAAAAAAACGTCAGTTAATTTGAAGATAAATTATTTATATTATAAAAATACTTGATTTGTTGAAAAACACTTCTATCTTTACCGAAATATTTATAGAATTATTCACCTAAAATTAAAACAAATGGCAAAAATTGTAGAAATAGTTATCCGCCACATTATAGCTAAACTCGATTGGCCTACTGATATTCCCGGCAGGCTTCAGTTAGCAAAAAAAATTGTTACCAAACTTACAGGCAATATCAATTTCCCTATCGCCTCATGGCCTTCAATTATAACATCGCTTGCGCAGTTAATCTCCGATGTTAATGCTTTCGACACTGCCGAAACGGCGGTACATAGCAAAACAGGATCCGTTACTGCCCGCGATATTGCTATGAATGCGGTGCATGCCGACCTTGAAAGCATTAAGAAACTGGTTCAGATTAAAGGCGATGCAAATGCAATTAATGCAGAAGAAGTTATATTGGGAGCGGGCTACGATGTAAAAATTGTATTTATCAAGCAGCAGCAGCAAAATAGTGTTCAAAATACCGAAATTTCGGGTACTATACTTGCCACTGCCGATGGCAGGGGTTATCATTCGTGGCAAATCTCTCCCGATGAGAAGACTATAACTACTTTAGAGCCAACAAGTGAGGCTCATACTCTTATTCCCGGTTTAACTCTTGGCCAGATATATTACGTGCGCAGTAAAAAGATCAATACCAAAAAGAAAACCTATGAATGGTGCCCATGGATGGAAATTAGGGTAGCGATGCTAATTGCTAAGAAATAAGAACCAAATTCAACGATTGATTCATTCGATCATTGCCTGCCTACACAAAGGGCAGGCATTTTTTTTATCACAGCTTTCATTCTTTCTAACAATCCTATGATACTTTAACACTATCCTTACATTCTTTCAAACAATGCTAAGGTTCTTTGAAAGAATGCTACGATTCTTTCAAACAATGCTAAGGTTCTTTCAAAGAATGCTACGATTCTTTCAAACAATGCTAAGGTTCTTTGAAAGAATGCTACGATTCTTTCAAACAATGCTAAGGTTCTTTCAAAGAATGCTATGATTCTTTTGAACAATGCTAGGATTCTTTCGAAGAATGCTACGATGCTTTCAAAGAATGCTAAGGTTCTTTCAAAGAATGCCAGGATGCTTCGCAAGTATCAAAAGTATGAATGCTAAATTGGTGGCTGTGTAATGATTTTGGAAGGAAAAGTACTGCTGGTTTGTGGGCAGGAAATAGTAATTGTAAAGTGTTTTGTGAAAAAAGCCCATGAAATGAAAATATATAACTAAATAGAAAGTTGGCACTTAAAAGCTTAAAAATGATCATTTCCATTGTAAATCGAACTCGATTACTTATTGATGTAGAACTTTTGGGTGTTTTCGAAAACAGAAGTTCTTTATTTAATTGATTTCAAAAATGTAGAATTTATCTTAGTTTTGCAAAATGCTTAGTAAACTTAAAAAATATCATAAAACACTAAGGCGGATTTTTTTAAATTTCATCAGTGATGTTGTTGATTTTTTTAAATCAAAATTGAATATAACCAACACAAGACTTTTTGCACTACAATTGATAATAATACAATTGTATTTGTATGTGATAAATTTACTCCTCGTGTAAATAAAATTATATATGGCATCTCAACATTGAAAAAATACAATGTAGTTTTAATCCATAGAAAAAGAAATATTTTTAAAGAAATAGATAGTAAATTTATTAACCAAACAATATTTCTAAGAGTAATTATAAGGCATTATGGATTTCAAAAAGAATAAACCCTTTCATTATTCATATATTTTCAAGTTGGGATTTTGACATTGCATATAGTATAATCAAGAACAAGCATAAAATAACTAGCAAGATAGTTTTTGATGATTATGATGTTTTTGCAGGAATGTTGAACCCGAATTTGTTGGAAACCAAATTGCCGGGACAATTATTTAAAGAAAAATATTGCCTTGAAAATGCCGATGGGCTATGCTGCAGAAGCCTTGAAACACAATTTGCAAAAAGATATTTGGGTTATAAATATAAAGGGAAAAGAATTTTTTTCCCCGAATATATGTGGAATGAATACAGGCAAAATGCAAAAGATGAAAATAAAAAAAATGTAATAGTTTATGCAGGGAATTACAATAAATTTTGTGTAAGAGTTGCAGAAGAATTGAAACGTATCAATTGGCAATTCGATTTATTCCCTGCACATTCAAATACCGTACTCAGCAGTAAACCTGAGAATTTAAATTTACTGAAGACAATTTCATCGGATAAATTAATTGATACACTATCAAGATATAGGTTGGCTATTGTGATGCCTCCTGAAATAGCCGAAGGAAAAGATATATATACGGAAAATAAAAGAAAATATGCCATGTCGGGAAAGATTTTTGATTATATGGAAGCAAATTTAAAAGTATTAATTTCGGGTTATGATTTTCTTATTTTTATTCTAAAAAGATATAATTCATGTATCCGGTTAGATGAACAAAATCCTGTTGAAAGTTTATCTGAAAAAATAAACTTAATAGAATGGGCGGAAAGCAAATCCAAAAATAATTTTAAGAGAATTTTATTGAGTGAAAATATTAATAGGTTAATAACATTTTATCAAAGTATTTAAAAAAATGAAGTGTATTGTAACTGGCGGGTTAGGATTTATAGGTTCTTACGTTGTAGATAAATTAATAGAAAAGGGGCATACTGTTTTCGTGATAGATAATTTATCTACCGGAAGTATGTCCAATCAAAATAGTAATGCTACTTATGAAATTAAGGATATACTTGATAACAGCTTTTTATTTCCTTTCTTTAAAAGCATTAATCCCGATTGGGTTTTTCATTTAGCTGCTCTTCCAAGGATACAGCCAAGTTTTGATGATCCTGTGTTACATGATGAAGTTAATGTAAGGGGCACCTTAAATGTTCTTGAATCGGTTAAAAATATTAATATTAAGGCACTGGTGTTTTCATCATCATCTGCAATTTATGGAACGCCTGTTGAATTTCCTACAACTGAAAATGCTGCAATTGATCCTTTATCACCTTATGCATTGCAGAAATACGCTGCCGAGAGGTATTTGCACATATTATGTTTAAGAAATAAAATACCCGTGGTTTCGCTTAGGTATTTTAATCCTTATGGAAAGCGTTCATTTAATCCTAAAAATCCATTCAATGCTTATACATCTGTAGTTGGCATTTTTGCAAATCAAAAAAAGAATAGTTTACCTATTACAGTGACAGGTGACGGTTTGCAGGAACGAGATTTTATTCATGTAAAGGATGTGGCTGAAGCTAATGTTTTAGTTGCTGAAAAAATTCAGCACACTAATCAAAAAGTGTATAACGTTGGATATGGGGAAAAAATTAGTATTCTGAATCTCGCAAAATTATTTAAAACTAATTTTAATTTTATTGCAGAACGCGAAGGAGAAGCCAAAATTACTCATGCTGATATTACAAAACTGAAAAATTTAGGATGGAAACCAATATACTCTCTGGTTGACTCCATAGAAAAAGAAGATATATAACTAATTTTTACCTTATGCTGAAAATAATAAAGAAATTTTATAAAAAAACCAATCTCCGGATTGTGAGCAGAATTTTGGAGCCAATCGGGAAAAATATTCTATATAAAGATGCCAAAAATATCAAAAGGTATTTACAACGTAAAGCTCTGGAAGAAACGGCATTATTTGTTTCTGACAATATGCAAAATGTAAAATGTTTTTCTCATAAATTCGAATTACTGAAATATTCTGTTTCCAAACTAATATATACAGATGGACTTTTTTTGGAATTCGGAGTTTATTCAGGAACGACAATTAACTATATTGCAAAATTAATTCCGGAACATCCTATATATGGATTTGATTCTTTTGAGGGATTGCCGGAAGAATGGAATGCTTTGCCCAAGGGAGCATTTGGAATGAAGCAGTTACCTAAGGTGCAAAATAATGTTGAATTAATTAAGGGTTGGTTTGATCAAACTATTCCTGTTTTTAAACAAAAAGAAAACAAGCACATTTCATTTCTTCATATAGATAGTGATTTATATTCATCAGCAAAGACAATATTCTATGAATTGGACAATCAAATTATGGAAAATACTATAATTGTCTTTGATGAATATTTTAATTATCCAGGATGGAAGCTTGGTGAATACAAGGCTTTTCTTGAATATGTGGAAGATAAAAGTATTAAGTTTGAATATTTAGGTTATTGTTTTAATAGTGAGCAGGTAGCAATCAGAATTATTTCTAAAACAAATACTAATAAAAATTAAGGAAGTACAATTAAACAAGAAATATAAATAAAATGAGAAGAGTTAATCCATTTGATGTTGGGACCGATCAGGACAACTACTTTATTCACTTGGCTCGTTATATGTTTTGTGCCAGACAAATAAAGAAAACACAGACTATTCTTGAAATAGGGTGTGGAACTGGTTATGGAGCAAGACTACTTGCTGATTATGCAACGGAAGTAATTGCAGTGGATAAAGAAAACAACTTACAGGATACATGGAATAAGTTACAAAAAAGTAATCTTAAATTTCTCAAGGAAATTCCCGAAAAGCAATTTGACGTTATCGTTTCATATGAAGTTGTTGAACATGTACCGGAAAATGAAGTCGATGATTATTTTAAATTGATAAAAAAGCACTTAAAGCCTACAGGCTGTGTATTTATGTCAACACCACGTGCAATACCCATGAAGGAAAGAAGCAAAAACCGGCAATTAGAACATGCGAAGGAATATTCTCCTGAAGAATTTCGAGAACTTTTAGATAAGAAATTCTCAAGAGTATTTCTTTTTGCCCAAAATGATTCTATAATATCATTTCAAAATCTTAATATGGCTTGGAATTTAATTGCAATATGTATTCCGTAATTTATTCAAAATGGATCAAAAAATTAAAGAGTTATACGAATTAAAAGAAATCGCTGAAGGTTTAAAAAATCAGGGTAAAAAAATCGTCC
>CAWHOW010000064.1:0-24514 GCA_963831005.1 uncultured Bacteroidota bacterium
ATGTCTCTAAAGTGATGATAGATACAGTAAAAGAAGAAATATTTCAAATGTTTTCATGATAACTTTAACTAATTAATTTAATTTTATTTCATATGTTTAAAAAAAAGGATTTACTCTGGATTTTGTTTTTTGGTTGATTAATTGGATTAAATGAATCATTTCTCGGAAGCTTTAACATGCCTTATCGTGCAGTTATTTTAAGCTCCATTACTTTGACATTATTGTCGATTGCCCGATTACAGAATAATAAAACAGGAACTTCTGTTTTTTATTATTATAAAATATCATATTTTCAAAATAAATAACATAGGCTATCATTCCATGCACAACCCATATGTTCTTATGTGGGCCAACTGCTGTGCTTTCCCTTGGTATATGTTATGAGCTATTTTCCTCTTTATTTGTTTTAAATTCTAAAATGAATTATTTAAGGCTCATGTTGACCTGCGGGATTACATCAATAACGGCATTCAGCCTTTTTGGAATTATGAATACTTACATTCTTAAAGCTGGGATGCGGAATGCTGGCTCATTATGTTTTTGTAAACAGTTTGCTAACTGCTATAGCATCAGGTGGTCTAAGCATATTGTGCTTATACATGGAACGGGCTTTAAAAAACAAGGATATTACAAGATTAAACCCAAATGTGATTTATAGTTTGCTCAGTTGCATAATTGTTGTTTTTTGGGTGTTCGGTTCTCTTTCAAAATTTTAGAATGGTTTATTAATTCAAATATCAATTGTTATGGAATCAGGCATTTTGCAATGGATTGGATATGCAGCTTCTGCTGTGATAGCAATTTCTTTAATGATGAGTTCAATAATTAAGTTCCGGTGGATCAATATGACCGGCGCTTTATTATTATCGGTTTATGGTTTCCTTATCAATGCCATGCCAGTGGGCATCCTTAATGGAATAATAGTGGCGGTTGATTTGTACTATTTATTTATTATTTATGCCAAAAAGGAAACTTTTGAGATACTTGAAATTAATTCGGAGAGTGAATACTTAATACGATTCCTAAATTTTCATAATAACAGGATTCAAAAAATTTCCCTCCCGGTTTCTCTTATAAACCGGATATGAATACTGTTAGTTTTTTTATACTGAGAAATATGTCAGTTGCCGGTTTATTTTTAGCACACAGGGCGAATGGCACGGTACTAAATGTTGGGCTGGATTACGTTTTACCGGAATATAAAGATTTTAAAAATGGGAAGTATGTTTATTTCAACCTTAAAAACAAATTTATAGAAGCAGGATACACAAGTGTCATGGCCGAAGGAAATAATTTGAACTACTTTAAATATTTAAGAAAGCTTGGATTTAAGGAATATGGATCAGGTGTATTTAAAAAAGAACTTCAATAACTACAAAACACATAAATTAGAAATAATCGAATGAAAAACACAACGATTTTTTTACGGCTATTATTTTTGCAATTATAATCCAAAGAATTCATCGGGGCTCTTGCCTTGGTTTATTCATTAACAAGTGACAAACTCAAAATGGGGCACCTTGATGCTCTGAAAATACAAAAAGGAACTGCGAAGTTGTATCTGCCAAAGTAATGATGTCCCGGCTTTGTATATAAACCGGATATGAATACTATTAGTTTTATTTATTCAGTGAATACCTCGCAGCTTGCTGCGGGGTTAAAATTCGTTTGCAAAGCAAACACCTTTTGTGTCCAGAGCTTGCTCTGGGGTTTAATACCTTTTTATTAGGATGATTGAGTTATTGATAGTTTATTTTTTACTGCGGAGGATTTTTTTTAAACTCATTCACATAATTTTTATAATCAGCGCTGTCGTTCACTTTGTAATCAAATAATATGCGGCTGCCAAAGGTGTTGCAGCTTGGATTAGCGGCATCATATTGAACCATGAATTTGTCGCCCTGCTTATAATTTCCGCTTAATGGGACTTTCCAGCCCTTGCCGCCTTTTCTGTCGGTATATTGATTGAAGTATGGATAATGATTAACGCGAAACATATAGCTTATCTGTGCCGGGGTAATCAGGTTATCCCCTTTCTGATAATAAATAACAGCGCCAATTGTATAAGCAGGAAAGGATATGCTTTCTTTTTTGCATTGAGGTAAAATGGCTGCAATTAATAATATCATTATTAAAATGTGCTTTTTTTTGAACATATCGGATAGTTTCAAACTGCTTTGCGAAAGTAGTAAATTTTAAATTTCACAAAAATTAACACCTTAATTTTTATATTAGCGGCAGGAGTAGTAGGTGAGTCTCAAAGACTAATTGAAATTAAATAGGTTGATTAATGCCTTTGATTATAAACTTTAATTACTATTTTTGCGACATGTTCTAACAAACATATCGAAAAACAATTACTAACCAAAACAATTAAAATTATGAGAAAAATTTTTACATTTATCTTTGTGGCTTTTATGCCATTGCTAATGAACAGTCTTTTGGCACAGGACACACTTGTGGCATGGACATTCCCTGCTTCTTCTGCCGCAGATTCAGTTGCGAATATTTATAATACTCATAACTCAGGCCGTTACCTAAGCTGTCAATACGGGACTTACGGTGTACCATCTTATTTTTCAATTCATTCTGATACAACTCTTGGTGCTAACCCTCCCAGTAAATGTTTAATGGCAGCTGACTGGGCAAATGGTGCAGATTCAGCTTACTGGATGGTGAAATTTTATACTACAGGAAATGAAAATTTAAAACTTTATTCCATGCAGGAATCTGACGGAACTTTGCCTGGTCCAAAGGATTTTAAGGTTCAATATAAATTACATGGTACTACTACATGGGTTGATATTCCAAGCGGAACCATAGTTTGCGCCAATAACTGGACAAGCGGTGTATTAAATGGAATTGATATTCCTGCTGCATGCAATAATCAGACAAGCCAGATCTCAATCAGGTGGTTACAAACTTCAAATCTTGATATTAACGGGAATACACTTTTATCAACCGGTATTAATAAAATTGATAATATCATTATTACAGGAACATCAGATGTGGGTATAGTTGCAGACGAGGAAAGTTTAATAAAAGTTTATCCAAACCCCAACAATGGCAATTTCTTCATTGAAAATAACGGAGAAATAAATAAGATAACTATTTATGATGTTATTGGCAAATGCATTTATTCCAATGAAAATGTTATTGGTTCAAGAACTGATTTAACAGGTTTTGTAACTGGCGTTTACCTTGTTCAGCTTACTACAAAAGATAATGAAATACTTACTCATAAAATAGTCGTTGAGTAACCTGCTCTTTATTTTTTTATTTATCATGGCTGGAGAAATTCAGCCATGATTCTTTTAGTCAATCATTAAAAAATACGAATTATGAAAAAGTACATTTTTTTAGTTAGTATTATCAGCGTCCTTACAATCATAATAATCAACGGATGTAAAAAGAAAGAGGTTGAAAACCCTCCAACAATTAGTTTCAAAACGGGAGCCGGATATACACAGAATGGCGCTGTGGTTATGGTAGGACATAAGCTTTCCTTTGGGATACAGGCACAGGGAACAAGTGCGGTAATTACCAATTTCACTGTGAAAAAAGTTCTTACAAACGGAAGTGTTGTTACGATGATGGATACAGGAATGTATAATTCAAACCTAAACCTCAATTTGACTTTTTACCAGAATGTGGAAACACAAGCTACATGGGTGTTTACAGTAATGGACAAGAACCGCATGACTGCCAGTATTTCAATGGTTGTTTATAAAGACCCGAATTCAACTTATGGAGGTATTTATTATTATCCTTCGATTACTCTTGGATACCAGACTAATACTGTTTACGGGCATTTTCTTGATCCTTATACAGGTCAGGTATATTCTACCGATTCTGCAAATACTAATCAAACCAAAGTGAACATGCTGATCTATTATGAACTTACCAATACGCCTCCAACTCCTGTTCTTTCGTCGGCAGGCGAAATGGATAATGGTAGTCTTGATGCGGAGACATATTATCCTAATATTGCTAATTGGTCAACACGTAATTATACAGCATGGGATATCAGTTTGGATAATGGAACTAATGCACCGCTAACCCCTTCTGATTTTTTTTCGGCACAAAACGACAGTTTGTTAATTGTTTCTTATCATCCTGTATGGGGAAAAATGAAATTCAGGTATGCTACTGCCGGAAAAATTGTTCCATTTCAAACTACAACAGGGAAATTCGGTTTGATACATATTATATCAGCTGATTCATCTGCCAGTGGTAAAATGGTAATTGATTTAAAAATTCAGCAATAAACCGCATTTCTACGTTATGTGAATTTCGTTTTACCGGTAAAAGAAAAATTAATGGTCAGACTCTTATTTGTATTTTTCTTTGTCCCGCTTTTTTGCATCAGTCAGAATAGCCAATGGGCAATTGTTTCCGGTGTTATTTTAGATGCAGCGGGAAGTAAACCATTGCCGAATGCCAATATTTCTTTATCAGGAAAAAATATGAACTGTGCATCTGCTATCGACGGAAGCTTTTCTTTTAACGGAATCGTTGCCGGAAATTATGTTTTAAGAGTTAGTTATATGGGCTATCAGCAATATGAAAAGAAGATTGATGTTAAGGAAGGACAAAATCTATATCTGAAAATCTTTTTAAAAGATACCAGTTTCACCTCAAAGGAAATTCAGGTAAGGGCGTTAAAAGACAAAGGACTACTGGAACAACCAATGAGGATAAGTATTATCAAAGCAGCAGATATTCAAACAATGCCTGCTCAAAGCATGATTGATGTACTTGATTATACACCGGGGGTTTCAGTGAGTAATACAACAGGAATTTTTGCAAATGGAGCCGTTGTAACTATGCATGGTATGTCCGGTGATGACCAGTCACGGACATTGGTCATGCTTGACGGAGTTACTTTAAATAAGTCGGATCAGGGTTCTGTAAACTGGAACATGATAAATAAAGATGATATTGACCATATAACAGTTATCAAAGGGCCGGGGCCTGCCAAATATGGTGGCGGCGCTATGGGAGGTGTGATAGAGATGACATCCAAAAAACCTGTTAATCCGTTTCAGGGTGATGTTTCTTTGGATTATGGTACTTATAATACCGTTTCATCAAATATTGAACTTTCAGGGATGAATAAATATTCAGGAAACATAACTGATTTTTATTGGGGAGTATCAGCATTTGCAAGAAGAAGCGATGGATATATTACTGAACCACCTGCTTATTATACACCAGACGACACCAATCTTGTGCCTGTATTTCTAAGAGAAATAAACACATCGCTCAGAACAGGATGCGACCTTAAAAATAACCAGAATATCGAGCTTCAGTTAGATTATTTTGACGATATGAGAGGAAATGGTTTTAAAGTTTTCGATCAGTACGGCGCTTATGAACAACATGGCACTTACAAAGGAAATCTTAAATATTCAGGAGCTAAAGGATTTTTTAAATGGAAATTCAATGCTTTTATGGCGAACGAAGATTATTTTCGAATTTATGAATTTATGAATGAAAAAATATATGCGCTTTACCAGGCTAATTCAACAAGACTTGATAATGGCAGTAATTTTGAACTGAGTTTTTATAAATTTAAAAATCATGATATTACTGCCGGAATTGATTATAAATATGGTGGTGTTAATGGCACCGACACTTATTTTACCTCAACTGACATTGTAAATAATGCAGGTAAGATGGATAATTATGCCGCTTACGTGCAGGATGAAATGGTTTCGAACAATAAAAAATTTCGTTTCAATGCAGGGCTTCGCTTTGATTTTGCAAAGTTTCACAGTGGTTTATTTGACATTGAAGAGCCGTCCTATACGATGGTGTTTTATAATGAATTTGCGAATACTTCCATGCCGTCGCATAGTTGGAGTGCTTTATGTCCTAGGCTTTCAACTCAATACCAGTTTTCTGACAAAACCCGTATTTATGCTTCGGCAGCTGAAGGTTTCAGGGCACCCATACTTGATGATATGTGTCGCTCAGGACAAATGGGTGGACAGGTTATTGTTGCAAATCCAAATTTAAAGCCGGAATTGATATATACTGTTGAAAGCGGTGTTGATTTTAACATTGCTAAAAAATGCACGGCAGATATATCGGTATATTACAGTATAGGAAAAGATTTTATGTATTATACCAGCACCGGCGACACAGTAAATATAGGTTACAAATTATCGCCTGTAATGGAAAAACAAAATATTTCGAAAGTTGAAATTTATGGTGCTGAATCCGAAGTACGATATGAACTAAATAATAATTTTTCAATTTTTGCAGATTATTCATTTACTCATGCTCAAATTAACAAAGACGTCGTTAACAACCCAAAAGTTGATTCAAACCTTACAGGAAAATATCTTACCGATATTCCCATTCATAAAGCAGGAGCAGGTATTACATGGAAGAATAAAATTGTTAATACAACTTTAATGTGGAATTATATCGGTAGGGCATGGATAAACGACTGGAACGTAGAAGATAAATATCTTTTTTGGGATAAATACCCTGATTATTCAGTTGTTAATATTCGTTTTGAGAGAACCATTATTAAACATTTTAATGCTTCTTTGAGCATTGAAAATTTATTCAATAAAATATATATTAATAGCAACTTAAATCAGTGCCCAGGGCGTTTTATTACTATTGCAGTTAAATATAGTTTTTAACTTATTAAAATCTTTTCAACTATGTCTCAGAAACAAAACTTACTTTGGATTTTATTATTTGGTTCATTAATAGGACTAAATGAATCATTTTTAGGAAGCTTTAATATGCCTTATCGTGCGGTTATTTTAAGTTCCATTACTTTGACATTATTGTCATTAGCCCGATTAAAGATTAATAAAACAGGAACTTCTGTTTTTATTATTATGATTGCCGTACTTTTCAAAATAAATAATATAGGCTATCATTCATGCACCACCCACATGTTTTTATGTGGCCCAACTGCTTTGATTTCCCTTGGTTTCTGTTATGAACTGTTTGCCTCTTTATTTATTTCAAATTCCAAAATAAATTTTTTAAAGCTCTTTTTGACCTGCGCTATTACATCAGTATTAGCATTCAGCCTTTTTGGAATAATGAATACCTACATACTTAATTCCTGGGATGTGGATATGCTTACTCATTATGTTTTTGTAAGCGGTTTGCTAACTGCTGTCGCATCGAGTGGTTTAAGCATATTGTGCTTATACATGGAAAGAACTTTTAGAAACGAGAATATGAAAAGATTTAACCCCTATGTTATTAATAGTATTTTAGGCTGTCTGACTGTAGCCTTATGGTTATTTGGGTCGTTTACAAAATTCTAAAATAAAATTGGTGGTAAAACATTGCTAAAATAAAATAGACACATGAAAAAACAATTATTTTTTATTGCTGCGCTCGCCATTATTGGCTTAAGCGCAAATGCACAATGGCAGCAAACAAGTTTGGATAGTGGAAACATCAATTGTTTCGCTATAAACGGGAACAATATTTTTGCGGGAAGCAATAAGGGCATTTATTTGTCCTCCAATAATGGAATCAATTGGTCTGCGATTACTACCAGCTCGACAAACCCCAGTGTACTGGCATTATCAATAAACGACAGCAGCATTTTCGCCGGAATAGATGGTGGTGGTATGCTTATGTCTCCAATTATTGGCAGCAATTGGACAGCCGTTAGCACAGGATTTACTTGTGATAATTTTACTGCATTATGCTCGTGCGGGGACTCCATATTTGCAGGAACTTATTGCGGAGATCTATTTATGTCTCCAGATAATGCATCAAATTGGTCAAAGATGAATATCAAAACAAATCCGGGCATTAACGTAATAACGATAAGTGGAAACAATATTTTTGTAGGAACGTTTAGTGGTGTGCTTTTATCAACAGACAAAGGAAGTACATGGGCGAGCGCCGGTTTAACAAGTGCAAATGTGATGTCATTAGTAGTTAAGGGAAATAGCGTTTATGCAGGAACCAGCATTGGCGTGTTTATTTCTACAAACAATGGTATTAGCTGGTCTGCTGAAAATACTAATTTAACCTGCCCTAAAGTAAATGCATTGACAATTAGCGGTGATACCATTTTAGCCGGAACAAAAAATGGAGGTGTCTTTTTCTCAATAGATAATGGTAGTAATTGGTCCGAATTAAATTGGGGATTGGCAAACACCAGCATCATTTCGTTAGCTATCGTTGGAAATAATATTTATGCAGGCACTAATGGCGGTGGCGTTTGGGCATTACCGTTATCCGAGTTGGGGATTAAAGAAATAAATAATTATGAAAGCAATATTACAGTTTATCCAAATCCAGCTATTAACTATATATCAATTGAATGTCCGCAGAAAGCTTCAATTGAAATTTTAAACTTGCATGGACAACTAATAGAAAGCCTTATAGCAAACAGTAATAAAACAAGTGTTGATATTTCAGCTTTTCCTAGTGGCATTTATTTTGTTGAAGCGAAAACAGGGAAATGGGTTTCAATAAATAAGTTTGCAAAGGAATAGTTTGTCCGTTTTCAATATCAGATTGATTATCCAAATAAAAAAGGAACCTGAGTATTCAGATTCCTTTTTTTTATAAATAGACAAGCTATTTAGAATTCAAATTTTATTCCCTGTGCAAGCGGAAGCTCGTTGCTGTAGTTTATCATATTGGTTTGTCTGCGCATGTATTGTTTCCATGAATCGGAACCTGATTCGCGTCCGCTGCCGGTATCCTTTTCACCACCGAAAGCACCGCCAATCTCAGCTCCTGAGGTTCCGCCATTCACATTTGCAAGCCCGCAATCGGAGCCTGAGTCGGACAGGAATTTTTCTGCTTCACGCATATTCAAAGTGAAGATGGACGAGGATAATCCCTGTGGAACATTATTGTTCAGGGCTATGGCTTCGTCTATATCATCATATTTAATAAGATAAAGAATAGGAGCAAAGGTTTCTTCCTGTACAATTTTATAATGATTTTCGGCTTCAACCAACGCAGGGACAACAAAGTTTCCTGATGCATATTTTCCTCCTTCAAGAGCATATCCACCGAACAATACTTTTCCTCCTTCTTTTTTAACCTCATCAATAGCGCATAAAAATGCACTTACGGCAGTTTTATCAACAAGAGGCCCTACAAGAGTGTTCTGATCGAGTGGGTTTCCTATCTTTTCTTTGATCTGTTCGTATGCGCTGATCAGGTTATATTTTACTTCATTGTACACTTTCTTATGTACAATAATTCGTCTGGTGGAAGTACATCTTTGTCCGCAGGTTCCCACTGCGCCAAACACTGTAGAGGCTATAGCCATATTCAGGTCGGACGAATCGGAAACGATAACGGCGTTATTCCCTCCTAATTCGAGTATTGCTTTGCCAAGCCGTTCACCAATGATACCGCCTGCTCTTTTCACCAACTCTTGTAGAGCCGGTGATAGAAAATAAGGGTATCCTTTTGTCGGCAACAAAATTATCGCCCAGTACGGATGATTTGGCAATGACCATATTGAAAATTCCCTCAGGAAGCTTATTTTCTTTAAGCACTTTCGAGATAATATTTTGAGTCGCAATGGCACATAGCGGTGTTTTTGAACTGGGCTTCCAGATCACCACATCGCCGCATATTGCTGCCAGCATTGAATTCCATGCCCAAACAGCAACAGGGAAGTTGAATGAAGTGATCAAACCTATGATCCCTAAAGGATGATACTGGTCATATATACGATGATCCCTTCTTTCGGAGTGCATGGTAAATCCATTCAGCAGTCGGGATTGTCCAACGGCAAAGTCGCAGATATCAATCATTTCCTGTACTTCACCCATGCCTTCCTGGTATATCTTGCCCATTTCCAGTGAAACCAGAAAACCCAGATCTTCTTTTGCCTCACGCAGTGCTAAGACCTATCTGCCTTACTATTTCGCCTCTTTGAGGTGCGGGAACCTATCTCCAAATTTTAAAGGCTGCTTCGGCTGTCTTTACAACAGTTTCATAATCTTTAACAGTGGCATTTTTTACTTTGGCTATTTCTTTATTATCAGTAGGTGATACTGATTCCAGAAGTTCTCCTTCCGTATTGAACCAAACCGTACCTGTACAAACGCCATTATTAACAGCTTTAATACCGAACTTTTCCAGTACTTTTTTTATTTTATCTTTTTCCATAATAATTTAAATAATGAAATGTTTTTACTCTGACATGAATGGATATTTATAATCAGTTGCTGGTGCAAATGTTTCCTTAATTGTTCGTGGGCTTGTCCATCTGAATAAATTAAGTTCGCCACCTGCTTTGTCATTTGTTCCCGAACTTCTTGCCCCGCCGAAAGGCTGGAATCCAACCATTGCACCAGTTGGCTTGTCATTGATATAAAAGTTTCCTGCAGCGTATCTTAGCTTCTCGCAGGCATGAGCTGCGGCAACTCTGTCGGTTGAAAATATTGATCCGGTAAGGCCATAGGGCGATGTTGTATCGCATATCTCTAAAGTTTTGTCAAGGTCAATATCATCGTAAACATAAAGGGTCATTACCGGCCCGAATATCTCTTCTTCCATAGTTTTAAAGTGAGGGTCGGTAGTTTCAATAATGGTAGGTTCAATAAAGTATCCTTTTGATTTGTCGCCATTTGCCTCCGGCTATTATGTTTGCAACGGTTGAACTTTTCGCTTCATTTATATATTCCATAATGGTGTCGTAAGCTGCTTCATCAATTACGGCATTCATGAAATTTGAAAAATTCATAGCATCACCCACTTTTATTTCGCAGCACATTTCAACCAATAACTTTTTTATATCATGCCAAAGTGATTTGGGAATATAACCTCTCGAAGCTGCTGAACATTTCTGTCCCTGGTATTCAAAAGCTCCTCTGATAATGCCAACGGCAACTTCCAACGGTTTTGCCGAGGGATGTACAAAGATGAAATCTTTTCCTCCTGTTTCTCCTACAATCCTTGGGTATGATTTATAATTCCCAAGATGTTCGCTAACACCTTTCCACAGGGAATTAAATGTTGCATTTGAACCGGTGAAATGTATGCCTCCAAGATTCTTGTCTTGCAAAGCAATTCCTCCTATTAGCGAACCACTGCCGGGAAGAAAGTTAATTACTCCATCAGGTAATCCTGCTTCCTGGAATATCTTCATCAGGTGATAATTTGACAATATTGATGTAGTGGCAGGCTTCCAAACGGTTGTATTGCCCATTAACACAGGAGCCATATTAAGATTAGAAGCAATAGCTGTAAAATTAAACGGACTTACAGTGAAAACAAATCCCTCCAGCGCCCTGTACTCCATCCTGTTCAGTTGGTTGAAACCTGATTTAGGCTGATCAGAATATATTTTTGATGCGAAATACGAATTGTAACGAAGAAAATCAATTGCTTCACATGCTGAATCAATTTCTGCCTGATATGCGTTTTTACTCTGCCCGAGCATGGTTGCAGCATTCAGCACAAACCGGTAACGTGTTGACATTAATTCTGCTGCTTTCAGCAATATTGACGAACGAACAACCCATGACAGATTTGACCATTCCTTAAGCGCTTTCATCGACTCATCAATTGCAAGCCTGACTTCCTTTTCAGTAGCTAAATGATAAGTTGCCAGCACATGTCCGTGGTCATGAGGCATTACTACTTTACCCATTTTGCCTGTCCTTACCTCTTTCCCTCCGATGATTAAGGGAATTTCAATCTGCTGCTTGCTCTGTTTCTCCAGTTCTTTAATAAGCTTATTACGTTCGTTACTTTTAGGGCAATAATTCAGTACTGCTTCATTCTTAGGGTCTTCAAAATTAAAAACAGCGTTATTCATATTATTTAAGTTTAATTTTTTTGCAAAGGTACGAAATTAATAACGTTATGCGCAAGTAAACATATCGGTATTTTGTCTGAAATATTAAGCGAATACCCACTAATTAATGGAGTTGGTGTTTTTTGATTTATTTATTTTAAGCGAGTTTTCTGCTTCTGAAAATAATTCTTCAATAGTATTTATACTTGCAGATGTTTCAATTATTCCTTCGGTAAACGTTAGACTGTTCGTAGAGAAGTTATGAAGGGAAACATAAATATGCCTTTTGCAGCTTTCTTTAAATTCTTCAATTTGCGCTTTTGCTTTTTTAGAAGCGGTATTGGGAAAGACAAGGATAAATTCATCGCCTATGCGAAAACGCGAAATGATGGTATTTTCATCAAACGATTTGCTTAATAATACCGAGAATTCTTTCAGCACTTCATCACCCAGTTTATAGCTGTGCTTATTGAATACCCTGAAATTATCAATATCAATTATTACGAGTGAAAAGCAAATTTTATGTTTGAGAAGTCCATCGATATTCCTGCACAAACCGCGATAATTCATCAGTGATGTCATCTGATCCGTTTCAGATAATACCCTGAAATGTTTTATCCGTTTTGAAAAGAATAATGCAGCTATTACTAATATAGAAACAAAGAATATACAGGTATAAAATACCGTATTGTCAAACATGTTGTTCAATACTTATAGCTATTTACCCCTGTTTCTGAGCGGGTATGATTTCTTTTGTAAGTAATCGTAACGCAGGTTTCTTCCCGGCTGATAACATAATGCAATGATAGAATCCTGAGCTTCTTTTATCGTGCTGTATTCAGCGAAATCAAGGGTGCGTATAATTGCTTCAAATACCCTTATAGCACCTGAATGGTCAGCTAATAATATTCTCTTTCCGAGGTTTTTGTTCAGCAGGTCAACAAAAGCATAAGCTATGCGCCAGTCGGCTTCTATCAGTGTTTCTCCTTCGGGATAATGATAAAAACGGTTCTTGAACATCTTTGCCACTTTGGCTTCAATTTCCGGTGTCGGTTCTTTTCCTGCACTATATATTTTGATCGCCTCGGCAGTGATTTCCTTTTTATTCTTAAAGGTCAATGCACCATATTTCTGTGAATTGATACCAAAAGTGGCATTAAATGTCATATTGGTATATCCTGCTTCCTGTAGGAAATACCTTGCTGTCTGCTCGGTGTTTTCCGATTCGCTTCCATATACAGGTATAGGATTATCCTTTGACCATGACCATAACGGATAACCACTTTTATCAAGAATATCCACAGCAACTTTGAAGTCTTTTCCCAACTCCCTTGCTGTTGCAATTCCTTCTTCTTTAAGAAAATTGCTTAAAATACCAGGAATACGACGGTTATTGTCCCATGTATCCCAGTAACCTGAGCCTACAAATTCAGGATTATCTCCACCTGATTCATGTATGGATTTACCATGCCGTATTAAAATAACCTGTGTCTGGTTCAATGGAACATAAGCTTGCGGAAACATGGGTATCGCTTTCCCATTGGGAAGCCAGATAATAGATTCTCTCATGGATAAGCCGCTTCCGTCATCAAGTGTTCTTCCTACCTTTCTCCGGCTTCCGTCTGGACCTGTAGCCATATCATCAGCTAAGATTAATTTGGTACGATACCTTGACATGGAAGAACCAAATGAAGGAATATTCTGCGGACAAAGCATATCGCTGAATTTACTGATGCTGAATATTTGCAGCAAAAGTCTTCTGAAACTGTCATTTTTAATAAGACCATTCCAGGCGAGGTAGAAAAGATGAGGGTCTCCTTTCGGTATCTGGTGTTTAATAAATTCATATTTACTCTTAATGTAGTTTTGAGGGTTCAGATCGATCTCGAAATTCTTAAGAAAAAAATAAATGTCCTTACTGATTATTTTCAGGTTATTGATGAAATCGATGGTAACATCATCTTGTGATAGTTTAATCTTATCTCCATATACAAGTTTTAAAAATGCAATATCACCTTTAACGCTTTTCTCGGTATGGCAATTATGAAATTCTGCATGTTCTCTTTGTGCTATACTTACAGGAATAGCTCTTTTCTTTTCTTTCTTTTCATTGTTTGCTTTTTCAGTGTCTTTCTCGTTGCAAACATCTAATTCTTCGTTTTTCATATAGGCTGATTTTAATTCACATAATAAATTCGCAAGAACTTCAATATAGATTGAGTCTGCAAAAGTAAACATGTTTTGCAGCAATAGATGTATTTAACCAAAAAAAATTATTAAGTTTCTGTTCAAAAATCAATCCTGACTCTACTGGTTTTGTTGAAGTAATTGAGCTAAAATTAATTCGGAAAATACCTGAATATCCCGATATGCATGGATTTGCATAAAGAGAAAAGTTTTCGGAAAATGCATTTGATTAATCTTATTTTGTAATTTTGTATCGTTAACGATTTAACATCAAAGGAGATTCAATATGAAGAATGTACAGGAAATGAAAGCCAAGCATGTATTACTGAAAGAATACAAATATCAAAGTTCTCCCATAGTACGAGGTTATAACAACAGAACATTATATATTAATCTGTCGGATAATACGATTGCTGAGAAACCTGTTTCTGACCAGATGAAAGAAAAATTCATTGGTGGAAAAGGATTTGGGTTAAGGCTGTTATGGGATGGCACAAAACCTAATACAAAATGGAATGACCCCGAGAATGAAATAGTGATCTCCCCAGGGCCTATCGCCGGTATTACACAGTATTCAGGAACAGGAAAGTCGCTGGTTGTAGCTATTTCACCTCAGACAGATATTGTTATTGACAGTAACGTAGGTGGCTATTTTGGTCCTTTCATGAAGTTTTCAGGTTTTGATGCTGTGGAATTGCAGGGAAAAGCAAAGAAAGAAGTGATCATACTTATTGATGGAGTCAATAGTCGTATTACAATTGAAGAGGCTTCAGAGGAATCTATAGACAGTCATATTTTGGCAGAAGAACTTACTGAAATGTATGCAAATGATGAAAAAGATAAAATGAATATTGGTGTTGTTTCTGCCGGGATGGCTGCGCAGAATAGCCTCATAGGTATGCTGAATTTTAGTTTCTGGGATCGAAGAAGAAAAACGATCCGACTTAAACAAGCAGGTCGTGGTGGTATTGGAACAGTACTAGAGATAAGAAAATAAAAGCTTTGGTATGTAAAATATTCAGGAGTAAAAGGAAACCTGAACAATGTTGTAAACCTTGAAGCTATTGCTGAACGCGGTAAGCGTTTTAATAAAGAGATTCGTGAACTCGATGATAAGCAATGCGAGATGCGGACAAAAGGCACAGCCCATCTTGTTGAGGTAATGAATGATTATGATCTCTTACCAACCCATAATTTTAAATTCGGTAGCCATGAAAAAGCCGGTGGACTTCATTCAGAAATATGGAAATCGAAGTTTACACAAGGTTTACCTGATGGTTGTTGGATTGGCTGTACTATGGCTTGTGCTAAAGCGGTGGATAATTTCGAAACTTAAAACAGGTCCATATAAAGGAACTAAAGTAACTGTTGACGGGCCTGAATATGAAACAGCCGGAAGTCTTGGTTCTGCGTAGGTGTATTTGAAGCCGATCATGTGATTGAGTGCAATTTCTATTGCGACACCTATGGTATTTGCACTATTACTTATGGAACCCTCACGGCTTTTATAATGGAGTGTTATGAAAATGGCATATTAAATAAGGAAAGAACCGGTGGCCTTGAACTTCATTTCGGAAATTGGGAAGCTATGATGGAAATGCTTCACCAGATGGCAAGAGGAGAAGGCTTTGGAAAAATTGCCGGACTTGGTGTTCGTAAAATGAAAGAATTATTTGCAAAGAGCGGTTGGGGCGATCCTAAGTTTATGCAGGATATTGGAATGGAAAACAAAGGACTTGAATATTCTCAATATGTTTCCAAAGAATCACTTGCACAGCAAGGTGGTTATGCAATGACAAACAAAGGTCCTCAGCATGATGAAACTTGGTTTATATTTATGGATATGGTAAATAACCAGATTCCAACATTTGAGAAAAAAGCGGAAGCTTTGCATTACTTTCCTATGTTTCGTACATGGTTTGGATTAATGGGATTATGTAAGCTCCCATGGAATGATGTGGAACCCGAAAACAATAAACAAACTGCTGAACCTGCAAAAGTTCCTGAACATGTGGATAATTATCTCGCGATTTTTACTGCAGTTACTGGTTTGCCGATTGATAATAAAGAAGTCAAATTTCAGTCGGAAAGGGTCTGCACATAATCTTCCAAAAGATATTTAGATTCGAAGAATTAATGGTTTACGTAAACACGATGCACAACCTTATCGTGCCTGTGGCCGAGTAACCAATGAAGAATACGAATCAAGGCAGGAACGCTACGACAAACAAATTAAAGAACTTATCGGCATTGATCCGATGGGAAAAACTACTACCGAAAAGTGTTGCAGAACGCGCGCATACTGTGAAGGCACCGATATGAACAACTACTGGATGCTGTTTACAAAAGAAGAGGCTGGAACAGTAATGGAGTGCCAACTATTGATTTGAATAATATTGGCATGGATCTACCTGAATTGATCGAGTAGTTAGACCATTGCTGTAACCCATGGATTTTCTGTAATTATTTTATTATTGCAAGAAAGAGAGCCTGTTATTACAGGCTCTCTTTCTTGCAGATACGTCATTTCATTCCAGTGTTTTTAACATAACATAAGTATTATTATGCTTAATATATTTAGCATAGTTTTAAAATATTAAGTTAAATAATTTGAATATTTGATATGTTATTTAATTTAGCATTGGTACTAGGAGAAATACTTATACATATAGGCAACCTTACTTAATACATTTTGTCTTAATCCATTTGACAATGATAATAAAATGTTAATTTTGGCATAAAAGGCAACCTTCTTTGAAATGCTATGTCTTAATGCTAAAGAAAAAGGAATTAAAGAGTTGTTTTTGGGGATTTTTGTATAAAAATTATTTGAGATGTATAACAATAAATGTAAAATATAATATGAAAAAGATATTCGTATTATTCTTATTCACATCGCTATATAGCATGGGATTTTCGCAATGCCCAGATGAAAGTTTTCTTTCAGGGTCTATTAGTGGTAAATTGGTCGGTACGACCGGTCATTATACTTCTACTCTTGTCAGCTACTACCAACTACAGCTACTTATGTTCGCTACCGGAGGATCAAATATCGGTGTTACAAATGCCAATACTTTTGCTATATATACTGGAAAAAAACCTTGATTACTCAATCGCAAAACTGATCCCGAACACAAAACATGTTAAATGAAATACCTCCTTCGGGTGGTTATTCTGTTAGGCTCTGGAAACCCTTGTATAGTAAATTGTACAGGAGGTGTTGGAGTCAACATATGGAAGGAATAACAATTGTCCTGATTCTTATACTCCGACAACTTCAAGTTGTATATTTACTTATCAATATGCTGTTGTGCTTCACGACCCCGGTAATTCTAGTGGCCATGGACCATAAACAAGACCAAGCCTTTTTTATTAAAATTCTTCAAGTTCTACTGGTACACTCATTGATTCGGCTTGCGGCTATTATAGTGTTTATAAAAGCTGTTTCAGGGATCCCAGATATCAGGAATGCATAGCTGGACCCTAATGATGACTGTGATCATTCAACTAGAGATTCGTTTTATGGAAAAACTGGACTTCTGTTAGTGTTGATTTAACATCTCAAATTGGAAAAATCCGGTTACCATAAATTGTGAACACGATAGATTGCAATCCTAACAATGGTGCCGGATCACATTTTGGTTATGCCTATCTTACCTGTAACTGCGGAGCATTCTACTTTAACTTAACAATGCGTTGGCACTCCCGATCTCATTCACAGCTCCTGCAGGTTATGCGATTATGACTGGTCGTATGTCAATTGCTCAGGTATGAATGTGACTTCTAATGGCACATCAGATACTATTACTATTCATAATGTGCTGAATGGGCATAATATTACATGTACATGCACCTTCAGTAACTGGATGTACTCTTTTATATACCCTTCCGTCTAATCTATTGATATTCCAGTTTTTACACCAGCCGCACCAACTATCGTCGAGGAGCTGACAGCAAATATTGCTGCAAGCGGAAAATGGACGACACGTTTTCATAATTGGATATAGGGGTACAACATATTCAAATAATTTCAGTGTCTCCTACAAATACAGACTGTATATACCGTCACAGCATTTGCTCCAAGGAGGATGCCCGTAGTAGTAGCTCTGTAATCTGTTACTGTTAATCCTTTACCTGCGGGTATTACCAACTCCACTCCTGCAACCTGTGACAATAAAATGGTTCAATCACAGTAAATTTATCGAGCAGGAACTTCGCCTTATACTTTATAACTGGAATTTAGCGCCTGCTCAGAAACACAAACAGCATCAAATTTAGCTGCAGGAGGTATGTTGTTACTGTTACACACGCAAATAGCTGTTCTGTACAATAGCAGCGAGCTGTGTGAATTCACCATCGGGCATGTTAATTGATACGTAGTTCAACTCCCGATATATTGGGTAACGCAAATGGTACAGCTACAGTTATTGCTACTGGCGGTAGTGGTAGTTAGACCTATTTTTCGGAATACTGTTTCACCTCAAACTACTTCTGTGGCAACAGGACTTCCGGCAGGTAATTATTTCTTTGTTTAACTGATTAAAATGATGGTGTATGTCCGGTAATGGCTCAGTTTACTATTCCTAATATTGCGGCCCTTCTGTGAGAATATTTAGTTACAAGTAATGAGACTTGCAGTATGTCAAATGGAAATATAACTGTAATACAACTGGGGGAACATCTCCATATATGTGGTTATGGAATAATTCGTCAACCTCTCATAATTTGACAGGCATATCTGGCAGCAACTTAAATACTGTAACTGAGAAGTTTAACAGATGTAAATCATTGCACTGCAATCAATAAACAAATAGAAATAATTTTCTATCTGACCTTTAGCACAATTTGGCAGTTCCTTTACCTGTAATTTATCAAATGAAGCTCGGTATATGTTGGTGTTACTAGTGGAATGCTCTCCATTCAATTATTTGTGGAATCCTTCGAGTGCAACTACTGATACAGTTTCAAATATTGTTGGCGGTAGAAACGACTTATTCAGTGACTGTTACCAATTTATTCTGACCTGGCTGTGTTGCCATTCTTCCAGGAACTGTATTAAATATTCCAGGTCCTCTGATTAATGGTGTTACACAAAGTGAAAGTTGTGCGGGTTTAAGTAATGGGTCAGTAAATATTACAATAACGGATCCAGCAACACCATATATTTATTTGTGGTCAACAGGAGCCGTTACTCAGAACATATCAAACCTCCCGGGAAATATGACCTATACTGTTACAGTTATAGATGTAGCGGGATGCTCAAATACGGCTATTTTTAATGTAGGCAGCCATCCAATTATTACTTTAACAATATCAACTGTAAATTCTCATTGTGCTCAGGCAGATGGTTTGTGTTTCTTTAAAGTGTCGCAGGTGGAACACCTCCATCATTTACATATATCTGGAGCAATAGCGCAATTACACAGAATTTAAGTAACGTTTTGGCAGGAACATATACAGTGACAGTAACAGATGGTTCTTTGAATGTCAACCGCAATAAATTCATTGATCCCTCTGCCGGGTCCTACTGTTTCTATTCCAAATAAAGTGAATGAAACTTGTTCTGCAAAGAATGGAAGTGCAACAGCTGTGCCATCAGGTGGTAACAGCCCATTTACATTTATCTGGTAGCAATTTACAAAATCAGCCTATACTCCAAAATGTAAGCGCTGGAAATTATACTGTTACGATAAAAGATGTGAATGGGTGTACAGCTACTGCTAATGTAATAATATCGAATTCTCCGCCCCCTAATGTATCGCTGTTAAATACTACTCCTGCAAATTGCGGATTTTCAAATGGTGCAGCCAATATTAATGTTATAGGAGGAACACCTCCTTTAAAATTTAATTGGAATACATCTCCATTACAACCAACGCAGAATATATTGAATGTTCCCAGTGGAACATATATTGTGAACCGTGACTGATTCAAATAGTTGTACGGCAACGGTTCAGACAATAATTAATCCTATTGCAGGCCCTTCAGTATCAGTTACCAGTGTTCCCGAGATATGTAATCGTGGAAATGGTACGGCAACAGCAACAGCTTATGGCGGGCATGGTGTGCCTTATTCTTACTTGTGGAGTAATGGGAAACTACACCCGTAGATACAGGACTGACATTAGGAATTTATTCGGTTACAATAAGTGATGGAGGATGTACCACAACTAAGACAATAAATGTTTCTAATATTCCCGGCCCCAATGCATATTTTCTGTACATCTGAAGATAACAACTATACTTGATGCAATTGTATCATTTGATTACCAGTCATTAGGATCAGTGGTAAACTGGCAATGGACACTTGGCGATGGAAATAGTGAATCCGGTACTCAATTCTGGCATCAATATAATGCAATCGGATCATATCCTGTAACTTTAATTGTTACAGACACCAATGGTTGTAAAGATACTATTATAGATACAGTAAAGGTTAAAGACATATTTACTTTCTACATTCCAAATGCCTTTACACCACATGGTATAAACCAACTGACCAATGTGTTTGCACCACAAGGATCAAATATAGATCCTAATAATTATAATGAGTATATATATGACCGTTGGGGAGATTTAATATTTCATACAACTGAATGGGATATTACAAATGCTCCTGAAGGACATGCAAAAGGATGGAATGGAACTATTAATAACAATGGTAACGTCAAGGATGATGTTGTTATGGATGTATATGTTTCATAGAATTATTGTCAGAGAATTTAACGATGGTCCAGAACATGAACAGATTGGCCGTGTCACTTTGGTTCCTTAAAATATACTGCATTGTAGTATTTATAAAAAACAAATGCACCTAGATGGTGCATTTGTTTTTATTAGATATATAATTTCAGGTAATAGTGGGTAGTATCTCTCTTGGTTATTAAAAAGGTAAATCATCATCCTGTCCGGGGGCGACTGGCGGGGTTTCTGGTTCTGCCGAAGAAGAAGTTTCCTCTCTTTTTGCTCCTAACATAGTGAATGTATCTGCGATAATTTCCGTAGTATATCGTTTATTTCCTTCCTTATCATCCCATGAACGGCTTCTGATTTTTCCTTCAAGATAAATTTGACTTCCTTTTTTAAGATACTTTTCAGCTACTTCGGCAAGCCCACGCCACATAACAATATTATGCCATTCGGTTTGATCAACCTTTTGACCTTCTTTATTTTTATATGATTCAGTAGTTGCAAGCGAGAAAGAAGCAACCTTAGCTCCGCTTTCAAGCGAGCGTACTTTGGGATCCTTACCAAGGTTACCTATCAATATTACTTTATTTACTCGGCCATAAAATTAAATTTATATAATTTGACTTTTGTTTTCTTTTCAAAAGTATAAAAATTTTTAACTGTATTTCTAAATATTCTATTTCATTTAATAAAATCTATTCTACTTCATAAAATTGTTTTGTTTCTATATATTCTATCAATCAATCGAGGAACAGCAAATTTCTTTATTTCATTTTTCAGAACCATTTTTACGTTTCCGGGGGATATTTTGCAGGGGTGATTTAATAATAACATCATAGAAAGCTACATTAAGTGTTTGATGAGTCAATTGATGTTTGAAAAACAGGCGAAATGTTTTTAACTACAGGCTTCGCTTTCCTAAAGAAAGTCTTCCATTCGTAAAGAAGACAACATCTCGTCATGGTTTATATATGCTTTAGTTTCAATGCTGGGAAAATCATAGTAACTTTTCCAAATATCAGATTCTGTCCGTTTCCTGATATAGATATAATTACTTTTATTTTTAATGAAATTGTATAACGAGATAATTAAAATATCTATTTTTATTCAATTCTTTTCTTTTTAATGAATTAAATAACCATTTTCTTTTAGAGGCATAACAGAAATGATTCATACAGCAATCTTCGCATTTTGGATTCCGTGGGTATAAGTATTGTAATTCACCAACTCCATGGCTGGTTAAATAGTCCAGGTTCTTTTTGGAAATTAGTTTCTGATACAATATTATAAATTTTCTTTTTTAGTTTATGGACTATCTACAGATGGTTTAATCCGAAAAAATCTTTCTAATGACCCTTAGAACATTCCATTAATCACAAATGCATTCTGGTTTATTAAGGCAAAGGATGAAATGGCAGCAGCAGTATAATCGCCAATTCTGGAAGTTTTTTTAAGTAAAGAAAAGGATACACCAGGAAATATACCATTATATTCATTTACAATGAGCTTGGCTGAGATATGAAGCATATTACATGCTCTTTTAATAATATCCCTTCAAACCTTGCCATTTCTTCATTATTCTCTCTTCTGTGGCTTTAAGCAAGCAACTGTATAGTTGGAAATGACTTTACAAAACAACCGTAGGTAGCCTAACCCTTAGCTCAACCCCTGTTTGCCAAGAATCATTTCAGAAAGCCAAATTTTAATATCAATCGCCCGGGCCCCATGCTAGGGAATGTCCTTTTATTTTCCTTAAATTAGTTAATGATTTGGGGAAGAAAAGTTCATTTCCAAATGAAAACAAATTTATATCCAGTGAATTAAAAAAAAATATTTTATTAAATTTTTACAATCAGTAAAAAAAAACATATCTTTGCACCCCAATAAATGTATTAAATATTAAAATTTAAAAATAAGTTAAGTTATGACAAACAGAAATCGTAGAGTAATTGCTACTAAGACAGGAGTTGAAGAAAGTTTGTTCAGGCAACAGTTGAATCATTTACTAATGCTGTTAAAGCTTCATTAGCAAAAGGAGAAAATGTTTATTTAAGGGGTTTTGGTAGCTTATTGTGAAGAAACGTGGCGAAAAAACAGGAAAAACATTGAAAAAACACTACTATAATTATTACATCCCATAAGATTCTGGCTTTTATGCTTGGCTAAGACTTTTGTTAACGAAGTGAAGAAACACGTAAAATAATTTCTCCCAAAACGTATTGTATTAATAATTTAAAAAAGGTTTTCTATGCCAAGCGGAAAAGAAAAAAGACATAAAACGGCAACCCATAAACGTAAAAAAACGTCAAAAAAAAAATAGGCATAAGAAAAAAATAATCCTTTTTCTTATTTTATTACGTTAACATGTTTCCTCTTATAATAATAACATAATGCTATATAGCGTTATGTTATTATTTGATTTTACTGTCAATTCGTTCTTCTTCACTATGTTCACCTCCTTAAGGGAGATCGTTGGTACATTAATCTATTTTATTGTGAATAAAGAATTAATCATAGACGCAAACCAGTTCGAAGGGTGATTGCTTTGCTTGAAGATAAGCGTCTTGTTGAGATTAACAAGAGATACCAGCGGCAAGAACTATGCTGTAGGCGATATTTACCTGGGAAAAGTTAAAAAAGTAATCCCCGGCCTGAATGCATGATTTATTGATGTGGGATATGAAAAGGATGCTTGCGCATTACCTCGATTGGGACTGAAGTATTATCTAAATAAACTTACCAAACTTGCTTTAACCGGCAAGCAGCCTGAACGTAATCGGAAGATTTTCAAAATGGAAGTGGACATTGAAAAGACAGGAAAAATATCCAAATGCCCTAAGTCTAATCAACAAGTATTGGTGCAGGTTGAAAAAAATCATTTCGACTTAAAGGGCCACGAGTAAGCTCTAATTGTCCTTTGCCGGAAATATAGTTACCTGTTTCTTTTTCTATAAGGTTTCAGTTTAGAAAAAAAAAGCCCCCGAAGAAAGAAGAGGCGAAAAGATTGGCTTTAAGTATAAAACCTAAGAATTTCTGGTGTTATTGTTCGTACTGTTGCCGAAAATAAAATGGTAGCCGAGCTTGATGCCCGATATCAAAATTGGTTAAGAAATGGGAAACCATTTAAGCACATTAAATTTAGCAAAAGCCCCATTGAAAATTATCGGTGAGCTTAATCGCACTTTCCTTATGGAAGAGACTTATTGAATGTTTCTTTTAATAGTATACATGTTAATGATCCTTGACTTTATGGCATGAATAAAAAATGATGCTTCGACGCATTGCCTGATTTACAAGATATTGTGAAACTATTTAAGGGAAAAGTTCCCATATTCGAACATTTCGGATTCGAGAAACAAATAAAAAGTTCATTTGGAAAAATGTTTCTTTGAAAAGGGCGCTTATCTGATTATTGAGCACAATCTAAGTATTGGGCATGTAATTGATGTTAACTGCACATTGCTCGAATTCGGAAAACAACCAGGAAACAAAACGCATTTGAAGAAACCTGGAAAAGCTGCTGACGGAAGTAGCAAGGCAACTCAGATTACGTGATATGGGCGGAATAATTGTTATTGATTTCATAGACCTTCATAACGGATTGAATAGAAGAAAACTTTATGAGAAACTGAAAGATGAAATGAGTAACGATCGTGCCAAGCATACTATTTTCCTCCGCAGGAAATTTGAATCGGGCAGAACCCGTCAAAAGGTATAGCGCCTGGAAATCAATATTTGAAACCATAGAAAAATGTCCGGTTTGCTGATGGTACGGGTTGGAAATGAAAGCAAGTATAATTTTAACCGACGATATCTAAAGTAATATCAAATAGCAATACGAGAATCTTACGAAGTAGAGGACATAAC